>NZ_QJHK01000002.1 GCF_003202435.1 Flavobacterium cheongpyeongense
CTGTCCGAAAACAGATTTAGTCGAAAAATACTTATTTTTACCCATCGTTATTTGAATTTTGCAACTCTAAATTACGATGTTTTTTAAGAAGCCATTAATTTGGCTTCTTTTTTATCGGACAACAATGAAATTAAATAGAAATGCAGGATTCTTTTATCGACCTTCTCAAGTTATTGTTGCCAGAAATAATAGTGGATTATTTTGAACTTACTTCTTATAAAAAGGAAGAGCAAACATTACATCTTTATTTAAAAGAGATTAATTCTACACCTAAAGAATACCGAGAATCAAAATTAAGTTCAAAAGGATTCTTTGAAGAGATCACAGTTCAGGATTTTCCTATCCGTGGACATCAGGTATATCTTCATATCACTCGCAGAGGATGGCTAAATGAGGACAGTGGAAAGATTGTTTTTAGGGATTGGAATTTAGTAGCAGACGGAACTCGTATAACCCTGGAGTTTGCGTCTTTTTTAAAAGAGATCAATAGATTCCAGTCCAAATGATTGTAATACCATTGCCTCTTTCTATGGAGTTTCTGGAAGAAATCTGCAATGTCAATACAAAGATTTTCTAAGTGATTTTAAAGTTTGGGATCAAATATCACATGCCAAAAAATGGCTTCTTTTTCCACAAAATATTGGAAAGCGTTTATCAATAGATGAAACCTCACTTTCAAATGGCGAACTCTATACTGTTATAACCAACAAATCCGGCAAAGGCAGAAAAGGAACTATAGTGGCTATGATTGCAGGAACTAAAGCAGAAACAGTTATTGGCGTTATTGAAAGAATCTCTCTTAAAGAGCGAAATCTAGTCAGGGAAATCACTCTGGATATGGCCGGTAACATGGGATTGATAGCTAAAAAGTGTTTTCCTAATGCTACTCGCGTTACAGACCGATTCCATGTCCAAAAGCTAGCTACAGAAGCCCTTCAGGAAATTAGGATTAAATATCGTTGGGAGGCCATCGATCAAGAAAATGATGCTATTGAAAAAACCAAAAAGTCAAAAGTAAATTTCGAATCTAAAATACTTTCAAATGGGGATACCCTTAAGCAATTATTAGCGAGGAGTCGCTATTTCTTGTACAAAACCGAATCGAAATGGACTCAAAATCAAACACAACGAGCTATCTTACTATTTGAATTATATCCTGATATTCAAAAAGGATATAATCTAACTCAAGAGCTCCGTGGCATCTTTGAGAATACAAAAGACAAAATCATTGGTTTTGCAAAATTAGCCAAATGGCATGAAAAAGTAAATCAATCTGGATTTAAGTCTTTCGGTATAATCTCTCGTACAATTATGAATCATTATCAAACCATATTAAACTATTTTGACAACAGAAGTACAAAAATGCCTCAGCAGAATCATTCAATGCTAAAATAAAAGCATTCAGATCAAAATTCAGAGGTGTTAGGAATGTGGAATACTTCCTTTTTAGACTCACTACTATTTATGTATAATTTTTACTGCTCCTCAGATTTACGTCTTGATCCTATTTGTGCAGTTATAAAAAAAATGAAAAATACAGTAAAACAAAAAACCTGCGAATCTTTCGATTTGCAGGTTTTAACACATTTTTTAGGGTTTTTGAAAAGATTGAAAAAGTGACTTTTTTACTTTTTTCACCCTTTTGTGGGGAGAGCAGGATTCGAACCTGCGAAGTTCACACAGCAGATTTACAGTCTGCCCTCGTTGGCCGCTTGAGTATCTCCCCCGATCTCAGCATTCTTGCGCTTTGTTGTTCTAAGCGGTTGCAAATATAGCAACGTTTTTCATGTATACAAACAAAAAATCAACTTAATTTTAAGTTATTTTTTAACCCGCTGGTAGTGAATAAAATAAAAATATTTTTTTTGTTAATTGTTGTTAGTTTTTCAAATTTGAACCTTGAAGTTTTATAAAGCTAGTATTATTTTTAATTTATATTATAATTTTTAAAGTTAACAAAGCATCAAATCTTCATTATTGAACTTTCTAAAGAATCATTTTAGTTTGTTTTACGTTTTACTTAATACTTTAATACTTAATATTAATTGCGTTAATCTCTTTTGATAGTGATGAACAGAAAACAGTTCAGGAATTTAATTTTAGCGAAACGCATCACAATGCCGAGAACATCATATCTTTTATAGATAATAAAAAATTCGTTATAAAACAGGAAGGAGAAACTAAAAGAGCCTAATACAGAATGTGGATACAGTACCGAATATCATGGATTTCAACGATTATCCATGCCGTTTATCGAGTAAATTTCATTCGAAATCGGTTTTAAATCTATTTTGGTAGTAGAAAAAATGATAAAATACCACAATCCTTTCATGAAAAGAATAATCCTCTTTATATTTGCTATTTCTTTAGAAATGGGCGCTCAAATACCCATTCATAAATTTAATTTCAACGGAACATTACAAAATACTGAAAACTCCATTTCTTTTATGGGAACAGAAAATTATGTAGCCGACAGGATGGGAAAAGATAAAGGTGCACAAAGATTAACAAACAAAGCACTAGAAGCTGTAATAGACAATCTTCCGCAGAAAAATAAACCAAGAACCATAACAATCTGGATCAAAATGAATGATATTTCTTCAGCAAATTATATCTGGGGATATGGTGAAGCCTCCAATGCGCAGTATTTTGGGCTCTTGCAGCAAGGTACAACAACTTCTAATTCTGATTTAAATCTGGCTGCCTGGGGAGCTTTAAATGATATTATAGTCAATATTCCTTTGGCTAAGAATATATGGTATCAATATAGTGTCACATACGATGGCAACATTTCAAAAATATATCGAAATGGAGAATTATTAAAATATGAAAAGGCTCTATCAATTAATACTGAGGGAAATATTTTTAGATTAGGAGAAATTAATACTAAAATTGGAATTAATGCTGATTTGGATGATTTAAAAATTTATGACACTGCTTTATCAGACAAGGAAATTCTTGCATTATATAACCTTGAAAAATATACACAACCCAAACAGGATGTAAAAACTGAAATAGCTTTAGAAAAAGAAACTATACAAAACGATACCAATGCAACGGCTATTGCAAAAACAAATTCTTTAAACACAAAGAAAATAGAAATATTTTCGCAGGGTGAGAGAATATCAAATAACAGTACAAAAGAAATTGATTTAAACGAACTTCCTGAAGGTATATATTTATTAAAAATCACGAATCCTTCTGCTAAAAAAACGACATCCAAGTAACAAGAAAGGCTATTCATTACAAATAGCCTTTCTCTTTTTATTCTAGTTTTAAAAAATTGTAATTAAAAAAAAACAGAAATAAAATAATCTTTAATTTAATGCATTTTAAAAAGTAAAAATTTTAGGAATTTTAAGATTTACTTTTTTCTTATGTCTTTAAACAATCAATTCAGTTATTTCAAAAACAATCAATCAATTTCACGGCTGACCCTTTGGTTTTTATAATATATTTTATAGAAAGACTTCAATTTTAATTCTCGATTAACTTAATTCATTTCGATAAATTGAATAAACAATTCTAGTATTTAACCCTCGGTGTTACTATCTTTTTCTTATAGTTGAAACATATGAATAAATCATTTGCTCATTGTTTTTGGTGTTACAATTAAAAACCATAAAAAAATGAGCGACAAATTTTTTAAATTTTCTCAAAAAAAGTCATTTTTTAGGTTAATAAATCAGTGAAGAAAATCCATCTTTAAATCAATAAATAATATGTATCTAATTGATTTAGAGTATGTAAATTTAATTATTTATTTTAAAAGGAAGTGTTAAAAAATGTTATTTTTTATTTTTAGAGTGAAATTAACATCAAAACCTGATTAAGAAAAAGACTTCCTGAAAATTGAGTAGGTATAAATATAAAAATGGTTTATTTTTACACTATAAATATTTAAAATAAAACAAACAAAAATGGATTGGATAACAGCCAGAGAATTTGAAGATATAACCTATAAAAAGTGTAACGGAGTTGCAAGAATTGCTTTTAACAGACCAAATGTTCGAAATGCTTTTCGCCCAAAAACAACTTCAGAATTATACCAGGCCTTTTACGATGCGCAGGAAGATACTTCAATAGGAGTAGTTTTACTATCAGCAGAAGGGCCTTCTACAAAAGACGGAGTGTATTCTTTTTGTAGTGGAGGAGACCAAAACGCCCGCGGGCATCAGGGATATGTGGGAGATGATGGACAACATCGTTTAAATATACTTGAAGTACAGCGATTGATTCGTTTTATGCCAAAAGTAGTAATCGCTGTTGTTCCGGGTTGGGCAGTTGGCGGCGGACATAGCCTACATGTTGTTTGTGACATGACATTGGCCAGTAAAGAGCATGCTATTTTTAAGCAAACAGATGCTGATGTTACCAGTTTCGATGGTGGCTACGGATCAGCTTATCTGGCTAAAATGGTAGGGCAGAAAAAAGCCCGTGAAATTTTCTTTTTAGGAAGAAATTATTCAGCTCAGGAGGCTTTTGAAATGGGAATGGTAAATGCTGTAATTCCACATGATGAGTTAGAAGCAACTGCCTATGAATGGGCTCAGGAAATTCTTCAAAAATCACCAACGTCTATAAAAATGCTAAAATTTGCGATGAACTTAACTGACGACGGAATGGTTGGGCAGCAGGTATTTGCAGGCGAGGCAACCCGTCTGGCTTACATGACCGAAGAAGCAAAAGAGGGAAGAAATGCTTTTTTAGAAAAAAGAAAGCCTAATTTTGGAGAAAATAAATGGTTGCCGTAATTAAAAAATTGTTTTAGAGTTCTAGTTTAATACTATACATTTTGTAAAAAACTGAAACTTGAAACCTGAATTAAAATAAACTAAAAAATCAGAATGAAACATTGGATTGAAGCCGCCAGACTGCGCACATTGCCTTTATCTGTTTCCGGAATTATAGTAGGAAGCATTTATGCCTTATCAAACCCCACAGAAACCATCAATACACCAACAGAAGTATTCAGTTGGAAAATTTTTGGTTTTGCACTTTTAACAACTCTTGGATTACAGGTTTTGTCCAATTTTGCCAATGATTATGGTGATGGTGTTAAAGGTACTGATAATGCAGATAGAGTAGGACCGCAAAGGGCTATTCAGAGTGGTGTAATAACTCCGCAGGCAATGAAAAAAGCAATCATAATCACCTCACTATTAACACTTTTATCTGCAATTACCCTGATATATTTTGCTTTTGGACAAAATAATTTCGGATATTCTATATTTTTTTTAATACTCGGAATCGCAGCAATCGCTTCAGCAATTCGTTATACAGTTGGTAACTCAGCTTACGGATATAAAGGATTCGGAGACGTATTCGTTTTCATATTCTTTGGACTTGTAAGCACTTTGGGGGTTAATTTTTTATATTCTAAAGAAGTTGACCCACTTTTGATTTTGCCTGCAATTTCAATTGGTTTATTAAGTGTTGGCGTTTTAAACCTGAACAACATGCGTGATGAAGAATCAGACAGAAAATCTGGAAAAAACACCATTGTGGTTCAGATTGGGGGAGCAAAAGCAAAAGTATATCATTTTTCTTTAATCATTACGGCCATGGTTTTGGTTATAATTTTTGCCATCTTAAGCGATTATAATTTCGATCAGTATTTGTTTTTATTAGCATACATACCTTTAACTAAACATTTAATTACGGTTTCTAAAAATCAAAACCCTAAGCTGTTAGATCCCGAATTAAAAAAACTGGCACTAAGTACTTTTTTACTTTCTGTATTACTAACCATTTGTATGATATCTTTAATTTCCGATATTATTGTAAATCTCTTTTTAGGGGGAAGATAATTATTACACTATAAAATTTTATAAATGAAAATTACATTTTACGGACACGCATCTTTAGGAATTGAAGTAGGAGGAAAGCATATTATTGTTGATCCTTTTATTACAGGGAACCCACAGGCAGCAGCGATTGATATAAATACATTAAAAGCCGATTATATTTTGATTACCCACGCACATGGCGATCACGTTCTGGATGTTGAGGCAATTGCAAATCGTACAGAAGCCACCATCGTTTCAAATGCCGAAATTGCTAGCTATTACGCCAAATTAGGTTTAAAATCACATCCAATGAACCATGGTGGAAGCTGGAATTTTGACTTCGGAAAAGTTAGATATGTTAACGCAATTCATTCCAGTTCATTTCCTGACGGAAGCTACGGAGGAAATCCCGGAGGTTTTGTTATCGAAGGCGAACATAAAAACATCTATATCGCTGGCGACACAGCCTTGACTATGGATATGAAACTAATCCCGATGCGTACCAAACTGGATTTGGCAATTTTGCCAATTGGAAACAACTTTACAATGGATGTCGATGATGCCATTATCGCTTCTGACTTTATAGAATGCGACAAAATACTAGGGTATCACTTTGATACTTTCGGGTATATCGAAATCAATCACGAAGAATCTATCCGTAAATTTTTCGATAAAGGAAAAGATTTAATGCTCCTCAAAATAGGAGAATCAATCGAATTATAAAAAAAAACATTCTGAGTATAATAAAAACAAGAAGCTTTTTCCTGCTGTACACTATATCTTTTATGCCGAACCCCGGCATAAAAGGATGCCGTTCCCATCAGGGCTAGGACTTTAGGTTTTATAAGAAACGGGAATAATTCCAGTAAACCTTTTTAAATTCTGCAATCAGCTCACAAAATCTAAAATAAACAAAAACAATGTCTAAACAATTCGCATCATTAGGAATTTCAACACCAATTTTAAAAGCATTAAGCGAATTAAACATTGTTGAACCAACCGAAATTCAGCAAAAAACAATTCCGCTACTTCTATCAGAAACCCATGATTTAGTAGGACTTGCCAAAACCGGAACCGGAAAAACGGCTGCATTCGGATTACCATTATTACAGTTAATTGATGCAGAATCACCCCTTGTTCAGGCTGTTATTTTAGCCCCAACAAGAGAGCTTGGACAGCAGATTTTTAAAAATCTGGAAGAATTTTCAAAACAAATCCCAAATATTTCTATTGCAGCTACTTGCGGGGGCATCCCGATAAAACCCCAAATAGAGAGACTTACTAATCCAACACATATTGTTGTCGCAACGCCTGGTCGATTAATCGATTTGATTCAGCGAAAAGCCATTGATTTAAAACAAACCCAATATTTGGTTTTAGACGAAGCTGATGAAATGGTTTCAATCCTGAAAGAAAGTTTAGATGAAATCATTGCCGAACTCCCTAAAAAACATCGTACTATTTTGTTTTCAGCTACCTTGCCAGGAGCCATCAAGCAACTAATCCAGAACTACTTAAACAAAAATGTAGTCCAGATAAGTGCAAGTATGGAAACAGTTGGAAACCAAGGGATAGATCATGAATATATTGTAGTTGATCCTATTGAAAAATTAGATGTTTTAATGCATTTTTTAAACTCAAAGGATGGAGAACGCGGAATCATTTTTTGTAAAACAAAAGCCGCAGTCAACAAATTAGCTAAAAATCTCGCTATAAATCGTTTTTCATCAGGAGCACTGCACGGAAGTTTATCACAGGGGATTCGTGACCGGATTATGGAACAGTTTCGTGAAGGACATATCAATATTTTAGTAGCAACCGATTTGGCAGCAAGGGGAATAGATGTAAAAGAAATCTCGTATGTAGTAAATTATCATTTACCTGATACCTACGAAAACTACGTTCATCGAAGCGGAAGAACAGCACGGGCAGGGGCAAAAGGACTTTCACTGACAGTTTTACAACACGAAGAAGTTGCTGAAATTGCTGACTTTGAAAGAGAATTAGGTTTAAAATTTACTGAATTCAAGAAACCTACTGCAACAAGTCTGGAAGAAAATAATATGCTTTTGTGGGCGAAACAAATTTTTAAAACAAAACCAAATCACGACGTTTCAGATGATTTAAAAACAAAAGTAAAAACCGTCTTTCATCATCTTACCAAAGATGAATTAATTGAAAAATTAATGGCTAACTACATTTTGCAGAATAAAGTCGAAATAACCGAAAAAGTCGTTAAAAAGTTTAAAAAGTAGCTTCATGTTCCATTTAGTGTCATTCTGATCCGTTAATATCAAATTCAAATAATAATATTAGTTTCTGTAATTTAAATAAATTTTAAAGATAAGTTTGTACTTGAAATTATTAGCATTAAATTTATACAATACATAAAAACAGAATATTTTTATACAAAAGTCTTAATATAATATAATATGAACATAGTCATCATTGGAGGTGGTTTCGCAGGATTAAATCTGGCAAAAGAGCTTCTAAATCATCCACAAATACAAGTAACCCTCGTAGATAAAAACAATTATAATTTTTTTCCACCTCTTATATATCAGGTTGCAACGGCTTTTTTGGAGCCTTCAAGCATCAGCTATCCTTTTAGGAAATTTTTTGCTGGCAAAAAAAACCTTCAGTTTCGTCTTGGAGAATTAATGTCAGTTGTTCCTTCAGAAAATAAAGTTATTCTAAGCAATGGTGAATTGTCCTACGATCATTTGGTTTTTGCTACAGGTGCCGAAACCAGTTATTTTGGTATGGAAAACGTCATGAAAAATGCCATTCCGATGAAAACCTTAAATGATGCCATCGTAATGCGAAACACATTACTTAAGAATTTAGAAAAAGCAGCAATTTGCAAAGAAATCCGTAAACGACGTAAACTCCTGACAATTGTTGTAGCAGGTGGAGGACCAACAGGAGTAGAGGTTTCCGGTATGTTTGCTGAAATGAGAAAAAATATTTTATTAAAAGAATATCCTGAATTAGATACAACAGCAAGTAACATATATCTGGTTGATGGTGGCGATGCCCTGCTTGCCCCAATGAGCGAAGCTTCTCAAAAAGATACGTTGGAAGCCCTTACAAAATTAGGGGTTGTAGTTAAATTAAACAGCAAAGTAACTGATTATATAGATGATACCGTATATTTTGAAAATGGAGAAACTATTAAGACTAAAAATTTAATATGGGCTGCAGGTGTTACGGCTAAAGTTTTCGAAGGAATGCCGGCAGAAAGTTATGGTCGTGGCAGAAGGATGGCTACTGATGCTTTTAATAAAGTGAATGCTACAGAAAACATATATGCTATTGGAGATACCGCTATTTTAACTACTGATAAAAACTTTCCGGGAGGGCATCCTCAGGTAGCTCAGGTTGCGATACAACAAGGAATAAATCTTGCTAAAAATTTTAAAGCTTCACTTGAAAAAAAGCCACTTAAACCTTTTGTTTACAATGATAAAGGATCAATGGCTATTATCGGAAAAAATAAAGCTGTAGTTGATTTGCCCAATCCGAAATGGCACTTCAAAGGATTCTTTGCCTGGTTTATTTGGTTATTTGTTCATTTAATTTCGCTGATCACATACAGAAACCGATTAAATACCTTTTATAATTGGATGGTTGCTTATTTTGCAAGTGACCAGTCTCTTAGAATGATTATCAGACCAGATAAAAAACAAGTGTAAAAAAAATCCGGATTTTAAAATCCGGATTTTTTTTACCAATTATATTATGTTGGACAGTTCTAAAGTTTTCTGATATAATGCGTATGATAAAATAGTTTAATTTTATTGGGTTATATTGAAAATATAACCAGTATTACTTTATATTTGAACAAAAATTATATATGAGAATTTTTGTTCTGATGTTGCTGTTAATTTCATTAAAATCATATTCACAGCACAATCAATTTACCGGAACATGGAGCAATGAAAATTGTAAAGATTGTAAAAAGGAATATATTTTTACAATTAAAATTGCACAGTCCTATTATCAGCTTTTTGGAATAGCCGAAATTAGCAGTGACAAAAAAGAAGTGAATTCCGGAATTATGGATGTTTCAGGATATGTCTACAGACTTGGAGATAAAGCCCATATAGAATTTAAAACTAAAGATGGACGTTCTGCAAGTGGCGTTTTATATGTAAATGAAGGAGCTTTGCAATTTTCAAAAAGAAGTGGTAATAATCTGATTCCTAATGAAATTATATTAGATAAATTATATTAATGACACACTTTACATAGAAATAGCTTAAAAATTCATAGTTTTAACATTTAGAATGTTGATAAGATTTAGCGTAGAATAAGATTGAAAATTTCGCAGATTTATATAGTGATTATTTGATATGTTCTACCTCTTATACTACTGGCTACTGGTATGTCTATTTTGTTAAATATAAAGCACGACAAGGTTACTCAAGAATTACCCAGAAGAGATTATGACCGTAAATTTTTATGGCAACGGGTAAAACCATACATTCAAGAACTCACACAATCCAAATATACCATCGCATTAAGTTTTGATGATTCGATAGATGAAAAACTATATACTGATGATAGTCCACTTTATTGTTGGCATTATACCATAGCTTTGGCAGGTCGGTAAAAGGCGTAAATTTTTTGACTGCTTTAGTTGAAGTTGGCGGGATGAAATTGCCTGTTGGGGTTGAATTTGTGAAGAAAGACACTTGGGAAGTTGATTCTAAAACAGGTAAAAATAAGCGTAAAGCTAGCGTGAAAAAAAATGAGCTTTTAGAAAGATGCTCAAAGAATGCAACGGCAAATTTCATTTTGATTATGTTTTGGCTGACAGCTGTTATTCAGCGGCAGAAATATGATTTGCTGTAAAGAAGAATTGAATAACCATTTTATTATGGCTATAAAAAGCAATAGAAAAGTAGCGTTATCAAAAAAAATAAAGGCAATAAGGAATAAACATAAATAGGTATTGAAACATTACAGTCAGGGCAACAAACCGTGGATATTTGGCTCAAAGAATTAGATTTTTCGCTGTTGCTCACAAAGCAAGTTTTCAAAAACGATAATGGTACAGTCGGCGAGTTGTACTTTGCTTGTAGTGATTTAAACTTATCGTATAGCTAAATCAATACAATCTACAAAAAACGGTGGGGAGTAGAAGAATATCATAAATCCATAAAAAGCAACACTGGCTTTGCCAAGTCGCCAACAAAAACAATCAAAGCACAAACTAATCATTATGTTTTATCCATTGTAGCCTACGTAAAGCTGGAATGGCTCAAACAAAGAACAAACAAAAATCATTTTGCAATGAAAGCACAAATCTATTTAGCGGCTCAAACAGAATTAGCTATGTTAGCAAAACTTAGAACAGCAGCATAGCTATAATGTTTTTATGCCAAATGTGTTGTTAACAAGGCAAATGTTAAAACTGGAGGTTTGATAACTTTTTTGCGTAAGGTAAGTTAATAACTCATATATGCCAATAATTGGTATGATGACATTACTCAAATAAATATTTTTCTAAGTATTGACAAACATGCCGCGTAATGTTGAATAGGATATATCTAAATAAAGTAGAAACAAATAATTCACAGAACATTGCTAATTTGATACTGATCTTTTAAATCATCTATTTTATAAAAAATCCACTTCATAACTTCCGCCTTGTTCAATTGGTGTTTTATTAATAAATGCATTTACATCCCAAAAAAATCTAATTTTAACTACTTCTTTTTCTAAATTATACATCATATTATGTGATACAATTGCTTCGTATTCTGCGTTCTTTTTTAATAACACATCAGATATTGATACGTTCGAATCCTATTTTGGATTACATAAAAATAGCGATAAATAAAAGAATTGAGTTTTCCGGTTGTATCTTAATTTTATAACGATTGCACACTCTATTTTTTGATTAACAATTCGGGAATATTTACAATCAAAACCATGAGAGGCTGAACCTAAATTAACAGTACAAATTAATTGTGGTACTATCCGTACAGCATAGTCTTATTTTTTATAGATAATGAGTTTTATTTGCTTTTAACTAATTGAAAATGTATTATTTAAGTTAGTTTTTATTTTTTTATAAAAGTTTAAGCAGTTAAAAAACAACTATGAATTGATTTTTATAGATTTGTAAAATCTGTATTTTCCAAAAACAAAATACCCGGGAAATAATTATAAAATATAAAAACAATGAAATCTGTAACTTCAATATTTTTATTTTTAATGTTTACCTGTCTGAATTCCTATTCACAACTGAGTTCAGATAAAATATTCGAAAGCTTCAAACAGGGGGACCGCACAAATTGTTCATCGATAGCTTTTATTAAAGCTTCTTTAAATGTTTATGGCTTAGACAATCTTTTTGCAACAGAGGCAATAAATGATAGTTTACAGAAAATAATACTTAAAAATAATGCATCGTTTGATCTGAAAAATGAGGAAATAAAAAAAGCTAAATTATCTGCAGGTTTTGTATACATCAAAGAAAATTACGAAAGCGAAAAAATAATAGAATACGCTGTACTGACATACGCGGTAATGGCAAAATATAAGCAAATTATTGACAAGGAGGAAACTTTTGATAAAGCATTAGAAGGTTTAGAAGATGGCGAAGTATATACTCCAACTATTTATAAATATTTAGGGTTTGAAGTAGGAAAACAAATACAAAAGCTTAAACGAGAATCAGGAAGTGAATTTTGTGGGGTTGTTGCATGGTCAAAAGTGCATGCAGTTTTTGTTTGTGAAGAGTATATGGACTATTATGGCAATAAAAAAAGCATATTTGTAAAATATCCGGGGCGTTTTAGAATAATAAAGCAATAAAGAAGCATTATGTGGTAAAATCCTCAAAAAAATACCTTATAACTATTGTTAATTAAAAAAGAGGTCAATATAAGTTGTAATTTAAGTTAATTTATATATTTTTGTTTCATTAACAACCAATACAATTTATAAAATGAAGAGCAAAATTATTTTATTAAGTTTCCTTTTCTTCTTGACAACTGGTGCTATTTCAGCACAGACAAAAAACGCACCAAGAAGTATCATCAGTACAACAGCTCTAATTCGCAAATACCACGATCAAAAAGAATTGAGTGGTATGCAAAAAGGAGAACTTTTGGAATTATACATAGAACGTATTAAGGTTCTGGTAAAAACTCTTCCATACATTGCTTTGGTTACCAAACCAGGTGTTACAATGGCAGACTTGGGGATTCCGGATGATAGTGACCACAAAAAGATATTAGACAATCAGGCAATTGGCACTACGACTTTCTTAGATACTACAGTAGAGTTTCAAAGAAAAATGATGCCCTATTCCGATAAGGCAAATTTAATAGCTGCTATTTTGTTTTACGAGGGTACTCTAAAATCATTACACGAGTTCAACGATTTAAACGAAATGTAATATTTTATTATAATTTGTATGTAATGTATGGTTCTACTTATAGAACCAGATATAAAAGCTCCATTTAATGGGGCTTTTTTAGTTATAACTTTTTTAGATCTAATAGCAAAATATATTTAGCAGTTCTAAATTTTCTGGTAATGCTAATATAATTATGAAAAAAACAGGCTTATTTTTTTATTGGGATATGTTTAAATACTCGTGATTTTTTGAAAAAAGCTCTTATCTGTCTTTAAATGATGGTAACGACTTTTTCAAATCGGCCATGATGGCTAATCGATACATCCTGAATTTTGGCTCCGAGGTTCCTTAAATAGGGGATTCCATATTGGTCTTTAAATATTCTTATCTTTTTAATTTCAATAACATTATTTAAATCATCAAAAGAGCTAACCGCTACGGTGTGTATACTGTCATTTAAAATTGTGCTTTTGGTATAATAAACATTTTCATCACAAGTTACCATACCTGTAATGTAATTGTTGGTATTTGAAAGAATTTTACAAATCAGTTTTTTAGGAATATATGCTCTTAATTTTGTTTGTCTGTTATAAATTTTATAGGCAGCTTCTTTCATACTCCAAAACAGCCATACCATAATTTCAGGATGTATGTCCTGTTTTATAGCCTGTTGTTCATCAGCGGTAAATAATTTTTCAAGAAATCCAGTCCGTTGCCAATTGCTTTCCTGACGTGATTGTAGCAAGTCAACCACATCGTTACCTATCATTTTGCAGCTAGTTTAGTAGTTATAATTTCTACTGCAGTTTTCACATCCAGCATTCTTTCCATATCAGCATTATCAATAACAACATCAAAACTCTCTTCAATATCCAGCACAATATCTACAAGATTTGCTGAGTTGATTTCAAGATCTTTAATAAAATCTGTATTTTCAGTAAGATTGTCATATGCTTTAATATTGGCCGTATAAGGCTTAATAATGACTTTCAATTTTGCAATAAGTTCTTCTTTATTCATATTAATTTTTATATTTTTTCAATAATAAACAGGCATTTACATCGCCAAAACCAAAACTGGCCTTGGCAATAATTTTCAAATCACTATCAAAGGTTTTAAAAGGCACTTTTGAAGGATCAATTAGATTGGAAATCTCCGGGTGAAGATCTTCACAGTTTGTATTTCCAAATAAAAAACCTTTATAAAGCTGCAGTACAGCAGCTACACTTTCAATACTTCCGGCTGCACTAAGGCAATGACCGGTCATGCTTTTTAATGAATTTATGTAGGGAAAATCATTTCCTTTTCGGTTAAGTGCTTTTGTCCAGTTTTCTATTTCAAGGCTATCTTTTGTGGTAGCCGTTAAGTGACCATTTATAGCATCGATATCAGTTGGCAAAATACCCGAATTACGAACTGCATCAGTAATACAGCGCTGTACTGCAGTACTGTTTGGTGCCGTCATGCTTCCGTTTCTGCGTTGGCCTCCTGAGTTTATATTTCCGCCTAAAATTTCTGCATAAATGGTAGCACCTCTTGCTAAAGCAGTATCTAAATCCTCAATAAGCAAAGCACCGGCACCACTACCGGGTACAAATCCTGCAGCTGTTGCACTCATAGGGCGGGAGCCAAGTTCAGGATTATCGTTATACTTAGAACTGCATACCCGAAGTGCATCAAATCCTGCCCAGATATATGGTCCGCTGTCTCCTGTGCTTCCGGCTAATATGCGTTTTGCCTGTCCGGATTTTATGCGGTCATACGCCATTATAACAGCTTCTGTTCCGGTTGAACAGGCTGATGAATTGGTCGTCACCTGATTTCCAAGGCCAAGTTTACCGCCAAGATAAGCACTTATGCCACTGTTCATGGTCTGACCAACTACTGTACTTCCTAATTTTCGGGTTTGTAATTCGTCTATTTTATAAATACTTTCGCGAAATTTATCAATTCCGGAAGTTCCAGATCCAAAAATAGTACCGCTATCCCAATCCGGATCCTCGTTTACCTCGATTGGTAATCGGGCATTTTTCCACGCTTCCATACCTGCAATAACGCCGTATAAGATACCGGTACTGTTGAAACCACGCAGTTCAAGATCTGTGAAATATTGCGATTTGAGTTCGTCTGTTATTTCAGGTTTACCTGCAATCTGACAGGAAAACTGAAGCTCTTGTAGTTGTGAATCATGTCGGATGCCTGAAATTCCATTTTTTATTGCAGAGGTAAACGCGGGAATACCAACACCGTTTGGAGCTGCTACGCCAAGGCCTGTTATGACAACCCGCTTACTCATAATTTTGTTGTTATCATTCCGGCTAAAACGCCTTTGCAAACTTCCTGCCCTGCTTCGTTTTTCATTACCGCTTCGCATTTTAATTTTCCAAACCTGAAAAATGTTTTTTGAGAAGTCACTGTTACCCTTTCATTAGGATAAACAGCTTTTAAAAACTGCATATCAGCAGATGTGAAAGCGATTACGGTTTCTTTATTAAATGCGTCTCCTAATAAATAGATTCCTAAGCAAACCATGCCAATTTGCGCCATAGTTTCGGTTAAAATCACACCAGGTGTTACAGGATTATCTTTAAAGTGACCTTTATAAAAATCAAGGTCTTCTTTAAAAGTATAAGTACCTGAAACGCTGTTTTCATCTACATGAAGCAGTTCGTCCACAAATAAAAAAGGTTTTGTATAAGGCAATTTTTCAATAATATCATTCAGGCTCATAATTTTGTTTTGTCTAATTTACCATTGCAATAACACTCTTTGTGCTGAAAATCCGGGGCCAAAACTAAGCATCAGGCCTTTTTCTCCATGCTTTGGATTGTTGTCCATGATTCTTTCCAGAACATAAAGCACAGTAGCACTAGACATATTTCCATATTGTTTCAATACTTCTTTAGTGTCATTAATATTTTTACCCAAGTCTTCAAAAAGAGATTCGACTGTAGTAACGATTTTTTTGCCTCCGGGATGAAATATCATATGATCCAGATCTTTTATTTCTAAATTGTTTTTCTTCAGAAATGGATGAATAATGTCACCAAAATTAGCTGCAATCGTATCCGGAACTTCGATATCCAATACCATTTGCAAGCCGCTATTAGTAAGTTTAAAACCCATCATGTGTTCTGCATCATAAAAATGATACATCTGTTCATCAAGTATTTCCGGACCATTATCTTCTTCGTGTGAAGACAAAAGGCAGCATGCAGCACCATCGCCAAAGATAGCAGCACTCACAACATTGGGCATTGAAAAATCAGTAAGCTGAAAAGTTGCCGTAGGTGACTCTACTGCTATGACAGCAGCACGTTTTCCGGGATTTGCCTTAAGAAAGTTTTTGGCATATATGATGCCTGAAATTCCTGCAGCACACCCCATTTCTGTAACAGGCAGACGTACAATGTCCTGTCTCAGGTTCATTTTATTGATAAGATAAGCATCTAAAGAAGGAATCATAATACCCGTACAGCTTACGGTAATAATATAGTCGATACTTTGCGGGGTCCAGTTTGCCTTGGCGAGCGCTTTTTCTAAAACTTTTTCGCCTAATACAATCATTTCACGGCTGTAAATATCATTTTTATCTTCAAAAGAAGTTGCTGTAAAAACCTCTAAGGGTTCCATAATCGAATATCGTTTGCTTACAGCAGCACCCTCAAAAATTTTTTTAACTTTTTTTATAAAACGTTCCTCCTGACCCTGCAGCCATCCATCCAAAAGCGGTAGTATTTCTTCTGTTGTTCTCGAATATTGTGGGAGTTGCTTGGCAACAGTTATTATTTTGACACTCATATTTTTGTAATTATCCATTGGTAACGGAAAGCCCATTTCCAATCTATAGTATAATTTAATAAATTCAGCTTTTTGGAGAATTCCTCCAGCTCCTTCTTTTTAAAACCTCTTAAAATAGACACCAGACCATCTTCACGGGGCATTTTTTTGAGATTAAATAAAATGCAAATTATTTTAAAAAGCCTGTAAGCCAATTTACTACGATGCAAATCATTGATAATAATCCCCATGCTTGCCTTATCTTTAAAGATAGTAATTATATTTAATATTTGTTCATTAGTAAAATGGTGCAGGGTAAGGGTGCATAGCACAATATCATAATGAATTTTTGAAAATTCTTCACTAAAAATATCCAGACATAAATAGGTTATATTAGTATATTCTTTTGATAACGCTTTTGCATAATTTACAGTAAAAACATTAGCATCTATACCGATTAATTTAAATTTTAAATTGTTTTTTAAACCGTAATCTGCCAGCATGCGAAGCATATCGCCGTTGCCACAACCAATATCAGCGATTACTATCGTTTTTGATTTATGGACTCTTTTTAATATCTCTTTTGTTCCGTTTAAGGTTATTTTATTGCCTCCAAGCAATTGATTAATACGGGCAATCTGATCAAGAGCTTCGCGGAGTTCTGTTCCCTGAAGCAAAAAATCATCCATTATTTCTGCTTGCAGTGTCCTGTACTTTGTATTTATTGACATTTAATTGACTGATATGGGTTTTCCATGTGTCTGTTTGATTATTTGGTATAATAGAACAGGTATTGCTGTAACGATTTTCATGAACATATTTGTAATTGTTTTATTAGTTAAGGCGTGTGATAAAAGTCTTCCCATTGTTAATCTTTTACTAAAATGTTTTTTCCATTCTGTGGCATAATTTTTTTCTAAGCTATTTCTTGATGGAATTACTCCTATATGATAATCAAGTATTAATTCAGATGCTATTTTTGCACTGTGTATTGCCATCGCCATTCCGTTACCGCACATCGGATGGATAAGGCCTGCAGAATCTCCAATCATTAAGATATGGTTTTCTACAGGCTGTTTTTTATCAAAACAGATCTGGCTGATTGTAAGCGGCTTATCAAATAAGAGAGTACTCTTTTCGAAAACTGATTTGAGATATTTATTTTTGTAAAGTACATTTTTTTGATACTCTTCTATATTTTTATATTTTTTAAAAGTAGCGTAATCTGCCAGATAACAGATATTTATAATATCGTTTTCTACTTTTGAAACACCACAGTAACCTCCATTAAAATTATGAAGAGCCACAGTATCATTAGGAACAGTACCTGAATAATGTGCTTTAACGGCCAGCCATGGGGACTTTTTAGTAATAAAATCCCGTGCTAAAAACTGATCGATATTAGAGCGTTTTCCAAAGGCTCCCAACACTAATTTTGCTGATACTTTTGCGTTCGATGTTGCAACCGAAAATTCATCATTTTGAAAAGAAATATCCGTAACTGTTTCTTTTAAAATCTGGCATCCATTTGATAATGCTTTTTCATATAAGGTAGAATCCAGTAAATACCTGCTGATACCAAAGCCTCCCAGGGGTAGTTTTACTTTGGCTATTCTGCCGTTTTGTGTTGTAAATTCAAAAGAGGTAATTTTTTGAGGACTTAATGACAAAACATCTATGTCCAGCCAAAGAAGATAGGGCAGGGTTTCATTCGAAATATACTCCCCGCATACTTTGTGACGCGGGAATTCTGATTTTTCAATCAAGGTTACTTTTAAACCCTTTTTGGACAGATGTATTGCTGCAGCCAAACCTGCCAGACCTCCACCAATAATTATTACATCCTGTTTTGTTTTCATATCCGAATTTAACGAAAAAAGCATATACAAACTTAGGATTTTGAAGTATAAATTCTCTTAAAAAAACACTTCACATTAAAAAAATTAAAAAACGCCATAAATTATTGATTTAAGACGTTTTACATTTTGTTTTTTCTTCATTATTTAGTTTTTCACCAAAATCAGGTACTTTTCATTTGAATTTTTGAGTATCAACATCATAATTTTTTCGATTTTAAAAACTTCATCATGATCTTTATATGGATGTTTTGAGGTATCAGTCCGATTCTCAGAATCCCTATTTTTAGTACTTTTCGAATTTTGATTATTGGGGTTCATAGTTTGCCAATTTTAAGCTGCATTAAAGGTATCCCAAATACTTACAGGTGTTCTTATATAATTTTTATGAAAAGTTATAAAATACTACTGATGAATCCTTTAAAATAATTAAGCTGCAGTTTTGCTTTTGAACTCCTTGATAATTTTCACATATCTGTTTTCAAAAATTGATTCCTCAATTGGTACCAAAACCGATTCAAATAATTTCATTAAATCATCAGAATGGCTCGCTGCTTTTTTTGTCAGGATGTTGTATGGAATAAATTTGATCCATAGAATAGCTTTTAATTCTGTTTCATCCTCATTCCACATTTTCATTTCAACCAGAAGAAGATTTTCGGAATATTGAATTAACTGCGATTCTATTACGACTGTTTCCATTGTAGCGGCAGGTTTTACGTAACTTATCTGATTAGAGGCAACAACCCAGCTAAGCCCTGTCGCTGCCATATATTTAAATATGTCAAGATCATAGTGTTCTGCAATCTGGTCTTCACGAACATTAATAAAATACTCGAGATATTTAGAATTGTTTAAATGATTAAAAGGATCACAATCCTGAAATCTGATTTTTCTCTTTGTTTTTAATATCTTATTCATTTGAATATAAATTGCGTAAATACCGATTGGTATCTACAGGGTTAAATTTTTTTTATTTCTGAATGCTGTTTATAAAAGTGCTGTCGATATAGTCCATTGTATTTGATATATAGGTTTGATCATCATGAGTGAAAGCTAAAAGCGAGCTTCCTTCAATTAATGACAAAATAACTCTAGCAGATTTATCCGGATCAGTATTGGAGTTGATTTCATTATTAACAATACCGTCTTTTATTATAGTAGTGAGACCATTGATAAATTTTTGAGATAATTTTTGTGCTTCATCAAATAAAAGTGGATTGATAAATTTTGTATCGACTCCAACACGCAGCATAGGGCAACCGCCTCTATCCTTGACTAAATCATAATAACTGCGCTGGTAATCTGTTATTGAGAATAATTTATTAATACTGCCATGTGTATTGGCAATTATTCTGAATAAAGGTTTTATTGCTACAGTTATATTTAGCTGAAAAGCTTTCAATGCTAAATCTTCCTTGTTCAAAAAATTGCAATAAATGGCGCCTTTTGTAAGTCCGGTCGCACTGGTTATATCGGCCAGGCTAGTTCCTACATAGCCTTGTTTATTAAAAATTGGTGCTACCTTCTCTAATATAAATTCAGATGTATTCATGATTTCTGCTTTATGTAAAAAAGTTTGCTACAAATATAATTATAAATACCGATCGGTATCTTTAAAATCAATTTTTTTTTTTTATACCATTCTGCACTGCAATATTTTTATTAAACTTGATGAAAAATTATGAACAAAAACTTACCCCAAAGGGTTATTTGTTTGCTTATGATTTATAAAAAATGGGTATATCAGACATTAAAATTTATATAACAACTAACTTAGATTAGCATATCAAATCAAATATTTCTTGGATCTCCTGCTAAATAAGTGTGGCTATACTTGAAATACTCATTAGACGTTTTTTCGCCTGCTTTGCCATCGACTCGTAATACACTTCCGGCTCTATTAAGTAAAGTTTGCAATTCTTTAGCCTCCCTGGAGACAGTCCCTGTATAATACATTGTTTTGTTTCCCAGTTTCAGAATTTGCTCTACAATATTACCATTTGTCAGGATTATTAATTGCTGCTCCATTAAACGTCTTAGCAATACTGCTGCCCCACATTGTTTAGAAATTGAACTAGGATCGTATCGCCCATCCTGAATATACTTTCCTTTTGTGTAATGATTAGAATAACTCCACAAATACGGCGAATTAATTCCTTGTTTGTAATATCCTAATCCGTTAAATAATTCCAGCTTATATAAGATTCCGGCAATGCTCCAATCTGTCCACAAGTTTAGTTTGTCATATACTAAAGCATCCTTAGCACTTTCTTCCCACGTAAAAGGCGGATTTCCTGCTTTTGGACGTCCCGCAGGAACTTGTACTGTTCGTTTGTTAAGTGAATCGCCATTATGTAAGTGGGTATCGAATCTCAAATTACCTTCCATACAGTGTATAATAGCAATAACATACCAAGGAATTTGCAAGAGATCCCCCATAGTTTGATATCTGACTTTATTTAAAAGTATTTTTGCTGTTATCTTGTCAATTTCAGGGTATTTATCTTCTTTTATGGTACAGGAGGCAAATAATCTTTCGTAGTTGTTCTTTTTGTCTGATGGTACCATTGATGCCATGGTAGTTTGTTTTTAATTAATAAATATTTTGAATGTTCATTTTTCAGGTACCTGATTGTTGATGGTAATTACTTTTTTGTCTTTCTTCAAAATGAAAAGATAATTTGTAATAATAGTACACAGATATTGTTTTATCAGATAACTCCAGATAACAAATCAAATTTTAGTGCGAGTAAAAAAAACAAATAAACTACTGATTTACAATTGTTTAAATTCAATGCTAAATTTGTGAACATCGAAGAGATGAAAAAAGAGTATTTATACGTGTTTTTAACATTAAAACGCAATCTTGTTTACAGGTACAAAATTGTACTTCAAAAAAAATCTGAAAAACTAACGTAAAAACTCATGCACTATTGAAAATAATTTCAGACAGTGTTCCTGCTACTATTTTTGTCAATTTAGGTCTTTAAAAACGAAACAAAAAACAGGATCTTTAAAACAAAAAACACATTTAAACCACCTAATATTTATCTTTTTTTTGTTCAGCTTTTGAGTAGTGAGGTAATTTCCTTATCGGGTTTAGCATAGCTTAACCGGTCTAACTGTATGGTTTTATGATAACTGTCCAGTCCGGAGCATGTTAGTGTATTGGCTTTTTCTAAATTCACAAAACCATCCTCAGAAAGACAGTCTTCTCTAATAAAAATTTCGACAATCTCCCCGATAAACATACTGGTATCGTTAATTGCAATTTCTATTTTTTCTTTAAATTGGATACCTAACTGTATGTTACTTTCTTTTACAAAAGGAGCAGCGAAGTTATTTTTATATTCTGCACTAAGCCCTGTAGCGTCAAATTCTGAGATTTCTCTGTTATACCTCGCTGATGTCTGGTGTGCCTGCTTATAAATCTGCTCGTTGATATGATTAATGGTATAAAAACCCGTATTCATAATATTTCTCATAGTATCACGCTCGGGCGGACTCGGACGAAAAATCATTCCAATTAAAGGCGGATTGGCACCAATATGAAAAAAAGAACTAAAAATGGATAAATTTGTATTTCCCTGTACATCAGAAGTTCCTACCAATGCGACACTTTTGAAACCTCCCAGACTATTGATTAAATGAACGGCATTTTGTCTGTCCATTTTTTGCAGGTCACTGGTCTTAAAATTTGTTTTGTTTTTCATTAGGTTTAAATTTTATAAAAAAACGCATTGGGTCAAATTCGTTTTTGATGATTATTTTTTCTTAAGTTCGGGTAATTTTGATAGAAAATTGAACCGAGAATAAAAAACATCATCAAAAACGGGTTTCGGTATCTTTTTGTTCCGTTTCCGTTACACAAAAACCGAACTGACTTTTTGAGTAATTCAGAATCAACAGATTTAAAATGTAGGACCTCTTAATCGATGCGTATCCACTTTTTATCACTGTTAAGTCTAAAAGTACCTACATGTTCCTTATTCCATTCATTAGGTCCGATTAGGGAGAGAAAATCAAAACCGTCTGTATCTTTATATAAGTGATATATTTCACCAACAATAGGTTCAAAAGAAAATCTGGCATTGTACACCAGTTCATTCCACTGGAATTCTTTGATTAAATTCTGGTATTGAATTTTTAGTTCATTGAATTTACTCTCAAATTCTCTGTTTACCTTATTGATACCCGTATTTTTCCAGCCGGCAACATCATCAGCTTTTATTACCGGCGCACCTACATTAGTGGCATACGGTAACAGGCTTGCATTATAGCCCTCTTCGTTAGAAAATACTACATTATCGGGTTTGTCTTTTTGGATCATTTGCTAATATTTTTTTAACGTTTAGAGATTTTATTATTTGAAATTGCTTTTTGCCTTCTGCACTTGAATCGATTCATTGCCTGAGGTCTTTTTGCAGCGTGTTTTGTTTTGCACTTTTCAACCCTTTCACGCCATAATTTGTAACTGCTGAACTTTAGTTCTTTTTTCATCAAAGCTTTTACATCGGCTTCAGACAGACCAAATTGAAATGTTATAGCATCAAATGGTGTGCGGTCTTCCCAGGCCATTTCAATAATTCTATCGATCTGAACTTCATTCAATACACTATTGTCGATTTTTAAAATTATGGATTTCATTGTTTTTTTTGTTTAATCTTTTGAGTATAAATTTAAACAAAATTAATGATTTTTTAGCTTTGGTATTAGAAATACATTTTTATGGAATTTAAAGATACATTGGGTGTACTTAGCATTTGATGCTAATTTCTCGTTATTTAAGAGTAATTTCTTATGTAAAATGATATCTATAACAGAAAAATCATGATTTGAAAACGATTCCCGATACATTTTTTGTTATGTTTCTCTACACAATAAGTTCCCCAACTGACTTTTTTTATAATTTCACCAAACGGGTTACTGCGATACAGGACAGAATTGCAAGCCATAGATGAGGGACAAAAATATATCGAAGGCAATAATAGTATCATTTTGTTCAAACGTTATCGTAAAAATTCAAATAATAATAAATCGAGTTTTATTCCTACTTTTTTACTTCTATTCATTAGTTTTGATGCTAAATCTTTTGTAAAAAGGCAGTTTTATTGATATTACTTATATATTTGTTCAACAAAATTTAGACAAAATTATTACAGAGCAAACAAATATCAGAATCGATGAAACCTACTATAAAGAACTTTTTTATTCTTTATATCCACGACTTGTGAGCTATAGTTTTGGTTTTGTAAAAGATAATTTTATGGCCGAGGAAGTAGTCGAAAATGTGATGCTTCAACTTTGGGAAAACCGCTTAAAGTTTGAAAAAATTGTCGACGTAAAATCCTATTTGTACAGGATGGTCAGAAACGGGTCTTTACTTGTTTTAAAAAAAGAAATAAAATCAGTAGAACTTGACAAATCATTGTCTGAAGATGCTCCCGAATTTGATTTTAATATTTTGGAAGAAGAAATATACGCTGTTTTAATAGATGCTTTAAATTCGCTTCCCGAAAAATGTAAAGAAGTTTTTGAACTTTCCTGTCTTGAAGGAATGAAGTATAAAGATATAGCCGAAAAGCTTAACATTTCTGTCAATACGGTTAAGTCACAGCGTGCCCGTGCCATTGAGTTATTAAAGGAAAAACTAAAAAATCACTCCGAACTTTTATTTATTTTACTTTTTCTTTAAAGTTTTTCAAAAAACCTTCCACCCATTTTTAATGTTTCGTACTCTTAGTTATATAACATTTACTTAAAATGTTAATAACAGATACTTAATATCAAAAATATGTCTTTAGAAAGAAAAGAATTTATAATCGCTGACCTCATAAGAAAAGAGTTGCTTCTGGGTGAATTATCGACAGAGGAGAATGTTTTTTTGCAAAAATGGCTTTCGGTGCCCGAAAACGAGGCATATTATCAAAAGGTTATTAATTTTGAAACTTTAAAATCGAAAGAATCATTTTACAGCGGTATTGATACTGATATTGCATTCGAAAGAATCAGAGAAAAAATCAATCAGAATCATGTACCGGTTGTTCCTCTTTTCAAATATAAAAACCTGCTGAAATATGCGGCAGTTTTTTTATTCTTACTTGGTCTTACCGCTTCTTATCTTTTTATAAATAATAAAGCAGCTCAGAAAGAAGAAATTAGTGTTACAACTATTTCTCCAAAATATAACAGTCCTACTTTAGTTTTGGCAGATGGCACTTTAGTTTCCTTAGAGGCTAAAAAAGAAAAAATAGTTTCAAAAAATGGGGTGATCTCGAATATGAATCACGTTTTAGTTTACGATGCTAAAAACTTAAAAGGTCAAACTTCCGGAGAGCATACCTTAATTGTCCCTGTTGGGGGTATTTATGCCGTTAATCTTTCAGACGGAACAAAAGTCTGGCTGAACTCAAAATCATCATTAAAATATCCGGTTGAATTTAGCGGTAGCAAAAGAACTGTAATTCTTGAAGGAGAAGCTTATTTTGAAGTAAGCAAAGATCCACACAGTCCGTTTACTGTAAAAACAAAATTCGGGAATGTTACAGTTTTAGGAACACACTTTAATGTAAGTTCTTATGCAGAAGACAACACTTTTGCAACCACACTTGCAGAAGGAAAAGTAAAAGTTTCTGATTTTGGTGCTGATGAAAAAAAATCGGTGGTTTTAAATCCCGGAGAACAATCAAATGTGGATACTAAAAATGATGGTTCTGTAACTGTTGCAACTGTGGATCCATCGGTATATACAGCCTGGAAAGATGGAAAATTTTATTTTGAAAATGAAAGCCTTAAAAGCATATTAGCCAAAATGTCAAGATGGTACAACTTTAATGTCAAGTTCGAAAACACATCGATCGGGCAGATTAAGTTCACCGGAATTGTTTTAAAAGAAGAACCTATAGAACATCTTCTTGATATCATAAGTAAAACATCGAATGTGAAATATAAAATAACCAAAGTAAACCAAACCTATGAAGTAACTATAAGTAAGTAAAACAAAAAAACCGGAAAATATTGCAGTATTTCCCGGCTAGTATTTGTTCAGTCGAAAAAAGAGATCGAATTCAATTTAACCAACCAAAACATTTAAAAGTATGAAAAAAAACCTATCCGCAAAAGATTGTGGGGTAAAATCCGCACTTTGGGATAAATTTCTTTGCATTATGAGGAAATCCCTAATATTATCCATTTTTTTAGGCCACATAGTTGCTTTTGCTTATGGGCAAAAGGTAACAATCAATGCCAAAAATCAGTCAGTAGCAGCCGTTTTAAAATCACTTACCAGAAAAACAAATGTTGAGTTTTTTTACAGTAATGATGTTTTTGATGCGCAGAGAAAAGTAAATATTTCAGTAAAAAATGCAGAATTGCTGCAAGTATTGAAAGAATTAATTGGTGATGCTTATAAAGCTGAATTTGTTAATAATAAGCTGATTGTTATAGCCGTAAAGGAAAATGTTAAAAATGGAACTACTACAGTACTGGCAGAAAAAGTAAAGATAAAAGGAGTTGTTACCAATGCAAAAAAAGAAAATTTATTTGGTGCATCGGTTTGGGTTAAAGGTACCAAAGACGGTGCTGTTACCAATTTTGACGGTTCTTACGAAATTATGGCTCACAAAGGAGATGTTCTTGTTTTTGAATATTTAGGATACAAAAAACTAGAAATTACAGTTTCGGACAGTTTGATTATCAATCCCATCATGCTGGAAGATGTAAGTAAACTAGATGAAGTAAAAATCGTATCAACAGGATATCAAAAAATTGACAGAGAGCGTTCTACAGGATCTATTGCGGTAATTAGTGCCAAAGATTTAGAAAAAGTACCTGTGAACAATGTACTGCATAGATTAGAAGGGCAGGTTGCAGGTCTTCAGTTAGATTTATTAGATTCAGATAATACATTTGTCTATGGAAGAAAATTTGGCTCAGAATCTGAAAAAACAGCTTATAATATTTCCATTAGAGGAAAATCTACCATTGATTCCAACGAAATGCCTTTAATTGTACTTGATGGAACGCCTACAGAATTAGATATCAGAACGATAAATCCAAATGACATAGAGAAAATTACTTTCCTCAAAGATGCGGCAGCGGCTTCTATTTACGGGGCAAGAGCAGCAAACGGAGTTATGGTCATTGACACCAAAAAAGGAAAATCGGGTCAGACAAGAATTAATTTTTCTCAAAATTATTCTTTTTCAAACAAACCTTCTTTATCTAAATTACCGCTTATGAATTCTTCTCAGGTTTTAAATCTGGAGCAGGAATTTGTAAATAAAAATTTGGTAACAGATCCTGCAAATGTAACCTATATGCTTACTTCTCCTGTTAGCCAGGGAATGGATTTGATGTTTCAATACAAACGAGGTCAAATAACAGAGGCTCAGAGAAATGCAGGTTTAGATGTTTTACGTAACCGTAATACGTATGGTCAGGCAGAAAAATATTTCTTGCAGGCTTCAACAAGTCAAAATTATGATTTGTCATTTAGCGGAGCAGAAAATGATTATTCTTATTTCATGTCAGGATCCTATTCTAAAGAAGAAACACAGTCAAAAGGAAACGACGGACAGCGTTTGACATTATTATCTAATCAGGATTTTAAGCTGTTTAATTATCTAAAAATGACAACTAACTTAAGAGGTTCTATTTTTAAATATAACGAAAATGGACTAGGACTTTCTCCTTTAGGAATTTCAGCAACTACTCTATTACCTTATAATCAGATTATTGATGATGATGGTAAGTCGGTTGATTATTACCGTCATTATTATGCAGGGCAAACCATTCCGTTGGAGCAGGCAGGATATTTACCATGGACTTATAATTATATTGATGAATTGAAGAATAAAGATAATGAGGTAAACGAGCAAAATTTTGGAGCTACTGTTTCTGCAACAGTTCCTTTATTAAAAGGTCTGGATGCTGTTGGAACTTACTCTATAGAAACTTCAACTTCGTCAAATGATAATATGTATAACGAAAATACGTATTATACACGTGACAGAATTAACTCGGCTACATCAATAAACAATAATGGTGATTTAGTAAGAGCGATTCCAAACGGAGGAATTTTTCAAAGTAATGAATTTGGAAAAAGCAGTTCTACTATGCGAGGACAACTAAACTATGACGGTATTATTGGCGAAGACCATTTGATTAATGCTATTGGTGGTATAGAAGCAAGGGAAACGAGAGAAACTCAGGATTCACGAACACTTTACGGTTATAACCCAAAAACGCAGACATCTGTCGATTTACCTTCACAAAACTATGTAGATGTAAACGGTTACAACTATACTTTGAGCAATGGAAATGAGCATAAAGATTTTAAAAGACGTTTTTTATCGTATTATGCAAATGCCGGTTATACATTCAAAAACAGATATACCCTTACCGGAAGTGCACGTTTGGACGACTACAACAATTTTGGAGTAGATAAAAAACTAAGAAGAACGCCATTATGGTCAACCGGAGCAAAATGGAATATTAAAGACGAATCTTTTCTTAAAAATGTGAATCTGGTTAATAGTTTGAATTTGAGGGCGAGTTACGGATTTAACGGAAATATCAATTTAAATGTTTTTCCTTTTACCAATATCAGTTTAAGCAATTTAGATTCCTTTTCGCAGCAGCCTTATGCTTTTATTTCGCAGCCGGCAAATCCTAATTTGCGCTGGGAAAAAACAGCAATCTTAAATTTAGGAGTTGATTTTTCGATATTAAATAACAGATTAGGCGGTACAGTTGAATATTATAAAAAAAACAGTAAAGATTTAATTGTAGAGTTCCCGGTGTCAGCATTTTACGGTGTATCAAATAATTCGCTGGTACAAAATGCGGCAACTTTACAAGGGCACGGAATTGATTTAAGTTTAAACGGAATTGTTCTTAAAACTAAAGATTTCTCATGGAATTCAGCTCTTGTAGTTTCTTTCAATGAAACAGATATTACCGATTCTCGTTTTAAAAATTACAGTCAGTATCTGAACGGTTCAGGAACAACACCGCCTATTGAAGGATATGCTTTAAACAGTGTATTTGCATTTAGATCAGCCGGATTGGATGCAACAGGAAGAACCCTGATTTATGATAAAGCAGGTAATATTGTAAATTCTTTTACTTCTCTAAAAGATATTAAAGACATGAAATATATGGGGACCAATATTCCTTCATATTACGGAAGTTTCAGTCACACTTTTAATTATAAAAAATTGTCATTGTATATCCTGGCCACTTACAAATTTGATTATGTATTATTTAAACCAACTTATGGTAGTTATGTCAACAGACAAGGAAGATTTAACCAATACGATTTAAATAGCGATATAGATCAAAGATGGAGAAATCCGGGAGATGAAGCTACGACTTCTGTACCGGGAATTCAGGGTTCAGCCGGGTTTAGTTATGTGAGGTATGTTTTTGGAGAAGACCAAATTATAGAAGGAGATCATATTCGTTTTAGAGAACTTTCTTTAAAATACGATATGACAGACCTAATAAACAGAGGCATAGTAAGAGGAGCCTCTCTAACTTTTACAGCCAGAAATCTTGGATTCTTCTGGAGAAAAAACAAAGACGGTTTAGATCCTGATTTTTTACCTTATACCGGAACTAATATGAAACTGCCGGCAATAGCCATTTATTCAATTGGTTTAAATCTTAATTTTTAATTTTTAAAGATGAAAAAATATTTAAAATACATCACAATTGCTGCAGTAGGAGCAATCGTTTTAAGCTGTGATAACTACGTTGATATTAAGACCGAAGGAAAATTAATACCGGAGGAAACCCAAAACTACCGATATCTTTTAAACAACACTTCCACATTAGACAAAGCTTATGGCAATATCGATGTTGCATCAGATGATATAAGTTTTCAAAATGAGTCACAAACCAGCGCATTAACATCAACCGATTATTACCGACCTTTTGTTAATTTGTATAAGTGGGCAGATAAAATCTATTTTGAAGGGGAAAGAGATTATGATATGGAGAATCTGTACAACGCATTATACAATATCAATATCGTAATCAATGAAGTAATGAAAAGCACAAATGGAACAGAAGCCGAAAAAGCAGCCTTAAAAGGAGAAGCAGAAGTTCACCGTGCCTTTATCTTTTTAACATTAGTGAATACTTTTGGAAAAGCCTATGATGCCTCAACTTCAGCAACAGATCCCGGAATTGTATTGTTTACAACGCCAACAGTATCTGATAACATTAAAAGAACTTCTGTTCAGGAGGCTTACAATGTGATTATTAGCGATCTTAATGATGCTGTAAATTCTGGTTTGAAGCCAATTAATTCAGGTAATAATGTAGCATTTCCTTCCAGAGCAGCAGCTTATGCACTTTTGTCAAGAACGTATTTGTATATGCGTAACTATCCATTGGCTTTAGAAAATGCAGAAAAAGCACTGGCCTTACAAAATACACTGAACAATCTTGAAGATTATGAATTTGAAGCTTATCCATCAAGAAAACTCGACAAAGAATTGATATTATCAAAGTGGAATGGATATGGAACTTACACTTATGCACCTCAATTACTATCGTTAAGCAATGAACTAATCAATTTGTTTGATACCAATGATTTGCGTTATGTGTTATTTACACAACCCTCCAGTAACTTTAATTTTGATTATACCATAGGACGATCTTATTCTAAAGAAGGTCTTACAGGTGAAAGCAGAAATGCCGGTCCAACAGTTCCGGAAATGATGCTTATTAAAGCCGAGTGTCTGGCGAGAGCAGGAGCAGGAGATCAGGCAATAGCAGAAATCAATAAATTAAGACAAAAAAGATTCAGAACTGGAGAATATGTGGCTTTAACCGCAACAGACAGTAAAGATGCTTTGATTAAAGTTTTGGCAGAAAGAAGAAGAGAATTAATGGGAACAGGCGGTTTTAGATGGTTTGATTTGAAACGATTAAACAAAGAACCTGAATTTGCCAAAACCATTACACATACTTTTGGCAGCCAAACTTTTACACTTGCCCCAAACAGTGATCGCTATCAATTGCCTTTTGCCTCAATCTATTTTGAGTACGCTCCAGACTTACAACAAAATCCATAATCAGGTTAATTAAAAATGTGCACTCAGATTTCTTTTGAGTGCACTCAATTCAAAAAAAAATGAAAAAATTAAAACTGATACTATTCTTTTTTAGTATCACAACGGCTTTATTGGCTCAAGATGCACCGATGCAAAAACTTGTGCTTTCTCCGGAACACCCAAATCCAGGTGATGAAATTACCATAACATATAACACTGCAAATGGTCCACTTGCCAATGCTATGCATATAAGTGGGGTAGTGTATACTTTTGATAATTTTAAATGGATTGCAAACGATATTACATTAAAACCATCAGGAGATAAAAAATGGGAAACCAAAATGAAACTTTCCAGTCACGCTTCGTTTATTAACTGTGTCTTTAAATCGGATACCATTGTAGACAAAGGCGAAAAATTTCCACATGCATATATGTTTGCTCAAGTTCCCGGATCATATACAGGCTGGGGTATTTTAAGAAGCAAAGCTTTTGAGAATGAAGTACCCAATGTGGTGCATGACAGTGCTTTTATTGCAGATCAGGTTGGTTTAATGTGGATTAACTATGAATTGCAATATCATCCGGAAAGCCGTAAAAAGATTTTTTATTATGGATTAAAATTAAAAAAACTAGCATCAGGAAAAGACGAATCTGTAGCTATTAAGAAAGAATTGCGCAGTTTATTAACAGATACCAATCTTGATCATACCACACAATATGATGTTCAAAAAACATTGAATTTATTAGAAAATACAAAAGATAAAGTATTTATTGATTCTGTACAAAAGGTTTTATTAACTCAATATCCTTTAGGAGTTTTAGCCAGAGACAGAAAAATTCAGGAGATATTTAGGGAAGTTGATTTTGCTAAAAAAGTAAAAATGTTTACCGATTTCGAAAAAAACTTTCCACAAAACAAATTTGAAGATGTTTACACAGATTTAGAAAGTTTGTATTATGATAAAATGGTTAAATCGATTGTTTACGGTTATATCGTAAATAACAAAGATTACAATTATGCTTTAAATAGTGTAAAAACCGTTTCTTTTGGCAACTTATTAGATTACCACTGGCATTTAGTATCTATTCCTTTTAACAGAGACCATGACGGGATCGAAAAATCTTCAATCGAAACATTAAAAAAATATGCCGATATAATTATGGGAGAATTGGAAAACAGACTAACATTTGTTCCAAAAATGTATGAAGGAAAATTATCCTTAAATGAATGGAAACAACAGGCTTTGCAAATGCTGGCCAGAGAATATTTTACGTATGCCCATTTAGCAGAAAAAACAAAAAATTATGATCTCGAAGAAAAATATTTAGCAAAAATTAAACCTCTGTACGGTTACAATGATGCAGCTTACAATGAAGTTTACATCAGAATGTTATTAAGAAAAGGACAAACAGCAGATGCCAAAAATTATATGGCACTTGCGGTAAAACAAAATCAGGTAAGTCCTGAGATACTGACATCATTAAAAGAAATTTATTTAAAAGATGGAGGCGCAGCAACAGGTTTTGAGGCATACTTAGAATCGTTAAAGTCATTAAGTAATATCGAAGGCCATAAAAAGAAAGTAATATCAGAATTAATAAACCTTCCAATTGCAGGTTTTGATTTAGAAAGCAGCAAAGGAGGAAGGGTAAAACTGGCAGATCAGAAAGGAAAAATCGTAGTATTAGATTTCTGGGCAATGTGGTGCGGGCCTTGTAAAAATGCTATGCCGGGAATGAAGATGGCAGTTGACAAATACAAAAATGACCCGAATATAAAATTCTATTTTGTAGATACACAAGAATATATCAAAGATTATAAAGAACAAACCCAGGCCTTCATCAAAGAAAAAGGATTTGATTTTAATGTGCTTTACGACGGAAAAAATCCCAAAACGGGAAAAATGGATGTAGCGTATGAGCAATATTCAAAAGCATTTAAATTTTCTGGAATTCCGGAGAAAATGATTATCGATGCAGACGGAAGATTACGCTGGATGTCAAACGGTTATTTCGGAAGCCCAAGTGAATTATTAGACGAAATTTCAATCATTGTTGAATATTTAAAGTCGGAAAAAAAATAATGAGAGTCTTATTTAATTTAATGAGAAAAAGCATCCTTTACGGATTCTTAAGTTTCTTACTGATGACCGGCCAGTATAGTTTTGCCCAAACTATCTGGCAGGGACAGCATCATTCGTACCGCATTATTTTATCAGGAGATTTGGCAAAATATAAAACAGATTCCCTAAGTGTCAATTTGCCCGAATTAGAAATTAATAAAAAAGTAGTTACAACTATAAAAGGAGACAGTATATTTTTTAAAAATGAAATATACGGTTTCTCTTTTAAAGGAAAATACAACGGTAATAAAAGTGCTATTTCAGGAATTTTTAACTACTATTCAATTCCAAATACAGCCATTGTCTTAAAAAAAGAAAAAGAAATACAGCCCGTTTATTTTCCACAACATCCCAAAAAGCCATATCCGTATCAGGTTATTGATATGACTTTTCTTGGCAAAAAGACCAAATTAACCTACGGAGCAACCTTAACAATTCCGAAGAATAAAAAGAAATATCCGCTGGCGATTTTAATTTCAGGAACAGGTCAGCATGAAAGAAATTATACCTATGCAGGCAGACAATTTTTTACGGTTCTGACTGATGAATTAGCCCGCAAAGGAATCGCATCGCTTCGTGTTGATGATAGAGGAATTGGCAAAACATCCGGAAACTTTAAAGAGTCAACAACCGGAGATTTTGCAGACGACGTTGATGCGCAAATTGCCTATTTGCAAAGCGATAAAAACATAGATGCATCCCACATTGGTTTAATCGGACACAGTGAAGGCGGAATGATCGCATCGATCGTAAGTGCGAGAAACAAAAATGTAAAATTCATGATCAGTTTATCCGGAGTAGGAGTAAACGGACTGGAAATGCTGAATCTTCAAAATACGGCAATTTTGAAAAGTTATAATTTTTCAGATAAAGTGGTGGCGAAACAGATGGAAATGTACAACATCATGTTTAAGGTTGTTTACGATACAAAAGACGGAGAATCTGCGCAGCCTGCAATGGAAGTAAAGTTGAAAGAATGGATGCAAAAGCAGGATTCGACAACATTAAAAGAAATACATCTGTGGGACGGACGGGACAAGGATTTCCTGTATCGTTACGGAAAAGATGCTGACAGAAAATGGTACCGTTACAGCATTCATTACAATCCGGAAAATTACCTGCCAAAAATTACCATTCCGGTAATGGTGGCAAACGGCGATAAAGACATCAGTGTTCCAGCTGAAGAGAATATCAATTCATTCAAAAAATACCTGAAAACAAAAGATCTTACAGCAAAGATTTATCCAGGCCTGAATCATATGTACCAGCACTGCAAAACTTGTACACAAAGCGAAGTCAAAGAACTAGATGAAGTTTTCGCCCCGGAAGTTCTCGACAATATTTCAAAATGGATTTTGGCCCGTTATAAAAAATAATTCAATTTATTAAATAAACACACATAATATTAAGATGTGTTTGTCATTCCGAGGAACGAGGAATCTTCGTAAGATATTCGACAAAGATTTGCGATTACTGCATAGAGTTTCTTGCGGAGATCCTTCCTTCGTCAGGATGACAAAAAAGAGAATTCATTGTGGCAATTTAAAATCTAACTTTTTATCATGAAAAAATTATTTCTTTTTATCGCAATTTTATTTGCGGTAAGTAACCTTACTGCCCAAATTTACGATCCCGTTTCCTTTACAACATCCGTAAAAGAAATAGGAGAAAACAAATGTACCTTAATCATCACAGCCAAAATCGATAAAGGCTGGCATATCTATTCGCAAAATGTACCAAAAGGCGGACCTGCACCAACTGGTTTTTCTTTTCCCAAATCAAAAAATTATAAAACCGCAGGTTCAGTTACAGAACCTGACGGACATGAAGTAGATGATCCTGTTTTTAACATGCGGATTAAATATTTTGCAGATAAAGCTGTCTTTACTCAAAATATAGAACGCAAAACTGCAGAAGCCTTTACGATAAATGCGAGCATATTTTTTATGGTTTGCAACGATAACAGCTGTTTGCCTCCGGGAGCTAAAGATTTAAAATTTACGTTTAAAAAATCGGATGTTCCGGTAAAAGCAGAAACTGCAGCAATTGCTAAAGCAGATGAAACTTTAACAAAGAAATCAAGTAAAAAAACAATAACAAAACAGGAAACCAAAAACGACACTACAAATTCTGTTACTGAAAGCGAAAAAGACACTCCTAAAATACAGAAAACGGAACTTAAAGAACCATCATCCCAAAAAGCTGATGATAGCCTTTGGACCTTATTTTTCTTCAGCTTTTTAGGAGGCCTTGCTGCTTTGTTTACGCCTTGTGTTTTCCCGATGATTCCAATGACCGTAAGTTTCTTTACCAAACAAAGTAAAAACAAAGCCATCGGAATACGAAATGCTGCTCTTTACGGAGTTTTTATCATTATCATCTATGTAATTTTAGGAAGTTTGGTAACCGCCATTTTTGGTGCCGATGCCTTAAATGCTTTGGCTACAAATGTGGTTTTTAATATTGTTTTCTTTATCCTTTTAGTAATATTTGCGATTTCTTTTTTAGGAGCTTTCGAAATTGTATTGCCAAGTTCATGGATGACCAAAGTCGATCAGAAATCTGAAGTTGGTGGTATAATCGGAATCTTTTTTATGGCTTTGGCTTTAGCCTTAGTTTCTTTCTCATGCACTGGCCCAATTGTTGGGACATTATTGGTTCAGGCCACAAGTCAGGCAGGAATGGCACCAATTATCGGAATGTTTGGTTTTTCTTTAGCCATTGCATTGCCATTTGCTGTATTTGCAGCATTTCCGGGCTGGATGAATTCGTTGCCAAAATCCGGTGGCTGGTTAAATTCAGTTAAAGTTGTTCTGGGCTTTTTAGAATTAGCTCTAGCACTTAAATTCCTAAGTAATGCCGATTTGGTTTTACAATTACATTTATTAGAAAGAGAAGTTTTTATCGCCATCTGGATTGCCATATTTTCGGTACTCACCTTATACTTATTTGGAAAAATCCAATTATCGCATGATACACCCGTTACCCATATATCAGTTGGAAGACTAAGTTTAGGCATCGTCGTATTTTCTTTTGTAATATACATGATTCCGGGACTTTGGGGAGCACCACTGCAATACATTAGCGGATTCCCGCCTGCAAAACAATACAGCGAATCGCCAAATGGCTTTGGAAATACAACAGTTACTAACAATGAAAAAACAGCGTTGCCGGAAGGTGCAGAAAGTGGCCCAAACAGAATTCCGACTTTTCATGATTACAACGAAGGTTTAGCTTACGCAAAAAAAGTAAACAAACCCGTAATGATCGATTTTACAGGATATGCCTGTGTAAACTGCCGAAAAATGGAAGAAAGAGTGTGGCCGGATCCAAAAGTTTTGGGTGTTCTCAATAATGATGTTGTACTGATTTCTTTATATGTAGATGATAAAAGACCTTTACCAAAAAGTGAACAAGTGGTTTCTAAAATTACAGGAAAAGTCTTGAAATACACAGGACAAAAATGGAGTGAACTTCAAATTTTGAAATACAAAACCAACGCTCAGCCGTACTATGTCTTAATGGATCATAACGAAAATGACTTAAACAAACCATCGGCTTATAATCCTGATATTGAAACGTATTATAAATGGCTTCAGGAAGGAATTGCTAATTTTAAAAAATAATGGGTACACGAATAAGACGGATTTCCTATTGAAAAGACGCAGAAAAAAACTGATTTATTTGAATTTAGAGTTTAAAATCCGTGTAAATCTGATTTTACGCAATAGCAAATCCGTTTTATCAGCGTCTAAAATTAATCTCAAGAATAAAACAGAACTAACCCGATGAAAATTTCAAAATCAATATATTTACTTTTTGCCCTTTTTATAGGATTTAAAAGTATTGCTCAATTTTCGACAACCATTCCGCTGAGCAAAAATGTAGTTTCCGGACAATTAAAAAACGGACTGAAATATTATGTCTTACATCATGAATTTCCAAAAGACCGTGTATGCTTTTATTTTGCCCAAAATGTTGGTGCGATTTTAGAAAACGACGATCAAAACGGACTCGCGCATTTCCTGGAGCACATGGCTTTTAACGGGACAAAAAATTTTGAAGGAAAAGGCATTATCGATATGCTGGAGAAAAAAGGCGTTCGGTTTGGAGCCGATATAAATGCTTATACCGCACAGGATCAAACGGTTTATAACCTGAGTAATGTTCCTGCCGGAGATTCAAAACTAATAGATTCCTGCCTTTTGGTACTGCACGACTGGTCCGGTTTTCTTTCTTTAAAAGATACTGAAATAGATGCAGAACGGGGCGTAATCAGAGAAGAATGGCGTACCAGAAGAAATTCAGAATTCAGGCTTCGTTTAGAAACTGATAAAACACTTTACAAAGGTTCAAAATATGCAAAACGGGATGTGATTGGCGATTTAAATATTATAAATTCTTTTGATTATCAAGCATTAAGGGATTATTACAAAAAATGGTACCGCCCGGATTTACAAGCTGTAATTGTAGTGGGAGATATTGATGCAAAAGAAATTGAAAAGAAGATTATAGAAACATTTTCTTCTATAGAAATGCCTGAAAACCCTGCTCAACGCTATTATGTTTCGGTTCCCAAAAACAAAGAAATGGAATATGTTTTAGCGAAAGATAAAGAAGCAACAGAAACGAATGTTGTTTTGTATTACAAAAGAGATTTTGACAAGGTAAAAAATAACGAAACCATCAGAAGAGATTTTGTAAACGATTTATGCTTCAATATGATGAACAGACGTTATAAGGAATTTATTCAAAACCATGAAACCGCACTATTAAATCTCGGAATTGGATCTTCTGAAATCTCCAGATTAACAAACTCATATTATTTATATGTTACCCCAAAAAACAATAAAACCTTAGAGGGCTTCAAAGAAATGATGGTTGAAACTGAAAGGGCGGTTCGATACGGATTTACACAAAAAGAACTGGATCGCAGCAAGAAAAGTGTTTTAAGCTTTTATGAAAATATTCTCCAGAACAAAGATAAAATCGAATCTGATGAATATTCGGAAGAATTGGTGAACTATTTTCTGAAAGCTAACCCGTTTGAAAGTATCGAAACGCAATATGAAAATATAAAAACAAGATTAACTTTAATCACACTTGCACAAATAAACGAGGCAGTCAAAAAAATACAAAGTACAGATAATATCGTCATGACTGTTACGGGTCCGGATAAAAACGATATTGTGTTTCCATCAAAAGAAGCCTACACAAAAGTCATCGATGCAGTAAAAAAAATGCCTCTTGAAAAATACAAAGAAACAACTACCGATCTCCCTTTGGTTACAGCAGAACTTAAAGGTTCTAAAGTTGCAAAAGAAACAACAATTGATGGAATTGAGGGTGCAAAAAATTATAAACTGGCAAATGGTACAAGGATTATTTTGTATCCAACAACTTTAGCAAAAGATGAAGTTTTATGTTCTGCTTTCAGTTTTGGTGGCACTTCTTTAATAAAAACAGAAGATATTCCGTCGGCTCAAATTGCTGTAAATTTAGTTCAAAGTTCCGGTTTGGGTACTTTCAAAAGTACCGATCTGAAAGACAAACTAAACGGGAAAATAGTTGCTTTACAACCTTATATTACAGAACTTACAGAAGGCTTTAAAGGTTCTACAAATCAGAAAGATTTTGAAACTTTATTACAATTGCTGTATTTGTATTTCGAAGAACCGAGATTTGATAAAGATGCTTATAGCAGAATGGTAACCGGTTATAGGAATTCATTAGAAAATTCAGAAAATACAAATCTAAAGGTTTTTCAGGATACTATCTCTTTGTTGAATTACAATCGTAACAAAAGAGTTCCATTGTTTAATCAGGATTTTTTGAAACAGTTGAGTTTCGAAAAGGCTTCAGATTTATATAAACAAAGAATTCAAAATGCAGCTGATTTTACTTTTATCTTTACCGGAAATCTTCCTGAAAATGCAATTTCATTATTGGAAAAGTATATTGGAAGTATAACATCGGATAGCAATAAAAAAGAAATTTTTACAGACAATCATCTCGATCCTGCTCCGGGTGTTTCAAAACGATTGTTAATTCGGGAGATGAATGTCCCCAAAGCGAGCGTTTATATCCGATTTGTAAAAAAAATTCCTTATACGTACAAAAATGTCTTTATACTGCATATTTTATCTGAAGTTCTTTCAAAAAAATACCTTGATTTAATTCGGGAAGAGGAGGGAGGAAGTTACGGTGTTCACGTTTCATCTGGTGTCAGCAGAATACCCTCTGATGAATATTCAATAACGATCAATTTTGACAGTGATCCTGAAAAGGTAGAAAAACTAACAAAAATTATTTATGACCAGATTAATATAACGCAAAAAGATGTAACAAAAGAACAGGATATCGAGTCTATTAGAAACACCGTTTTAAAAACCAGGACAGAAAAGGTGTTGACAAACGGGTTCTGGCTGAGCAGCCTTAATAATATGCTGTTAAACAACGAAAGCTTTAACGATGATTTAAAATATAAAAAGACGATAAATGAAATAACTCCCGAAGATATAAAAGCTTTTGCAAAAGAGTTTTTCGCAGTACCAGAAACGGTTGAAGTAATCATGAAGTCAAAACCTCAGATCGCTGCACCTCAATAATAAAAATCTTGGTTTTTCATTCATTTTTAGAAGTATTTTGAATTAGTAAGCTTATACAACTAACTAGAAAAACCTAAAAGAGCTGTTTTTGCTAACAGCTCTTTTTTCGTTTTATCTTTTTGTATTAATGGATTTTCAGTGATCAATAAACAAACTCAAAAACTTCGCAGAATCTTTGAAAACAAAAAAGATAAAATCATAAGCTTTGCCAAATTAGCAAGAAAAATTCAGAACACTATCAGGGATATCTATGTCTAAATATTGCTGTAAATTGTGGTCTAACTTTTAAATTACTTAAGTTCTTATTTTTGATTCTGACAGATGCGAAAGAACCGAGTTCTAAAAAATTCATTTTTGAACGAAACTTAAAACGCAACAATGTTGCATTTTGATATAAGATTTATATATTTGCAATAATTATAAGAGTGTTTAGAATTAGAAAGAAGATATTTCAATATAGTCTTTTTTTAAGTCGCTTAATTATTGTGTTTAGGAATGAAAAAAAAATGGATCCTAATTAGTATTATTTTGTCTATGGCTGTATTGTTTTCAATACTGTTCCAGTCGATACATTCTTATGAACATCATTCCCTGCAGATTCAAAAGAAAGAGCATCATCATTTATCTAATGAAAAAGCTTTAATAATTGATGATCATAGTGCATTTGAAAAATGTTTTACCTGCGATTTTAGCTTTAGCTTATTTACAGTTCTTACGGTTTATCTTTTACCGTTTTACAAGAACAGTAGTAAAAATTATTCTCCATTCTATTACTTCCAGCAGCATTCGCTTTTTTTTAAAGGAAGTCTTTTTGCTCTTAGAGCACCACCAATCCTTAAAATTGTAAAGGAAAATATGTAATAATCAATAGTATAAAATAACAAGGCCGTTTGCTTGTTGTTTCTTTTTTGGGAGAAACAAGCGCACTGATGTTATCAGGAAATAGTATTGCTGATAAATATTTGTTTTGCCTTGTGCCAATAATTCCGTCTGTCCCATTATTACAAAAATATTCTCAAATCGATTTAATTTTAAGCCAATTACTATTGCTCTTTTAGGATAATCTATCCGGAAGAATTACAAACACAGTAAGAGTTTATTACACCAAATTTGTAACCTAAATATTAAATTGGTGTTACATAAAATTGTAATCGACTTCTTTTCGCATCATATAATCAAATTGGAAAAGTCAGAAATGAAGAAGTCTAAAAAAATAAATGTTTACATAATTTCAGGATTTTTAGGATCTGGTAAAACCACAATACTGAATAATTTATTACCCCAATTTACCAGTGAAAAAAATGTAGTCATTGAAAACGAATTTGGTAAAATCAATATTGATGCAACCCTTGTAAACGGAACATTTGAATCGGTTTATGAACTCACAAACGGCTGTATTTGCTGTTCGATAAACAATCAATTGCTGGAAACTTTAACTCAAATTATAAGTTTAGAAAACCAACCCGATAATGTGTTCATAGAAACTACAGGCATTGCCGACGCAGGAGAAATAGCCGCCAATTTTACTTCTCTTTTTGTATCAGAAGCATTCGATTTAAAAAAAATCATCACCGTAGTTGATGCCGAAAATATACTTTTTTATAAAGATGCTAACTCCGAAGTGCAAAAACAAATTGTAGCTGCAGATAGTATTGTAATTAACAAATCTGCTTTGGTTTCAAGCAAAATTTTGGCCAATATAAAAGACTTTATACAATCAATAAATCCGTATTTGAGTATTGTTTTATCCAAAGATGGCTCGTTAGATCGAATGATTTTAGCAACAGAAAATAGTCAAAAAACGTTCACTCCCAGCACGCTTTATAAATCCGAAAGTACCCATAAAATCAAAACAATGCTTTATGAAACCGAGGAGCTATTTGATGTTCAAAAATTAAAATACGAACTTTTTAGACATCTGTATTTGTACTACCATCAAATTTATAGGATAAAAGGATATGTTGTAACCAAAGAAAATCAGGTTGTTTTGGTTCAAACAGTAGGGAAATCAGTAGTTATTGAATTAGCCCATAATCAGGAAATAAGCAAAGGTCAGTTGGTTTTTATTGGAAAAGAATTAGAATTAAAAACGATAGCCCGAATCCTTAAACCTGCTGTTGCCCAAACAGATAAACTTCAATTGGTATAAAATGGAAAAACTAAAAATTGGAATTATTACCGTATCAGACAGAACCAGTCAAGGTATCTATGAGGATTTATCAGGTCAGGAAAACAAAATTTCGATTCGGGTACACGGCGAAGGCGATAAAGGAGCGGTTTTAGTTTCAGAATTTATGGAGAATTTTAGAAAAGAACTTAAAATAGTCTAAAATGATTTTAAGCGGAAAAGAAATTGAAAAAAAACTCGGAACAGACATTTCGATTGAACCATTCGATGCCCAACAACTCAATCCCAATAGTTATAATTTGAGGTTGCACGAGGAATTGTTGGTCTATGACAATGCTGTTTTGGATATGAAAACAGAGAACAAAACATCGAGAATTACCATCCCAAAATCGGGCTTGTTGCTAGAACCCAACAAACTGTATTTAGGGCGAACAGTAGAATACACCAAAACCCATAATTATGTGCCAATGTTAGAAGGCAGAAGCAGTATTGGGCGTTTGGGAATGTTCATTCACGTTACGGCAGGTTTTGGCGATGTGGGTTTTGAAGGTTATTGGACACTGGAAATATTTGTTATTCAGCCCCTTATTATTTATCCCAAGGTAGAAACTTGCCAAATTTATTACCATGCAATCCATGGTGATTTTGACAGTTACACTAGCGGAAAATATCAAAAAAACGATGGCATCCAACCAAGTTATTTATATAAAGACTTTAAAAATGAAGACTGGTAAAAACGAATTAGAAGAAACCCAAAAACTGCTTTTACAATTTGAAAAGCGTGGCGGATTACTCCCCGTAGCTGTTCAGGAAACGCAAACAGAGCAATTGTTAATGCTGGCTTCGGTAAACCAAGAAGCATTAGAAATCACTTTAAAAACCCAAAAAGCGACTTTTTGGAGTACTTCAAAAAATGAGATTTGGACCAAAGGGCTGACTTCAGGAAACACTTTACGGATAGACGAAATTCTAGTGGATTGCGACCAAGATGCTATTGTTTATAAAGTTACACTCGAAAAAGGAGGGGTTTGTCATACTTATAACGAGCAAGGCAAAAACAGAAAAGCCTGTTTCTATCGAAAATTAGACTTCAATAATCATCAATTGAATTTTTTAGAAAAATGAAAAATCAAGAAAAAATAGAGGCTCTTGGTGACAACCACATTGGAACATCCATCGAAACGCCTTTGCGTAGTGATGCTTTCACTAAAACAGATGACGAAAAAATCAAAGCGATATCCTTTCATTATCAAAAAATAATGGAAGAATTAGGCTTGAACTTAACGGATGACAGTCTGAGCGGCACACCTTATCGGGTGGCAAAGATGTATGTCAAAGAACTTTTTTCAGGATTAGACCCCAAAAACAAACCGAAAATTTCGGTTTTTGATAATAAATACGAGTACAACAAAATGCTGATTGAAAGTGATATTACATTTAATTCATCTTGTGAACATCATTTTTTACCCATTGTTGGCAAGGCACACATCGGATACATTTCGTCGGGTAAAGTGATTGGCTTGTCAAAAATGAATCGGATTGTTGACTATTATGGCAGAAGACCCCAGGTGCAGGAACGAATGACACTGCAAATTTTTAACGAATTAAAAACCGCACTGCAAACCGATGATGTGATTGTAGTGGTCGAAGCCGAGCATTTGTGCGTTTCTACCCGTGGTGTAAATGACAAATCCAGTACAACAACAACCCTGGAGTACGGAGGACAATTTTGTGATACTCAAACTCGAAATGACTTTTTTAAAATGATATAAATGACACCAAAAGCCTCAGCAATTCTCAAAGAAAATGGACTCAAAATCACCCAAAACCGATTGGATGTTTTGGCTATTTTTCTAGGTTCTCAAAAGGCTTTTACATTATTGGATTTAGAAAAAATGGTGCACAGTCAACACGATCGATCCAGTATATTTAGAAGTTTACAAACGTATTGTGAGAAAGGAATTTTAGAAAAATTCTGCAACGCATCTGGCACAGCCGTTTATACTTTAAATCTTAATAATCCCAATTGTAATGGCAAATCTCATTTTAAATGCAACGATTGCAAATCAGTGGTTTCACTTCCTGATTTACCAACTGAATACCTAGAATTATTAGGCAAAAACAAAATAGAAACAATGAATCTTTTGATAGAAGGCACCTGTGAAAAATGTCAAAGTAAAAACAATGAAACACTATGAATCAATTTGTATTAAACGAATATCCCAATGCTGAAACAGGCGAAAGTGTAACACACAAATACTTGAATTTTTTAGAAAAAGAATACCAGTCCGATCTTAAGAAAATGCTTTTTGCGACTTCCCTTTGTTCAGATGATATCAATGTTTCTACTGATTTTAGAAAAGTTTTGGCACGCCCCTTTACGATGGGAGGTTTGGGCGGTTTGCCGTATTCCGGACTTACAGGAATGGTGGCTTTTGCCCATCATATTCCCGATGGTGGCGATGCGTTTATTTTTTATGCACCACATATTGGTATTACAGATGATGGAGAACTCGGCAAAATGAGACGCCCCGGACAAAGCAAATTAACCAACAGCTGCGGTGCATTGATGCTTGGATTAGAACGATTACAACAACAAAACGAAGTATACGTTCCCATCAATTCCGAATTGGATTACCAGCAAACACTGTTGGAACAAACCGTTATGCCTTATAAACAAAGAATTCTGGAAGCCAAGAACCCGAAAAAAGAAATTACTGAAGTTTTCTACGAAGAAATTCATAAAAAAATACAATTGCTGGTCAAAATGTCTAAAAAAGAATTTCTCTGTAAACGTGTTTTTTTATTGGGAGGCATCATCATCAATACCTCACCCGAATTTAATGATATGGTAGATGTTCGAAATTTTCAGGTCATCAATACCAATGAAATGGAAGAAAAAACTTTTGATATTTCCATATTAGAAACACCTGCTTTTAGAGATTTGTAGAAAAAGCCAGTAAAATAAAAATTAGCAATGCAAAATTCAACCTACCTTAATTCCGAAGAAATTCAACTACTGGAAGACTTTAACTCCAAAAACAAAATCCTTTCGGTTTTCTACTATTATTGGATAAACACTTCAAATCCTGACAAGCATTATCGATTTATTGATGTTATTGAATTGGTTTTTGATGATTCTTCTTCTGTATTTTTTAAAATTAATGATGATGATTCAGGCATTGCTATTACAACCGAATTTGAATTCGAAAAATACAAAACCAATTTGCAAACCGAATTCCTACAACAAATAAGGCTACAAAAAGTAGAAGCAACCGTATTAGACGTCTGGAAAACCGCATTAATTTCTCCATTTAAAAAAATAGAAGTCGTTTCTGAAGGGAGTCGTTATTTGAGTACTGCTTTTTTGATTGCTTTCGAAAATATAAATATAGAATTCCTTTTTCATCCCGTAGAAGGATTACTAGTAACCGAATATGAATAAATTTTGGAACAAAAAACCTGAAGAAAGCAATGAAAACTACCATTTGCAGAGAAGCCCACTTTAATGCTTGCCACAGAATGCACAATCCAAATTGGACGGAAGAAAAGAACAAGACTGTTTTTGGAATTTGTAATAACAAAAACTACCACGGACACAATTATAGACTGATTGTTAAAATTACTGGTGAAATTAATCCAGAAACAGGTTTTGTAATGAATCTTCTGGAACTGGGAACCATTATAAAAGAAGAAATAGAAGACCGTTTTGATCATAAAAATCTAAACCTCGATTGTCCTGAATTTGAAAACAAAATGGTCTCTACCGAAAACTTTGCTTGGATAATCTACTTTATTTTAAAATCAAAATTACCCAAAAACATTAAACTCAAAATCATTCTTTTTGAAACAGATAAAAATAGTGTAGAAGTTGAACAATGAGATATTTTTTTAGGCTATTTGAAAACAATTATTAACGCAACTAAATTGCGTTAATTAAGAAATAAAACTACATTTGCAATATTACTTCCATTAACAATTTACAGAATTATTATGAAAACCATACTGATTTTCCTCATACTAATATTACCTTTTAGATTTACTCCAAAAAATGAACCAACTAAATTCTCCAAAAAAATATCGGAATTCAAAACAAATGAATTTACAGCATTGGCAAACCCCGATCAAGAAGTTCCAAAAGACATCATCAGAATAATGAAATCGGGAAATGGCCGGTCTATCGAAACGGCTTTTGAAGTTTATACAGTCGAGGAAGAATACAAACTGCTTCGCTTTTTGAAATTGACTCCAATTATGCAAAAGCTTGATATAAAAGATGGAGTTTTTTATGACAGCTTCAAAATAGATTCCAGGACAATTTATTTTAAAGTGCTATCCAAATCAAAAACAAACCCGAAAACACATCAAATTAATACCTAAAAACAATGAAAAAACTACCCGTAACCGTACTATCAGGATTTCTTGGAGCTGGAAAAACCACTTTGCTCAACCATATTTTGCACAACAAAGAAGGCTTAAAAGTTGCCGTAATTGTCAATGACATGAGCGAAGTAAACGTTGATGCCCGATTGGTTAAAGACGAAATGACATTATCCCGAACCGAAGAAAAATTGGTCGAAATGAGCAACGGCTGTATTTGTTGCACCCTTCGGGAAGATTTGATGCTCGAAGTTGAAAAACTCGCCCGAGAAAACCGTTTTGATTATTTATTAATCGAAAGCACAGGCATCAGCGAACCTATTCCGGTGGCGCAAACTTTTACATTTGTGAATGAAGATGAAAACATTGATTTATCTCGTTTCAGTTATATCGATACTATGGTAACTGTGGTCGATGCGTTTAACTTTTTCAAAGACTTTGGCTCTGCCCAGACATTAGAGGATATCAAAGCAACGAATATCGAAAATGACAATCGAACCATTGTAAATTTACTAGTCGATCAGGTAGAATTTGCCAACGTGATTGTCCTCAATAAAACCGATTTGGTCACCCAAAAACAATTGGAAATCCTAAAAGCTTCCATTCAAAAACTAAATCCAGTTGCCAGAATTATTTTTTCGGAATTAGGAAAAGTGAACCCAAACGAAATCATAAATACAGGATTATTCAATTATGAAGAGGCCGAAACTTCGGCAGGCTGGATTCGCGAACTCGAAGGTATTCATACCCCTGAAACTGAAGAATACGGTATCAGTTCGTTTGTTTTTCGGGATCCGAGACCTTTTCATCCATACCGATTATGGGATTTTATTTCGAAGAATTTCCCCCAGACTGTCATCCGTAGCAAAGGCTTGTTCTGGATCGCATCCCGTCCGGAACAAGCCATCAACTGGAGTCAGGCCGGAGGTTCAATGAAAGCAGAAAATGCAGGGGTCTGGTGGGCAAGCATGCCGCTGGGTGAGCGAATGAATTTTCAGAGTTTTGTGCAGAATCAGGACATTATTGAAGAACGCTGGACACTTGATTTTGGCGACAGGCTTAACGAATTGGTTTTTATTGGGATTTCAATGGATGAAAAAGAAATGACAAAACAATTACAAAGCTGTCTTTGTAACGCCGATGAAATTATGGACCTGCAGGATGGATTTTTCTCTAACAAAGACCCTTTTCCTATTGAGAGAACTACTGCAATTAAAGGTGAAACAGCTTTTTTACACGATTAAATTTGAATGCCTAAATAACCAAAAGCTGTCGCGGTTTTTTAATAACGGTGAACAGTATTGAAGCCTCTTATGAATTTTTGGAAATGAGTGAAGCATCTTTTTTGTTTAAGTAAACAGGAAGTTTCTTCGAAAGAAAAACAAAAAATTGTACTTTTGCGCTCATAAACAAAAAAACAACTTTGAAAAAGTACCTAATCATATTGCTTAGCTGTATTATTTTAGCACCTTCATTGGGCAGTGTTTTTGTTTATATATCCTTTAAGCTGGATCAGCAAGAGATCGTTAAGACCATCTGTGTACAGCGAAAAATGGTTTTCAATACCTGTAACGGGCGATGTGAACTTCAAAAGAGCCTAAAGAAATACGACGATAACGAAAAGAAAATGCAGGACAACCTGAAAGAGAAAACAGAGCTGGTCTACATCTTACATACTTCAATGAATACTTTCAGGCTTATAGAACCTATCGAAATTAAACCGGACTTTCCAAGTATATTCGATAACAAGCCTGTTGCCGTTTCATCGGAAACTTTTCGTCCTCCTTCCTTTTTTATATAAATTCTAATTTTCATTTCAATTGTTATTGGAATGTTTTTTTTCATTGTTTATTAAGCAATGAATAGGTGTATGCACTCTGATAAAATTTAAATTACAATTATATAAAAAATACAAAAATGAGAAAGATACTATACAAGGCTGCAGCAATCTTGGCCCTCAGCGCTTTTGTTACAGCCTGTTCAAGTGATGATGCAGAAAACAATGTAGCTGAAACCGGAAAAATAGGATTGAAATTTGACAATTCTTTTGGTGATAATGATCTAATTTTAAGCACCCAGAGCAATACTACAAAAAATAACGAGGTATTAAAAATTAATGTTGTTCGTTATATTGTCAGCAATATTGTACTTATAAAAGCAGATGGTACTTCTTTTACCTATCCAAAGGCACAAAGTTATTTTATAGCAGACGAAGGCGATGCTGCTGGTTATCAGTTTGATCTTACCGATATTCCGGCAGGAGATTATACCAAGGTAAAATTTGGAATTGGGGTTGATAAGGAACAATGGCAACTCGGTGCGTCAGGTCAGGGTGATTTTCTAGCCAAGGCTCAGGCCAAAGATCTGCTTTGGAGCTGGTCGGCAGGATATAAATTTCTTGCTTTCGAAGGAACATTTACTTCAGCTACTGTTACCACTGCGGCTCCTTTTATGATCCACACCGGGCAAATTGGAACTGCTTACAACTATACAGAAGTAACACTGGATCTTCCTACCAAAGCATTGGTAAGAAGCAACATCAAGCCTGCTGTACATATCGTTACGGACTTGTCTAAAATTCTTGATGGAGAGAATACCATAAAACTCTCAGACTACGATGAAGCCGGAATGGGTGCTATGATTATGGGAGGAGAAGCCCTTCCTAAAATCACCACTAACATTTCAAAAATGTTCAGAGTAGACCACGTACATAACGACTAATTCTATTTTAAGAAGCACAGAGGACGTCTGCTGCCAGGTTATTTCCGTTTTTTGGCTTCACAGCTAAAAGGAAGCTGCTTTATGCTTTGGCAAAAACTACCGAATTGCTTTTTATAAAACTACAATCATGCTGAAAATAAAATATTTTCTCTGGCTTGTTATTCCATTTTTGATAAGCTGTTCTGATGAGGATGAGCAATATGTAGATGTTCCTTTGGACTTTACTGTTCCTTCTAATTTTCCAGACCTGACCTACAATATTGATGGCAACAGGCCTACCGAGAAAGGTTTCGAATTAGGAAAAAAGCTCTTCTATGATGGACGTCTGGCCTCCGATGGTCTGGTTTCATGCGGATTTTGCCATTTACAGGCTAATGCCTTCACCCACCATGGACACACGGTAAGCCATGGAGTTGGAGATGCACTTGGAACACGCAACGCACCGCCGATCCAGAACATGGCTTTTCAGAGCTTTTACATGTACGATGGTGCAGCAGAAAATTTAGACCTGCAGCCTATTATTCCCTTAACGAGTGTTATTGAAATGAATGGGAACTTAAATACTATTCTCAAAATGATGAAAGAAGATAAGGAGTATCAGAAACTCTTTGGTCAGGCTTTTGAAGACAAGGCTATAACCACAGAGAATATGCTCAAAGCGCTTTCTCAGTTTATGGTAATGATGGTTTCTTCTAATTCAAAATTTGATAAGTACAGGCGCAATGAAACCGGGGGTACATTCAGCAGTGATGAGCTGGCCGGTTACAATTTATTTAAGTCGAAATGTGCCTCCTGCCACGCCACGGATCTTATGACAGATAATTCGTTTCGTAATAACGGACTAGCAGTGAATCCAAAAGTAAATGACGTTGGCCGTTATAAAGTCACCGAAGTTGTTTCGGATTATTACAAATTTAAAGTTCAGAGCCTGCGTAATGTAGAAGTTTCGGCTCCTTATATGCATGATGGAAGATTTAGTACACTAGAAGCCGTCCTGAATCACTATGCATCAGGTGTAAACGATTCACCAACGCTGGATCCGATTCTGAAACAAAATGGAAGGCTTGGAATTGAACTTTCCGATACCGAGAAAAAACAAATCATTACGTTTTTAAAAACGCTCACAGACACACAGTATTTAACCGATAAGCGATTTTCGGAATTTTAAAAAAACAAATAGATTATTTATAAAATATAAAAAAATGAAAAACTTTAAAAATATCACTTTAGCTCTTATTGCCTTAACTGCTCTTAATTCATGTTCAAATGATGATGTACAGGCTATAGCTGATGTAAGCGGAAGCACACAGATCAATTTTGATTCAAAAGTAGGAACTGCCGATTTTGCACTAAATACACCCTTTACCATCAGCGGACAGTCTTATCAATTTGACCATTTGCGCTACTGGGTAAGCGATGTTAAACTGGTAAGTGATAAAAACGTAACCTACGCGCTTTCTAATTCTTTCTTTCTAATGGAAGAAACAAGCGACATTCTGGTTCAGGAAACATTTACTTATAAAGCCAATAAAAGAGAAGCTATTGATTTAAAAGACGTTCCATCTGGATCATATACTAAAGTTATTTTTTCTATTGGTGTAGATGCGACGCACAATGATAATATGAGTATTCAGGATGGAGAACTATCACAATTGAACGGAATGACCAATGTATCGTGGATGTGGCATACCAGCTATATTTTTTCTTCTTTGACAGGAAAAAATGTTACTCCGGATACTCCCGTTGCTGTCTCTGTAGAAACAGGACTTAACGCCAACTACAGAACAGTAGAAATTACCCTTCCGACTGCTTTGATCGTAAGTGCTGGTAAAACAGCAAAATTGAACTTAAATGTTGATGTTGAGAAAATTATAAAAGACATAGATTTAGTAGCTAAACCAAAAATTTCAGCAAGCACGCCGGAATTAATGACTAAAGTAGCCGATAACTATAAAAACAATGTTTTTACAGTTAAAAGCGTAGAATAATTGATGCTGAACAGAATTATAAAATTGGGAAGTATTACAGGCTTGGCTTTTTTAAGTTTTTCCTGTAATGATTTCGATGATAACTATCAGGAACCACTGCCATTGGTTTTGGTTCCTGATAATTTTCCTGAGTTTGTGGATTCAAAAACAAATCCCTTAACTTCAGATGGAGTACTGCTGGGTAAAAAGCTGTTTTTTGATAAAAGGCTCTCAGGCAACAATAAGGTTTCCTGTGCCACCTGCCATCAGCAGAGCCTGGCCTTCTCAGATGGTTTTGCCCTCACAAAACAGGGAATTTCTGGAAATGCACTGGAGCGGAATTCGCCTGCACTTATCAATCTGGCCTGGGCCAATAACGGGCTTTTTTGGGATGGTGGATCAACGAATCTGGAATCTCAGGCATTTGCCCCTTTGGCGCATGTGGATGAGATGCACCAGAACCTTGATGAACTCCTTGATGAGCTCAAAGAAGATACGGATTACCCAAAAATGTTTCAAAGGGCATTCGGTAAAACCATTAACCAGGCTGATATTGTAAAGGCAATTGCACAGTTTGAAAGAACATTGATCTCTTCAAATTCAAGATATGACAAATATGTCCGTGGAGAGTCAGGCGGAATACTTGATCAGGAAGAACTTGAGGGATTAAAACTGGCTGAGCAGTTTTGCTTTTCGTGCCACGCCGGATCTCTGATGACCGATAATTTGTATCACAATAACGGGATTGATAATGATTTCACTGATGACAGCGAACTCATGATGAGAAGAGGAAGAGCAAGAATTACAGGCAGTAGTGAGGATTTAGGCAAATTTAGAACGCCAACCCTTAGAAACATTGAAAAAACAGGGCCTTATATGCACGATGGAAGATTGGGAACTTTAGAAGCTGTTCTGGAACATTATTCAAACAGTGTTTTATTCTCGTCTACTTTAGATCCTTTATTAAGAAAGAATGGAAATTTAGGCATTCCACTTTCTGAAACAGAAAAAAAACAATTGATTGCTTTTTTGAAAACCCTGACCGATTATGCGTATATAAACGATAAACGTTTTTCAGAATAATACAAAAAATGAAAAAAATAATAGTACTAGTGATGCTTTTGGCTGTAAGTTCAGCCTTTAGCTTAACAGAAAAAGACAGCATTTCAGGATTTACTTTTCAGCGTTTGGCGATGATGGAAGATTTTGACTGCGATGCCTGCGGATGTTCAGCAAGCGGAGGAAGTATGGGCTTTAGTTCAATGCTTAATAACAACTTTGTGGGGTTAAGGTATTTCAAACAGAGCTATACCAGCCGCGATGGTATTTTCGCCAATTCGCCATGGATAAATGAAAATTTCAATACCGTTCAGGCCTGGGCAAGAATTCCGCTAACCGGGAGAATACAGATTTCTGCCCTGCTGCCGTATCATTTTCATGAAAGAAAACTAACCACGAGTACAGCGAGTATATCAGGCCTGGGGGATATTACCCTGATGGGACTTTATACTGTTTTTGAAACTAAAAAGGACAGTGCTGTTTTTACCCATAAAGTAAATATTGGAGCCGGAATAAAACTACCAACCGGTAAGTTTACCGAAGCCAATAATCTAGGAAGCGTAAACCAGAGTTTTCAGCTCGGAACCGGAAGCTGGGACTACTCAGTAGTTTCCGAGTATGTAGTCAATAGAAAAGATCTTGGATTGAACACCACATTGAATTATATTTTCAAGACACAGAACAAAAATGAATACCAATATGGCGATCAGTTCAATTACGCTGCGACACTGTTTTATCTGTTCGATTTAAAATCCGTGCAGATAGTGCCACAGGCTGGTCTGGCCGGTGAGGTATACCAGACCAATAAACAGCACGGACTGGATCTTCCCAATACTGCCGGGGATATTTTATTTGGAAAATTTGGTATTGAGGCTGGAAAAGATAAATTATCAATTGGTGTAAATGCAATGCTGCCGGTTAATCAAAATTTATCATCAGGTAAAATGGAAGCCAACTACAGATGGAGCGTTAACCTAAATTATACCCTCTAAGGGATCTAAAAACAGCTTGATGTGTTCAGATTAAGTATTATGAAGTGATATCGGTCAATAAATGAAATAAGATGAAAAAAGGATTTTGGATTTTAACAGTCTGCATACAGATTGTAAGCTGCGGAAAGATGCAGGAGAAACTTCCCATTTTGGGTAATCCTGCCATAGAAGGAAATAATTTAACTTATCCTAAAATACGTGATTTCTCCTTTATAAACCAGAACGGCCATACGGTTACCAATGAAACCTTTGCCGGAAAAATCTATATAGCAGATTTTATTTTTCTTTCGTGCCCGACAATCTGCCCCAAAATGAATTCAGAACTCAAAAAGGTCTACGATGCTTATAAAAATAATACTGAAGTCTTATTTTTATCTCATACTATTGATCCTGAAAACGATACAGTAGAACATCTTAAATTGTATACTGATAATTACGGTATCAAAAACAACTGGCATTTTGTGACAGGAAATAAAGACAGTATCTATAAAATGGCAAAGGACAGCTATTTCGCAACTGCTTATCCTGATTCAAGTGAGCCAGGAGGTTATGTACACAGTGGAGGTTTTCTTCTTATTGATAAAAACAGGCATATTCGTGGTGTTTATGATGGAACCAACCAGAAAGAAACCAAAAGATTAATAAAAGACATAAAAACGCTTCTGGAAGAAAACCAGTCTAAATAATTTATTCTGATGAGAAAAAGTATTTCCATATCTATTCTTATCCTGCTGGTGTTTCAAAACACGAGCAGCCTATGGGTTATAGGTGCTTTTTATATCAATCAGGATTATATTGCAAAAAATGTCTGTATCAACAGATTTGATGCTGTTCCGATCTGCAAAGGACAGTGCTATCTGACCAAAGAATTAAAAACCACCGAAAAGCAGGATCAGAAAATCCCAACAGTAACTTATAAAGAAATACAATTGTTCTGTGAATATGAAATGATCTTTTCATTTTCTAAGCCCGTCTTATTTTCTAAAAGAATTTATCCGGTACTTAAAAAAGACCAGTTGAAATCAGCTTTCATTTTTTCTATTTATCATCCGCCCCGGTGTGCTTAAAAAATAAAATTTTAAGTATTAATAGATAAAATCAAAAAAAATGCAGACTACAGCAATACCAGTTTGCGACTTTGGTTTGTTTGGCGACGAAGTTAGACATTTTTGGATGGATGATTTAAAGAGCTTACTACAGCGTTTTCCTATTTTAGAAGATCCTCATAAACAGCATTTTTTTATGCTGCTTTTTATTGATGATGCTCAGGGAGAAGTGAGTATTGATAATCAAAAAATAAACCTGGATGGTTCTAAAGTAATTGTCATCAAACCGCGCTCGATAAGCAGTATACATATAAATAGTAAGGCAAAAGGAAAAATAATCTGTTTTACAGACGACTTTTTCTCACTGCGTTACAACAATAATATTTTAAATCAATTTTCATTTCTGCACAATGCGGCAAAATCATTTGTACGCTTAAATGAAAAGGAAAAAAACAAATGGATATACCTCCTTGAGATTTTTTTTCAGGAGTTCAAGTTTCAAAAAAGGGAGACAGTAAAAATACTCCGCTCGTATTTGAACATATTTTTATTCGAACTGGAGCGTCTCTCCAACCCTCAGGGGTTTGTGCCTGATAATACGATCAAACAACAGAAGGTGAGGGAGTTTGAAAAACTGATTGACCTGCACTTTAAATTCAAAAAAATGCCTTCTGCGTATGCCGATTTATTACATATCAGCCCTAACTATCTGAACAAAATATGCAAAGAGATTTCAAATTGTACGGCTGGAGATCTTATAAGAAAAAGAATTATCCTGGAAGCCCAGCGCTTACTTCATTATACCAACCATTCGGTGAATGAAATTGCGGATCAGCTGGGTTTTGAGAGCACTTCCTATTTTGTCACTTTTTTTAAAAAACAGATTAATAATACCCCTGAGCAGTTTCGAAAAGCATCAAATGAATAATAACAATTAAATCAATAATTATGAAAAAGCATCAAATTTTATCCGTTTTATTATTGCTGTGCATCACAGTTTCAGCTCAGTTCACACAAAAAAACCTGCCTTATGCCTATAATGACCTGGAACCGTTTATAGATGCGCAGACTATGGAAATTCATTACAGTAAACATCATGCTGCTTATGTTAAAAATCTAAATGCAGCCATAACAGGAACTGCTGCTGAGAAAATGACCATAGAGGAGATCCTTTCCAGTGTTTCTAAGTTAAGTACGGCAATTAGAAATAATGCAGGAGGCCACTATAACCACGAGTTTTTCTGGTCGGCTCTTACTCCTGAAAAAAATACCATACCCTCAGCTGATCTGCAAAAAGCGATTCAGGAACGTTTCACAAGCCTCGATGCCTTGAAAGAAAAAATAAACCAGACGGCCATTTCAAGATTCGGATCGGGATGGGTATGGTTATATGTAAGTCAGCAGGGCAAATTGGAGATCTGTACGACGGCCAATCAGGACAATCCTCTGATGGATATTGCAGAGAACAAGGGAACACCGATTTTTGGGATTGATGTATGGGAGCATGCCTACTATTTAAAATACCAGAACAAACGTCCGGATTATCTCATAGCAGTGTGGAATGTGGTGAACTGGAATCAGGTAAGCGCCAATTATGCAGCTGCACTGAAAAAAATGAAATAAAAGTAAGCATTAATAACTGCTTAAAAATAGTAAAATGAAAAAAATAATTTATCTGTTTTGTTTTGCAGCTTTATTGAGTTGTAGCAAAAAGCAAAGTAATACTAATGCAGTAAAAAAAACAACCAATGTTATAGAACCAAAAAATCCACTGAACAATCTCAAATACGAGAACAAGATAGATTTTTACTGCAAAATGGATATTACCAAATACGGCGTAAGTGATACTGTTACCTATAAAGGAAAATTATATGGTTTTTGCTCTAGCATGTGCAAACATGAATTCCTTATAAAGCCGGAGGAATATCTGGCAAAAACACAGTAATCCGTATTTTCGAGAACATACAATTTGGGATATCAGCAAGCCTTTTGCATACCCTCAATAAATACTAAAGTAAAATAACTTTGCATTTAGCTTTAAGATAGTACATGAAGAAATTCTGAGTCTCAGATTATAAAGTAAGCCCGGTATCATATCGGGCTTATTTTTTTTCTGCCTTAGACTTTTTAATATAACTGACTTAGCACTTATTGCTGCTTTTTAAGTACCAGGCTGGAAGTTAAAAAAATGTATTTCAGGATTGAATATCTAAATTAACACAGGTGAATAATGATATAAAAAAGTTGTTTTTTTAAAATAAAAGGAACGTTTTTCTAAATTTTTCGCTTTTTTGTTTTTAGGAGAACCCTCATTGTTTGTTGAAATTTGCATCAATAAATTTATAGATTATGGATTTTCCAATGTTTCATCTTGACTGGCTAAATAATAGAATGCTCATCGCAATTATTGCCATTCTTCACGTTATTATCAATCATGGCCTGGCTGTAGGTTTTATGCCATTTGTAACCTGGCTTGAACAAAGAGGCGTTTCACGAAGCGGTAAAGATCAGATTACCGATATGGAATGGGATGCTATGGTTTATAAAATAATGAAAGTTGCTTTTATTATCACTACAACCATCGGAGCAATGACAGGAGTAGGGATCTGGTTTTCTGTTGCCCTTGTAAGTCCTGCTTCAATAGGGAGTTTAATACGGGTTTTTTACTGGGCATGGTTTACAGAATGGCTGGTTTTTGTTACTGAAGTGGTTTTAATCATGATTTATTTCCTGACCTGGAAAAACAGCAACACTACATTAAAAGCAAAATTGCGTCATATTAAATTTGGCTGGTATCTGAGTTTATTCTCCTGGATTACCATGGCAATCATCGTTTCTATTCTTGGTTTTATGATGGATCCGGGAAATTGGGAAACCCATAAGACTTTGCTAAACGGTTTTACCAATCCCATTTATCTGCCCCAGCTTTTTTTCAGGACACCAACTGCTATGCTTGTTGCCGGAATATTTGGAATGTTCTTTATTACTTTATTTACAAAACCAGGTACTTCTATTAGAATCAATGCTGTTAAATACGCCTCACAATGGCTGCTGCTCTGGGCTCCGCTCTCTCTTATTGCGGCTTATATGTACTATAGGGCAATGCCGGCAGCGATGGTGGAAAACATGAGTACAGCTGTGGGATCCTTATCTTTTTCTCAATATTACAATTTACTGCTTTATGTGGCTTTTGCAGGAGCAGGACTCACATTGATAATAGGGGTATTAGGAATTTATAAAACCAAATGGTTAAGGCCCGGGGTTGTAATAATACCTGTTATAACGGCTATGGCTTATCTGGGCTTTTTTGAAAGAGTGCGCGAATTTATTCGAAAACCCTATATTATAAGCCAGTATATGTATTCTAATCTTCTGCTCAAGGAGGATTATGCAGTCTACAAACAGGACGGTATTTTAAAACATGCCACTTATACTACGGTAAATAAAGTAACTGACGAAAACAAGATTGAAGCAGGTAAAAATGTTTTTATCATAGCTTGCAGCCGTTGCCATACTGCACAGGGAGTTAACAGTATAGTGAGTGTTTTTGACAGGATGTACGGTGCTGGGGGAAAACCTCTGGATATTGCATCAATGGCCGCTTATATGCCCAATATGCACAACGGAAGAACTTTTATGCCTGAATTTCCAGGAAATGAAAAAGAGGCAGAAGCACTTGCTTCTTATATTAGATATTTGCAAATGACAGGAGATGTTCTTGAAGGTGCGCAGGAGGAAGGCGTAACTATAAATCCAAATAATTCAGCTACAACTTTAATCAATAAAAACAAATAAAATGTTTACCAAGTTATTTATCGCACTGCAGAACGCTACACCAGTTCCAAAAGACATCCCTTTACCGCTGCCGTTGCCAGAGTGGTTGTTAGTCAGCATACTTGTGATTTCCTTTTTGGTCCATATCCTTTTTGTGAATTTAATGGTCGGTGGGTCATTGTTAACACTCTGGTCACAAATTAAGGGGTTGAAAAATAAGGAATATGATGTTCTGGCCCATGAAATTGCAGCGACAATAACGGTAAATAAAAGTATAGCTGTTGTAATGGGAATCGCCCCATTACTAAGTATAAATGTTCTTTATACCATATATTTTTACTCTGCCAATGCATTGACAGGATTAATGTGGATTGCGGTCATTCCACTGGTAACGGTGGCCTTTTTATTGACTTACCTGCATAAATACACCTGGAAACTGCTCGAAAATAACAAAGCGGTGCATATTTCTATTCTGGCCGTTGCTGTTGTAATTTTCCTGTTTATTCCTTTTATATTCTTAACCAATATCAACCTGATGCTTTTTCCGGAAAAATGGGCATTAGTAAAGGGTTTCTTTAGTGCCATGACCCTGCCTAATGTTTTTCCAAGGTATTTCCATTTCATTTTCGCCTCCCTTTCCATTACGGGCTTGTTTCTGCACTGGTATATGGGAAGAAAAAACTATCCTTTTGAAACTATTTTCCCAAGCTTCACCCGGTATGAGTTAAAGAAAAAAGGCTATTCATTGGCACTGGTCGCCTCTGTGATTCAGTTCCTGATCGGGCCATTAGTACTGCTAACCCTTCCCTCAAAAGGACTTGGCTGGAATTTAATACTGATCATCTTTACTGGAGCAGCCATAGCCCTGCCGGCAATGTGGATGATGTGGAAAGGGATTCAGGGAGATGAAAGCACCATTGATAAAGATTTTAAAAAGGTACTGGTTCTAATGACTATAACCGTTTTGTTTATGGGGTCAGGACGTCAGGTTTACCGCTCTAATGCTCTGGAGAAGCACCGTGAACTGGTTAAATTAAAAACAGCAGAATTCCAACAGATCAAAAAAGAAGCCATTACAAAAAGTAAGCAGGCAGAGGCAGAGGCAAATACCGCAGAACTATCTGCCGCTGATAAAGGCAAGGCGGTTTTTAATCAGTATTGTACGGCCTGTCATAAAGTGGATGCCAAGCTGGTAGGTCCTCCTGTGCTGGAGATGGCAAAAATTTACAAGGACAACATTGCCGACCTGCAGAAATGGATTAAAAAACCAGGAAAAAAACGCCCGGACTATCCTCAGATGCCAGGTTTCGAATCACAGCTAAATCAAGAACAGTTAGATCAGCTGGGAGAATATATTCTTACTATAAAATAAATATCAAAACCGACTTTATGTCAAAAGTTTTTTACTTGCTTCCTGTTTTAGCATTTGCTGTTTTTATCTTAATGGCGGTTAATTTTAATTCTAATCATGATTTGAAATATCATGCTAAAAAAGATCGTGAAATTACCCATATTGCAGTTAGACAGAATATTAGTAGATCTAATTTTTGAAAAATTTAAACATCTCAAAAAAATTAAGTTATGACACAATTTTTTGCCCTTATTATCATCTTATTCGTTTTTGCATCAATCATAATACTGATCAAAATTAAGTTAACCACACTGCAGATTCTAAAAAACAAAGAGCTTAATAATCAAGAGAATAAACTGGAAACAACATATCAGTTTATAAAAGGTCTTTTTTAATATTTTAACCAATCCAAATTGAAAACTTTTGTCGTAATAAGTTTTTAAACGCTGTATTTCTACATTGCTGGAATTGGCCTGTACCCTGGATTAATTCTATTGATTCAGGATACTCTAAAAAAAACTGCCATTTGGAGAGATTTATTCGTTAAAAAGTGTCCTGAATTTATTTTGAAATTGGTCGTTAAAGCCCTGTTGATGCTGACACACACAGGGCTTTTTTATTGACATAATTTAAAAAACAATGAAAAAATACATCTGCCTGTTGATATTATTGTAAGACAGGATGATGCTTATAATTTAAGGAATCTATTTTCCTTAAATTTCAGGAAACACATTACTATTATTTATGAAACTCCAGAATTATAAAACATCAAGAGTCATCTGCTTTGGTGTTTTTTTTAATCAAATTTGAATTTAGTTTAGCTATTTGTTTTGATGTAGATGCTGATAATATCCGAAGTCATATTTGTCGCTCTGGATAATATATTATTTGTGATTTTTAGCGGGTTGTTTTCTGCCTTTTCTTTTCCAAAGAAAAAATCCCGTAATGGAAAGGATCGCAGGACTGAATCCGGTAATGACATAAAGAATTTTAATAAATAAATTATCATAATCACCCCGGTGAAGCTGTTTCATCATCCAATAAAACCGGTCAGAAAATGGTTTTTCTTCAATTCGTATGGTTTTGATCCAATTTCCATTATCACTGTCATAATAAACGTCGCTTCCTTTACCGAAATAAAGTGGGTTTTGGGTATCAGAAAATTCACCGCTTACTACAATATCCGTTTTTTTATCAGCGGGGATTTTAACGGCAATTGGCCTGAAATTGGGAATCTCCCGGGCATGTTTTATCACGTGATCAATATTTGCTTTTACCTGATAATTCATTTCTTTCTTCGTAATTAATTTCCATTCAGCAGGTAAAAAAAGACTTTTATTCATCCAGAAACCGGTAAAAAAAAGAATGAAATTAAACATCAAAGTCCAGACACCGATAATCCTGTGCAGCGATGAATTAAGCGTTCTGGCAGATTTACGATTCAACTTCTCTCGAAACATAAGAGTAGTAAATATCTTTTTACGATAAATAATCACACCCGTAATTAAGTTTAGCAGTAAAGCAATTGCCGCAATGGCTGTTATAAGTCTGCCTGGTTTATCCATTAAAAGTGAGTAGTGCGCAAGATACAGCCAGCGAAAAAAAGGGGATTGAAAAGAGCTAAAATCGCCCTCTTTTACAATTTTTCCCGTACAAGGATCTACCATACAGCAGTAGAGATAATTATCGGTCACCTTATCCTGATAATTAAAAATCATAAATTCGTAGGTATCGCAAGTATTTTTCGGAAAACTGTGCAGCATAATCTGCCTTGCCTGGGGATATCTCTCAGAGACTTTATGGTACATCTCATTTAATGAAATGGTTTTACTGCCCTTTATACAAGAATCCATTGACGGGTTATTGAAACACTCAATCTCTTTTTTAAAAACCAGCAAAGCGCCCGAAATTCCAAAAAACAAATACAGCACCCCGAAAAATAATCCGAGGTAGCTGTGGAGTTGAAATGATATTTTTGTGATTTTTTTCACTTTAAGTTCTAAATAACAGCTTTATAATTTCAATTTAAAAGATATGATAACTTCACGCAGGACTCCCGGGGTAATCATACCGCGGCCGCCATACCAATAATGCTCATTGAGCAGGTTATTAGCAGAAAGCGAAAAAACATAACCTGATTTCTCAAAACTTAGAACGGAGTTAATTAAGGTATAAGCATTAGTGGAAAAAGAACCATTAGCGTTGTTAATCATTAAATCTTTACCATAATGACTGCCGCCCAAGCCTAAAGAAAACCCGCTCAAAGCTTTTGACTGCGGAGCATAATTGATATACCAGGTCCCGGAAAGTTTAGGACCTGCATCTACAGGTCTTAAACCTTGAGTAAGTGCATCAGAGACTATAAGCTTACTGTCGTTATAAGCAAAACCGGCATGTAAAAACAATCCTGCCATCGGATTTGATTCTAAATCTGCTTCAAAACCTTTACTGCGCTGCTGGCCATCCTGCAGATAAGAGGCCGTATCATTTGGGTTCTGTCTTACCACATTGGTTACATCAATAGTATAATAACTCAAAACGGCATCCAATAGGTTCTTTTGCAGAGATATTTTAACTCCCGATTCCCATTGATTCCCGTAAACAGGCTGGAAATTGGTCATCTGCCCGTTTACTGATTGTGGTGATTGCGGCTGAAAACCATTCATATAATTAGCAAACAATGCAATTTTTTCAGAAATAATCTGGTAATTAATTCCCAATTTCGGAGAAATAGCCGTTTGTGTATAAGCCCCAGTAGTTGTTGCTGTTAACAAATCCTGTGTTCCTTTGTTATCGATATAATTGATTCGGGCACTAAGCATTACACTTAAATTTTCTAATGGGTTGATAACATCTGAAGCATATACTGAATAATGATCCTGAATCGCCTTATAATTCTCTCCATACGGTTTTGAAGCCAGTTGATCTGAAATATATTCATTATTGAAATAAGCATTTTGAGGATCCGCAGCAGTAGCCGAAACTTTAGTAAAATTCATAGATTTACTGGCAATCCCGTACAGATAATGATAATATTCAACACCCGTAATTAGTCGGTTTTTCATACTGCCAATTTTGAAATTCCCGACAAAGTCTTGTTGAATTTGCTGACTGGTAATATTTTCCGGATACATTCTGTAGACTCTTCGTGTAACATTCTGGCTATTATCATCCAATCTCAACCTTATATAATCTCCTGGAGTTTTATTATTGATTGAAATTAAATTGGTTTCCGATTTCCAATTTTCTGAAAGCCTGTAAATGATTTTTCCGTAAATATTTACCGCCTTATTATTTAAAGTTACCGTATTGTCCTGGAAGGAACGGAAATAATCCAAATGCAGTTCATCGGAGGATTTAGCAGTCCCCAAAGCCACTTGGTACAGCGGATTATTCGTAGCCGTTTTGTTTAAAATTTCAGCATCCAGCTGAATATGTAACTGCTCATTGAACCTATAGGAAATACTTGGGGCGGCAAAAAATGTTTTTGAAAAACCCTGGTCCTGAAAAGAACCTTTGTAGGTATAAGCGCTGGTTATTCGGGCAAGAATCTTTCCTTCTTTGTCAAGAGGTCTGTTGATATCAAGGGTGGCTCGTTGCAGGTTGTAAGATCCGCCCGTTGCACTAATGTCTGCAAAAGTAATACGCTGCGGTTTTACGGTAACACGATTAATCAGTCCGCCGAAAGTAATCATAGTAGAGCCGCCGCCGCCGAAAATTACGGCGCTTGGTCCTTTGATAACCTCAAGCTGTGCTGTGCTGACCGGATCCATGTCAGATGCTACATAACCGTTTACGCCATTTCTAAAACTCGAACGCGTACGAAATCCCCTGATGGAATAATATGGGGAAATACCAGCCCAGCTCGAGGCAACACCAGTAGCATTGCGCAGCATTTCGCCTTGGGTGTAAAAATTTCTATTTTTAATAAGTTGTGGTGAAACTGAAGCAGTAACCTGGGGATTTTCTAAGTTTTGAATGGGAAGCTTTGAAGCCAATTCGCTTGAAACATCCTGAGACTTTCTCACTCCTTCAATAATCACTTCGTCCATTATGGTATACTTGTCTGTGATGCTGTCCTTTTTTTGTGCATAGATTTGTAGTGAAGTCACCAAAGCTATCACAAAATATATTTCTTTTTTCATTTGTAATTTTTATATAATTGTAATTTTATTAAAGTGCAGGCATTTCTTCATTGTTTTGTGACAATGAAAAAACATTCCAATAGGAATTGAAATTAGAATTTATATAAAAAAGGAAGGGGGGCGGAAATTCTCTATTGAGACTGAAACAGGCTTATTATCTAACCTAGCTGGAAAGTAGGTTTTGATTCCGATAGGTGCAATTAACTTGAAAGTGTTATTTGAAATATCTAAAATGTAAACCAGCTCTGTTTTTTCTTTCAGGCTGTCCTGCATTTTCTTTTCGTTGTCGTTATATCTTTTTAGACTTTTTTGAAGTTCACAGCGTCCGTTACAGGTATTGAAAACCATTTTTCGCTGCACGCAGATGGTTTTTACGATCTCTTGCTGCTCCAACTTAAAGCATACATAAACAAATACACTACCAAATGATGGTGCTAAAATAATACAGCAAAGCACTATGATTAAATACTTTTTCAAGGTTGTTATTTTGTTTACGAGCGCAAAAGTAACATTTTTTGTTTTTCTTTTGAAGAAAGTTCTGGTTTACTTAATCAAGAAAAGCTAATTTACTTATTTATAACAACTTAAGATTAAGACTTTGTTTTAGGTGAATACCTGTTGGGGATTGAAAGATTTCTATTTGATTTTGTAAATGATTTTGCAAAAAAAGTACCCAGAAAATTTCTAATTTATTTAAAGTCAAAGAGACAGCCTTAACTTTTTTGTGGTAAAAAAGTATCCACTCCAAATCTATTTTTTATAATTTTTACCATGTCTTTTGCAAAACGATTTCCCCAACTGATTCGTTTTTATTTCCAAGTGTTTTTATGATGCTGTACCTCGTATAATTTTCAACTGTAATTTCAATAAGATAAGTTTCTGAATTAAGGTTTTTTATTAAAAATTCTCCATTATTGTCTCTGACTTTAAAATCCTGGATTATTTTTTTTTGATTTGTAAAAGTATTAAGTTCGAAAACCTTAATCGAAAATGATTCAATAGGACTAAAACCATTATCTAAAATCCTTCCCCAGATAGTAAAAGTTTCCTTGGGTGATTGAGCAGCAAAAAGGGGAATAGAAAGCAGGGTAATTAAAAGTATTCTTTTGAGCATAAAATTATAGGGACTAAATGTGGTTAATAAAGAGTTTTTATACGAGCAGGAAACTCTATCGGTAAAGATTTAGTAATGGTTTTATTTTTTATAATTTATCTTAATGCTTTTAAAGTCTCCTCCGCTGCTGTCTGCTGTAAAGAGCCCTATTTTTCCCCTAATTTGATTGCTTATTTTTTCAACTGTCAGCGAATGCTGAGCTTGATTGTTTATGTACACTTTAACATTTGTGTCCTCAATTACTAATTTCATGGTAAACCAGTCATTTGGGTTTGGCGGGTTGATGATTTCTTTTTCAAAAACCGCATTGTTTTCCTTTCTCAATTTTTCCCAGGTAAAATAGGGATGAGAAATATATTGTACAGCATGAATTCTCCGAACAGAGTCTTTTGCAAAAAAATTGAAAGGACGGGAGTAAACAGCATCATAGTTAATATTATCAGCAGCATGAAAGGCAATCCCGATAAAACTTCGCTGGAAAACATCTTTTCCCCGCATTTCAATTTCAATTGTGCCGTTTTTAAAATCCTTAACAGGCAGCCATACAATACCTTCCTTTTTATTTTCAACTATGTTCAGATAATCTCCACTGTCACTTGAAACGATTTTGATCTCTCTATTTACAGATTTCAGTTTTCCTTTTTTGTACAGATTGGCAAGTTCAATGGTTTGCTGCCGTTGCCCCAATAGCAAAAAGGGGAGTAATATAAAAGTAAATATAGGGGTGAATTTGGTTTGCTTTTTCATTGAAAGGCTATTTTTAATGATCTAATAGTTTAAATGATTCCTACTGAGAACAGGCCGCATTTACTAGTGATTTAGATAAGGGTGCTTGTTGTCTTTTGATAAAAATATTCTCATATACAAAAATAGCATAGATGTAAAGAGAATAATTACCAGTTAGATAACAGAACTACCATTTTGATAAGCATTTCTGAATTCTTTTGGTGAGATTCCTGTTTGCGCCTTGAAGAAACGCGTTAAATGATTTGCCTGTGAGAATTGCAAGAGATATGAAATTTCATTTATGTTAAGCTTCGTATAAGACAGGAGAGACTTTATTTCAAAGAGAATAAATTCATTTACCATTTCAGAAACCGTAAGTCCAAACTGTTTTTTGATGCACTTATTGAGTGTTACTCTGCTAATGCCTAACTTTTGCGCGTAATAGTCAATGTTTCTTGTTTTACGGACTTCGTTTTGTAACATCTCTTTAAACATAAAAGCAATACTGTTATTTTCTGTTTCTGAAGACAGAACGTAATGTGCTGCATAGGCCCGATTGAGTTTGATGAGTATAAAATACAACAGTGCCCTTATAATATGTTCGCTGTCTGATCGGAACGTTTTGATCTCACTGAGCAGTTCCTGAATTATATTGGCCAGCTGTGAAAAGAAGCCTTCATCAGCCTTTAGATAGAGCGGTTGGGTTTTGTTGTAGAAAAACTGCAGCCTGAAAGAGAATAGTTTATCCGAAAAGAAACCAGAAAGAAAGCTATCCTGGAAAAACAGGAAATAACATTCCACTTTAGTCTTGTCCAAAAACCATCTTCTTTTTTGAAATGGAGAAATGAAAATGATTGTATGATCTGAAATTTCAATTCTCTGCTGATCAAGTTCCAAAAAGCCATTTCCCTTAGAGAAAAATATAAGTTCATAAAAATCCGTATGATGAAGCTCACTTTCAAAAAAATAATAGGGTATGTCTTTATAAGTGCCTATATCAATTAGGAGCTCAACATTATATTTATTTTTTAAGAATTTAAATATCTTCATTGTCAGCGTATTTTTCATATTACTCAGATGCGAATATCTACAAATCAAGAGAATGCTGACCACGTCATTTGCAGGGGAGCCATCCCTAAATTCCAATAGATGCTGGTAAAAATAGTTATTTAAACCCAAATTATGATTTAGGAATGTACCAAAGCTGATTTAAGCAAATAGAATATTGAAGTTTCTAATTCAAAGGCTGCGAATTTTCCTTTTTAGACTAACTAAATATTTATACTTAAATTTTCTTGCTCCACAGGTTTTGGGATTGATCATCTATATCATCACAGATGCTCAAATAGCAACAACTACACGCATAAAAAAAATCCCATTTCGTTAGAAATGGGATTTTGTGACCTCGACTGGATTCAAACCAGTAACCTTCTGAGCCGTAATCAGATGCGCTATTCAGTTGCGCCACGAGGCCTATATTCCATTCAGCTTTTTTGTTCATTTGTTGAACGCTGTTTGCGGGTGCAAATATAGGGATAAATGTGGGATATACAAGTAAAAAATTATATAAAAATAAAAAAAAAATAAAGTTAGATAATTATATACATGATATTCAGTAGATTCCCAAATAATATTTTTTTAAAGGATATTGTTTCTGCAGCTAAATAATCCAATTGCAAGATAATATTACTTCTAAATTCTACTCAATTCCTGATTTTATGATCTGAAATGTGATACAGATTCCTTTAAGGTTCACTTTAAAAATTTATCTTATTTGATTCCCAATCGGGATTTTAGTTTTAAAAATAGCAAAGCCACTTTATATGCATCTTCTGCTGATGAATTTCTGTCTCTTTTCGGAATCTTATATATTTCACATAAATCATCCAAAGAAAATTGCTTGTCATTAATATCATTTAATTTGCAATACATAACATCAATATCCAGTGCTTCATTTTTTAATCTGCCACAATCCAGTCTTTCCAATGCGGCATTTATCATTTCTATATCAAAATTAATATGATGGCCAACTAAAACTGCATTTCCCAAGTAATTTATAAAAGTTTCAAGAGCATCATTTTCCTGAAGCTTTTTCATTTTACTCTCAATTATAAATTCACTTGACAAACCATTATCATTTAGGTATTTGTATTGTAATAGGACAGCCTCAAAATTATCCTGAATGATAATGCTGTCCTCAACAATTGCAAAAGCTCCCATAGATAATATAACATCTTTTGCAGGGTTTAGTCCCGACGTTTCGGTTGCTATAACTACAAATCTATTAGGCTTAGTTTCGAATTTACTAAGATAGTTTTTCCAAAATTCCGGATATTCTTTATTAATATTTTTCAGCCAGTCCAGCATATCATGAAAATTGTGTAAGTTGAAATTTACTCTTAATCAACTCCTCGAGATCACGCATAGGAGCTAATGCATTTTTTAATTTCTCTTTGTCTGCTTTAGATAACTCTTTTATATTGATATATTGACCTGAATCATCATTTTTTAAGCCTTCGATGGTTCTGAATTTTAATAATGTCAAAAAAGCTTCGGCACAACTTAGATATATTTCAGCATTTTTAGAATCTGAAATAGCCAGTTGTTTAAATCTCAAATACGTGTTATTGATTCCTTTAATATTAAAACTTAATATTAATAATCTTGCAGAATCAATGAGAGGCATTAAGGCTCTTGTTTTAATATCAAATTTCATCTTATAAGGACCTTCTTCTTCTAAAATAAATTTTTTAAAAAAGCTTAGTGGCGAATTCTTCTTTAGGGCATCATTGCCTAAAAAATCAAAAAATAAAGGATTGTTAATTGAATTTTTAAAAATGACGTTTTCAACAGCCTCCTCAATTTTTGGTTCACCAAAAACAATTTCATAATCAAAGAAAATACTGCTCAAATCATTACTGTTTTCACCTGGAGTATTCATCCAGCTATTGTATTGTTTAATCCAGTCTGTCAGTGATTTACACCACAGCATATTACTTGCCATATGACCATTTGGACAATATTCATATCCTACTTTTTCCAAGAGTGAAGTTGTTCTTTTGGCTAATCTTAAAAAGTAATCTTTTACTTCTCTGTATTTTTCGGGTGTTACATCTTCAAAAATCAATATACTGTCCTGATCTGTAAGTAAAAGTTGTTCTTTTCTTCCCTGACTACCAATACTTAGCCATGCAAAACGGGCAGGAGGGGAGCCGAGATCCAAAATTGTTAGTTCAATTGCACGTTTTATCAGTGCCAGATTGATTTCATTGGCGATATTACACACATGTGAAATTGTAATATTTTTTTGAATTGAGTTTTGAATCAAGTCAGATAATCGATCCCGAATTTGCTTTAGATCTTTTGGTAATTGTGATCTCTTAATTTCTTTAATCAAAACGCCAGGATTACTGGCCTGAGCTACAATCAAATCATGTTCAGAAATAATTCCCTTAACAACCGATTTGTTTGTTCCGTCTTTAGTAACACATAAATGCGTCACATTGTGTTTTAACATTAATAACTGAGCTTCAGCCAAAGAAACATTTTCAATAACAGTAACAACAGGAGACGACATAATTTTATCTATAGTTGCTGTAATTGGATAACGACCTGTAGCAATTTTTGAAGATAAGTCGGCATCCGTTAAAATACCTATAGGATTATTATTTTCACAGACAACAATATTATCAACCATAGCGTCTGTCATTAAAATAGCAACATCTTTTATGATTTTATCTCCTGTGGTGGTCAAAGGTGAATTATTATAGTTCAGAGACTGGATGTATTGCATTTCTGATTGTGTGTCAGAATAAAACACATTATCAGAGACCAATTTATTACCAGAATTTACATTGTCTTTTGTATGACGTGAATTAATTGCAAAACTTTCTAATAAGAAATTTAAAACATCTGAATTATTTACCACATATGGTCTGAAAACAGCAATCGGAATAGCATAAACAATGCTTTCTTCGCGTGCTTTGGCTGTCATCATGTAGTTGTTTTTTGCAAAAAATGGACGCAAACCAAAAATATCCCCCTCATGGCATTTGTTAACAATGGTTTCCTCGGCATCTGCAACGGTGGTTAGATTGATAATTCCGGAAGAGACAACATAAAAACTATCATGAAGTATATCATTGTTTTGAAACAATACGGCATGCTTCTCTAAATTTATCACACGTATATTGGTTGCAATATTATAGAGTTCCTGAAATGTCAAATTATCAAATGGTGGATATTCTTTTAAAAAATCTGCAATATGCTCAGCAATTGTATTCATAGTAAATTTAATAAATCAAATGTAAAAATAATAAAATAAAAAATCATTATAGCATATTGTTATTTCAAAACGAATGATTTGCATAATTCTTAATTTCTTCTTGAAATTCCAAGCAATTAGAATAATTATTCAATGTATTTTATTGATTATCTTGTGTTTAAGTTTTAATAAAAAACTTTTACCTAATTTTTTTTATAACCATGCGGTATTTTATGATTGGTACAAAATAACTTATTTTGTATTTTACATAATATAAATTATAGTTCAAATTTGTGATGTAATTATTAACAATTGAATTATGGTTTTAAAACGCTTTTTTGCCTTAACTTGCCTTAACAACGAAATGGTTCAGGATGCCTCAATCTTCGATGATATTGCTGAGAAAGTATACACGGAATAAAAGACACAGGAGTTGTATTTTGCAGTGTGCAGAAAATAATTGATATAAATTCTCTAATTAAAAGACAGGATTTACTACATATTTATCACTACATTACTTCTTTTTGAGCTGTTTCTGATAATGAGATCCGATTCTATTATTTTGGTAATTATTTCATTACTGTCCTTATTTTTCAAAATGTGGTCAAAGTAAACCATGGCGGCCTGGTACCCCATTTTTTCACTATTTTGATCTACTGAAGATATTGAAGGGGTAATGATTTCAGTAAAAGGTTCGTTAGCATATCCAAAAATACCAATATCCTGCGGCGTTTTAAGTCCTGATTGTGTTATGGCCAGCATAATTCCTAAAGCCTGTAAATCTGATATTGCCAGAAATGCGTCCGGAGGTTCAGGTAAGGCAAGAAGTTTCAGGGCGGTCTGAAAAGCATTTTCTTTACTTATATTATCATTTACAATAAAATGGTCCGGAACGTACATTCCGGCCTCTTTGACTGCTTTAATAAAACCTTCTTTTCGATTCATGTATAAGTCCATGTGCAAAGGACCTCCAATAAACGCAAGTCGTTGGTAACCTTCTTCGATCATGCTTTTTGCTGCTTTATAGGTAGCGTCCTTATTATCATTTATAACTCTGTGACTGGGAAAATTTTCATCACATCGGTCAAATTGGACAACATTGATCTTGTGTTCTAACACCTGCTCCAGGATTTGAGCGGACTGTGTTTCTTTGGAAAGAGAAATTAAAATACAGTCAACATTCTGGTGAATCAGTGTTTCGACTGCTGTTTCTTCAATATCCGATTTTTCATGTGACTGACAAATAATCAGGTTGTGTTTGTTTTCCGTGCATGCTTTTTCAATTCCGGAAATCGCATCTGAAAAAAAACTTTGATTGATCTGAGGTACAATGACGCCAAGGGTTCTGGAGGAACCATATCTTAAGTTTGCGGCCTGTGTATTATGTTTGAAATTAAGCTCTGCAGCTTTTTTTAAAACCGTTTCTCTTATCTCTTCCCTAACTCCCGGTTTACCATTCAGGGCTTTGGAAACATAGGATACAGAAAGCCCCAGTTCTTTTGCTAAATCGTATATGGTAATTCTTTTTGTACTCATCCTGCAAATATATTTTAAAAGAACTTAATATCGAAAAATTATATTAATATGATAATAAATTCCTTAATATAACTCCGTATTTTGTGCTAAAATCTTGTTTTTATGTTTTTTTTATTATTAATGTTCAAAATTACTTTTACTTCTTCAATTTCTATATCCTCTCTAAAATATGTCTTTTGAAGTTTTGAAATTCGAAACAGAACCTTACATTATTTTACACTGATAATGAGTGGATTCTTTATTTCCAGAGAAAAATTTTCAAGATATTCAAACCATTTTTTAGCATCAGTAAATTTTCCGGCCTTATCCCAGGCAGCACCGGTGTAGTAAATAATAGGTTCGTTATTATTGACTGTTGTTTTGGCTAACAGCTGTACTTTGTCTGCCCACATATTTGTTGGTGTTGTCAATATAGAGCCAACAGCTGTGGTTCCATTTTTTCCGAAAGTAGGTTCCCAATATGCCATAATTCCTTGTTGTTCATTCAACAAAATATTTCCGGCAGCTGGTCTTTTGCTAATTCCTACTACAACAGGCAGCGGCATTGGTTTGTCTTCATCAAAATTAAAAACGTTTTCTACCCGACTGAGTTGCGAGCCGGCATCCAGTGTTATTGTTTTTACAGCAGTGACTTTTATTCCGCCGGAATTCCATTCATCATAAATCAATTGAAAGGTTGAGCGTAACGGTCCATTATCAAGAAGTTTCCATCTGTGATAATTGGCTGAATAGCGAACGGTATCCTTTACATAGGGTGCCATATTTCCTGCGCCTAAGGTATGCCCTACCTGATAATAATCCAGGCCATCGCCATGATCTGTGTGATAGTCAGCCAATTGATAACGTTCGTTAATAATCATTCTGGAGGTACGCTTTACCCATACATCAAAACCGAAAGCGTCTTCGTTTGATCCTTCAATTGCTTTACCGTAAGTACGAAAGGCAATCTGATCGTTTTCCCATGCAAAATCATCTTTGCGTTCCGGCACATATCGTGCATAGGTTTTTACGGTAAATATTTCAGGTTTTCCTTCCTGAATAGAAAGATTAAGTTTTGATTTTGCTTTTACATCGATCTGAACCAGTAAATTTTGAATAGCAGAAGAGGTGCCGTGTTCTAACTGAAAAATGACTTGTTTCCTGGTTTTTGTATTGATCACAACAAAATTTGAAGTATCAATTTTAGGGTAACGGTCTAAAATAGTTTTCCAGCTTATTGCCACAACGGCTTCTTTTCGGTCTGTATCCGAATTGTTTTCGATGCTTATAGTCGCTTTTGTTTGTGCCGAAAAACACACAGGAATGATAAAAACGAACCAGAAAAAGAGTTTTATATATTTCATTTTTTTTAAATTATTGTGCCACAGTATAGATTACAGCTAATCTTAATGTGTTAATTGTAATTGGTTTTTGATAATAATTTGAACCATTTCAAGTAATTTTTCAATATAAAATAGTATCAAGAACAGAAAAATTATCATTAAAAATGGTTCTCAATACTTTTTTTGTTCCGTTTCTCCAGACAAAAAACTAGAGCTGATGCATTTGAATATTTCCATTCAACGGGTTAATTGTATAATCAACACTTACAAAAAAAGGCATTTTTTTTTAACTGTGCTTTATATTCCGAAATAATTTAAATAAATACTTTCGATATCATTAATAACCTGAAACTTAAACAAGCTGTTTTACCCCTTTGTATTGGCTAAAAAATGTATTGAAAGATTCAAGACTAGACGCTGCCTATACAAGGAAGAAATAGTTTTCTGCCTGCAATCGAATTAGTGTTTTTTATGCTGTTTTCTCTTTGCCAAAGACATTCCGTTTCATAACTTGCAGACCTTTATAGACAAAAAGTGGCCGGTATTGGTTAAAAAGGATCTGCTACAAAATAACCTTTTTTATAAATTTACTTATATAAATGAACGAACAACATTCTATAGCCTTGATGACCTGTTGGTATGGTGATTACCCATGGTATTTTCCGTATTTTATAAAATCTTGTATCCATAATCCAACAATTGATTTCATTATTGTGACCGGGAATACGCAGGAAATTCCAGACAAACCGTCTAATGTGATTATAGTAAATATGTCATTTGAGGACTTCAAAGATATGGCAATCAAAAAATTAGGTTTCGAATTAAATTTCGATAAACCGTATAAATTATGTGATTTCAAACCTGCTCATGGTTTTTTATTTCAGGAGATTCTTAAAAAATATGATTTTTGGGGACATGCTGATATTGATATGGTTTATGGTAACATCAGAAGTTTTATTACACCTGTTATTTTAAATCAATATGATCTGGTAAGTGCGCATAAAGACTTTATAACAGGTACATTTTGTCTTTATCGGAACAATGATTTAATGCGTACATTGTTCATGGAAAGTCCGGATTATCAAAAAATATTTTCTTATCCCGAATATTCAGGGTTTGATGAATGTGATTTTTTATTTGAGGAAATTCAAACTCCAGGTATAACGATTTTTGATTTTCCGAACCACAGAAGCATGACCCATGTAGTCTGTAAGGCTCATCAGGAAGGGAGAATAAAACCACTTTTTGAGTCATATTTTTACAGCAGGATGCATGATAAAATCCGGTGGGATAATGGTCGCATCATAGTTTCTAACAAAAAAGAGTGCCTCTTATATGATATGATCATATACAAAGTCGAATGTGAGGATAAGACAGTAAAACTTCCTGTACCCGATGTTTTTTATTTTAATAAAAAAGGCATTAATAAAAAAAGTTTTTGGAGGTTAGCAGGATTAAAATTAATCCCCAAAAAGAAAGTCCTTAAAAAAGTTCAGATTTTTCAGTAGTAGAAATATACGGATTATAAAATGATCTTTTGGTGCTCGATAGCAACATTTATGAGACATAAAAAACAGATCCTGCTAAAACATTGCCTAATAAATCTGTTCTAACGGCAGGGTAAATTTAAAACAACTGCCTTTATCATGCTGACTTTCTACCCAAATCTTGCCATTATGGATGTTTATGAATTCCGTGCAAAGCAATAATCCGAGTCCGCTGCCAACTTCATTTTGGGTTCCTTTTTGGATCACTTTTCTGTTTATTTTAAATAACTTTTCTTTGATATCATCAGGAATTCCAATACCGTTGTCAGTAACAGATATTGCTACTTTTTGGTCTGTTTTTGATAGTCTTACTTCAATTTTACCGTTTCTATCAGTAAATTTAATGGCATTACTCAGTAAATTACGTAAAATAGTATCAATCATATTTTTATCTGCTTCAGCTTCGATAAGATCTGCTGATTCAAAAAAAAGAGTTATATTTTTATTTAATGCGGCACTTTTATTCAGTTCTATATTTTCTTCAATCAATGTATTTAGCACTATTTTTTGGGGACTGAATACAATCATTCCGGTTTGCACACGTGACCATTCTAATAGGTTTTCGAGTAGTTTGTAGCTGTTTTTATTGGATTGACAGAGCATTTCTGAAATTTCCCTGATTTCCTCCTTATCATATTTATCGATGTCTTCAAATAATAATTCTGAGAGGGAAACAGCTGATCCTAATGGTCCTCTTAAATCATGTGATATAATAGAAAAGAATTGGTTTTTGTCCTCCAGAAGCTTCTGGATTTTCTGATCCTGCTTTTCTTTTACCAGCAATAAAAAACCCACGATTCCAACAAGGGTCAATAAAAATAAACCGATGCTATAAAAACTATCCAGTATGTCGTGGGAGAAAAACTGATTCTTGGGATGCATATACCTGTAAATTGCCCGCATTACAATCAGAATCTCAAATCCGATATAGCAGAATACATAAAAGGCTCTGAAGAAATTTTGGCCTTTTTCAGTAAAATAATGAATTGTTGCGGGCAAATAAATAGCAAATACTCCGATAGCTACAATTAAAACCCGCGTATTCATTGTGCTTCCTAAAAAAGTTCCCAGATTGAAAACGAATATGGCAACAATAGTAATTGCAATTTGAAGCCTGTAACGTTTCTTTGCATGAACTTTAAGAAGCGATAACATCGCTATCGTTTCATAACAGCAGGCACAAAAAATCATGGAGTTTGCAACATTAATCGAGATAAAATCGTCAATGCTGTTTCTCAGGATAATCAATACCCATGCGATGGTCAGCAGTAGTTTACCTAAACCAAACCATTTTAGGGTTTTTCTGTTATCACTTGTAGCATAGGAAAAGGAATAACTGAAAATAAGGATGCAGGTAAAAAAATTGCCCCAAAAATAAAGTAAAAAAATAGTTTTTGGATCAACAAGTCCAATCAAATAAATGGTTGGTACATTTGTTTTTTTTATCGTAAAAGCCATTATGACAAGGGAGGCTGCAATGCAAAATATTGAGGCTTTTAATTTTGATTTCATATTTGCAGGAGTTTGTTTTTTGGGGTATATTGATTATGTTCTTTCAGAATAATTTAGTTTTTGAGGATGGATTTTCATCAGGAGTGATTTTCGGTAGAAAATTACATCAAGAACAAAAAAGTTTTCTTCAAAATACATCTCGACACATAATTTGTTTTGTTTCCCTACAAAAAAACTTGAACGGATGTTTTGTGTAAATAGATTCCATGGTTTGCTACTTTTATTTATTCAGGTTTTTAATTAAAAAATCATAAATATAATTGACGGTAGGATCCACCCATGGTTCAAACAGCCAGAAAGGATGCATTTGTACATCAAATTTGTGCACTTCGGTATAGATCCCCCACTCTTTCATCATCCCGATTAACTCGTCCTGACCCGCATGAAATCTCGAAAAACCACTATTGATGAATAAAACAGGGCAAGACTTTTCGTTTGCCCAAAAAATGCCGGAAGCATCCTTCCATATTTCCGGTTTTTCATAGAATGTACCTCCAAGCCACTCTATATCAGGAGAATTCGGTTTTCGGTTTAGATTAAGAGACGATGGCGCCATAAAATCGACTACTCCGTCAATATCAACGATTGCCTGAATTTCACTTGAGAAACCTAAATTTCCATGATCCCCTTCTTTAGACTGCACGCCATTTGTAAGTCCTACCAACATTGCCAACTGTCCACCCGCAGAACAACCTGAAATAGCTATTTTATTGGGGTCAATGTTATATTTTTCTGCATTTGCCCGCATCCATCTCACAGCTGATTTGATGTTGAAAACTGCTGCCGGGTATTTTGCTTCCATCGAAAGCTGGTATTCGACACATACTGTCACTATGCCTTTTGACGCTAATTTCTGCGCCATCGGAATCTGTAATTTTTTATCTCCGGATCGCCATCCTCCACCATGAACCATAATCAAAGCGGGATATTTTCCGGATTTCTTTGGAGAGAAAACATCCACATGTAAATCCCTGTCTCCAAAAGGTGTATTTTTTAATGTTGTATAAATAACCTGTCGGTTTTCTGTAACGCCTTTTGGCAAGATATCTTTAGCCACTTTTATGTACGGAAAATGTTTAAATTGCTTTTTATACTCATTGGTGGTATTAAAAGAAGTATCTCTGGGGATTACAATATTAGTTTTCTGAGCCCAAATCTGGAAATTCAGAATAAAAATCAGGATAAAAACGGCTTTGTCAAATAATCTCATTTTTTGTTTATTAAATATTGTAGCCTTATACTGAAATTGAAATAAGGTTCAGGCTTAACTGATTCTGACAGCAGGTTAAAGACCTTCGACTCTGCTCTGGATGACATCATTAGTTAAATAGTGTCAGACCAGGCGGAGCCGATGGTTCTTAACTGAACATCAAATATAAGAATTGGACTCATTATTATCAGTAAAAATCAATAATAGAATCTCTAATTTAAAATTTATTGAATGATTATTTTTGTCGTTAGTCCTGTTTTTGAACTTTTGATAAAATAAATTCCATGTGCCAGCTCATTTACTAAAATTTCGGTTTCGGTATTTGTTGTGGTAATTTTCTTTACAACAATTCCGGCAGAGTTGATAATCGTTACAGTATCATAATCAACAAAGGACTTTAAAGTTATTTTGTTTTTACCAACTGTGGGATAAGCATAAAAAAGATTGCTTTTCTTAGAATATTCATCGACTCCCAGAGTTCCGTTTTGAATATCTGTGATGGTTTTTACAATATTGTTGATATAGACTTCTATATTGGTATATTCTGTGTCAAGTGTTTTCAAATTTCCATCAGCGGCATTTGCCGGATTTAATCCTTTATCTGTTTCCCATGCATCCGGCATCCCATCTAAATCAGTATCTAAAGGTGCTGTTTCAGTCGGCAACTCCGGCCATCCACCTGCAGCTGCAGGTGTATCAATGTAGCCATTTGTACTTCCATTACCGCCGTTCATAATAGTTGCACTTCCAGATCGGGTATCATCTACAGCTCTTTTATCTACAGCATCTCTATACAAACTTGCTCCTGCAAAATCTAAAACTAATTCATATGCTTTTGTTGCACTGTGAGTAATAATCTCGCCCGGATTGTGTGGAGCATTAATCTTCATTGCTACTTTATCGGCATTACTAACCGGAAGCTGACTACCGTGAAACTGGTTATATACTCCATAAGTCCAGTTATCTTGGGTTGCACGATTGGAACCATTTATATAATTTCCATCGATAAAAAATTTCCCCCAAATTTGGTAAAGAGGTGAAGTTGGATCTAAATTTCTGCCGGTTGACAAAATTCTTTCTTTGGTGGAATTAGAGGTTCCTGGTCCTGGTTTCCAATAATTGTTTACCAAATTCACATTCATTGCATCACCTCCATAACAGCTGTTAAGTCCCCAATTGTAAATAACATTATTGCGTATATCAAGTAAGCCCTCTAAAGGAACGGTACGAGCGGCATATTCTCCAAGTCTTGGATTTCTGCTGTCGTGATGTGCCAGCAAATTGTGATGAAAAGAAGCTTTCAAACCACCCCAAATTCCACCATAACCATGTGCCCCTTTATCATGAACCGAATTCCGAAGACTTTCAGAAATAACGCACCATTGCATAGTAAAATTTTTATTTTCATAAAACGAAGCACATTCATCCGTTGACCAGCTCATTGAACAATGATCAATAATAATGTTCTGCTGAAAACGCGCTCCAAGTGCGTCATTTTGTATATTAAAAGTATCGCCCATTCTAAAACGTAAATAACGAATTATAACATTATTGCCTCTTATCTTAACATTATAATCTCTCAGGGTAATACCTCCGCCCGGAGCCGTCTGACCAGCAATGGTAATGTTGTCAGTAATGCTCAATTCGCTTTCCAGTTTAATTGTACCAGATACTTTAAAAACAACAATTCTTGGTCCTGGCTGATTAATCGCATCCCGAAGTGAACCTGCACCTGAATCATTTAAGTTGGTTACATAAATCAGTTTTCCGCCACGGCCACCGGTAACATATTTACCATAACCCTCTGCACCGGGAAAAGCAGGGGTTTCTTTTTCATTTCCTCCTGCTGCTCCCCAGAAAGCATAAAAAATCTGACTGCCTGTTGTGGTGGTTTCAATTTTTTTAATCGTATTGGGTACTGTTGGCGATGTTGACCATCCGTAAAATGTGTAACCTGTCATCGACGGAACGGGCAAGGTTACTGAAGTCCCTTCTGTATAAACTGTTGGGGTTAACTCTGTCAAAGGCGTTGTGCCAATAGAGTTAATATATGAGATGGTGGGCGTATTAGCAACTTTAAATTCTGCTATATAAGTTGCATTTGAAGCAATAGTTAAGGTAACCGGATTAGCAGTTGAAACGGGATTTCCATTATCATCTACCCATCGCAAAAAACTGTATCCAAATTTAGGAACTGCTGTCAGGGTAATTTGAGTCCCTTCAACAAACTGGTTTCCTGACTGACCAGAATAAATATTTCCTCCAGAAGCCGGACTTGCACCGGTTGTCAAAGTATAGATGAAAACATTCGTGTTATTGGTCACTTTTTCAAAATAATCAAAATTACCTACATATGTATTTCCGGTTACAGGTTTAAACACAAAATACAAATCATGTGTACCAGTCGTTTGGGCTATAGTAACAGAAACGATTTGATATGTCGTCCAATTTCCGGTTGAAGTAGCATTAATACTGGCTGTACCAATTAGAGTACCATTAACAGCATCTATTCTTATTTCAACAGTTCCGGTAAGGGTTCCAACAGTTGGCGATCCTGCCTGTGTCCTGCTGGCTGCTGCGATATCAAAACGGGTATCATACTCATTAAAAACATGTCCTGCGAATTTTACCCAATATCCATTTTTACAATTTCCGATATTCTTACCACCAGAGAGTGCTGTATTTGTTTCTATGGATACTCCGTTGAAGGTAGTGTAATTTTCCGCTTCAAGCCGTTGTGTGGTTTGCGAAAAACCTATTACTGAAAAAAATATCAGTAGTATAGAAATAAAAGATTGTTTTTTCATTTTGGTTTTATTTGGTTTAAATAGTTTATCTGATCTTTTTTTTCCTAAAAATCATAATTTTATTTGTTTTTATAACTTGTGTCAAGAGTACTGCTTGTGCTGGCTGTAAATACTAATAATTGGAAGTTCTTATTACTTAAATTCAATATGTTTTTAAATATTTTATCACCTTAGCATTGCAGAACTCCTGAACTTGTTCAATCTAATTTTTAACCGCTTTTTACTTTATAAACAACTCCTTCCGTGTTTTTTTATATTAATAGTGTAAACACCAGAATTCAAAGCACTTGAATTATTGACTTTAAGGCTTATTATGCTTTTTGGGTAAATTAAAAAGTGTAAAACTTATAGCTTAACTACTTTTATAGTTTTATATTGACCATCTTCGGTAGAAATATTTAGTATGTATATTCCCGTAATTTGATTCGTTAAATCAATTTGATTATTGGTGGTTGTGATTTGTTTTTCTAAAACTTTTTTACCCGCAGAATCGTACACATGCACCAAGGCATTCTGTGATGTGTCAATATTAATAATACCTGTAGTAGGGTTTGGATATACTTTAAACAGCGTAACGCTGTTTGAATTCGAATTCGTCTCATCTGAATTATTCATAAATATTTCCGGATTATTTTTAGAGTTATTAATTCTCGATGTTGAAATTACCCCTTGTAGTACCGCAGTTCCAAACAAGGATGGGTTATTCCAAGCAGCATCTGTTGATGCGTTCCATGATAATTTTCCATCTCTTGCGCCATTATCATCATCATCATTGGTCATGAAATCAAAACCTAGTTGTTGTCCAATTTGCGGAACAGCCTGCATGGTTGTCCAGGGGATTCTTGCTTCAAGAATGTAACCATTTGCGTTAGAGGTTATGGCATAATTAATTCCATTTGTAGATCTTCCGGAAGGCAACGTTCCTACATTCGAGCCGTCATTCCAACCAAAAGAATACTGTGCATCATTAGCCCCATACGAAGTTGATTTATCATTATTTATATCTACATAAAATTCAACAGAATCATCGTCATAAAAGTTTGGGCTATCATTTACTTTTACATTATCAGTAATATTTGCCAGTAGATACAAATAATTGGTATCCCATAAAGCTTTACAGGTTCCAGATAAATCTACTTCATTTGATATTACGCCCGTTAAATTTTTGTTTAAAGCAGGAGCATATCCATTTGCATTAGTCCACAAGCCATCAATATTTCCGTCAATTACGGGAGCTGTATTGGTTTTATATATGGTATAAGTGTTATTAACATTAAATATTACGGGCATTGACATGGTTGTGTTTCCGTTATTATCTGTTGCAATGGCAACAATGGAATACGTACTACAAGCAGCAGGATTGGTAATTGTAAATGAATAGGGAGCCGAGGTATCTTCTCCAAGTTTTATCGTTCCACTATAAAATTCAACTTTCGCAACAGTTCCATCAGCATCGGAAGCATTTGTATTGATTATTATAGAATTTAGATTAGAAAACAATGCTGTATCAATAGGTGATGTTATTACCACAACAGGTGCTTTATTAGATTGCAAGGCTGCATCTGTATATAACGGTAGTGTTCTCCAACGACCTCCTGCCCCGGCTCCATTTTTTACAGAAGCAGCAACAGTAGATAAATTTTCAATAGGTATTGTGTAGGGTGGAGTAAATACTGGATCTTTAAAATCGGCTATAACTACATTGTCTCTTCTAAAAGATCCTGAACTGATAAATTGATTGTTTCTCTGGTATATTTTGGCATTACTCCCAGCAATTAAGGGTTGTGATACGGTATTGAAAACGGTACCTTCTACAAGAATTTCAGAAGAATTGAGTCCTCCTACTGCATAGTATTTATTAACATTATGATAATTGTTTATAATGTGAATAAAATCACCCCCTGCAGCATCAGGATCTCTACCCTGACAGTTTTCCCAATAAACGTGGTCATAGGTTAGTTTTGAATTGTCAATTGCAGCGGCATAATTATCACTTTTAGAACACATAAATTCATTATCTCCATTCACATAATTCCAAGACCAGGTCTGACCATTACTTCCTGAAACATCATTTCCGTCACTGATCCATTTGAAGGTGCAGTGATCTACCCAAACATTGGGTGCTCCATTGACTGAAATACCATCGCCAGCTTCTATAATGTGCGGATTGACATCCCAAATTTTGAGATTTCTAAAAATCATATTGGATTGCCCATTGTTGCAATAAAAAGAAGCCCCTCTAAGTGAGGCACCACGCCCCATACCTATATAACTTTTGTCTTTTCCAACCCAAACAAGTCTTGACCAAGATTGCACGGTGCGCTTAGTCCCTGGGCAATTATTTGCAAGATCAACAAAATCCCCTTTATATGTGTTTAGTGTTGAATTACAAGGTACAAAGCAAGTGTTTGTGTTTTTATATTCTCTAAAATCATACGTTCCTTCTTTTAATAATATGATTCTAGGCCCTGCTTTTTGGTTTTCTGTCAAAAAATCATTCATATTATCCACTACAACAACGGTTGCATTTTCTCCTCCATTGGTTGCAGCTCCATATCCAAAGGCTTTAATGTCAAACGTAAAACGAAAAACTCCACTAGGATCGCTGGTACTACCGGTCCATATCCACTTAGCGTTAGAATTACTAGGAAATTTTGCCCCAGAAATAATCAAACCGCTTGGTGTACTGGTTAAAGAACCTGTAGATTGCTCTGTTGCGCCTCCCCATTGCGAAGTATCAAAAGATTTATTCTTCCAGTTGACATCAAATATATAATTTGACGTTTTTGACTTCCAATTGGCGTTGGTTCCATAGGATTGGTGAAGCTCATCAATATGTATCATAACACCCGGAGCAGCAGCGCCATTAACGCCTAAAACTGATATTGCATTTGTACCTGGCAAAAAAGTTAGAGGAATAAATCGACTGCGACCTGCTCCATAATCATAGGCTAATAATTCGCCATTCATATACAAACGATAGGCACCATCAGCAACTACATAAATACCAGGACCTTGCCCTGGACCGTAAGTATTTCCAATAAGAACAGATCCTTGCTTATCTCCTCCGCCTAATTTGGGATCTTTTGGCAGTATAACAGTTTCATAACATGAGGATTGAGCAAATGAGATAATACTAATCAATAAAAATAGTAGAGTTGAAAATATATTTTTTTTCATAATTTATAATCTTAAAGTGGTTTTTAATAGATCTTATGATAAAAATTAGGTTAATTATGTGTGGTTATATTATACTTTTGATAATATTCTGCTTTCTATAATTAGGTTAATTTTATTACTGCTAAAACTGGTAAGTCAAAAAAAGGTAAATTCAAGCCTGTACAAATTATAGGCTCTAATCCACCTTTTTTATTTCCAAAACATCAAAAATGCTAATTGTAAACAGATTTACTCTTTGATTAACTTCGCTGTGTTAATTTTCCCATTGTCTAACATAATTTGCACAAGATAACAACCAGTAGAAAATCCTTCAACATCAATGGTTTGCTGAGTTAAATCGTTCCCGTTTAATTCTTTTATTTTTGTCCCGGAAAGATTATAAATTACAATTTTTTCAATACCTGAATCCGTACTTATAGTAAAATTACCTCCCTTTACAGGATTTGGATAAAAAGAAAATTTATTAGTAAAACTTATATCTCCTACTGATAAATTGCATGTGGTTGGGGCTCCCGTCGTTGTATTAATTCCGTTTATTATATTGCTGCCGCTTACAGATTCTGCACTATACGAAATAATCGCATTGCCTGAACCGTTGGGTATTGTAATTGAAGAACAGTTTTGAAACACAAGCCCTGCTACAAAATTGGCAACCATCCCTTTGGCAGTGGCGTTAATTTTTACATTATCAAAAACAACATTGGTAATTGGCGATTCGGGTAAACCAAAAAGCACTCCTGCATTGGTAGAATTGTTTACTGTAATGTTTTTGAAGGTAATGTTTTTCCAGGTTGGGGTAGTACCCGTCACTGTACCTGCTACCAAAGTTGCTGGTGCTGCCGTAGGTTCTTTTGGGTACCAACTGGTAATGGCAAATGGGGTCGATACATTTTCCATTGTAACATTTGAATAGTAAAAAGTAGTTTCGTTCCCCCCTCGGTCAATGGCAGATTTTAGACGAAATCCGTTTGAAGTGCCATTAAAACTACAATTATCTACAAAAACATTGTTTACGTTAGAGGTATAACTTCCTATAGAAACTCCGTGTCCTTCGCCAAAAGCACAATTTTTAATTTTAATGTTTTGAGAATTGGCATCTATAGCCACATCATCGTCTCCTACAGAGAATTTACAGTTCAATACATCCAATCCGTCCCAGTACCATACATCTAGTGCATCTGTGTTTGGAGCGGTTTCTGGTGCCATAACTGTTACATTCTTAATTGTTCCGTTTCCGCCACGGCCACTACCGCTTTTTCCCATGGTAAGACTAACATTGGGGGCGTTATGTATTGTAATATCCGAAACTAAAACCTTATTACAGGCCTTAAAACGTATTATTCCCGGACGGCCAATGCCGGTGGCATCAAAGGCTGTCCACCAGGCGCTACCATCTCCTTCAATAGTACCGCCTCCGGTTATGGCAATATTGGTAAGGTTTTCTCCATAAATAAAAGTTGTATAAGTATCTACTGTTCCGCTGTTTGGATAAGAACCTGCAGGAACTCCGTTTCCGTTTCCGTAAGGCATCAATTGCAGGGTTGCTCCGGCTGAAATTTGAAGATTGACATTACTTTTCATCGTAATAGGCCCGCTCAAAAAAGGTGCAGCAGCAGCAGGAACAACAACTGTTCCACCTCCTGCAGCGTTAGCGGCATTTATGGCGGCATTTATAGCTGTTGCATTATTCAAATTTGCAGTGCTGCCTCCATATACTGCCTCTGTAATTACATACTGTGTGGCCGGTATATTTGGCAGCATTTGAGTTGTAGCAACGTCTGGAAAAGTCTCTGCAACAAATTGCGCAACACAGGTAGTATTTGCTGCTGTCATAGCAAATGAAAGTGTTCTATTTGTAGAAATAAGGTTGCCATTGGCATCTTCCCATCTTAAAAAAACATAGCCATAGCCAGGGTTTGCTGTTACAGTTATTTGAGTTCCTTCTGTGTATTGAGTACCCGATAAATTACCAATTATTGTTCCTGTCAAAGCCGGACTCACATTGGTTGTTAAAGTATATATGGCAACATTGGGGTTATTGGTTACTTTTTCAAAATAATCAAAATTACCTACATAGTTGTTTCCAGCAACGGGTTTGAATACAAAATACAAATCATGTGTACCGGTTGTTTGCGCTATAGTTGCAGATATAGTTTGATACGTTGTCCAATTGGCTGTAGAAGTTGTATTAATATTGGCAGTACCAATTAACGTACCCGTAACAGCATCTATTCTTATTTCAACAGTTCCTGCCAAAGCTCCAACCGTTGGTGACCCTGTTTGTGTTTTACTGGCAGCTGCAATATCAAAACGGGTATCATATTGGCTAAATGCATGCGCTGCAAATTTAACCCAATAGCCATTTTTGCAGCTTCCTATATTTTTACCACCTGAGAGCGCAGCATTGGTTTCTATAGATACTCCATTGTAGGTGCTATAATTTTCAGCTTCAAGTCGTTGGGTGGTTTGCGAAAACCCTATTGCTGATACAAACATCAGCAATAGGGAAATAAATAATTGTTTTTTCATTTCCAGTTTTTTTCTAGTTTTTAACAATTTTTACCTGATAAATATCCCCTTTTGTGTTTTTCATTTTAATAATATAAGCTCCAGATTGTAAACCGTTTAAATCTATTGAAGGGGCTGCGTGTTCTAACACACCCGATTTAACTTTCTGTCCCTGAGCAGAATAAATAGTATAGTTCAAATTTCCAATTCCTTCGGGTAATGCTAGTGTAACAATGTCTTTTACAGGTATTGGATAAGCAGAAATTTCTTTTAATTCGTTTGCAGTTTCTAATCCCAAAGTTGTTGTTGTAAGCGTACTTTTTGCACTCAAACCTCCAAATTCATTGGCTGCGTGTATGGTGTATTGGTGCGAACCTGCTGTTGCAGTGGTATCTGTATAGCTAGTTCCGGTAGTGGTAGCCAAAATTTTTCCGTCTCTAATTAATACATAACACATAGCATATTGGTTATCATCCCAAGTCAAGGTATTTGCCGAATTAGAAAAATTAGATGGCGCGGCAATTTGTTCAACTATCGAAAGCGGATTCCAATGCTCTGAACCGCCAAGTACGTTTTCAATAGTATAAGCTGATGCTTCTACCGAGGTTAATACAGGATTGTAAGCACCTGTTTGAGGGGTACCATTTACTGTAAAAACTTTGGTTCTGTTAGATGTATTAACCGCTATTCCATTTGCATTTACACTATTATACTCTGCAAATAGTGCTGGTAATGTACCCATACTTGCCCAACCTTGAGCGTTAGGTTCGTTTATCATTGTTGTGTTTAGATAAACAGCTCTTGGTGCGTTTTGCCAAGGACGACCTAAAAAATAACTTGTAGATGCCGTAATGGTATTGTTATTAAAAACATAGCCATAGGGTTCACTTGCCAAATGATTAGGGGCTACCAGATATCCCTGACCAACTGAAACAAGTTTACATTCTTCGAACCAATGTCTTCCGCCACCACAAATAAAATCTACATCGCCTTCAATTGTTGATTTATAATAAAAACTTCTGCCGCCACCGGTTACTTGGGTATCTTGTTTGCTTCTTAATCGAACGCCATTATATACATTTCGGTCTCCGGCAGGGTTTAGAGCAGGTCGCTGCCCTGCGGTGGTAATACCGTCTATGTGCTCAATAGTTACATTTTCCATATATAAATCATTGGCTTCAACAGATAATACAGCGTTTTTAATGCCCCAACCTGGATTACCTCTAAGAATCACATTATCTTTTGATTGGGCAATTAAAGAAAGGTTGTTTTTTCCAGAGGCAAGTTGTAAAACATTTCCTTGAGGATTTGTACCATCACCTCCTAAATTGTATGACCCATCTGCTACTAATACAAAAAATCTTGAGGCCGAATTTGTTGGTATTGCAGTAAAAGCATCGGCAATAGTTTTTACATATTTTCCGGCTGCAATTTGAGTTGTTGTTGCATTGGTATCAACAATCAAATCAAAAACACGTTTTGTTGGCACTGGCTTTACCATTGTTTTAAACGTTAGCGATGTTGCACTTGCGTTATTTCCCGAAAGATCTGTAATTAATCCGGCAGGTATGTTTAGTGTGTATTGGGTGTTGTAATCTAAACCATAATAACTAAATTTTACCGTTTTGTTTGTATATTCGGGTGTTAGTGTTTTGCCATTCAAAACAACACTTCCTGCTCCAAATTTTACTTTTTCATCATAGGTCAAAATGATATTTCCGCTGGCACTAGCCATCGTATTTCCTGAGTCCGGAAGGGTAGATTGAAGCGTAGGAGCCGTAGCGTCTAAAACCAAAACTTCATCGGCTTTGACAATAACATTTGACAATACAGTTGCCGTTACATCAACAGCGCTACCATGTTTTGGTCCTGCCACATTAGGAAACCACCTGATATATACTATTGATTTTCCTTCCGCATCGGCTGGCAAAACCCCTCCTATAGACGTAATTGAGTTTGTGTTTATAGTTGTGATGTTTGAAATATTGGTAAAGTTTACACCATCTAGTGAATATTGTAAAGTCCATTCGTCACAACCATAATAATAACCAATAAGTCCGGATGATATGTTTATATTTTTATATCCAACGGTTGAAAAAGAGGTTTTAAAATAGAAAAAATCAGGTCGTATGGTGTTCCATACGGCAAAACCATTTTTTCCAGCTCTATTTATAATTCGTACATTAGGGGTAATTATATTATCATTTATATTATAAGCAAATAGCTGTGGTCTATTATCAATACTCGAATACAATTCTGCAATCCTCGGGTGTGCATATTGGTCTGTTTTAAATGTCCATCCGGCTATGAATGACAAATTATCATAAGTTCCTGTAAGGCTTTTATTTCCATCCATAGTTACCAATGTACTCAATGCCGTTGATCCATTAGACCAATTGCTGAATTTCACAATATCATTTTCAATAGCCGTTATAGTTAAATTTGTTCCCTCTTCATAAGTTACAAAACCACCATCTTTCCCTGCAGGAACAATAGAATATTCTCCCAAACCAAATGCTCCTTGGGTATTTACTGTTAAATCGTATGTGTTAACCGATTGAAATACAGCCATGAGTGTGGTGTTTTCAGTCAAAGTAACCGTTAATGGGTTTGCTGTAGAAACAAGATTGCCATTACCATCTTCCCAACGAATAAATTTATATCCGAAGTTTTTATTGGCTGTCAATGTGATTGCGGTTCCTTGTAGAAATACGTTTCCTGCAGGATTTGAAATAATTGTTCCTGATGAAGCGGGACTTACATTGGTTGTTAAAGTATAAGTAATGGCAGAGGGATCATTTGTCACTTTTTCAAAATAATCGACATTAAATAAATAACCACCTCCACCTTTAAAAACCAGATACAAATCATGTGTACCCGTTGTTGATGTAAGTGAGGTTGAGAATTTTTTATAATCAGACCATCCTGTACTTCCTGATACAGTTGCGGTTCCAATTAAAGTACCAGTTATTGAATCCAACCTAAATTCAATAGTACCTCCCGTAGTTCCTGAAGCTGCTACCGTAAAACTGGAGTCATATTGATTAAACACATGCCCGGTAAATTTAATCCAGGTGTTATTTTGTATATACCCAACATTACCCGTTCCCGAAAGACTGCTGTTGGTTTCTGCTTTTGCTCCTAAAGCAGCATTAAAAGTCTCTGCTTCAATTCGCTGAATTGTTTGTGAAAATCCCATTACTGAAAAAAAGATCAGCAAAAAGGAAATAAAAAATTGTTTTTTCATTTGCGGTTTGGTTTAAATAGTTAATATTTCCTCCTTGTTTCAAAAATTAAGATCCTGGAGGGAGATCACTAATGTTTATTTAATTAAATGGTTTATTTACAGATATTTTACTCGATTATTTTCACCTGATTCTTAATTGACTCAAGAACCCTCACATCTTTAGATTCCAATTTTCTATTCAACATATTCAGCGTTATAGCTTTAGTTATTGCTCCTCCAACCAAAAACACCTGATCTTCTCCTGCAGTATTAAATCCTTTGAAATTGATATTCTGAGTATTGAAAAGTCTTGAAGAAATACCCGATTCCGAAAGTTTTAAGTCCACATTGTCAAATTGAATATTCTTCCCATAATTGATCAGAATTCCGGCATCCGACTTGACAATCATATTTTTAAATTGTATGTTTTCAACAGGCATTTCAGGGATACCCATGATCTTCACTGCTTGTTTGGCTCCATCAACATAAATATTTTTGAAATACATGTTTTTGAAAACTGGTGTTGTCTCAGATACAGCAACTTTTTCGACAACCATTTCGCCTGTGACAGGGTCTTCAACTGCAGACTTATTAAAATAATACATCTCAAAACGTATTGCTTCCGTAGGAATGTCAGTCATCCTGATGTCCTCAATCCAGATATTTTCTACTAAACCGCCACGACCACGGGTTGACTTGAAACGCAATCCGCAATCAGTACCAATAAACGTAAGGTTCTTAACAAATAAGTTACGAACACCCCCCGACATCTCACTCCCTATTACAAATCCTCCATGGGCGTGATAAACGATACAGTTGGTAATTACAAATAATTCCGTTGGTTTTCCGCGTTCACGCCCTTCCTGATCTTTACCTGACTTTATACAGATAGCATCATCACCAACATCAAAGCGACAGTTGGTTACCGTACCAATTCGGCAGGATTCCAAATCAAGTCCATCGCCATTTTGAGAATACCAGGGATTACGAATGGTTAGATTGCTTAACGTAACATTTTCACACATTAGTGGATTAACATTCCAGGCTGGAGAATTCTGAAAAGTAACACCATCCAAAAGCAGTTTTTTGCAATTCACAAGGCTCACCATTACCGGACGAAGCGCTTCTTTGTAAGACTCCATATTTCCAATAGTAGGCGTTTTTGGAAGCTTATCTTTTTGTTCATTACCAATAAATGAACCTTTTGAGGGATACCATGTCTTACCGTCTTTAGAAAGAATACCTCCTGAATTAATCAGATTTTTCCATTGCTCATTAGACAATTTACCAATTTTAACGGGTCTCCATTTAGAACCATTACCATCAAAAATACCCTGACCTGTAATGGCGATATTTTCTAAGTCAACTCCCATAATAGGAGACTCGCATCGAATAACCTTATTGCCCTCAAAATAGGAATTGATTAGTTTGTATTGGCCTAAATCACTTGTAAACAAAATGTAAGCTCCGTTTTGTGTGTGCAGATTAACGTTACTTTTCATGTATATCGGACCAGTAGTCCACAATCCTGAAGGAATCATAACAACCCCTCCACCCGACTCAGAGCATTTTTTGATAGCATCATTAATCGCTTTTGTACAAAGTTGTTCTGTATTTGGGATAGCTCCGAAATCAACAATATTCAAAGTATCAGCTTTAAATGTTGGAACTTGCACTTTTGGCATATTGAAAGGAAGGTTCTTGTCTGTTGACACCTTACTTTCTGATTTAGATGTATTTTGAGCAACAACCTTGTTGCTGTAGAAAATTGCTGATAATGTTACTATTCCAATAAGGAAAACTGGTTTTATTTTTACCATAACTAATTGTATTTTAAATACATATAAACATAGATTCTGCAACTCAAAAACAGGCATTTCACTAATCTAAAGACACATAGCTATGTGAAAGAAATGCGTTTCTTATGATATTCTTTTTAAATAAAATCTATGTTTCTATGTGTTAAATTAAATTTTATAAGTTCTATTTTTTGTCTAAAATCTTTTGCAATTCGATACCAGCCATAATAAACGGACCAACAGCCTTGGCATCATCATCCCGAATAGGCTCTGAAATATAATATTCGAATGAGCCATCGCGATCCTGAGGATTTTTTCCTCCTAAACCAGCCACGGCGCAGCATTTTGTGATTGAAATTGTTTGATCTTCATTTTCTTTTATAAATTGTTTGATAATGCCGTTAAAACCAACTTTTGCTGCTGTAATAAAATTTTTATCTAAATATCCTTTTCTGTAAGCTTTTGAAAATGAATAGACAAACATGGTAGAGCAGGTTGATTCTAAATAATTTCCTTTCTCAGCAGGCATATCCATTACTTGCCACCACAGGCCTGTTTTGGGGTCTTGGGCTTTGAGCACTGCTGTATAAACTTGTTGCAGAATTTTAACTAACTCTTTTTGTTTGGGATGATTTTCTGGAACAAAATCTAAAATATCAACCAAGGCCATGCAATACCAACCTTGCGCCCGCCCCCAGGTATGAGCAGATTGACCGGTTTGTTTATTGGCCCAAAATTGCGCTCGCTTTTCATCATAACCATGGAAATTTAAACCTGTTTTGGGGTCAAAAGTGTGTTCTTGAATGCGTTCAACCTGTAAAATCGCCTCGTCAATTCCTTTTGAAACATTAAAAGTTGTCCCATATTGCGCCACAAACGGGTCGGCCATATACACGCCATCCAACCACATTTGCCACGGATAACTTTTTTTGTGCCAATAGCCACCATCGGTATTTTTTGGATGACCTTCAAGCTGTTTATGAAGTACATCCATTGCGGTTTTGTATCGCTCTTCTTTAGTTTTTTCGTAAATTGAAAAAAGTATTTTTCCGGAATTTATAAGGTCAAGACTATATTTTTCGAGTTCATAACCTCCTAGGATTTTACCTTCCTTATCAATTAACTGATCGGCATAACTCAGTGCATAATTCCAGTATTTCTGATTTTTGGTATAGGTATAAAGTTCCTGATTGGCGAGTGCAATGAGACCATTGGTGTAATTCCATTTTGGATATTTTACTCCATCCAGAAATACTGGATTTGGAACCCGTCTTTGATCAGAATCTGCCATTTTCTTAGCCCATTCAATTGGTGCAATTTGATTGTCCTTTGGTTTTGACTGTCCAAATGAAACCCAATGAAAAACTACTAAAGAGATAATATAATATTTAATTTTGCGGATCATATTTTTTTCTTAATAACCTGTTAGTAAGGAATTAAAAACGATTTCCGATACATTTTTTATTCCGTTTGTCTGGTAAAAAATCTAATTGATGTTTTTTAACAAACCAATGATTGATAGAGATATTTTTTAATTTTTTTCTACTCTAAACCAGTCGTAATCTGCGTAACTGCTGTCGTTAACAGACTTGCTTCCTGTTGCAAATAATCCAATTTTTGCTCCAACCCAACGTCCGGCAGCAGGTTTGAACGGTTTACCAAAAGCTTTGAAGTTTTTGCCATCAATACTATAATAAAAAGTAACTTTTGAATCAAAGGGTTCTTCGTTTTGCAGCATTTGGACCCTTGCACGCAGATAAACCGCTTTTTGATCGATAGCGACTGAAGCAGCTTCAGTTTCTACGTCTTTTGATGTACGGGCATTTTTCATGACACGCTGTACCAGTTTCAGTTTACCGGTAGCATCCTGCTCAATTGAGATATAGGCATAATCTTCGCCAAAAATAACTAAGCCTGTACCGCATTCTTTTGCATCAGGGTTGGCTTCAAAAGTTAATTTTGCCGTAGCTGTAAAATCCGGAGCAGGAAATTTTTGTAATAAAAGATTCGGCATCATCCATGTCGTTTTGATATTTTCATCGCGAGGGATACAATTTAGTCGCACATATCCTAAATTAGCAGATGACCATCCCCATTGTTTCGCCGGATTTTGATTTGCCTGCCACTGCCATTGCAAACCGAATTGATGACCATTGAACTCATCAGAAGAAAGCTGAGGAGTAGGCGGATAATCTTTACCTACATTTGGTTTTGTCCACTCCATTACAGGCTCTCCAATACCGTCATTATTGGTATCTTCCCCCATGATAGGCCAGCCCTCTTTCCATGTCACTGGCTGCAGGTTTACAATGCGACCATAAGCCCAGCGATCTTGAAAATGTATGAACCATCCGTCTCCGTTTGGTGTTTCTACATATCCTCCCTGATGCGGTCCGTTCATTTTTGTATCTCCCTGATGTAAAACAATTTTAGCTTCATAAGGGCCCCAAACATTTTTGGAACGCATCGCTAATTGCCATCCCGGTTTTACACCTCCGGCTGGAGCCATAACCCAGTAATAGCCGTCTCGTTTGTACATTTTAGAACCTTCGACGGTTGTGTGTCCATTATGCCCATCAAAAATCATTGCTGAATTGCCTATTAGTTTTGTACCATCCGGTATCATTTCTGATATCATTAAAACAGTCTTTACATTGGCACGGCTTCCTGCAAAAGCATAAGACAGATAGGCTTTTCCATCCTCATCCCAAAACGGGCAGGTATCAATGATTCCTTTAGATTCTTTTACTAATACCGGTTCATCCCAAATGCCTGCAGGATCTTTGGTTTTTACCATATAGATTCCGAAATCAGGATCTCCCCAGTAAATATAATATTCGCCATTATGATAACGGATTGAAGGAGCCCAAACTCCATCGCCATGTCTTACAGTCTGATAATGTTCGACAGGAAATTGATTTTGTAAGGCGTATCCAATCAATTCCCAGTTTACAAGGTCATTTGAATGCAGGATTGGAAGTCCCGGAGAACTGTTAAAACTTGAAGCGGTCATATAATACCCATTTTTACCTGTACATACATCCGGATCTGAGTAGTCTACATGTAAAATAGGATTCTTGTATTTTCCGTTTCCTAAATCGGCATTCCAAACCTGAGCCTTTGCTCCCATTACATAAACTGCCAAAACTACGGACAGTAATAATTGTTTTAATTTCATTTTAAAGAGTATTTAATCAACATGTTTTTACTAAAAAACATTTATATAATAATTGATACTGATTCTGCTCAGATTAAATTGTCTGAGATCTCAGCCTTAGAAAAAACATGGTAGGAAAAAGAAGTATCCGGGGTGATACTTCTTTTTTTAACTAAACAATTAACCAACAAATATATTTAAGGAAGCCATCTGACATCTCCTACCTTGTTGGTGACAATAGGAGAATTGGCATCCTTAATCGTTAAATCACCTGCCGTAGGATTCACAAACAGATTTTGTGCACTAATGCCTAATTCGGTTCCTTTAATAGCCGATGCACCTAATAAATAGTCTGTAGTTGTGTAGTTATTACTGAATTCAGTAGTCGAATTAGCAGCAATAGACTGAATAACTTTACCACAGGCAGAAGCTAATAGCACATTTTTGAAAATTAAGGTAGACCCTACTGCCGATGGCAAATTGATTAAGGAACGGTTATAAGCATAATCGTAAATCGTTATGTTTTGATATTCCAGATGAATTGGATATGCCGAAGAACCGTAATCAAATAGATTTTTAAAATTTCGGTTTTTATCTGTTGTCTGATAATAGTCCCTCATAAAAGTACAGTTGGAGAAAACGGCACTTTTTACATTGTCTGCTCCAGCTGAACCAAATGCAAATGTTCCATAAGGTCCTGTGTGTCCTCCCACTTCATCAAAAGTGCAATAGCTCATATCAAGGCTTCCAATTTCTTTGTATTTTCCGTTACCCTGATGTCTCCAGAAACCACGTTTAAAATGATTGAAAACACAGTTGTAGAATGAAATTTCTCCTAATGTCCATGAATTACCGCTGTTCATAAAGTAGCTGGCATCAATGGTTTGATAAAAACGGATGTTTTCAAATGCCAAAGCTGTCAAATACGATCCCTCTGCGATGTTCCAGTTACCGTTCATTTCGATTTGCGGGCGCTCTCCTTGCGTACCTCCTATCAGCTTGAATCCTTTTGAGATCGTAAATGGGGTAATTTTAAATAATGAACCTGCTTCCAGAAAGTATTCAGTTCCTTCCGGAATAGCCGGATCGGTGTTATTAGCTCTCAGCAGGGCATCTAAATCCATTCCGTTAGTGACGATAATCGTTTCTGCTGATGGACCTGCAGAACGAAAAATTACCTGATTATAGGGTTTATCATAGGTCCCCGGCTTATTATTATCAAAAACATTCAAATTGTATAGCGTATTTTTTTCTAGACCTGTGATGGTTGCTTCTCCCTTGCTTATTTCATTTGCTGTCAATTTGCGCCCTATTGCGGGAAGTTCTTTAGATTGTGCCGGAGCTACAGAGATACTATCTACAGGATTCTGTGCATCGATTATCCAGGTTGCAGTTACCTCATTTTCAGTGATATTTACTTTCTCAACTTTATTCAAAATTGAGGCATAAGCAGGACGCTCTTCTGTCAAAGCATTTGTGTAAGCCCATTGAGAATTGAATTTAGGATTGTCACTATTCGCACGAACCCTAATATAAAATTGTGTTTTATAAGGAATATTGTTCATCAAAATTTGTGTGTCTGTAATCGTATATGATTTGAACAGACTGGAATAGTAATTATCCATATGCAATTCTACCGTATACGAAACAGCATTATTTACCTTGTACCATACTACTGCAATAGAATTACTTTTAACCACAGGTGCAGTCAGTACAAATTTAGGCTGAAACAAATCTCCAACCTTTGCATACGCAAATTCGTCTTGCTGGCAAGAGTTTAACATTCCTCCAAGCAAAATCATGCTAAAGAATGATACAATATAAATAGCTCTTTTTGAATTTTTCATATCTAATTCAATTTAATAGTTAAAACCATAATAATTCTGAATAGCTCCACGATGATCCGAAATCACTTTAGAAGGATAAGGACATAAATAACGTAACGGGTCAGCTGGAGATTTACTTGCGGCATTGTTGAAATTTATGAAACCTCTAAAACTCCATTTGATCTCATTATTTGGCTCATAAGATTGTGTATCATTGTTTAAGGCATACCATTTTGTTGCAAAAACCGTCTCTGTATATCCAGCAGGTTTAGATTGTAAAACCGGATCAATTCCTTTGATATCTAAAATTGTTTTACTTGCGTTATTAGTGTCGGGATTCGGGATCTCTTTCCAGTAAACACTTCCCGGAACATTATCTACACCGGGAACATAAGCACCATTGGCTACTTTACCCCAGTTCACAAATTTGTTGTATTGATTGTAAATTACCTCCCCATATTTGTTCCAACGGGCTAAATCAAACTTACGTTTACTTTCACCACCTAATTCCCATGCACGCTCATCCATAATTGCCTGAAAAAATAAATCCGGATTTGATTTAGAAGCTACGTAACCATCTACTTTTGCGGCCCAGTCTGCCTGATCAAATGCTCTGCGACGTACTCTTTTTAAAGCTTCCTGAGCATCCTGACGAGGTCCAAATCGTTCATTCACTGCTTCGGCATACATTAACAGGACATCAGCAAATCGCATCCATGAGTAGTTAATACCTGTTCCTTTTTGACTTGTGCTTCCTAGTGGGGCAGTTGAATAAAGCTTAGACCATTTTGCAACAGCCAGCTTAGCTAAGTCTAGACGAATTACCTGTTTTAAATTGGCATCATACGAATAAGGTGCGCAGGTAATATCCCGTCTCAAATCTTTGCTATCAAACGAATACAAATACGTTCCGGCTAAACTAACAAGGTTTCCTGAAGCACTTCCGTAAGCATGAGTTCCTTCCAAAATGGGGATACCAATAGCATAACCATATTCACCCGAAGTATTTTTTAACAATGGTAATGAAAATATAACGTCATCATTAACCGGTGTTACCCAATTGTTTTGCTTTACCCAAAAATCACGGTAACTTAATTTCAGGTCATGTTGCCCTTCATTAATTACTTTGCCTAAATATTGAATTGCAATATCATAATACAATTCATGATTTTCTCCACGAACCATGTGTCCAATACTGGCAGCATTACTATCAGGTCGCAAAGTCCATCCTCCACGGGTAAGTGCAAGTAAACCAATCAAACCCTGATTAAAGCTTCTTGATGCACGCTCTGGACCATAATTCAGTTCACTGGCATATTGCATTAAAGGTTCTACAGATTTTAAATCATCTATTAAAAATTCAAGGATTTTGTTTCTATCTGTTACTCCTACCCTAAAATCCTCATCACCGGTTGATGATGTAGTACGAAAGATCACATCTCCCCAAATACGGATCATATCTAAATATACCATTGCACGAAGGGTTTTAACCTCTCCATACATCTGTGTAATATTTGAAGCCTCCGTTTTACTGGCATTTTTGTACAGATCAGAGCCTTCAATCCCTTGAATAACATCATTGGCATTATTGATAATCTTGTACATGGCATTCCATGTAGAATTCAAAGTTGTCCAATAAGGTTTCGGTTCAAAACAGGCAATGTCAGACCCATTAACATTTACCGTATTTGTACTAATCGCTGACATCTCTACATCGGTATTCGGATTAAAAACAAAAGCAAGTCTGTTTGAATAGGCATCATCTGTCAGCATAAGGGTATATACTCCCGCAACGGCTGATTGTATTTCACTTTCAGAACTAAAAACTTCAGCCTCGGTAAAACCGGTTGCCGGATGTACGTCTAAATAATCATCGCAAGCTGTAAAACACAGTGCAAAACTAAATAGCATACTTAATAATATCTTTTTATTCATAATTTAAAAATTTGATTTAATTAAAATGATAACTGAGCTCCCAAAGTATAGTTCCTTGTTCTTGGATATGCATTATGATCAACGTTAGGTGTCAGTCCTGTTGCTAGATTAACTTCCGGATCATAACCTGAGTAATTCGTCCAGACAAATAAATTAGTACCCGTTACATATAGACGAACTTTATTAAATGTTAATTTCTGAGTTACATTTAAAGGAATTGTATATCCAATAGAAAGTGTATTCAGTCTCAAGAAAGAACCATTTTCAACAGCATAAGACGAAGCAATAGGACGACCGATTGAAGTTGGGTTCCACATAGTGGCATTTTTATTAAAATCTGCCAAAAGTGCCGGTGAGTAACGGAGATCGTTCCCCATGTCATCAAAATTTCTCCAACGATTCTCCAGCGATACTTCCATCCCTAAATTATTTTGGTTGTTTTGATACCACGAAGTCATCATGACTTTGTTGGCGTTGAAAACATCAAACCCATATACAAAATTGAAAAAAGTAGAGAAATCAAAATTTTTCCATACTGCATTCAGTCCAAAACCTCCTGAATATTTTGGGTTAGTGTCACCAATAACTTTTCTGTCGTTTGCACCAATTACGTAGGTATTTGCATCTGATGGATCAACAGGTGTCAATTTTTTAAATTTAGCATTTCCCGGACGCGGATCACCTGACAGGTTTTTGGAGTTGGCCACACCATCTTTAAGTTTCCATGTTTTTGTTAATGGATCAAATGAATCAAAATCATCCATAGTGTAAAAACCATCATTAACAAAACCATAAATCAAACCTTTAGTTCCTCCAACGTAAGCACGATAATCATCATCATTTAGCAATTGTGTTGATGCCCAATTTGAACTAAGAATCCATTCATTCTCTCCGCTTGAAAGTGCATCAATTTTATTTTTATTGTATCCAATATTGAAATTTACATCCAGATGAAAATCTTTTTGCTGAACGACATTTGCATTAACTGCAAATTCAATTCCTTTATTAGATGTCTGTCCTACATTGGTCATGATTTTACTAAAACCTGATGATCCGGGAATATCAGAAGGTACTAATAAATCTTTTACAGTATTTTGATAAATTTCAACATTACCTGTAATTCTTTCTTTAAAGAATCCAAAATCAACACCAAAGTTTGCAGTGTAAGTTGTCTCCCATTTCACATTAGGATTGTTTAAATACGTTACTTTACCATTCGGATTATAAAAATTATAGTAATAATGGCTACTTTCTCCCCAGCCTACTGATTTATCTTGTGAAACACCATAATATTTTGCATACAAATCGCCATCAATTCGGTCATTACCCGAAACTCCGTAACTTAAACGTAATTTTAAATTTGAAATGGTTTCATTATCTTTTAAAAACTTTTCATTCGACATTCTCCAGGCAAATGCTGCTGCCGGAAATAATCCCCAGCGATTATCCGGACCAAACTTTGTCGAACCATCTGCACGAATCGTAAATGTTGCCAGATATCTGTCATCAAAACTATAATTTACACGGCCGAAGAATGATGAAATTTTATTAGGCGAGCCTTCTTTTGAACTGTTTTGATATGGTGTTCCCAGGGCTAGATTATCCAAAGCTTTTTCTGCAGTTATATTTTCAGGAAAATAACGAGTGGTATAAGTCTTAGAAAAACTCCTCTGGTCTTTCATTTCCTGCCCCACCATAACCTGAAAATCATGAAGTGTATTAATTTTAAAATTATAACTTAATACATTATTTAATTGTTTACGAGGGCTTTGTGTCATTTGCCAGCCTACTACTGGCAGATTATTATTCTCATTTGCTGTTTTAGTATCTATTCCCCAAAAACGGCCGTCTTCTTCATACTGGTATTCAAAACCAAATGAGCTGCGAAGACTCAATCCTTTCATGATATTCCAGGTTAAGGCTCCAACTGTATTGAATGTACGTTTCGTACGATTACGATAATTTCTTTCAGCTTCCTGTATCGGATTGAAACGTTTAACAGGCTCATAATCTTCCGGATCAAAATAAGTATCATCTTCCGGCAATGTCATGTAATCCTGTAAACCCATTGTTGGTGCCTGACGTATTGCGCTAAGCAAACTAACCCCCTCTGTACCTGATCCCTCAATTGTTTGATTTATAAAACGGGATTGGAATTCAAAAGTAAATTTATCAGACAATTTAGTATTAAGGGTCAGGTTCATGTTGGTCTGCTTTAGACCAGTTCCTATCAATACCCCGGGCTGATCCTGATTCGTTATCGCAAACTTAAATTTTGTTTTTTCGTTACCGCCATTCATACTAAAATCAAGGTATTTAGTAATCGGGTTAGTACCAAAAATTTCATCCTGCCAGTCTACTCCCTTGTCTCCTTTATAAATATACATTTCATTGGCCTGTCCGTAACGATTGTAAAAAGCAGTTGGATTTGAAGTTTTTCCTTTTTCATACTCATATTGCATCATAACATATTCATACGGATCCATTACATCGAGACGGTTCGCTAAGGTTTTTATTTGCATATAACTGTTTATATTTACAGAAACCTTCCCTACTTTAGGATTTTTTGTAGTTACTAAAATAACTCCGTTAGCACCACGGGCACCATATATAGCAGTAGATGCGGCATCTTTTAATACTTCTACCGATTCGATATCCGTTGGCGGAATATCATTTAGTTTTGCCACTTCGAACCCGTCAACCAAAATTAAAGGCGAATTATCCTGAGTAATAGAACCTCCTCCACGAATTCGGATCATGATTTCAGAACCAGGAGAACCATCTGCCGAAGTAATCTGAACACCCGGTAATTTACCAACCAATGCTTCAGCTACAGAACTGGTTGGAACTTTTTCTAATACAGTGCCTTTTATACTGGAAACAGCACCGGTTAGGTTTCCACGCTTTTGTGTACCATAACCAATTACTACTACTTCATTCAATTCACTGGTCGATTCTCTCATCTCGATGTTAATTCCGGAAGTACGTCCATTTAAGGGTACGGTAATATCCTCCAAACCAATAAACTTAACCAGCAAAACAGCTGTTTTAGGATTAATTACTTTGATGGAGAATTTTCCGTCAAAATCACTGGTAGTATTTGCTTTTTCATTTTTTACAATAATTGTTGCGCCTGGAATAGAACCCATTTTATCTCTCACAACTCCCGTAACAGTTATTTCCTGAGCATAACCGGCAATCGTCAGGAACAAGACGATTAATGTGCTCATGATATGTTTTTTTATCATAACTACTATATTTTATTTAGATTTAGATTTGTTTTTTAAATCTGTTCATCATTGGATTTTATTTATTTTGTCTGTACCTCTCCATTAATGGTTACTACATAATCTTTAATAATAGGTGTATCTGCATCATTAAGGTTAAAATCGATACTAGTAACCCCATTTCCTAAAATTGGAAAAGAACCTTCAAATTCTTTTGTTTTTACCACAACTAAATCTGCAGTCATAAACTCTATGCGAATAGTAACATTATTCGCTGCTTCATCAGTCTGAAATACAATAAAATCGTCTAAGTAATTAATTCCTCCTGTGGTCGTTTTCTTAGATCTGGAAACAGTCATGTCTCCTTTCACAAAAGTTTCGTCAGAGACTTTGTATCCGGTACGTTTTACAAAAACAGTTGTTTTTATAACAGAATAACCTGGATCTGCTACAATGTCTTTTGACTTCAATCGTAATGTACCCGTTCTCGTAAGGATGTTCATAGTAAGTTTTTCATCAAATGGAGACTGGTAAGGCATGGCAGCCGATAGATTCACTTTTTGATCGGCATTAACTGATTGAGGAACAATAAAATCATTTAGGTTAACTGGTAAAGGCACCATTTCTGTCGGAATGTCGGATGCAATAAATTTGTAACTTCCTTTTTCAAGTGCAAAACGATAAAGTGAACTGTAGTTACCAAAATAATCACCGTTATCTTTATAAATAAAAATAGGTCTTGTTGAAATACCTACATTTATATTCCACGGATTGCCATTCAGCTGAAGCTCATAATCTCTCACAACGGAGGACTCATATTTCATCTCGTCACCAGAGCAGGACGTCATCATAAAAAGAAGTACACCTACTCCGAGTATTAGTTTTTTTATGTTTTTCATATCATATTATTTAAATTAAAAACTGTTTATTGTCTGGTCAATGTTTGCCTATAGAAGACTACAGATATGCCAGTAAATAATAGAATGAAAGTGTTGGTTTGTTTCATAAGGTTGGTTTATTAATAGTTAGTTAAGAAATAGTTAAAATACTTTTGGTTATGGGGCAAAACTAGAGATAGTGAATTGTAATTTGGTGTAAATATTGCTTTTCAAGGAGGGTGAAATCACTAATTTGAGTAGTTAAATTGGTGAATTGATAAATAATTAGGATATTTTTTACATTCTGATAAAAAATAAACCCAAATAAAAACATACTCGTTAACTATCAAGTTTTGAGTATTATGAATAAGATTGAATATAAAAATTTGTTTGTTGATTTTATTGCCTACTATTGTCAGGCTGAGCGAAGTCGAAGCCCCGTTCAAATAAGTTTGCACAATAAAAAAAACTTTAGAATTAAACGAGCCTTCGACTAAGTTTATGCTGAGCGAAGCCGAATGGACTCAGGATGACACTTGAGTTCCATTCTGAGGATTTATCTAACAAAACTGTCTACGATATTCAGCCGGAGTACAATTAAATTTCGCCCTAAAACATTTTCCAAAATATTTCTGGTCATTAAAGCCAACTTCAAAACAAATTTCCTTTATCAACAGATCTTCATTTTTTATAAGTTCGGCGGCCTCATTCAATCGCATATCGCGAATAAATACGACTGGTGAAACTCCTGTAATACTTTTAAGTTTATTAAAGAAACTGGCACGCGACATGCACATCAATCTTCCTAATTCATCAACTGAAAAATCTGATTTAGACATATTTTCCTTTACCAGTTTGATTACCTGGAACATGAACTTATGGTCCTTATTTGAAATTTGTAGAGGTTCCTCTTCTGAAATTTCAGTCATATTGCCCGTAGAATACAAATGCTGAAGTCGTAAACGCTGTTCTAAAACATTTTTGACCCTTGCCTTTAAAAAACTCACATTAAAAGGCTTGGTTATATAATCATCAGCGCCATATTCCATCCCTTCCAATTTACTTTCAATTGCTGTTTTTGCACTAAGCAAAATCACAGGAATGTGACTGGTTGCAAAATTATTCCGAATTAATTTAAGCATTTCTATACCATCCAGATGGGGCATCATGATATCACTGATAATAAAATCCGGAGATAACTCTGCGGCTTTTAAATTTCCCTCAGCACCATTTTCTGCTACATAAATGGTATATTCCTTTTCTAAAACCGAAACGATAAATCCTCTTAATTCAGGGTCATCCTCTACAATTAGCCCGACAGGCATTTCGTTTTCTATTTCTACAAATGATATTAAATCCGGTTCATTTTCAAATTTCATATCATTTACCAAATCCGCTTCATCTTCTTCAAATAAAATATCCACATCCTCAGTGAAATGCTTATAGCCTTTTAAGAAACAAATTTGAAAACTACTTCCTTTACCCGGTACACTGTCAACTAAAATAGTTGCACCATGTTTATCTGCTAAATCCTTCACAATAGAAAGACCTATTCCTGTACTCGGGTTATATGGATTTTCGTTGTAATTTGAAAAACGTATAAACAATCGTTTTTGAAGTATCGGACTAATACCCGGTCCATTATCACTAACCTTTAGAACAACCTGCTTTTCAGATTCCTTAACTTCCACCTGAACGGTATCTCCTTTATGGCAATATTTAAAAGCGTTTGAAAGCAGATTTACCAAAATTTTATCAAGACTGTCCGGGTCAGCCCATATAGTTGGTTTTGAAGTACCAATATTTATTTTCAATTCTATATTGCGCTGTATGCTCATTTCACTAAAATTTTCACCTATTTTAGCTGCAAATTCGCCTAAATCTATTTCGCTCACCACCAGTTTCCGATCCTGGATTCTCCTCAAATCTAAAATCTGATTGACCAAATTCAACAATTTATTACTGTTTTTCTCAATAACCCGGAGCTGGTCTTTAACTGAATCTTTAATATCATCATCCGAAAGCATTATCTCTAAAGGTGCCGTAATCATGGTGAGCGGAGTCCTGATTTCATGCGAAATATCGGTAAAGAATTTTAATTTCAATTCACTCATTTGTTTCTGCAGCTTCACATCATTACGAAGTCTCAGAATTGTTGCAATCGCACGTCGAACTACTAAAAATAAACCAATAGCCAATAACAAATAACAGAAATAAGCAAAATTAGTCCCCCAAATTGAAGGGCGAATGGTTATTTTAATTCGCCTTTCATTATCTGCCCATAAATTGTGACCATTTGTAGAAGACACAATAAGCGTATATTTTCCACGGTCCAGATTCGTATAATTAATAGACTGTCCTCCTTTAAGGTAATTCCATTGTTTATCGACACCTTCCAGTTTGTAGCGATAAACAATGTTCTCGTTTTTAATATAATCCAAAGCTGAAATTTGAACCCTGAAAAAATTCTGATTATGTTCCAGCATAACTTTTTTAAGTAAATCCGGATTTCCGGGAGTTTCAGGATTTATTTCATGTAATTGTTTATCATTAACTGAAAATCCCGATATTGCCAAATACGGTTTAAATTGGAAAGGTTTAATAGCTTCTGGTTTGAAATAAAGTGCTCCATCTGAATATCCCACGAGAATCTCACCATTCGAAAGCCGGCATTTTGTCGCTTCTGAAAATATTTCGGTACCAATAATGGATTTTAGTTCAGGAAATGTTTCGGCACTATTTTTTTTTGGGTCAAACCGAACAATCTGATTAACACTCATAAGCCAAATTTTACCTAATTTATCTTCTTGCAATGCCACAACTCCTTCAATAGGGAAAGCAACATTTTTGTTCCAGATAGATTTAACTTTCAACTGGCCTTTTTGATCTAAATCGCCTAAAATCAAGCCTTTTCCATTCGTAGCTAATGCTAATCGGTTATCTGAAGTTATCAGAATATCTAAAATATCATTTCCGGAAACCTGTGAAAACTCTTTGAATTGTATTTTATCCGGTGATTTATTTTCTGCAGAAAAAGAAAACAATTTATAAGAAGAGATAAAAAACAATTCATGTTCTTTGTTTTCAACTATGGAGCGAACCTTATCAGCATTTTTTATGGGATAATTTTTTAGTTCGTTCTTATGGTTAATAAAACGAAATCCATTATTTGACTGACGGACGAGATTAATTCCTCCTCCCCACGTAGCCACATAAATCTGGCCATTTGATGCCTGAAAAATTTTATAAATATCATCAGAGTTAATGCTATAAATATCTTTCTCATCATATTTATAATGGTTTACCTTATATTTAAAAGGCTGTCCGCCAGGTGTCAGGCAAAATAATCCATTACCTCGTGTTCCAATCCATATTCTGCCATTGGAATCCTGCATCATACTGTAAATATCTGCTCCCCATCCCGGACTTCCATTAGACAGTATACCATCAGATCCTAATAATCCGATCTTCTTTTTTTGAGAATCAAATATTGCAATTTTTTCAGAACGGCTGGCCACCCAAAGATTACCATTTTTGTCGTTCATCAGGCTCCGGACATTTTGCTTTTTGCCATCACCTGATGTGTGTAAGTTTAATGTTGAAAAATTACGATTATTAAAGGTTATCTGGTCTAATCCCTGCTTAAATGAACAAAACCACAGATTGCCTAGTTTGTCAAACATTGCTGTATGCATCACATCAGAAATCGTCTCTTTTGATTCCTTAATACATCGGATTACAGAAGATAATTTGTTCTGTTTTTCATCCCAATATGAAAATGGTCCTTTATGTGACTGCATCCAGACTGTTCCGTCAGGTGAGGTAAGCAAAAAGCTTTTCTGCTCTGCACCAACAACAGGAGGACCATTAAAATCCACTTCCATATGTTTTAACTTTCGGGTAACCAAATCAAATTGAAACACACCTGAATTTGGCGTTTCAAACCAAAACTGTCGCGAATGGGTTATTCCCAAATAATTGACTTTCTCGCCAGGAAAACCCGGTAACGTTTTACTATTATAAAGATTTAGTTTACCAGCCTTAATGTCATAAAAATAAAATTCCTTCCCTCTCGTTATGATCAGTACTTTGCTATTACCTACAAGCTTTATTAGGGCAATATCCTCCTTTATACCCAGATCAAAATCAAAGAAAGTACTGGACTTTTTAGTGTAACGTGTAAACTTGCCCATATCGCCTCCAAACCATATATCATCTGCTGTTTCCAGAAAAGAATTAAAAGAATAAGACTTTCCTGAATGTCCGGACATATTTAAAAAGAAATATTCCGGCGCTGTACCCGATTTATTTAATCGACAAATGCCGGCATCTGTTAAAAACCAGGTTGTTCCCAAAGCATCTTCAAAAGCATCCCAAATTGTACCACAATGTTTTGCAGGGTCAAAAATAATCTTTCGAATTTGTTTATTATTTTGAAAAGCGATCAGGTAGTTTTTATCTTCAGTAAATAGCCAAACTCTCCCGGATGGCATTATTTTGAACTTTTTTAGGGCTGTATTGTAAGATTTAACAGATTTTCCTTCAATAGGATAATGAAACTTTAACTGATGTGTATCGAAGTAATAAATATCATTTTTTTCAGACTGAATCCAAATACGCCCTTTTTTATCAAACTTAAATTTGGATACCCGATTCGACATTAAGTCTAATGAAGCTCCTTTCTCTACCCTGAAATTTTGAAAAGTATTTCCGTCATAACGAATCAGGCCATTGAAAGTTCCCAGCCAAATGAATCCCTTTTCATCTTGCTGAATACCAAGAATACGGGATTGGCTTAACTTTAGATCATTTGAAAAATGAGTCAAAATACCGGATGGCTGAGATGTACAAAGCGTGCAAACCAAATAAAGAAAAAGTACAAGTATGTTTCGTTTCAACATTTATATTTTTATTACCTTAAAACAAATACAAAAATATTATAATTCTTGTCTCAACCTAAAATCCCACTCTGCCGTAGTTAAATACCCCCTCTTAAATAGTAATTTGTACCCTTTTCCTTTATTATGCAAAAATTAAAAATGTAATAGCAAGCTTTATAACATCCTCGAAATAGCAATTTATCCTAAGCAGAAGAATATAAACATCATAATTTTGTAATTCTAAAAATAATTGAAAAATCCAAAATCTTCAAAATTTAAAAAACAATTCTCCTGCTAACTATAAACAAAAATATTTTCAAGCCAATTCTATGAAAAAAATATATCGTTTTGTGTTTATGCTAAACTTTATGGCACTAAACACTTTTGCACAAGAAAACTTTGCATTTAAAAACCCAAATTTAACAACCGAACAACGTGTTCATGATCTTGTTTCAAGAATGACCATTGACGAAAAAATCAGTCAATTAATGGATTCCGCACCTGCCATCAAGCGTCTTGGTGTACCGGAATACAATTGGTGGAATGAATCCTTACATGGAGTTGCCCGTGCGGGATATGCAACTGTTTTTCCACAATCTATTTCAATTGCATCATCCTGGGATCGTCAGTTAGTTTTTGATGTTGCGAGTGCTATTTCAGATGAAGCTCGTGCCAAACATCATGAATATTTAAGACGAGGACAGCATGGGATGTATCAGGGACTGACATTTTGGTCTCCAAATATCAACATTTTTCGCGATCCACGCTGGGGACGCGGACATGAAACCTATGGTGAAGATCCATTTCTTACCGGGCAATTAGGACTAAACTATGTGAACGGCCTTCAGGGTACTGATAAAAAATATCTGAAAGTAATTGCCACAGCTAAACATTATGCAGTTCACTCGGGTCCGGAACCTTCCCGTCACCAATTCAATGCAGAAGCCAGTGATGTTGATCTTTATGAAACCTACCTTCCTGCTTTTCGCACTTTGGTCAAAGAAGGTCATGTTTACTCGGTAATGGGAGCTTATAACCGTTTTAGAGGAGAATCTGCCAGTGCCAGCCCATTTCTGTTTCATATTCTTCGAAATGACTGGGGATTTAAGGGGTATATTGTCTCAGACTGTGGTGCTGTTACGGATATCTGGAAATATCATAAAATTACAAGTGACGAGGCTTCAGCTTCAGCTTTGGCGGTAAAAGAAGGTTTGGATCTGGAATGTGGAAGCAGTTTTAAATCATTAAAAGAAGCCCTTGATCGCAAGTTACTTACCGAATCAGATATCGATACTACTCTAAAACGTTTGTTTACAGCACGTTTTAAATTAGGTATGTTTGACCCTGAAGAAATTGTACCTTATGCCCAAATTCCTTATTCCGTAAACAATAATCCTGCCCATGAATGGCTGGCTCGTGTTGCTTCTCAAAAAAGTATTGTTCTTTTAAAAAATCAGAACCAGACACTTCCTCTTTCAAAAAACATTAAAACGATTGCTGTAATAGGCCCAAATGCTAATGACATACAATCGTTATGGGGAAATTACAGTGGTATTCCGAGTAATCCAATTACCGTATTAAAAGGTATTCAGAATAAGCTGGAACCTAATGCTAAAGTATTGTATGCAAAAGGCACAGATCTTGCGAAAGGTGTTCCTGAAATGAAAACTATTCCATCTGTTTATCTTCAAAATGGAAACGGAATACAAGGTCTGACCGGGGAATATTTTGACAATAATAACTGGGAAGGAAAACCTCTTTTTACACGCATTGATGATAATATCGATTTCCATTGGGATATGAATACTCCTGATCCCCGCATGAAAATGGGGAACTATAGTGTAAGATGGACCGGTTATATTGTAGCACCAAAGACCGGTACTTATAACATCTCTGAATGGTCGAAACCTTTTATGACTATAGAAATTGAAACCGGCAAAATATCTGGTGGAAAAAATAATCATCATCCGCGAATTCGTGCTCAAAAAATGGAATTGGAAGCCGGAAAAAAATATAAAATAGAGGTTAAATACCAAAATTTCTATGGCGATGCAATAGCGCAGCTTTTATGGTCTGAACCAAAAGAAGATATGCTGAAAGAAGCTGTTCAGACTGCTAATGAGGCCGATGCTGTAGTTTTGGTTTTAGGACTAAATGAACGTCTGGAAGGTGAAGAAATGAAAGTAGAAGCGGATGGTTTTGAAGGCGGAGACCGTACCAGCCTTAACTTACCAGCCAATCAGGAGGAACTAATGAAAGCGATTAAAGCTACCGGAAAACCGGTTATCTTAGTTTTAATAAACGGAAGTGCGCTCTCCATAAATTGGGCAAATGATGCTATTCCGGCGATTTTAACTGCCGGATATCCGGGTCAGCAAGGTGGTAATGCAATTGCCGATGTACTTTTTGGAGATTACAATCCGGCCGGCCGACTGCCTGTTACTTATTATAAATCAACAGATCAGCTTCCGCCTTTCGAAAACTATGATATGAAAGGCCGTACCTATCGATATTTTGACAAAAAACCACTATATCCTTTTGGATTTGGTCTAAGTTATACCCAATTTAAATATAGTAACATTCAAATTCCGAATAACATTAATGCTGAAAAAGATTTTAAAATATCTGTTGATGTAACCAATACTGGTGATCGCGATGGAGACGAAGTTGTTGAGTTATATTTAAAAGATGAAAAAGCCTCTACTCCACGTCCCATAGTGCAATTAGAAGGTTTTGAACGCATTAATCTAAAAAAAGGGGAAACGAAAACAGTTTCTTTTACAATTTCTCCAAGACAACTGTCCTTAATAAATAAAAAAGGCCAGCGCGTAGTAGAACCGGGATGGTTCACTATTTCTGTTGGAGGAAAACAGCCAGATGGTTCTAAAGATAATCAAAACGGGAGATTCAATATAACCGGTAAAACAGTAGTATTAGAAAAATAGATTTTTTGCGTTTCCAAATATGTTAATTCAAATAAAATGTATTGTTGAAAGGTTCTTAACAATACATTTTATTATTTTTTATCGTTGGTGGAAATAAAATTAAATGTTGATCTTTTTTAAATTTAACAGTTGTTGTTGTTGTTGTTGTTTTGATAATGATTATGATTGAAAATTGTTGGATTTATAATTTTTATTCTAAGTAATTGTAAGTTTAGAGATAAAATACTTTTCTTATTTTTAGCTAAATAACACCAGCTCCTCTTTCTTTTTATTTCATTTTACAAGTTTCAAGAACTTATTTTTTAGGTATTTAGGGTATATGTATTATTTTTTCCGAACTTATTCATTAAATTTAACCTAGTAATTAAATTCAATTCAAAAATAATTTTTAACAAAAAATAAACTATTTTTATTAACATATTAGTTAACTTCAATAAAAGTTAAAATGTATCATATCTATTCTAAAAAATAAATTATGCGTGTATCTGTCATCAGAAAAAATATAAAATTTACCCCGGATCCAAAAAGAGTTGTTGCACGATATTTTATAAATGGCGATGAGCGAACCAGACAAATGATAATTCGTATCATGACGCTGAATGATAAACAAGTATTGGAAACTTTAGAGCAAACACTTCGTGAATTTGCGAGACGCCATCGAAATATATCAGCCATATTTTTGAGTCACTGTGAAAAAGTAAGAGCTATTATTGAATCCATGCAGATCGATTACGGGGCTTTGTCCCTTGATCGAAAAATGTTAATAGGTTCTTATTGTACAATGGAATATGCAATAGAATCTGCCGCTATTTTTAATCCTTCTATTATAGAGGATTTTGATCAGACTGGTTTGGAAGCAGGAGAAAAACGTGTTATTATTTCTTTCCGTGCAACAGGAGAGGGCCATATTTCATCGATTGTTTTCAGAAGAGGAATTCTGGACAAGGACAATAACCTTCAGGTTATGAAAATCGGAAATAACATTGATAAGGCAGAGATTATACATAAAAGTTTTTTTAATAAAGAACGTTTTTTACTCAAATTATCTGAAATGCATACTCAGGATAAGTACATAACGCAAATTATGCAGGATCTGCCGGATGAATTTGAATATGCTGTTCTAAATAACACGGTAAATAGTGCCTTAAATTATCCTTCAATTCGTGAGGAAATGAGAACAGCACTAAACGAAATACTTTGGCTTGCAAAATCATTTCATGATGTTGAGTTCAAACATGATTCGGATCTCACAGAACGTGTTATATTTCCTATATCCGATTCTGAAAGTCGTGGAATTGAAGATGCCCGCTTTGTTCGCTTTACAGATGATGACGGTTCTTCACGTGTTATGGCTACCTATACAGCTTATAACGGACACACCATATTGCCTAAACTTATCTCTACCGAAGATTTTTACACTTTCAGAGTTATGCCTTTGCACGGTACTGGTGCCCAAAATAAAAATCTGGCTTTATTTCCAAGAAAAATTAAAGGAAAATATGCTATGCTTGCCAGAATAGATGGGGTAAACAATTACATCATGTATTCGGACCGGGTAACACAATGGAATACTCCTATTCTTCTTCAGGAGCCCCGGTTTGCCTGGGAGTTTACACAGATAGGAAACTGCGGATCCCCACTATGGACAGCAGAGGGATGGCTTGTTATTACTCACGGTGTAGGAACTATGCGACGTTACTGCATCGGTGCTTCATTATTTGATCTTGACGATCCGTCTAAAGAAATCGGAAGACTTACAGAACCTTTACTTTCACCACTTGAAGACGAACGCGAAGGTTATGTACCAAATGTTGTGTATTCTTGCGGAGCAATTATTCACAACAACAGCCTTATACTGCCTTACGCCGTTTCTGATTATTCTTCTACTTATGCCGTAGTTGATATGGTGGAATTAATTGATGCTTTAAAAAAAAGCAAATAAAATGATCAATTGATTTTCAAGTCAGGATTTTAGTTATAAAATAGCAAGATCGTATGTATTTATATAGCCGAAAAACCGCAAAAACAAATTAAACTTATTTAAGACACTTTTTTAAAAAAGTCATACAAAGTATTTACTTTTTAAAAAAAGCTTCTTAAATCATAGATATAAAAGCCTTTTTTGATAGTTTTTTGTTATTTTATTTTAAATATTGATAAGTAAAATTAATTTTTTATGAATTATCTGACTTAGCAACCTTACCGAAGCTCTAAAATCAAAGTGATTTGTTTTTTTAATACGGTATTTTTTCAATTAAACTTTTTTAGTAGCGTTTTGGCGTATTTTGCATGTGAAGACTCATGTTTTTCTTAATGTTATAGTTACATTTTTGAAGTAATGCCTCCACAGACTTTGAAAAAATCTTTCTGTTGAATATTGAGTTGGTGAAACTTTAGGATTAAATTGTAATGTATAATTCACAAATTCATTTGAAACAAAAAACTTCCAAAATCAAATGACTTTGGAGTTTAGTAATTTTTAGCTGGATAGTACGTAAGTTTTAAACTATAGTTTAAATATCTGACTCATTTGAAGCCATTTCTCGCCTTTATTTGCTGTTGGAAGTGCCTGCTGAAATTTCCACATTAAGTTTTCCCATTCCTGAACTTTTGGATTTTCTTTATCCATTTTTTGTTTGCGTTCGGGAGTAAATGTTTCGTCAACTTCCATAATCATAAACAACCTGTTGGCCAGTATATAAATTTCCATATCTACAATTCCGGAATCCTTAATACTTTTAGTTATTTCAGGCCAGGTATTATTTTTTGAGTGATAGTTTTTATATTCCTCTATTAATTCAGGATCATCAACTAAATCACAGGCATAATATAATTTTTTTGAAGTCATAAAATTGTTTTTTTCAATTCTGTTTATTTGCTTTTACGGTGTCCAATTTCTCCAAAATAGCCACAAATCCACCTTTTGAAAGACATTTTACATCTAAAGAATCTCCCTTTTGCACTTGCATTACTTCAGTGTCGAATGATTTATCGTCTTTACCATCTTTAATGATTTTTAATTCAAAAATTCCTTTATCCAGAAATTCAAAATTTATTTTTAATGTTTTTAATTCATCCTTGCCATTAAGTCCTCCCAAGTACCATCGATTTCCTTTTTTTCGTGCAATAATAATTTTTTCACCAGGATATCCGTCTATAAGTTTGGTCTTATCCCAGTTTACGGGGACATTTTTTAGAAACTCTTTGGGATCTGGAGGCAAACTATTATAAGCTTCTGGTTTATCAGCAAAATGTTGAAAACCAGATTCAAAAACTACTGAAAGTGCCAATTCATGAGCAAATGATGTAATGTGGGGATGTTGAGAGTTAGAAAAAGTTACGGGAGTGTAATCCATTGAACCGATTACATTGCGTGTAAAAGGAAGTGTTGTATTGTGTTCAGCAGCTTTAGAAGTAAGAATGGGTTTATTATTATACCATTCAGCTCCGTAAACAGCTTCTGTAGTCATCAAATTTGGATAGGTGCGAGCCCAGCCACGAGGTACTGTAGCGCCATGAAAGTTTACCATTATATGATATTTTGCAGCATCTTTTAGAATATCAATATAGTATTTCATCATATCTTGTTGATCACCGGCAAAAAAATCGACTTTAATACCATAAACACCAATTTTATTAAGCCATGCAAATTCTTTAGCTCTTTTTTCAGCAGTAAGCAAATGATCTACGGGAGTTGGCTCAAGCCAGGATGTACCTGAATTGTACCACATTATAGGTTTAATTCTTTTGCTTTTGGCATAATTCACAGCATCAATTATATTTCCGCCATTACTCATAGCATCCCATTCCCAGTCAATAAGAAAGTATGGCCATTTCATATCAACAGCCAAGTCTATGTATGTTATCACTTTTTCATAATCTTTAGATCCGTGATTGTTGGCCCAGTAAATCCAGGAAACGGCTCCCGGTTTTATCCAGTTCGTTTCTTTTAATTTATTAGGTTCGCTAACATCAGTGATCAAAGTTGATTCAACTATATCTGACAATTCTCCAATGATTAGTGTATGCCATTGAGAATTCCATGGCAAGATTGTTTTAATTCCGTTTTGTTTAAAATCATCTCTGGGTGAAGCATAATTAACTTTGTATTCATCTGAGTTTTTAGAGTTGTTTAATTTTGTAGCACAATTATTTTCTGAAATATTAGCTTCAGAAATCAAAACCCAAACAGGATTATTATTTACTTTGAATAAAGCTGGAAACCCCCACTCCATATTATTGCTATTTGCTGTCTTACCTGTATCTGAAAAAGGGAAAAAATCTTCATAAGATTCTGTATATGACTGCAGCCAGCGATTAGTAGCTGGTGGAAAAACATAAGTGGTGCTTTCATCTACAATATTAATCAATGAATTGGTTTTATTGGTGAATTCATAACGAAATGCTACACCATCATTATAAACCCTAAAAGCAATATTTAACGGTTGGTTATTAGAATTAACATATTTAAAAACTTTTTCAGTTCCAAAATTATTACACATTTTTTGTTTACCACAAATCATTTCATATTTCTGGCTTATTTGTTTTGTTTTGGATTCGTTTACTAATTTCAAATTATCTGTAAATTGCTGATCCTCTCTTAAAATACCCATTGGTGAGTTTGGCATTACTTCTATATATTCTAATTTGTTTTTATATAAAATCTTGAAATGTACTTGTCCATAACAACTATCATCTGTTGCTTTTTTTGAAGCAATAATTACCTTAATCTTTTTATTTGGGGATAAAATTTCTTGCGCATTTATTGTAAATACAGAAGAGATAAAGAGATAGAGTGATAAATAAATAAATTTCATTGATTTTGCTTTGAGGTTTTTATATGAGATGCTTAAATTAAGAAGTCTTACATTTATTATTTTGCCAGCCGTTTTTTTAATTTAAATTATTTCCAAGGCATTAGCATAAGAAGCTTCTGGTTTTTGATTTGGAAAATAGACTTCCAAAGCTGCTTCATTTTGTACAAAATGCAGTTTCTCACCTGTACTTACTAATCTAACTTGTTTTATTTTTTTTGTATACAGCAAAGATGATTTTCCTAAACTTTTAATAACCGCAGTACCCTTCTCTGGCCAGGCCATTACGGTAGCATACAGTTTTTTATCTTTTTGAGCAAAACGAATATCCTCAGCTGTATATGGTTTGCCTTTTCCTTCATTAAATCCCTGAGCAGTTAAAGCTCCTGCACTTTCTTGTTGTGGACCTTCGCCAAATATCTTCCAGGGACGGGTACCATAAATACTTTTGCTGTTCAGTTTCATCCAAATGCCAATTTCCCTCACAATTTCACGTTCTAATTCATCAATACTTCCATCGCCACGGACAGGAATATTCAGCATTAAATTTCCGTTTTTACTAACCACATCTATTAAGGTATGAATAACTGTTTTAGCAGACTTATAACGTTTGTTATTGTAAACACTACGATCGTAATGCCAGTTACCAATGCAGGTATCTGTTTGCCAGGGCAAAGGTTCTATACTATTGCTCTGACCTTTTTCGATATCCCAAACTATGGCTTTACGCTGTTGCTCATTTAATATTTTTCCTGTTATTACTGTCTGAACTGTTTTATTTTTCTTTAAACTTTTATTGTATAAATGTGCAGCAATACGCAAACCTGCATCATTTACAGGCCACAAAGGCAAAGCCGTATCGTCAAAATAAACCAGATCTGGATTGTATTTATCAATTAAATCAATCGTTCTGTCATGAAATTTTTCACAATAAGCCAGCGATGGTAAAGAGGCTCCATCAGCCCAATCCCATTGACTGTGTACAGATGATTTATCAGAAGGTTTCGCACTTAACTCATGATTTTGAGCATACAATTCCTGAGGGTCTAAACCTTCCCACCAGGTGCCTGTACCATCAGCCTTCGTTAGTTTTCCATCATAAGGTATGTTTGCTAAAGGACCACTTTTGTCTGCACCCTGCGAAGTATCAAACCAATTCCAGGCATGAGCTGCATGAACACTTACCGCAAATGGCAATCCTGCTTTCCGGGCTGCTTTTTCCCAACCGCCAATAATATCTTTTTTGGGCCCTATTTTAGTTGAATTCCACTCAGGCTGGTATTTGCTGTCATACAAGTCCAGATTATCATGATGATTCGCCATTGCCATAAAATACCTGGCTCCGGCATCTTTATATAAATTGACTAATTCTTCCGGATTCCAATTGTCAGCTTTCCATACATTTATTACATCTTTAAAGCCAAATTTGGAAGGATGACCGTATTTATCGACATGAAATTTATATTGTCGGGAACCCTCTTCATACATACCTCTACCGTACCAGTCTCCTGCTTCCGGCTCACATTGTGGCCCCCAATGAGCCCACATTCCAAATTTAGCATCCCGAAACCAGTCCGGAACTACATATTTAGCAAGAGAATCCCAATTGGGTTCAAAAGGATTTTTGGCTATGGTGGCATCAAGGATATATGATTTACCAAATAAGGGTGACAAATAAATTCCGGCAAGTGCTGTCGCACCAAGTTTTAAGGCATTTCTTCTGTTCATATTTAAACGTTTTGGGTAAATATTTATGCATTTCCGTTTTTGGTCGTAAATAAAATTAAAAAAGAACAATTCTTAATCGCTACTATCATAGGTTGCTTAAAGTGAATTGATGAAAAATTAATATAAAAATTATAGCATTCTTAATTTTATTTACATATTTAAAACAATTATATTTACAAAAATAACAGATTATTGATTCTGTTATTTTATACAAAAACGCTTTTCTATTATTCAAAAACGATTATTATTCAAATCTGATTGGTATGCCTTCCAATATTTTAAAATATAATTTCTCCATTTTGCATATTGACTATGTGAAACTTAATAATAAATGGAATTACGACAATGTAATCAGTCCTTATTATCGTTTGTATTATATAGATCAAGGAACAGGTTCGGTATCAGATAGTTCTGGGAAATTAATTCTGGAGACCGGTTATCTTTATCTGATTCCGAGTTTTACACTTTGCAACCTGAATTGCGAAGAATTTATGAGCCAGTTTTTTATTCAGTTTTTTGAAGAATCACCTGATGGAATTTCTTTGTTTAACAACCATAGAAATGTCATAAAGCTTAAAGCTGATGATATGGACATTGCCCTTATAAAAAAAATGCATCAAAACAATCCCGGAAGAGGTATTAACCGGTCTGATAATCCAAAAGTCTATGAAAAAGAAGCCTATTATAAAGAATATCGTGCCCTTAATGATAAAATGAAAATACACCAAAAGTTTGAAAACCAGGGAATCCTTCTTCAATTAATTTCAAAATTCCTGAATTCCTCCAGCTTCAGATCCAACTATCCACAAATAACATCCTCAAAAATATTAGATACTATGAGTTATATACAACTGCATTTAGATGAGAATCTTACGGTGGTAGAACTGGCAAAAAGAGTCAATCAGAGCAAAGACTACTTTTCTAAACAATTCCTGCTTCATACTGGTGAAAGGCCTTTAAACTACATCCACAAAAAAAAGATTGAAAGGGCACAATATCTTATTGCAACGACTAATAAAACATTTATTGAAATCGCTATCGATACAGGTTTTGCCAATCTGCCACACTTTTCTAAAATATTTAAACAAATAGTAAGTATTACACCAGGTGCATATCGTAATCAGAATACAGACTTAAAATGAATCTTTGTTTTGGTAAACTTGGTATCCTTTTAAAAGGGTATTTACAGGATTGAATTGTAAAAGTTAAATAACTGGTAATTATTTTTTTATAACTTATTATTTCAGTTTTAACTTTAAAATAACTACTGAATAAACAGGTAAATTTACGGATGCTTTATCCCCTTTTAAATTGTAGTTTTTTTCGATTGGGCTTATTTTTTTAGGTTCAGTAAAAGTATTTTCATCTTGTAAATTCGGACTTGAAAGTGTAATTATCGTCCCTTTAGATGATACTTTACTTCCTTTTAAATCAATTGTAATATCTTGTGTTTTTACCGCTGTATTTACCAGTTTTATAATAACTTCTTTTGTATTTAGATCTTTTACTGCAGATGCATACAAATCATTTTGTCCGGTTAACGGTTTTCCTTCTTTGGTAATATTTAATAAATCGGTTCCTTTATTGGTTGAAAATAATTTTTGAACATAATAATTAGCCGAACCATACGCCTGTAAATTATTGAACCAAATCATATCTGGTGTCCATTGCCAGGCCTCTTCATGAGCCATTAGCGGAGCATAAGAAGTCATGTTTACTATTTCGGCGTTTCTCTCCAAACCTGTCATAAAAGCAGCCTCAGAAAAGGCACATTCCCAATTGTTCCTGTTATTTGGGTTGGCGCCAGAAACACTTTGGGCAGCATATTCTCCGGCAAATATTTTTGGACCTTTTCGATCGTAATTATCATAGCGTGATGCATTTTCTCTGAACCATTGCGGACTTTTGTAATAATGTTCGTCGATCAGTTCGGCATTTAGTTTTTTAAGTTCCTGCATAGCAAAATCAAAATGTTCTCCATCCGGAGATGGTCCGCTTCCTGAAACGATGATAATGTCCGGGTATTTGGCTTTGATTGCTTTTTCAAAAACTTTATATCTTTCGATATAATCCGGTCCCCATTGTTCATTTCCAACACCAATATATTTTAGGTTAAAAGGTTTCGGATGTCCCATATCTGAACGAATTATCCCCCAGGTTGTCTCTTCTGAACCATTTGCAAACTCAATTAGATCTAAAGCATCCTGAATATAAGGATCAAGTTCTTCTATCGGAGTCAACTCCCCTGTATTGTACTGACAGGCCATTCCACAGCTTAAGATAGGTAATGGAGTAGCACCAATGTCTTCCGAAAGCTGAAAATATTCATAAAATCCAAGTCCGAAACTTTGAAAATAATCCGGTGTCTGCTTATGGCCGAACTCTACATTCCAGCGGTTCATCATCGTTCTTCTGTCTTCAATATCGCCTATTGATTTTTTCCATTGGTAACGGTCTGCCAAAGTTCGTCCTTCTACAATACAACCACCCGGGAAACGCAAAAAACCAGGCTTCATATCATACAAAAGTTGTACAAGATCTTTTCGTAAACCATTCTTTCTGTTTTTCCAGGTATCGTCGGGAAACAATGAAACCATATCGAGATCAATTGTTCCTGTTCCTTCAAAAGTAATTTTTAGTTTGGCTTTTGCCTCAGTCTGATTTGCAGTAAATTGTGCTGAATAATTCTCCCATTCATCTGATGTTGGGACAATAATGGTTTCACCGATTACTTTTTTATCTTTATCTATAAGCTGAATAATTATTTTTTTGATTGCTCCATTGTGGTTGGCTGCCTTTAAAGAAAGATTGTATTTGGTCTCTTTTTTCACCCCTATTCCTCTGAAACCATCGTTTATTATTGCATATCCTTTGTCATCATTTATAAGAATCCGGCAAAAATTAGGATTGGTTTCATTTTCTGATACTTTAATAGGTGTTGCTATGCCCGAATTCATATTCAAAGATGCTCTTTTTGTATTAGGCTGCTCCCATCCCATCAAAGGTTTTTCAAATTCAAAAGATCTGTTTTTAATCATTTCAGCATACAATCCGCCATCTGCTGCAAAGTTGATGTCTTCAAAAAACAAACCAAACATCGTTGGCTGAATCTTAGTTATGCTTTTGGCAACATCGACTTCTAAAGTTGTTTTTTGAGCATGCATGCAGATGCCATTGAATAACAAACCGCCAATGATGATTTTTGTAATTATATTGTTTTTCATTTATATAATAGTTGATTTTTTAAGGCTAATTTATCCAAACTTTTATCATTTTGAGCAGAAAGATTAAGTTTTTTTCCAATATCGTTCCACTGTTCGTTACATACGGAGTACTCTAAACTATGGTTCAAATGGGTTTCAAATAAAGCAATCTTATGTGCCGAAAGACGGCACATAAGAATTTTCACTTCTTTTGGGGGCTAAAGTGAAATATTTTGCTTTTTGGGTTTATTTTTTAACCGTTTCATATTTATCAGGAAAAGCTGCTTCACCGTCTAAATTATTTATTTTTAAAACATCTACATTTTTACTTTCTACAGCATATTTAAAATAATCCGGTTTGTTTTTTCCCCAGCTTACAGAACAATTCTGAACCTTTATCTTTACTGCTGTATCAAAATAAAATCCGGATGTGCTGCCTTTGACAAAACCGTCCATTTTGGAAGGGCGACGGTCATAAATCCCACCCTTAAAATCCGATGTTTTATTAATAGCTACATTCACACCTTCAAAAACGATATTTTCAATTTTATCCTTCGTTTCTCCGCTAACATAAACTCCGTTTTCTCCAAAACATTGAATATTGGTAAAATAAATATTACTGATTGCCCCTACTTTTCCTTCGGTTGCACCTTTTGGAAAGCGCCAGTTGGCATCTTTATGGTTTCCGTTTGCACGGCTGTAAGCTGTTACATAAATAGGTTCTGCTTTTCCCCACCATGTATCAGTTGTAAGCTGACCTTCGATAATCATGTTCGAAAAAACAACATCGCTCACAGTTCCTTCATCACGATTTTGAATCCCTACGCCCCGATTGCTTTTTTTAATAATACAGTTATTGAAAACCACTTGCCTGATAGCATCCATATTTTCTGAACCAATTTTGATGGCGCAACTGCTGCTGGTCATGGTGCAATTGGTTACTGTTATGTTTTCGCAGGCTCCGAATTCTTCAAATTCCCTTCTGTTTTTCAGGCAGATACAGTCATCGCCGCTTTCTATATAACAATCACTGATACGTACATTTTTTGAGTGGTCTAAATCAATTCCGTCGCTGTTACGTACTTTTAAGCTGTTTAATAAGGTGATGCCGCTAATAACTACGTCGTTACAACCCACTAAATGAATGGTCCAATAAGCTGAGTTCCCAATATGGACATCTTTTATTCTAATGTTTTTACCTCCTATAATTGTCAAAACATGAGGACGTGGATCTAAAACACTGAAAGGTTTTAATATATAAGCATCCTCCTCCTCTGCTCCCATAAACGAAATGCCGTTTCCATCAATTTTTCCGTTTCCGCTAATGGTGAAGTTTTCTACATTTTTTCCGCCAATCCAGATGGTGCCTTCGCCTTTATTTTCGCGAAAAGCACTTTCTGTATATACTTTTTCATCAGGGCTCGCCAAAATTTTAGCGCCTCCTTCAATATGCAAATCTACATTCGATTTCACATTAAAAGGTCCTGTCAAAAATGTAAAAGGAGCTGGTATAAGTACCTGACCTCCTGTTTTACTGCAGGCATCGATGGCTTTCTGAATGGCAACTGCATCATTGGTTTTACCATCACCTTTTGCACCATATTTTTTAACATCATATATTTTTTGCGATACGGCAGTCAGTGAAACACAAAAAAAGATTACTGCAATTATAGATTTCTTTATCATTTTATTTTTATTTAAAAACGTTCAAGGCCTAATTCAGATTTACCAGAACACTGTATACAAGGCTACTAATATTCCGCTGATGATAAAAGACCCAATTATAAACTCTGAAGACACTTTAAACATTGACTTATCTACTTCTATACTATGTCTTTGCTCCTGTTCTGTTGATGAAGGTTTTAAAATACTAATTGCCACCATTAAAATTATTATTGCAAAGAAAGAAATCGTCATTCGGTCTAAAAATGGATAATCTGGGAAAGCACCGTTGGTCCACATTGGCAGGAACTTTAATACTGCTGCAATAGGTACTGTCAATAATGCTCCTGCAAGTCCTGCAGCAGGAGTTGTTTTTTTCCAGAACATTCCCAATAAAAAAATGGCCAGAACCCCGGGTGAAAAGAAACCTACATATTCCTGTATAAACTGGTAGGCCTGATCTAATGATTTTAATTGTGGTGCTACCAGAGCTGCAATGATCATACAAATTATTACACAAACTCTCCCGGTAATCACCAATTTTTTTTCTGATGCGTTTCTGTTAAAATATTTTTTATAAATATCAAGTGAAAAAATAGTCGAAATACTATTGGCTTTTCCTGCTAATGAAGCAACAATTGCAGCCGTTAAAGCTGCTAACGCTACCCCTTTTAATCCGGCTGGTAATAAATTCATTAAAGTAGGATAAGCATGATCCGGTTTTAAAATCCCTGAAGCATCTACCATTTCGTGCTGAAACATGCCGTTTTGATGCATTACATACATAGCAATACCAGGAAGAACAGCGATAATTGGAACTAATAATTTTAAGAAAGCAGCAAATAAAATTCCTTTTCGGGCTGTTTTTAAGTCGGCTCCAAGAGCTCTTTGTACAATGTATTGATTACAACCCCAATATGCCAGATTATTAATCAGCATTCCGCCAACTAATACAGACATTCCAGGTAATTCAGTATAATGCGGATTGGATTTATCCAGTATCATGTGTAAATGACCCGGTGCCTCATTCGCTATAACAGAAAGCCCTTTTAGAATATCTTTTCCAAAACCAAACTGTTCAGACAATAAAGTTAAGGATAAATAAGTGGTAACCAGTCCTCCTAAAATAAGCACTATAACCTGAAACATATCGGTATAACCAATTACTTTCATTCCTCCCAGCGTTACAATAATAGAGAATAAACTCAAACCAATTACGCAAAACTGAAAACTAACTGGTGCAATTGATGAGATAGCCAAAGCTCCTAAATAAATAATCGAAGTAAGATTGACAAATACATAAATGAGCAGCCAGATTATGGCCATTATAGTACTTACAGTGCCGTTGTAACGCTTTGCTAAAAATTGTGGCATTGTAAATATCTTATTTTTAAGATAAACCGGTAAAATAAACATGGCCACTACAATTAATGTTGCGGCTGACATCCATTCGTAAGATGCAATCGCTAATCCGATAGCAAAACCGGAACCACTCATCCCTATAAAATGTTCTGCCGAAATATTGGAAGCAATCAATGAAGCACCAATGGCCCACCAGGTAAGTGAACCTTCTGCCAAGAAGTAGTCATTAGAACTCGTTGTTGCATTTTTCTTGGTTCTGTAAATGTACATCCCGTAAGATGTCACAATGACAAAATAAATGAGAAAAACGATGTAATCTGCATTTTGTAAGGTATTCATAATGAGGCTTTTTTTAGGTAGTTAGTAGTAGAGTGGTTTATTTTGAGATAGTTTTTTGGAATAATTTTATTGGTTTATACTTTTAAAAACCATTTTTTCTTGTATAAAAAATAAAGTAAAACAAGTTGTATAAAAGTAACGGACAGAGCCCCAAATACAGGCTGCCAGACAGTTGGTGCGAATTCAATCAATCCTCCAAATACAAAATCTGCAGTATGCCTGAAATTGATCAGTCCTTCTGAGGCCATATAAATCAGGATCGAATTCGAACCAATTAATAAGAGTGGAAAAGCCAATTTGTGAAATCCTAATAAGTCAATTAGTACATAAAAAAAGAGGAAGAAGAGAATACTGAAACCTCCAACAAAACATACAAATGAACTCGTCCATAAGTGCTTGTTAATTGGAAAATCAAAATTCCACAAAAGACCTATCATAATTAGTATCAGAGCCGAAGCAGTCATAATAACTACTTTATTTTTTGTTGAATAGTACGGATTCTCTGATTTTAGAAAAGTCCCCAGAAAGACTCCCAATAATGCTGTTGCGATTGCGGGTATCGTTGACAGCAAACCTTCTGGATCATAAACCGTGCTATGCAGTCTCCCTGGAAGGAACATTCTGTCTAAATAACCTTCAAGAGAGCCTTCTTTAGTTAGAATACCTGCACCAAAACCCGGAACCGGAATAAATCGCATTACCAGATAATAGCTAATCAAAATACCAACAAACCAGTACACTTGTTTTTTTAAGTCGAAATTGAGATAAATCAGACCTGCAAAAAACCAAGCAAGTCCTATTCGCCCCAAAACGCTTGCTAAACGAGTCTGGTCAAAGCCATTAAATTTAAAAAGTCCGTTTACCACAAATCCCAGTACTAACAATATGCAGGTTCTTTTTAACATGGAACGATATATTTTTCGTTTTTCAGCAGATGGCAGTTCCTGGGGCGCACTAACACCTGCACTGATAAGTTTCTTTTCAAAAGAATATGGCATCGAAACACCTGCAACAAACAAGAATATCGGAAAAATCATGTCGTAGAAAGTGATACCATTCCAGTCGGGATGATGTAATTGTGATGACATCCAGACAAAAACCGGAATTGGAGCGGCCTTTGCAAGTTCATGGATGACATGCTCTCCGCTCATAATCCAAAACATAACAAAACCTCTTAAAGCATCTAAGGAAACTAATCTTCCATTTATTACTGTTTTACTCATTTTAGTACCGATTTTAAGGCATTTTTGATCTGTTGACATTTTAAATCAACAATTTAAATGTAGTATTGTGTTCACAATTATAAAACGGCAACAGTGTTTTGCCGTTTTAGTTTTAATTCTTTTCTATTGGTTTTATTACAAATCCGTAGCTATATTCGTTTTGTGTCAGTCGATACTGTTCATGTGGAGGCAATCCCCAACTGTTATCTCCTCCTAATCCTCGTTGGGTCAAATCAACACAAACTACAACTTCATTTCTTGGTGTAATATCACTGGAATGGATATTCTTTTTAGAAATTCCGCCGTCAAAATCGGCCGGATAATTATTCAATGTACTCACTCCTAAAGGCTGTAGCCCCTTTATTTCGAAACCATTTCCTGAATTGGTTAAAAGTGTGAACCAATGCACATCGGTTTTATATCCATTTTCCTGAGGGCGTGAATAGGGAACGTACTGATTAGCTACTTTACTTTGATAAATTCCTTTGAAAGCTGCCGTATTTCGGTCGGGATAATTTTCAAAAGGTCCTCTTCCGTAATAATTAAGATTTTCAAAATTATTTTGAAGTGTAAAAATCATTCCAAAACGAGGTATTTCCGGTACCGGATTACTTCCTTTTTTATAAGAAGACTGAATCTCTAAAGCGCCATCATTATCCAATGCGTATTTAATTACATAATCTGAAAAAACATCATTTAACCTCAATTTTGCTACTACATAACTTTTTCCGTTTTCTTCCGTAACCTGCACATTTTCTACTGAGGTATTTTTTCCAGCTGTACGCCAAACGTTAGTCCTGATCTGCATTTTGTTTCCAATATCATTGTCTGTTGGGGCTCTCCAGAAATTGGGTTCAGGGTATTGTTTAAAATATTCCTGACCTTTTATACTGTAATGCGTGATCAGACCGGTTGTTTTACTGATTTTAACCAGCACATCTGTAGCGTTTAAAACAAATACATCTTTTTCATCCTGTATTTTCGAAGCGTTTTTTTGATCTGCTTTTGCAAAATAGTTATGGCTTTCTATCACAAATTGTTCCCTTGCAATTTCAAAGTTCTGAGGCAGTAGTTCAGAGCCGGTTTTAGTGTAGGCAAAAACATTCAGCAGGTATTCAACTCCTTCTTTCGATTGTAATTTTGGCAAGTCAATTTTGAATTGTTTTTTTGATTTCGGATTTAGGTCAACATCAATCGTTCCTTCTTTGATGCTTTTTCCGTTTTCTAAAATTTGATATCTAAAGTGGTATTTATTCAAATTTGTAAATCCGAAATCGTTTATTATTTGGATAATTCCATTTTTAATAGCAACAGCTTCAAACAAAATATCCTGATATACTTTTTTAACTTCAAATGCTCCCGGATGTGGCGTTCTGTCTGCAAAAACTAATCCGTTATGACAAAAATTTTCGTCATTAGTATAGTTTTGACTTCCCATATCGCCTCCGTACGCCCAATATTCTCGACCGGCTTCATCTTTCATTTTGAATCCCTGATCTACCCAGTCCCAGATAAAACCGCCCTGCATGTTTTTGCTTCCACGAATAATATCCCAGTATTCCTGGAAATTTCCGTTGCTGTTTCCCATCGCATGCGAATACTCACACATGATATAAGGGCGTGTAACTTGTTTACGGGCCGCATATTCTTTCATGTATGCGATTGTAGGATACATGGGGCAGATGATATCGGTATTTTCATTTTCTTTTGCTTGCTCAAACTGTACTAAACGTGAATTATCTCTGTCTTTTATCCATTTGTAGGCATCATGAAAAACAGGTCCGTTGGCACTTTCATTTCCTAATGACCAAATAATTACTGACGGTGCATTTTTGTCTCTTTCGACCAAACTGTAAATTCTGTCCATGTGAGCCGCATGCCATTCCGGAAGATGCCCCGGATTCGTTTTCGGGTTCATAAAAGTCTGTCCTTCTACTCCCATTCCGTGGCTTTCTATATTGGCTTCATCTATCAGGAACAAACCGTATTTGTTACAGAGTTTTACCCATAAAATATTATTTGGATAATGACTGCATCGAACCGAATTGATATTCAGCTGTTTCATCATTTTGATGTCTTTCAGCATTGTTGCCTCATCCTGATAATGCCCTGTTTCCGGATTATGTTCGTGAATATTGACTCCATGTACCATTAATCGTACGCCATTTACCAACAATTGTCCCCCTTTTAATTCTACTTTTCTAAAACCAATTTGGGTAGAAGTTGTTTCGACTATAGTGCCTTTTTCATTTTTTAAGGTCAACAGCAAGGTGTACAAATTAGGAGTTTCACTGCTCCATAATTTTGGACGGGAAACGTTTTGTAAAAAATTGATTTTTTGCGTTTTATTAGCTTCAAAATTTACATTTGCTTCTTTTGAAAAAATGGTTTTGCCGGAAGCGTCCAGTAATTTTAAAATTAATTTTTGGCTGTTAATTACTGATGATGTTAGGTTTTTCAGACTTACATCAACATTTAAACTTCCGTTTTTGTAATTAGCATCTAAGTCAGGTTTTGCAAAAAAATCTGAAATCCGAATAGCATCAGTACTATACAAATAAACATTTCTGTCTATGCCCGAAAGTCTCCAGAAATCCTGATCTTCGAGATATGAACCATCACTCCATCTGTACACTTCTACAGCAATATCATTCTTTCCGGGTTTCAGGTATTTGGAAATATCAAATTCAGCCGGACTTTTAGTGTTTTCAGTGTAACCAACTTTGTTCCCGTTTACCCAAATGTACATAGCCGATGTTCCTGCCTCAAAATGAAGATAAACGTGCCTGTTTTTCCAGTTTTCAGGTAAGGTAAAATCCTTTTTATAAGAACCAACAGGATTGTCCCAATGATTTATAAAAGGCGGATTTCTCTCAAACGGATAAGTAATATTAGTGTAAATTGGAATGCCATAACCGTTCAATTCCCAGTTGGATGGAACCTGAAGTTCTTTCCAATGCAGTGTACTGAAATCGGTTTTGTAAAAATCTTTTGGTCTTTGATCGGGTGTTGGGGACCAGGAAAATTTCCATTTACCATTTAGGGAAAAATACCATGGTGAGTTTTCATATTGATCGCTTACAGCAGATGTTTCATCTGCATAAGGGAGAAAAGATGCTCGTGCCAATTCTCTGTTAATTTGAAAAACATGTGGATTTTCCCAGTCATTTCTGTCTTTTTCCTGTCCTACAGCACCTGAAACAAAAATTACTAACAAACCAAATAAAAATATCTTCGTTTTGATTTTTTGCATTTATTTTAGTTTAAATCTTCGAAAAGAGAAGAATTCTAAATTTTAAGAAATAATAAACCCCGATTAGAAATTTAATTTTTCAGGCAGATATTTGGCGACTAATTCTTTATAGTACGGTAATAATGCTTTTACATCTGGTTTAACGGGTGCTTTTGTATATAAATCGTACGGATTGAACTTTCTTACCCAGTCAAACATTTCAATATCTTTATCATTCATCAAATGTGTATAGGCATTTTCTTTGTGCTGTGAGTAAAATGAATGGTAACGAATCATGTATAAAGCTGGTTCAGGAAGATAATCCTTCATAATCTGATACAGATATTCGTCATGCCCCCAGCTCATTTTTACATTATCTAATCCACAGTTTTCTGTGTAAACACCAAACTTTGTATTGAATCTTTCGTCTGTATAATCCGGGTTGTCTTTAAAAAATTCCGGGTAAACAATTTTATCCGAATAGGCACAACCCACCGGAAAAGTATCTCCTACTACTGCCCATTGTGGTTCTCCAAACAAACATAAAATTTTGCCCAAATCGTGTATAAAACCTGTAAGTACAAACCAATCAGGATGACCGTCTGCCCTGATCGCTTCTGAAGTCTGTAATAGATGCTGTGTCTGATCTAAATCTATATCCGGATCACTATCGTCAACAAGGGTATTCAAAAAATCTACTGCTTCCCAGATTGACATTTGTTTTTTATTAAACTGTAAAAATTCCTGCTCTTTACTACAGACAAAATCATAGGTCTGGTAAGTATGGTTTATTCTGTAAAACTCACGAACTGTTTCTACTCTTTCTGAATCTACATAATTTCTAAATTCCTCTTTTTCCTTAACCGGTCCAGAAGGATCAGGATATCGTATTAGCAAATCGTCTTCCCATTCATCTAAATTATGCAACGGATTGTCAGTGTCTATATGCTTTTTCATAAAGATTTAAATTAAAAGTTATAAGACAAAAATAGAATTAGAAAGAGTATTCAAAATGGATTAATACATCAAAAACATGGATAGAATTTAATTTTGCGTGAATTTTACATTTATAAATTATAAAGTAAAGTCCAATGTTGGCAATACTAAAAAAAATAAATTCCAAATTCCAACTGCTCATTGAATTGGAATTTGGAATTTAAAAATTTGGATTTTATTTTAATTTATAAGCTTACTCGGAGGAAAACCAAACTGCTTTTTAAAACATCTGCTAAAATATAACGGATCATTAAATCCAACCAGACTGGTTACCTCTGAAACGTTATATTTTTTTGTTTTAAGGAGTTCTGCAGATTTCTTTAAGCGAATCGTTCTGATAAATTCATTTGGTGCCAAATCTGTTAATTCTTTAATTTTTCGATATAGTTTTGACGAACTTACTCCTAGTTTATCACACAAAAATTCTGTCGATAAATCCAGTTCGCTAAGGTTATCATTGATTAGACTTGTAATTTTTTCCATAAACTCTTCATCAATAGGAGAATGGGTCAAGAGACTTACTTTACTTTCTACTTCACCTGAGAATTTTGCTTTTAGTTCTAATCTTGATTTGATGACATTTTCAATAACCGTTTTTAATAATGAAGGTTCAAAAGGTTTGACCAGATAACCATCTGCGCCGGTTTCATAGCCTTTGACTTTGTCGACATTTTCACCCAAGGCTGTAAGCAATACAACCGGTATATGGCTGATAAACTCATCGTTCTTTAATTCTTTACAAAATTCCAAACCGTCCATAACCGGCATCATTACATCTGCAACGCATAAAATTGGTTTTACCTGGCGGCAAATTTTAAGACCTTCTTCTCCATTTTCGGCATCATAAACTTTATAAAAATCTGATAAAAAGTCTACCAGGTATTTTCTTAATTCAGTATTATCTTCAATAACCAGTATTTTTTGTTTTAATTCTGTATTTTGAATTGTTTTCTTAACTGATTTTTCAGGAATCAGCATACTTAAATTGTCATTTTTCAAAGCATATTCAAATACTTCCTTACTTTCATAAGAAACTCGGTCTATGGGAATTTCAACCCTAAACGCACTTCCTTTGCCAAGGGCGCTTTCGACAGTTATGGTTCCTTTATGGATTGCGACCAAAGATTTTACTAAAGAAAGCCCTATACCTGATCCTGTATTATGCGCTTTACTATTGGTGGCCTGATAAAAACGTTTAAAGATTTTTTCCTGACTTTTTAGAGGAATTCCAATCCCGTCGTCAATTACTTCTATAACTAATACTTCATCAGTATTGTTTTTTAATCTGATAAACAAATCAACGTTTCCGTATCTATTAGTGAATTTTAGTGCATTTGATAATAAGTTATAAAGAATCTTATCGTATTTGTCATTATCAATCCAGCCTGTTATAGCTTCTTCTTCAGTAATAAAATTAAGTTTAATTTTTTTGTTGAAAGCCATTTCTTTAAAAGAATCAAAAATATTTCTGGAATAGCTTAAAATATCCGTTTTTGATACCTTAAGTTTTAATTCTCCTGATTGAGCTTTTCTAAAATCAAGTACCTGATTTACCAGGTTCAGCAGTCTGCTGGCATTTTGATAGATAAGGTTGTACCGGCTTTTTTCATAATCGGTCGCATTACTGTTTTCATCCAGTAATTGTTTCGCAGGGCCTAAAATAAGGGTTAACGGGGTTCTTAGTTCGTGTGAAATATTGGTAAAAAACCGAAGCTTTTCATTATTCAGTTTAATATCGTGTTCCCTGTTTACTTTTTCGGTTAACAATTCCTGTTTTAAAAGTATTCTGTTTTTAATTTCCCTTCTGATGAAATAGAAAACAAAGAGCAAGACAATAAAAAGTAATAAAAATGAAATTGGGGTGAGCCAAAACGGCGGAAGGATTTTAATTTGATATGAAACTATCTTACTCCAATGCCCGTCGCTATTGCTGGCTTTTATTTTAAAAACATAATTTCCCGGATAAAGATTGGTATACTGAACCGTTCTGGAGTTGCTAGTGGCAGTAATCCATTCCTTATCAAAACCTTCAAGCATATATTGAAATTTGTTTAGTTTTTCATTTGCAAATGAAGGAGTTGAAAACTGAAGCGAAAAATTTCGGTTTTTGTAATTGAGTGCTACTTTTTTACCATAATTAAGTTCATTTGAAAGCGGAATATCTCCGTTAATTTCCATTTCAGGAAATACTTCTTCATTCTGGATTTTAAATTCGGTAATAACAGGAAGCGGAGACCAATTATTTCTTTTCATAGTTTGAGGTGAGAATGAAATAATACCATTTTTGCCTCCCAGATAAATACTGGAATTAAAACTAAAAAATCCACCGGAACTAAAAACGTCCAGTCTGTTACCGCTGTTTACATGATAAATATTGATATCTTTTAAGTTCGATTTTACCCATGCAATACTGTTATTATTAATATTTAGCCATAAATCCCCATTGTCATCAGATAACATATCTGTAATCCACTTATCTGAGAGTTCTGAAAAATTTGTTATTGTAACGAGTTTATTTTTTACAGGGTCATAAAGACATAGCCCAAAACGTGTCGAAGCCCATACTCTTCCAGCCTTATCTAGCATAATATCGCTTACATTGTCTTCATGAGGTGCAGCATTTTGTTTTTTTGAGAGTGTCTTGTAAGTTTCTATTTTACCGGATATATTATTGTATTTTACAACACCCGTTTCTGTAGCAAACCACACATTGTTTCCTTTGTCCTTTTCTATTGCATTGATTTGAAAATCAGGTAATAATTTGCCCTTAGATGTTTGTACTTGTAATGTTTTTGTATTTAATACAACCGCTCCTTCTCCAAATGAGCCAACCATCATAGAATCATCTCCAATTTTACTGAAAGCAAAAACCGGAGAGGTTTCAAAACCTACGGCAATTTCTTTTGAAGAATTACTTGTATAATTATAAACCAATATATGACCATTCCACATTCCACAATAAAAAGTCTTCCCGTCATCAGAATAAATACTGGCAATATCCCGGCCTTTATTATGTAACGGAACGAATCCATTTGAACTCGAAATAAACAAACCATTATGATTGGTAACCACGATAACTTTTCCATCAAAAGTTTTAGAAAACCCCCTGATACGTGGGGCCTGATTGCCTATATAACGTGATATATCTTTATTGAGTACAAACTGATTTTCGTACGGGTCATACTTATCCAATCCGTCTTCTGTTCCTATCCATAGTACCCCTGAAGCATCAAAATAAAGTGCCGAAACCAGATTGTCTACCAAAGAGGTATTGTCTGAGAGTATTGAATAGTACCATTTATAATTTCCTTTCTGAATATCTTCCAATTGTTTGCAAACGAGTAATCCTCCAAGTGTCCCTACCCAATATTTACCATCAGGAGCCTTTGCTACCGAAAGGAAATAAGGTCCCAGACTTCCTCTAATTTCCTTATTTTCGATATATAAGTTGGTAAAAGAGTTGTTTTTTTTGTCTAGTTTATAAAGCCCCTCGCGTGTACCAACAAAAATATCTGACTTAGCATCTTCATAAATAAAATTGACATACGGATTTTTTATATTAGAATTTGGAACTGTAAGCAGATAATTGTTTATTTTTACAATTGCTCCTTTTGTATCTAAAGTTATTTTGGCCACAGATTCTTTGCCATAACTCCCCAGCCAGATATTTCCATTTTTGTCTTCAAAAATTTCCTTTACATAATCAAATCCTTTTACCGGAATTTTTTCAAATCGGTTATCTTTCAAAAAAAACAGATAAACACCCTTGTTTTTTGTTCCAACCCAGACTCTTTTAAATTTGTCAACATGTACAGAACGGATTTCTTCCTCAGGTAAACTGTTCGGGTCGTTTTTTTTGGGTAAATAAGTAACAAAGACCTGAGTGTCCATTTTGAATAATGTCAGACCTTTTCGGGTACCAACCCACAAATGATTTGATGCCCCGTCGAGTTCCAGGGCTGTTATATCATCATTATATAATTTATTGTTACCCAGTGCTGAACTTAAGTAATTTTTAAACTGATACCCGTCAAAACGATTTAATCCTGAGAATGTCCCAAACCATAAAAATCCTTTTTTATCCTGAACAATATGCCTTACAGAATTATGTGAGAGTCCGTTATTGTCATTATAATGTGCAAATTTTATATTCTGTGAATGCGAATTATAAAAAATGAATAAAATAAGAAGTAGTATGAAAGAATTTTTTCTCATAAATAAATATAGATTTTGGTCAAATTAAAGTTAGCGAATTTTAAGGATTTATGTGCTGAATCTGATTTGTTTTTAAACTAATCCTAAAATGACCGGAAGGTCTGCTGTTCATTGTTTTTAGAAATATCCTGGCCCATAAAACCAGATTAGGGTCATTCGTTTTCTCTAACTCGTGACAGATTATCTGATATTGCTTCAATCTTTTTAATCCTATTTCAGGTTTTGCTAATTCATCTGCAGCCTTTAATCGATAAAAATCGAAAACCATATCAAAACCTGTCCAGGATCCGAAATCTTTTTTTGTTAAAGAATTCGCTTTGATAGCCGCATCCATGTCTGAATCATTTTTATTTATATACAATAAATTCGTTCCTGAGAGTTTTAAAAGCGATGCAGAAAGTTCTGCTGAAAAATCTTCAGGTAAAAATCTCATTCTCACTAGTTCCTTTAAGTGCCATTCTGTAAAACACTTATAATCTTTAGATTTAAGAATTTCCTTGTTCCATATTTCAGGGCTTTTGCGATTCGCTAAATGTTCGTATTCCTGATTATAAAAAGGAAACAGACTATTGAATTTTGAAACCTTGCCTACTACAATGGTTTCTATTTCAATTTCGTCGATTGAATGAATTGTCAATATTTTATAAGCCGGCATATAAGCGGCTAACGAAGGTGTCTGAATATTAAACAATGTGTTTCCTTTTGCGGTTTTTCGTACTCCTGTGTCATTGATGTGCATGTGTCCGCCAAAATGAATCTGAATACCTGCATCTGCAAATATTTGTGCTACTTCTTCATTAGGAATTCTTTGCAATTGCATTTTATTGACTCCAAAAAGCGATTTTAATTCCGGTGATGCATCGTCATTAAAATCAACCATTGGATAATGACTGAAGGCAATCAGGATTTTTCCTTTTTGTCTGGCTTCCGCTGAAACTTTCCTAACCCACTCTATCAAATGATTTTTATAAACCAGCACATTATTATAGCCAATATTTGCTCCCGAAAAATCATGAGGATCATCTGGAAGACCAGATAATTTTTCATTAGGAGTATACGCATTTGCATCTATTGCCAGAAGCCATACTCCTTTGACTGGTTCAACAAGATAACTCGCGTCTGGGAGATATAAATTGGTATTTCTAACTTTGTAGGTTCTTTTCTCTAAAACAGATGCTGCTAATGCTTCATCAAAATTGTAGTTTTCATACTTATAATCTGAAAAAGGCGTTTCCCAATACAAATCATCTTTCTTTGGAAAAAATCCAAAACCGGCCATTTCCTGCAGGGTTTCTTTGTATCCGCCGTTTTTGATATCAACTGTGATAACAGGTTCTAATTGATCTTTCTGAAACTTTAAGTTCGTTTTTGAACTGCTGATAATCTGTTCTTTTCCGTCTTTTCCTAAAAAATCAGATTTAAAGGCATCCTGAGCAAATGGTCTGACAACATCATGGTTTCCTGTTGTGACAAAAAATGATATTCCGTGTTTTTTTGAGTATTCGTCTAGTATTTTTCTTAATCCCCGAACATGAACTGGCTGTCCGTCATCGCTGAAATCTCCCGGAAGCACAACTTGTTTGATGCCTCTTTTTGTAATATCATTTAAAGCTTCTAAAAAAGCAAAATAATTCTCATTGAAAATTCGGGTAGAATGTAATTGTGAATTCATTGTTCTGATATTCGCATATTCCCCTGTTACCGGATTTTGGATTCCTTTATAATTGTTATCTTCAAATTTGGCAAAAATATCCTGTAAATGAGCGTCGGCAATAAAAGCAATTTGGACAGTATTGTTTTTATCAGTCTGTTGGGATTTACAGGCAGACAAAAAGAGTAATACTAATATGATTCCTGATATTCGCAACATATAATTTTACTTAATTTCTGTTTTATGTACTGATAATTCATTATCTGTAGTTGATGACTTTACATCCTTAAAGATAAGCTGCTTGTGATTTTCCTTTGGAAATTCTATTCTTTCCATCCTTAAATCCTTTACATCATCAAATACAAAAGCAGGTCTGAAATCAGCATTTTCTAAGGTAAGTTTGATATTCTTCATGGTTATTGCGTTAGCATGTCTCACATAAAAACCGTAAGCCGGCAGTTCGCCGAACATAGAAAATTCAGGATAATCCTGAGCAGCTTCCGGAACCTGATTTAGTCTGTTTAACGGAATATATGCCATTCCTTTTGAAGCTCTTCCCGGATAATTTATTTCAATATTTTCTAAAACTACATTTTCAATATTATATCCTTTCAAACCCACAATTGAAGCAGGAAAAGGATTATGGAAAAAATCGACTTCGGGACCTCTCAGATCATAATTACTATCCGGACGACCAAAAGGCACTTGTACTTTTATATTCCTGATACTAATATTTTTTATACTACCGGGCTTGTCGCCGCTACGGTTTCCTAAACGGATAAAAATCGCATTACCTGTATTAACAGCATTTATATTGGAAACTTCAATATTTTCTATAAAAGCACCATCAACAGATTCTATGGCAACAGCTGAACGAAAAGTATCATAGACCTTTATATCTTTAATTGTTACATTTTTGAAACCACCGAAAGAAGCAGTTCCGAATTTTATGGCTGAGGCACTAGATCTAATCGTACAGTTGGCAATATAAACGGAATCATTATAAAATCCGGGGTAGTATGATTTGAGACAAATACCATCATCTGCCGAGTTGATATCACAGTTTGTAACGGTAACATTTTTACAATCCGTAATATCGATTCCGTCATTGTTCCAGTATGAGCGATTTACAATTTTGAGGTTATCTAAAACCAGATTATGGCACAATTCAAAAGATAATCCCCAGCAAGAGGCTTCTCCGGCATATAGTCCTTCAATAGTAATTTTTTTGCATTGTGAGAAACGAAACAGTTTAGGTCTCATGGTTTCGTTTGGGCGGCTTCGGCGAAGGCTGTATTTTGGATCTACAGCAACACCAGCATGATGCAGACTGTCAATATTTAAGGCCAGTTTTAGTCCCTGACCGTCAATAGTTCCTTTTCCTTTTAGTGAAATGTTAGAGGCTTTATGCGCAATGATTAAAGCCATTTGGGAGTTGTCGTCTTTTTTGGGAGAGTCAGGTCGTCCTTCAAAAGTCATATTCGGATAATCTTTTGGATTTGTACTTCCGAGCAATGTGGCTCCTTCTTCGAAATACAAGGAAACATTGCTTTTTAGAATAATACTTCCTGATAAAAAAGTTCCTTTGGGAAAAACTACGCGGCCTCCTTTGTTATTAAAAGCAGCATCAATTGCTTTTTGGATCGCAATGGTATTGAGTGTTTTTCCATCTGCTTTTGAACCGTAATTGGTAATTAAAAATTCTTTTTGAGATTGGGTTCTATTTTGTGCTTTACAACTACAGCCAGATGCAAAAAGAGTTATAATCAAAGCCGTTACGTGTAGTTTTATTTTTAACATATTTTTTTATTATTTTACAATTCGAGCAAAACATAATAAACCAAAACTACAGACTTTGAAACAAATTAAGAATATACCTTTTGGGTGTAAGGCTATAATTTACACCCAAAGGGTAAAATATTATTTGATATATGCTTCTAACTTATCCAAAGTATTTAATTCTGTTTCTCTTGCACAAGAAGATATAATTTTTGTTTCTAAATGTTTTGTTGGTTTAGAGATCAACAAATATTGTGTTCCATCGTCGTCCTTTTTTACATAATCTTTAGGATTGTAGATGATGGCAGCTCCAACTTCAACAATCTCTGCTGCTACATCTTCAGGATGTTTTCCCCATACAGCGATGTAGTTTTCCCCTTTTTTAGTCTGGAAATCTTTAAAATAATTTACTCCTGTAACAAATTGTACTTTTTCTCCATTTAGACTAAAAGCTTCAACTTTAGCCTCTCTTTTTCCTGAAAATACGGTTACACGAACTAAAATATCTACTTTTTTTCCTTTGTAAGGCACTCCTTTTGAAATCATTTCCATCCATGATGTCGTATCTGTTTTTCCAACACGTGCCAAACGATTCGTCACTGGATTTAATGGAACTACTTTTTCTCCATCCCACAGTTTTACTCCTCCTAAACCACTGGTTGAGGCTACTTTATAATAATCAGCTCCCCAGCCTTCTTTTTGTTGTTCCGGAGTTGGATACCAATTTGCTTTTCTTAATTCTAAACCTGATTTTGCTTTATTATAAACATCAATAGCCACTTTATCACTAAAATAGATTCTCAATGCCATCCACTCGTTTTCGATTGCAGGACCATGATGCCCGATTGTTTTGTACAAATCACCAGATTCTGAACCTATGTCTGTCAAATACGTTATTTTATCTGACTTCATATACAAACTGGTATCTGTATTATTTTGTGCAAAACAAGTAAAACCAAATAATAAAGTGGCAATAAATGATAATTTCATAATTTCAATTATTTATAAGATTAATTTAATTTCCGTAAAAATAAAACAACCTTTTAATAATTCAGCTACATTTTTTATAATATTAAGAAATTAATCATTCAAAAGTAGGGACATAAGTTTTACAAATTCACACGAATTCAGTATGTTTTTAAATGCACCCACTCTTAAAATATTCAATTAGCTCATGAAATTGAATATTGAATTAATTGGTTAAAATCTATTTTATTGATATTTATACTTTTAAATCGTCCAATCCTTAATATATATTACGAAATCACCATTTTGTGGCGAAAAGGTGTATATCCGGTAATATAAACATGTTCTCCCGCAGTACGCAGGCTCCCCTGATGATACATATATTCTTCACTGTCCAGGTTTTCTACATTTAAATGTTCGCATTTTCCGGGACCAAATTGTACCGTATCTGCGCCTGCGGTTAATAATCCCAGTCCCGATTGTAGAAAATAATTCTTTTTATCGTCCATAACCGCACCGCTGATAGTACTGCCTTCCCTGAAACACATTTCGATTGTCACTTCAACATTTGGTGGTCCGTCTACTTTAAAATCGAAGCTAAGCGAGCCCTTGCTTTCTGTGATTTCAATGACTGTTGTTTGTGTTTTTACATTGCTTCTTATTCGTGAATCGAAGTCCATTTTATTCCAGAATCTTCCATCGGGTGATTCGGATAATTTATAATTGCCATCGGGTTTTCGAAATTCTGCTGCAAGAGGCTGGTAATACTCTGCTTGCTTGGTTTCTTTAAAAATGTATTTATTTCCCTCTTTTACAACACCTTCGCTGCTAAAATAGCCCATTCTGAAAAAAGAAGTTGAAAGTCGCATGTATTTTAGTAGGGCATCTCCTTTTCTGTACATCAAAAAATTAGGATTTGAAGATCTTCCCGAAACAATCATTACAGGATGGTCGTTTCCTCCAAATAGGGTGATCGAAGTTTTGCCTCGTCTGATTCTTGCCAGACTGGAAACTGCAAAAAACTTTTCAAAATCATTGGTTATAGTTCCAAGGGCAGGAACCTGCTTCTGAAGTTCTCTGTTTTCCATAAAATGCCCTAGTGAACCGGAAAGAATTTCTGTCGTAAATTCAGGCAGTTTTTCGATTGTATTTACCATATATGCAAACATCGGATTCTCAGTAAGAATAGCCATATACCGGTACTGTAAATAAAAATTATTGACTTTTAAATTCATAAACTGATCCTGCCTTTTTGAATCTACAGTAACCAGATCACCATTGGGTTCTGTGTAATAAAAACAGGTTATGAGGTTTTTGTTGACAATTTCCAGTAACTTTGGTTTGTTTAACAATCTCGCCATTGTGATTAAAGCCTTGTCAATCACGGCTGAATAAATTCCGCTTCTTTCGGCATAATGCCCATCTTCATTCATATAAATACCTTCAGACAGCCATTCATCAATTCTTTGAAGATATCTGGGATCCGGATAAAGAGAATTTATATTCGCCAGAGCAGCACAAATGACCCATCTGTGGTTCGGTGTATGTACCCCTCCGGTAACCATCGCCTCACCTGCATTCAGAATAAACTTTTTCAGTTTGATTGTCAGCCCTTCTAAATCTTTTTGTTTGTTATTTTTTAAAATCGAGGCCGCCTGACAGATATATTCTAAAATAAAAGCAGTATCTGGTGGCGATTGTCGGTTTCCTCCTGCATCTAAAGTACCGTCATTATATTGCTCTTTGAGTAAAACATCTATAGCATCATTCAGTTTCTCTGCTACAATTTTAGATTTATAAAATTCAGATTCAGAATTACATACCGAAGCTGTCATTGTGTTTATAGCACTTGCTATCCCCCGAAAACTGTTTAATTTGATCGTTGGTTCAATTGGAGCTTTATTTAATAGGCTATTTACTTTAGCATCATTGTTTAAAATGAGCTTTTTCATTAGTTCAGTATCTGTTTTAGCAGTCAGATTATTTGTCAAGAGATCGTTTGCTAAAATTACATCACTAACCAAAGCCCCTGCTACGCTCAGACCTGATAATCTGAGAAATTCTCCACGGGTAATCTGCTTTTTCATATTATCACTTTTTACTGATTCAGCCTAGTGCTAAGATTTACTTTTAAAGCTAAAATCTAATTACTTATCTGCTATTTTCACTAATGTCCAGTTAATTCCTAATGGATTTTTGGTTATTTTACAGATCAAAGGAAATTCAGGATTTTTCACAATCCACATTTCTGTTTCATCAATCTGTGCGATTACGTGCATTGCATCAACTGATTTTCCTTCAATTACCACATTGTTTTTATCTGAATTCTGATCTAATACATAAGTTGTATTGTTGTAGCTAAATTTATTGTTTTTCACTAAATCCTGATAAGCTGCCTGCGAAATCATAAAAAAGGTCTCATTTGGTTTTAAATTCAAAACCGGAGAAAATTCACCCTGATTATAGCTTAAGGCATTCCCATTTTTTAGTGCTTCCGACTTTGTTACAATACTGCTGTTTACACCTCTTGTGTCTAGCTTAAGAACAAGTGCATCGGTCGTTATTTCAGAAGTGAGTGTTAATGTTCTGGTCTGACCGTGAAGTTTGCAGATATAATGCAACACCGTATTGTTTTTAATAGTGGGAGCAAAATCCTGTGCTGTTACCATCTGAAATATTCCACACAAAAGGACGGTTAAGATCATATTTTTCATCATGCTTATTTTTTAGGTGGTAAAATAGTCGTTCCCCAGACAGACGGTTTTGAATCCATTTCTAAAATCAATTCACCTCCTTTAACAATATCTTCGTGTAAGATCCAGGCTTTGTTGTATGGTTTTCCGTTTAAAAAAGCGTTTTTGATATATTTATTTTTATCACTCATTTTTTTTGCTGTAATCTTAAAGGACTTACCTTCTTCCAATTCTAAAGTAATTTCTTTAATTAATGGTGAATTCAGTAAATAATAAGGCTGTCCGGCATTTGGGTACAGTCCCATTATGTGGAAAGCCAGCCAGGAAGACATTGCTCCCGAATCGTCATTACCTGGTAAACCTTCATGCGAAGTATTGAAGTTATCCTTAATAATAGTTCTGATCCGGTCACTGCTCAAATACGGTTTTCCGATCCAGTGGTACATTGTAGGAGCTAAAAAAGAAGGTTCATTTGAAACATCATATAATTTAGTTTCAAAAAAAGTATCCAGCCTATTTTTGAAGGCCAAATCACCACCCGATCTGCGAATAACTTCAGGAAGATCATGCGGAACACTTAAGGAATATTCCCAGGAAGTTCCTTCATAAAAAAACACACACCAATGGCACACATACCATGGAGATTCTGTAATTACCGGTGTATATTTATAAGTCGGTTTCTGAATTTTTGATTCACCGAAGATCACATCATCAAGCCAGTTTCCTGAAGCATCCTTTGGCATAATGAATCCTGTAGCGCCGTTATTCATGTAATCGGAACGCCATAAATTTTGCCAGTTATCTGCCTGTTTGATATACTGATTGTAAATTTCGGTATGGTTTAAACCTTTGGCAACGGTAGCAATATTATAATCATTATAGGCATAATCCATTGTACGGTTTCCTGCCCGATCTATACCAAACGGAACATAACCCAAACGCAAATAATCTAATAAACCGCCCCTTCCTTCTCGCTCTTCATTTCCACCGGGCGGTATAGTAGCATCTTTAAGCATTGCTTTTAATGCGAGTTCATAATCTATTCCTTTTAAGTTTTTTACAAAAGCATCTGCAAGAACTGTTTCTGCATTAGAACCACCCTGAGTACGCCCGTTATCATTACCGCTTCTGCCCTCAGGCAAGTAGCCTTCGCGTTTGTAAATATTCAGCATTGCGTTCACAATTTCTGTCTGACGTTTCGGATCAATAAGCGTAATTAAAGGACTTGAACTCCTGAAAGTATCCCAGATGCAATAAAAATCATCATAATATGGTTCGGTATTAGTCCACAACGGATTTTCTCCGGTTCTGTCAACAGGCATAATCATGGTGTGGTACAAACCGGTATAAAACATCTTTTTATATTCTAAAGAGGTATCAGGAGATAGCTGAATTCTTTTCAACAGCTGTTCCCATTTATTTTCTAAAGATGACAAAACCGCACTGAAATCCCAATGCGGAATTTCGACTTCAATATTGTTTTTTGCTTTTAATTCGCTAAGAAATGAAATCCCAATTTTCACGTTGAGTTCCTGTTTTCCGTCTTTTCCAAAAGAAATCAAAGCAGCTGTTTTTCTACCAGAATCAAACTGAGCTGGTTGATTGCTATAAAATATACCGTCTTTCCAGGTAACATATTTTGCAATTGGCTGATCAAAAGTGGCCCAAAAGTAAACTGTATAAGCACGGCCATTATTCCATCCGCCTCTAATTCTGCTGTATCCCCTGACTTCAGTGTCTGAAACTATTTCTATTTGAGACCCTACAAATTGTTGTGCTTCTCTTCCATCGGGTTCGGGCTGTTCACCAAGAAAAAATCCCGGGTCAATTTTTAACTCTTTTGTCGCATTTTTTGGATACGTAATTCTATAAAATGAAACTTTTTCGGCTGTTGTAATTTCAGTCCTGATCTGGTTTTCTTTGAAAACCGTTTGATAATACCCCAATTTTACGCTTTCTTCGACTCTGCGAGAGGTTTGGTCTAATTTGTCTAAAGTTCCGGAAAATGGCATTATCTGAATGTTCCCGTATTTAGGACCGCCACCCGTCCCGCTCACATGAACCTGACTAAATCCTGTTACTTCTTTAGGTAATGGCAGCCACCCACTATTGGGACTTACTGTACAATCCGGACTTGGTTTAACCATTCCGTAAGGGCATGACGGACCAATAAAAACCCGCCCATCTCCTTCTGAACCAATCATGGGGTCTACGTAATTGTGAGCCGCTGTCTGGGCATAATTCGTTAAGGAGAAAAATATTGATATCCCGAAAGAAATTATAGTTTTGGTAGATACTTTCATTGCCAATTTATTGCTTTGCTTTATTAGACATTTCTAAAATCAATTTTCCTCCGTTAGTAATTGCGTCATGAGAAATAGTATTTTTTTCTACAGGTGAATTATTGTATTTGATTGCCTTAATATAAATGTTTTCGGTACTGTTATTATCTGCTTCAATGATAATTTTTTTGCCTTTATAATACTTTGGGTTTAGTTGAATGGTTACTTTAGAAAAAGCTGGACTTCCTATCTGATATTGAGCTTCTTTATCAGTTCCTCCATTCATCTGAAACAAGCCAATTTTGAGTAATACATTCAGGCTTCCCATTAATCCCTGATCCTCATCTCCATTATAACCTGTTGCGGGAGATAATCCGCTGAAGGTTTCTTTAACAACATTTCGGGTCCAGTATTGTGTCAGATCCGGTCTTCCTAATAAATTAAAAATAAAGGAGGTCTGAATAGAAGGCTGGTTTCCGAAATTAATTGGAATCCTGCTAAATTCCGGATGTAATTCCGCATCATGCGAAGTTCCGGAAGTGAATTTTAGATCTTTTGCTGTTTCAAATTGCTCGTTTAATTTTTCCACAGCTTTTTCTTTCCCTCCCATCAATATAGCCAGGTTTTCAATATCATGTGGTACAAACCAAGTTGACTGCGCTCCGTTTGACTCTATAAAACCGTTTTCGTATTGATAGGGATCATAATTTTCACGCCATTTTCCTTCTACATCCCTTGGACGCATCCAGCCGGATGATTTATCGAAAATATTTTGGTAATTTTTAGACCTGCCCATAAAATAATCATAATCTTCCTGATGTTTTAATTTTTTTGCTAATTGTGCCAGTGTCCAGTCCTGATAAGCATATTCTAGAGTCTGGCTCGCTCCGTCCTGGTGGCTTCCAAAATTGCCATCAGGAAGCGGATACGGAACATATCCTTTTTGCAGATAATATTTTAATCCGCCACCTAGATCTGTATTGTGTTCGTATCCGGCTTTTCCCATAATACCATTTAGCATATGGTTTTTTTTAATTGCTGTGTAAATTTCTTCCAGATCATCTTTTATGATTCCTTTCTGAATGGCACTTACAATAAAGGGCGTAGCCGAAGCACCCGTCATGACATAGGTATCATTCCCTCCCGAAGGACCACGCGGAATCATACCGCTGTCTTTATAATACTGCATTAAAGAATGAACAAATTCATCCATAATTTCAGGATATACCAATCCCCAGAGTGTATTTATGGTCCACTGAGCCCCCCAAAAGGCATCCGAATTATAATGATTGAATTTTGGTTTTCCGTTTGAGTCTAAAGGTAATTGGCCTATTCTGAAATTTTCACCGGAGTTATCAGGATAAGCACCATTTGCATCGCTGATGGTTTTTCTTCCCTGCAATGCATGCCAGAGATCCGTATAAAATCGTCTTTGATCTGTTTTTGTACCACCTTCAATTTTAATTCTTCCTAATAAATTATTCCATTCGGTTTTTGAATCAGAAACTACTTTATCAAAATCCCAATGCGATAATTCCTGCTGCAGGTTATTTGCTGCATTTTCAACTGAGGTATAAGAAATACCGGCTTTCATGAGTATTTTATCTTTGACTATGCTAAAATTTACCAGATAATTTCCCGTTGCTGCATTTCGTTCAATTGAAGAAACAGGCTCATTAAATTTAATTTTAAAATATACCGTTACAGGTTTTGGACGCCTGAAATTGGTACTTAAAACCAATGATCCTGAAAGTTCGTAATCATTAATTTTTTCAAGTTTGCCATTTGTATTTTCGCAGGGTCCTAAAATCGTGTTCAGGTTGAAAAGAATTGCTTTTTGAGCTGAACTTGAAAACGTATATCTATGAAAACCTACCCTTTTTGTACTGGTTAATTCTGCTTTTATTTGGTATCTGTCGAGTAATAAGGAATGATAACCCGGAAATATTTTTTCAGATTCATGGCTGAATTCAGAATAAAAATCTGAAAAGATATTTTCGCTATTCTCCTTTGTAATCGCTACAGGCATAATAGAAAGCCCTGACATTTGCCATTCGTGGACATGGCTAAAACCTTTTACGGTATTAGTAGTATATTTGTATCCGCCTCCCCAGTCACCTTTAATTTCGGTATCAGGATTTAAGTTCACCATTCCAAAAGGACGGCTTGCAGATGAAAAGAAAAACCATCTTGAATTTTCGGTATCAAGCAGAGGATACACCAACTCTGTTAATTCTTCTTTTTTAAAAGAAGAGCCTTTTTCTGACTTACATGACACTATAAAAATAAGAACTAAACATATTCCGATGCGTCCTGTTTTATAAATTTTGTTCAGTTTCATCTAATTGAAGTATTGGGAGTCTGTTATGACAAACAGATCAGATAATATAGTTAATCAAAGACAGTTGAAAAAACCATCTATTTAACAAGTAATTTATTATTATTTTATAAATAAAACATTTAAGGTACAGGTATTGCAAACGTAGCTACTCTGCTCCGTAGAAAGTGTAACCATTAGAAATCTTACCTGATAAAAAAGGAGAAGAATTTATAGTCTTCCTCTCCTTTTAGAATTAAAAAAATTGTTTCTGGTATTTATTCATTAATTAGGATATCCTTCATTTTGGGTTAAAGCCGGATTTAAAACCATAGCATTTGTAGGAATTGGGAAAACACGACGATAGGTGTCAGTATTTGTTTTGTAACCCCATTGCCCTTCATACTTTCCAAAACGGATCATATCATTTCTATGCCAGGCTTCCCATGCAAATTCACGGCATCTTTCTTTGTAAAGTTCTTCCAGTGTCACACTGCTCCATGCAGTAGAAGTGGTACGATTGGAACGAACCATATTAACAAGTGAAATAGCTGTCTGTCCCAAAGTTTCGTTCCCTCCACGTAAAATTGCTTCAGCTTTCATTAACAATACATCTGAATAGCGTAAAAATGGAACGTCATTATTTTGATTTCGGTTTGTTGAAGTATTGTCCGGATAAAATTTAATGTTTCTATATCCCATGTTCCACGCAATTTCGTCATTTCCTAAGTCAAACAAAGTAAGATTTTGGCGAGGTACAATATTAGGTGTAAGGTCTACCTGATAAGTCAAAGCCGCACCACCATCTGAACCGGTATAGAATTGGTCATACCCCTTTTTGGTTGTAGTAACCCTTACAGGAGTCACTCCGTCATTCATATACTGTAAACCTGTCAACCATTGTCTGTTACGAATATCATTAGCATCATCAAAGTTAGCATAAAACTCAGGAAGTGTACTTCTAGGGGCACTTGGTGTAAATGGAAGACCAAATTTAGCTCTTTCAGAACGAGGAACATCATAACGTGCATGATACATTTGCCCGTTGAAACCTACCGTCACTGCAGAAGGATCATAAGGTACCGCAAAAATAAACTCTTTCATTTGTGGACCATTGGTTGGATAAAACATTTGAAGATAAGTCGCTCTTGACTCAATATTATACAACCCTGAACTAATTACCTGATCACAAGCTGCAATACAGTCATTATAACGCTGTGTGCCTGTATAAACCTGAGCATTCAGATATAATTTGGCAAGCAATGCATTTGCTGTCTGCTTGTTAGGTCTTCCGTAAGTTGTAACTCCTGATGCTGCATTTAAATTAGGTATTGCTTTTTTTAATTCTTTTTCAATAAAATTAAATACCTCAGTTCTACTCGATTTGGCGCGGGAGCTAAAATCTCCATAAACCGTATCCAATGGTACGTCTCCATAACTGTCCATTAACATATAATAAGAGATGGCACGCATGGTTTTTACTTCAGAAATCAACGTGTTTTTTTCTTCACCTGCCGGCATTGCCTGATTTAGAATTGAAATCGTCTGATTACTGATCCCAATCACTTTGGATGACCAGTCCCAAAGACTTCCTATGATACCATTGTCAGCTGTCCAGTCATGAAAATGCATGGCAATGTAGTTTCGGTTATCAAACCAGTTTCCTCCTCTTGCAGGCAAAATAGCCTCATCTGTTGTTAATGATTGTGACCACCACCAGGAGAATGAAAATTCACCTCGGAAAGCAGAATAGACAGGACCTGTAGTTTGTATATATTGCGTTGAGTTCTGAGGAAAAACTTCTGGTGTCAATTGTGTTGTAATGGGTACATCCAGGTCTTCGCAAGACCAGAATAATCCAACCATAAGTACTGGAAGCCCCAAATATTTTAATATCTTTTTCATAATTTTTACAATTTAATTTTAGAATATCACGTTTAAGCCAAACATAAATGTTCTGGTTTTTGGATAGAAGTTATTAGAATCTACACCAGGAGCTGTTCCTCCTTGTTCTACTTCCGGATCAATTCCTGAATATTTGGTAATAACAAATAGGTTATTGATCGTTTGATATACACGGACACTTTGAATATATTTACTCACTTTGCCAAAATTATATCCTAAAGTCATATTGTCTAACCTGATATAACTTCCATCTTCTATAAAACGTGATGAATATTTATAAGCATTAAGATCGTTTGGAGATTCATTTGCCGCATCTGCCAATATGTTGGTAGTCATTGCAGTACTAGGTCTGAATAAATCAGCTTTGGTAGCATTGAAAATTTTGTTACCAAATACTCCTCTGAAGAAAACACTCAAATCAAATTTTTTGTATTGAAAATTATTTCCCCATCCTAATAATACTTTTGGTTGTGCACTTCCTGCATAGTGATAATCTACACCAATTGCAGGTGTTGTGGTTAAACTACCATCTTTCGCAACATATTGAGAAACACCCGCTGCATTTTTCCCTGCATATTTAAGCGTAAAGAATTGCCCAAGCGGTTTTCCTTCTTTAAAAATTTGCAAAGTGCTACCCGTTTGTCCTCCTCCATCTGGCTGTACTCTACGAATTGAATCCCCTCCAATAAAGAATGGATTGGTCAATTTAACAATTTTATTTTTGTTGCTTGCTACATTCAGGTTTGTTGACCATGTGAAGTTAGCAGTCTTAACAGGAGTTGCTCCCAAACTTACCTCGATTCCTTTATTAGACATTGTTCCTCCGTTTGCCACAATCGTTCCTATAGGTACAAGAACAGGATTTACGGAATAATTAAAAATCATGTCAGTAGTTTTCTTGTCATATAAATCAACAGAACCAGTAACTTTACCGTTAAACAATCCAAAATCAAGTCCGATGTTTGCAGTAGCAGTTTTTTCCCATTTCAAATCTGGATTCGCTGCCTGATTAGGTCCATAAGCTCCAATTTGCTGTCCATTGTAATAGAAAGTACCTAGGCTTCCGGAAATAAACTGTGCTGTATAAGCATTGAACCCGGAAGAGTTTCCTGTAACTCCATAACTCCCGCGGAATTTTAAGTCACTGAAGATTTTCTGGTTTTTCATAAAACGTTCTTTATCAACTCTCCATGCAGCTCCTACTGAAGGGAAGTATCCCCAACGGTTATTTGCTCCAAATACAGAACCTCCGTCTCTTCTAATAGTACCCTGTAAAAGATATTTATCCTCATAGTTGTAATTCAAACGGGCAAATTCACCAATCAGACGTGTTTTTTGATAAGCTCTACTGTCTCCAAAATTCACTACATAACCATTTACTGATGTATAATTGCTCAGAGCCAGGTTATTATATCCTACATTATCTACAGGAAAGTTAGTTGCTGTAGCCTGAAATCCATCACCTAATGTGTTTTCCTGCCATGAATATCCTAAAACAGCTTTAATTTTATGACTTCCTAATATTTTGTCCCACGTTAAGAAACTTTCAATAATATTATTGGTGTTCTCATAGTTGTTTCTTAAAGCTGAACCGTTAACACCAAAATTAATTAACGATTTAGTTTGTGGTGGATCTGGGTTATTATAGAAATTAGCACTATTATACTTTGAATAATAGCTATCATAAAACTCTCCATGTGATGAAGTTAACTTTTGATGTGCAATATTTAAATTATAAGTAAATCCAAAAGGAAGTTTTACCTCTGCAGTCAGGTTACCAACAAGATTGTTTGTTTTGGTTTCGTCTGTTCCATGCTCAATTAAAGCTACAGGGTTGAAATAACCAGTACTTGTGAAATTTTCAAAAAAACTTCCATCTTCATTTCTCACAGGAGAAATCGGAAGATAACTTGCTGCTTGTAACAGTACGGTATTACGCTGAGGAACATTTATATATTTGCTATTTGAATTCGTTACATTCAAACCAAATTTAACTTTATCATCAAAAGCAAATTGCTCAACTGATAAACGGGCAATCACGCGTGAAAAATCACTTTTCAAAAGAACTCCTTCTTTATTTAGTGAGGTAATACTAGCCGTATAACTACCATTTTTACCACCACCGCTCATCGATAAGTTATGACTGCTTGATTGCGCTTTTCCGGATCTTAAAATTTCTTTTTGCCAGTTTGTATTCGCACCTTTATCATTTTCAGGGGTGAAATTCAAACCGTTTTTTGTAGTAAATGCTCTCAACTGATCTGCATTCATCATATCCAGCTGATTCGAAACTTCTTCCCAGCCAACGTAACCATTGTAAGCAATTTGTGTTCTGTCTTTACTTCCTTTTTTTGTAGTAACCATAATAACACCATTAGCAGCACGGTTACCATAAATTGCAGTCGCAGCGGCATCTTTTAATACATCAATGCTTGCGATATCATCTGGTGAAATCATTGAAATATCAACACCAGGAACACCATCTATAACATAAAAAGGTCCTTGGGAACTGTTTAATGTAGAAACTCCACGTAAAACTACTGATGCAGTTCTTGTAGGATCTCCACTAGAAGAGATATTAAGACCTGATACTTTACCCTGTAGCAATTGTCCAACATCACTAATTGCTCCTCTGTTTAATTCTTCTGCTTTAATAGAAGTTATAGAAGTGGTCAGATTTTTACGTGACCCTTTACCATAACCCACTACAACAACTTGTTCTAAAGTATTAGTAGCAGAAGCCAGTTTAATGGTCAGATTTGTTTTTGTTCCGTCTAATTTAACAGTCTGATCTGTAAATCCAAGGAAAGATACAACTAAAACCGCATTAGGATTTGATACAGATATTCTAAACTTGCCATCAAAATCTGTAACTACGCTTCGAGTAGTACCCTTTTCAAGAATATTAGCCGCAGGCAGGGGTAAATTCTTATCATCTAAAATAACGCCGGACACTTCTGTTTTCTGTGCCCACGAATTAATTGAAAGACCTAGAAAAAAGGCTAACAATAAAAGTTTTAATTTTTCCATACTTTAGTATTAGTTAAATTGGTTAATAGTTTTGTCGAAATTAGTTTTAAAGAATTTTTAAGAAATGGACAGGTTAATCATAAATATGGACTTTTTCATTAACATCAATAAAAACAAGGCTTCCGACACTTTTCTTTGAAATAATATATAGTTAAAATCTTATTAATAAATCCATCTCACGAAAGCCTCCATGGCTGCATAATGGGCTAATCCAAGTTCATGATATAAATCTGCGGTTTCTTTATTGCGATCTTCGGCTCTTTGCCAAAATTCTCTGCTGTCCGACCCCTGAAACACCACTCCGTCTTTTTGAGACTGGTGTTTAAAAATTCCTTTTCTCTTTTCCGTAACCTGATCCGGTCCCATTGGCACTGCCATTTCAATTTCATCTATTCCCCACTCCTGCCATGCTCCTCTGTAGAGCCAAACCCAGCAATCTTTCATGAAATCTTTTGTTTTCAAACGGGTTACTGCTTCAAAAACAGCATCCAGACAAACTTTGTGTGTACCGTGAGGATCTGCCAAGTCTCCTGCTGCATATATTTGGTGAGGTTTTATTCTCTCGATCAGATCCATTGTGATCTGGATGTCTTGTTCTCCTAATGGTTTTTTTTCTATTGTGCCGGTTTCATAAAACGGAAGTTCCATAAAATGAATCTGACTATCCGGAATTCCAACAAAATAGCAGGTAGACTGTGCTTCTCCTTTTCGAATTAGTCCTTTAATGTTTCTAACTTCGGGAATATCAATTTCGCTGTTCTTTTTATGCTGAAGAAATTGCAAGGACTGTTTATAAATAGCATCAGCTTCGACGCTTTTTATTCTGAATTTATCATTGTAATCACACACAAAACTGGCAAAACGCAATGCTTCATCATCTGCAACGGCAATATTTCCAGAAGTTTGATACCCTATATGTACTTCGTGCCCCTGTTCGTGGAGGCGTTTAAAAGTTCCTCCCATACTTATAATGTCATCATCGGGATGCGGACTAAAAATAAGGACACGTTTTTTGGCAGGTTCTGCCCTCTCCGGTCTTTTGCTGTCGTCTGCATTTGGTTTTCCGCCAGGCCAGCCGGTAATCGTATTCTGAAGTTTGTTGAAAATTTTAATGTTAATATCATATGCTGGACCTAAGTCTGCCAGTAAATCACTCATTCCATTTTCGATATAATCGGCATCTGTGAGCATCAGAATTGGTTTTTTTAAATATAGTGCCAAACCTAAAACCGCTTTTCGAATAAGATTGTCTGTCCAGATTACATTTTCAACGAGCCATGGTGTATTAATTCGGGTTAATTTTGAAGCAGCGGCTTTATCCAATACAAAAGTGGTGTTGTTATGTTCCTGTAAAAATGAGGCCGGAACCAGATTAGTTACTGTTCCTTCTACCGAAGCCTTAATAATATTTGATTTTCCTTCGCCCCAGGCCAATAATATAACTCTTTTAGCTTCCATTATTTTTTTTACCCCCAACGTAATCGCTGTTCTAGGCGTATTATTCAGTCCTGAAAAATCATTGCTTGCTGCTACACGCGTAATATGATCTAGGGCAACTAAGCGGGTTTTTGAATTTTGAAGTGATCCTGATTCATTAAATCCGATATGACCATTTCCTCCAATTCCTAAAACCTGAAGATCAATACCTCCCAGTGCTTCAATTTTGGTTTCATAATCAGCACAATAATCTCCAATTGCTTCTTTTGATAAAGTGCCATCCGGAATATGAATATTTTCAGGCAAAATATCAATATGATTAAACAATAATTCCTTCATAAAACGCACATAACTGTTAATGGAATCGGGTTCCATTGGGTAATATTCATCCAAATTAAATGACACTACGTTTTTAAAACTCAGCCCTTCTTCTTTATGAAGCCGAACCAGCTCAGCATACAAACTTTTCGGACTTGAGCCGGTTGCCAGTCCTAAGATGCATAACTGATTTTGGGCTTGCTTTTCTTTAATCAAAGCCGCTATTTCATTGGCTACTGATTTAGATGCTATTACTGAATTTTCGTAAACCACAGTACCAATATTCTCAAATCGTTTTTCAAAACTTGTCGCTTTGTCTATACCGCTTTTTAACATTGTCTTATTTTTTTATAGTTAATATTTGGTTTTAATACATTTCGTTGCTTTCGCACCATTTTTCCTCCCAGTTTTTTATAGATGCTCTTACTTTCTCTTCGTCAAATGATGTATTTTTGATGGCTGATTCTCTTTGTGCCTGCAAAAACATTCTCCATCTTGGCCAGTAAAAATCTTTGTACATCCCTTTCCAGGATCTTGAAGCATAATCATTTAAATGTCCTTCTCCGCCCCAAAGCGTTATTAAAGTTTTGGCATTTTTTACATACAATTTCGACTCAGCAGGAGTTGTTCCGTAGGCTGATGCTGATTTCAGCCAGTTATTCAGACTGTTCAAAGGCTGACCTGACATCATTTTATCAATATCCAAAGCCTGTTTTTCTATTTTTCCGAATAATTCATCGCCTTTTTTGAGGTCTTTTCTTTCATACGCTTTTACGCATTCCATCAACATTTCATCAATACAAAGCGAATAAAAATGCCTTGATGCGTCTATTAGATCATAATTGTACAGGTTCTTTTTGTCGTAATTTTTTGCCTCCTTATTCAAAATATCCAGAGCCTGTTTTAGTTTTTCTTTATCTCCCGGATTGCCTTTGAATTCAGTTACTTTTAATGTAGGTCTTTTAAAGAACAGATATGCTCCTGCCCAGTCATTCCACCAGCGGGTTTCCCAATATTTTGTGCTATAAACGGATTCGGTTAATAATTGCCAGCCCTGAAGAACAGCATTTGTAGTTTTTCCGTAACGGGCATCCAAATGTTTTTTTAGCCATTCATTTACCGGTTCTTTTCCCTGCCTCCACGGCAGGTCATAAATATATTCGTAAACTATCGAATTGTTATTCAAACCTTCAGGCATTACGCCATAACCAACGAGATTCCCTTTTTTAGGGTTTTGTAGTAAACCGGTAAGCTCATTTTTATAGAAATTTAAATCTCCGTAAACAGGATTTGATCCTCCATAATTATGCACATAACCATAACTCCATTGTTTTCCGTAAAAAGCCTCCTGATTTTCCCATACTTTATATCTGTCGTTTGCATAATCCTGAACGATCATTCGGTCATTTGGCACTTTACTCAGGAAAGCATTTGTGGCTTCTTTTGTCCAAAATTCTTTATTATCTCCAAAAAGCCAGCCTTGCATCACCCAGGTCGCTTTTGGAGAAGCTTCATTGATTGTTTCAAAAATGGTCTTTCCGTAGTCAGCCAGTTCTTCATATTTATGTTCTTCAGAAACGGGTGGTGTTATCTCGTTAAAGGAATCGGCCAGATAGAAATCTGATGGTCCGTATGTATGGGTATAAATTTCGATAAAACGTTTTCCTATTTCTTTAAACAAAGGATCATTAGGATCTAATAAATAAGTACTTTCAAATCCACCTCCCGACCACGATTTCAATTCGCTTATTTTTGAGTTGGGATGTGATTCTGCGAAAGCTTTTGGTACATATCCACTAAAGGCTGGTACAACGGGATGCATTCCCAGATCTCTCATTCGCTGCAATAATTTCTTTTGAATGTCTTTCTTTTTATCCATCCATTCCTGTGGCAACGGCCCATCAAGGCTGTTTATGTTTCCCATTCGCTGCCAAGGCAAAAATGCAGGTCCTGTAAAATGGGCCTGCAATTGTATGTCTGTTACTCCATACGCTTTCCATAATTCCTGCCAGACTGCCTCCTGACCTTCCAAAGCGGTCGGCAAATTAATTCCGTGAAGCGCCATCCAGTCAATTTCCTGTTCCCAGCGTTTCCAGTCCCACCAAGGTGTAGTATAGCCAAAGGTACAGGCGTTTAGGTATTTTCTATATTTAAAAGGAGTAGTCAGCTTTTTTGAATATGCAGGCCATGTTTTGGGCAGATTGATCCGTTTGCCTTCCCAGCTTACTGAAACAGCACCAATATCTTTTAGAAAAGTATAAGCCGCATAACAAATTGAAGTGTTTGATGTTGCGTTAATTATTACTTTATTTTCTGTTGCTGTTACTTCAAACAAATCCTGATTTTGATTTTCTATAATATGCAAATCAAATTGTTTTGCCCGATTACCAATAAGTCTTTCAATTACATCCAGGGCACTTTTTGTATTAGCTGTGTTTTGGGCAAACGTATTAGATTGTAAAAAAAACAGCAACAGAAAAAACAGTATGCCATTATTTATTAAGGAATTATAATTTTTAATTTCAAAACACTCACTTTTCATATAAATTCAAATTTAGATTAACAACAAAATTATTTTCTTAAGATTTAAGCATAAAAAAGAGGGAGATTATCAATAAATCTCCCTTCTTCAAATCACTAAAAAACTAACTCAAAATTCACGATCAATATTCTATTAAAATATTTACATCAAACAGTCATTACAAATCTTTCATCTCTTAACCAAACCAGATGATTAACTTATGATAAAATTACTGCTAAAGATTCTTTAAGAAATGGACACGTTATTCAAAATTATGGACATATTAAGCATTGCTTTTTTGTTATTTTACAGTATGAAATAAAAAACTACAACTTTCTTAGGGTTGTAGTTTTTGAGTGTTATTGTTGTGATAGGGAAAGATTAATGCATATAGTTGTATTACTATATCTGAAGTAAATCTAAAACTTCTCTATCTGCTGACTAAAAGTATTTAATTCTCCAGCTCTTGCTAATGGATGATTATGTCCAAAGAAAAATCTATTGTTTCTGGTTTAAAAACCGCTATTGAAACGATTACATATCCGTCTGTTATGATAGCCTCCTTGACGGGTTGTGGAAAGTAACTGCCCGAGCTCATTCTATTTCAAATTTTGTACAAATTGCAAAATAAATTTTCTTAGAATTTCTCCAAACTTTCTTTGTCAATACCTGCACTGTCTTTGTTAGAATTCACTTTGGAGTACGCTTCCCTGACCATCTTTTTGGTTATCGGAATTGGTTTTGTTTCTGTCGTAAATAAATTAGTCATCCTTAAAGATAGTTAAGTTGTTAATCTACCAACAACCGTATGATTGATGTTCTTCGCTCCATTCACATTACAAAAGCTCCATCACTACTACAAAACCATCCGCGATCCTTGTTGGCTTCGATACTATAAGCCTTGAGAGTATGCTCGCTTGTGCCGTTCTCTTACCAATCCAACAAGGACTTCCCGAATTCCGTATAAAAGCCTGAATAAAAGTCATGCTCCCTTTATTTCGTTTGCCTTATAACCAGTAAGCAAGTTCTCGCTATAATAATCATCCATTCTCGGAAAAATAGACTTTTGACAAAATGTTCCGATATGACACAACTTCATCGAAGGTTCACTTGCGTTCATCTCTCTTATTCGCACCTGACTGTTTTCACAGCCTTTTCCTCTTTCCGCCCAATACCTATCCATTACTTTCAAAGCAACGAGAGGTGGTTTGCAACCCTCGCTTGCACAACGATTGCGGTAGACCTACTACCATCTTTTATACAGCATTTAATCGTGTTCGCAACTACGACTCATTCACAGCACACTCCGAGCCATCGGGTTTGTTTATAACCGGCTTTTTAGTTCTTAGTTCCTAATTTAATCATCAATCATAATATTTTTTTAAACTTAATATTTTCATATTATTGGAAATAAACAAAAAAAGCAACTCCTTTTAAGAATTGCTTTTTTGTTTGACTAATATTTGTGACTCATCGTTGCAGGTTTATTGTTTTTTTTCTAATAAAGCTTTTACTTGATTTTTTAACTCTTCAATTTCTTGATTTTGTTTCTCGTTGATTTTGTTTTGCTCAATGATATATAATGTTAGCTCCTCAATTTTTTCTTGTTGAATTTTAGTCATTTCACCAAGTTTTAGACCATTTTCTGTAACTTCTTTGGCAGAGGGCACGTTTTGTAAATGACCATTGGCTGCAATATAAGTTTCAACTTCTTCTAAACTTGGTAACTTATAATTTTTATTAAAAACGTAATCTGCCCAAGTATTATAAACCTTAATCTCCTCAGCTCTAATTTTTCCTTTTACTGACAAACGATAAGTTTCTGTTCCATCTGTAAAGTTATAAGTTCCAATCCCAATATTCGAATCTGTAAGAATGTCTCCTTGTATTAAAGAACTTCCCTTAACAACAAACTTATGTGTAGCTATAATGGGTTCGTTTGCCCAACCACCAATAATTACTTTAGTGTTGGGTTTTCCCATCTGTAGATAAGCACCTTTTATATCTCCATAATCTTTAACCTTAAAAAACTCTGCTTTTTGAGCATCATTTAATACAAGTTCAGTAGTAGAATTTTCAAATAAATTAACGACAAATCTTTCTTTACCTGTTCTGTCTGACATATTAAACCCAACTAACTTTACATCATAAGGACTAGCCATTGACATATCATACATATTAAACACACGACGATTCGGGTAAGCGGGATTTATCGTTCCTCCCGAAAAACAAATACTTTCATCAATTCCAGCATCCCAATTAGCAAAAGTTTGATTACTAAACTCATTTCCGGAAAAGATTCCTTTTGTCCCTTTTATATTTCCTATAACTTCTAATTTCTGGGTTGGATTATTTATACCAATTCCTATATTAGTATTTGTTGTTGGAGAATTGGGTAATACATTTGATGCACCACCTGTTCCAGTACTAATTTGAGCTTGAGATAAGAAAGTAACTAAAAATATTAAAAAAGTCAATTTAAGAGAATTGTTCATATCATATTGTTTTATATGTAGTTAATAATTTACAAACATAGAAAATTTAATTAGGTAAATTTTATCAAAACAACTATATTTTCAATATATTAGCCTTTATGAACTGGAGAATAAAAGCATCATTACAAAAGATATTGGCAGCAAGTAAATTGGGAGATCAATTAAATCATCTTCCTGTTACTTTTAACAAAGAGTATCATAAAAATATTTTCCTGTACCAAACTCATGAATGTTTGAGAAAATTCAGTTATTGTAATTTAAATCTTAGAGTAAAATCTACAGCGTTAGAAATCGGAACAGGATATTCAATTCTTTCGTCAATAGTTTTGGCTTTATTAGGGTTTGAGAAAATTATAACGGTTGACATCACTAAAGATTTGAAGTTTTCAACCTATAAAAAGCAAATTGCTTTTATTGAGTCACCTTCTTTTTTGAACGAAATCGTATCAAAAAGCGTTTATGATGAAAATCAAATAAAATCGATGATTTCTTCAATAAAAGAAAAGAAATCGTTTTCTGCACTTTTTGAGTTTTTAAATATTGCTTATCTTGCTCCGTATACTTTTGAGGAAATAGAGAAACACGCTCAGTCATTCGATTATATCTCTTCACAAGTAGTTTTAGAGCATATTTCTCCCGATGTTTTAAACGAATTATTTCAAAAAACTAAAAGCTGGTTAACTAAAGATGGGTTCTGTGTACATACCGTAAATTTTATTGATCATTTTGCTAATCCGGGATTTTTTCAGGACAAATCTATTTCGGAATTTAACTTTTTAAAATATTCTGATAAATATTGGTCATTTTGGGCGAGTAATTCAATTGCTTATACAAACAGGCTTTCTTATATTTATTACATGCAATTATCAGAAAAATACGACTTAAAAGTAATTAGCTTTATTGGCGAAAATTACAGAAAAAGAATAGAGTTGGATTTAAATTTTATTCATAAAGATGTTATAAATAAGTATATTTCAAATCCAGAAACGGAAGATTTAACTAAGTTTCAGAGAGGAACTTTTATCATAAAAGCTTAACATTGTTTGTATCTAAATACTCCTGCTGTAGCGGTCGGGTTAAGCAATTAGTATAAAAACAAAAAACAGGCAAATTGCCTGTTTTTTTATAACCTTATTTTATTCTCGTTGTATTAGTTGACTATACTATCTAATATTGGCTCGCTTATTGACGGGTCGTCCACAAAATAACGAACATATATTTTTTTATTAATACACCAATTGTCATATTCGCACTTTTTATATATTACATCAGATGACACTTCTTTTTTATAAAGATTTCCATCAACACTATATTGATAATCTAAATAGTAATTTGCCAATCCAATCTCATAATAATCTGTAATATAACCAAATGTTATCTTTGGGTTAGATTTAATTTTATTTTTATCTAAATACTCTTTATAACTTTTTTTCACACTAAAAAAGAGAATGACAACAATTAATAATGTTACTAAAATACTTGATGGATTAATTAGTTTTTTCATCTTTTTTGAGCTCTTTTTTAATTTCATTAAGTTGAACCTTTCTAATAATATCTAAAACATACTTTTGCCCTTTTCCATCTTTAAGACCATCGCTTGCTTTAGTTAATGATAAACGTAAGCCAAATTCTGTCAAACCATCATTAATATTATTTATGTTAAGTCCTTTATCAACTGACATATTAACAAATGATTTAACTAAATCTCTAGCTTTTGAATTTTTAATAAAAACCGTTGCGGCAACATCGGTTATATCAACCTTTTTTATATCTCCTTTTACTAAAGTTTGAGCTAATGTTTCAAAAACAGCTTTTCCAACTGAAGTCTTTAAAAAAGAAAGTGCTTTTGGCCCTAAACTAAGCTCTATACTTGCACCTCCTGTAAAAACCATACTAACACCACCTATATAGTTTTGAAAAGTCTCATTAAACTTTTCAGAACCTTCAACTAAAGGATCTGGTTTAATAAAAAAGGTCTTCATAGCTTTAAGTCCCATTGAAATAGATTCAGTTGTAGCCTCTATTTTAGTACCTTCCCTATAAGATATTTTAGCAGTGTTTCCAGAGGCGTTAATCGTTAGCGTACCATTTAATGGTCCAGACCAATTCTCCGTTGTACTATGATATAGTGATTTCCCTTCTCCCCATCCTGAATTATTAGCAAAAGCTTTATAATAACTTGCTTTTGTTGCTTGCCATTGTATTCTGTTTTCAGATGTCCTTTCTATAACCATTGGTGGAGCATCTTTTGCAAGAATTACAATTTTACTTTCTAAACCATCTAAATCTACAGCCCAAATAGGACTATTACTTGCAAATTGGTAAGGAGTTAACCAAGGGTACGACTGAAATAATGGGTCTTGCGACAAAAATTTTCCAATCCTTGGATCGTAGATTCTAAACCCATAATCATATTGAGCTCCCTCACCCTTTATTTCATTATCCATCTCCTTACCGTTAAACCCGTAACGGTATCCATTAGGTTCACTAGTTCCGTGCCTATTAGGTACAAGCATCCCAAAAGGATAATAATCAGAATAACTAAGAACGTCAGGGTTAAACACCCCTGCTGTAGCGGTCGGGATTTTTTTGTCGCTTATTACCGCCAGTACATTGCCTAAATGGTTGGATAATTCAAAATGTTTATCACCAATCAAAGATACAAAATTTGTCGGAACCGGATCAGGTGTTCCGCTGGTAGTGGAGCTGTTATATACTACTAAGCTTTTGGTTTCCAATCCAAGTCGACTGCTACCAAAAATATGGTGTTCCTTAAGCGTCAATACAGACTCGTTGTTATTGGCCTGCACAGGCGTAATTTGTGCCACAAAAGTACTGCCCTGAGCCGCTGTGAAATTTTTAAGCGTAATAGAATTCCCTGCCTGCAGCTTTAAATTTCCGTTTGCACTTACGCTTGCAGTACTGCCATCACTGGTCATAAATATGTTATTGATGGCGCGTTTTAAGGCAACGCTATTGACATTGTAACTGTTTAAAAGCAGGTCGTTTTGCAGGTCTGTTTCTTTGGGTTTGAATTTTTCTTCATATACGCCAAGTACATTGCCCTGGGCATCAGGTTAATTACACGCGTTGCAAACGCTACCTTTTATATCCTAATTTAAGTAGGTACTCGATACAATCGAGCACCAGAATAATTGACAAACGAGCGCCAGTGGGATTTTATTTTTTCAATATTTTTACCCCACTATTTTCAAATAGAAAACAAATTTCATTAAATACATCAAGACCCAAAACCTTAATTATTTTTTCATGATGTAAAAAATCAACTTTCAGATTCGCTAAAGAAGTTGAATTAGTATAAATTTCGGTTAAACAATCTCCTAAAGTATAGGTGTAATCACCGAAATATCCTCTATTTCCAAAAAATGTACTAGCTAATAAATAATAAAAATCGAGTTCTTCATTTACTATTGAACAATCAATAATATAATCTTTTCTAGAAACTTCTTTTGATAAACCAGACCAACTACCACAACAATAGATATAACTTTTCTTGTAATCTTTATCCATTTTCCACCAATCTATATCTTCATTATTTTGCCATTTATAAAATATATCTATAATTCTTTGATCATAAATGGTTCCATCTATTGGAATAAGTAAACCGAATATTTTTAAATACTCATCTTGAATTAAATCATCAATCACAAAAATACCAAAGTCCAGAAGATGTATTTTTACATTAAACTTATTATAATAATAAATTTGAATGTTTACTACATCTTCTTGATTAAATGTTACTTCTTTTAAAAAATGAAAATCTTTTAATGAAAAAAAAGATGCAGACGTATACATTTCTTTCTCTAATTTAAGATAACTGCAATATCCAATTATGACATTATTAAAAACAATTCTAATTTCTAAAATTTCTTTATTCATTACGGATTTTTGGGTGTAAATTTATGTATATTTTGGTAATTAACATCACTACTATAACCATATGTTGTTGTTGTTGTTGTTCCATCGGGATTTATGGTTGTTTTTTCAAGCACTCGATAATGAGTACCGGAAGGACCTTCCGCTTCCCACTCTAGTGCACCAGTAAATTCTCTGTTATTCTTACCTGAAAAACCTTCTCTATTACTATAAATTTTTTGGCTGCCATCAGGATTTACCCTTGGAACTCCATTTCCTCTAACTATTTTTTTAATAGCTTGATTTATATATTTATTTGCGACTGGAACAAACTCAGGAAGTGGAATTCCAGAATAAAATTTTCCAGTATAAAACTTGATTCTATATCTTTTTATTAGATCAAGTTTAAGTTCTGAAATTTTGAATTTAGATGCTTTAGCTGTCCCAATTTGTATTAAAGTCCCAAGTATTTGACCATGAACTTGCCCCTTTGTATAATTATCTAGTTTATCCCAATTGGAAATTATAGATATTATTTGTTCTGTTTGTTTTTTTAGCCCTATACCTTGTGAGCCTAAAATACTTCTTTCGATTTCATCTGGAGTTTTATGCTTAAAAATTGTTAGATCAAAAGGTTTAGAACTAAGCCAATCTTTAAAATTTTCTTGCTCCCCTTGTGTCATGTCTTCAAGATCAATCGTACTTAAGATTCCATCATACAGTCCAACATTATACATAATCTCTTTCTTCTTTTTAAGAGAAATGTCTTTGGAATCTATAATCTTCAATGCAAAATTTCTTGAGGTAAAATTATCTCTTATCCAAGGTATAGCTTTAAAGAGCAATCCTAAAGGATCAATAGGGATTTCACCTTCACTATCAATAAATTTAATAGGATTATTTGCTGAAAAATTATATGGGGATAAAGATTCTAATTCTCTCCACTTAGGATCAACACTGCCCCATCTTCCAATCCTTGGATCAAGCATTCTAGCACCAAAATCATAGCTATTTCCCTCACCCTTTAATTCGTCATCTTTTTCCATACCATTAAACCCATAACGGTATCCATTAGGTTCACTAGTTCCGTGCCTATTAGGTACTAGCATCCCAAAAGGATAATAATCAGAATAACTAAGAACGTCAGGATTAAATACCCCTGCAGTAGCGGTAGGGATTTTTTTGTCGCTTATTACCGCCAGTACATTGCCTAAATGGTTGGATAATTCAAAATGTTTATCACCAATCAAAGATACAAAATTTGTTGGAACCGGATCAGGTGTTCCGCTGGTAGTGGCGCTGTTATATACTACTAAGTTTTTGGTTTCCATACCCAGTCGGCTGCTTCCGAAAATATGGTGTTCCTTAAGCGTCAATACAGACTCGTTGTTATTGGCTTGCACAGGTGTAATTTGTGCCACAAAAGTACTGCCCTGAACCGCTGTGAAATTTTTAAGCGTAATAGAATTCCCTGCCTGCAGCTTTAAATTTCCGTTTGCACTCACGCTTGCAGTACTGCCATCACTGGTCATAAATATGTTATTGATAGCGCGTTTTAAGGCAACGCTATTGACATTGTAACTGTTTAAAAGCAGGTCGTTTTGCAGGTCTGTTTCTTTGGGTTTGAATTTTTCTTCATATACGCCAAGTACATTGCCCTGGGCATCAGGTTAATTACACGCGTTGCAAACGCTACCTTTTATATCCTAATTTAAGTAGGTACTCGATACAATCGAGCACCAGAATAATTGACAAACGAGCGCCAGTGGGAACAGAAAATGTGTAAAATCGCTCTTAAAAGCGTTTCTGTTTCAAAAAGATATGATTAAACAATTAGTATAAAAGCAAAAAAGCAACTCATTTACGAGTTGCTTTTTTTGCTAATTACCCGCGTTGCAAACGCTACCTTTTGTCTTCTAATTTAAGTAGGTACTCGATGCAATCGAGCGCCAGAATGACGAACAAACGAGCGCCAGTGGGGAATTGTTTGTATCTCAATCGTTGCGGGCACGGAAAACATTTCCGCGCTATCATTGCGTTTTTACAAAACATCCAATAGATCACCTATTTCAAGCCATAAATAGCTTCCCATCATTTCTACATCAATCCCTCTCTGGACAACTTCAATAAATCCAGTTGGTATCCAACAAAATAAATTTGCTTTTTCACATTCATAGTCATTATTATTATCAATTATATAAAACCAAGTATCTATTGGAGGCACATCTGACTCATCAAAAAAACAATGACTATCAACAATTGCAGCCCCATCATTTGTAGTTAATCCAATTGTGAAACAAAGTATCTTGCCATTATATGATAATTTATTTTTAACCGAGATTCTCCTAGAAATTGCTTGTTCTAACGCCAATTCATAATTTTCTACATTATGCTCATCAATATTCCATGTGGTATAATCTCCATCGAATGAATACAATGGAATACCATTAATAACTGGATTTGTCTTTCTAAAAACAGTTCCATAAAAACCATTTTGAAAATCAAAGTCTCGAGAAAGTACATCTGTCCATTCTACCGCAAGGTTAAGTTGTTTTAAGAATTCTTCTTTATTTATTCTAAACATATTTATTTTCTTTCGGAAATTAATTTATCAATCAATTCAACTCTATTTGTTTGTTCTTGATATTTAGCATCACTTGGTTTGTACTCAGCCCTAATTTCTAAAGCTCTTTTTTTATATATTTTCAATGTTTTAATCGATAGCCCGTCCGGAATAATAATTTTATCTGTTCTATACATATCAATTTTCCCTTTAATTACCTTTCCATCAGAAGCTCTAACTTTAGGAATAGTTTTTACAATATTAGATTTAAAAAAATCATCAATTATTGAAAAATCTTTTCTCCCTTTTAGACGTCCTAAAGTAGTAAACCTAAATTTAGACCCCAAACCAGCCAATCCTCCTGTTTCACTTTCAGCTTCAGCTTCCAAAACACCAATAGCACTTTGATATCCAGCTATATTCAACCACTGATCTGAACTAACAGAACTCCAACCACCATAATTACTTGGCCCTCCATGTTTTTCAGCTGCTCGCATTTCAGCACCAGAAGAAAAAGTCCATGTAACGTCCTCAGTAGAGATACGATCGCCATCTAAACCAGCTGTTATTGTGACTGTTCCGTGTACAATATATTCTTTCCTTGGATTCTTGACTGTAACACCATATCCTGAATTTTTTGTAGTGTGTACAATTTGTTTTTCTATAATATCTGTGGAATGAGAGTATTTCAAATATGGCTTACCATTTTTAGGTTGAACCAAAGTATAATGCATCTGTTCCAATCCATCCAAATCAATAGCCTGGATAGGCGTGTTGCTTGCAAACTGATAAGGTGTTAATTCAGGATAAGATTTCGTCAAAGGATCCTCATTAAAGAACCTACCAACTCTAGGATTGTACATCCTCATTCCATAATCCTGGAAGTTTCCTTCACCCATTATTTCATCATCTTCTTCTTTCCCATTAAACCCATAACGGTATCCATTAGGTTCACTAGTTCCGTGCCTATTAGGTACTAGCATCCCAAAAGGATAATAATCAGAATAACTAAGAACGTCAGGATTAAATACCCCTGCAGTAGCGGTAGGGATTTTTTTGTCGCTTATTACCGCCAGTACATTGCCTAAATGGTTGGATAATTCAAAATGTTTATCACCAATCAAAGATACAAAATTTGTCGGAACCGGATCAGGTGTTCCGCTGGTAGTGGCGCTGTTGTATACCACTAAACTTTTGGTTTCCATACCTAGTCGGCTGCTGCCAAAAATATGGTGTTCCTTAAGCGTCAAAACAGACTCGTTGTTATTGGCCTGTACAGGTGTAATTTGTGCCACAAAAGTACTGCCCTGAACCGCTGTGAAATTTTTAAGCGTAATAGAATTCCCTGCCTGCAGCTTTAAATTTCCGTTTGCACTTACGCTTGCAGTACTGCCGTCACTGGTCATAAATATGTTATTGATGGCGCGTTTTAAGGCAACACTAGTAACATTGTAGCTGTTTAAAAGCAGGTCGTTTTGCAGGTCGGTTTCCTTAGGCTTAAATTTTTCTTCATATACGCCAAGCACATTCCCCTGGGCATCGTGAGCATAATAAGTGGTGGTGATAAGGCCCGGTTTCACTTCTTTTTTAGCGATTCGGTTTCCTAAGCCATTGTATTCAAAAGCATAGGTTACAGTTCCTTTTACGACACTTTTTACTTTTCCGTCAACACGCCAGTTTATGAGTATCCCTTCAGTTTTATCTTCAATAAGCTGTCCTATATCGTCATAAATATAATTATGCGTTTCAGGATTATTGATATTATACGTTATGCCAGGGGTTAAGGCAGCCAGTTTGGTCACCTGATCTTCTAAATCGCCAACAAATGTTGCTGCCGGTATCGGAGCCGCATCTTTAACCAGGGCCAGTTTATTGCTGTTTCGGTAGGGCTTGCCGGCTTCATTAGGATACTCATAGGTTAGTTTATCCATGTCGGTTGGTACTCCGTTGCTGTTTGGCGCTTTCCTGTTTAGAGTCTGGAGGTTTCCGTTTTTATCATACGAATAACTCGAATCGTAGCTGGTAGTTCCGGAAGTCGCGTTAGGTACAATCGCACTGGAAGTCATTTTTGTTATACGATTGAGCTGGTCATACGTATAAGTGTTCTTTTGAATGTTAAGCAAACTGCCATCGGTTTTGCGTATTGCAGTAGTCATTTGCTTGATGTTGCCATTAAACAAATCTTTTGAATTGGGCTGAATCGTGCTATTTCGGCTGTACATCAAAGGTTTGAAGCCCGAAGTTTCATCGGGACTGCCAATAGACTTATAATCTGTGTCGTAATAGTTTAAAGAATATCCAAAAGCATCAAATGTTTTGGTGGTTCCTGAAGCCAGTCCGTCTTGTCCCATATCATTGGCAGCAGCGGTCAGGTTTTCACCATTTACGGCTTTAAGCCATCCTTGCAGTGTATAGGCATAATCGATACCCTGTACTTTTTTATTCCCTAGCTCAACTCGTGCCAGAGGACCGTGGAGATAGTATTTATAATTCGCTTCTTTTTCCCATAGCACATTGTCTGATGAGGTCTGTACATCAACAATTCGATTATCTGCATCATAATTGTACTTATGAATAAATAAATCAGGCTTATTAGGCTGAAAGGTCACTGTATTTACATTCCCGCTGATAAGGTCATAATCGTATACGACTCTTTTGATATGTTTTTCGCAATCATTTTTGGTAGGAGAATAACAATTAGGATCTCTAAGTGCCGAATAATAATTGACTACTTCTTTTACATTGCCATGAATATCGTAATTATATAAAATAGCATTGTTGAAATTCAGCGGAGACGCCGCTATATAAGTGTCATAATAAAAAACACCAGTTACCCTGTTTATATTATTGAGGGCAGGAGTAGTAGATTTATCCGAAAAGAAATAAGATGCATTTCGGGTATATACAGGAGGAGTTACTCCCAGCGGAACCGAAGGACTCCAGTTTTCTACAGCAACATCATCAGAATATACGGTTCGGGTGACTTCGCCCTTGCTGGCAATATTATCGGTAAAGCCATTCACTATCGCAGCACCTCCATAAACTAATTTTCCCTCATCATTGATCGTATAAGTCGTTGCTGCAGTTGTATTTGGATTCTGCACTTCGCCGGCTTCCAAAATACGGCCTAATCCATCGTAGGCAGTATAACTGAATCTTACCGATCCTGATACCGGCTTGGCTTGATTTGCATTTTGTGAGGCAATAATTCGGCCTAATTTGTCGTAAGCGAAACGGGTTTCACCACCATCAGGCGTTTTTTGCCACACCAATTGATTTAATGTGTTGTATTTGTATTGGGTTTTAAAGGTGTGGGCAGGCTGCAACGCTGTATTTTCTACAGGATTGTTGGCGGATGTTCGGTACGCATTTATATTGTCGTTTGCGGCCTTATTCAAAGTCATACGCTGTACTCCTTCAGGTGCCACAGTCTGGGTAAGGTTTCCTGCCTGATCATAATAGTATAAGGTATATTGATATTCCTTATCGGTATAATTCATATCAAAAGTCTCAACTGCAGTCATCGCCTGAGTAATATAATCTTTTATGAATTTCTGTTTTTTGGCTTCTATAACACTGTTGTAAATATCATTACCAAATGCACCATCTATATTAATACTAAAATGATCGCAGGTTTTTGCTTCATCAGCAGGCATTGGGCTTGTGAAAGTATTTGACAGGGGAGCCGGCGGACATAAAGTATTGGTTTTCCTAAATTCTATATTTACCCAGTTATTCCAGTTCAGTAAATCGGCATCAGTTGCATGAGCTACGTAATAAGCGGAATATTGTGTAATGGCATTTCCGATATCTGAAAAACCATAATTAAGATAGGTATTTCCAAATTCTGAAATGGTTCTGAAACGAATATCGTGTGCGGAGTTTAAACCAATACTTTTCATTTGATTGATATAAGCCTTGTAACTATCAAAAATATATTGGTAGTTGTTCTCACAAAATTGTACGGTGGCAACATCGATACTGTAATTGGACAGAGCAGCAGGAACCCCACTTTTGCCATTTATAAATTCGATGTATTCCGTTTTTTTGGCACTGTCGCAGGCAACGGGTGCTACAGGCTGCGGGATACATCTTAAAATTGGACAATCAAAACTACGGCCTGGTAAAGTCATTGTTCCATTAACGCTATATATTAGTCCACGTTCTAAATGATATTTTAATGAAAACCTAAATGTCGGTGATGAATAATTACTTATTTCAAAAGAGATAAAAGTCTGGACAGTAGGAAAATTAGATCTATTACTAAAAAAGAATTTTGCAACAATTACATTTCCTTTTTTTATGAAGTAAGTAGCACCGGAATCTCCTGGGACCTTATACCAAACTGTTAAGGGATCCACACCAAAAAACTCTTCTAAATGAGTATTTTTATAAGAAACATAATTTGAGATATTAACAGGAGTGGTAGATTCTAAATTGTAAGCTAACTCATTAAAAAGTTTTACAAAATCGGTCTGTAATTCAGTTATTTGATTATAATTACATTCGTTAGATGAACCTGCATTCGGATTTAATACTTCTCCAATGCTATTAGTGTCAACTCCACATTCGCCTATTGGGGCAGAGGTTGTTCCTGTTAATAGAATTTCTCCAATTTTTACAGCATTTGATCCGTTACTGATTTCAGCAATTACTTTGAATTTGAAAATACCGCTTCCTGCCGTAGAAGCTGCTTTATCATAGAAAAATTGTTTTAGATTGATAATTTTCCAGGTCGAGCCATAAACAGACCAGTTGTAAGTAGATGATGGTGTAGTCAAACTTGTAATACCGCTGGTGATGCTGGGTGTAGTACTGCTAAAACGGATGTCTAATTTTGTTCCCGAAGAAGTCGAGTTGATAGTAAGTGTAGCAGTAGGTATTGCAACGCCCGGGGATAATGCTTTTAATAAATTAGTACTTAAATATTGCTTATTAAATGTTGAATAAGTAGCATTTGTAGTAGTAAACGTAATAGGAAGAATTGGATCTTTAAAAAAGTTATTTAAAAAAAGATCTAAATCTGATAAAAGTGGACAATTACCTGTTTGGGCATAGACCTGATAATGGTTTACAGCTTTCGCATTAGTGACTACTGTATTAGGATCTGCTGAAGAATCATAACTATAATCTGTCGGAATAAAACGTCTTTCCAGTTTTGCATATAGAGGTGCACTGCTGCTGGCGCATAATGTGCCTGAAGTAGTGATGGACTGGATGGCATTGTTGATCGCTGTTTTTTGGGTCGCAAAACTGCTGCTCAGCACATTGGCTACATTTTTAGACTTTTCCGGACCAATACAACCATTATATGTTTTTTTCTCTAAAGCATAAAGGTTCATATAAATGTGCTTTATATTGGCCTTTAGCCCCAGATATAAAGATTTATAGATGTTCCATATCGCATCTTTTTGTTCTGGTGTTGCTGAACTAAATGCTGAGTTGCAATTAGTAGTTAAAGGCGAACACAAGACGGTCTTAACCGCATTTTGAAACATTGTCAAACTGACATTATTGGCATCCTTGGCATAATTGGTTTTTAGTGCCTGATACATGATACTGGTATTGCCAGAGGTATTTGGGTTATATCTTAGAGCAGGCTGGTTAGTGGTTTCAATACCAGCACTTGTAAAACTTTGAAAATAGGGGTCGTTGGTGTAAATGAAGTCAAAATTTCCTGAGGAATCAATGAACCCATTTGATTGTGCCTGTAGAAAAGTAGTGGTGTTTTGGACACGGTTGTCATAATCGTCTGAATTTAAGGTAACAGAAACACCGTTAATTGTAACAGTTTTTGTGATTCCACATAGTGCTTTGGTGTACACCAGATAATTATATTCCGGATGATATTTTACCAATGAAGCAGCCCAGCCATCATCCCATTTGACAATAAAATCTTTATTGTGTTTCAGGTATTGTGGCAATACCTTATAGGTAATTGAATTATCAGGGTTAGTGATTTCCCGTTTACCCGCTGGTGGAATATCACTATACTTATCAATTTCAGGGTCAAATGTAATTTCTCCATTTGCAGCAGTTGTAGTTTCTAACTCAATCCACGGAATGGATTCATCCTCATTTACATAGGGTGTTGTGGGTTTTTTCCAGTTATTTCCAGAAGTTGAATTATCAGCATAATAAAATAATTGGTTTCCTGTTATGCTTTCCGGACTTGTATTATTAAAGACACTTACTTTATAGGCAGGATTTGGTGTAACCGGAAGATTTTCATCATTAACATAGGTATTCGATGTAGCTCCGTATTGGCCATTTGGGCTCACATCCGCCAGCAGCATTCCTTCATTTACATCGCATGAAGGTGCAAATACAGCATCAGGGTCACAATATTTCTTACATTCACTGCTTAACAAATCCCATTCTTTAGAAAAACGGGTCGTTAAGCCTGATTTTTCTTCTGCGTCAATAGCAGTACCATTAGTATTTGTAGCACCATTAAGCTGAACATTAATGGTTGTACCAGTAATCGATACAGTAATTAAAGTACTGGAATAATAGGCGTTAAATGAATTCTGGATATATGCTGGTTTTTCTCCTAATTTATCCTCGCAGGTTTTACAGCTAAATTTACAATTTTCAATTAACAGTGATGCATCTGCCTTATATGCATTAGGGTTTATATAACAGGACGAACTAGGGGTGGTCAGTTTTTTTACATAGTGGGCTGCATAAGATTTTAATGCACTTTCATTTACTTTCAGCTCTTTTGATAAACTATATTTTCCCGCTGTGAGTTGAGGGGTACTAAGTCCACTAAGGCCACTTTTGTTTATTGTAACTCCTGCCGGGATTCCATCTAATTTTTTTTCACCTAAAGGCTGGTGTACAGGCGTTGTTAATTGTTCTTCTCCACAATTGTTTTTAAGGGATATATCCAGATCGTAAACAAAAGGATAAGAAAAAGCAGGGGTCTGGCATTCCGGCTGAAAAGAACTGCTTTGATTGAAAGTATAACTAAAACTATAAGGTATAAGATCTGAAACTACAATCTCCTTAGTAATTGTTTTTTTATCCAAATTGCCTTTAAATGAACCACTTTCCTGCAATGTATTACTGGTGATTAAATTGTTGTTTATTGGACTGCCTGCGCTTGTTTCCTCAGGAAGGCTCTCTAAATTAGTAAAATTTGCTCCTGCCAGCGCAGTTGCAATGGTTCTTCCCTGCGGATCTAAATAACTTACAGAAATTTGGCCATTAGGATCAATTACGGTGTTTTTTTTGTAATGGGAAACATCTCCCACTTTATAACCAAAAAGTCTGTTTAGTTCTATATCTGACGGAACTCCGTAAAAATATTTCATTTCATGGCCGGATCCCAGTTGGTGTTTGTCGCCAACGCCTCCTTTGCGCGAAATTCTTCCGGTGTTGTCCGGTGTATATTCTGTCTGGGAAAAAGGATACAGTTTTGCATCCGGAATAAAGTTTCGATTTACAGAAGTTGAGAAATCATTATTTGCCGAGTAGTATCTGCTTGCCCCTGAAACAGTATTGGTCATGGACGCTGTCGTAGTTGTACAGCTATTTGGGCCATAATCAAAATTTTTATTTGAATATCGGGTAGTGGCATTAAACAAATTATAATTTGGAAAATAATGAATTGTATTATCGGCGGCCGGAGTTGGCAATACCTCAATAGCAGGCCTTCCCTGAGTATCATATATAACTTCACCTACAATAGCAACATTGTCTGAGTTTATTTTGGTAACGGTCTGGCGATTTCGGAGAGATCCGTCAAAATAACTAACGACTTCTTTTTTCTTCCCGTCTTCGGCATAACTGGCCTGAAATTGCCAGTTTTTATTATTTTCATGCTCGGCTATTGTAATTTGATTGGGCCAGTCTGCAACAGTTGTTTTTGCTCCGGTTCCTGAACTCCAGATTCCATATGTTTTTGCATTTTCATTAGTAGCATTTCGCCCTATCCCTCTTATTCTGTACATCAGATACCCTTTGCTGTAAATTTGTGGAATATCGTAATTATTTGCAGATCCATTTGCTTTTATTACAATTCGGGTATTATTCAAATCGAAATTTCTTTCCGTAAACGGAATATTTTGAGGAGGAGTAACAGCAGTACTGTTTGTTTCACTATAATTATCAACCCATGTCCATTCTAACTCGTATTCAATGGCTCCTGTTAAAGCGCCCCAGGAAATTTTAACGGCTGTTGCATTAGTATTTGTTGTTGCTGTTGGGCTAATTAAAGTCGTAGCCAAAGGATAATATCTTCGGGCCTTGAATCCCATATTTACCGTGACATTATTTAGTTGGGCAGTGGCAGAAGAAATTGGAATTACAGTATTGGAAAGATCTTTTACTACAATGCTGTTAGAAACCAAGGCGACTTTAATCCCAAATTTATTTTTGATTTTATAATAATTTAAGTCGCTAAAAGCAGGGCTGACGGTACTAAAATTATGATTGTAGTTGACAGTCATAGTTTTGGTAACCATTTCGGCCGTAAGTAAAGTTCCAGACTGGTCATAAGGTGTAATCTCAAAAGCCGCCGTGACGCTATATCCGGTATAAGGTGCTTTTTCATTGTCTATTGCCAATGAAAAATAGCAATAAGCATCTATGTTTTTTTGATTGGGGATATTGTATTCAGAATCCAGAACAGTACCGGCGGTAAAAGTTCGTAATGGTGTTGGGCTAAAACTGCCATATTCCTGTTCTTGTACCTGAGCGTGGGAGAACAGTGAAAAGCAAAATGCAACAAGCAGATAGAATTTTTTGATCCAATTTTTGAATATAATGTCCATATATTTTTAATATTGATTTGGAATTAAAAGTTTTGTGCTGAAACAGATTTTTTATGGCGTAATTTTAGCCGTACTGCTTCTGGTTTCCTGTATGGTATAAATTCCTTTTTCGGTTTCTTTTTTTACCCGGATGAGTCCTCCCTCTAAGTCATATTCATAAAAGGTGGCATAGTTGTTTTCATCTAATTCTGCTATCAGTCTTTGGGTGTCTTCATCATAAACAAAACTTTTAAGACTTCCATCGTAGGGATAAAACCGTATGTCATCAAAATAACAGTTTGGCGAAGTTCCGCTACAATTTAAATCAATTTTGATATTTGCATTTGCGTCTAATATTGGTATAGGCGGGATTTCCAGAATACCAATAATTCGCTGCCACCCATCAATAATTGTCCCGGAAGGAGCGCAGGTTATGGTCTTGATGACGGTGGGATTATTTACTGAGACAGCTATTGAAGAATTGGTATAAGTTACAGGCAATATTGTTTGCGTTTCTTTTACCCATCCGCTTACAATATACTTTGTTGCTGAGGTAGTAGAAGTGAGAGGCATGAAAGAGCCCTCATCATTACTTTGAGCGAAAGAAGCTGACATAATGACCAGGAATAGGGTGAAGGTGTATATTGTTTTTTTCATTTTTTACTATTTAAAATTACCAAGTTGGACTGATTGAACTTAAATTGCAATCATACGTTAATGATGCAGAATCATTTCCTTTGCTTCCAACTCGAACTTTAGTTAAATGGGTTCCATTGATGGAATGATAAAAACTAACATAGAAATATTGTCTAGCTTTTATACCTCCGATTTTATATTTATTATATTCTGTTTTGTCAATACCGACATAAATTATATTATTAACATTTTTAATCGAAACTTTATCAGTTGGGAAGTTTACGTTTTCATAAAGTGAGATATTATCATTAATATTGAAAGAATAGGTAAGCACGGTCACCACCATATTATTCATATTCAAACTAGGGGATAGTTCCGTTCCATTAACAACTGTTACACTGGTAGGGCAAAATTTGCTTGGATCAACCGGACACTTGACATTTGGGTAAGTTTGATATACCGGGGATAATTTTCTGATTAATGATTTAGTCTGACCATTTTGTACTTTTAAACTGCCTTTTCCTGTATGAGATTCTGTTGAAACCAAATCGGGCGGCATAGTATTAAATCCAAAATGTGTATTCGGCTTCCATGACTTTATTTCTTCGAATCCTTCAAATCCCATTTGTTGGTATTTCGAATTGGATGCTACCGCAATTGGTAATTTATACCCATACCCATATTGTGCTGCACTATAACGATCCAGGGCATCCTTGTTTTCCAGTTCGGGACCATACGGACTTACTTTTGTAACGCTGCTGGCATAGGTCCAATTATCAGTTTTTGCAATCCATATACCATTAGAAATTTGATAAAATGGAATGAAATTATTAAAAAAACCTTCATTTCTTGGATCATTAGTATTAGTTGCTGATGTAGCATTTCTTCCTGTCAAATACGCGTATGATTTCTCGGCTTTCCAATTTCCTTTAATATTCCATAAATAAGGATTTAATTTTAAATCAAATGAATAAACAGGAGTGCCGTCTTCGGAAGTATATGGAGCGCCCGTATATACTGTTACAGGCACACCTCCGGAACCAGTATAAGTTACATATTTATTTGGATCTCTTTCAGGATAAAGTGGTAAGCCAGATTCTTTTTGGGTGTTCCAAAAATCTTTATACACAATAGCATTTGCATTTAGAATTTTAGGATTAATTGACGCGGAACTGGAATAAATAAAACTATTTGCATTTAAATCACCATTGGCAATTGGGTTTGTCATCGTTGTTATGGTCGCCATCGGTGCTGATTGCAAATTGCGATAACCGGAACGTATAATTTTAAATTTAATACTATTGGTGTCTGCGCATGGGTTAGTATAATTTCCATTTCGATCCATCAATAATATAGCACCATTATTGACTGATACAACCCATAATTTGTACGCTGTTGGTTGGTTTTGCGGAAATACTTCAGAGGTTTGTGTTAGACCGTCTTTTATGTAAAGTTCATCCCCAACATGAAATATACCAGTTAATGGTCCAGTATAATTTTCTAATGTATATCCAGCATCTTTATTTACAGGATCAGTACCAACAGGTGTAGCTGAAGTTTTTGCAATTAAAGTACCTTCAATACCAATATTTTTACTGGCCATTCCCATTCCGTCATACATCCAGTAGGCGGGATAGGTAAAGGAATAATAATTATCGTTGTATTCGTTTTGAGTCTGGGTCAAAATAACTTCGCCGCTATCAGCATCCCAGGCTATATTTTTAGTATTTATTGTAGAACCTAAATCATAAGCTGTTTTTTCAAGGAGAATACCCGATTTGTGAACATGTTTTGTCGTTACCGCAGTGCGCAGTAAATTTTCATGATAAGACAATTTCGGAATAACTTTAGGTACAAATACAGGGAAAATACCAAACAAAACAGTGGCGACATTCGCATCAAATCCTACAAGGTTGGTTTCAGAATGGCTTTCATTAAAATCATTCACTAAATCATAATCAACACCTATTAATTTCGTTTCAACCTCTCCTGCCGAATTGATTGTTGTTAAATTGTTAACTAAATTTTGATCTGCATCAACATTGTATTTATATTTTACATACGAAGTTGGGACAGCAGGACTCGCAGGATTTTGCTGTAAAAGTAAATCAGCCTGGCTCTCAGCATATACATATTGTGATTTCATTTTGCCATTCATGTCATTGGTTTCAATTGAATAACCTTGTGACATGGTAAGATGGTTTCTTACTCTTACATTTGCTGTTTTAATTGCAGCCCCTAAAATATCATTCGGTACTATATCTGGTCTGGTATCTAGTTTTGTATAGTTAACTTTTGTTGGAAAATCATAACTTGTATAATGTTCTGTAACAACAATACCTGTGGCGTGTTTTTTTACCTTAAACTGTGTTGCCTCATCTTTACGTTCGAGGTTTTTTACTGTGACGCGCGAATAAGTAATTCTTGGCGCAGGAAAAAAGTCTTTTCCAAATGGTTTTTCAATGTAATTGTTTTCTTTTGGGGCAGCAATATTTTCGGCATAATTTCCCTGATTATTATAAAAAGGTTCTACCAAAGGATTTTCGGAGCAGGAATTAGGCTCGAAAGTAGCAACACCACTGGATTTTCCAAATTCATTTTTGTAGGTATAGGTCTGTCCATATTGCATCGTATCTGGATCTGAATTTTCATCACCTGTATTGCCAAGCATTTTACCCCAGTTGTCACTTAATTTTATTGAGGTTACTCTTAAACCGCCACCTAATTTGCTTCCTGTAGGATTTTCTAGTCGTATCCAGGATTTATTTGGGTCAAAATTACTGGCGCAGCCTTTATCATTTAAAGCTTTATTAGGACCATTAAAGATCTCAGAAATAGCCTTAATACTTCCTACTAAATCTTTAACAATTGAAGTAAAATCATCATTTACGCTGTCCCCTCCTAAACTGTAAACAACTCGATTTAGATACGTTCTGCCAAATCCCCAGCCTGCTTTTGCTATTGGATTAACATTATCGTTTGAGTTAGTCCCGCCATCAAGCTTTAAAAATTCTAAAGGAATTGAAACTACTGTGCCTTCTGATCGTTCAGTTATCGTTATTGGATTAGCTTCTTCATCTTTAATTTTAAAATAACCCGAAACATATTCCTTCTGCCAGCTTTTGCTTGTCATATTCAATAAAAAGCGAAACTGTATGGGTTTGTCTAAATTTTCTTCTAAATATTTTGCAATAAATTCGTCTTTGTTTGTAACTGAAGTTTCATTATTTAATTTGACATACAGATATTTGTTTTGTGAGCCATTACCGTATAATGTGCTGGTTATAGTAGTTGGGGGAACAGGAACGTTTCCACATCCTAAAACCTTAAACATCTGCATAGCCTTTTTGTTTTGAACATATTGATAATCATCACTTTCGGTTTCGATGGAAATTTTTCCGCCAGAAGGCAAAGTAACGGTCTTTAATGTCCACGCACCGGTATATAAATTCGCCTTTACCAAATCTTGTTCTACAAAAGGAAATTCTGCAGTTGATAAATCGGATGAAGTTATTTCACTGTTTCCGCTATGTTCAGGATTCACTTTGTAATTACCCCAGATGTCAAACCCTTTTAAATCATAATCCGGATTATTAGTTCCGTAATCAAAAACATAAGGTGTATATTTTCCCATTTTCGAACCTCTGTATGTAAAATAAACACGTTCTAATGTCAACTTTCCTTTTGCATTATCACCTGTTAGTTCCACAGCGGTTCCGTCATTGTTTGGCATTCCTTTGCATAAGTTATAATTGTAAACAAAATGGGCTGTTTTTATAGGTTTTATTGCGCCATCTTCACCCGGATCCGTAATACCACCTGCTGAATTGGATACTTCAGGCAGCGAATATAGTCTTATGGATTTAATTTTATACATTTTTCCGGAACCTGAACCTATACCACCAGTTTCTCCCAGAGCACCTCTGGCATCTTTCCTTTCCTCCAGATCAAAGAAGGCCACATGTGTTTTAGTGACAATTCGGGTTAAATATTTTAATTCTTTTTCGCCATACAAATAGGTTCCTTTTTCATCTTCTTTTTTAGAAATAAGCCCTCTGTTATAAGTGGCCATATTTTCTTCATACGGAATTCTCCATTTATAATTAGAATTTTTGCTTTCATACTCAAATTTAGTATAACTTCCCAAATCATTAATGGAGGGACCATTGTCATCAATGTCCTGATAGTCGGTGGACAAAACTGAAGTTAATAAATAAGAGTGTGCATAAGAGGGTGTAGTAATTTTATTTAAATACTGATCGCTTTTATTGTCTGGACTGTAATTTTTAGTTAGATCTGCATCATAAGGAACTAATCCACTGGTATTGTTTCCGGTTTTACCCGACACATCAAAAGTTGCTTCTACTTTTTTGGTGTTATAAACGGTATTTCCGTACACATAGGTGGTGCCATTATTTTGTACTACTTTTATACCGGCTGTATGATGTAGTTTGGCATTGGGGTTTCTTATAATGAAATTAGAGTCTCTGATTGCTTCTTCGTCAGTGATTTTTTGAACTAGTTGATTTCTTAGTACGCGTTTAGTTCTTTTAATTGGAATTTGACTTGTCTCGCTGGTTTCATTATAATATCTAGGTGTTAGGGTTCTGCTTTTGGATGGTCCGTCAAGTCCAAATCGCAACGGATTTGTATTTTGGATTCCGTTGTAAATATTAATTTCCGGATCTGCTGACATGCTTCCAACCAGCCTAAAACTTACAGGTTCATAACCGGGAGCTTTTTTATCTGTATTTTTTTCTTCTAAATGTTTTATCGTATTATTATTCTGAAACCAGCCATCAGTTGAACTAACTGTAGTTGTTTTTTTAAAGTCAAAACCCCAATGCAGTAATTCCCCAATCCCAAATTCTGCTCCTGTACTAATTCCTGTTCCTCTGTCTACAACGGCGTCGTTGTAAACATAACTTACTTTTGAACGATATGGTCTAAACATTCCTGAAACACCCTGTCCTTCAATATTATAGGTATCGTAGGTGTAATTTGTGACAGGAAGTGCCGTGGTGTTTTCAGAAACATTTCTTTCATATTCTCTGTTAAAGTCCAATATTCCAGATTGCTTCTTTTTATATTCAGTATATTCATACCCAAAGGCTTTTTCTGGACGATATTTATACTCCGGTGCAATTTCCTGATAAGATCCGTATCCGGTCATTTGGAACTGCGGCTCTAAGAACCAGGCTTCAATACCCACGGCACCATTAAAACTAAAACTGTAATTATTAAACCCTATTCGTTTACTTGGTGTAAAACTTTGATTATTAAAAGAAATACTTCCTCCAATACTCTCTTTATTTTCTATACGAGTATCATGATTAGATTCACAATTTGCAACATACGCTTTGTTTTTTACTGATGCAGATAAATTAAGATTCTCAAGTCCTTTTCGACTATTGAATCCCAATCCTATTGTACCTGTACCATCGATGTAATTAACTACACCACTTGATTGTGTTGTCATTTTTTGGGAAATACTTAGTGAAGGGGTCACACTTGCACCCTCAGTAACTGAACTTGTAAAATTTAGTCCAACGCCTACTTCGTCGCTTAAATTAAAACCGACTCCAAACGAAGGCCGGAAAGAAACACCTTCATAATTGTTGTATTCTACTCCAATACCGGCACCGGCTGTAAACAATTTGCTGTCAGTTCCTGCAAATGCCAGATTTACACCTAAATTAGTACCTACGGTTATATTCTTTTTCAGGTTATTTTCATAAAGTATTTCATCACCATTAAAATCATCTGGTAATCCCCGAACCTGACGCTCAATCTGACCTATATTTAAATTCCAGCCTAATCCTACCCATGAGGCTTCCTGATCCATCGTAATTCCAGAATTGTAGGAAAGATTTATAGGGTATCCACCTACATCCATGATCGGGATGTTGTAATTAAAATCTCCATTAGTTAAATCTACCATATCAGATGTACCGATAGGAGTAAATGCATTAAACTCTGGTTGTGTCGGACCACTTGTTAAAGCATACATCTGAAGAGGCTGTAAAGTTTCTAACAGAATCATCATGGCTAAATAAATAGCGATTGTTTTTTTTATTTTGCTTATTTTTTTTTGCTTAATCATAATAGTATTTCAGTATAGATATTATTGAGTGGGATATTTAATGAAATCATTTGGAGATAATAAGAACATAATTTGAAAGATGGTTAGTTCTATGAGAATTATTTTTGTTTGATTCTTTTAATTTACTGATGGATCTTTTATGATTTAATAACGTTTATTAAATTATACTTGTCAAATATTTTCAGGCAGAACACTTATTTTATTATATTCTAGACATTTTAAAAGAGCATATAAAAATTAAAATCGTAATTAACTTAATACTCATAGCTGTTTACAGATGTGTGTTTTTTTTACACAAAAAAACTTGTTAAATTTAACTACAAACTTAAAATTTTTCATTCACGAAATAATAATTTTTAAAATAATAATTTTCAACCATTTAGTTAAATAATTGTTGATAACTAATAATAAAATATAATACTATGCTTGATAGCTTTATTATTGTGGTATTAGTATTCCGAATATTTTATGTCACTTAATTGGTTTCTGATAATTCTCAAACAAAAGAACTGAATGTACCACTAATTGGTCAATGTGAATTTTAAATAATAATTACTTTTTTTATCGGTGCTTTTCCGGTTATTCTGATCAATCTATATAACTTTATTCTTTTATAGTTCTTTTTAAAATATAAATTCTATTTATACCTTTATCTTTTTTCACACTTCTTTTTTTTGATTTATTTTAATGCCAAAGTGTATTATACTATTAATCGTTATCGAATTTATATTGCTTTTGGAACCGATTTTCTTAGACATATTATGCATTAATAACTCTATAAAAAGCAATACCTGCATATTGATATAAAACGCAAAGATTCAAGTTGAAAATCAGTATTGATAATACGTGCACCTAACTTTCAGAAAAACAGAAAAGGAAGAGTTAAATATTAATCAAATATTAAGCGATTAAAAAAAATAAAATATATTTACAATTCGTTATTTTGTAAATATTAAAATATACTATAAAATGAAACTAACAGCATTATTACTTTTGATTACATTTCTTCCTATAAATTGGGAACCGGACTTTAATAATGCTAAAAAAACAGCAAAAGAGAAGAACGAATTAATTCTTTTAAATTTTTCTGGTTCAGACTGGTGCGGACCATGTATTGTTTTACACAGAGATTATCTGGGAAATCCGAACTTTACTCAAATGGCAAATGATAATTTGATATTGGTCAACGCTGATTTTCCAAGAAAAAAGAAAAATATCGGAACACCGGAGCAGGTAAAAAGAAACGAAGAGTTAGCTGAAATTTATAATAAAGAAGGAAGTTTTCCACTGACGCTACTTTTGGATTCAGATGGTAAAGTTCTTAAAATCTGGCGTGGAAAACCGGAAATTACCCCTGATGAATGGACTGCCGAAATAAAAGCAATCTGCGACAGTAAAAAATAAAATATAAAAAGATGCAAAAATATTCAAAATCCTTAAAACTCATGGGAAACAGCTTTACTATTACAGTTGTAGCTGAAAATGAGAAAACAGGAAATGAGAATATTAACCTGGCTGTTGAAGAAATCAGAAGAATTGAAAAACTTCTGACTACTTATAATGATGATAGTCAAACTAATTTAATTAATAGAAATGCTGGTATACAACCCACAGTTGTAGATGCTGAAGTTTTCAGTCTAATTGAAAGATGTCTCGGAATTTCAAAGATTACACAAGGAGCGTTTGATATATCGTATGGCAGTATCGATAAGAGTCTGTGGAACTTCGATAAAGCAATGACAAAATTGCCTGACGCTGAAACGGCTTTAAAAATGGTACATCTTATTGATTACAGAAATATTGTTCTGGATAAAGAGAATTATTCTGTCTTTCTAAAAGAAAAAGGTATGCGGATAGGTTTTGGAGGAATCGGAAAAGGTTATGCAGCAGAGATGGCGAAACAGATCTTAATAAAACAAAATGTACTTAGTGGAATTATCAATGCCAGCGGAGACTTATCAGCCTGGGGATTACAACCAGATGGTAAAAGATGGACTATTGGTGTAGCCGACCCAGACTCCCCAAATACCCCATTTTCTTATATGGAAATATCCAATAAAGCGGTAGCTACATCAGGGAATTATGAAAAATTTGTAACTATTAACAATAAAAAATATTCACATACTATTGACCCCAATACCGGTTTACCTATTACCGGAATAAAAAGTGTTACCATTATTGCTTCAAATGCCGAATTTGCAGATGCTATGGCAACACCTATTGCAGTGATGGGAATAAAGGCTGGCTTATATTTAATTGACCAGATACCTGATTTATATTGTATTATAATCGACGATAACAACAAAATTTACACTTCAAAAAACATTCGCCTAAAATGAAAAAGCCAAAGCAACAAAATTTCGTATTGCTATGTAGTATTGCTTTCACAGGCATCCTACTCTCTTCTTGCACTTCGGTAAAAGAATACCAAAAAGAAAAAATAAACGATTCTGAGATGGTATTGTCTAACAGGAAAATCGAAAAGACAGAACTCAGTTTTCAATCCTACCGTGAAGGAGCTTCCGGTGCAAATTCTGGCAAAAGTGGCGGTGGCTGCGGCTGTAACTAATTTTCATACTATAAAAAAATGAAAAGAATATTCATTACAGGACTTGCTTTATTAGGATTATTCCAATTGAGAGCACAAAATATTCCTACAGACTCTACTGCTTATAAGAGTAAAAAATTAAAACTTGAAGAAGTAAATTTAGTTTCGAGTTATTACAAACAAGATGGAAACAATTCCGCAGTTACAGGCGGAACCGGCTCTGAACATCTTACAGATATTGCAAATACTATTGATGTTAAATTAGTTAAATACGGAGAAACCGGAATTAAGCATACTTTTGATATCGAAGCGGGTATTGACCATTACACATCTGCTTCCTCAGATATGATAGATTTAAGTGCAAATTCATCTGCTTCTTCTTCTGATAATCGTTTCTACCCTTCTTTAACATATTTAAGGGAAAATGAAGCAGCCGGAAGAACCATTGGTATTGGTGTTTCATCATCAACCGAATATGATTATCAGTCTTTTGGTGGAAACATCAGTTTTTCGCAAAAAACAAAAGATAAAAACGGTGAATTTACTGCAAAATTTCAAACTTTTATCGATCAACTAAAATTAATTCAGCCTGTTGGGGCCTCTACGAGTGAAGAATATGGAAGTAGTGCCAATAGAAATACTTTTGCAGGAACTTTAAGCTATTCTCAGATTGTAAATAAAAACCTTCAAATAATGATTATAGGAGATGTTATTAGTCAAAACGGCTATTTGAGTCTTCCTTTTCACAGGGTTTATTTTGCAAACGGATCTGTAAATCAGGAAAAAATGCCGGATACGAGATTAAAAATTCCTTTAGGTTTCAGAGCCAGCTATTTTTTGGGAGATAATATGATTATTAGGGCTTATTATAGATATTACACAGATGATTGGAGCTTAAAAGCGCATACGGCTGATCTCGAAATTCCTGTGAAGTTATCACAAGCTTTTTCGATTAGTCCATTTTACAGATATTATACGCAAACAGGAACCAAATATTTTAAACCTTATGGTGAACATACAGCTGCTGATGCATATTATACCAGCAACTATGATTTATCAAAGTTTGACAGCAGTTTCTTTGGTATGGGAATGAAATTCACACCTCCTAATGGCATCTTTGGTCTTAAACACTGGAATACATTAGAGATTCGTTACGGTCATTATACCAGAACCACTAATATGACTTCGGATATTATAAGTATCAACATTAAGTATAAATAAAAGGTATTAATTTTAATCTGACTTAATTTCAAATTATAATAAAGCGTTAAAATAACTTGTTCATAAAAAAGTTGAGATCATCCCCGGAGGTTCTCAACTTTTTTTTAAAAAGGAAGTATAAAATGGATCATTTCCTATAAGATTTTAATCAATTTTATCTTATGGTTCTTTATAATTATTCTTCTGTGTTTTATGATAATTTTGAGAGGGTTCTAAAATACCTTTTGGAGATGCTAATATTATGCTTTGATTAATTTCAAATTTTATACCTGTTGGATCAACTAATTTCAGAGTGGTGGACAAACTAAAAAATCTTTTTTGCCCTTAATGTAAAGTCTTTATATAATTCAGATTTTTCACAGAATAAAAAGCTAAATTTTTAAAATATTAATAGTTTTGATGTACTCTTATTCGAATTTAAATTTTACCTTCAAAAGGCGAAGCAGGTAAATTTTCCTTATTGTATAAATTAGCCTCCGAAGGATTGTCAGCCCATGCGTATCTCACTTTCATTGGATTTGGAATTGAACCACTCCAAACAATAATTTTATCGTTTAAAATTTTAGCATTTGCCCAAACATATTTTCCATCGGTACCAGCGATAGCGAAACCTTTTAAAACAGCGTTATTTTTTGGTATTAATCCGCTTCCGATATCTGAAAAACTTAGAATTAACTTATTTTGCTCTCTCTTCATGGATTGAAAAAGCGGGCCAGATGAAACCAATTTTTTTTCTCCATAAACCATTTTTCTTGCCTGTAAAGCCAGCCTGTGCCCTACATCATATTTATTTAAAGGATGAATGTCATTCCATTCGCCTGCATCTATTATTACTGCCATCGCAGTATTAGGAACAGATAACGTATTTTTTTGCTGCTGTCTTAGTTCTGCCCAATTGCTTTCAACCGGTTCTGCCTTAGTCTCCATATAATTAGCAAGCTGCACATATAAAAAAGGAAAATCACCCTGTTTCCATTCTGTTCTCCAATTACTAATTAATGTTTTCATTAAAGCTGAATATTCTACCGGATTTTTGGTACTTGATTCACCCTGATACCAAAGGACACCTTTGATTGCAAAGTTTTTCAGTGGGGCAATCATGGCATTATAAAGTCCAACGGGTTTCCATCGGATAAAAGTTTGTGATGGTAAAGGACGCATTTTTGTTCCTAATTTATATTTCCATAAACCGCTTAAATCTATCGAATCATTTCCACTTACTAATTGATATTCCTTATCCATAACAAAACCTCCCTTGCCTGAGTTGTTTATTACACGAATGACCATTTCGTTTTTTCCTTCTTTTAAAATATTGGATTTAAAAGTATATTTTCTGGGCGGATACAGATAGGAAGTAGTTCCTACGAAATGACCGTTTACAAAAACAGAATCGGCATCTACAATTCGTCCTAAAGTAAGTTTAACCGTGTTCTCCTTAACTTTTGAAATTTTAAATTCTTTTCGGAACCAGACGGCTCCGTTTACATTTCCCAATTTATTATCTGCCCAATAACCCGGAACATCCATCGTATTCCAGTCAGCATCATTCAATTCTGGATTTGACCATTTGTTCTTTAAACCTTCATCCGTTTTATTCAGTAACTGGTACCATTCATTATTGATTTTTTTATCATTTGATTCAATTTGAGCAATCAGATTTTTATCCTTAAATCTTTGATATTCGTGATAGAATTCCGGAAACTTTTTAATTCCTTCCTCATTTATCCAGGATTCAGCAGGAGAACCTCCCAAAGCAGCATTAATCAATCCGATTGGAATTTTATACTTTTCATAAATTTCATTAGCAAAAAAATACCCCACAGCTGAAAATTGCAGAATATTAGCCGGAGTCACTGAAACCCAATGACCTGAAGAAAAATCAGTGTTCTCCTTTTCGAAATCATATTGATCTGGTACTAAAAATTGTCTGATATCTTGGTTATGTGCATTTGCAATTATTTTACTGTATTTGTCCTTAACACGCTCCATTGGAAGTTCCATATTAGATTGTCCCGAGCAAATCCAGACATCGCCAAAAAGGATGTTTTTTAAAGTAATGGTATTACTTGCTTTAAAAACCATTGTATAAGGTCCGCCAGCTTTTTGTGAAGGCAGCATAATTGTCCATTTTCCGTCTTCAGCAGTAATTGTTTTGTAACTTTTATGATTAAAGGTTAATTCGATTTTTTCATTGGCAGCAGCCCAGCCCCAAATTTTCACTTTGATATTACGCTGTAAAATCATGCCGTCACTTATTAATCTGGGCAATTTTATTTGAGAATTCATTGCCAGGCTAGCGAATAATGCAATCAGCAATACTGTCTTTTTCATCTTAAAATTATGGATTTAAATTATTCATAAGTATACAGTTTTAGCTTTTGAATTTCATAATCACCCACCGAAATTCTAAGATGTCTTCCCTGATGAGTCTGATCTCCATTAAAATGTCTGATTGTTTTCCAAACGTCATTTTCAAATATTCCCTGATCAGTTTTTAAAATTCCGGCGTTAAGTTCCATACTTTTTAAAGGTTTAAAAGTCACTACAATTCCGGATCCGGCAATATAAAACTCATTCGGAGCGATTTCTATAATGATGGCGCTGGACATTGGCCAGACATCTGCTTTTGCTCCATCAGACCAATTTAAGGTATAATCATGCTTAAATGTAAACTCGAAATTACCCAGTTTAATTACCTGTAATTGATTTTCTTTATCTAATAAAACTCCGTCAATTTTTCCTTGCCCTTTGTTGGCTTCGATAACAGGTGTTAATTGTTTAACCAGATTATAAATTTTGCCAAGAGGTTCTTTTTTAGCATCAACAATAGATTCTATCGAGAAAGGCGAAAAACCAATGGCTTCATAATGTCCAATAGCATATAGTCCTTTAAATGGAGCGCTTTCGTCAAAGCGATGCTCCGGAATAAAAAGCGGATCTCCCAGACGGGTAAACAAATCATTCCAATGCTTAAACAAAGGATTATAAAAATCCGGTGAGAGTAAATCAATTGAAGTTCCTGCGGCTTTCCAAATATCCATTAAATGTGGCAATGGTCCTGCACTAGGATATTCGCCCGGTTTTTTTTCAGGGGCATTTAAGGCTGCATTAACAAATAATGGTATGTCATAGGTTTCTTTTCCGGCTTTGGCTATTTTATTGGTGAATTTTGCAAAATACCACGCCATGAAAATTTCATCTGTCTGCAATCCTTTTCCAAATACCTGATTCCAGTTTCCTGAGGTTTTAAAACCATTTTTTTTCCAGACCTCAAAAAATTCCGGCACTAATTTTTCTTTGTTTTTTTGCATGTGTAGCATTAATTCATCAGGTATAGGCTTATTGAAAGCTTCGTTTGCCAATACACAATAATCCCTTGCTGTAGGCAGCATTCCAATTTCATTTTCTACCTGAACCATAATTACCGTTTGCTCCTTTTGATCAAAATCTTTAATGTGTCTCATTAGTTCCTGAAAAGCTTTTAAATCGGCTTCTAAATTATTTTCGCTGAAAGGCGTCAGAATTTCATGGCTTTTGTTTTTTTCATCTTTAACCCTGGGAAATTTTTTCTGATTTAATTTGACCCATTCCGGAACATGACTTGACATACTGTTTTTCCAGGATCCAAACCATAGAAATACCAATTTTAAATTTTCTTTCCTGGCTCTTATAATTAAATCATCTACTAATGAAAAATCAAATTTTCCTTCCTGGGGTTCTATAAGCTCCCAATAAACAGGGGTTAATACTGTATTTAGGTTCATATCAGTCAGTTTAGACCAAATTGATTCCATACTTTCCATGCTGGTTGCAGAAGAATTTCCTAATTCTCCTCCGCGGATAAGAAATGGCTTACTATTGACAATTAGCTGCGTTTTATTGCCTTTTTTTTGAAGAAATGGAATTTTATTCTGCGTAAATCCAAATTGAATTACCAGGAAACCTAATAAAATAAACCTGCTTTTTTTAAAATTAAACATTCTGTCTTTTTTAATATTAAAAATCATTTTTCAATTTCACTTTAAAAATCAAATATTTAAAAATAACGAATCCATATCAAAACCTCAAATCAATTGAGATTTTAATACGGATTCATTATAATAATACAAATTTAAGGTTGCAGTTCGCCTGAAAAGTCTTTACTCACATCTTTTCCTGCAAGACCGTCAGCTACACCTTTATAGGCATGTTTACGTTTATAGCTGGCATCCCATACGTTTGGAGATTCATCAGGCAACCAATATTCATGTTCTTGTTCGTTATCAGATACCCCCCAAATGGTTATTCCATATTGTTGAGCGGCTGGAATGTATTTTTTGTATGAATCAATAACATACTGGTACATTGCAGACTGATCTGCTAATTGTACAGGTGTTGGACTCTTTGTTCCCAAACGAATATCAAGCTCAGAGATTTTTATTAGTTTTCCTGAAGCCGCTAATTTTTGAAACATCTGATCAATTTTGGCTTTATCAGTTGTTAAAGAAATATGCATTTGGGTTCCAATCCCATCAACAGTAGCTCCTTGGCTTTCAATGTATTTAACATACTCAATTAATCCGTCACATTTATCAAGTCTTGATTCTAAATTATAGTCGTTTATAAATAATTTATCTGTAGAATTACCATATTGACGTGCTAATTTAAACGCTTTTACCGCATAATCTTTTCCTAGATATTTTACCCAGTAAAATTCATCATTTGCCATATTAGTAACAACACCGTCACGTAAACTTCCATCTTCTTTTACTGGTTCGTTTACTACATCCCAGGCATGAACATCATTTTTAAAATGCGTCATCATTTTTGAAATCCAGTCAGTCATGGCCGCATCGATCAGTTGTGTTTTTTCTGCATCTGTTTTTTCTATGGTAACTGGTCCTGTTGCACCTGAGGAAGCGTCTGCTGCTACAATCACAATATCATCAATGTATAAAGTAGCCGCAGTCTCACCAAAGTCAAAAATGAATTTTGTACGATCAGCAGTTGAAGGTTTTAATGTTCTGGTAACCTGTGTCCATGAAGTTCCAACTGCAATGCCTGAGTAATAATCGCCTGCATAAGAAGCATTTTGCAACTCAACCTGTAATGTTGCGTTTACAGATGATTTAATCCAAAAAGTACATGTATATTCTTTATCTTTAGTTAAAGCAGAAGCAAAAGTATAAACTTGTTGAGCACTATAATTATTTGCTGCTGTTGGATTTGTTAATACCATAGCATAACCGCCATTATGTCCCTCTCCATTAGCAGAAACAGAACGTGTTGAGCTATTTCCGTAACCAGACCACGGCGATAAAGTATTTCCTTCAAAATTACCATTAGAAATTAGATTTGTAACTGCCGGAGCAGCATCTAAATCAACCACATTAAGAGTATTTATATCAATCAAATAGGTAACATTTGGTAAATATCCTAAATCTAAATTGAACTGGAAGCTGGTAGCTCCTGAAGCGAAATCACCGGGAGCTAGTTTAATCTTTACCTGCTTCCATGCTGATGTTGTTGAAAATGCTTCTGTCCATGATCCACCAGTAGCAAACCAATCTTTCCAGGGATACATATTGGTCAAACTTGAGTTGAAAGAGACACGCCCCTTACCTGTTACATCTGATTTTATGAAAAAAGAAACTTCATAATTATGATTGCTCACAATTGGAACAGCTGGTGACGTTAATTGCAAATTATAAGCTTGTGATGAAGTCGCACTTGAAATTAATTTTATGGCCTTTGAGGTACTCGTTAATCCGGCGGCATCAACAATTGAAATTCCTGCACCAGGATTATTTCTTGACCAACTGCTAAAAGTACCATCTTTTAATCCGGTAATATTTAATGTATTTGTACCACTCGAACCTGGAATAATAGTTGGAGCCAATAATCCGTTTAAGTAACTCGCATTATTATTGGAATGCCAAACCAATGTATGTCCATAAATGGATAAACCTGCATTTTTAGTTTCTGTTACAAATTTATCCATCGTTGCAAAATCAATGCTTCCGTTTGATTTTACCATCGCTCCGTGTTTCATTTCGTAACCTGGAACTACTTCATCAAAATTTGCATTAACAATACTTCTGTAAGTTTCGTCTTCTAAATACAAACTAACCCCAATCCCGTTTCCTAAATTAAAAGTAGAATAATTTTTAAGAGGTTCGTATCTCGTAATTTTTTCAGCTAATTCTAAAGGCAATTCTGATGATGCAATTTCACCATGCCCTTCAACTTTTTTCCATTCCATCAGATTATCATCACATGATGTCAATATCATTAAAGATGAAGCAATTATTGGTATTATATATTTATATTTCATTTTACTATTATTTTTAGTTTGCAAAATCATCATAAACTGGTGTATCTAAAGACACTATTCTCCAGTTATCAGTATAAACTTTTACCGTAGTTGGTTTTGAAGCAAATTCAACTGCGCTGTCGGTTCCCAAAACATCTTTCATTTTTACATCGGCATTTTCAAACCATATCCCAAAATTTTGATACGTTGCCGCTTCACGATATGCCAGTACAGTTTCGAAAGTGAAATCAGCTTTAGACCATTGATAAAATTTATTAAAAGGAATCGTAATCGTTACCCAGCCTGTTGTCTGAAAAGCAACTGATTTTCCGTCGATCAGCCAGGGAATATAATTATAAACACCTCCAGACCAGGCACCTCCGTTAAAATTATTAATAGTACATATTTTTAAGTAACCTGAATCTTTCCATGCATCGGGAACATAAATATCAAACTGAAATGCCACTTGATCTAGAGGAGTGTCTGCCGGAATATAAGGTGTTAATTGTGTTCTCCAATTGTCTACCCCTGTTCCTGCGGTCCAAACTTCTGTTGCTCTGGTTGTTGCAGCCGAAATGGAAGCAATACGATCTGGACGATGTGGTACATATTTCCCATGAGAAAGATTTGTTTGACCAATAGAAGCTGATCCCAGATCTGTTGGTGTAATCATACCAGGAATGGTTGAAGTACTCCAATACCCCTGAGTTCCGTTTCCGTCAAAATCTAAAATAATTCCTTTTTTAAAATTAAAATAAGCTGGAGAATAAACACCACCATTTGAAGTTTGTACATATAATGAACCTCCAATATCCGAAACACCATTTGGCATAGCTACGGTAAAAAACTCACCATCTTCGTCAGAAGTAATACCTGAAGTAACTTCAACATTTCCTGGAAAAATGACTTTGCTTACTTCTGTCAAACCAGATCCTTTAACAGTAATGGTTTCACCAACATTAGGCATTGTGTTTGAAACATTTGTAATTATTGGTTTTCCGGCACGAATCTCAAATGAATAAATTGTTTCGTTGTTATCATTTTCAAAACGAATTGTATTTCTAACTGAAGGATCAGCATCTAAAATAGGAGTATCAGCAGAAACACTAACCAGCATCGATTTATCTGTAACGAAAACTACGTTAAAATAAGTCGAATATCCGTTGATGTAAACTTTTCTTAATCCTTTAAAACCAGAACCTTCAATACGTAATAATTGTCCTAATCTTGCAAAATTAACTTCTCTGTCAGGTACTGATGAATTTACATCTTCTAAAAATACTTTTGTAATGGTTATCTCGCCGCCACCTTCACTGGAGTCACTATTGTCACACGCAGTAAACAACATACTAAAAATCATTATCCCAAGAAATAAGGGAATCAAATAATTTTTATTTAAAATATATTTCTTCATATTGATTGCTCTTTTATATTTATTATTTTTCATAATACTAGAATAAATCTGTTATTCTATCCTCAGTAAATTTATATGGAACAGGATTCTCTCTCAATAAAGGATTTTGAATAAGTTCAGACTCAGGATAAGGCAGAACAAAAATAGTAGCGTCAATTACACCAATCGCACGCGGGCTGGTACTTTTTGATGCATCAACAGACACAGTGTTTGTAGGTGTATCATATAAAATTGGTGTAATAGTCCCTCTGTTTTGCCCCGTAATGTAATTAATAACTTCCTGTTGTTTATAATAAGATCTGCGAACCAAATCATACCAGTATTGTCCTTCCATACACAACTCAACTCTTCTTTCATGTATAATGTCATTGTAAGTAAGACTTGATTTAGTTCCAACATTAGCCCGCAAACGAAGTTTATTAACTCCCATTAGTGCAGTTGCATCTGATGTGCTTGCATTATTTCCTAAAGCTGCCTCAGCATAATTTAAATATACTTCACCTAAACGCAGCATATAGGTGTTTAAAGCGGAATTCATACGGGTGATTTTTGAATTGTCTTTTGTAGAGCCAACAACTCCTTTTTTTACAGTTAAGAAATCCTTTCCGTGATCTACAGTAAAACCTCCATTTGATTTATTGATTTCTGCATAAAAATCATCATCTGCCATCCAGGTAGCTTTTCGGCGGTTATCAGTCGGCTCGTATTCCTTCAAAACATCATATGAAGCCCTTGTCCAATATCCCCAGGCTGCATCATCGCCTGTAATATCTGAGCTAAATGCAAAATAGGCCTGTTGTGTATTAGTTACACCATAATCTCCGTTTGGCACCCATTGCAAAGCAAACATAGATTCTGTATTGTTATTGTTCTCTATTTTGTATAAATCAGCATAATTATCCATTAAAACATAAGGGCCTTCGTTAATTACTTTTAAGGCTGCTTTTTTAGCTAAATCCAAATATTCCTCATTTCTGGTTCCACTATTAGGATTGTCACTTACTCCTGAATAAGATAAATAAACGCGCGATAGCATACCAAAAGCACTATACTTAGTTAAGCGTCCGGATTGCCCTGCCTGTGCCGGAAGGTATTTGGCAGCATACTCTAAATCACGCATAGCAAATTCATAAACATCTTTTAATGGGTTCTTATTGACTACCGGGTTTTTAACCAATTCTTTTGGATCAGTTGAAATAATCACATCACCCCATAATGAAGCTAAGTACCAATAAGCTGTTCCTCTCATAAATCTGGCTTCTGCAATATATTTGTTTTTAACATTTGCATCAACTGTACTACCTGAAATACCAATTATAACATTATTGGATTGTTGTACGACATTATATAAAGATGCCCAGGCCGATACTAATGGCCCTGTTAATCCTGTTTCTGTTAAATCTGTAAATGGATAAACATAATCAGAAAATGGAGCATAAAGGTTAGCTGAACGTCCGTCTCCTAAACCATAATAAAACTTATCATTAAAATCAAACCATACTTTGTTATATAATGGTCCTGTAGCTGCCTGAAAATCAGATTCAGTTTTATAAAAATTTTCTTTTGTAATTCGGTCTTCCGGTTCAACATCTAAAAGATCACTACAACTGGTGTAAACAAATGGTAATGCAATTAGAAGAACCCTGTAAAATATATTTTTCGTTTTCATCGTTTGTAATAATTTAGAAGTTAACATTTAATCCAAGTGTAGTGATGATTGGTGATGGATAACGCCCATTATCAACACCTGTCAAAAGGTTATTTTGGTTGATAGAACCTACTTCTGGATCGTATCCTTTGTATTTAGTAAATGTCAATACGTTTTGTGCATTTGTATATACTTTGATATTTGAAATTCCCCATTTTGAATATAAACTCTTAGGCAGATTATAACCAATTGAAATATTTTTTACTCTTACATATGATCCGTCTTCTACAAATCGGTTACTCAAACGATAATTTGAAGCAGATGAAGCAGATGAAGCACCAATTCTGGGCATATAAGGATCTCCTCCAACAATCTGAACGTTACGATAATCGTTTGGTCCATTTGGATCAATTAATTCTAATTGTGCATACCCTAAAGCTGATTTTAATAAATTGGTGTTTTCACGAGGATTTTCTAACCAGCGTCTTTGATAATTTAATACTTCATTTCCGTAAGTACCTGTCACCAATATATTGATATCAAATCCTTTGTATGTAAAAGTATTCCCGATACCAAAAGTAAAATCCGGAGCCGGGTTTCCTATATAATCTGTATCTTTTTCATTAATAACACCATCCTTATTTAAATCCTCAAAGATATAATCTCCAATCCAAACACCATTTTCTCCAATTACCATTCCTTCCGGCAAAGCTGTTGGCTGTACTACTCCATTTTGATCTTTATAATAAAAATCAGTAGCTTTCTCAAATCGTCCAATTACTTTGTATCCGTAAAACTGACCTATTGGTTGTCCAACTGCAGAACGTGTCACAACAGTCACATCTGAACCTTGCTGAAGTGTCTGGTTATAAACTCCCGTTTCTGAATTAAGAGCAAGAACCTTACTTCTGTTCATTGAGAAAACGAAGTTAGATTTCCAGTTAAAGTTATCTCTTTCTATGTTAATCGTGTTTAAAGTCAATTCAAGCCCCTTGTTTTCAAGAGAACCGATATTGAAAATAGGTGCCGTAGTAGATCCTTGTCCCGTTGTTCCTGCATAGGCCGGAAGTGATAAAGGAAGTAATAATCCGTCTGTTTTTTTGTAATAAACATCAGCAATCAGTTCAATTCTATTATCAAAAAGTCCCAAGTCTATTCCTATATTGGTTGATTTTGTTTTTTCCCACCCTAAATCCGGGTTTGCTGTGTTGGTTGCAATTTGCCCACTGCCCCAATTAGTAGCGGATGTCCCATAAAGTGACGTGTAAGGATAAGGGTATAAACTATTTTGATTACCAACAAGCCCCCAACCTAATCTTAATTTCATATTATTAATTATCTTACTATCTTTTAAGAAACTTTCATTAGAAACCTTCCAGGCAAAAGCAGCAGACGGAAAATAATCCCAACGATTATCTTCTGCAAACTGAGAAGAACCGTCTCTTCTCAAAGTAGCTGTTAATAAATATTTGTCATTAAAAGAATAAAATACTCTTCCAAAATAAGAACTAAGAGACTTTGTCATACTTCCATTTGAATTTTTTGCCGTTGTTGGGTCACCGGCATCCAAATCAGTTGCTCCGTTAGTAATGTAACCAGAACGGTAACCATACAAACTCTCCCAATGGTTTTCTACAAATTCCTGACCTAAAGTTACAGTTACTGCGTGTTTTCCAAAAGATTTGTTATATGTTAAAAGATTATTCCAAATCCAGTTATCGCTCAATGATTTTGTTCTTGTACCTTCTCTCACATCATTTACAAGCGCCCCAAAAGAATATGAAGGACTAAAAGTATAAGTGTTTCCAAAATTATAATCTACAGAATATTGACTTTTTAATTTTAAATCTTTAGTAAAGCTAATTTCAGCATACGCATTTCCCCTTATTCCATAATTTTGATTGTGATTATCTCTCATTAAGGCCAGACCTAACGGATTGTTCTGAACAAATTCTGTTGTATCAGGACCATCAAAAGTACCATCTGCATTACGAGCTGCTACATTGGGTGTTTGCTTTAAAGCTGTAAGTATTAAAGAGCCGTCTGAAAATGTATTTATTTGATTTGTTTTATTTAAGGCTAAATTTACTCCAACCTTCAAAAAGCTTTTTACTTGTGAATCGATAACCCCTCTAAGATTAAAACGATCAAATCCTGAACCGATTGCGATCCCTTCCTGATCTAAATACCCAATACCAAAAGCATAAGTTGTATTATCAGAACCTCCTGAACCTGACAAATTATAACTCTTCATCATAGCTGTTGTAAACAATTCATCCTGCCAGTTTGTTCCCTCTCCTAATAAATCAGGACGAATAAAATAAGGGTCTCTTTGTACAATACCTAAATCAGCACGGGTGTTTTTCAGTGTTCCGTACTCTCTTAAATTAAGAACCTCTAATTGTTTAGGTATTTGCTGCCAGCCCACATAACTGTCAAAATTCAAAGCAAGCTCTCCTTTTTTACCTGTTTTTGTTGTAATAATAATGACACCGCCAGCTGCTCTTGAGCCATAAATAGCGGTTGCAGAAGCATCTTTTAAAATATCTACAGAGGCAATGTCTGCCGGATTAATTCCTGCTAGAGGGTTATTATTATTGGAATTGCTTGATCCGCTAATTACTACACCGTCGATCACATAAATTGGTTCATTATCTCCGGTTATCGAACTAATACCACGAATTCGGGCAGAAGAACTGGAACCCGGCGCACCGTTATTTGCCTGAATATTTATACCTGCAGCACGACCTTGCAGAACCTGATCTAAGGTAGTTGCTACTGATTGAGAAATTGCTTTGGCATTTACTGAAGAAATGGCACCTGTCAAATCTCCTCTTTTCATGGTACCATATCCAATCACAACTACTTCTTTCAGACTGTTTAAGTTTTCTTCAAGAACTACATTAATTTTATTTTGATTGCCTACAGCAACGTCTTTGGTTTTATATCCAATAAAACTCAAGCTCAAAACTGCATTAGCAGGAACAGAACTAATTGTAAATGTACCGTCAAAATTAGTAACTGTGCTGTTTCTTGTCCCCTTTACAATAATATTTACTCCGGGTATTGGACCGTTACTGTCAGATACTGTTCCCGATACAGTGGTTTGTTGTGCATTTACCGCAGCAGAAAATACCAGCATTAGAATTAAAAATCCTAAATTTTTAAAGTATTTTGATTTGCTTTTAGTAATTAAAAAGTTAGTCATAAATAATTGATTTAAATTAGTTAATGGTTATAGTTAGTTAGTTTTTACTCAATTGATTTTTTCGATGATCTTTTTTGTTTCGAAGAGAAATAAAAACAGACCTAATCAAGACAAATATATATAAAATATAATAATACACAATCGGTTGTGTTAATTATTTTTATGGATATTGAAAAAATTATTTATTTAAAAAACATAATACATAGTTATAATGACAAAAACATAAATATTATTCAATACAGGAGTAATTAAATAATAAAAGATTACAGATATTGAATGCATTGATATGAATTCTTAAAAAAAACATAAAAGCAGAGAATAATAAAAAATTAAATATTTATATCGAATTTAAAATCTTAAATACTGTTAAATTAATATCTAAATAATAAACCAAAACCTAATCCTACAAAATATTTGGTATCAAATTTATAAAGCGATATTATTGCCAATTCATGAATGATAAAAAAGATAATTTAAGTTATTTTAAAACAAAAAACTCCTTTCAAATACATATGAAAGGAGTTCTGCTAACTAAGAAAAATATAGCTAAGTCAATTTTAACTTTATTTGATCTGCATGTTAATTCAGGCTTATAAATTCATTTTCTTAGCATCTTCTACAAACTGTTTTAGTCCAATATCGGTTAAAGGATGTTTTAGTAAACCCTTGATTGCAGACAAAGGGCCTGTCATAACATCTGATCCAATCTTTGCACAATTAACAACGTGCATTGTATGTCTGATAGAAGCCGATAATATTTGAGTTTCATAATTATAATTATCATAAATTTCTCTTATTTCGGCAATCAAATGCATACCATCTGTTGAAATATCATCTAATCTTCCCAGAAAAGGAGAGACATAAGTTGCCCCTGCCTTAGCCGCTAATAATGCCTGACCTGCAGAGAATACCAATGTAACATTGGTTCTGATTCCTTTACTCGAAAAATATTTACATGCTTTTACACCAGCTTCAATCATTGGTAATTTTACTACAATTTGTTTATGTAAAGCCGCCAGTTCTTCCCCTTCCCTAATCATTCCCTCATAGTCTGTTGAAATAACTTCGGCAGAAACATCCCCATCAACAATGTTACAAATGTTAAGATAATGCTGTAAAATATTTTCCTTTCCTGCAATACCTTCTTTGGCCATCAATGACGGATTTGTAGTAACTCCATCTAAAACCCCCATTGCCTGAGCTTCTTTGATATCTTCTAAATTTGCTGTATCTATAAAAAACTTCATTTATCTAAATTTTAATTTTAATAATCCGCCAATAAATTTATTTTAACAGTAACTTTCTAAAACATTAATTTGGCTAAAAAAGGCACAAAAAAATTAAGGCCGTTGGAACTAACTAAAAACCTCCGACCCTAATTTTCTATAGAATAGTTACTTAAATTATCTCAAAAAAGGGCTATTATTTTGATAATGAACTTTTTTAGATAAAAAAAATACTACTATTTTTTAAAACATTAATTTTAAAACAATGCAACTGTTTGGATAAAATTTATTTCAGTTAAGATTATATATATTGATTTATAATATTTTCAAACAATTCTTGTTTACCGCTTTGAAGATTTAATTCTCCATTTTCACTTGCGATAGTATATAAGTCTTTAAGATTTAATTTTCCGTCAGCGAAATCTTTACCCTTTCCTGAGTCAAATGAACTGTATCTTTCCTTTCTTAATTTTTCGTAAGGAGAAGAAGTAATAATTTTATCAGCAGTCAGTAAAGCTCTCGCAAAAGTATCAGCTCCTCCGATGTGTGCTAAGAAAACATCTTCCAAATCAGTAGAATTTCTTCTGATTTTAGCATCAAAATTCACACCACCGCCTTGCAATCCACCGGCTTTAAGGAAAACCAACATCGCTTCAGTAGTTTCCTGAATGTTGTTTGGGAATTGATCTGTATCCCATCCATTTTGATAATCTCCTCTGTTAGCATCGATACTTCCTAACATTCCTGCTTTTGCAGCAACTTCCAGTTCGTGTTGAAATGTATGCTGTGCTAATGTTGCATGATTAACTTCGATATTGATTTTGAAATCTTTATCTAAACCATATTCTTTTAAGAATCCAATTGCAGTTGCCGAGTCAAAATCATACTGGTGTTTTGATGGCTCCATTGGTTTTGGTTCGATAAAGAAAGTTCCTTTAAAACCATGTGCTCTTGCGTAATCTCTGGACATTGTTAAAAATTGAGCCATATGGTCTAATTCTCTTCCCATATCTGTATTTAATAAGGACATATAACCTTCTCTACCTCCCCAGAATACATAGTTTTCTCCATCCAAAGCGATAGTTGCATCTAAAGCTAATTTTACCTGCCCTCCTGCTCTCGCCACAACATTAAAATCTGGATTTGTAGCTGCTCCGTTCATGAATCTTGGATTTGAGAAACAGTTTGAAGTTCCCCAAAGTAATTTAATCCCTGATGCTGCTTTTTTCTCTTTTAAGTATTCTGTAATAAATGCTAAACGCTTTTCTGATTCGGCAAAAGTTGGGCCTTCAGCAATCAAATCATAATCATGAAAACAGAAATAGTCAAATCCCATTTTGCTGATGAACTCAAAAGCCGCATCTGCTTTATCTTTCGCGGCCTGATATGGGTCTGAAGACTGATCCCATGCAAAATTTTGTGTCCCTGGTCCAAATGGGTCACTTCCCTGCCCACAGAATGTATGCCAGTAAGCAATTGCAAATCTAAAATGCTCACGCATTGTTTTTCCTGCCACAACCTGCTCCGGATTGTAATATTTAAATGCTAAAGGATTGTCAGATTCTTTTCCTTCAAATTTAATTTGCCCAATACCTTTGTAGTATTCTTTATTTCCTAAAGTTATCATTTTAATTTTTTTATTTATTTGTTACTATTAATTCTAATTCTTTTTTCCAGTTTTGATAAGCCTTTTCATATTCGTCTTTATTTTTTAAAGGTAAAAACGTCATTACGTGATCGTTGGTTGTAATTCCTGAACCAAATTTCTCAAAGTCACCATCCGTCAAGCCTACTGCTCTGGCTGCTCCAACAGCTCCGGTTGTATTGTAAATTTCTATTTCATGACCAATCAATGTTGCTACGGTATTGGAGAAAATTTCTGAACGGAATAAATTATCATTTCCCGCTCTGATTACATTAATTTTTGCATTATCATCTTTCAGACATTCCATTCCGTACACAAACGAAAAGGCAATTGCCTCCAAAGATGCCCTGTATAGATGAGCATTGGAATGAATATTAAAATTCAGGTTTAAGATATGAGATCCAATGTTTTTATTATTGAACATTCTTTCGGCACCATTTCCAAACGGAATCACAACTAATCCTTGTGAACCCACATTTACCTGAGATGCTTTTTCGTTCATTTCTTCATACGACTCATTTCCGGTGTTGTTTCGCATCCACCTGTATTGGATTCCGGCACCGTTTATGTTCAGTAATTTTCCAACTCTGGGGTTTGATTCCGAATAATTTACATGAACAAAGTTGTTTACACGGGTACTATTACCTGAATTTGTCTCAGTAACGGCGTAAAAAACACCAGAAGTCCCTCCGGTTGCCGCTACCTCTCCAGGACGCAGTACATTCAGTGACAGCGCATTATTCGGCTGATCTCCGGCTCTGTAAACAATCGGAATTCCAACAGGAAGCCCTGATTCCTGTGAACCTTTTTCGGTAACCAGACCCTGATTTGTAAAATTCTCTACAATATTTGGTGTCAGTGACTTATCTATTTCATAATAATCCAATAGCCAGTCAGCTACTTTATTTTCTTTATAATCCCAAAGCATTCCTTCAGACAAACCATTTTTGGTAGTCGTTACTTCGCCTGTCAATTTCAAAGCAATATAATCTCCCGGAAGCATGTATTTGGCAATTTTATTATAAACTTCAGGTTCGTTTTCTTTTACCCATTTTAATTTTGAAGCGGTAAAATTTCCCGGTGAATTCAATAAATGCCCGGCACATTTATCTGCTCCGATTTCAGCGTAAGCTTTGTTGCCAATTTCAACCGCACGGCTGTCGCACCAGATAATCGAGTTTCGTAGTGATTTGCCGTCTTTATCAACAATGACCAATCCGTGCATTTGATATGAAATACCAATACCCTGAATTTTCGAAGCGTCAACATTAGCTTCTTTAATAGCCCTTTTTGTTGCTGTACAAATGTACTGCCACCACATCTCTGGATCTTGTTCTGCCCAGTCAGACTGTAATGACAGGATTTCCATTTCGTTTTGTGGCTCATTAAGTACAATAACTTTTTTGCCTGTTGCTGCTTCAACCAAGGCAACCTTGACCGAAGAGCTTCCAATATCATATCCTATATAATACATAATTTTATAATGATTCTCTTAATATTAAACTTGTTGGTACATAACACTGCATCACTTCGTCATGCGTAATAAATGCCGCTGCCTTTGTCCCGATTTCATTAAAATCAGTTGACACAACCGAAATGCCTTTGTATATGAATTTCTTCATTGGGGTTTCATTGTAAGATAAAAAGCCAACATCCTGACCCGGCTCGAAATCTTTCTGCTTACATTGTTCTAAGAAATGTCCCAAAATCCTGTCACTGATACTGATGTAGGCAATTCCCTTTTCAATATCAAACTTCTTTGGATCGGTTATAATTTCATTTTTAAAATTAAAGTCGTTACAAAATTTCTTAAAATTTTCCAGTGTTTCTTTTGGATGATTCGTGTAATTCGGATAAACAAAACAGATGCTTTTATATCTTTTAAACAAATCAGCCGCTTCTTTCAATGAACTGTAAAATGCTTTTCCAAAATCCTGAAAAACATAATTGTTCTCTTTTTTTGACTGAATATTCCAATCAATTAACAGCAATTTATCATTCGAAATTGCCGATAACGTTGATGATACTTCCTGATCATCAAAATTCATTATCACATATTTATAATACTTTCCAACGCTATTATTAATTATGGTTTTAAAAACCTCAATATTATAGTGATGAAATTGCACATCGGTAATAATATTGTCCGGCAAATTATTCACAAAGGAGTGATACAAAACCTCTTTATAAGCTTTAAAAGTATCTAATACCAACAGTACTTTTCTGGTTTCTCCAGACACATAATATCCTTTATTTGGAACAGAATCAATTATTTTCTGGTCTTTTAAAATTGTATAAGCTTTAAAAACAGTATCTCTTGATAACTGATTTTCTTTACAAATTGAATTTACAGATGGAAGTAAATCCCCTTTTTTTAAAATATTCTTTGCAATCGCATTGTTTATTCCGTTTACCAATTGCTGGTATTTAGGTACATCACTATCGTGATTAATTACAAATACAAACTTTTGCTGTTCCTCATTCATTATACTGTTCCGTTCTGTTCTGGTATGCTAAATTATGTATTTCTACTTTATAAAAAAAAATATTTTTCTTTAAATTTGTTATCTTTTTAAAGTAAATGAAGTAATCTCAAAATTTTAAACAAAGGCCTTAGAAATTCTCTATAAAATTTTCGGTAGCAACCTATTTTTTAAAAATTTAATTTGAAGTACTTTCTTTTAAACAAAAAGCAAGATTTACTTTTCTTTACTATACGGATCAATAGTATTTATTGAACCATCTTCATTATAGGTAATTTCAGTTACTTTTATCGATCTCAAATGAGTAACCCCTTTTGAAAGACTGGAATCATGATAAAAGAGATACCATTTCCCTTCTACCTCACAGATAGAATGATGCGAAGTCCAGCCAATTACGGGATTCAAAATTCGTCCCTGGTACGTAAATGGTCCATAAGGACTGTCTCCAGTCGCATAACAAATGAAATGCGTATCACCTGTAGAATAGGAGAAATAATATTTGTCTTTGTATTTATGCACCCATGGACCTTCAAAAAAGCGCTGTTCATTATTTCCCGCCAATAGTACATCACCATTTTTATCGAGAATTTTAATTTCTCTTGGTGATTCGCTAAATTGCTTCATATCATCAGTAAGCAAGCCTACTATTGGTCCTAAAGCAGGTTCTTCTTTATGAGGTTCTTCGTTTTCTTCAGAAAACTGATTATTTCTGTACTTCTGAAGCTGACCTCCCCAGATACCCCCGAAATAAAGATAGAACTTACCATCTTCGTCTTCAAAAACCGCAGGATCAATCGAATAGCTTCCTTTAATTGCTTCTGGTTCCGGATTAAACGGTCCTGTAGGCGAATTACTAGTGGCAACTCCAATCTGAAAAATTCCGTCAGCACGCTTCGCAGGAAAATACAGGTAGTATTTACCATTTTTGAAGGCAGCATCAGGTGCCCACATTTGTTTCTCTGCCCACGGAACATCCTTCACATGCAAGGCTGTACCATGATCTGTCACTGCAGAGTCTATGCCTTCCATAGAAAACACATGATAATCCTCCATTCCAAAATGGTCTCCGTTATCGTTAAAGGGAATCCCCGCATCAATATCATGGGATGGATAAATATAGATTTTTCCATTAAATACATGTGCAGAAGGATCTGCAGTATACATGTGTCTAACCAAAGGTTGGGATATGGCTGTTAGGTTAATCACTTCAAAATCAATTTGTTCAATGCTATCTTCAGGCATGGTCGTATTTTTACTTTAATGATAATAATTTATGCTCTTCTTTCTTTTAAATCTGCTTCAATCTGTATTTCCATTTTCTTATCAATTTCATAAAAAAACAATAATACTGTTCCAATTAAAAATGGTATTGCAGGAAAAATACTTACCAGTAATTTGATTCCGTTAATGGCAATATCTGTTTGTTGTGTCGAATTTGGTATATACTCAAAATATCCTAAAAGTGATGTTGTTAATGCGCCACCAATACTTAATCCGGCTTTTAGTCCCACCATCATAGCCGAAAATATAATTGCCGTTGCCCGGCGATTATTTTTCCACTCAGAATAATCAGCAACATCTGCGATCATTGCCCAGAGAAGAGGAATGGTGATACCATAGAAAAATCCGTGAAAAATTTGAGAAAAAAACATCAGACCAATAGAGGTTGAAGAAAAGAAATAAAATGCAATGATAAATAAAGTAGAAATAAATAAAAAGAGTCCAAATACATTTCTTTTGCCATATTTATCAGCGAATCTCTTTGATAATGTAATTCCAACTATCATAAAAATAATACCACCTGCATTAAACAATCCAAATCCAGCAGAAACAGGATCGTTACCAAAAGTGTTCAATCCTATTGCGGAGAGAAAATTTAGAATAGGCTGTATGAAACCGGCTAATTCTTGTTTATTTACATAATTTTCGAAATAATATACATAGGAGCCACCTTTAATAGCAAGTGTAACAAAAACCAATAATGTAAGGGTTAGTATAATAATCCAGGGTTTGTTTTTTACTAAGTCGGCTAAATCCTCTTTTACGCTTGATTTCTGTTCTGGTCTTGGTACAATACGCTCTTTTGTAGTTATAAAAGTAATCAGCAGCATAATAGTGCCAATTATTGCCAAAACTGTCATTACTTTTTCGATACCAATTGCCTTATCCCCGTTTCCGGCACTTTTAATGATGCCAAGCATAAAAACCTGGACAAAAAACTGAGCAAACATTACGGCCACAAATCGATATGACGACATACTGTTTCGCTCTGACATATCTCCTGTAATAACGCCACTTAAGGCAGAGTAAGGCAAATTATTAGCAGCATACAGTAATAATAAAAATGAATAGGTAATAACAGCATATATAACTTTTCCCTGATACGAAAAATCAGGTGTTGTAAAAGCTAAAAGTGCAATAATTCCTAAAGGTATTGATGTCCATAAAATCCACGGACGAAATTTGCCCCATTTTGTATTTGTTCTGTCTGCAAGTGCCCCAATAATAGGATTAAAAATAAAAGCAGCAACTAAGCCTACAACCAGCATTATAATCGAGGAGTGGGTTGGAGATAATCCGTATATATCTGTGTAAAAATAGGCCAGATAGGTCATTAGGGTCTGAAAAACTAAATTGGCAGCCAGATCACCCAGACTATACCCTATTTTTTCTTTTACAGATAATTTTTGAGAGGTTAAATTCATCATTTTACTTTGTGTGGTTATTGAATTTGTTAGCTAAGTTTAAAATAGTTGTATCATTTGAAGTTATGCTATATGAACTTCTTAATTTTGGTGCTAAAATAATAATAAAAACAATCGGTTGTGTAAAATTTATAAAAATATAATTCAAGCAGCATTAATTCAATTATAACATTATTATCATCAAACTACAATCGGTTGTTACTATATAAAGTTAATTATACCAAAAAAATATTAAATGTTTTTTTTTAATCATTATTATCAATATACAAAACAAATGATGATTAAGCAATTAGAGCGTTTTATTTTAAAATTAAACTCCTGTTTATTATTAATTTGCTTGTACAATGAAAGACTGATGACGACATGCCTTTAACACTAAATGGCTAAAAAGAAAAAAAAAGAGGGCTTCGTAACTGCGTTTACCAACTTAAAACTGGAGATCAAACAAAAAAGAAAATATCTTAGGGAATAAAAAAGTGCCTCAAATACTGAGACACTCTTCATTTTTAGCAATTTTTAATTAAAGATAATCAAAAAAAATTATTTCCAGCCACCACCTAAAGCACGGTATAAATCGACAACAGCTTGCAATTTTTGTAAATTATCATCTATGCCACTCATTTGTGCAGACAAAAGATTTTGCTGCGAAGTGAGTACATCGGTATAATTGGTAGCTGAACTGTATTCTAAAAGCTGCTGTGTAAAATCGACTGATTTTTCAAGTGCTGCAATTTGTTGCGCTCTAGAATCTTCTTTTTCGACGGCCATCTGATACGAATATAATGCGTTTGAAACTTCTTGCCCTGCAACTAAAAGACTTTGCTGAAAATTATTCATAGCCTGTAATTGTTGCGATTGTGCAGTAGTAAGTCTTGCTTTATTTTTTCCTTGATTAAAAAGAGGCTGAGTCAATCCACCAACTATCGAATAGAAAATAGAGTTAGTAAAAAAATCTTTCAATTCCAGATTCGAAAAACCAGCACTAGCCGTAAGTGTCAAACTTGGATAAAAATAGGTTTTAGCCAGATTTGTAGTTTCAAAAGCACTTCTGAAATTAAACTCTGCCTGACGAACATCAGGACGATTTTGTAACAATTGTGATGGTAAACCTACTGAAAGGTTCTCGGGTACAACCTGCTCATCTAATGTTCCTCTCTCGATTGGTCCAGGTGCTTGACCTAACAAAATATTTAGCACGTTTTCGGTTTCGCGAATATTTCTTTTCAAATCTGGAATCAGCACTTGTGCCGCATACATATTAGCCTGACTTTGTACAACAGATGCTCCGTTAACTATAGCACCTTCCTTTAAGGCTTTTATTGTTTCTACATTTTTGACACGGCTTTCTAAAGTCTCTTCTGTAATTTTGAGTTGTTTATCAAAAGATAATAACAGAAAATAGTTATTTGCAATATCTGATATCAACTGTGTCTGTACTGCCTGCTTTGCTGCATCTGTAGCTAAATACGAAGCCAAAGCTGCTCGTTTTGAACTGCTCAGTTTTCCCCAGATATCCGCTTCCCAAGAAGTACTTAAACCTAGTTTATAAGTCGTTGTTAATGTGTTGATCGAAGCCCCTCCAAGATTTAAAGAAGCTTCAGATTGTTTACTATGTGTAGTACTTGCATCCAGGCTTAACGTTGGATAGTATGCCAATTTACTTTGACGCAGCGAAGCTTGTGCCTGAATGATATTCTCAATAGCATTTTTCAAATTAAGATTATTACCTAATCCTTTCTGAATCAATGTATTTAGTTTTTCATCTTTAAAAACACTCTGCCACGGCATATTGGCAATCGTAGTAGAATCGGCTGAAACCTGATCACGATACAATTGATCTGTTTTTAAAGTTGTGGGGCGTTCGTACTTTTTGGTAACTGAACATGCACTCAAAAGTACGGCTGTCAGCACTAGTAAAATATATTTATTTGAACTGTTAGTCATCTCTGTTTTAATTAAATTTTACTCTTTGTGAACTTCTATTAATTGTATTTCATCCTCATCCTCATCATCCTCATCATCATCATCATAACTCTCTTTGGCGGGACCACTAACCTTTTCCTGTAAAGTCTGAAAAATGATAAATAATACCGGAATAACAAATACTCCTAAAATGGTTCCGATTAACATTCCTCCCACTGCTCCGGTACCAATTGATCTATTTCCTACGGCTCCTGCACCAGTGGCAAACATCAACGGAACAAGTCCAAAAATAAAGGCAAATGAAGTCATTAAAATTGGTCGCAAACGTGCTACCGCTCCTGCAATTGCCGCTTCTACAATTGGCAATCCTTTTCGTCTTCTGTCTAAGGCAAATTCGACAATTAAAATTCCGTTCTTCGCCAGCAATCCAATCAGCATGATTAATGAAATCTGCAGATAAATATTGCTGTTCAGTTTAAAAATGATTGAGAACAAATAGGCACCTGCCAATCCAAACGGAATCGAAAATAATACTGCAAAAGGCAAAATATAACTCTCGTATTGTGCACTCAGCAAGAAATAAACAAAAACAAGACACAATATAAAAATGAAAATAGTTTCACTTCCTGAAGCCAGTTCCTCACGTGTCAAGCCCGAAAATTCGTAACCATAACCCGCCGGAAGGTTTTCTGCTGCTACCTCCTGAATGGCTTTAATCGCATCTCCAGAACTGTAGCCCTGATTTGGTGCACCAGTAATTGATATAGAAGAAAAAAGGTTAAACCTTGAAATGGATTCCGGTCCAAAAACTCTTGTCATTTTTATAAATTCTGTAATAGGTGCCATTGTTCCCGAATTGTTTCTGATAAAAATTTTATTAAGTCCTTCAGTATTGGTACGGAATTCTGGAGAAGCCTGTATCATCACACGATATTGCTTACCGAATTTATTGAAATTCGAAGCGTACAATCCTCCATAATACCCTTGCATTGTTGACAAAATTGTATTTACAGGTACACCTGCCTCTTTGGCTTTTGCCAGATTAATTTCCATCATGTATTGAGGAAATCCAGGATTAAAAGGAGTTGTTGCATATTGAATTTCGGGACGTTTAGCGAGTCTTTCTAAGAATTCTGTATTTACTTTAAAAAACTCGGCTGTCGAATGACCTCCTTTATCCTGCAATTGAAACTCGAATCCGCCACTTTGCCCAAATCCCTGAATGGTTGGAGGCGAAATAAAGAAAATATTGGCTTCACGAATACCGCTTGTTTTGGCAAAAAGCTGACCAATTACATCATTAACACTTAAGTCACGTTCGCCCCACGGTACCAATTTTACGATAACCATACTATAAGCACTCCCTGCTCCTGCCGTAAAATTTTGCCCTACAATACGAAGCGTATTTTTAACACCCGGAATCGTTTTGGCAATACTGTCAACCTGCTTAGCAATAATATCAGAACGCTCCATAGAAGCTGATGGAGGTAAGCTGATATTGGCAAAAATGGTTCCCTGATCTTCTGCAGGAACGAAAGCTGATGGTGTCGTTTTCATCATATAAAACAATCCTAAACCAGCAATTAGAATAGCTGCTAAAACAATCCATTTTTTAACGGAAAGGAAACTAACAGAACGCTTATATCTGTTCGTTACATTCTCAAATGCCACATTAAAAGAAGTATAAAATCTTTGTAAATAACTTTTATGTCTGTGATCATCTGCATGAGGTTTTAAAAGCAAAGCACATAAAGCAGGACTTAAAGTCAAAGCATTTACTGCCGAAAGGATAATGGCAACAGCCAATGTGATACCAAATTGCTTGTAGAATACTCCCGTAGATCCGTTAATAAAGGTTACCGGAATAAATACTGCTGCCATTACAAGCGTAATCGAAATAATAGCACCTGATATGTCATTCATTGCATCGATTGTTGCCTTTTTTGACGATTTATAGCCATGATCCAGTTTGGCATGTACGGCCTCTACAACAACGATGGCGTCATCGACGACAATACCAATAGCCAGTACCATCGCAAAAAGTGTCAATAAATTAATTGTAAATCCAAATAGGCTCAGGAAGAAAAACGTTCCAACAATAGCCACCGGAACTGCAATAGCCGGAATTAAAGTAGACCTTAAATCCTGAAGAAAAATAAATACAACGATGAAAACCAATATAAAAGCTTCAATCAGAGTGTGAATTACTTTTTCAATAGAGGCATCCAGATTTTCGTTGACATCTACAAGAATCGTATATTTTACTCCTTTTGGAAAACTTTTCGTTGCCTCTTCAATCAGTTTCTTTGAATTATTGATTACATCTCTCGCATTCGATCCCGGGGTCTGGCTAATAGCCATCGCCGCAGATTCTACTCCATTTGTTTTAATCGTTGCCGCATAACTTAAAGACCCTAATTCTACTTTTGCTACATCTTTTAAACGCAGCATTTGTCCGTTTCCAACCGATTTTATGATGATATCACCAAATTCTTTTTGGCTTGTTAAACGCCCTTTATATTTAATTACATACTGAAAAGCCTGATCGCCATTCTCTCCAAATTTTCCTGGTGCAGCTTCAATATTCTGTTCTGCCAGAGCAGCAGAAATATCGCTCGGAATCAATTTGTATTGCTGCATGATATCTGGTTTCAGCCAGATTCTCATTGAGTAATCCTTTGATCCAAAAACAGATACATCTCCTACCCCAACCACACGCTGAATTTGCGGCACAAGATTAATCTTGGCATAATTTTGAAGAAATGTCTGATCATACGTTTTATCATCACTATATAAAGAGAAAATCAACAAATTACTACTCTGGCTCTTGGTTACAGTTACACCTGCTTGCGTTACCTCTGAAGGCAATAAACTTGTGGCTCTTGAAACCCTGTTTTGAACATTTACAGCTGCTAAATCAGGATTTGTTCCTACTTTAAAATAGATTTTGATAGAAGCATTTCCGTCATTCGTTGCTGTAGAAGTCATGTAAGTCATGTTTTCTACCCCATTAATCTGCTCCTCCAGCGGAATTACAATACTTTTTAATACAACATCAGCATTGGCACCTGTATAACTCGCTGATACGTTTACTGTTGGAGGGGCTATATCAGGATATTGCGATATAGGGAGTTCTACCAAACCTAAAACTCCTAAGATGACAATAATAACAGATATTACTGTCGAAAGTACAGGTCTTTGTATAAATATTTTAAACATCTTTTTTATTTTAAGTCAGTATAAACTGTTTTCTGATTCTGATTTTGAGGTTTTATTTGGCTTCCGTCTTTTAATGAAGCTACACCTTCCAATACAATTTGATCGCCTGCCTTTAAGCCGCTTGTCACCACATAGTAATTGCCTGCTGTGTCATCCAGGACAGTAATATTGACATTTTTGGTTTTTCCGTCTTTTCCTACTGTTACTGCAAAAATCTTATCCTGAAGCTCAAATGTTGCACTCTGAGGAACAATAATTCCTTCTTTAATCACATTTGGAATTTGCACTGTTGTACTGCTTCCGCTTCTGATAATCCCTTTTGGATTCGAAAAACGAGCTCTGATGTTTACGGTACCCGTTTCTGTATTAATTAATCCGTTTACGGTTTCAATTCTTCCTTTTTCAGCGTATAATGAACCATCCGAAAGGAGTAATGAGACCTCAGGCATATTCTTGATTTTTTGTGCTAAAGTAATTCCGGGACTTTTACCTTGAGTGAGGTTTAAAAGCTTCTTTTCATTCAATGCAAAATAGGCGTAAACGTTTCCAATACTTGAAACTGTAGTTAAAGGATCGGTTGTGTTTGAGCTTACCAGACTTCCTAAACGAAACGGAACAGACCCCACAACCCCATTAACCGGACTGGTTACGGTTGTATATCCCAAATTGGTTTTTGCATTTACCAAAGCTGCATTTGCCTGCGCTAAAGTAGCCATTGCTGACTCGTAGTTATATTGTGCCGACTCTAAATCGTACTTACTTATAATTCCTTTTTCAACCAAAGGTTTTACTTTGTTAACTGCTAATTTTGCGGCACTAACAGAAGCCTGTGCACTTTTAATACTTGCTGATGCTGTTCGGACTTCTTGTTCATATTCCGGCGCACTAATCTTAAATAAAGGCTGCCCCGTTTTGACTACTGCACCTTCATCAACAAAAATCCTGTCGATATAACCTTCAACCCTTGGGCGGATTTCTATATTTTGCTGCCCCTGAATAGTTGCCGGAAAATCAGTATATAAGGTAGCTGATTTAGTTTCTAAAGTTAGTGTTTTATATTCCTTAACTTGTAACGCACCGCCGGCCTGAGCAGATTTATCATCTTTATTTCCGCATGAAACGATGATAAAAGACGCAGCAAAGATGCTTAAAAAAGATTGCTTGTTCATTTTGAAAAAGGTATAATTATAGATTATATTCGAACAAAATAAAGCAAATAAGCAAAACAAAATTTCCCAAATAGACGAGCAGCTAAGTACAATCGATAGAGATAACTTTACAGCCGATGGTTTTTTATGATTTATTAAACAAGTGTTTAAATTCGCCTCCGTCGGCTATAAAATGGTTTATAAAGCGTGTAATTCTATATTCGGCGATTGCTTTTTATTGGTATTTAAATAAAATGTAATATTGTCTTAAAATCATAAATTATGATAGCACCAAATTTTCTAAAACCCTATTTATTTGCCGGACTTCATATTCTGGGTTGGCTATTACTGGGGTTTGTTATGTTGTTTTATATCCCTTTGGCATGGAACGTCGTTCTTCCGGATGTTTTTTGGCTTTGGCAGGTGATCGTCCTGATATTATTAATTCTTTTATTTTATTCTAATGCCAAAATCATTGTTCCAAAAACTATTTTTAAAGACAACACCACACCTTTTTTAGTTTGGGCCTTTCTGGCGATTTTTGCCATGCAGCTTATTGCTTATTTTTTTTCTTCGCAAACTGGTGTACATACCAAAGTTAGCGAAGTCATAGGTTTTAAAAAATATAGAAATCCATATTTTGACAATTACGTCTTTATGCTCACATTATTGGTTTTAGGAATTAGTACCAGCTGGTCAATGCTACAATATTGGCAAAAAGCAGCACAACATAAGCAAAAACTGGAACAGGATAAAACAATGGCTGAGCTGGCTATGCTGAAAGCACAAATTAATCCGCATTTTTTCTTTAATTCCTTAAACAGCATCTATTCTCTTACCTATTATAATATCGAAGACTCCAGAAATGCACTGCATACTTTGAGCAGAATGATGCGCTATTTACTCTACAGCACCGAAGGTGAAAGAACAACATTACTCAAAGAAGTTGAATTCCTCAAAGATTTTATTGCCTTAATGAAACTTCGTGCCAACAGCAAGTTGAATATTATGACAAACATACCTGAAAAGCTAAACGATTACCCAATCGTACCAATGTTATTATTACCTTTAGTAGAAAATGCTTTTAAACATGGGGTACATGCTACTGAAAAAAGCGAAATTATCATAACCTTAAAACAATATGACGCCAATATGACATTCGAAGTACTCAATACTTTCTTCGAAAAAACATCCAATACAGAACCTGGCGGAATTGGTTTAACGAATACAAAACGCAGATTACAACTTATTTATCCTCAAAAACATATTATAAACTGTGGTATAAACAATAACGGAAAATATGAAGTTGAACTGCAGATAACTTTAGAGCAATGACAGTATTAAAATGTATAGCAGTAGATGATGAGCCATTGGCTTTAAAACTAGTCGAAACTTTTATCGAACAGACCCCTTTTCTGCAATTAAGCTGTAGTTGCGATAATGCAGTTGAAGCCTTAAGTTTAATTCGTGAAAAACAGCCTGATCTTGTTTTTTTGGATATAAACATGCCTAATCTCACCGGAATGGAACTGGCAAGACTCTTACAAGATCATCCCGTACCTATTCCGAAAATAATTTTCACAACTGCCTATAATCATTATGCAATTGAAGGTTATAAAGTAAATGCGGTTGATTATCTTTTGAAACCCTTTAGCTATGAAGAGTTTTTACGTGCAGCCAATAAAGTCCTGCAAATTAATGACGAAAGTTTAAATTCTTACCAATACGCTACAGGAGATGATGAGTTTTTTTTCTTAAAAGTTGAGTATCAATGGGTCCGGATTTCTTTAAAAGAGGTATCGTATATCGAAAGTTTAAAAGACTATGTAAAAGTTCATTTCGTAGATTCTGATAAAGCGATACTCTCGCTTATCTCTTTAAAAGCTTTGGAAGAAAAATTACCATCCACAAAATTTATGAGAATTCATCGTTCTTTCATTGTCTCTCTGGACAAAATAAATAGCATTAGCAAAAATTCTGTTTTCATTGGAAAAACTGAAATTACTGTAGGTGAACAATATAAAGAAGCATTTCGAACTATACTTGAAAAATGGCTTAAATAACTATAATACAACAACATGAAAAAAAGATCAAACAAATATTATCTCACATTAAGCTTAAAAGAATATGCAAATGGAGAAACAAAACCCGCCAAAGAACTTGGAATTGAATTTGAAAACCACGATGAAATTTTTAGCATCATCGAAAGAATAAAAGCTAAAAACTTATTTGATAGTGAATCCGAAGCGACTCAATTTGCACTAGGCTTAAAATTATTTGGAGAAATTAAATTAAAACATCGACATAATCCTCTTTTTGATGAAATAAATGAAGTATTTCCAGCCTTCATGAAAAAGCTGAAAAGTTTATAAACAAAACTTTTTTCAAGTTAACTATTTGATAACATTAAGGTTACTATAGATTTATATTTATTTTCTTAATTTGAATAAAACAAATAGTTATGAAATTCTTAAGCTTAAATTTCCTGATTTCATTTAAAGAATGGCTTTTTTTAAGAGCTATGCATTCTTCTTTCATTCATTAATTTTCACAATCAGGATAGTAAATTTGAATGAATAAATTAGAGAAGTCATTTTTAAATAAAGACCAGTTTGGTGAAGATTTTCTGTGGGGTGTTTCTACTGCAGCTTTTCAAACAGAAGGAGCCCATGACGCCGACGGAAAAGGACCTTCGATATGGGATGTTTTTACCCGTCAAAAAGGTAAAATAAAAAATGGTCATCATGCTATAAATGCATGCGATTTTTATAATTGCTATAAAGATGACATCCATTTGATAAAAGAACTGAATATTCCGAATTTCAGGTTTTCTATTAGCTGGTCGCGCATTATGCCCAGCGGTCTTCATCCTGTCAATCAGGCAGGAATAGCGTACTACAACAAAATAATCGATTTTTTACTGGAATGCAAAATCGAACCATGGGTTACACTTTACCACTGGGATTTACCACATGCTCTCGAAATTAAAGGAGGATGGACAAACAGAGAATGTACTTCCTGGTTTGCAGATTATACAGAAGTATGTGCACAGCATTTTGGAGATCGTGTAAAAAACTGGATGGTTATCAACGAGCCTTCTGTTTTTACAGGTGCTGGCTATTTTCTTGGGATTCATGCGCCGGGAAAAAAAGGCATAACGAATTATTTAAAAGCAATACACCATGTAACATTAGCTACGACCGCAGGGGCAAAAAAGCTACGACATAACATTCCTGAGGCCAATATTGGTACTACCTTTTCCTGCACACATATTGAACCATTCTCAGATAAACCTTCAGATATTCAGGCTGCTAAACGTGTTGATACGTTGTTGAACAGAACTTTTATAGAACCGATTTTGGGACTGGGATATCCTCAAAATGATTTGCCGGTTCTTAAAAAACTTAATAATTATATTCAGGGAGATGATCTTGACAATTTAGCTTTTGACTTTGATTTCATAGGGCTACAGTGTTACACCCGCGAAATAGTCAAATCGTCCTTACTTACTCCGTACATTGGGGCTGAATTAGTAAGCGCAGAAAAAAGAAATGTTATATCGACTGAAATGGGTTGGGAAATTTACCCTCCTGCCCTATACCACATATTACAAAAATTTAATTCTTATAGTGGAATTAAAAAGATTATAATTACCGAAAATGGTGCTGCATTTCCTGATAAAGTAGTAAATGGAAAAGTATATGACATTAAGCGAACACATTATATACAAGACCATTTAGAGCAATTATTTAAAGCAAAACAGGAAGGATGTAAAGCTGATGGCTATTTTGTCTGGAGCCTTACTGATAATTTTGAATGGGCCGAGGGTTACAATGCCCGGTTCGGATTAGTTTACATTGATTTTGAAACTCAAAAAAGAACTATCAAACAATCAGGAATCTGGTTTCGGGATTTTTTAGAAAAAAATAAAGAAATTTTATAACTCAGTATTTATATAATCCTTTTTTATGCCGCAATTTAACATACAGCATCTGTTTTTAAAACCCTAAAAACAAAAGAATTACACATCTTCAATTGAATTAATTCTGAATACTTAAATTTGACTTATCAGGATTTTTCCGGACGACTTTAAAATATTCGGAAGGTGATTTTCCAGTATGCTTTACGAAAGCCCTGAAACAAGTGCTCCTTGATTTAAAACCTGCTGCCCATGCCATACCTTCAAGAGACAGATCTTTCCACTCGGGATCGTTGACCTTTTCGTTAAAATATTCTATTCTTTTAAGATTTACAAAATCCTGAAAATGAAGATTAAATTCTGAGTTGATTAAATTAGAAAGATTATTTACTGATATACCGGTTTCATCAGACAGATCCCGAATTACAAAGTTTTTTTTTAAAAAAAGTTTTTTACGAGAAAAAACCGTATTGAGTTTCAATAAATATTCTTCTTTTTTTTCTTGTGAGATTTCTTTTATTAAGGGAAGCGAGCTTTCATTTTGAATAGTTTTTGTAATTTGTGAATTACCATCTATAAAATTAAAACTATCTAATGAATAATTTGAATCATTAAAAATTTGCGGTTTAAAATAAAGCCAGCCAACTGTAAAAATAAGTACTGATGATAGCAGGATATAACATGATAAATCTACTCCATCAATTTCACTAATTAAAAAGTGATGTACAAAAAGAGTTGAAAACAAAAATAATATTACCAAATTATAGACTCTTATCCAGCCTAATAACTTTATTCTGCACAGCTTATTTTCTTCAATTTTTTTGGGATCATAATTTAAAAGCATCATCGTTTGGCAAAAAGCATAAAATAACCAAATCGTGAGGCTCAGCATTGAAAATGGGCTATCTGTTTTATCTGAAGGAAAGTCGATAAACCTGAAGTCAAAATAACTACCAATCCAGACAAAAATTGTCAAACTAAAATATATTGAAAAAGGCAAAAAATGTAGCCAGTCATATTTTTTTAATGTTTTATCTGAAAACAAAACACTTCGTATATACAAAAAGGCCGAAGGAGCTACTAAAAACAGGAAAGATTTAGCAAGTATAAATAAACTGGGTAAATTTTTAAAACTAATAGCCGATAAATAAAAACTATATATACTAACTACAGCCAGACTCAACAAAAATAATCCCAGAAAAAAACTTTTTGAATAATTATTTCTCGAAAAAAGGACTATAAATGAAGTTGCAAACCCAAGTATTATAGCTAAAAAAAAGAAAAGTGAAAGTAGAATATCCATCATAATAACTTAATCCGTATTAATACATTCCTATATGTCTTTTTGAGTTCAATTAAAAAGAATTGATTTATTAAGCCATTGAAAAGTATACTTAGCCTTAATCCAAGTTTTGTAAACTTTTTTACTATTCCAGGAGGAAAAGGTATCACGGTCGTCATACCACCGATCACCAATATCTACATGCACAATCTTTCTTTTAATAGGCATTTGTGTTATTGTTTAAATTGGTAATTAATTTAGTATTAACGTTGATGTATTAAAATTCCACATGAACAAAAAGGCAATATATACCTATATACCAATACATTAACAAACCAAAGATAAATTATTTTATTTTAACAACATATGAAAAAAGATTAAATTTCTTACTTATTCAACTATAATAGGCTTAAATTATACCTACAAGGTCGAAAAGACCTTGCAGGATTAGTGAAATGATGATTTTGTAGTCAATAGAGCCTAATAAAATTAGCTTGTATTTATATCAGAGTTATTCCAGAGAATATCGAACTTTTAAATGAATTATATAAGGTATAACTTAAACCAAAAACCTACTTCTTAGAAATAACTAATGTTCCCGGATTTAAACTATTGGCTGAAGCAGATAAAACAACTTCATTAGCATTTCCATCTTTTTGAACAATGATTTGAGCAAATCCGTTAAACAGTTTTCTTTTCCATGATTCTGCAGGCGTTATCACCTGAATGATTCCAGGATCTGTATTCATTACATCCCAGTCTTTGTTTTTTTGCAAAGGCGTTGCAATAATCTGAATCGTATTTGTTCCCTGATTTAAAACGTTGCTGTTCAAAACATACTTTTGATTATCTTCTGTACTTGGAACAACTTTATTTCCGTTTACAAAAACTACTGTTTCTGTGCCTATTTTTTTGTGAAAAAAGTTAACTGTATTTGTTTTCAGATTGTTTTTTAATTCAAATTTACCACGATAAACATACGCCGGAGCCTGGTTTTTATAATCACGGTCTTTAAAAGCTTCCTTCCAGCTATTATCTCCTTCAGAAGGTATCCGGTCTGTATTCGCAGAGGCTAATTTCTTCTCTTCAAAATTTGTAATCGAAACAAGATCTACATTATCAATAAATTGATCATTTTCTAAAGATGTCGGATTACCATTCCCTACACCCAGAATCTTTCCTCCTTTTGCAGAAAATGTTATTTCATGATTGGAAGTTGGCACATACAATCCTTTTTTGTCTGTGGTTGCAACAGTTACCACCACAACATTTCCGTTTGAAGCATTTTCCTTATCTGCAGTAAGTTCTATCTTTTCAGCAATTCCAGTTGTTTTTTTGGTTTCTGTAAGCACCTTTTTACCACTTTTATATCCAATTGCTTCTAATGTTCCCGGAATATATTTAACTTTCCATTCTAAATGGCTGTTTAATTCCATTTTCTTTTTTCCCAGGCTTTTTTTGTTTAGAAAAAGTTCGACTTCATCACAATTTGAATGTACCCAAACATCAATTTCTTTGCCTTCCATTCCTGCCCAGTTCCAGTGAGGCATAATATGTAAAACCGGTTCTTTTCCCCACCAAGATTTCAAATAATAAACATTGTCTTTTGGAAAACCGCAAACATCCATCATTCCAAAATATGACGTAACCGATGGCCATCCATAAGGTGTTGGTTCTCCTCGATAATCAAAGCCAGTCCAGATAAACATTCCTGCCAGATAAGGTCTTTCGGCATAAAATTTCCAGCCTTCCTCAATGCTGTAAAAAGACGGGCGTGGTTTTTTGTCGTAAGCACTTTGGTAATGTTTGTCATCATCAGTAAAATAAATGCCTCGTGTGGCAAAGGTAGAACCTTCTTCTGTACCCATTCCAGGCTGTTGTCTGAATTCATTTCTGTGAGCATCTATGTCTCCGTTCCCCATATAATTATACCCCATAATTTCGACTACAGAAGATATCCCGGTTTTAAAACCACTACTGATTCCTACGGTAACTGGTCTTGTAGGGTCAATACTTTTCGCAAATCCCTGCATGACATTTGTAATTCGTTCGCCCACGATTCCGCCTTCAATATTCCACTCTTCATTCCCTACCGACCAGCAAAAAACACTTGGATGATTATAGTCACGTTCTATCATTCGTTTCAAATTATTCAGATGATAATCATTAACTCCCATCAAACGGGTTTCGTCTATAACCAGCATGCCCAACTCATCACAAACTTTAAGTAATTCCGGTGTTGGCGGATGATGTGAACAACGATAAGCATTCGAACCCATTTCTTTCAGCTTTTTAATTCTGTAGTATTGTAATTCGTCAGGCAGGGCTGTTCCTATTCCGGCGTGATCCTGATGATTGTTTGTCCCTTTTAGTTTTATCGGTTTTCCGTTAAGGAATAAACCTTTTTCAGCATCAAATTTTATAGTTCTGATTCCGAAAGTCGTTTCAAAACGGTCAATTGGTTTTCTCTCCTGTTTAATTAGTGTTACCAAACGATATAAATTTGGATTTTCAAGATCCCATAATAATGGATTATTGACTTTAAATTTTGAAGTATAATGGGCTGTTTTATAAAAATCAGGAGCAGTAATATTTTCAGAAACTGTTGCAATTTGTTTTCCTTCGGTATCTAAAATGCTTTGAATAACTTCGATTTCTCCTTTGTAATTTCCTTTATTTTCGATTGTAACCCGAGCTGTAACTTCTGCATTTTTATTTTGAATTTCTGAAGTTATATAAGTTCCGTTTACTGCAACATGAATCGGATTTGTTTTCTGTAAATAAACATGTCTGTAAATACCGGCTCCTTCATAAAACCAGCCTTCTTCCATCGAAGCATCAACACGAACTACAATCGTGTTTTCTCCTCCGTAATTTACATAAGCTGTGACATCGTATTCAAATCCATTATAACCGCTTTCTTCAGTTCCGAGGAAATAACCATTAAAAAACACCTTAGAATTTCTAAAAACACCATCAAATTTCAAAGAGATCATTCGCCCTTTATCAGCCTCCGGAATAGTGATTTTTTTTCGGTACCAGCCAATACTTTTTTCAGGAAAGCCCTTTCCGGCTGTTTTAAATCCGTGGCTAAAACTTCCTTTTTCACTAAAAGGCTGTTCTACTGCCCAATCATGAGGCAAATCTAATTTTCTCCAGGCACGATCATCAAAATTCTGAGCGGCAGGACCATCACCAAATCCGGTTTTCGTCAGATAGGAGAAATAGCTTGTTGCATGGTTAAAATCTTTCTGGGTATCATACAAATGACCAAATGAAAAACGCCAGTCTTTATCAATTAAAGTCAAATCTCTTTCAGACTGATTTTGTGCTGAAATATAAAAGGATATAAAAAAAATAAAACAGAGAAAAAATCGATTAAGAGTAATAGATTTCATAAATAATTCCGGTTAATTTGATAGTTATTTAAAGGTGATAAATATACCCTTTTTACATCACCAGAATTAATAGTATTTTATCAAAGTCTAAATCAATTTTAGTGATTAAATGCTGAATTGTAAATTCACTTTTTCTTCTTTTAAATATTCTTATGAAAAAACGATTGCCCTAGCCCCGATAGCAGTGAAAATCCTTTTGTGGCGGGGTTCGCCATAAAAGATTGAAACGGATAGCGGGATTAGCTTCTTTAAAAAAATCATCATCTGTACAATTTGTCATTTCGACCAAAAGAAGAAATCTCACTAGAAACTCTGTACAGAAAATTATTTCTTAACCAATGAAACATCATCGATCTGGCAAGAAGCATTTGCAGTACCATCAGCAAGGAAACCAATCTCAACTTTTCCTTCGTTAACAGCTATGTTTTTTATGATTATGGTTTTCCATGATGCATTTTCTTCTTTTATATTATATGAAAGTTTTATGCCATTACTTACAGCATACATTTCTAAGTTGGTAAAACCTTTGGTGTTCTTTGCTTTGGCAGTAAGCGTATACGATCCATCTTCGAGTTTTACATAAGGTGAAGAAACGATGGTTTGAAACGTTTTTCTCTTAAAATTAACCTTGTCATTAATATTTAAGCTTTTTTCGCCTATTACGATCTTCCTGTCATTTTCAGTATTGAAATAATTGATTACCGGAGAAGTTAAAGTATCCAACCCGATTTTATTTCCTTCAATAACCTCATTCGTCCAGCCCGTTAATTCTGTTTGTACAGGTTTAACAGGACTCGGAATATGCCTGCGATCGGCTTCGAAACTGCCATTTTTAACGTAATCATTGTCTTTGGCTACTTTCCACTCACCAGTTTTGGCGTTAATATTCCAGGAGTTCAGCGAGTTAAAATAAGGCGTTTGTCCATCAAAGGAGATTGGACACCATTGGTTATAGCCTAATCCGTTTCCTGCAAAATCTGCCCATCGGTCACCACAATACACAATTGTTTCCTGCTTACTTCCTTTTACAGAAAAGAAAAAACCAGTCTGTGATACGTGTGCGAAATCCTCAGAAACTCCATTTGTAACCAGCATTTCATTAATAGGAAGATAAGGTCCCTTTATATCATCGGCAACTAAATAATAGGCAAGTGAAGCATCCCAGCCATAAATATTAGAGGCAAACATATAATATTTGTTTTGGTATTTGAACATGCAGTTTCCCTCACGGCTTTCACCCTTAAAAACCTGCGTACAGTCTAATAAGTTTACTTTTCCTTCTATGATACCAATTTCTGAAACATAAATCTTATTTCTTCCTTTCCCATAAGAATAGATTAGGTAAGATTTCCCGGTATCCTCATCCGTAAATACAGTTTGATCGCCGGTATTACTGGTTCCAATCATTTTTTCCATATTGATTTTCTGATGCCAGCTAAATTGCCCTGTTGGAGAATCAGATAGCGTAATCAATACTTCACTTCCATGCTGAACAAACATGGCATATTTATTCAGTTCTTTCATATAAGCGACTCCTAAACGGCCAACCCAGGTTTTTCCTGACTTATTTGCTTCTTCTTTGGTTACTACATCTCCTTCAAAAGTCCAATTCACTAAATCTGTAGAACTATAACAGGTAACCGATTTAAAAGTAGCATTGGGTAAAGTAATATGTGGAGCATTTCTATACATATTCGCTTCTTCATACTGAACACCATACCAATAATATTTTTGCACTCCATTAACCGGCTTTGAAAATTTAAAAATACCTCCACCCTGACTATTTAATGGCTGTCCGTCTTTTGTATTCCAAAAAACGTCATTTTTGATATTGTGTTTCTGTGAGCAAACTGTATTGATTATGCTGATGCAAAAAATAGATGCCAATAGTAAAGCCGAGTGATTTTTATTAATTTCCATTTTCTCTTTTTTTAATTAAAATACCTTAATATAAATAAGTCATATAAGTCCATCTAAAATTAAATGTCCCTATATGACTTATTTTTACTTTATCAATAACTTGATAAAAACTAAATTAAACAACTATAAATGTTGAAGTTATACTTATAATATACAATTTACAACGATCGAATAATACCTTCCTCAAGACCTCTTAATTCTGCCAGACCTCTTAATCTTCCAATAGCCGAATAACCAGGATTATTTACTTTTCCTAAATCATCTAACATTTGGTGTCCGTGATCCGGTCTGAACGGAATTGAAATATTGCTGTTTTTTTGAATCAGCAACAACTCTTTTACTACTGCATACATGTCTACGTTTCCATCTAAGTGATCTGCTTCGAAAAAATTACCTTCTTCGTCCCTGCGGACATTTCTCAGGTGAATAAAATGTATTTTATCGCCTAAAGCTTTTGCTATTTCAGGTAAATCATTCTTTTCTGATGCTCCAAGAGAACCTGTACAAAAACAAATTCCGTTTGATTTATAAGGTGCTTTTGAAAGGATAAAATCATAATCTTCCATTGAATTTACAATGCGCGGCAATCCCAAAATATCAAAAGGAGGATCATCCGGGTGAATGGCTAATTTTACTCCAACTTCATCAGCAACAGGGCAAATTTCATTTAAAAAGTAACTCAGGTTTTCTCTTAAAATTGCTCTGTCAATGTTTTTATAAGGTTTTAACTTTGCCTGCATATCGGCAACGGCCATCTTTTTTTCTCCGGGGATTCCAAACATCACCACATCTGAAAGTGCCTGTAATTGTTCTTCGTTTAACGAATTAAAACGTTCTTTTGCCTTCACAGCGATATTTTCAGGGAAACTGTTTTCTGCATTTTCTCTTTTTAAGATATAGATATCAAAAACTGCCAAATCCACCCAGTTAAAATATAAGGCTTCTGAACCGTCAGGCATTTTATAATCTAACTGTGTTCTTGTCCAGTCATTAACCGGCATGAAATTATAGGTAATAATTTTAATACCACAAGCTGCAACATTACGAATGCTTTCTTTGTATTTTTCGATATATAGCTGATAATCGCCTGTTCTGGTTTTAATATCTTCGTGAACTGTAATACTTTCTACCACATCCCATGTCAGACCGTATGCTTCAACTTCTGCTTTTCTCTTTTTGATTTCTTCAATAGTCCATACGTCACCATGGGGTACATGGTGCAAGGCTGTTACAATTCCGGTAGCACCCGTTTGCTTGATATGTTGTAAACTTACCGGATCATTTGGACCGAACCATCTCCAGGTTTGTGTCATTCTGTTCATAATTGTCTTCTTAAATTATACTCCGCTAAAGATTGTAAACCCGCCATCGATGGTCACTTTTGAACCTGTAGCAAACTTCGAGGCATCGCTAAGCAGCCAAATCAAAGCTCCTATTAATTCATCAGGATTTCCAAAACGTTTGTAAGGGGTATTTGCTATGATTAAATTTCCTCTTTCAGTTAAACTTCCGTCAGGATTTGTCAATAGCGTTCGGTTCTGTTCTGTCAAAAAGAATCCGGGAACAATAGAATTCATTCTGATTTTATCACCGTATCGTTTTGCCAGTTCAACAGAAAACCATTTAGTATAAGAATCAATTGCAGATTTTGCCAGACTGTATCCCAAAACTTTTGTAATAGCCTGCTCTGTTGCTACAGATGAGATGTTTACAATGCTTCCTACACCATCACTGTTTTTGATTACTTCACCAAAAATCTGTGTAGGCAAAAGTGTTCCGAATAAATTCAGATTCATCACTTTTTGCAAAGCATCCATATTCAGTTTAAAAATATCCTGATCTGACTGGATTACAGCTTCCGGTATATTTCCACCGGCAGCATTTACCAAGCCATCAATTTTTCCGTATTTAGATAGAACAAGGTCACGGGCTTTTATTAAATCACTTTCAATGGTCACATCAGCGATTAACGCTATTGCCTCTCCTCCGTTTTTGACAATTAACTCAGCTCTTTCATTGGCCACTTTTTCGTTTCTTCCCAAAACACCTACGATACCCCCTGCAGCAGCGATACCATTAATAAAAGCTTCACCTAATACTCCGGTTGCTCCGGTAACAATTATTACTTTTCCGTTTAATGCAAAATCTGTTTTCAATTTTTTTTCTTTTAGTTTTTTTAATCCAGTAAAAATACAATTAATCCTCTTGCGCCGTGTGCGCCCAACACTAAAGATTGTTCGATATCTGCTGTTTTTGATGGTCCTGCAATAAAAGTCCCAAAACCATACTCAAGATTTCCAATTTTTTTATAAGCAAGCTGCATTGTTGCCAAAATATCACTTTTTTTAATAATGATAGCTAAATATTGCGCTATAAATGGAGCTACTCGCTGCCCCAATATGTCATCCGTTACCCAGATAGCACTATTCTCAGCAACACCAAAATGTCCGCTTATAATAGCTAGTTCAACATCCTGAAGTGTATGTGGATCATCATTTTTCCAATTCAAAGAAGCCACCTCAGAAAGTTCAGGAATAGTGGTGATAATTCTCCTGTCAGGTGAATAATTGTTTCGGATAAAATCTAAAATATCCTGATAACCTGCAACTTCAACAGTTTCTCCCCCTATGCCTTTCAAAACGGTCTTATACGTTTCCAAAACATTAGGGTTGTCCGAATTTAAAAGCTCTAAATCCGGTAAATCCGTAGTGTTCTGTGGTTGGTTTTGTTTTATTTTTTTTAAAATTTCAGCCTTGCTATTCATTATCCTTTGCTTTAGATTCTCGTGAATTTTTCTTGTACCATTCTCTGAAAGACTCTTCAGGAACAGCCGGCATTTCACGCTGGTCGAACCACTTGTTCATCTTATTATTAACCAACGCAGGAATATTTTTCATTACAAACCTACCCGATTTTCCTGCAATACTAAAAATTGTTGGATTGGCTAAAACCGTCGCCATCGTTTTCATTGCCATTGTTTTGGCTGTAGGTGTATGACCTTCTTTAACCAATACCTGACGCCACTTATACAATTGATCGTGAATATCAATTTTTACAGGACAGACGTTAGTACAGGAACCACAAAGTGTACTGGCAAAAGGCAGATCGGCATTTTTACTCATATCTAAATTAGGAGCCAAAATAGAACCAATTGGTCCTGCTACTGCATTATGATAGCTATGTCCTCCACTTCGTCTGTAAACAGGGCAAGTGTTCATACAAGCTCCGCAACGGATACATTTTAATGAATTTCTGAAATCTTCCCTTCCTAATTGTGTGCTTCTGCCATTATCTACAATCACAATATGCATTTCCTGTCCGTTTCTAGGTTTTTTAAAGTGACTTGAAAAAGTGGTAATTGGCTGTCCGGTAGCGCTTCTCGCTAATAATCTAAGGAAAACGCCTAAATGTTTACGTTGCGGAATCAGTTTCTCGAATCCCATACAGGCAATGTGTACATCAGCAAGATGCGCCCCCATATCAGCATTTCCTTCATTCGTACAAACTACAAATTCTCCTGTTTCTGCAACAGCAAAATTAACTCCTGTCAACGCTACTTTTCTGGTTAAGAATGTGTTTCGTAAACTTTGGCGTGCTGATTCCGTTAAATATTGCGGATCGAAATTCCCTTTTTCGGTTCCTAAATGCTCATGGAAAGTTTCACTTACATCTTCTTTTTTAAGGTGAATAGCCGGCAAAACAATATGGCTTGGCGGTTCTTTACGAAGCTGTACGATATATTCTCCCAAATCAGAATCAATAACTTCTATACCTTTGTCTGCTAAATAATCATTCAGATGGCATTCTTCTGTAAGCATGGATTTGGATTTCACCATTTGCTTAACATTATTCTTCACCATGATAGCATGTACTATTTCATTGTGTTCTTTGGCGTCAGCAGCCCAATGTACGGTTATTCCGTTTTTTTGAGCGTTTGCTTCAAATTCTACTAAATAGTCGTGAATATTGGAGAGAACATTATTTTTAATTTGTGAAGCCGTTTCCCTGAGCAATTCCCAATCCGGAATTTGATGCGCAGACTTGTCGCGTTTTTCACGGACAAACCAAAGCGTTTCATCGTGCCAGTTTACACGTTCAATGTCTTTATTGAAAATTGTTGAAGCTTCGCTATGTGATATTATTTTTTCTGAGGACATTTTTATATTTTTTTGAAAACAATCAATTAGTGATTAGTAAATAGTTATTAGTAATTAGTTCTAAAAAGTACATCCTAAATAACCCAAATGTTGTAATTAAAATAACTTCCTTTTTTATTAAATCAATAGACTAATCACTCTTCACTAATTACTATTCGCTAAATTTAATTTCTACGAATTCAATATTTCAGCAATATGAATGGTTTTTACTGGACTGTTTTGTCTTCTCAGAATTCCTTCCAGATGCATTAAACAGGACATGTCACCTCCGGTAATATAATCAACATTATTTTTCTCATGATCTTTGATACGGTCTTGTCCCATTTTTACGGAAACAGCTTCTTCGGTAACGCAAAAAGTTCCTCCAAAACCACAGCATTCGTCTTTTCTTCTTAATGAAACCAAATCCAGCCCTTTAATATTGCTTAATAATTGTTCCGGTTTAGAAAAAAAAGGTGCGTTTAATTCTGTCATTTGTGAAAGCTTAAGCCCGCGTTGTCCGTGGCAGCTTACGTGCATTCCTACTTTGTACGGAAAATTCCCTTCTATAGAATCAACTTTTAGAATATCAGTAATAAACTCTGTTAATTCATAAACCTTTTTACGCATTTCTGAAGCCAGTTTTTCCTGCTTTTCATCATGCAAATGATCTTTTACATGCAGAACGCAACTTCCGGAAGGGCAAACGATATAATCAAATTCTGAAAAATTGGCTATAAAGTTAGCGTCACAGCCTTTTGTCAGATATTCATAGCCGCTGTTTGCCATAGGCTGCCCGCAACAGGTTTGTTTCATTGGAAAATGAACATCACAACCTAATTTTAATAATAATTCGTAGGTTGCAATACCTACTTTGGGGTAAAACTGGTCGACGTAGCATGGTATAAAAAGTCCAATTTTCATATTCTGGGTAATTATTTTTAATATTTTTTGACGCAGATTTTGGAACAATTTAAGCAGATTTTTATAATTAATTATCTAAAAAAAAAATCTGCTTAAATCTGCGTGAAATATTTCTTTTAAATCCTTTATTCTGTGACTCTATAATCTTAATGTTTATAAAACTTCAAATCAATTAAATCATTCTGAATAGGCTTTGGATTCCAGTTTTGATGAATCGCCAATGCAGCACCCAATGCACTTGCCTGCGCCATTGAAGCGGCATACACCTCTACATCCGGAAATGCTTCGGCCAGTAAATTCATGAAAATTGAATTTTTACTAAAACCTCCATCTACAAAAATTTTCTTTACAGGGCTGTTATGAATCACTAAATTAGTTGAAAAAACCTGTTGTTCAACGAGATCAAGCATTAATTGATGATATCCGATTTCGTAAGTTTTAAATACCGAAAGGTCTCTTTTTTGAAACGGACATTCTTTCAGTATATCATAATCGTATTTCTTAGGATAAACAATTTGGAAATTTACCGCTCTTAAATTTGATACAATTTTTTTATCAAAATAAACTTCTTTAAAAGTATCAAAAGGTACTTTAAAATGTTCTGCAAGTCTTTTGGCCTGAATTTCATGTTCATTACCGGAGAACAAACGAGCTGCCTTTACTGGTTTTTCTGTGTATTGCATGTAGCACAAACAGTCATTTTTAAGCTCTTCAAACGTCAAAGGTTTATTGTTAAAAGGATTCAGAGAAATACTCCATGTTCCGGTTGACAATAAAACGAAAGGCTCCGTAAAATTGATGGTATAAGGAATAATTGCTGATGAACTGTCATGTAAGCCAATTCCTATTGACAGATCATTTTCTTTTTTAATAACATCACTTCCGGGATGAATTGGTGGAAGCTTTTCTTTAATAGCTTCGTTTTTCAGCCATTTGTGGTACTTCATCTTTTTAAAGTTCCAAAGATTCGTATGGCATCCGATGCTGGTAATGTCTGTATAAGCTTCACCGGTTAGAAGAAAGCTTAAATATTGCGGTAAATGCAGGCAAAATTTAACTTTGTCGAATAATTCCGAATTTTCTTCTTTAAGCCTGTAAATCTGCATTCCGGAATTCAGGCTTCCTAAAACAGGAGAAGCTGTTTTTACTGCAAAAACTTCTTCACCTTTGTATTTTTTGTAAAAACCATTTTTCAGTTCTTCGGGATAGTCTTTCAGATAATTGTATAAAGGAGTCAAAGCATTGCCATCTGCATCAATATAAACAAAACTAGCTCCATAAGTGCTGAAATTGATAGCCTTCAGAACATAGTTATTTAGTTCTTTTATTTCTGATAATCGTTCGAGAATCCAGCACTTTAATACATCAATATCTTCGCAGGGAAAACCGTCTTCATCAACAGTTTCGTCCAGATTTACTGATTTTTCCCAAACGATTTTATAATTTTCATCAAATAAAAATACCTTTTTGTTGGTTTTACCAATATCAAAAATTGCAACTACGTTCATTAGTTAATTATGAGTTATGAATTATGAGTAATGAGTTATAAATTATGAATTAAAGAGTTATGATTTTCGTCCGAAGACTTCAATAGTATTGAGCTAAGTTTTTTGTTTTTTATATGCAACGATAAATATCAACAACAATAGTTTGTTAACTTATAACTCATAACTCATAATTACAAGCCTGTAGCCATAGTTTTTAATCCTCTTTCCCCAATTAGATTTCCTCTAACGTCAAGACTACGGTACAAATCAACCGGGTTTAACGCTGCTCCTGAACGTAAACGTGCCTCTGCAACCAATGCACGGACGTCTGTACGGAAAGCATTTTGAAGAATTTCCTGTGCTTTCACCACATCATTTTCTTCCTGAGCGATTTCTAATGCTTTTCTGTCTACAGAAAGTGCCTGAGCATAAGCAATCATAATTGCTTCAACTGACTGTAATAAATCTTCTAATGGATCTTTAATATTGTGGGAAGCATCAATCATCCAGCCTAAATCTTTAGCATGATTCATTCCACGGGCGTCCATACCCTCAACCAGTTCATTGAAAATCAAAAATAATTGGTATGGTTTTAAAGCCCCTGCAGTTAAATCATCATCTCCGTATTTTGAATCATTAAAATGAAAACCTCCCAATTTATTTTCCATCAACAATAAAGAAACGATTTGCTCAATATTGGCGTTTGGTAAATGGTGACCCAAATCAACCAATGTCTGCGCTTTATCGCCTAATTTTTTTACATAAGAATAAGATTGTCCCCAATCTGCAACTGTAGTTGAATAGAAGTTTGGTTCAGCACATTTGTATTCTAAAAATAATTTCCAGTTAGAAGGCAATGCATCGTAGATTTCTTCCAGACTTTCTAATGTATTTTGGTATGCTTTTCTAAAATTTAATTGTCCAGGGAAAGAAGATCCATCAGCTAACCAAACCGTTAACGATTCAGAACCTAAAGCAATTCCCTGCTGGATCACTTCGATATTATGGGCAATAGCCTGTTTACGAACAGCTTTGTTTACATTTTGTAATGACCCAAATTTATAAGTTTGTTCTGCATTTGCCTGATCCTGAAAAGTATTTGAGTTAACAGCATCAAATTTCAGGTTATGCTGTGCAGCTAAGTTTTTAATAGCGGCATGATCTGTTGGGATATCCCACGGAATGTGTAAAGAAATGGCACCAGAAGCATTGTTTAAAGCGTGAAGCAAACCTACATCTTCAATTTTTTCTTCGATAGAACGAGGTTCTCCTCCACCTGGAAAACGTCCGAATCTTGTTCCTCCTGTTCCTAAAGCCCATGATGGAATTGCAATTTGAAAATCGATTAGTTTTTGAATAATCGATTCGGTTTCGGCAATTTCGGAAGCTGTATAAACTAATTTATTCTGATGTTTTTTTAATAAACCATCATTATGAGATGCGATAGTGTTTGATTGGATTATCATACTTATTTTTTTATTAAGGTCGGTCTACAATATAGGACTATTTCTACAAAGTAAAACCTTGATTTATGTTACTTTTTTATACTTATTTTTTTATTTTATGTGTTTAGGAAATTTATTTATAAAATCAGGAATGTCATAAAAAATCTAACGTCCGACAGAATCGAACGTTAGAAAACAAAAACCACTTTGTTAAATAAACTTAAAAAAACTAAACAACTTATCGGTAAAAGCCCATTGTTACTCCGCCGTCTACATTCAGAGCATTACCTGTTGATTTGTTTAACAGGCCACCCACAAATGCAAAACATGCGTTTGCAATATCATCAGGCAATATAATTTCATTTAATAAGGTACGTTTCGCATAGTATGCAGGCAATTCTTCAACGGTAATTCCGTATGCCTTTGCACGACCTTCAGCCCATCCGCCAGACCAGATATTAGAATCTGAGATTACAGCATCAGGATTAACCGTATTTACACGGATTTTATCAGCTCCTAACTCAGCAGCCATTAAACGTGTTAAATGCGCCTGAGCTGCTTTTGCAGAACCGTAACCAGGATTATTTGGCCCCGCTACTACTGCATTTTTAGAAACAATGTTTACGATGTCTCCACCAAAACCTTGTTTACGCATTACTTCGATTCCGGCTTTAGAAACAATAAACTGTCCTTTAACCAAAATGTCATATAATCTGTCCCACTCTTCAAGTGTGTGTTCTGCAATTGATTTTGAAATACTGATACCCGCATTGTTGATAATGATATCAGCTCCACCAAATGCTAAACAAGCTGCATCTAATGCTTTTTCTGTGCTTACCTCGTCAGTAACATTTAGTAACGTACTTGAAACAGCGTCTTTACCAAATGCTTTGATAAATTCTGCTTTTGCACCTTCTAAACGCTCTTCATTAATATCATTGATCACTACGCAAGCGCCTTCTTCTGCAAATTTTTTAGCGATAGCTTTTCCAATTCCACCGGCAGAACCGGTAACTAATGCTACTCTTCCTGAAAGAGCTTTTGGTTTTGGCATACGCTGTAATTTTGCTTCTTCCAACAACCAGTATTCGATATCAAAAGCTTCCTGATGTGGCAATGAAGTATATTCTGAAACTGCTTCTGCACCTTTCATAACATTTACTGCATTCACATAATATTCAGATGCTAAACGTGCCATTGTTTTATCTTTGGCAAACGTAAACATACCTACTCCGGGATATAAAATCACAACTGGGTTTGGATCACGCATTGCAGGCGAATTAGACTTTTTACAAGCATTGTAATAGTCTTTATACATGGCTCTGTATGCTTCAAACGCAGGAGTTAATTTTGCTTTAATTGCATTTATATCTGATAAATCTTCGTTTGGATCTAATTCTAAAACCAAAGGACTGATCTTAGTACGCAAAAAGTGATCCGGACAAGAAGTTCCAAGAGGAGCTAATTTTGACAGATCATTAGAGTTGATGAATTCTAAAACTCTTGCATCATCCGTATAATGACCAATCATCTGACGCTCAGAAGAACAGAAACCTCTTAAAATCGGAGCTACTTTAGCAGCCTTCAATTTACGATCCGCTTCGGCAAGGCTGTCGATTTTTTTACCTCCAAAAACCGGACGTTTTTTTCCGTAATTACTTTCTAAATATTCAGCACACTTTTCAATTACTTCCAGTGTATTAATATAGCTTTCATAAGCAGTATCACCCCAAGTAAACAAACCATGAGAACCTAACATGATGCCACGTAATTTCTTTCCTTTTTTATCAGCTTCTTCCAGACAGCTTCTTAATTGAAGTCCTAAATCGAAGCCTGGACGCTGCCAGCCTACCCAACCGATTTCTCCATCAAATAATTCTTCTGTGATTTTTGCTCCGTCTTTTGCTGCCGCAATTGCAATAGCGGCATCTGGGTGCAGGTGATCAATATGTTTAAACGGTAAAAAACCGTGTAAAGGTGTATCAATTGAAGGTGCTTTAGAAGCCAAATCAAAAATACAGTGGTTAAACAACTCAACCATCTCATCTTCAAATTCAATGCCTCTGTATACATTTTCAAGATTGCGCAATCTGTCCAAATACAGTGCTGCACAACCTGATTTTGTCAATGTCCCGATGTCTCCACCAGAACCTTTAATCCACATTACCTCAGAGCTTGCACCTGTCAATGGGTCTTTATCTGTGATTTTTACAGAAGTGTTTCCACCTCCATAATTGGTAAGTCTTAAATCAGCTCCCAATAAATTAGAGCGATAGATAAAAAGAGCAACTTCGTCTCCTGCCAGTGCTGCAGCTTTAGCGTCATCCCAAAGATAGCTTACATGCTGAAAAGTCATATTATTTGTGTTTATATTTGACATTTTATGAATATATATTTATGTTTTGATTATTATAAAGAGTTTCCAATTCCTACTAAAACAATGGATAACATGATCAATACGATTCCTAATAAAAATGTATTGAACGTTTTCTTAGAAACACCTGTCCATTCTTTAAGGTAAAATCCCCAGAAGTTTGCCGTAAGAATAATAGTTGACATGTGCAAAATCCATGAACTTGCCCCGTTTCCTAACTTACTTTCACCCATTCCGTAAAAGAAAAATTGTAAAAACCACATTGTTCCCGCAATGGCTGAAAAAAGTATGTTCTTTGAAATTGGTGTTTTGGTATCAGTGTAATTTCCAAAAGTTTTGTTCTTGAAATTAAGATAAAGACACCATACAAAATTAGTCGTCAGTCCACCCCAAAGTATCACGATATAGCTTACATTATTTTGAAACAAAAATTCACCCTGATTTGGATGCAATGCTTTCCATGCTTCATTAGCAGCATCTGCCATTGGTTTTCCTGCCTCAATACCATAATTAAAGAACGCACTTAAAATCCCTGAAACAATAGCAATGATAAGTCCTTTTGTAATATTAAAATCCTGATCTTTATCTTCATGACCTACAGCAAAATCTTTTTCTTTCAGCATTCCTGCCTTTCCTGAAATTGCTATCCCAATAAGACAAACCAATACACCAAGTAAAACCAGTCTTCCTCCATTATTAGTTAGCATATCCGTAAAAGAAATTTTACCTTCTGTAGGATAAAAATTATAGTATATGGAAGGTACTAAAGCTCCAAAGGCAGAACAAAAACCCAAAACGATTGAGTTTCCTAATGACATCCCCAAATAGCGAACACCAAGACCATAAGTAAGTCCTCCAATACCCCATATTAATCCCATTGTATAAGCCAGTACTTTTACACTTGAAGAAGTGTCAGCAATAATATCTACAAAATTTGGAATCGTTAAATAAGCAGCAATCGGGGGAACAATTAACCAGGAGAAAAAACCACCTATAAGCCAATAGCTTTCCCAAGCCCAATCTTTAACTTTTTTAAAAGGCATATAAAAACTGCCTGAAGAAAATCCTCCAATGGAGTGAAAAATAATCCCTAGTAATGATTCCATTTAATTTTTTATTTAGTGGTTAAGGCGATAGTTAAATCTGATGATGTAAAATAATAGAATGTAAAAAAGAAAACTATCCTGTACTGTCCTTTCTCTACTTTTTATTTATTTCAAATCATAAATTATTGCGATAAGATTGGTTTTATAGTGTTTTTTTAAATTTAAAATTCATATTTTAGCAAACTCATGCGTTATTAATATTTTTTAGACCTTTTTGAAGAAAAATATTACGTATTATACAATTAATAACTCCAATCTCTTAACATTTAGAGAAACTTTACTATACCAACCATGATTAAGTTAATTAAAATAGATGAAGACTCCAGAGTACCTAAATACAAGCAAATTGTAGATTCTATTCTACAAAATATTGCCAATGGTAACCTGAAAATAAATCAAAAGATTCCTTCTATAAACAATTTCAGTGAAGAGTTTTATATGTCAAGGGATACCGTTGAGAAAGCTTATAATATTTTGAAAGAACGAAAAATCATTTCTTCAATACGAGGAAAGGGATACTATATTACCAGAACAAAATTAGAATCGAAAGTCAATATTTTGTTTCTTTTTAATAAACTGAGTGCATATAAAATGAAAACATACAGCTCTTTTATTAACACTTTAGGAGCAAATGCACATGTTGATTTACATATTTACCATTGTGATGAAACTCTGTTTCTAAATCTGCTGGATAAATTTGAAGGTGCTTATGATTATTATGTAATTACAACACATTTTAAGACTGATGAATTAAAACACTTAAGTTTTACTGATGAAGTAGCCAAAGCCATCCAGCAAATCCCGCAGGACAAATTGGTAATCATGGATAACATAAAGATTGGTTTAGGAACCGAGGTTATTAAAATTTATCAGGATTTTGAAAATGATATTTACAATGCCTTAAAAGAAGGACTCTCTAAAATAAATAAATACAAAAGACTGATTTTAGTTTATCCTGAAAAAGCCGTATACCCCTATCCGAGAAGAATTTTGCATGGTTTCAGAAAGTTTTGTGTTGAGCATGAAATTAACTTTGAAATCCTAAGCGAAGTTTATGATGATATGATCTTGAAAAAAGGAGACTTGTTTATCACTATTGAAGAATCTGATTTGGTGAATTTAGTCAAACAAATAAGAGATGAAGAATATATTTTAGGTCAGGACATTGGTGTAATTTCTTACAACGATACTCCGCTAAAAGATTTATTGGGGATAACCGTTATGTCAACCGATTTTAATAAAATGGGAGAAATTGCTGCCAGAATGATCTTAAACAAAGAAAAAGGAGAAGTAAAAGTTCCTTTTAATTTTATCGACAGAAATTCTATATGATTATAATTAGTTGTTAAATGTTAATTTTTTAAATCTTGATTTTTATTTAGAACTAATATAAATAATATTTTATCTTTGTCTCGCATTCTGGCCTAATACCACCTGGGATAACAAATTAATTGTACTAATCCTTTACCAGAGCCAATTAAAGATGAATAGTAATACCAGCTTTGAATCCAATAAATTTGAGTCTTTTAAAAAGGGAGATGAAGCTGCGTTTACTTATTTCTACGACAAATACTTCCGTCGGATTACCTCATTTAATGTACAGTTTATTTATGACCAACAGGAAGCTGAAAATCTTACACAGGAAGCATTCATTAATTTATGGCAAAACAGGGAAAATATTGAATCTATAAACGGAATACAATCTTTTCTATACACCTACGCCAAATCAAAATGTCTGAATATTATTCGGCATAATAAAGTAAAAGACAAATTCAAAAACGATTTATTAAATCATACGGAAAGAGAGCTCAATATCGAAGTCCTAAATTCGATTCAGTTTGATACTTTAGAACTAACTGAATTAGAACGTATAATTAATGAATCTATAAACGATTTACCTCCAAAAACTCGTGAAGTTTTTATAAAAAAGCGCTTTGAGAATAAAAAAAATGCAGAAATAGCAGAAGAAATGCAGGTCTCCCTAAAAGCTGTTGAAGCCCATATGACAAAGGCTTTGAAGATTTTAAGAACTAAATTGTCGGATTATTTATTTTTGATTTTTATTCTTATTTATAATAATTAAAATTAAATAGTAGGGTATTTTATTTCTGAAGTGTACTTATCATAACGAGAAGTTAAAATTCAGATTATGAAATCAGAAATAATTTATAAGTACTTATCAAACGAAGCCTCTGAACAGGAAATTCTAACGCTTTTTGAATGGATTGAAGCTTCTGAAGAAAATAAAAAACAGTTTATCACTATAAAGAAAACATGGGTACTTACTGCCTTGTCTGAAGATATTTCAGTTAATTCAACTCCGGTAATTAAGATTAAACCAAAAAATAAAGCTGCTAAATATTTGCAATATGCCGCTGTCATTTTAGTGCTGCTGGGTTTAGGAAAAATTGCTTTTAATTTTAATTATAAGACAAAACATTCAAAAGAGATTGTACTCGAACTTGGCAATGGACAGACAGAATACATTACAAAAAACAATCACAGCAATTTATTAAATAACAAAGGAGAAGTGATTGCTAAAAAACTTCATGGTCAGATTGTTTATTTTGGTAAAGTTAAAGATAATGAAGTACTATATAACTCATTAAAAATTCCTTATGGTAAAACATTTAAAGTTATACTTTCTGATGGAACTGTTATTAGTTTGAATTCCGGAACCACTTTACGCTATCCGGAACAATTTGGTGTTAACGGAAAAAGAACTGTTTATTTAACAGGAGAAGCCTTTTTTGAAGTAGCTAAAGACAAAGAACATCCCTTTATTGTAAATGCTAATGAGGTCGACATTGAAGTTTTGGGTACCAAATTCAATGTAAATGCTTATCCTGAAACCTCTATAGTTAACAGTGTTTTGGTCGAAGGAAGCATTCGCATATATGAAACTGCAAGTCCTTCAAATTCTGCATTGCTAAAACCAAACCAAATGGCTACATGGCAAAACGGCTCAAATAAAATTACAACAAAATCAGTTGATCCTTCTTTTTATTCTGCCTGGACGAAAGATGAACTTACTTTTAAAGATACTCCATTTTCGACCATCACTAAAATAATTCAGCGGACTTATGATGTTGAGATTATTAATAAAAATTCAGATTTAGCCAAACAGACTTTCACCGGAACCATTAAAATTAGTGAATCAAGCGTAAAAAACATTTTAGAGCTTCTAAAACGTGACACACCCTTTGATTACACTATTAAAGAAAATACCATCACCATTACCAATCTTCCGTAACCACCTAAAATATGAATCTTACTGCACAATTTTCAAGAAAAATTCTATTTTTCTTAGCCATTATATTATCAGGTTTAAAGGGTTTTTCACAAAACAAATCAATTACACTGCATTTTAAAAATGAACCAATTAGCTTGATTATCAAATCTATTGAAGAACAAACTGATTTTAGGATCATCTATAATTCAAAAAAAATTGATGCCGATCAAAAAGCGAGTATAAATGTAAAAAATGCCTCTTTGGAAGCTGTTTTAAAACAATTATTTAAAAGCAAAAATATTTCGTTTTATATTCAGAAAAAACAGGTTTTATTAACGAACTCTACTCCTCCTTCAAGAGATAATTCAGAAGAAACAGAAAGAACAATCAAGGGAATTGTATTGAATGCTAAAGATAGCTCGCCGTTACCCGGAGCAACAGTAATGGTAAAAGGAACCGGAAGAGGTGCTATAACGGATATTGACGGAAGGTTTATTTATCAGTTGAAAGAAAAACACATCGCTAATGTTGTCCTTCAGGTTGTACTGCTCGGAATGGTAACTCAGGAACAGGAAGTTGGTAATGAAAATGATTTTACTTTTTATATGGAAGAAGCTGTAGATGAGCTGAATCCGGTTATTATTACATCTTCGTACGGAACAAAAAAGTTAAAAGAAGAAATTGTAGGAAGTATTTCAACTATTACGGCAAAAGATATCCCGGTGCATCAAGCCTCAGAAAGTATTGATAAAATGCTTGAAGGGCAAATGGCTGGTGTTTTAGTTGAAAATACTTCAGGCGTTGGAGGTCCTGTAAAAATTAATATTCGTGGACAGGGAACATTAAAACCATTAAATGGAAATCTTATAAGTACATCCTCGCAACCTTTAATCATTATTGATGGAATAATTATGACAGAAGAAACCGGTATTGATAATGGTTTCTTTACTGGCGTTGGAGGTGATGGTGAAAACTTATCAAATCCTCTGGCAAGAATATCTCCTGATAATATTGAAAGTTTTACTGTATTGAAAGATGCAGCGGCAGTAGGTTTATATGGTGCAGATGGCGCAAATGGAGTTATACTGATTACCTCCAAAAAAGGTAGAAAAGGCAAAGCTAAATTTAGTTTTTCGAATCAGCTTGGAACTTCGACTGCTATTAATCAAATCAAATATCTCAATGGTGCTCAATATGCTGAACTTAGAAATGATTATTTAAAAAATACTACAGCTAATTATGTTCCGGTTCCCTATAACGGCATAAATACTAACTGGTTTGATTTATTAAATAATTCAGGTATGTATAACAAATACAATTTTAGTGTTACAGGCGCAACTTCTAAATTTTCTTATAATGCTAATTTAACGTATTTAGATATTGATGAACCTCAGTTAGGCAATACAACGAAGCAATTAAATGGAGGAATAAATTTAGGCTACAGAACATCCAAATGGAATATCAACTTATCTCTCAACCCTAGTTACATCAAAAAAGATGCTCCAAACATCTATTATGATTTTGCATATTTACCAAACCTATCCCCTTATAATGCTGACGGAACATATTCTAAAGTTGGATTGAATGGTATAACTGGAGGTAATCCCCTAGCAGCTATTGATCAAAATATGAACGTAACAGATTCGTATAGCGTTTTGGGAAGTTTGAACTTAGGATACGAGCTGAATAAAAACATAAAAATTTCTACTTTATTCGGTATGGATTATAAAGATAAAACTCAGGATCGTTATTTTTCTGCTGAAAATGAAAGTGGTCAGGCAAATGGTTCTTTTATGTATGAGGGCAATATCTATCCTGCTTATGGAAGACGTCTTATCAATGAGCGAAATTCAACCAAATGGAATTGGCAGGGACAGGCATTATTTAATAAACAAATCAATCAGGATAATGCCATAGATGGTGTTTTAGGCTCTGAACTTTCTGAAGAGAGAACTGATTTTAACTATTCATCCGCCAGAGGTTTTGTAAATCCAAATATAATAAACGATATCCAAGATGCTATTCAGGATGATGATCCTTTAACCCCTTTAGTGGATGAATCTAAGGCAAGACAAGCTTTTGAAAGTGATATTAATTATAATTCAAGAGTCTCTTTCTTTTCTCAAATTAATTACAACTATAAGAAAAAATATTATTTCTTAGGAAATTTTAGGCGTGATGAAAGTTCCGTTTTTGGTAATGACACCAATGTAGCCCTAAACAGTGGTGCTGGCCTGGCCTGGTTAGCAAGTAATGAAAACTTTTTAAGATCAAGTTCGTGGATTGATTTCTTAAAACTAAAAGTAAGTTATGGTTCTACAGGTAATTCAAGAATTGGTTCTTACAGATCAAAAGGACTCTATAATATATTAGAAAATGGATACAATGGTGGAGAATATGCAACTCCAAGCGATGCTCCTAATGGAAATTTGAAATGGGAAAAAAATAAAAAATTTAATGCCGGTGTAGATTTTAATGTTTTTAAAACTATCGAATTAACATTAGAATATTATTATGATGATCTCAGCGATTTGATTACAAGCAGGGATATTCCTGTAGAAACCGGATATAGTTCTGTACAGTTAAATGCTGCAAGTATGTATAACACAGGTTTTGAATTAAGTACGCGAATCAAATGGTTTCAGAAAGGCAAATTTAAATGGACAACTGCATTTAATATCTCTACTGTAGATAGTAAAGTAACTGATTTAGTAGGATTAGGCAGTGATTACTCAACAGCATCAATCGCACTTGCACAAAAAATTGGTTACAGTACTACAACAATCTGGGGAGCTAAGTGGGCCGGAGTTGATCCTGCAACTGGAAGGGATTTAATAAATAAAGATGGGCAAATTTATGATGCTGCAGCATATAACAGGACATTTACAGCAGCAGACTGGGAGCCAATTGGTGATTCACAGCCTAAAGCTTTTGGTGGATTTAACAATAGCTTTTCTTTAAATAATAGCATCACATTAGGTATAACAGGGTCTTTTCAATGGGGTGGGGATAAATTAGTTTCTGATAATATTATTTCAAAATATCAAATTACTTCAAACCGAAATATGTCTGTGAACGCTTATGATTACTGGAGAAAACAAGGAGATATTGTTTCTCAGCCGGCTCCAAGCAATACTGCTTTAGTACCTAATTTAGACAGAAACATTTACGATGCTACCTACATCAAAATCAGTAATATCAACCTGAGTTATAATGTTCCAATAAAAAATACTTTTCTGGATGCCTTAACTGTTTTTGCAAATGTCACAAATGCATTGTATTGGTATAAAGAAAAGAGCCCGGAAGGAATGAACGGCATTAGAGAATTCAGCTATACTTATCCACAAGCACGAACTATTTCGTGTGGTATTAATACTAAATTTTAAAAGATGAAATATTTAAAAAGTATCATTAGATCAAAATATATAATCATTCTAACTATAAGCTTTTTAATGTATAGCTGTAGTAATTTTTTAGAACAGGAGCCAGGAGATAAAACTTCAATTACAGAACAGTTAAAAGATAAGAAAGGAGTATTAATGGCATTAAACGGTTTATATTTGGCCCTCAAAAATAATGTGAGTGGAGAAATATTTTCTGTTTATGCAGACCTGCAGGGCGGTAATTTAAAATTTAGCCCTTCTCTGGTAGCCGGTACAAAAGGAGAAATCACCATTCCTGAAAACATAAAAGAAGTATATTCCTTCGAAGATCAGTCTGTGGAATCTGATTTTGCATTATTCTACACAAATGGCTATAGTATTATCAATCAGGCAAATCTTATTTTAGAATATACAGATGCTCTGTTAGATGCTACTGCAGCAGAAAAAAGTCAAATAAAAGCTGAGGCTATGACTGTTAGGGCTTACATGCACTTTTTGCTAAGCGAAATCTATAGTCAAAATTACGGATATACTCAGGATGCTTCTCATATGGGGATTGTTTACAGTACCCACTCGATTGGTAAAGGTATTACTTATCCTGCAAGGGAAACTGCCGCCAATACTTATTCATTGATTATAAATGATCTTAAAACATCTCTTGATTTATATAGTAACGCGGTTCTTTTCGATGGCCCTGCTTATTCTTATTTTAATAGTAACAGTACAAAAGCTTTGTTGGCCAGAGTTTATCTCTCTAAAAAGGATTGGAAAAATGCTTATGATACGGCAAATGATGTAATCGAAAATTCTGGTGTAAGCCTGATAAGTTCTGCCGATTATATTTCACAATGGGAAAAGATAGATCTCCCTACATCCGAAACTTTATTAGAATTTTCTGTAACTAAAAATACCGATGGATCTTTTACCGGATCATTATCATCCTATTTTGGATATACTTTTGATACTAATTATGAAAGGTATACAGCATCGCAGGATTTGATTGATCTGTATGAAACCAATGATATTAGAAAACAGCTGTTTTTAGTAAAACCACTTTCTACATTGGTGAATTTACAACCGGTAATGCTTAACTATTATTTTACTAAAAAGTTCCAGGGAAATCCCGGATATGTGGCATTTAGGTTAAGTGAACAATATTTAATAAGGGCCGAAGCATCAATAGGACTTAATAACCCGGAACAGGCAAAGAAAGATATTAATATTATAAGAGAAAGAGCAAACGCTGCTTTATTAACTACTACAGATAATATTGCCGAAGCTTTGTTTCTGGAAAGAAGAAAAGAGCTTTGTTTTGAAGGGCACCTGTTTTTTGATATAGCAAGGAACAAAAAGGATATTTCTCGTACTGATGGCTGCATATCGTTAAACTGCGGACTCACCTACCCATCACCTAAGTATGTATTACCAATACCACTAAATACTCTTTACGTTAACTCAAATTTAGAACAAAATGAATCGTATTAAAATTATATCTGTATTGTATATCGTTGCAACATTATTTTTTTCTTGTTCTAAGGACGACTATAGATTAGACTCAAAAAACTTTGATCCTTTTATAAGGTTTAATTTATTGGTAAACACTTCAAATAATATTCCACTGGAATATCCATCTGTTAATACCGTTTTGGCTCCTATAGTTAGTTTTGAAAACAAATCGGTAAAAACATTAAAAGTACCGGTAACATTAAGTTCAATACCTTTAAAATCTGCTATTACAGCAAAATTTAGTGCTGTTACTTCCGGAGATGTAAATAGTTTTAGTATAGAACCTACAAACGAATTACTTTTTGAAGGAAGTAAATTAACTGATACTATCTTTATTTCTTTTGAAAAAAGATGGAAAGAAAAACAAACTATAACCTTAAAATTAGAAAGTACATCTGATCCTGAAATTCATATTGGTAATTTAAATACATCTGTTTCAAATGACGTCCTAACAATCACATTAGGCGAAGTGAGTACACCGTATTCATTGTCAGCAAATAGAATAGTTGTAAAAGGAGCTGCTGGCGAAACAATTGACTTTAAAGTAAATTTTCCTAACGGATTTATTCCTTCAGAAATTGAAAATCTTGCTATTTTCAAATTTCTAAATGGCTTTGATTATTCTTTAACTCATGATGACTTTGGGGATAACAGAAAATCAATTACCTATCACTTAACTCTTTTAGAAGATATTCAGGAAGACGATGTATATTATGAAACCAGCATTACACTTGTAAATGCAGGAGATTATATTGCTACGGGAACGAGTGTCTTACAAATCGTTAAACCTATAAAATCGAATCGTGATATTCTTGCAAATCCTGCTTCTAAATTCTATGATTTATCAAATCAATTTTACCTGACATATGGTGAAAACTGGTTTGATAGAAGTGGTACTTGTGCATGGCAGGCTTTTAATGCTTTTACTTTTCCTGTGGTAGTAACAAAGGATAATGAAAATGCCATCTTGTACAGTGACAAAGGAAACACAAACCCTAATGATGATGTTTACCATGATGCTTTTAAAATTGGGTTTAATGTATCTACCGGTACTAATACAACCAATTCATTTAATCTAAAAAGATGGTTTTCTAACGAAAGTACTACTAGCGCAAACTCACCAGGATTTAATATTACATCAGCATTAGAATTTTTTCCTGAAAACGGTAACAGCAAAACGAATGGAAAAGTTCTCGTAATTCCTCAATATATCACAATTACCGGAACGAATAAAAACAGCTATAGTATTGCAATTTCAGGTCAAGGAACTTACAAAGAAATTAGTACGGGTTTATTTGAAATTTCTTTTGAATTGAAATTAACCAACGATAAACTTTTTGGAGGAACAGTCTCTTCTCAATATAGGATTTACAATAATAAAGTTTATCCAACATTAGCACCTTTAAATGAATCTTGTCCTAAAGAAGTTACATTATAATTATGAAATTAAAAAAATTAATAATACCCGTTTTACTGCTTTTGAGTTTAACAGCTTATAAAAGCACCGAAGAACCTGATTACACAGATATCCAGGAACTAAGAAAAGTATACTCATCTGGAGATACCTCAAAATGGCCTGCTGCGGAATTGCATGAAAGTATCGACAAATCTAAATTTCAGGATATCGGGGTACTTCCTGCTGTTCCTTATCCTGCTTACAATCCCTATTCTAAGGAAAAAGAAAGTCTGGGCAAAGTATTATTTTTTGATCCAAGATTATCCAACAGCGGACAAATTGCCTGTGCTTCCTGCCATAATCCGGAATTAGGATGGACAGATAACCTGACCCGTTCTTTTGGTCATGACCGCCAGACCGGAAAACGAAATTCGATGACTATTTTAAATTCGGCTTACGCAACTTCTTTATTTTGGGATGGTCGTGCCAAGAGTTTAGAAGATCAGGCACAATTCCCTGTAGGTGATCCTTTAGAAATGAACGAAAAACTGACGATTGCAGTAAGCAAAATTGGAAAGATAAAGGGTTACAACCCGCTTTTTGAAGCTGCTTTTGGAGACAAAAAAGTTACGCTCGAAAGAATTCAGTATGCTATTGCTACATTCGAAAGATCCATCAACAGTCCGAAAAGTAAGTTTGATTATTTCGTTAGCGGAAAATCAGATGCTTATACGGATCAGCAGGTAAAAGGACTGCATTTGTTCAGAACCAAGGCACAATGTATCAACTGTCATAACACGCCTTATTTCAGCGACAACCAGTTTCATAATGACGGACAGGTTTTATTCGGAACAAAAAATGAAGACTTCGGGCGTTACAATGTTACGAAAGACGTAAAAGATATTGGCAAATTCAGAACGCCTACGCTTCGTGAAGTGGTGAACACCAGACCATGGATGCATCATGGGCATTTTCCAACTTTACTGGATGTGGTTGAATTTTACAATTTAGGAAATTCTGCAAAAATTCAAAAAAAATATCTAGGAACAGCACGTGACTCTTTAATACCAAAATCGGATCCTATTTTAAAAAAGCTAAAACTAAACAAAACTGAAATGAATGACCTTATATCGTTTATTGAAACTCTAAGTACAGCTTCTATTAGAATAAAATCACCTAATTTACCTAAATAAGCAGTTGATTCCTAATTTATAGTTTCCTAAATATACGGCTCTGAAGAATTTACATATGAATAATTCAAAGAAATACGAAACCTTAGTTAAACATAATTTCGAAATCAAATAAATGGGCGGTGCATAACCAAAAACAGTACCTGAAGCCATCGTCCCGTAAAATTTAACGAAACCAAAAGGGAAGCCATATTTTTTTATGAAAAATTTTTATTTATTGCTCGTATTTATTGTTCTATCATCTTGTTCAAGTGAAGAAGGTATAATTCAAAGCAAAACTGAAAAACCAAGTATTACAACTGAAATTAATCCAAAAGTAATTGACACTTTTAAAATTTATGGAAAATATAATTTTGAAAAAATCAATACTAAAAAAACTAAAAAAAGTAAAATTTTTAAAAAATTTAAAACGTTTGAAGAATTTGAAATTTGGGCTAAAAAGTTACAGCCTTATAATTTTGAAAACTTACAAACTTTAAGCAGTAAAAAAGTAACAAAATCAGATACTATTGTAATCCATAATTATAATGGAAAATCATTCATTCTTCCGAGATATTCTAATGCCGTCTCTAAAAATGTACAAAAAAGCTCTTCCATATATGGCACTTGGCAAAATGACACCCACATTTATAGCCAATCATTTGCACTGACAAATGTATACGGAACTTTACAATACCGTTACTGCAGTGGTACATATAATTTTTCAGATAAATATGAGTATGGAATTGATTTTGGACTGGGAGGGTTTGTAGCTGGAATGCATATTAAGGATATGGGATCTACAGTTAACTATATGAATACCCAAACATTAAAAATTAATGCCAAAATAACTATTGGATACGGTCTTCAGATAGATCCAATTGGAGAAGTCATATATTGGCAAGATCCAGAATCTAGTATTTGGAATTTTACAAGTTCAGAAATTCCTGGCTACTATTCAAAAAATGGAAGCAATTGTTCCAAAGATTTAGCAGACTTAAGCGGCCCTACTTACAAAGTAAAATTAATAAACTGGGAAGAACAAGAAATTGAATGTCCTAGAGATGTTTACATATTAGATCAGGCAGAAGAGTACGGAATTGGTTTACCATATTCTTGCAGAGCTGGTGCGTGTTCTACATGTGCTGCAAAATTAATAAGTGGTTCAATAGATCAAGCAGATCAAAGTTTTTTAAATGATGAACAAATCAGTAACGGCTTTGTATTATTATGTTCTTCATATCCTACCTCAGACTGTACTATATTAACTCATCAAGAAGAAAATCTATATTAATATGAAATTATTAAGCATTATTGTCATTTTTCTATTGACAAATATTACGTTTTCACAGGATAGTATTTCAAATTCTAAAAAATTAGACTCTATTCTTAAGACAGATTTTTTAAGTTATAATTATAAATATCTTGATAAAACATTTAAAATAAACATAAAGCAAGATGTATATAACAAATCTCTTACTGAACATAAATTTATTTTAAATAAAACATTTAATTATTCAGATTCATTAAATGTGGTTCTAATGGCAGAATTTAACGATTGGGATGCTACCAGAATTGCAAACTTAAGAATAACATATTCTTGGGACAGAGTCGGGTATTATTTATGGAAGGAAAAAGATGAAATTATTGAAATTGCAAAAAAAAATAATATCCATCATCCTTATAGATTACAAGAATTAATCAAAAACAATAATGAAAAAGTTTCAATTGAAATAGATGAATTGAGAAAAAAACTTTTTTTACAATTTGGAAATATTGATTTGAAGACAATGACTGTAGATCAACTTTTAGCATTTTCTTTTAAAAATAATCCAAAAGTTGTTAAACTAAAACAAGAAAGTATCAAAAAAAGTAATATTAGAAAATTTGTTGCCAAACATAATAGACAGCCAACTGCTCTTGAAGAAAAAAATTTAGGAGAGGGATGTGGAAAAGAAGATTGTTGTCAAAAACCATCAAACTAATATTCAATAATATAATACAACTCATTTAAGTAACTGAGTATCGAAATTGATTTGATACTCAGTTAAAATAAAATTAATAAAATTATTTTTAATATAACTTTCTAAAGTGATATTGAAAATAAAGCATCAATCATTCTAAAATTATTATTTTATGGACAAATTAATAGATCAATTCTCAGTAGGCTTATATATATATCAAACTTCTATTTTATTACACATAATCTTAGTTTCAATATCTACTTACTATATTTTTAAAAACTCCACTAAATTGAAAACTCCATATCTTGCAATATTATTATCTATATTATTTCCTTTTATAATTTCTATACCAGCCATAATTTACCTTAAGAGGAAATCTTGATAAAAACAACACTAAAATATTTAAAGAAAATGAAGATTTCGGTCGATATAATGTAACGAAAGATGTTAAAGATATAGGTAAATTCAGAACGCCTACGCTTCGTGAAGTGGTGAACACCAGACCATGGATGCATCATGGGCATTTTCCAACTTTACTGGATGTTGTAGAATTGTATAATCTTGGAAATCCATCACCTGTTCAGAAAAAATATCTGGGAACGCCACGCGATTCTTTAATTCCAAAAGTAGATCCGATACTCAAAAAATTAAATTTAAGCAAAGAAGAAATGAGCGATCTGCTGGCTTTTATCGAAACTTTAAGTACGCCAACGAGAAGAATTATGGCACCGGATCTTCCGAAATAATTGTATTGAGTCCATAGTAATTAGTCCATAGTAATTAGTCCATAGTAAAGAGTTATTTAAGTAATGAGCTAATTTTCAATATCAATAAAAATAAAATTAAGTAACAAATAATTCAATACTAAATAAATATGAAAAATAAATATCTCTTTTTATTATTAATTTCTGCGCTGTCATTTGGACAAATAGCTCAGGTTAAAGATATAAATCCCGGAAGTGCGAATTCTTCAACTCCAACAAATCTCTTCGACTTTAATGGAACCTTATTTTTTAGAGCTACTAATGGTACAAATGGTGTCGAGTTATGGAAGTCAGATGGTACTGATGACGGAACAGTAATGGTTAAGGACATCAATACTACAACTAGTGCTGCATCTAACTCAAATGCAGCAAATTTTACTGCATTTAATAATCAAATCTATTTTACAGCTTCAAACGGAACAACTGCTAATGGTTCCGAACTTTGGAAAACAGATGGTACCAGCGCTGGAACAGTTATGGTCAAAGATATAAATGCAGGAACAGCAAACTCAAACCCACAGCTATTTACTATAATTAACCCAACAACTATGCTTTTTTCTGCTACTGACGGTGTTGGAGGCGTTGAACTTTGGAAAACAGATGGTACAGAATCAGGAACTCTAAATGTGATTGATCAGCCAGGTACAGGTAATAGTATAAGCTGGATTGAAAACCTAAATGGTAATGCCATTTTAAGTCAATTAGTTGTTACTACTACTGGAAGAGAATTATACAAATATGACGCTACATCTACTAATTCATCTTTGATTTTAGATATCTATGCAGGAATTTCTCATGGAGTAGCAACAACTTATTTAAAAAATGGAAACATTATTTATTTTCAGGGAAACAGCGGAACAACAGGATTTGAATTATGGAAAACTGATGGTGCTACAGTGGAGACATCATTGGTAAAAGATATTAATCCCGGTACTACGGGCTCTGCTCCTACACGTTTTACAAATTCAGGAAATATTACTTTTTTCAGAGCAAATGGCCCTAACGGAGTTGAATTATGGAAAACTGACGGAACAGAAGCAGGAACAACAGAAGTTGTCGACATTAATCCTGGAACAGGCAGCTCAACACCTGATCAGATTCAATCAGTAAACGGTATACTCTATTTTTTCGCTTCTGATGACGGTATCAATTATGATTTTTATAAATATGATAATAATACCTTGACAAAATTGGTGGATTTCAATACAATAACATCATCTGCTACTGTTGATTATATAGAGTTAAACGGAATAATATATTTTACAGCTGATAGCGATAAAGATGGCTTAAGAGAATTATGGCAAACTGATGGTACTCCTTCAGGTACCGTTGCTATTTCAGGAGCAACCAACGTTTCAAACTTAACAAAAGCAGGAAACAAACTGTTTTTTGCAGCTACCGGAACTGACGGACAGGAACTTTTCACCTACACTCCTCCTACCCTTTCTGTAAAAGATCAGGACAAATTAGAAACTGTATCAATATATCCAAATCCTTCTGATGGAAATTTCTTTATCAATAATGCTGATAATGAAACTATACAATACGAAGTGTTTGATGTATTAGGTAAAAAACAAGCTGCAGGTAAAACGAATAACAATTCACTTCATTTAAATTTAAAAACGGGTTTGTATATTTTAAAACTGACTAAAAACCGTCAGACTTCAACCACGAAAATAATAATCAAATAGTTTTCAATAGTAAACACAGTTTGTTTTTTGCCCCAATAAATCACAAACCTAAAAGTCCGTTCCATGCATTTGAAACGGACTTTTTTATTCTTCTTTTTATAAAAAACGATTCCTTCAAAGGCATCAAAACAATTTATCAAACGTTTTTAAGTTAAGAAATTTTGAAGCTTTCAGTGTATAATCAGGGTAATTTTATTTTAAGTAATTCTTAAGATAACTTTTTTGGTATGAAAGAGTTTACAATTTAAAAAACTATTACTTTCGCAGAAGGAAAAGACCTCTCAAAATTATGCGCATACTACACTTTACATCTTCGCTTGGCTGGAGAGGACACGAGCAAATGATAATAGACATTTTTGAGTCTTTGAGAGATAATAATTTTGTAAAAGACCAAATGATTATTTGTCCTAAAGATTCTGAGATATTTAAGGTTGCCATTAAAAAAAACTTAAAGGTTTTAGGAGTCGATTTTAAATCTGAGTACAGCCTTGGTCTTGCTAAGAAATTTAAAAATGAAGCCCATAAATTTCAATCGGATATTGTATTTCTTCATAATAGTAAAGCACACACTATTGCTGTATTGGCCGCAATGGTTTTTGGATTAAAAACACCAATGGTTTTGTTTAGAACACTAATAAAAAATGTTGGGACAAATTTCTTGAGAAAATATAAATACAATTACAAATCAATAAAAAAAATTGTTTGTATATCAGATCCTGTATCAGATATACTGAAACTATCTATAAAAGATCATACAAAGTTAACTGTCATAGGCAGTGTTGTAGATACTGATAAATTTATATTCAGTTCTAAAAATGGTTTCCTTCATCAGGAATTTAATATTCCTTTAGATCATAAAATAATTGGTAATGTTTCTGCTTTTTGTAAAGTAAAAGACCATTTTACCTGGGTAAATACTGTTGAAGAATTATACAAGAGAGGTCTAAAGGCAAAATATGTTTTAATTGGTGAAGGATCTTTGCAGAATGAAATAAAAAATTATGTCCGTTCAAAGGGACTGGAAAATGAAATTATTTTTACAGGTTTTAGAAATGATGTATATAAATGTCTTCCCGATTTCGATTTGTTTTTATTTACATCTAAAAATGAAGCAACCGGAGGAGTAATTCTGGAAAGTTATGCGTGCAAAGTTCCGGTGGTAGCAGCAAATGCAGGCGGAATACCAACAGTTTTGATAAATAATGAAACCGGTTTACTTGCAGAAGCTGGAAATTCTATTGATTTTGCAAACAAAGTAGAAACACTTATTGACAATACTATAATGAGAGATAAATTTGTTCAAAAAGGATTTGATTTTCTCATGAGTACCTCTACACGCTTAATTATTGGTACTGAAATATTAAGTGTAATTAATGAAGTAGCTACTAATCTCGTAATTTAAAAAAGTATGATTTATATTGTTTCTGTTTTAATTGTCTTATTACTATTGTTTTTAATCGTAATAAATATCCAGTTTAAATTATTTTACCCTTCTAAAAATAAATTAAGAATTTTAGAATATCATTCTATTTCAACAAATGGTTTTGAAGATCAGATTACAATTAAAAAAGATAAAATAATTGAACAATTTGAGTATCTTAAAAAAAATAATTATCAAACATTATGGCTTTCAGAGGTTGATGCTTTAAAAAATAATAAGCAAAAATTACCCAAAAAAGCAATTGTACTTACTTTTGATGATGGTTTTTTAGACAATTATACAGAACTATATCCTCTACTAAAAGAGTATGATTTTAAAGCAGTCTGTTTTATGGTGCTTGGAAGGATTGGGCAGAAAGTAGATTGGAATGGAAAATTTATAAGTGATAATATGCAATTGATGAACAAAGAACAGTTGTTAGCAATTGGCTCTCATATTGAGTTAGGTTATCATACTTTTAAGCATGATAATTATGCTCATTTATCACTGGAAGACATAGAAAAGGATTTACAACTTTGTCAGGAAATAATCGCAAAAGAAAATTTAAATGTTTTTCCTGCCTTAGCGTATACTTTTGGAGGGTATTATAGAAAAAAAGGACCTAAACAAGAGCAGTTTTTCGAATTACTAAAAAAATACGGAATTAAATATGGACTTAGAATAGGGAACAGAATTAATGTATTTCCGATGAAAGCCATTTATGAAGTACAACGAATTGATATCCGGGGAAAAGATTCATTCGAGACTTTTAAAAAGAAAATACTATTAGGAAGAAGAAAATTATTCTAAGAAATGTATAATTTAAAAAAGGGTTAAGCTTTATTTAAAAGCTGACCCTTTTTTTATTATCCTAAAACTGTTACTGACAGATATTCTTTGGTACTTTTCTCTTTAGTACAAAAACAATACATTTTTTAATCCAGATTATTTTGCTATTTTACTTCAAAGGCATCAAAACAATATTAGGTTTTGGAGCCTTCTGCATGCCGCTTCCAAAATAAAAACCGGTATGAGGCGGCTGGTTGTATCCTACATTTTGCCAGGCAATACTCAAACGATACTGCGGATCATGCATTAAAGTATATTGCCTTACATCAGTTGGAATTGTGGTGGAATAGATTCGTAATTCGGTATTGTCTGCGCTTCTTAAAATCAGTTCTTCTCTCCAGTCGCCAAAAATATCCGCAGAAAGCGCCGGTGTTGATTTTGTACCATTATTCGATACAGCTCCCGTTGCGGTGAACAACCTTCCTTTTCTATATTTATCAATATAATTTGAATTCAGAATTTCTCTTGAAGTATCTCCATCCCAGTAAATCAAAAAGTTAATTGATTTTGGTGCATCCCCTATTTTATTTCCTTTCATATCATATAAAAACTTAGAACCGGACCACCAGCATTGTGCGCCTTTTCGGGCTGGATCGATATTATCAGCTACTCCTCTCCCAACGTCTTCATTGGGAGAATCCGTAAATAGAACTTTCCCGTCTGCAGCAGAAAACAACGTTACACCCGGACCTGTTGTTTTGTTTTCAATTTCATGGATTCCAAAAGCTTCCAAACCCGGAACATCCAGATCTAAATCAGAAACATGTAAAGCATCACCATGTCTGAAACCAGTAGTGTATAAACCTTTTCCGTTAGCATCAACGCACATCGATCCGTAAATAATTTCGTCTTTGCCATCATTATCAACATCCGCAACCGTCAGTCCGTGATTTCCCATTCCTGAATATGGATTTTCGGCATCTTTACTGTCAAAAACCCATCTTGAAGTCAGTTTTTTATCTTTAAAATCAAAGGCTGCTAAAACGGTTCTTCCATAATACCCACGACACATTACCACGCTTGGATGGATGCCGTCTAAATAAGCAATACAAGCGGTAAAACGATCAATCCTGTTTCCTTTGGTATCATTGCCTCCACTTCCGCCATGTCCGCCCCAGCCTGCCAAATCACCACGTACCGGAATATAATCAGTGGTTGTAACCAGCTTTCCGGTTTTTCCATCAAAAACAGAAAGATATTCAGGACCTTTTAAAATTTTACCAAAAGTACCCGATTTTGGGTCTCTGTCTACCCAGTCTTTTGAAACATCTCCAACCACATTTCCCTGGCTGTCAGTAGTGCCGTCAGCGGTTTTACAAACCAGTTCTGAAATTCCGTCACCATCCAGATCATATACCATAAATTGTGTGTAATGAGCTCCCTCACGAATATTTTTACCTAAGTTGATCTGCCATAAAAACTTTCCATCTAAAGTATACGCATGAAAAATAGGCAGATCCGTAATGCCGGTATGCGAGTTATCATGCCCTTTCCCCGTCATGTGTACAACCAAATCATATCTTCCGTCTCCATCTAAATCACCCGTAGAAAGATCATTAGGAATATACCCTTCAATCGGTTTTACCACAATTGACAAATAATCTCTATCAACGCTTGAAGCGGGAATTGTAAAATTTCCTTTTTCATCTTTTTCTTTTCCTTCTAAAACCGTTTTTACAAACCAGGTATTTTCTTCCAGAGGATTTGCTTTAATATCAAGAAAATTAGTCGCTCCGGTAATAGGTGCATCATTCAATTTGATTGCTTTTTTACTACCGCTTTTTCGATATAAATTAAAAGCCAGATCATCCGCATCTGTTCCCAGAACACGCCAGCTGATAAAAAACTGACCGTTGTTTTTAATTGCAATTACACCACGGTCTAAATTTTCCATTTGTCTTTGTGCAAACAAAATTGAACCTGACAAAAAGAATAACGTTACTAAAATTTTATTTTTCATGATTGGTTTTGGTTGGTAAAGTTTGATGTTTAGACTGATTTTAGCTGATAAGGTTTACTTAGGTAAAAAATAATCTCGCAAAGTCGCTAAAACGCAAAGAAAATATATAATCAAACTTTGCGACTCTGAGACTTTGCGAGATTAAAAACTTAAAACATCTTCTTAAATCCTTCACTTCTGACTTTCCATGTCCCGTCTTTAGGAAACCCCGGATTCTCGATTGTATTTCCCTCCCAGCCTGCGCACATCATGGCAACAGCTGTTAATAATCCTCCATTACCCGGGAGATAAAGGGTTAACCTTGGCGATTGGTAATTATGTCCGTTTTTTAGATAGGTATTGGTAACTACATTCATAAAAAGAGCATCAATCGCTTTTTCCGGCATTTGCAAACGGGCTGCCGACATTGCTGTCATTGGGAAATCCCAACCCCAGGTTTTATCCCATGTCCAGGTATCCCAAACTAAATCAAATGTGTTTTTCATGATTTTTTTATCCAGAAGAGACGTTTCCGGAAGCATTCCGAAAGTTCCTAAAACCGATGGATGATCGGTTTTAAACTCCGGATTGGTGTACGAATCCGTAGCGCTTTCTGTTGCCAGATATACCTCTTTCGCAATAGGCAATGGCGATAGTTTTTTCAAAACATCTTCCCATTTTTCAGGCACTTTTTGGTTTAATTTTTTCTTCCAGTTTATCGCTGTTTTCAAAGCCCAGTTCCAATAAGCCAATTCATACGTTGGATTAAAAGTTTCCATCGCTTTAAAACGTTCCTGCGCCGGAATCACGCCTGGTCCTAAAACATAACGATCATTTTTAGCGTCAAAATTGGCGAACGAAGCCATAAAATCTGCTGTAGCAAAAACACGTTCGCTGTATAAATTTAATGTTGCGGTTGTTGGTTTGGTCTGATAGATCAAATCGGCGTAGGTAATAAAATGTGGTTGCTGCCAAATCAGGAATGCCCCCACAGAAGATGGGCTTTCATTGCCATCAGGATCGGTCATTTTTTGCCATCTTGCCCCTTCAAAACCTTGTCTTTTGGCAATATTTTTAGCTTTGTCAAAAACTTTCTGATACCACGGGAGACTTTTTTCTAATAATTCTGATCTGTCCCAAAGAGCAAAGTGTACTCCGTGCCACCAATGCATCTCTAAGTGTGGTTTTCCAAACCAACTGTTGTAGGTTAAACCTGTTTCTTGTGGCGGAACTTTTCCGGTACATTGTAATTTGGTCAGATATTGCGAAAGAATCACACGGCGCTCCAATTCAGATGCACGTTTGTCTGTACTTCCTGAAAAATCAACTGCTGCTCCGCTTTCCCAAAAGGATTCCCAACCAGCGATACTGCTTTTATCAATCGCTTCAAAAGAAGGAATTAAAGATTTGTTTTTATCTGTTTGAACGAACGAACAACTCAATTCGATTGTATTGCTTTTTGAAGGTTCTACAACAAAATAATGTTTTGCTTTTTCTTTAATCGATGCAGTGCCTCTCCATTTCAAATTAATATCATACGAAATACTATCCATTATATGTGTAATGGTCGCTTCTGATTTATTTTTGATTTTCAGATTGCTTGTATAATCTTGTTTTCCTCCCCATTTTTTCCCCGTATCAGTCCCCGCAATAGCAACCGTTGAAATAGCTACCTCCTGTTTTTCTTCCCATTTCGTCCCCATATCACCCCATAGTCCTGTTGGAAAAGGGATTCGAATACGAATTTTCAAACGCCCTTGTTGAATTAAACCCGATTCTACTTTAAAGCCTAAAGCATCTTTTGTCTGATCGCAAGCCGTTATCACTTTCACAGGAGTGCCTTCTACCTCAAAATAACTCTCAATTTTTCCTGTCCATAAATTCAGCTTTTGATTAATCGCTTTAATATCTTCCGGCTTCACCAAACTGCCATCTTTCTTGGTGATTTCAAAACCTATATTTCCCAATTGCAATAAATGCGGGTTTTGACGAAACCATTCGACTGCTTCTTTTTTTCGTGCAGGTTCTTTAATTTGTGTTGAATACGAAATCTTACGACCATACTGATCTACGTCTTTTAAAGTCTCAGAAAACTTATAATTCTCCGTATTTTTATAACTGTCCCAGCCCCACTCCGATTGCGTTCCGAGCGGAATTCCGTTTTGGTATTTTTCAGGAAAACTCTGTAAACCTGTAGCATCAACGGTAAAAGCAAAACTACCATTTCCAACCGTTAAAGAAGCTAAAGTATCTATTGCAGTAATTTCGACATTATGCCTTGTTACCAATGCCTTTCTATCTATTTTTTGTTGTGAAAACAAAGAAATCGACAACATCAAAAAAGACAGGGAGAATATTTTTTTCATATTTAGATATTTATTTTTTTATTGGTAATTTGTAATTCGCACATCTTCGATGGTATTTATAACCAATCTTTTAGTCATGCTCATTTCATATAACAGTTAATTTATTTCAAGTTGATTGATATTTGAAATTGATATTGACATTGAATTCTTTTTATCTAATTAAAGTAGCACTCATCAATCCAATAACCACATCGTTGGCAATGGTTTTCAGGGTAAGACTTTTTAAGGTTTTATTTTTATTTAAAGGTAAATCCAGAATCGTTCCGGCTCCTCCGTCAACTCCAAAATTAGAAAAGCCTTTTATAGTCATGAAATCTTTAAACCTTCTCGAAATTTCACCCGATTTCAAATAGACTCTTGGCGGTTTTGGTGCATCAGTTGTAAAAGCGAGTCCGTTAACAAAATAATCCTGCTCAACCGACCACCAGTTTTCAGGGTTTTTTAGTTGTAAAATGGCTGAAGTTCCGTCGGTGTAATTTACTTCGATTTCACCGTTTACGATACGGCTTTGCATTGGATTTGTAGTTCCGGCAACCATAAAATAAATGTGCGAAGCTTTTCCGTTTAACGGAATACTGACACTTTTTGGAAAATTATCCCATTGTGATGTAAAAACAATATTTTTTTGATTTTCATCAGAAGGCGTTTTAAAAACAATTCCTTCGGGAATTGTAATTTCTCCGTTTGATTTTGCCTTTTGACGCAACCCTGAATCGTTCAGTTTTATGGAAACATTCGGATAACACCAATTTCCAATTCCATTTGTAGGAAGCTGTAAAGTTACCGTTTGCGGTCTTGGAGACAAGTATTTCTCGTTAAAAACATCGGTTACTTTTAAATTAAAAAAGGACGAAAGTGAAACCGTTTCCTGAATTTTTGAACTGTTAAACGGAATGTCCCAGTTCGTAAAAGTGATTTCTTCTTTGACATTTGAATCCGTTTGAACCGAAAAACTATTCGTTCCGGGAACTAATTTTTCAAGCGGAATAACAAGAGTCTCTTTTTTATTTTCATTCAGAATAATTTTCTGCTGATTATCTTTCGCGGAAGCATCAAAAACTACATTCCCTTCAATCTTATTTTCCGAATTATTTTTCAGGCCTATTTCAACATTATTGTTCTTTAATTGAATCTTTTCTATTTCAATTTTAGGTTTTAAATCCACTTCAACAGCTTGCCACCATGTTACATCACCTTGGTTTAACTGAATAAAAAAAGTTTTATTTTTAATACCATATGCAATTGCCTGATACGATTTATTGGTTTTTGAAATTTCACTAAGAATAGATTGCGGATCATAAACAGAAACAATTTCTGCTTTGGATGTTGTAATTCCAAAGGCTTCTCCTGCGGCAAAAGAAGGAATAGATGGTATCTCATCTAAAATATCTCCTTTCCAATTAATTTTTACATCATAAGCAGCATCATACGGTACTTCAATAGCAATTTTTGGAGTTCCGATACTTTCCTGAATAATTTTCCAGCCCACTGATTTTGAATTTACCGTTATTTCCTGAATTCCATCAAAAGGTGCATTCACAACCAATTTCAGGTTCATTTTTGCTGCAAACTGATTTTTTATAAGATAAGAATCTGTTTTGTTTTCTCTTTTAAAAGCAATTGAAATATCCGGAATATCTAAAGTGGCGTGATTCCATTTTACCGGAAATCCCGGCTGAATTGTCAGAACTCCTTCCAGTGCATCCGGCTGGATTCCGAAAAGACCTTCTACCAGAGTTCTGGAAGCCATTCCGATTGGATCAGCAAAATCACGATACAGCTCGCCTCTTATGGCATCCTGATACATAAGCTGTTCAAAACCACCCGGAGAAGCGCCCAGATACATGCTTTCTACCAAAGCACTTTCCCACATCTTAAATGCTTTTTCAGATTGTCCGCCCTGCCAAAAAGCCAAAGAAGTATGCAGTTGTTCTGCCAGCGCCACATTGTTTATCGACCAGGTATAAGGTTGCCAATTGGTAGTGCTAATCATATAAAGATCGGTTTTATCAAGTCCTTCTACCGAAATTGGAATGTGCGGAATCTGCTTGTCCACATAACTCAGCAGCTGATAACTCTCAAACGGATTCGATAATTCGGAATCGATAGTGTGATAAATGCTCCAGACACCGGGAACATCATGCAATAATCTGTTTCCAAGACCATCTTTATATTCTGCAAAAATGCCTTTTTTCGGAATCCAAAGCTGATCTTTTGAAGCTTTTAGGATTTTATCTGCTTCAATAGCAAATGACTTTTCATCCTGGTGAATCTTTTTGGCTACTTGGGCAACCGTTTTATTCGCATAAAAATTATAAGCCGAAGAATGAATCACACCTCCACCACTATATTGCAAAGCATCACTCGCCCATATTGTAGCATAGGCATCATAAAGTCCGTCATTATCAGGATCGAAATTTCTTTTTTCCCAGTTTAAATGTCTTTGAATTGTTGGCCACATTTCTTTTATAAAAGCCGTATCACCTGTCCATTTAAAATGTCGCAGCATCTGATCGAAAAAAACCAGATTCATATCATAATGATGTGCCACCGCATTTTTGTTCGGATTTCGGCTAATGTAACCGCTACTAAACATTGAGGTTCCCAAGACCTCTTTCTGCCGGGCAAAATTACGAACCGTATCCAAAACTACTGGACCGCTTTCCGGTGTTGTCACCTGTGATTTGCTGTAACTTGTAAAATGTGTTTTCGCACGATCATGCCAGCCTAACGGATCTGCTGTGTAAGCACCACGCCAGGCATTCAGATGCATTCTCCAGGCGATTGCTCCGTGAAGATACGCAGGGCTTTCCCAAATTCCATCTGCTGCGATAGAAAGTGCTGAACCTAATGTATTAATGTAAGGATCCGGAGTTACAACCTTTACCCTATTCGCCAAAAGATATGTTTCCTGAACCGATTTGTCATACAATTGCGATAATCCCTTCTGAGAAACATCCGATTTAAAATCCTCACTTGAAAACAGCCAAAACATTTCGCTTTTTGAAATGGCATTTTTTCCTGTAACAAGCGTCAGATTTTCAGGATTGGAACTGTATAATTCCAAAGGTGTTTTCTGCTGTTTTGGATTGGCCAGCTTTATATCAGAACCCGGAAAATAGCCTGTTAGTTTTTTGTTATTACCCGTTTTCTCTTTATTGCTTTCAGAACCGTATTCCAGTAAAAAAGACTGTTTTTTTAGCGTATATTTATTATTGGTACAATATTCAGGCTGTAAATAAAACACCGACTCAGGGTCGGCACCAATATCGCCGTCACGACTGAATTTTTTTCCCGTTGCACCGCCGTATGCCCAGACTAAATTTATCTTTTTGGATACACTTTCGCCTGATACTTTTACAATAAAGCCTTCTTTTTCTTTTAAGGCAACTACTTTCACAATCAGTTTTCCGTTATCTAAAATAGGGTCCTGAATTTCGTATTGCATCGTACCCAATACATATTTGGTACTGATTTTTGCTGCTTCAGTAATCCATTTGCTTTCTTTGCCATTTATTAAACCCAGTTTAAAATTCCCGCCCATTCCCGGCATATACATGGCAAATTCCGGTAAATCTCCGGTTTCAACCCTAAATCCTGTATTCGAACCGTAAAGCGCACGGTTGAATTTTCGGGTACCATTTTTCAGAACAAAACTATTTCCCTCCGGAGCATAATGTATCTTACGCACAGTCTGTTTTTCCTGCCCTGCAAGCAAGACCGGGCACAACAGTAATAAGTTAATAAAAATTAGGATGGCGAAGTTTTTGGTTTTCATATTTTTAGTAATCAAGGCGTATACATCAGTATCAAATACAGTTTTTTTTTGATAATTTAAACGCAATTTCTTTGTTTTTTTGCGGGATAGCATCCTGTACCTACCTGATTTTTTACAATACCATAATTTATATTATTTCATTTTTTTAACATCATAGTACAGGATACTATATAAATAAGGAACTCTTAGTTTTGATTTTATAATAATTTTAAAAAAGAAAACCTTGATAAAATGTAATACTTCCTTCTGTCTAATTTTTTGCTTGGTAATGCAGCTAAATTTGTTTGCATCCCATATTAATTTTTTAACTGAAATAAGTTCGCTTAATACGACTAAAAATCAATTATTTAATTTCGGAACTTCATCAAAAAAAACAAAAGGAATATTAGTAAACACTTCTTTAGTATATGATGCCAAAGGATATGGTTTTGATCTTAATTCTTCATCAAATGTAAAAATAAACACGAATAGCTTTTCTGCCCTTAAACCAACTTACTTTTCTGTAAAAGTGCCTGAGGGAAATTACCAGATTGAAGTTGTTATGGGAAGCCCAGAAAAAGAGTCCAATATTACCATTAAGGCCGAATCAAGAAGATTGATGCTGGATCAGCTTTCGATAAAAAAAGGAAAACCGGTAACCCGTATTTTCAATGTAAATGTAAGAACTCCAAAAATCGATGATAGTCAGAATGTTGCATTAAAGGACAGAGAAAAAGATATTTTAAACTGGGACGACAAACTCACACTTGAATTTTTAGGAGACGTTACGATTCAAAGTATAAAAATTACACAAAAAGAGAATCTTACAGTGGTTTATTTAGCCGGGGATTCAACTGTAACCGATCAGGACGTGGAGCCTTGGGCTTCTTGGGGACAATTTATAACCAACCATTTTGATAACTCCGTAGTGGTAGCAAATTATGCGGTTTCGGGTTCGGCTTTAAGCTCGTTCAAAGGAGGAAATCGTTTAAAAAAGATTCTTTCATTAATTAAAAAAGGAGATTACCTATTTGTCGAATTTGGCCATAATGACGAAAAAATAAAAGGGGAAGGAAATGGTGCGTGGGGTTCTTACTCTACTTTATTAGCAGAATTTGTTCAGGCTGCCAGAGATAAAGGAGCAATTGCGGTTTTGGTTACACCTACACAACGCCGTGCTTTTAATGAAAACGGAACTTTAAAAGAAACACATGGCGATTTTCCTGATGCGATGCGAACTGTTGCACAAAAAAACAACGTCGCACTTATTGACGTCACCAAAATGACAACCGAATTATACGAAGCCTGGGGCGATGAGCCTTCCAGAAAAGCTTTTGTACAATATCCTGCCAATACTTTCCCGGGTCAGATAAAAACATTGGAGGATAATACTCATTTTAATAGCTTTGGGGCAAACGAAATCGCACTTTGTGTCTTGAAGGGAATTCGCGAATTGGATATTCCGTTAAAAAAACAAATCAAAAAAGAAGTTTCAGATTACAATCCAAAAAAACCAAATTATATTTCGAACTGGACACTTCCAACGAGTGACCGATTTGAAATTACTAAACCAGATGGCAACTAACCATTATAGAAATAACCTCTTATGTTACTAAAAAACACCATTCAAAACTTTACGATCGCTGCCGTTGCCTTGTTTTCATACCAAAATAGCACAGCACAGCAAACTGATAAAATCTACCTTTCCGGGAAAGATTTTGAACATCCTGTACAATGGGATTTCTTTTGCACCGGAGGCAATAACAGCCAAAAATGGTCCAAAATTAACGTTCCGTCTCAATGGGAATTAGAAGGTTTTGGAGAATATACTTACGGAAGATGGTACAAAGAACTGAATCAAAAAGAACCAAGCAAAGAAGAGGGTTTATACAAATATGAATTTGAAGTTCCTGCCAATTATAAAGATAAGGACATCCTGATTGCGTTTGGAGGAGCAATGACGGATACCGAAGTAAAAATCAACGGAAAACTGGCCGGAGCGATTCATCAGGGAGGTTTTTATGAATTTAAATATGATATAACATCTCTACTAAAATTCGGTTCTAAAAATACTTTAGAAGTCCATGTCTGGAAACATTCTGCCAATAAATCGGTAAATGCAGCCGAAAGAAGAGCCGACTGGTGGCTGTTTGGTGGCATTTATCGTCCGGTTTGGTTAGAAGTTTCCCCTAAAACACACATTCAGCATATTGCCATAAATCCAAAAATGGACGGTTCAATTACAGTTGATCTGAAACTTAAAAATATATCCAAAAATTCTACTTTGGAAGCTTCCCTGAAAGGTTTAAACGGAGAAAATTTCCAAACCTTTACTTTTCCGATAAAAGCAAAAAGTACCAAAGAATCGATAGCAGCACAATGGAAAAACATTAAACCGTGGAATCCGGAAAGTCCGAATTTATATAATCTGGAACTGGTGTTAAAACAAAATGGAAACATCATCCATGAATATAAAAAACGAATTGGTTTCAGAACATTGGAATTTAAGAAACAAGACGGAATTTATGTAAATGGTACCAAAATCATTATGAAAGGCATCAACCGTCACTCCTTCTGGCCGGAAGGTGGTCGCAGTACCAGCAAGAGAATTAGTGATTTGGATGTGAAATTATTAAAAGACATGAACATGAATGCTGTTCGCGGACATTATCCTCCTGACGAGCACTTTCTTGACGTTTGTGATTCATTAGGGCTTTTTGTTTTAAATGAACTGGCTGGGTGGCAAAACTCTTATGATACCGAAACCGGAACAAAATTAGTGACCGAAATGGTTACCCGGGATGTCAATCACCCATCAGTAATGATTTGGGATAACGGTAATGAAGGCGGATGGAATTACGATGTTGACAAGGTTTTTGAAGACAACGATCCGCAAAAAAGAATCGTAATTCACCCTTGGGCTGACTTTAATGGCTGGGATACACATCATTATCCTACTTATTTAACAGGAATGCATCGTTTTAATGCCGGAGAAAATGTATTCTTCCCAACCGAATTCATGCACGGAACCTATGATAACGGACACGGAGCTGCGCTGGAAGATTTCTGGACACGATACAAACAAAGTCCGCTTTTTGCCGGAGGATTTATGTGGGCGCTGTTAGACGAAGCTGTTTTCCGTTCAGACTGGAAAGACAATGCTAAATTTGACTCAAAAGGCTCTTTGGCAGCTGATGGTATTTTAGGACCACACCGTGAAAAAGAAGGCAGCTATTACACTGTAAAAGAAGTCTGGGCACCAATTCAGTTTCAGCCAAAACAGGTTAATACCGATTTTGATGGTTCTTTCTTAATTACAAACGACTATCTTTTTAGTAATCTGAATTCCTGTAAAATGGACTATAAAGTGCTAAAATCTAATAATGATGTTTTATATACAAACGGAACTTCGACAGCAATCAGCTCAGGTAAAATTGAAATTCCAAACATTGATCCGGGTGAAACACGTAAAATTAAATTCGCAGTTCCGTCTAATTTTGCTGAAGGAGACATTTTATCGATTACGGCTTATGATCAGTTCAATAAAGAAATTTATACCTGGACCTGGTCCATTCATAAAGCAAAATATTATGCTGCTAAATTTTTAGCGGTTCAGAATACAAAAACTAAAGCTTCAGGTGTAAAAGCCGGCAATGAAATTACTTTAAAAGGAAGTGACGTTACAGTTGTTTTAGATGCTGCAACAGGGGAAATTTCTTCAGTTAAAAACGGAAGAAATACAATTCCGCTAACAAATGGCCCAAGACCAATCGGTATGAAAGCCAAATTAAAAGACATTCAGGTTTCTCAGGAGGGTGATAAAGCAGTCTGCAACGTAACCTATTCAGGCGGTTTATCCTCGATCAAATGGATTATGGAACCCGATGGAAGGTTTAAAATGGAATTGATTGCCCTGAAAAATACTTCAGGAGGAGAAGGTTTTGACGGCGCTTTTTTTGAAGATAAAATAAACTCCTGGGGCATTACTTTCAGCTTTCCTGAAAAAGATGTAACCGGAATCAAATGGTTGGGAAAAGGGCCCTACCACGTTTGGAAAAACAGATTGAAAGGAACTACATACGGTATTTGGGAAAAAGATTACAACACGACCATAACTGGCGAAAGTTTTGAGAATCTGGTATATCCGGAGTTTAAAGGATATCACGCTAATTTATTGGGGGCAAATTTAAAAGCAGGAGCATCATCTTTTAAAGTTTTCAGCGAATCTGATAATTTATTTTTGAGATTGTTTACACCGGATTTGCCTAAAAATGGTTTCGCAGGAAGTTACCCTCAGCCAACATTTCCGGAAGGAGATATTTCGTTTATGTATGAAATTCCGGCTATGAGAGATTTCAAACCTTTAGAACATCAGGGCCCAGAAAGTCAGGCAACCAATATTCGTATCAAAAACGGTGATGACGGAATCAAAATGAATTTATGGTTTGATTTCAGAGCGTAAAAAAGAGTTTCAGGTTTTCTTTGTTTCAGGTTTTTTATCAACCAACCTTAACACAAAGTATCTCATTTCTGAAATGACAAAATTGAGAAAAATTACATTTTACATTTCACACAACACATTTCACACAATATGAAATCAATTAAAATAATTACAATACTTTTTTTAGGCTTCTTATTTTTAAATTTTACTCCAAAACAAAACAATAAGCCTACCGTTTACACCGTAGGCGATTCTACTGTAAAAAACGGCAAAGGCGACGGATCCGGCGGACTTTGGGGCTGGGGCGACTATATCGGGCAGTTTTTAGATTCTACAAAAGTCAATGTCGAAAACCATGCATTGGGCGGAACCAGCAGCAGAACTTTTCAGGACAAAGGCTTGTGGACAGCGGTTTTGAATAAATTGAAAAAAGGCGACTATGTTCTGATTCAGTTTGGACATAACGACGACGGTCCCTTAAACGATACCCTTCGCGCCAGAGGAACAATCAAGGGAATCGGAAAGGAAATCGAGGAAATCGATAACATGCTTACAAAAAAGCATGAAACGGTGCATACTTATGGCTGGTACATTCAGAAAGTAGTTCAGGAAGCCAAATCAAAAGGCGCAATTCCGATTATTTGCTCCCCTATTCCACGAAATGACTGGAAAGAAGGAAAAGTACCACGCAACAACAAATCATACGGATTATGGGCGAAACAAATTGCAGAAAAAGAGAATGTCACTTTTATCGAATTGAACGATAATATGGCGGTTGAAATGGAAAAGCTTGGAGAGCAAAAAGTAACCGGAACTTATTTCTACAAAAAAGACCATACTCATCCTTCTGCAAAAGGTGCTGCCCTAGCGGCCTCTATAATTGTCAATGAAGTCAAAAAAAGCAAAAATTCATTAAAAAAATACATTCTGCCAAACCCTAAAATTGTATTTCCCGCAAAGAAAAAAGTATACCTGATTGGTGATTCTACTATGGCAAACAATAATAACGAAAATGCTATTGGCTGGGGAGTTGCTTTTGCTCAATATTGTGACACTACCCGAATTGAAGTAATCAATAAAGCCCGTGGCGGCAGAAGTACCCGAACATTTGAAAAAGAAGGTTTGTGGGACGCTGTCAAAAATCAGTTGAAACCGGGAGATTTTGTAATGATGCAGTTTGGTCATAATGATGCCGGAGCTGTTGATAAAGAAAAATTCAGGGGATCACTAAAAGGAAACGGTGACGAAACGCAGCAAGTCATTCGTGACAGCTTAACCGAAACGGTTCATACTTTTGGCTGGTACATGCAAAAGTTTATCAGGGAAAGTAAAGAAAAAGGAGCAATTCCGATTGTTTTAAGTCAGACACCAAGAAACGAATGGCCAAACGATAAAGTAGAAAGAAGAGCGGATACCTATGGAAGCTGGTCCAAAATTGCTGCTGAAAGAGAAAAAGTTTTTTTCATTGATCTGAATGAAATTGTAGCCCTGAAATACGAAGCTTTAGGCAAAGAAAAAGTAAAACCGTTTTTCCCAAAAGATCATACGCATACAGGTGCAGAAGGAGCCACTTTTAATGCACTTGCAGTTGCAGAGAGCCTCAAAAAGATAAAAGATTGTGGACTCAGGGAATATATTGAAATTTCGAAGTAAGTTGTATGGTATCTGTAAAATGTTAGATGTAAAATGTAAAATGTTTTATGAAATTTAAGAATATAAATTAGGCAGTGTATCACTAAGTGTGTAAGTTAAAAAATGATGGGGTTATTAAACCAGCATCATTTTTTTTTAACTTTAACATTTACACAGTCTTATGAAAAAAGAAGATTTATTATCAGATGAATTTTTAAAACAATTCAAAACAGGTGAAGACCTAAACGGTTTTCTTGCCCAATTACAAAAACGAGGAATAGAGGCTATTCTATCAGGAGAGCTGGATTCTCATCTAGGATATGAGAAACACGAAAAGACGCCTTCAACTAATTCTCGTAATGGTTTTTCCAATAAGAAGATAAAAACTTCATTTGGAGAATCAGACATTCAGGTTCCAAGGGACAGAGAAGCTTCTTTTAATCCCATGATTATTCCAAAACGTCAAAGTATGGTTGATGGATTAGAGAATGTTATTGTCTCTCTTTATGCCAAAGGAATGACCGTTAGTGATATTGAAGAACAAATAAGAGAAGTTTATAAATTTGACATATCAACCTCCACTATTTCTAGAATTACCGAATCAGTTTCCAGTGATATAACAGCTTGGCAAAATCGCCCGTTAGAACCTGTTTATTTAATCGTTTGGATGGATGGGATTGTCTTTAAAGTTCGGGAGAACTCAAAGGTTATTAATAAAACTGTTTACCTTGCTGTTGGCCTGAATCGAGATGGAAAAAAAGAAGTTTTGGGTATGTGGTTGGGCAAGAATGAAAGTTCCAGCTTTTGGTTAGGAGTTTTAACAGATTTAAAAGCTAGAGGTGTTGAGGATATATTAATTACGGCTACAGATAACCTAAACGGCTTTACTCAGACTATTAAAAATGTATTCCCTGAATCACAGACTCAAATCTGTGTAGTGCACCAAATACGCAACTCAGCGCGTTATGTGGTGTGGAAAGATAAGAAGGAATTCTCTAAAGATATGAAGCAGATTTATGATGCTCCAACCAAACAGGCTGCCAGGGCTTCTCTTGAAGATTTTGCTAATAAATGGAATAGTAAATATCCATATGCTGTAAAATCATGGCAAGACAATTGGGAAGAACTTACCGTATTCTTTGACTTCCCAGTTGAAATTAGGAAAATAATTTATACCACTAATCTAATCGAAAATCTAAACGGTAAGATTAGAAAATACACCAAAAATAAATTATCATTCCCCACCGATGAAGCAGTTTTAAAATCTGTATATTTGGCTTTAAGAGAAGCTACCAAAAAATGGACGATGCCAATCCATAATTGGGGATTAATACTCAATCAGTTCTTAACTATATTTGAAAAAAGGGTTCAACTTTAATTAAAAAGTCAAACCCCGTTATTTTAAACTTACACACTTTTTAGGACAGTGTCATAAATTAAGTGAACGGGGAATTTGCAGCTTTTCACTTTTCACTTTTCACTTTTCACTTTTCACTTTTCACTTTTAATGCATAAAAAAACCTCGTTCAATTTAAACGAGGTTTTTTACTTCTGTAAGAATATTATTTTTTTGATTCTTCGATAGAAACTTTTCTGAATTCTTTTAAAAGTTTTTCAATTTCTAAAGATGATTTACGTGCTCTTGCTCCTGCTGCTTTAACACCTTTTTCAGATAATGATTCTGATTCTGTTTTGAATACTTCTAATTCAGCGTTGATTTTTACTAATAGATCTTTCATGCTTATTTATGTTAAATTAAGTCGCAAAAATATAAGTTTGCTTTATAGCTAACGTAAGTTTTTTGTTAAAATTATCACAGTTTTTCCTAATTGAGTTACTATTCTTTTTTTAAAGACTTTATCACCTAATAAACAGCTTGTTACAAAAAAACAAAAATGATACTTTTTTTAATACGATTCGCCTAAAACGCTCAAAACACTACTTGATTTTCTCATAATTCACCTTTTTAGCATCTTTTTTAAATTGAATTTCCAGAGCAATTTCCATTTTTTCAGCTACAGACTGCTCTTCAAGTATTAAATTTCTCTGTTCTTCAGGATCTTTTTCAATATTATAAAGTTCTAAATCTGCAGGAGCGTTGGTATGTCTGGTCCTGATTATTTTCCATGGTTTACTTATTAAAGATTCCTGCAAATGACCTCTGACATAAATATCCTTATCCGTGATTGCTTTATTTTCTGATACTGTTGACCAGATATTTGTTCCTTCGATACTTTTTGGAAGATGATTATCTCCGGCTAAAAACAACATACTTGGCAACAAATCTATAACCGAAGTGTAATTTTCGTTTTTATGGTTATTTAAATGATCTTTCCAGTAAAATAGACAAGGAACCCTGATTGCTCCCTCGTAATTCGATGTTTTCCAGTCCCGAAGTGGCGTATTGTCGCCTAAAACATCATTTGAAGGGTGCACTCCGTTGTATTCATTTCCTGAATCCCAATTTTTCATGGCACCATTGTCGCTCATAAAAATTACCAGCGTATTTTTATCCAGATTTGTCTCTTTGAGTTTTTCCAACAATATTCCAATACTATGATCCATGTGGCTCATGGCTGCAGCAAAATCTCTTCTGGAACTGTCTCTTATAGATTTCATATAAGGGTCTTTCCATTTTTGCTCTTCCTGCAACGGAAAATGCGGCGCACTGTAAGCTACTTCCAAAAAGAAGCTTTTCTTAGGATCTCTTTTTTCTGAAAGCCATTTTATCGCCTCATTCGTAATCAAATCAGTGGCATGACCTTTCTCTTCGATAAATTCACCATTTCGGTACCAGCTCTTGTCTCCGTTTTTATAAAGATGTGTATACTGATCAATCTGTCCGTGTAAAAAACCGTACGAATAATCAAATCCGTATGCAGTTGGTCCGCTGCTTTGCTGCAAGCCCAGATGCCATTTGCCAATAAGTACTGTTTGATAATTATTTTTATGCAGTAATTTAGGTAATGTCGCAATGGAATCCGGAAGCTTAAACTGACTTTTATCGCTAATTGGCGCTACAATTCCCATACGGCTTGAAGGCCTTCCTGTAAACAAACTTGCCCTTGACGGCGAACAGGTTGGATTGGCATAAAACCGATCCAGTTCTACCCCATTTTTAGCTAAAAAATCAATATTGGGCGTTTTGATTACTGAACCGTGATAGCCAACGTCATTCCATCCGGCGTCGTCTGCAATGATCAAAATAATATTTGGTTTTTCTATTGGGCTCTTTTGATTCTTCTGACTATACGAAAATGAAAAACAAAACGATAACAGCACTAAAAATTGCATTTTTGTATTCATATTTTATCCTTTTTAAGGTTCAACTCAACTTAGATTTTAACTTTTACAGTTATATAATCGAGTACAATTCCGTTTTGATTTACATTCATTGTAATCGTATGCTTTCCTTTATTTGCAATTGTAACAGGTAGTTTTACGATAACACCGTTTTGCAATACGTTTTCTTTCCAGGTTTTATCCCGGTCTTTTGTATTGATCAAAAACAATTGTGATTTATTGCCATCAATCTGTACTTCAATCTCATGATCAAAATTATTGGAATGTGTTGGCAGCAGATGAATCTCTATTTCGTAATCTCCAGTATTTTCGATTTCAAATTCATAGGAAACGGCAGGCTTTTCGGTTTTAAAATAAGTATGTTTAAACGGAAACAAAGTAATGGCATTATTGCTGTAACCTAACCCGTTAATGGCTTTCCATTGGTATTCTTTGGATTCATTTTTAGAAATAAACTGATTTGCATTAATGAATTTTACTGCTTTTGAAGTTTCCTGAACTGGTACTTCTTTAGAAAATTCGGCTTTTTTAACAGCATCGAAAACAGGCAGGTTTCTCGGATGCATTGACATCATCTGATTCCATTTGCCGTTGCTGAGTTTCTCATTATAAAAATCAGTTAGTTCTTTTATTTTGCTGTAGGCTTGGTTTGATAGTGATTCATATTTATTCTTCTGATTTACATCTGCAGTCCTGGAAGCCAGGTTCCAGGACAGAAATTTATAGTTCATATTAGCAGCCGCTTCTATGGGATAAATTACCAATTGGAAAAAAGCATTTTCTCTTTCATCAGGAACAAATGAGCCTGTATCTACAGCAACAGTCGAATACAAATTACCTATTTTGTTCACCAAATTCTCGTATGCCTTAATTCTTTTCAGACATTCTTCTTCGGTAAAATCGGATAATTTTATTTGTGTAGTTGGTTCGGTCTGACTCCATCCCATATATTCAGGCTTCCTGAGAAATGCCAATCGGTAATGTTCTTCAAATACGGCAGTCAAATCGTTTGCTGTTTCCGGAGAAAACTCTCTGGTAGTCCAATTTTTCAGATACTGATTGATTCCATCCGATTTTATACTGTTAATATCCCAGGCTAAATCCAGAAAAAGTTCTGTATTGTATTCAGCGGGCTTTATATCCCCAACATTTACAATCCACATTTTTTTAGCTCCGTTTTCATAGGCTTTGGTCATTTCGTACCAGATTAGACCCGGTTGTGTCGTGCTTAACCAAAGATAATCATGTGGTCTTCCCCAATAACTGATGTGGTAATAGACACCGCTTCCTCCTGTCCTTTTTTGTTCTTCTTCATTACTCAGACGACGAATATAACCGTAATTATCATCGGGCCAAACCAGTGTTATATCATCCGGAACTTTAAGTCCGTTATCGTATAATTCCAATACTTCTTTGTACGGTACAAAAGCTTGCGGAATCTCCTTTAAAGGTTTTTTAAAAGTATTCGAAAGCATTTCACGCTGATTTAAAATAATCTTTTCCACCATATCGACAGACTCTTTCAAATCTTTTGCGCCTTCCATCTTGCTGTCGTGAACACCACGCATGCCTAACGTTATAATGGTTTCATTTTGAGCCGATTTTAATTCGTCTAAACGATCCTGCCAATATTGATCAACATTTGTTTTATTAGTGAAATAATTGTAATCACCGTGAATTTTAGGTTTCCATTCGTCAACATTATTACGAAGCATCGGCTCAGCGTGCGAAGAACCAATAATCATGTGGTATTTTTGTGCCATTTCTTTATTCCCCGAAAGGGTAAAAAAACCTTTTGTTGAAGGATGCATTGCCGGCCAGATCGTATTGGCTTTCAGGCGTAATAATAACTGGAAAATCTTTTCGTAGGTTTTTGGCCCTATATCACCCGTTTCTTTTTCAAAAGTTTTCGCTGCCCAGGGCTGTAATCCCCAGTCTTCATCATTCAAAAAGATGCCTCTGTATTGTACAGATGGAGATGAAATGATACCATATTTAGGTAATTGGAGTGTTACGTTTTCTTTCTTTATCGGGTAAACATCTGCCCACCATTTCCATGGCGATATTCCAAGACGTTCTGCAATTTCGAAAACAGCATATACCGTTCCTCTTACATCGCTTCCGGCAATTATAAGATTTTCTTTCTCTTTTTTAATCGAAAATTTCTCCCATTGATTTCCTAATTCTTTCTGAATGCTTTTTGATTTAAAAAGATGTGAAGAAACCTCTCCGATATAAATTCCTTTTTTAGAAAATGCAGCAGTTTCTATGATTTCCGGTCTTTTGCCTGTCATTTCTTTTACATCATCAGCCAGTTCATTGACTGCCCAAACGATAAGCGGATCAGTGTTTTTATCTATATAAATCGAAGCAGATTGATTAGGATTTGCAATCGTAAAATTAACTGAGTTTTTATCCTGACAGTAAGAACTGATGCATAAAAACATAAATATCAACAGGAATTCAATAAATATTTTTTTATTCATCTTTAAATACTATTAATCCTCAAAAGTTCGATTTTATATTTCCCTAAAAAACAAAAGTTCAAAGTTTCAATCCATTTACGTTAAAAAAACCTGAACTCCTGTATCATTATATTCTAAGAAAATTACTCAACTACCTGATTATTGATACGCACATTTTTTAAAGTGATTCCATCTACAATGCTTTTGTCTATAGCTGGTTTTGTGGCTTCAATATTCAAGTTCTCGAAAGTAAAATTGGACAAACGTACATTTGGGTCTTTTTCTACATTAAAAAACGTATCCGATTTCATATTTATATTTTTTAAAGTCACATGATCTCCATAAGACAATGGAACATCAGGACGCCCTTTTAAGTCAAAAAATTGCTTCCATGCCAATACAACCAGACAGTTTTTTGCTGTTCCCTTAATATCTTCAACTCTGATATATTCATATCTCTGAGGTGTATCCGGTCTCATTTTTAACCACAGCATTCTCGTTGCCCCCTCAATGGTACAATTGCGCATAATGACATTTCGGTTATGAATAGATTCGCTTCCGTTTGTTAAGGCAGAATGGCTAAATCCGTAAGTACAGTCTTCAATAATTATGTTTGCATTTCCTCCATTGTTTTTATCCTGATCGGCATAAGGACCTTTTCCGCCTTTTAAGGCAATTGCATCGTCGTTAACCGACATATAACACCCTTTTACCAAAACATTGGTACAAATATCAATATCGATAGCATCAGTACTTGGCGCTTTAATTTCTAAGTGTGGAGAAGAAATATGCAAATCAAGCAATTTTACATTATTGCATTTATAAAAATGATTCGTCCAGAAACCTGAATTAATCAGTTTTACATCCTGAAATTGCACACTGTTGGAATTCCACACAAAAACCAGTCTTGGTCTTGAAACTTCAAGATTGGTACATTTTGGGTTTATTTTGCGTCTTGCCCAGAAGGCTTGATAATATTTATAACCATTTCCGTTGATGGTTCCTTTTCCTGAAATCGAAAAATTATCTACACCATAAGCATTTACCAAAGCCGGAAAATAATCCAGGTTCTGCCCTTCCATTCTGGAGGGCATGATTGGATAATTCGAAATATCATCAGAACCTTTTAAGGTACCTCCTTCAGCAACATATAAACTTGTTTTAGGTTTAAAGAATAAAGCACCGCTCAGGAAAACTCCTTTTGGAATCACAATCACACCGCCACCATTTTTAGACGCATTGTCAATTACTTTTTGAATCGCAACGGTTTGAATTTTGGTACTGTCTTTAATAACACCAAAATCTGTAATGGTATATTGTTTTCCTAAATCTTTCAACTGAATTTTAGTGTGGTCCTTAAACCAGGGCGTAATGGCACTCCCATCAGGAAATGTGTCGTTTGTATAATTTTGAGAAAATGCAGTCTGGAAAATTCCCAAAATGCAGATTGTAAGCGTCAATAATTTTTTCATTGTATTTTTTTGGTTTTTAAATTTTATGAGGTTTTATTTTAATTTGACTGATAGAAATATAATATCCTGTACTTCCATACTGTGTTTTTTTCTTATCAGACCAATTTGGTCTTTCTCCCACAACAGAAATGGATAAATCATAATAACCTTTTTTCAGCACCGGAGACCTGAATACCTGAGTCAGTGACGAAGATTTGCTGTACATGTCAACAAGAGCTGAAACAATTACCTTGCCTTTTTCATTGGTCAAAATAACTTTGGCATAACCATTTTCAGGACTGGTAAAACAATACAATCCGATTTGCTGACCTGTGAATTGAATCGAAAATGAAGCATTTTTTTCATCACTTCTGCTTTCTAATGATGGCTGCTCCAGATGTTTCCAGTTGCCTTTGTACTGAATTTGTTTATCTGTATTTTGAATAATTTCGTCTTTACTCGTTGCAACAGATGAAATTCCTGTTAGAGTATCAATATGCCAGGCATCCTTGTATTCAGGAATCGACATTGAAATTCCTGAAATTGTAAGCGGCTGCCAGACGTAAGTTGCTGATGAAGCTTGTTTTGGAAACGACCAACGGTCTCCCATAAATATATAAGTCGTGTCTTTTTTACCCTGAACTGGGAAAACAAAAGTCGACTGTGAATTCCAAGTAAGTGTACCTTCGGGAGCAATTAAACCATGAGATTGCCAGGGACCTTTTAATGAATATGCTGTGTAATAATAATTATCATTTTTTTCCCAGCTCGTTAAATGTGATCCAATAAAATAATATAATCCGTCTTTTTTAAGCATCGTTGGAGACTCAAATCCGGATGTTATATTTTCGTTTACTTTCTCTTTAATCGATTTATAATCGTCATTCAGTTTGTAAATTTCACCACCATGCGTCAATATATAACCAGATCCGTCTGTATCCTGAAAAGTTCCCATATCCCATTTTTTTATCGATTTTCCCTGAAACAAAAGTGGCCCTTTAAACTGATAAGGACCTTTTATTTTTTTAGAAACCGCATACCCCACAAACTGATCTTTATAAGTTAATGTATCTGCATGCATGTACATGATGAACTCACCGGTTTTAGGACATTTCATCACTTTTACCCTTTCGCCAACACGATTAGGTCCCAGTTTACCTGATTTTTGAAGCGGAAGTGCAATATTTTCAAATTTCCAGTTGTAAAGGTCTTTGGATGAATAACAGTTAAATCCTGCAAATGCATTGCTGGTGTCCGTATGAACTTCCCCAAAAAGATAAAAAGTATCTTTCTCTTTAATAACATTTGCTCCGTGAGCACTTACAACATTTCCGCTTTGGTCAAACCAGGGTGTTCCTGAATAGATCGCATCCATTTTTCCGAAATGCTGTGCATACGAAACTGAAACGTACATAAAAGTTCCCATCATCAAAAACCATAAAATTAACCGGCACTTTGTTGGCATTATTTGCAATTAAATTTTAGCACAAGATCAAATATACTTTTTACGACGATCTACACTATCCTGTTCTATACTGCTGTTTCTAAATTCTTTATTTTCACTTCAGCCATTCTTTAGGAATATTTATAATGCACCTGTTGATGGTACGCTTGTATAGAGAAAGCATCGCAGACTAAATTTAGATTTTTCATCTTGGTTTTATTTTAGGAATTAACAGATGCCAAAAGGATCTTAATTGATTTACCGTTCAATTAATCCCGCAAAAGCGCAAAGATGCTAGGTTTATTTATAAGGAATAGAATTTGGCTAAAGCCCTTAATGCATGACTATTTTGCCCCCCCCGGCTAAAACTGGAGGCTATTGAAATCTCAATAATACTTCATTTTTTTTGACTTTAGAATAATTTACTTTACCCGTTGAGTGAAATTAGTTTTTGATACTTTTTTTGTTCCGTTTCTTTAAACAAAAACACTCCTGACGTTTTTTAATAATTTCACCCAACAGATTTACTATAATCATTATTATGACTCAAATTCAAAACTTCTAACTTTTAACACACAACATTTTCACCTTCTCCTTACTTATGCAAATTGTTTTTCCCTTCAACTTTTAACTGTATAGCACTATCATTTATCTGAAACTGATTGTCTTTTAATAACAAAATCACTTCTGCTCCAGCCAATAAAACAGGACCATAACCATGTGCAGCAAAAACATTTATAGGGCGATAATAATAAAAAGCAGGATCAAAGCCCATACCTGTACCTACGCAGGTTCCTTCTACCTGACCCTTGTCATTTACTTTTGAAGCCACTGCATTCCAGCCTAATAAAACGGCAGGACCGTATGTCATTTTATCGACATATCCACGGTTAATAGCTCTGGCAATTGAATACGTATAAATGGCAGTAGCAGAAGTTTCTAAATACGAATCATTCCTATCGAGTAACTGATGCCAAAAACCGGTGCCGTGCTGATATTGTACTAATCCGGCGATATGTTTTTGCAATTGAGCCAAAACCTGTGGGTATCCGGGATGGCTTTTAGGTAAAACTTCCAATAATTCCACCATTGTCATGATAGCCCAGCCATTTGCCCTGGCCCAGTGAAACTGTGGATGTACTTCCATCGACTCTACCCAGCCGTGCATGTAGATTCCTTTTTGCTGATTGAACATTCTTTTAGAAAACTGATTGACCTGTTTTACGGCATCATCAAAATATTGTGCATCACCTGTATAAGCCCCCATTTGCGCTAAAGCGGGAACGCTCATAAACATATCGTCTAACCAAAGCGTATTATCCTGAGGTCTGTTTCGGGCCAAAGTTCCATCTTGCAGCCTAAACTGTTCTTTGCTAATAAAGTGAATGTAATTATTTACCAAAGGATCAATATTGGCTTTTAAACCTGCTTTTTTTGCTTTTATAAAGGCTGCACAAAGCGCTCCTGCAAAATCCAGTGCTTCGGGATGAAGCGTTTTAAGCATGTCTTTGTCTTTGATGTTTTTTTCCTGAATATTTTCTGCTACATCAGCGATTAACTGTATTCTCTTATTCGAATAATCCGCAAAATATTGTTCACCTGTAGCTTTAGAAGCCAAAAGCATTCCGGCATAGGTAACCCCCCATTCATAACTGGTCAGCCTGAAAGCTCCCGGTTCGAAAACAATATCTTCTTTGTTTTTTTTATAATCTTTAATGTCTGCCTTTGTTGCAGCATTTACAATTTTAGAAGCTGAGTTTTTATCTAAAAAGTTATATACTCTGTCTAAAACTGCCTTTATATTTTCTTTTTGTGGAATAATATAAGGTGTTGGATAATCAGGCTGCATTAGATGCAAAGGCGTTGTGGCATCATTGGTCTGCGCATTTGCGGAGGCAATTAGTCCCAAAGCAAAAAGTGTACTAATTTTGGTTGATTTATAACTCATGGTCAGCTATTTTTGGTTCGTAAAGCGTTTTATTTATTTGCTTATTTTCACTTCTATTTTAGCCGAAAGCTGTTTGGCTAAAGTCGTTACATAATTCGTGAAATAAGCTGGGTCTCTAAAGTTTGGATCAGCACTTAATTCCCATCCAGCAATAGGATAATAACTAATTGGCTGATTATTTTTTGTACTCATTTTTATGAGATAAGAATTGGTCAATTTACCTGTTTTGGGTGCTTCAGTATATCCCAGGTAAGCATCCTTTGGTAGAATTATGGCTGTTCCCAAAATCCATTGACGTTCATAAGTCAGTTTATCATGAAGGATAAAACAAACATAATCACCAGCATCGATTACCTGTAGCGGATTTTGGTTATTGATATTCGAAAATGCAATAACTAAAGTTTCATTTCCTTTAAGACCGCTTAACGAAACAGTATTTTTATAGCCGTACATTCCCGGCCAGATGGAAGCAGTTTCCTGTACCTGATATTTGTTGCCGGAAGCCTGCCAGTTTTGATATTTATAATTTAAAACCGAATTCACAGGACCTTCACTTACAATCTTAAAAGTTGTTTTTTCAACATTATTGATCGTATCATTGATCAGAATTCCGAGTCTGTTGATTTCATTTCCAACGAGTAATCCATATCCACCTAATCCCGCTGAAGTTCCAACAGGAAAAATATCCCTTCCCCAATCGTGCATTTGATGGTAATTGTCTTCTACGGCACCTTTGCTGTTAATACCTACATCTTCAGGGGTGATTCCGGGAGTTTTTTTACCAAAAACATCTTTACTATTTCTTCCGTCCAGATAATGCCTGAAACCTGCTTTATCATTTTCCCATGTTGGTCCATCGGTCTGATATTTTTGAAAACCTAGCTTTTTGTATACCTGATTAGCCATTAAAACCTCATCGGTTACAGGTTGAACAGGCAGGTTTTCAGCCTCTCTTTTTCCGAAACGGACACTTGTTTTTACTGTAAATTTAGGATCGACATTTGACCATTTAAGTTCAACTGTTTTCTTTTCGTTAGCAGAAAAATCAGCTACAAAAAACAATTCATCCCATTTTCCGTCACCATTTAGGTCATTAAGCTGTGCCGGAATCGTATCTGATTTTTGCAACAGTACTGGGAAAGATTTTTCGGTGCCTTTTGCATTAAGCAAGTTTCTTTTTATTGAAATAGCTTTTTGAGGTAATTCTAAATCCGAATTATTGATTAAAACAATTTTAGCCGATTGCGATTTTTGAGCTTTAGAACCTATAAAAACAAGAGCCGATAAAGCTATTGAAAGACAGAGTTTCGTTTTCATTATTATGATTTTATTTTACTACTTATTTTACTGCAACATCCCAGATTTTTGACAATCTCGATTTTCCTTTTGGTCCAGAAATATCCAAAACAACAATGTATTTTCCTGCTTCTTTATATTCGTGAACCGGATTTTTTTCTGATGAAAAACTTCCATCTCCAAAATCCCATTTATAAGATTCAATTTCACCTTCAGACAGATTGATAAAAGCTACTGTTCTTTTGTTTTTATCAATCACATTGAAAGTCCATTTTGCACTGATTTCCTTTTGGAATTGTTTTTCCAATGGCATTAATTTAAACGGAAGACTGTAAGAAGCGTTTCCATACATGGTATGTTCTTTCGATAAATTCCAAAAACCATTGTTTTTTTCGTCTTTCACATCATCATAATCGATAATTGCCCAGCATAGACCTATGTTTTTATTTTCTTCTAAAATAGATTCTACTGCTCTGGATGGATCATTTCCTGCATAATCGAAAGGTGTTATCCAAAATTCTAAAGTAAGTTTTCCAGACTCTCCAGGTTTAAAATTATAATTGGTTGCAGCATTTGCATACGGCAATTCCTTAATCCAAGGCTGACTGCCCCAGACTAATGTCCAGTCCTTTCCTTCTGCGGGAGTAAAAATATGATAGTTTTGTGCATGAACACCATGATACGAAAAATAGGCATCCATTGTGTTTGCCAATACTTTATTAGGATGGAATCGGTCTATAAATGGGCCACCTGACTGGTCAGCATCAACAATAACTTCAAAAGTATCATTGTGCAGCCCTGGTAGAGAAAAATCCCAATAATCATCATACGCTTCATACAAAAAATACAGCCGATTCAGTCCTTTTACCCAGGCAACTTTTACACTTACATCTAAGTTTTCAGGATTTGCTTTTAAATGCTTTCCGCTGTCTTCCCATAACTGATCCATACCAACTGTATAGCTTTCGGGAACCATTTTCCAGTCATCTGCTTTCCCGTCAATGGTTGGGATTTTATTCGCAGGAAATTGAAAAGCCTTAAAATTCCTGTTGTCCTGCGACCAACATTGAAACAAGGTGCAAAACAGTAACGCCCGAAACAATGTATTTTTTATATGAAGCCTCATAATTCATTTTTAAATTTCCTCTTCTTGTTCTAGTACGATAAATAGGACGAATCACAAAAATAATTAATCTAAATGAAAAACTTCCTTCAAACCTACTGCTATTGGTGAATTGTCAGGATTGGTTTCCATAATATCACCCATATAGGCCCACCATTTTTTTACAATCGGATGATTGGGTAATAGTTCAAAATCAAAATCGGTACTAATTTTTTGAACGGCAAATAATATCAATGTCTCTTCGTCCAGAAAAATACTGTAATCCTGTATACCGGTTTCAGAAAGTAAACTGGCTAATTCAGGCCAGATCTCGTCATGTCGCCTTTTGTATTCCACTTCAAAACCTGGTTTTAATTTCATTTTAAAAGCATTTCTAATTGTATTTTTTTTTGTCATTTTTTTTGTTTTAAGTTTAATTTTGACTGGCTTATCACGCACTTTTTGCCTTTTGTAAAGCGTTTTTGAACAAAAAAGGGAAGACAAAATAGCACTATTTTTGTGAATTTTATGAGGGTAAATTTCATAAAAAACAATAAGGATATCCTCAAATATATCTACTTATTCTTCTAATAGTATCCTGTGCTATACTGTTAAGTTTTAAGCATAAAAAAGAAGGTTTACAAAAAAACTGTAAACCTTCTTTTTTACAGAAAAATTATCTCAAAAAATAATTCTTGATACATTTTTTGTTCCCTTTGTCTACACTAAAACGCTGATGTTTTAAACAATTATTTTTCAATTATAATTTTAATTGTTTTAGTGTCTTCATCGCTAATTACTTTTAAAAGATGAACTCCGTAATTGTGATTCGGAATACTAAAAGCAACATTTTGATCATTACCTGTAAGCTCTATTTCTTTTTTCAGTACAATCTGACCGGTGATATTAGAAATTACAACTGTAGCCCTTGCTGTTTTAAAACCGTTGAACCGAACATTAAATTGTCCGGATGAAGGATTTGGATAAACCAATACTTCTGCCGTTGTTGCTGTGGCATTTTTAACTCCTAAATTAGAAATATCTTTTATAGCAATATTTGGTGTTGGAGCCGGAGCCATATCATAACCAAGGAAAAAACCCGGATGCGGCGGCTGGTTGTAGGCTGAATTTTGCCATGCAATTGCTGTACGGTATTGCGGATCATGCATCAAAGTCGGAATTCTGTAATCTGTGACAATATTTGTTGTGAAAAGAATCAGAGCTGTATTATCTGTACGGCGAAGAATAATTTCTTCTCTCCAGTCACCCAAAATATCGCCTGTAAGAGCGGGGTTCTTTTTTGAATCATTATTGGAAGAAACCGGAGCTGCCTGATAAATAGTAAACAAACGATTTAACGATTTTGTTACCGGATTCCATTTGTCCATTATGGTGCCATCTAACAATTCTCGTCCTAAATCTCCATCCCACCATACAGCTGCATTTACAGCCTGGCTTCCGTTAGTTGGTTTACTTGTCCCAATCTGACCATCCTGAACATTGTATAAATTTCCTGAAGAACTCCACATTTCGTACCCTCTGTGATTTGGGTCAATATCTGCAGCCAGAGCACGGCCTACATCTCCGGTGGTAACGGCTCCAAAAATCATTTTTCCGGTTTTGGCATCGTTAAGCCTGATTCCGTATGGACTGTATTGACTTTCAGACTCCAGACACTGCCAGATTTCCTGACCGGGACGATCGGGATCCATATCCGACATATGAAGTGCGTCTCCATGTCCCTGACCGTATGTCCACAAACGTTTTCCATCATCGTTAATAGCACTTGAACCATTGATTATTTCGTCTTTTCCGTCACCATCAACATCGCCAATCGTCATCTGGTGATTTCCCTGACTTGAAAGCGCATTATTGGCAGGGTCATTTGTATCTTTACTATCAAAAATCCAACGAAGCGTTAACTGACCATCGCGCCAGTCATAAGCGGCTCTCATTAATTTATCATAATAACCACGTCCGATAATCAAACTCGGACGGGCACCATCCAAATACGCTACTGCAGAAACAAAACGATCCTGACGGTTTCCGTAAGTATCACCCCAGTCTGCGGTATTTGCCCTCGCCGGCTGATAAGCAACTGTTGACATAGCGGCTCCTGTCAAACCATTGAAAACAGTCAGGAATTCAGGACCAGCCTGTACCCAACCTCCTGAATTCCGATAATCAACAGTAGAATTGCCAATAACAGTTCCAGTACCATCAATTGTTCCGTCGGCCGTTTTTAAGATGATTTCAGCTTTTCCGTCCCCATCAAAATCATATACCATGAACTGATTGAAATGCGGACCTGCATTTACGTTTTTACCTAAGTTGATACGCCAAAGCAAAGTTCCATTCATTTTATAACAGTCGAAAATCTGCTCTCCTGAAAATCCTCCACCATTATGATTCAATAAAGTAGGATCCCATTTTAAGAAAATTTCATATTCGCCGTCTCCGTCAACATCACCAACACTGGCATCATTTGCTGTATAAGTGTAAGCTGTACCATCCGGAATTGTACCTCCCGGCGGAATTTGCAACGGAATCGATAGCTGATTGTTCGCCCATACTGAAACAGGAGTCGTAGCAGCTGCTTCTGTACCGCTAATAATCGGTTTTATTGAATAGGTACTATTTGTTGAAATATTATCTATGTAATTTGTCGAAGTTGTAACTGGAGTAGCATTAATTTTTACATTATCACGGTACACATTAAAAGCAATATCCGAAGGGTCATTTCCTAACAATCGCCAACTAATAAAAACCTCATTGGCAGATTTACGCAGGGCAACAACTCCTCTGTTTAAAAATTCTACTTGTTTGGGTGTATTTACTACTGCATCCGGCAATGCCAATGTATTGATTCTGATATTTTCGCCATAGGTAGTACTTGCTCCTCCGCCATTAACAGCATAAGCTCTGACATAATAGAGTGTTGCCGGAGTAAGACCTGAAATGTTTACTGAAAAACTGCCTGTTCCTGCTGTGCCGGCAATAATTTTTGTATTAGCGACAGTAGGATTACTATTTCTACTATATACAATTCCTCTTTCTGTAATTGTTGTTCCTCCATCAGAAGTAATATCGCCTCCGGATTCTGCCGATGTAGAAGTAAGATTTGTAACTGCGTTCGTAGTCAAAACTGCTGGTGGAGGTGCTGGAATATAATTTCTGACAACAGGAGTTACAATACTGCTGGAATTTGTTTTGGTATAAACGACAAAAGGATATAAACTTCCTGCCGCGATCGTTAAATTTCCAACCGGTTCATCAATTCCTCTAATTACGGTCGGATCTTTCATTTCTGTCCATGCCGAAGCACCGGCAATTTGTTTGAATACACGGGCAGAATAAGTTGGAGTACTACTAACATTATCTATAAAAGAACAATACAGGTTACCTGAAACATCCTTAATTAAACTTAAGCTTGGCGAATCTCTTGAACCTATTCTTGTTGTTGAACTCCAGGTCGCTGTAGTTTTATTGTACTCAATAGCTGTTGCCCTATTTGAATCTGCCGTATTAAAAAACGCAATAACAGGATTACCTGCCGAATTAATTGCCATACTGGTATGTCGGATACCGGCAGTAACTGTTGGAGTAATATAATTCCACGTTCCTCCACTGAATTTATAAAAGGCCATAGTGCCGGTTGAAGTTGTGGCAGTTGTCAAACTACAAAACACCAGCCATGGTACATCAGCTTCATCGATTGCCAGGTTTACTCCTACAGCTATCTGGGCAACATTTGTTGTAGTGTTTAATGGAATAGTCCCTACTGTAATCCATGAAGTTCCATCAAATTTTTTAACCGTTGGTGTTAAAGAACCCCCTTCACCAAAAGCTATATAAGGATTATTATCCGAATCAAAAGCGAGTGAAGATCTGGGTGTTGAGCCATATTGTGAAACAGAATTAGTAACTGAGCCTGTTGAAACATAAAGATTATTGGTATCATTATTCAATGGTTCCCAGAAATCAGTTGTTTCATTATAAACTTTGACGGCTAATTTATTTCCATTCGCTGCATCTACGTAAGTCACAAAAAAGCGATTGGTTTTATCAAGCAAAATTCTGGAAAAATTGAGATTCCCTCCAATATCATTACCCATTTGATCCCAAGTTCCGGTTGCAGCATTTCTTTTTTTTACCTTTACGAAAGGTCCTGTTCCTTCCTTTAACACGACATAAGGTACATCATTTAAAACGGCTATAGAAGTATAACTTGAGGCAGCGGCAGATACCTGAGATTCATTGCCTAAAATAGTCCAATTTTGGGAAAAAGAATTTTGAGTTACTAAAAGATTTAAAATCGTACAAAGAAGAATTCTAATAAGTTTCTGTCGAAGATGGATCACAGATGATTCAAAAAGTATTTGTTTTTTCATAAAGGATTGGTTAAAAGGTTAGTACTATTAAAATTATCGTGATAATTCATTAACAGTATCCTGCACTACCCTGCTAATTCTTTTAAAATTAGAATTCTATAGTCTGTTATCAATACGAATCAAAATCAAGATACTGATAATCAATTAAATAAATCTCAACCATTACTATTATTATAAAATAAATTATTAACAAATTGATAAACAGTAATTTTTTCTATAAAATAAATCCCGGTTTATTCTTAGATGAGAATAAACCGGGAAACAAGAGATTTAAATATAATATACTCTCTAATTTTAGTTAGTTAGGTCTGTGCGAAAAGGAGAAGCCGGTAAATTTTCAACATTAAACAAATTAGGTTCCGGTACTGCTTTCCATGCAAAACGGACTGATTTAGGATTTTTTACTTTTTCTGAAAAAACTACTATTGTTTTTCCATCAATTTTGGCAACCGCAGGATAATAAACTTTGTCATCCCCGGCAATTTCAAACTCTTTTAAGTCTCCAGTTGTTTTTTTGAAACCAGAATCAACATAATTAAAAAACAACTGAATTTTATCTTTTTTGATTTTCAGGTGATCATAAATTGGTCCTGAATATACCAATTTATTTTCGTTGTATGTTCTTGCCAAGGCTATTAATGCTAGTCTGTGTCCTACGGTTTGTTTGTCAATCGGGTGAATATTATTTACATCACCAACATCAGTTGTAACTGCCATTCCGCTATTTGGTATTGTTTTTAATGATAATAATTGTGCTTCCCTAATTTCTGGTGTCTGACCTTTATGTGGTGCGATCTGAACATAATAAAAAGGAAAATTACCTTGTTTCCAGTCATCACGCCAGTTTTTTACCATAGCCGGAAATAAAGTCTGATACAATTGTGCTTTTCCGGAATTGCTTTCGCCCTGATACCATATTACTCCTTTCATGGTGTAATTTATAAGTGGATGCAGCATCGCATTATAAAGTACATACGAAGTCTTATTGGCTTCCTTTTTAGGCTTTTTAAGTTCTGTTTTTAAAGCATTATTATTAGCCTGTTTTTCATTTCTTAAATTGAGATAATAGGTCTCAAGCTTTTCCTGATACAATTTTTCATTTTTAGCATCTTCTTCCAGAATGGTTAAAAAATCTGGATTTTCTTCCAGTACATTTTGAGAGGTCCAGGCTTCAGCTTTTGTTCCGCCCCATGAAGTTGAAATTAAACCAATCGGAATTTTTAATTTCTGATACAGCTCTCTTCCGTAAAAATAGGCTACGGCGGAAAACGTTTTTATCGAATCAGACGAACATGTTGTCCATTTCCCAGTAACATCTTCAAGTTGTTTTGGAGAAGCATTCGTTAAAACCGTAAACAATCTGATATTAGGATAGTTGGCATTTACAATTTCCTCTTCATAATTTTTAACGCCAGTTTTCCATGTACCTTCTTCTTTTCCAACAGGAAAATACATATTTGACTGACCGGAACAAATCCAAACCTCGCCAATGAGAATGTTATTAAGTACAATTTTGTTTGAGGCATTAATCGTTATGGAATATGGTTTTTCGCTTCCCAGAGGAGTATCAACAGCAACTTTCCAGTCTCCCGCTGCATTTGCAACAACTTCTACTGAACTGTTTTGCCATCCTAACTGAATGTTTATTTTTTCGTTTGGAGATGCCCATCCCCATAAATTGACTTTTGTATTTTGCTGTAAAACCATATTATCACTTACCAATGCTGGTAGTTTAACTTGTGCTTTTATGGAAAATGAAACACTTAAAAAAATTAAAAATGAAAACAGATTTTTGATGTAAGTCATAGGGATTGAAATTTAAAACTAGAGTTTTAAAGGTAGGCAACCAAAATCATTTTTCTATCCTGTGCTTCCCTGTTTCTGTTAATATATCAGACAAAAAAAGACAATAACGATGTTACTGCCCTGTAAAATTAAAACCATTTATTTTTTATCATTACCATTAAAATCTCAAACTGTTTTTTGAAAAATTTAATGTTCAAGTTTATTTATTAGAGTTGTTACAGCAATCCTGTTGCGTGCTACTTAACATGAAAAAACCGTCCCAAAAAATGAGACGGTTATTAAAAAATGAAAAAAATGGTCAAATTGTATTAAAATAAAAACGAGAGATATTAATCGTAGCCAGGGTTTTGATCATACAATCCTGGAACTGCTAAGATTTCAGATAAAGGAATTGGATATAGCAATGAATTTTTATCGATTGTTCTAATTTTATTACCAGTGTCCTCAGCTGCTTTCCATGCATTCATGATAGTTATAGCATTTCCTGACCTGATTAAATCAAACCATCTTGTACCCTCAGAAAAGAATTCTTTCCTTCTTTCATCAAATAATTGATCCAAAGTGATATTTAAGGCATTTGCTGGCACACCTGCTCTTGTTCTCACCTGATTTACAATTGCATCGACATCAGCCTGAGTACCACCACCTCCATGAAGTGTACATTCTGCCATCAACATCAATACATCTGTGTAACGAATTACCATAAAGTCTACACCCCAGTCTTCACGTCCACCAGTTCCGTATCTGGCTGCATCAATGTATTTTTTGAAAACAGGAAGCGTATAACTTCCTTTGTAAGTACCGGATGCCACTGTATAACTTGTTGCAATTCCAATTGTTTTTCTATTATCATTAGCTGCAAACATATTTAAGAATCCTGTTGAAATTGGTCTTGGCTCTAAAGATCCTTGTTGTGTATTTATACCTATTGATGCAAAATAAGGTTCATAACCAACTTCAACCATGAAATTCCCTCCCACAGAGCCTGTTAAACTTTGTGTATAAGGAATCGTAAGAACATTTTCTTTATTAGTAATTCCTTCTACTTTAAAAATGGTAGCATAATCAGTCCCAAAAGTATATAAACCACTTGTTTTAACATCGTTTAATTGTTGATATGCTTTATCCCATTCGTTTAGACCAAGCATAGCACCATCAATACCGTAAGTCGGACTTGAACGCGTCATGTAAACCAAACCTAGTAAAGCTTTTGCTCCATATTTAGTAACACGACCAACATAAGTTGCATCTGTAGTGGAAGCCGGAAGATCTGCAATTGCTGATTGTAAATCTGAAATAACCAGATTATAAATATCTACAACCGGGCTTCTTCCAATTTTTGTAGACTCCTCAGCTGTCATTGTTTTTTCAATCAGAGGAACTCTTCCAAACCATCTTAATAAATCAAAATAACAAAATGCTCTTAAAAAACGAGCTTCGGCAACCATTGTTGCTTTATCTGCCGAATTTGTAAAAATCTGATCTCCTTTTTCAGCAATTTTTTCTAACAACTGATTCGCTTTGTAGATGGCATTAAAATTACTTACATAAGCTTCTTTTACATAAGTATTAGCACTAATAGAGGTATAAAAACTATTAATTCCTTCCCAATCTCTCGAAGCCGTCGTCAATGCCAGCAAATTATCTGATCTGGTTTCACTTAAATTCAATACTCTATTTGCATAACCATAAGTACCTGTTCCATGAAATGCAACCGAATAAACTGCATTTCTTGCCTGAATAAAATCTCCGGGTGTAGCATAAAAGTTCTCCTCAGTTCCTTGTGATAAAGGAATTTGCGTCAGTTCATCCGTACAGGAAACTGTTCCCAATAAAAGCAAATTTGCTGCTAATAAATAAATATATTTTTTCATTTTAATTAAAATTAACGTTAAGACCTAAAACGATTGATTTTGCCAAAGGTGCACCTCCATAATCTACAGGAACTGCAAAATCATTATTTGAACTTCCAGAGGTATTTACCGCTTCAGGATTAAAGCCTCCCTTGTATTTATTCCAATAGAACCAGTTTTCACCTGTTATATAAAGCCTCATATTATCTATTCTTTTTAAGCTTTTAACAGCATCTTTTAAATTATATCCAAGTGAAATACTTCTTATACTAACATAATCTGACTTATACATCCAATCAGAATTCGGCTGAAAACCAAAAGAAGTTTTCCAGTTACCTCTTACAGCCGGATCAACATTTAATGCATTTTCTACTGACCCCATTCCGGTACGATTAATTGCTCTTCCTGTTAACCCGTAAACTGTTCCACCGTTTTGACCTTGTACCAATACACTTAAATCTAATTTTTTGTATTTAAAAGTATTTGTTACACCCCAGGTATATTTTGGAGTTGGATTTCCTAAATCAACGCGATCTTCTGTATTAATTTTTTTATCACCATTCTGATCAATATATCTTGGATCTCCTAAAACTAATTTGTTTCCGCCTATAGTAGTACCACCACCATCAATATCAGCCTGAGTTACTACACCATTTTGCTGCAAACCAAAAATGGTGTACATTGGTTTTCCTATTTCTAATTTTACAAATGGAACCCCTGCTCCAAACTCACTGCTAATTTCAATTTTAGTCTGATCCGGTCCTAATGCCAATACCTTATTTTCGTTATGACTTAAATTTGCAGATGTTTTCCATTCAAAATTATTAGTTTTAACGTTCACCGTATTCAATTCAAATTCCCATCCTTGATTTTGCACCGCCCCTACATTGGTAAGATAACTTGTAAAACCTGATGCCGCAGGAACCGGAAGCCTAAGCAATAATTCTGTATTCTTTTTTCTGTACATATCGAATGTTGCTGAAATTCTGTTTTTTAGGATTGAAAAATCCAATCCTAAATCAATACTTTTTGATTGCTCCCAATGCAATGATGGATTTCCTATAGAACTTACTCCTTGCCCTATTCCTACAGCACCATTAATTGAATAATTATAAGACCCTAATATTGAAAAAGGTGAATAACTACCTATATTGTTACTACCATTAGTTCCTGTGCTTGCTCTTATTTTTAATTCGCTCAACCAATCAACATTTTCTAAAAATGATTCCTGCTTAACTCTCCATCCTAATGATAGAGAATAAAATGTCCCCCATCTTTTCTCACTTCCAAACTTAGACGAACCGTCTTTTCTTACACTTGCAGAAAGCATATATTTTTCTTTATAATCATATTGAAATCTACTGAAATAAGATAATAAAGTGTTTTTTTCTGCATTAGTAGACCCCAAAGAACCTGTTGGAAGTGTTTCTATCGTTGAACTATTATAAAGTCCTCCGGAAGAAAGATTTGATCGCGTAATTTTATAAGAACTAAATGACTGACCCAAAAGAACATTAAAACTATGGTTGCCTACTGATTTATTATAAGTTAAAGTATTTTCATTTACAAAATTTAATCTTCTATAGGTATTATAAGCTCCCCTTATACTAGCCAGAACATCATTGGGTGTATAACTCTCGAATGTATTATCTGAATTATCAAAGTTAATTGTACTTTTAAATGTAAAAGCCTTTGCAAATTTATAATCAGCATAAGTAGAAACAATATTTCTATACATAGAGTTTTTTCCAGTTCTGGCCAATGCATTAAGCATATTCGTTGTACTGCTTCCCCACGCATATCGGGTTGTATATTTTTCACCTGCTGCATTTGGGGCACTTTCAAAAACAGGAGTTGCTACTAATGCTTTGAATAATGTATTATCTTTTCCTTCAACACCCGGGTCATTTCTTTCTGAATAAGACGGAGAAAAATTAATTCCTATTTTAAAACTATCTGATAATTTAAAGTCAATATTAGCTCTTGCAGAAAACAAGGTATAATCAGTACCAACAATATAACCTGTGTTTTTTTGATAATTAGCAGAAACATAATAGTTAACTACATCAGTTGCCCCAGAAGCAGATAATTGATAATTACTGAACTCTCCTGTGCGGAAAACTTTGTCCTGCCAATCAATATAATCCAATCCCGGATGTCCTGGCATATCCCATCTTTCATCATATAAATATGTAAAATATCTATTATTAGTTGTAACAAGCGGTGCTGATGGATTTACTGCATTATAGGCTGCAATACGCTCAGCATTGGTTTGACTCGCTGAAGCACCGGCAATACCCGAACCTACCCATTGCGAATCAATCATGGTTTTTGCTCTTTTAATCCAACCCTCAGCAGATAACATATCCACTCTGTTCGCTTCTTTATTTATACCTCCATACGTATTAAAAGTATATTTCGTTTTTCCTTTTGTACCTTTTTTGGTTGTAATTAAAACAACACCATTTGCTGCTCGTGAACCATAAATAGAAGCTGCAGCCGCATCTTTCAATACCTCAATAGAAGCGATATCATTTGGATTCATATTGTCTAAAGGGCTTCCGCTTGAAAAACCGCCATTAACATTTGTTCCTTCTGTAGAAATAGGAAAACCATCAACCACATACAAAGGTTCGTTTCCCGCAGTAATAGAACCTGCTCCACGAATTTCTATACTAAATGGCTGCCCAGGCAAACCAGTAGTTTGTTTTACACGAACACCTGCAATTTGACCAACCAACCCCTGATCAACTCTTGAAATAGGTCGTTCTGTAAAATTTTCTGTTTTAATACCAGACATGGCACCCGAAGTTAATTTTTTCTTTTGAGTTCCATAACCAATAACTACAACTTCATTTAAGTTCGAGCTTTCATTTTCTAAAGAAATATTATAATTATTAGAGGCACCCACTTTTAATTCTTTCGAAACAAACCCAACGAAAGAAAAAACTAAAGTTTCTCCTGGAGAAACAGATATTTTATATGTTCCATCAAAGTCTGTACTGGTTCCTCTATTGGTTCCCTTTACCAATACATTCACTCCTGGAATAGAGAGTTTTGCCGGGTCAGTAACTGCACCCGTAATCTCTCTGTTCTGCGCATACCCTGATACATGCAATAATGCAGACAGAGTTATCATCAACAGAAAACTAAATTTGTTCTTCATAAAAAATTAATTTTGGTTATTATTAGTTTTGCCAAATTTATCTATAAGACTTCCCTGCAGCATCCTGCAGCATCCTGTTAACATTCAATACCTTATAAATAATTTTTAATTCTTATTTAGCGAAACAACAGACAACTTATTGATTAGCAACGTCAAACACAACACATTTTTCACAATATAAAATTCAAAACTTTAACTAAATTATTTTTTAAGCATTCATACTTTTTTGGAGTAAAAACTGTGAAATATAAAAAAACACACCTTATTATCTATTTACTAATTTATTATTAATAATTAACTACAGGATGCAACAGGATAGCAATTTGACAAAAACTTTATATTTTTACTCGATTAGCCTAAACATAAAAACTCATAATTTATCAATTAGGGCAAATAATCTTCAATAACCATAGAATACATCTATTATAATGAAACTTAACCCAACCTATTTTTCTTCCTTATTTATTCTTTGCTTTATTTTCAATTCATTTGCTCAGGAGTCAGGCGTATCACCATGGCCCAAATCCAGCAATATCAATCAGCCCTGGGCACGTTGGTGGTGGATGGGCAGTGCTGTAGATAAACCAAACTTAAAAAAGAGTCTTATAGATTTTCATAAGGCCGGAATTGGCGGTGTAGAAATTACTCCTATATATGGTGTAAAAGGAGAAGAGAATAACTTTATAGATTATCTGTCGCCAAAATGGATGGAAATGCTGGATTATACCATTCATGTTTCAGATAGTCTTGATATGCAGGTCGATATGGTTTTGGGTACAGGCTGGCCTTACGGTGGTTCTCATGTTACATTACCTCACGCCGCTACAAAATTGATTGTAGAAAAATATCAGCTCAAAAAGAACGAAACAATTGATCGTTCTATAAAACTGCAGGATGTTAAGGAAAAAATACCTGCTGAACTCTTGTATGTGGTAGCCTATGGAAGCGACGGAAGCTATCTTAACCTTACAGATCAGCTAAAAAACAGAAGTTTAAAGGGTATTGATAAAGGAATTGAAGGATCTGAAATAGCATTACCCAATACATTAGAAACTGACAAATTAAAATGGAAAGCTAAAAAAACAGATTATACTCTATATGCTGTTTTTAGCGGTAAAACCGGACAGCAGGTAAAAAGAGCTGCACCAGGTGGTAAAGGCTATACATTAGATCATTATTCAGAGGAAGCGTTGAATGCTTATGTCATTCCGTTTAATAATGCTTTTAAAGGAAGAGAAGGAAAAATCAGGGCTATTTTTAATGATAGTTATGAAGTTTACGGAACTGATTTTACACCAAATTTCTTCGAAGAATTCCAAAACCGAAGAGGTTATGACCTTAAAAAACAATTACCATTACTATTAAGTGAAACTGATAATGAAATTGCTAACCGAATAAAAAGTGATTACAGACAGACCATAGCCGACTTATTATTGAATAAATTTGATAGGCCATGGACACAATGGGCGCATTCAAAAAACTTCAAAACAAAACTTCAGGCACACGGATCACCAGGGAATTTAATTGATTTATACGCATCAGCGGATATTCCGGAATGTGAAACTTTTGGATCAATGCCATTCGAAATTCCGGGCTTTAGACGTGATAAAGAAGATATCCGAGAGGGTGATGCAGATCCTGTAATGTTAAAATTCTCATCATCAGCAGCACATATTTCTGGAAAAAATCTGGTATCCTCAGAAACCTTTACCTGGCTGAGAGAGCATTTTAAAACCGCTTTGTCACAATGCAAGCCCGAAGCAGAAGATTTAATGCTCAATGGCGTCAATCATATTTTTCTTCATGGCTCTACTTATTCACCCGAACGGGCAGTGTGGCCGGGATGGAAATTTTATGCCTCTGTAAATTTTAATACAACCAACAGTATTTGGGAGGATGCACCTGCCCTGTTCTCTTATATTTCAAACTGCCAGTCCATATTGCAGCAGGGGAAATCAGACAATGAAATATTACTATACTGGCCTATTTTTGATACATGGGAGAAATACCATAATGGAACTTTGTTTTTTCAATTCAAAATACATTCTTTATCTGAATGGTTACATGGAACTCCATTTTATGATACTACAAAAGAGCTAATGAAAAAAGGCTACGGAGTTGATTTTATCTCTGATAATTTTATTGCTGAAGCTAAAATAATAAATGGAGAAATCAGTCTTCAGGGTGGTACTTTCAAATCATTAATTGTTCCGTCCTGCAAAAAAATGCCTCTGGCTACCTTGCAAAAACTAATTGAACTGCAAAAAGCCGGTGGTAAAATTATTTTTCAGGGATTACCGGAGTCTGTTCCCGGATTTAATGATTACAAAAATCAGGAAGCAAAACTTCAATCTGTTTTAACTGAAAATAAAGAAGCTGTAAAACCTGTACCGAATATCTTTAAAACGTTGGAAAAGGCTCAGATATATCCTGAAAATCTTGTAAATACAGGTTTAAAATTCATTCGAAGAACTATTGACGGCGAAAAAATCTATTATCTGGTGAATCATACCTCAAAAACAATTGATGGATTTATTCCGTTAGAAATAGGAAATAAAGAAGTTGTTATTTTTGATCCGTTAAATAGAAACTTCGGAAATGCCATTGTTCAAAAAACGGCCAAAAATACTTTAGTAAAAATAAAAATTGATCCCGGACAATCTTTTTTCTTAAAAACTGAAAACACAGCAACTCAAAAAAAATGGAATTACTTCGAACCAACTGCTGAACCAATCGCATTAAAAGGAAACTGGAAAATAAATTTTGACAAAGGCGGACCAGTATTACCTCCATCTGCAACAACTTCAAATTTAGAATCATGGACAAAGCTTAGTCCGGAAGCTGAAGCTTTTTCAGGATCAGCAACATACACGCTTGAATTTGACAATCCGAATGCTAAAACAGAATCATGGAGCTTAAATTTGGGTGACGTTCGGGAAAGTGCAAAAGTATGGGTTAACGATGAATTTATTGGTACGGCTTGGTCGGTTCCGTATAAATTGAATATTGGAAAATTAAAACAAGGAAAAAATATTTTAAAAATTCAGGTAACAAATCTTTCAGCAAACCGAATTCGGGCTAAAGAATTAAAAGGCGAAGAATGGAAGATTTTCTACGAAATCAATATGGTAGATAAAGACTATAAAAAATTTGATGCCACAAAATGGACTCCAATGCCATCGGGATTATTAGGCCCAATCACAATAACACCTTTAAAAACAAAAAAATTAACTGATCAATAATACTAAAATGAAAAAGCTACTTTTAATCTGTGTTATAGGCTCTTTATTTACAAATAGCATAAACGCCCAACAGCCATTTGATAAAAAACTAGTGTTAAAACAAATGATTTTAGCCAATGATTATTTTATGCAAAAATGGCCGGAAACTGGTAAAACCATTATTACCAATAAAGAACGTCCAAGCAATATCTGGACACGTGGGGTTTATTATGAAGGATTAATGGCTTTGCATGAAATTTTTCCTAAAGAAGTCTATTACAATTATGCTTACGACTGGTCAGAATTCCACAAATGGGGATTTAATGGCGGAAATGTTACCCGTAATGCCGACAATTATTGTGCAGCTCAAACCTATATTGATTTGTATAATTTAGAACCGGATGCTAAAAAATTAAAAAACACGAAAGCAAACATCAATATGTTACTGAATACCCCTCAATTAGATGACTGGTCATGGATTGATGCTATTCAGATGGGAATGCCGGTTTTTGCAAAAATGGGTGTTTTAGAAAAAGACAATCGTTATTTCGAAAAAATGTACCAAATGTATATGTATTCGAGAAACAAACAGGGTGACAACGGACTTTTCAATCCAAAAGATGGTTTGTGGTGGCGTGATGCCGATTTTGATCCTCCCTACAAAGAGCCAAATGGCGAAGATTGCTACTGGAGCCGTGGCAATGGATGGGTAATTGGTGCTTTGGCAAAAGTCCTGACTATCATCCCTCAAAATGCGCCACACAGAGATCAGTATGTAAAAGACCTAAAAACGATGGCTGCTGCTTTAATACCAATTCAGAGACCTGACGGATTCTGGAATGTGAGTTTACACGATTCAACAAATTTTGGTGAAAAAGAAACTTCGGGTACTGCTTTATTCGTTTACGGAATGGCATACGGGATCAATAGCGGGATTTTGAAAAAAGAAACGTATCTTCCAGTCGTTGAAAAGGCATGGAACGCGATAATAAAAGAAAGTTTACATGAAAATGGCTTTTTGGGCTATTTGCAGTCAACCGGAAAAGAGCCAAAAGACGGTCAGCCATTATCTTATGACAAAATTCCTGATTTTGAAGATTACGGATTAGGATGCTTTTTATTAGCCGGTTCAGAAATTTATAAAATGAAATAATGAAAAAAAAACTGTTATTTTTTGTCTCTATAGGAATAAGCCTTGCTGCTTTTTCCCAAAAAAAGGAAATTCCGTTATGGGATAAAGTTCCTGACGCCATTGAACCTAAAGAATATACTGAAAAAATAATAACCAAAAATGGTGTCGCCGAAGATGTACGAAAAGTAACACTACCTACCCTTACTCCATATTTTGCAGAACCAGAAAAATCAAACGGAACAGCTGTTATCATTTGTCCTGGAGGCGCTTATGGAATGCTGGCTATCAACAAAGAAGGCTATAAAATAGCCGAATGGCTTAATCATTTAGGTATAAATGCTTTTGTTTTAAAATACAGATTACCGAGTGATGAGATTATGAAAAATAAAACTGTTGCTCCATTACAGGATGCACAGGAAGCCATACGTATGCTCAGAAGAAATGCCGCAAAGTGGAAACTAAACCCGAATAAAATTGGAATTATGGGATTTTCAGCTGGCGGACACTTAGCCGCTACATTATCAACACACTATAATGACAAAGTATATACTCCTATTGATACTATAAGTGCAAAACCAAACTTTTCAGTTTTAATTTATCCTGTAATATCCATGCAGGAAGGAGTTACACATCAGGGTTCAAAAGATAATTTATTAGGCAAAAATGCTCCGGTTGAAATAGTCGAAAAATATTCGAATGAAAAACAAATAACAGCTTCAACACCAAAAACATTTTTAGTTCACGCTACTGATGACAAAGCGGTTCCGGTAGAAAATAGTATTAATTATTATCTGGCTTTAAAAAAAGAAAAAGTTTCTGCAGAAATGCATTTGTATGAAGACGGAGGCCATGGCTTTGGTCTTGGCGTAAAAGGGACCAATGCAGCCTGGCCAAAAACCTTTGAAAAATGGCTTACTATTAACGACTATACTTTAAAATCTGACGGTTATGTATTTACCTATTTTAAAGGTAATGGCGAAGATGGGCTACATTTGGCTTACAGCGAAGATGGTTACAAATGGAATACTTTAAAAAATGATGCATCGTTTTTAACTCCTGAAGTTGGAAAAGACAAATTGATGAGAGATCCCTGCGTAATTAAGGGTGGCAATGGTTTATATCACATGGTTTGGACAGTAAGCTGGACGGATAAAGGCATTGGTTACGCTTCTTCAAAAGACTTGATTCACTGGTCAAAGCAGGAATTTATTCCAGTGATGGCACATGAAGAAAAAGCCAGAAATACCTGGGCTCCGGAAATTACGTATGATGAAAAATCTAAAACATATATGATCTATTGGGCTTCAACCATTGACGGCAAATTTTTAGAAACCAAATCAGAAGAAGAAAAAGGATATAATCACAGGATTTATTATACCACGACCAAAGATTTTAAAAAATTCTCCAAAACTAAATTATTATACGAACCGGGTTTCAATGTCATCGACGCTTCGATTGTAAAGACCAATGATGGCTTTACGATGTATCTAAAAGACGAAACCAAAGTACCGGTTCAGAAAAATTTAAAAATTGCCACCAGCAAAAAACTACTAGGTCCATACACAAAAGCCAGTGAACCTATCACAGGAAATTACTGGGCAGAAGGACCAACTGCTATTCAAATCAATAACGAATGGGTCGTTTATTTTGATAAATATACCCAGAAAAAATATGGAGCCGTGAAACAAACTGCTAAAGGCTGGGAAGACATTTCTGAGCAGGTTAGTTTTCCTAATGGAACAAGGCACGGTACTGTGATTAAAGTTTCAGCTTCTGAAATTGAGGCTTTAAAGAAAGAATAAAAAAACAGCGAAATTTAAAAAAATAGTTTCGCTGTTTTTCTGAATGACAAATACATTTACTTTACTCACCGCTAATATGCAGTTCACTAAATTCCTTTTCAACAACTAAAAAATGATTTTCTTCAAAATCAGCAGCATTGAATTCAATTTTTTCATTATCAATTTCAATTTCTGTTACTTTAAAAGGCAATCCGATAAAGTTAATTTTGTATTTACTATAAGGAGTTACATACTTTCCTTCTTTGTGTAATTGTATGATTACTTCTTTTTCTTTTCCGATAGTACGGAAAGATAAAAAGCTGAAACGGCCTTTTTTGTAATCATAACCATCCTGCGCATCTTCATAGACTTCTGATTTCTCTTTTCCGGCTTTGAAATAATAATCAAGCATCAATTCATCAAATTCTAACTCTCCGACATATTGCTGTACAGGATATTTAGGAATAATAGATCCTGCTTTTACAAAAACCGGAATTTCATCAAATTTTGAATCAACCCATACTTCTCGCCCTCCTGTTGCAAATTCATTCGTCCAATAGTTGTACCACTCCCCTCTCGGAATATACATTCGTCTTCCAACAGCATTTGGTTCCAGTATTGGACAAACCAATATATGATTCCCAAAAATGAATTCGTCATTGCGGTAATGGGTTTGTGTATCATCCTGATCGTAATATACCAAAGGCTTCAACATTGGAATTCCTTCTTCAATATACTGCCAGAACATCGTATATAAATAAGGCAATAACTGATAACGAAGATTTACAAATTTTCGGGTAATATTAACCACTTCTTCGTCAAATGCCCAGGGTTCCTGATTTCCATGATCTCCGGAGGAATGCGTCCTGCAAAAAGGATGAAAAACACCTAGCTGGATCCAACGTGCATATAATTCACCTGTTGGCTGTTCGGCAAATCCTCCAATATCAGAGCCTGTAAAGCCCATTCCGGAAATACTCATTCGCTGCACCTGAATATTCGCAATCCATAAATGCTCCCAGGTCGCTACGTTATCACCTGTCCAGGATGAAGTATAACGCTGTGCCCCTGAATAAGCTGATCTGGTGATGACAAAGGGACGCTTTGGATAAGCAAATCGTTTTACGCCATGATAAGTCGCCCTTGCCATTTGTGTTCCGTAAATATTATGTGCTTTTCTATGACTACAAGGGTTACCGTCATAAACATGACGAACATCCATTGGGAAAGTTTTATTTGGTACTTCCATCACAGCCGGTTCATTCATGTCGTTCCAAACACCTTTTACACCAATGTCCGAAATTAATTCTTTAAACAGTCCTGCCCACCATTCGCGGACCACAGGATTTGTATAATCCGGAAAATTACATTCTCCCGGCCAGACTTTACCTTTCATATAAGGACCATCGGCTCTTTTACAGAAATAATCTTTCTCTAATCCTTCTTTATAAACCCAATAATCCTTGTCGATTTTGATCCCGGGATCTATAATTACAATCGTTTTGAATCCATCATCGGCTAATTCGGCAACCATTTTCTTTGGATCCGGAAAATAATTTTTATTCCACGTAAAACATCGGAAACCCTCCATATAATCGATGTCCAGATAAATCGCATCACATGGAATTTTAAGTTCCCTGAATTTAGAGGTAATCTCTTTTACCTTGCTCTCCGGATAATAACTCCATTTGCATTGGTGATATCCCAAAACCCAAAGTGGCGGCAATTCAGGTTTACCAGTCAAATCGGTATAAGTTGTAACCACATCCTGCATTTGAGGGCCGTAAACGAAATAATAATTCATTTCGCCACCCTCACTCCAGAAACTTGTAACGTTTCTTCTTTCATGACAAAAGTCAAAAAAAGTACGAAATGTATTATCAAAAAAAATACCGTAAGATTGTTTGTTATGAAGACCAATATAAAACGGAACTACCTTGTATAAAGGTTCCTGGTCTTTTTGATAGGCGTATTGATCGGTAGCAAAATTCTCAACTCTTTTTCCCTTTAGATTCAATTGGGTGGCTTTGTCACCAAGACCATAAAAACATTCACCATCTTTGGATGATTTACTCATTTTTACAATATTTCCACCATATTCATAGCTTTCTTCCCAATGAAAACCAAGTTCGTCTTCCAGAATCAAAACATCATTTAAATCGTAAATCGATAAACGAAGATCTTCTTTTTTGATCTTACATTTTACTTTGCTGGTTCTAATTTCAAAATGATTTTCCTCTTCTGTAACTGTCAAAAAATTATAGCCATGCAGTTGACTTTTATCAATTGCATACGAAAAATCATTGCTAAAATAACCTTTTGTGGTAAAACGAAACCGAATTAAACTGTCCCTGAGAACAGTAACTTTTAAAATTACATTATTGTCTGTATTAAAAGAAATGGAATCGCCTTCATGCTCATACGAAACGACTTTTGACGGAAATAAATTGCCTTTGTATTCTAATGCGGTATTTATAATCATATGCTGAATGAATTAATTAATGATGCTGCCTTTAGTTTCAAACTTACAAAAAAACTTATTAATCCTCTATGAATAAAAGCTTTATTAACGAAAACGTTTTTTATGACTGAGTGATAATTTACCCGTCTAAAAAAAATTAATTCGGTAATTTATGACCTGAAAAAACATAAAAATCACAGTACAAAAAAAGACTACTCATTTATACTAAAGAATAAACCGTTACACTTAAAGGAGGCAACGTCAATTCGACAGAAAAATATCGTCCATCATAAGGTGAAGATTCTATTTTTAAAATTCCAGGATTGCCTACACCACTTCCGCTGTAAAGAGTTGCATCAGAGTTGAAAATTTCTTTTAATTTTCCTTTCTGAGGAATTCCAATTCTATACTTTTCACGTACAACCGGAGTAAGATTACAAACAACAATCAAATCTTCCTGAGTATTATTTCCTTTTCGGATATACGATATAACTGCATTTTGATGATCCGAATAGTTGATCCACTCAAAACCTTCCCCGCTAAATTGTTTTTCGTATAACGCAGGCTGTGTTTTATATAAATGATTTAAGTCGGTAATGATCTTTTTTATTCCTGAATGATAATCATATTGCAATAAGTGCCAGTCGAGGCTGTTCTCGAAATTCCATTCGGCTGTTTGTCCAAATTCAGATCCCATAAACAATAATTTGGTTCCGGGATGGGTAAACATATAACCGTAAAGCAATCTTAAATTGGCAAATTTCTGCCATTCATCACCCGGCATTTTATAGATAATCGATTGTTTTCCGTAAACCACTTCGTCATGAGAAAAAGGCAGCATAAAATTTTCGGTAAAAGCATAAGTCATCGAAAAAGTCAAATCATTCTGATGGTATTTTCTGTAGACAGTTTCTTTCTGAAAGTATTTTAAAGTGTCGTGCATCCATCCCATCATCCATTTCATTCCAAAGCCCAAACCGCCTGTAAAAGTTGGTCTTGAAACCATTGGAAAAGAGGTACTTTCCTCTGCAATAGTCTGAACACCTTGAAAATTAGCATAGATTACTTCGTTAAATTCTTTAAGAAAACTAATCGTCTCCAGATTCTCTCTTCCACCATATATATTTGGTTCCCACTCACCATCGTTTCTGGAATAATCCAAATACAACATCGAAGCTACGGCATCAACACGTAAACCATCAACATGATAATGCTGGAGCCAAAAAACAGCGTTACTGATTAAAAAAGCACGTACTTCATTGCGTCCGTAATTAAAAACAAGGCTTTTCCAGTCTGGGTGATACCCTTTTCTGCGATCCGGATGTTCGTATAAATGTGAACCGTCAAAAAAACCAAGTCCATGTGCATCATCTGGAAAATGTGATGGCACCCAATCTAAAATTACCCCAATTCCTGCCTGATGTAATTTATCTACCAAAACCATAAAATCCTGCGGTTTGCCAAAACGGGAAGTAGGCGCAAAATAACCAACCAACTGATAACCCCATGAAGGATCATAAGGATACTCCATAACAGGCATAAATTCAACGTGTGTGAATCCTGTTTCCCTGACATAGGCCACTAAGTCATCTGCGAGTTCCAAATAGGTTAAAAACCGGTTATGATCTCCCCGTTTCCAGGAACCCAAATGTACTTCGTAAACCGAATAAGGTTTATCCAAAGCATTATGTTCCTGACGAGACTGCATCCAGTTATCATCTTTCCATTTATAATCCAGATCCCAGACTACTGAAGCTGTATGAGGCGGTTTTTCGCAGTACAAAGAAAAAGGATCTGCTTTTTCAGTTACGATTCCGTCAATATTAGACTGAATTTTATACTTATAAAGAGCTCCTTTGTCTAAATTTGGAATAAAACCTTCCCAAATACCGGAAGAATCCCAACGTACCTGAAGCAAATGTTCACCCTGAGTCCAGTAATTAAAATCACCTACAACCGAAACAGATTGTGCAGTTGGAGCCCAAACTGCAAAATAAACACCTTTGATGCCATTAACTTCTACCAAGTGTGCCCCTAGTTTTTCGTATAATTTGAAGTGTTTTCCTGCCTTGAATAAATCGATATCAAAATCGGTAAAAAGAGAATGCGTAATAACGTTGGACATATATTTTTAGTGATTTGTGTCTAGTGATTAATGCTTAGTAATTTTAGTAAGTGCTTAGCAATTTAGTCATTAATTTGTTTTTAATCTTAAATATATAATAATTAGTTATTAGTAACAGATTTTAATCGTGGTAAGTAGTCTAAGTTAATGCCATTTTCTTGTAAAAAAGACTTCAATAACATTATTAATCCCTCCATCAAATTCTTAATCAGAAAGAACTAATTACCAAGGACTAAAACTTTAATCAATTCGGAAATTATCTGGCAGCACCGCACCTTTTTTGACAACAACAATACCGTCTTTAATGGTGTACAATTCGCTTGTAAAATTTTCCAGATGACTGCCTCCGTTGATGTGGACGTTGTTACCGATGCGTACATTTTTATCTACTAAAGCATTTTTGATAAAACAGTTCTCTCCTATTCCAATATGGATTTTATTGTTCAGCTTATCCCTATTCATCTCATCAATATCCTGATAAAAATCGTTACCCATGACATATGAATGCTGAATCACTGTGCCGTTTCCAATTCTGGAACGAATGCCTACAACTGTGTTTTTTATTTCCTTCGCATTGATGATACAGCCCTCTGAAATTAAAGATTGATTGATATTTGAGTTTCTGAATTTTGAAGGCGGTAATAACCTTGGACGTGTGAAAATTTTGTTGTCGTTATCAAACAAATTAAATTCAGGTATATCAGCTGTTAAACCAATATTTGCTTCAAAAAAGGATTCAATATTTCCAATATCTGTCCAATATCCTTCATATTGATAACTCAAAATTTTATGTTTGCCTACAGCTTGCGGAATAATTTCTTTTCCAAAATCCTTGGTATCCGGATTTGCCATCAAATCTTCTAATAATTGACGGTTGAAAATATAAATTCCCATAGAAGCCAGATATTTTTTGCCCTGTGCATACATCTGTTCGCTTACTTCCGATTCCCATTCTGGTAAAAGTGATGCGTTTGGCTTTTCAATAAAAGCTTCGATATAATTTTCATGATTCGTTTTCAGGATTCCAAATTCAGGGGCATCTTTAGCATTTACGGGTAAAGTAGCGATAGAAATTGCAGCATCTGCCTTAATGTGAGCATCCAGCATTTCGTTAAAATCCATTTGGTACAACTGATCACCTGAAAGAATAAGAGCGTATTCAAAATCATGTTTTAGGAAATGCGACATACACTGGCGGACAGCATCTGCTGTACCCTGAAACCAAGTTGGGTTGTCAGGTGTTTGTTCAGCTGCTAAAATATCTACAAATGACTGACTGAAAATACTGAAATTAAAAGTGTTTTTAATATGGGCATTCAATGAAGCCGAGTTAAACTGGGTCAAAACAAATATTTTAAAAATATCCGAATTGATACAGTTGGATATTGGAATATCTACTAATCTGTATTTTCCACCAATCGGAACGGCCGGTTTCGATCTGGTTTCTGTTAATGGATATAGACGTGATCCCTGACCACCTCCTAAAATAATAGCAACGACTCCCTTTTTGTTAACTTTCATTTTTTTTAATTAATTTTGGTTATATATTTCGATATATTCTTGACAAACACTTTCCCAGGAATGATCAGTAGCCATTCCTCTTTTTATTATTTCTTTAAAATGATCTTTTTCATCATATAATTTTACCGCACGGTTAATCGAGTAACAAACATCTCCAACCGATGACTGGTCGTGGCAAATTCCGTTTCCGTTATCGCCAAAATCAATTACCGTATCACGCAAACCTCCTGTTCTTCTCACTATCGGAACTGTTCCATAGCGTAGCGCATACATCTGGTTTAACCCACAGGGCTCTACTCTTGAAGGCATTAAAATAAAATCTGATCCGGCATAAATCAAATGCGCCAGTTCTTCATTATAACCAATAAAAACATTGTAATTCCCTTTGTAATCGTCTCTTAATTGTAGTAATTGTTCTTCAATATCAGGATTTCCTGATCCTAAAATCAGAATATTAATATTTTCGAAATTCTCAGACAAAGACAACACCGAAGCCTGTGGCAAAAGATCGCCTCCTTTTTCATCGAATAATCTTCCGATAAAACTAAATAAAGGTTTTGCTGGATCTAAATCGAATCGCTCACATAATTTTTCTTTGTTTTTTTGTTTTCCAAAATCAAAGTTATCGATATCATAATGTTCTTCCAGCATTTTATCTGTTGATGGATTCCAAAGTTCGATATCTATTCCGTTTAAAATTCCTTTTGATTTACTTCGGACTTTATTGAATAATGATTCCAGTCCGTTTGCCGAAACATTAATTTCATCCAGATAACTCGGTGAAACTGTGGTGACAGCATCGGCACATTTTATCCCAACAGCTAATGAATTCAGAGCGTTATCCCACTCCAGAAATCCGGCATGGCGCACATCAAACTCCGGAATATAATGCATTTTATCATGACTAAACCATCCCTGATACAATCCATTATGGATCGTAATTACAGTCCTTATACCACTTAAAGCTTCATATTTATAACAGAATTGAAGCATAAACGGAATTAATCCTGCGTGATGGTCGTGACAGTTGATGACATCCGGAATTGTATTTTCTGCTAAAATCCAGTCTAAAGTGGCGATTTGAAAAGATAAAAAGCGTTCAATATCATCTTCATAACCGTATACATTTGGCCTGTCAAACAGCTGTTTTATTTCAATCAGGTATAATTCATATCCTAATTTATCTGTAGCTTCTTTTAATACATTAAATGGAAACTCAAAATTTCCTAATACAACATTGCCGGCATATACCGTTTCAAAGACATTCTCGGCTTTAAATTTGGTATCATAACAGGGAACTACTACCCTGACTTCATTACCTGCATTTTTTTGATATTTTGGTAATGCCCCAACAACATCGGCCAAACCGCCTACTTTTGCCATTGGGTAACATTCTGCACTAATATGAACTATTTTCATTTAAGATTATTATTTATTAAGTTGGCACTAACCCCAATTAGTATGTAAATTCTATTATTTTTGGTACTTTTATGTTTTTTAAATTTAGGAAAAAATATGTTAATTTTAACTTCAGAATAAAAATTATCATTATGCCAAAAAAAACACCAAATCCTACAAAATCCCTAAAAATCCCATTATTTATTATCTTTTCTGTTAAATTATGTGCACTTATTTCCCGTAAACTGGTTACTTTATATACAGCGAAACTTTTTACGACGCCTATAAAACATAAAATTCCGAAAAGAGAATTAAAAATGGATTCTGAAAGCATCTGTAAAACGATTCGTATTCCGGCAATTGATAAGGATATTATGGTTTATGAGTATGGAAAAAGCAATAAAAAAATCTTACTGGTTCACGGCTGGTCAGGACGAGGAACACAATTATTTAAAATTGCCGATTCACTTATAGAAAGCCAGTATTCAATTGTAAGCTTTGACGCACCTGCCCACGGAAAATCAGCAGGAAAATCAAGTATTATGTCTGAATTTATTGAGTCTGTTTTAGAAATTGAAAAACAGTACGGGCCTTTTGAAATTGCTATTGGGCATTCGCTGGGCGGAATGTCTGTTTTGAATGCACTTAAAAATGGTTTGAGGGTTAAAAAAGCAGTTGTGATTGGGAGCGGCGATATTGTACAGGATATTTTGGCTGAATTTGTTTCTAAATTGAGATTAAAACCTGAAATTAGTGTTCGTTTACGTGATTATTTTGAAAAAAAATACCAGGTAAAAATGGATGATTTTTCGGCATACAGAGCGGCAAGAGAAGTAGAAATTCCTGTTTTGGTAATTCATGACAAAAATGATCCTGAAGTACCTGTCAAGGCCGGAATTCATATTCATGATAACCTTCAAAAAGGCAGTTTATACCTAACTGAAGGTTTAGGACACCGCAAAATTTTAGGAAATCATGAGGTAATCAAAAAAATAACTGAATTCATAATTAGCTAAAAATGGATTTATTTGAAGAAACAAAAGACTGGGCGAATGATTTAAAGCCTATTTTAAAGAAATATAAAGGTAAAAAACATCCTCTTGATTATGAAAATACATATCAGTTACTGGTGATGGTTGTATTATCGGCTCAGGATTCTGACGCCAATATCAACAAAATCGCTCCTGCTCTCTTTACTAAATTTCCAACTTTAAAAAGTTTATCAAAAGCTGATGCTGAAACTTTTATGCCTTATGTCAGCAAGGTTCGTAATCATGCAACGAAAACAAACTGGCTTTTAGAAATTGCCAAAACGATTCAAAATGATCAAAACATCCCGTTAACCCTGAATGGACTGACCGCATTAAAAGGTTTGGGAAGAAAATCGGCCAATGTTATTTTAAGAGAAGCACACCAGCCAGCCGAAGGAATTATTACCGATTTACATGTAATACGTGTCGCTCCCAGACTCGGAATTGCAAAGGAAAGCAAAGATGGCAACAAAGTCGAAAAACAATTGATGGAAGTTTTACCCCAAAAAATCTGGTCTGAAACTGGCATGGCAATTTCTTTCCTGGGAAGGGAAATCTGCCGGCCACAGCCCAAATGCGAAGAATGTCCTTTGAATCGTATTTGTTATTATTATTTACATCTTAGAAAAGGAATTTGATTAACCTGTATCTTTACATAAAAAATTATGATTCCTTTATTTTGCTTTTTGAATTTAATATCGTAATATTGCAATATAAAGATTAAAAAATGGGTGCAACTAAAACAGAACATTTTACAGATAAGCAAAACCAAATAGCTACCATCGCAAAAGCATTGGGACATCCTGCCCGAATTGCTATAATCGAATATTTGCTAAAAGTAAATACTTGCATCTGTGGCGACATAGTAAACGAACTGCCTCTGGCTCAACCCACTGTTTCCCAACATTTGAAAGAACTAAAAAACGCAGGACTCATCAAAGGAAACATTGAAGGAAATTCGATTTGTTATTGTATCGACGAAAAAACATTTGATACCTTAAAGGAATACTTTTCTAAAATTATCCTGACTGTTACAAATCAAAAATGCTGTTAATATGGAAACTGCTTTTGTTATCTGTACAATATTATTACTCTTATATTCAGCATTAGCGTTGTTTGATGGAGTGTATTTACATCTTTATAAATATCGTTTGCATGAAAATAAAGAGAGTAAATTTGAACATCTCATACATACTATAAGAGCCTTTTTATTTTCAGGTATTCTTTATACATTGTTCATTAGCATCGAAAATAACAAACTATTTTTTATAGGCGTGCTATTTATTTTTCTTGACATTTTTATAATGACCATCGATGCATATGTAGAAAAAGACAGTCGGAAATTTATGGGTGGTCTACCTCGCTGGGAGTATATTATACATCTTTTGGTAAATGGTTTTCATTTTGCCGGTCTTGCTGTATTTTTAGTCCTTAAAATCAATCTTACAAAAGAAGGCATGATGAGCTTGCAAAATAATTTTCAGGAATTTGAAAGTTATAGTCTTTTTAAAATAATTGCTCTAAATATCTTACCTGGTTCAATTTTAATAGGCTTACTACATGTTTTAGTTTATATACCTGGATTCAATTTTTACTTTAGAAAAATCCAACTTAAGTGTTGTTAAAAAACTTTTTTTTTGCAACAAAATCGCAATATTGCAATAAACAATTAAATAAAAAAGATTATGAAACTTTCAGAAATTAAAACCATTTTAGAAACTGTAGAAACAGTAAATTTTCAGTTACCAAACGGAAACTTCGTGCCAGAACATTTTCATGTTACCGAAGTGGGTTTCATTACCAAAAACTTCATCGATTGTGGCGGAACCGTACGCAAAGAAACAGTTGTAAACTTTCAGCTTTGGGATGCTAATGATTTTGAACATCGCTTAAAACCAAACAAACTCAATCATATTATAGCACTTTCTGAAAAAGTCTTAGGCATTGGAGATTTTGAAATCGAGGTCGAATATCAGGACAGCACCATTGGAAAATACGATTTAGGATTCAACGGAAAAGACTTTTTACTGCTAAACAAACAAACGGCCTGTCTTGCCCAGGATCAATGCGGAATTCCATCTGAAAAACCAAAAATAAAATTATCACAATTACCTGCTGATAACGCTAATTCATGCACTCCAGGTGGTAAATGCTGTTAAACCTTACTCTTAAATTGATATGTTAAATAAACAACCATTATTTACTGATATTGAAAAGATTGTTCAATTATTTCATAATGAAGAAATTCCATCAGGACGCAAAACTATTCTACAACCGCTTATCAATTTTATTCAGTTGAAAGTTGAAAGTCAGAAAGAAATACGGCTCAATTTTATTTGTACCCACAATTCCAGAAGAAGCCATCTGTCGCAAATTTGGGCACAAACTGCCGCTCATTATTACGGAATAAAAAACGTTTACTGCTATTCTGGCGGCACCGAAGCTACAGCTATGTTTCCGAAAGTTGCCGAAACTTTACAAAATAGCGGATTTAAGATTCAAAAACTTTCTGAGGATACGAATCCGGTTTATGCCGTAAAATTTGCTAAAAATCAATCTCCTGTTATCTGTTTTTCTAAAAAATATGATGCCAATTTTAATCCTGAAAGCAATTTTGCTGCAATCATGACCTGTTCACAGGCTGATAATGGCTGTCCGTTTATTGCAGGAGCCGAAAAAAGGATTCCGATTATGTTTGACGATCCAAAAGCTTTTGATAACACCCCGCAGCAAACCGAGAAATATCACGAACGCAGTTTACAAATTGCTAGTGAACTATTTTATGTTTTTTCACAAATAAAAAAATAATATGGCTTTAAATCATTGTTCACCTGCATCAGAAAGGAAAAAACTGGGATTTCTGGACCGGTTTCTAACCTTATGGATTTTTCTTGCCATGCTTTTAGGTATTGCTATCGGTTATTTTATGCCGTCAAGCAGCAGTTTTATTAATTCTTTTTCTAACGGAACTACCAATATCCCGCTGGCAATTGGACTCATCCTAATGATGTATCCGCCTTTGGCAAAAGTGCGTTACGAAAAGATGGGTACTGTTTTTAAAAACCTAAAAGTTTTAGGAGCTTCTTTATTTTTAAATTGGATTGTTGGTCCAGTATTAATGTTTGTACTGGCAATTCTATTTTTAAAAGGCTACCCGGAATATATGATTGGTTTGATCCTGATTGGGCTGGCCCGCTGTATTGCCATGGTGGTGGTCTGGAATGACCTTGCAGACGGAAACCGTGAATATGCGGCAGGATTAATCGCTTTGAATAGTATTTTTCAGATTTTACTTTATAGCGTTTATGCTTATCTTTTCATCACTATCCTGCCACCCTATTTTGGCTATAACGGTTTTGAGGTACATATAAGCATTGGGCAAATTGCAGAAAGCGTTGGAATTTATTTAGGAATTCCGTTTGCACTTGGCATCATAAGCCGTTATAGTTTGATAAAACTGAAAGGAGAAGAATGGTTTCAGAATAAATATGTTGCTATGATCTCCCCGCTTACCTTAATTGCTTTACTGTTTACGATCGTAATCATGTTTAGTCTCAAAGGTGAATTAATCGTTCAAATTCCGATGGATGTGGTTCGGATTGCAATTCCTTTGATAATTTACTTTGTGGTCATGTTTGTCATCAGTTTTTTTATCGGAAAATATTTTGGTGCTGATTATTCAAAAAGTACTGCGATTGCTTTTACCGCCACAGGAAACAATTTTGAATTAGCAATTGCGGTTGCTATTGGAGTTTTCGGAATCAATAGCGGACAAGCTTTTACCGGTGTCATTGGTCCTTTGGTGGAAGTACCGGCTTTGATTGCACTGGTAAATGTGGCTTTTTGGTTTAGAAAAAAATATTTTTCTTAAAAACGTACACTTTTTCAATAATCCTGTTCATAAATCAGATGCCGTAATCCTAAGTGAAACGGCATCCTTTTTTCTGGTTTCTTTATCCAAAAAAAGATATAACACAAATTAGGAAACATCCGTTGTTGTTCTTATCATTTAAAAAAGTCCATACATATTAAGGCCGCTTCTTTATTTATTCTGCAACAGCATAAACAAAAAAAGAAAACAAGTATTTTATACATCTTTACAACGTTTTTTTAACGATGTAAAGCTCTATTTTGTTGTTTCGTTGCACAATACTGATTTATCAGTATTATTCCAATAAGCCAAGTTTGGTTGCAAAAATCACAGCTTCCATCGAGTTGTTTGCCTCTAATTTTGCTAAAAATCTTTGCCTGTGTGTGTTTACAGTATGAATGCTTATCGAAAGTATTTCAGAGATTTCTTTACTTAATAAGCCTTGTTTTACTAATTGCAGGATTTCCTTTTCTCTTGTGGTAAGCTCAATTTGCGGTTTAGCATTCGCATCATTTAGCGGAATGCTCTTAGCTGTTCTAAAATTCAATAATTGACTTTTTACACCATCAAAGTTTTCTTGGTTTGGCGAAAAGTCTACTATACTAATAGATAGCCATACATTTCCGAAAGGATCTAATTCTAAAGCTTGATGCTGCTCAATTAGTCTAACATATTCATTTTGAATATTTAATACTCTATACTCGTTGATGAGCTTATAATTTTTTTTCTCATCTGTAGAAAAATTATTAAACAATTTAAGAGCCGTAATTCCGTTTTTAAAAAGTGTAAGTTTGTCATTTGGATGAATTTTATCATCTAGAAAATCCTGTCCATGCGTCTTTATAGTTTCTAAATTGTAGCCCAGAAGTTCCGCAAAGTTTAAAGAATAGAACAAATGTTCTTTTCTGTTCAAGTCAAAAATACTCACACCGGAATTACCAATTTTGGATAATAGGATAGCATTATGAATATGTTTGTCGACAATAGCATAATCTAAACTTTTTTCGTCAAATGTTGTAGCCTGTAGCAGTGTAAAATAAATTTGTTGAATATCTTGATGGTCTGTCATTGTTCGTTTTAGGTTTTCAATTTAGTATAACATGCTATTTTGGTTTTTTAATTGTGCAACAAGCACTGTTGTTAGGTGCTGGTTTGTTTTGTGTCCTCATTAATTCAGTTTACTTTTCTTTATGTCTTGTAAAATCTCATTGGTCACAAGCACTAATTTTTCTTCAATTTGCCTTGTTAGTTTATCCAAGTCGTTAAAGTCTGGTTTTTCAATTAAAGTAGTTTCAAGTATAGCGTATTGAGGTCTTGTCATTCTGTGTTTATTCCACTTTGTCGATTTAAAATACTCCCAATACTTTTCTTGAAGCGGAATGGTGTGCCCTAAAAGCCAAATTTCGAACTGCATTTTTGAATGGTTTAATACCAGTCCCATTTTTAACTTGCGTTGTTTCAAAAAATCGTTGGTGTAATAGAAGTAGGTATAGTCCATATACCCTTGAAAAAGGCTTCCGAATGAATATTGCTCAGAAAGATTTTTGGATAATGTTGTCCCAAGTCTTGTTACATATTTAACAAGTCCAACGTAGGCTTCTTGAATATCTCCTTTATTGAGTTGCTCTTTGTATTTGTCAACGTAATGATTGAAGTCTTTCACTTTTAATAATTTTGTTTTACTAGTAAAATTCCCTTCTAATAATTTTGATTTATCAAATTATACAAGGTTTAATGTGTTGATTTTCAATATTCAAGTTGTTTAAAAAAATGGATTGCAAGTTAGATTTAGTCTTTTTTTAGTTGTGCGACAGGGACCCTTTTTAGCAGTTCGTTGTTTTCTGTCAATGTTTTTTTATTATTTATTGTCTTCAAACCATTTTACAATAGAAGGCATATTTCTCTCAAAGCCACCAGGAATAAAAAAGTTAAGAAACCCGCATATCTCATTTGTTCTGTTTGCAAAATCGTGAACAGTTTTGGCAGGTATTCTTAAAAAAGTTCCTTGCTCAATGTCAACCCATTTATCGCCAACAAGTATGGATGTAGTGCCTTCAATGCCGTAAAAAACTTCATCATTGTCTTCGTGTTGGTGAGCACCTGACCCGTCTGAGTTTGGTTCAAGCCACCACTCTGAAATGCTATATTTGTTTGCGGTTTCGTTCTCGTCTGCCTTGAAAACTGCGGTCATCGTCCCACAGTTGTAAACTCTTCCTTCTCCTGCTTTAAGAAAAAGTGTGTCCGTTTCTTTATGTTTATGCTCCATAATTCAATATTACTACTTTCGTTTTTTGTGGTGTTGCTCTACAATGAACGCTAACATTCTAGTGCCTAGCGAGGTTGTAAACTTAGGAACTAATTACTTTATTTCATCCATTCGGCTTTGAGCCTCAGGTCTGTTAAAGATAACATTTCTTGCAAAACGTAAACGTGAATTTATTACAAAATTCGCAATCTTGCCAAACGCCTGTGCTTGTTGTAGGCAGTATTATATTTGTTTTCTATATTTTAAGAAATCATATAAACAAATTAATTTTCGAACTTGTGTTTTTAAATCCTCTGTTTTCAGATTTTTATTTTTTAAATAATTTAACAGCTCATCTGAATTTATATTTTCAATATCAAGCATTGGGATATAAATCATTGCATGTTCTTCTGTTTCCCCAGCGATTAAATTGTTTACAGAATTATATTTTTGATTTATACTTTCCTTTTTTGACAAGTATTGACTTACAGGATGAAAATCCTCTATTTTAATAGCATTAATTTTATCGATTAAGGCTGGTGATAATTCATTTGTTTCGTCGTTAATAGGAATATTACCATTTTCATCTAATAAATTAGCTAATCTTAAATATTTAAAATAAGGTAGATATTTTCCTTGAATCGTGGGTAATGCAGCCTTACATAAAGCACCATGATCTATTTGTAAATCTTGATTTATGACATCCAATAGTAAATCTCGTGAACTCACACCTTTAATACCTAATGAGGAAAGATTTTCTTTAATTCCAAAACCATAAACAAATTGAACTTTTTCTATATCTAATAACCCAATATTCGTTTCATCTGCCAAATACACTTTACTTTTAGATTTTGTATTTTTCACAAAATCATAAACCATATGTTTCATATGTCGTAAAATTTTTATCGGTAACTTTCTATTATTGTTGGCTAAAATTTTATATACATCTTCTAAACTTTTATATCTAATTCTTTTAATAGGAAGATTAAGTTCATTAATTAAATAATTTCCATCATTTATTGTTGTTTCAGTTACTGACTCATCTCTTTCGCAAAAAATTAGTCGGTCTTTTAGCTTTTCTATAGTTTGCTTATCTAAAATTTTAATTATTGAATTAAGGATTGAATGAATATTAGTGTCGCCTATATTATATCCTAAAAATATAATTGGATGTTCCATAAAAATGGTAAGCAGTTTTGCAGCTAAATAGGGATTTTTCAAATGAAATTGTTCATAGTCTTTACTGGTAACAACTAAACTATTTGGGCTGGAAACGCATCCATGAATTTTGTAAATTTCTCCTATGTCTATAGAATTATTGAAAATTAATTTATCTTGTCCAATAAATGTGTTGAATTCAGGAAATGTTTTTTCCAGTAACAAGTCCCAATTAGTGGTGATAATTCCTTCTACATTTATTTTTTTTAAAAGACGATATTCTTTTTCCATTTCAGCATTTATGATGCCTTCATTTTTTGATAAATATTGGCATATTTCGTACTTTAATGGACTTTCCGGGTCTTTAACGTGCTGTTCAAATGAAGCTCTACTATCAATAAATCTATCATCTTTCCACCAATCTTCAAATAAATCATTTGCCATTAAACTTGCTACAGTGGTTAAATCGTTTGATGATTTTGAATTATAATAATGAAAGTTTGATTTTAATTTCAATTCCGAGCATACTTTAGACAAAAGTGTTCCCCAACCTTCAGTGTTAATATAACGAGAAGAAAGTCCAGAGCCAATAAACATAAATGGCGCAGTATTAAATTTTTTTAAATGTGATTCAAACTCTGTTTCAAAACTCATATTTGTTCTTTTTTAACGGATGGTTGTTAAATATTGCCTACAACACCCAAATTTAGGCCACTCTAACCTATTTTGCGCAATGTGTGTTCTTCAATTAAATTAATACAGAAAAGGAATTTACTTCGCTTTTCGTTTGTTTTAGCCAATATACTAAATAAAAAAACACCCTACTTACGGAAAACCGTAAAATGGTGTTTTAGTAACAAGTTTTAAAATATTTAGATGGAATTATTCGATTGCGAAATCTGTGTATAATTTAGTTTATATTTTTCAATGATTGAAAATCAGTGTTTGTTGTTGCTTTTGTGACTTCAATTGTTGCTGCATTGCTTTTTATTTAACTCAGTCAATCGGGAAAACTTCAAAATCGGTATATTCTTTCCAATGATTAATCCATAAATCAAAGAGTTCTGGATTATTGGTTTCCATAAGCTGAAAACAAATATTTTGCTCCTTATTGACCCAGGAATTTAAATAGTAAAGCCCTTCGGGAAGCATTCTGCCTTTTCTATTCCATAATTCATTATTCTTTTCGAAACAATTCGGTTTGAACTTTTCAACAACCATATATTTTTTCATATTTTTTTAAAAGGGTTGCCAAACGGCGATTAGCGGTTCGTTGTTTTTATACTTTTGTAATAACGGTTAATTACTCCATAATATCGATAATGAATTGAAATAAATTATCTGGATTTTCAGCAATACGATTACACAAGTATAGGTACCATTCTTTTCCATAAACAATATACTGTCGACACGGATGACCTTCTTGTTGAAGCCCTTTTAATAGATCTTCCTGTATTCCATAAAGCATTTCAAATTCATAATTTGTTTTTGGGATATTGTATTTATCTATTAATTGCTTTACACTATTTTGAATCTTGTCGTGATGTGTAGCAATAGAACATTTGCGTTTTTCTAATAAAAGCTTTTCAACAATATTAATGTATTGCTTGTCTAAATTTTCTCCTCGACTCAATGAATGCCCTTCTGGTGTAGCAAAAGCACCTTTTACAACTCTAATTTTCCCTTGGGTTTCTCTTAAAATTCGTTCTAAATCATCTAAAGTTCTATGTAAATATGCCTGAATTGTGATTCCTATATTTGGATAAATTGGCGAAATCTCACAAAAAATATCTAGAATTTTATCGGTTCTTTCTACTCCTTCTGCACTAATGATTAGTTCTATAGTGCTGTTTTTAGTAGCATCAGCTAATACTTTAAAATTGTCAAGTGCTAATTGCTTGTCGATTTCTAATCCAATATGGGATAAATCTAATGAAACTATTGCATTCAGTTTCTCTTTTTTTATTGTATCAATTATTTTTATAAATTCTTGTGTTACTTCTTTGGATTCGTTGATGGAGTGAACACTTTCTCCCATAAATTCTATAGAAGTTTGAAATTGTTCAGAATTTGATTTTTTAACAGTTCGGATAGTTTCCTCTAAGTTTTCGCCTCCAATGTATCTTTTTGCTCCTTTTAAAAGTAATTTAAACAAAATTGGATTTTGAAGTAAATAGTGTTTTGCGGTTTCATTTAATGCAGCGTTTTTTAGCGCTTTACTCGCATCAATTTTTAATTTATCCATGTCTAGTAATTGAGATTATATTTTTTTAAAAATTCGCCATTTTCTCGATACTTTTAGTCGCACTCGCAAAGGCAGTTCTTACCTGTTAATCATTTAATCCCATAAACATCTAATTGTGAGTCTGTCAATTTTTCAACATACAACTTTTTGTCAGACAAAATTAATTTCCCATATCCCACGCCATCTTTATTATTATTGATTCCCAAAACTTTTGGCTCTTGGTTTACAATTTTTAAGTCTTTAGAATAGAGCTTATTACTGGATTCTAGTGTATAGTAAATAATATTATCCTTGATATCAAATCCTCTAATTTTACTTTCTTTTTCTTGCTTAGGAACTGTGTAAACAAGTGAAGATTCTTCTGATGGCTTATTTAAATCAAATTTTCGAATCTCATCAAAAGATGAAAAATACAAGAATTGACCTACCATTCTCAAATTTTCAGGTACAATGTAGTCACCTGTGGCGATTAATTGATGGGTAGTTGATGGATTAAATTCGTAAAAATTATTAAGAGCCGAATAGGCATCAATGCTTGATGTATAATATAATTTACCTGAATTTTTACACAATTGTGATCTAGAAGTTCCTCTGATAGGATAGGTAGCTTTTACTCCTTTAGAAATAGAGTTCAAATCGACTTGTTTGATATCGTCAGAAATAGTCCAACCATAAAGACCTTGATAATATAAATTGTTGCCAATTACTTTTAGTGTATTAGGCCAGTGTTCATCATCTTCAATTATAAACTCTGCTGTGTTTGCATCTGAGTTAAGGTTAATTCTGTAAATACCGATTTTATGAATAAAATAAAGATATCCATTCTCAACATCAAGGTCATTAATTGTAGCAGGAGAACTTACTGAAGAAGAAAAGTCAATGGTTTTAATATAACTCTTTGGTTCCTCAGGCTTTGGTTCCTCAAGCTTTGGTAAATCTGAGTCGTCAGTTGTATTGCAACTGAATAATAAGAAAAACAAAGAAAGTAATGTTAATGCAGTCTTTTTCATAGTTGTACTATTTGTTTTATTGTTGTTTTAGTTTAATTTGTAATGTTCGCAGTAATATTCATTTTAGCAGGTTTAACTAAATCGTTTATCGCATCGTGTCCAGTAAATTTTGTATAAAAAACAGCTGTAGTTTTGTATGTGCCAACTGGTAAATTACCTATAACTCGAACACTTACGTTATCACTTTGATTAGGTAGACTATTTCCAATAAAAAACATATTCGAAGTGATAAGGTTTGAGGTTGTATTTGGTATTAAATTTTCATAGGTAGTCCCTGATTGAAGGTTTAATTTATGGTTTCCCACATTTTTCCAAGTGGTAATTCCTGCAATAAATGTAGAAGAACTTGAGGCAGTTATATTAGTTGTAATAGCTGCATTTGCAAATTCTACGGGGTCTTTCACATCAACAAATACATCAACCCATTTTAACCTGTTATTTACATTGTCTCTTAAAACAATTATAAAACTTTTTGGGTAAGCAAAATCAAAACTGGTTGGTACAATTGGATATGGAGTATTCACATCTGAGAGCGGGATGGAAGAGTCTTGGGTATAGAATACTTCTTCTGCATCAAATGTGGCAGTTGGTACTAAACTTGAAAAATTAGTCCCTTTAGGTACAAATAGATAAATGGCTTGGCTACTATTCGCATCGTTAAAACGTCTTTCAATAGTTACATCATTAGGCAATTGCGGATTTTTACTTTTTTCAAATTTAAAATCAACGACTGTTAATGTAGATGGTGTTGGTGTTACTTCTTTTTTAATATTTACTGTGTAATGTAATAATTCTTGCGAATTATCCAACACATTTACAATAGTATGTACGTGATTTTGTGTTTCATAATTCAGCATTGTACTGTTACCTGGTAGAATAGCAAATTTGCTTAGGTTTAATTCATTTGATGTAATGGAAGAAGCAATTCCGTTCAAAGAAACAGTGTTGGGTACAACAATATCAATCTTCCCAAATACCGTTTCTTTATTATTTACAATACTGGGTTGTGTAATATTGATTGAAACGGGCGTAATGCCAAATAATCGGAAGTTATTCAGTTTAGCATCTTCAAGATTAATTGAATTTTGATTCGGATTCGGATTGACACTATCATCTTTGCTACAGCCTATAAAGATTGCAGTAATTGTCAGAAGGATTAGAGCAGTTATTGTTCTTGTTTTTATCATTTTATTAGATATTAATTTACTGTTCGTTGTTCTTTTTTTCGGTTAGTGTTTTTTAACTTTTTGAATACAATAAGAGGTGATATTTTGAATTTGATTATTATCATCAAAATCATATACATTACAAGCTGAAACAAATACAAATCACTGGTTATCAATTTAAAAGACAAAACTTCTGCAACATATAAACTAAGTTATTTTTTTATAAATTTAGTCGTATGACCTTCTTCTAATTCCATAAAATACACTCCATTATTCAGGCTTTGAACATCTATTTTTTCATTATTAGAAACAGTGCCATTAGACACTTTAGCTCCCGAAATACTAAATATATTATAGCTTACTGTTTGTGATAAACCAGAAACAGAGATAAAATCTTTAGTTGGATTGGGAAATACTAGTATGCTCTTGTCTAATAAATAAGACTTTGTACTTAAAACGGGATTAAAAGAAGAAAAATCTTCCCATATATAGGCTTTTTTATAGTCATCAACGTTACCCGGAGAAGAAACATTTAACGCAACATTTTTTAAATTAATATTTAAAAAAACTAAGTTATCTATAATTAAAGGACTTGCCCAGCCAACATTTACTGACTTCAATGCTGTACAGTTTTTAAAAGCATAAGGACTAATACTTGTAACCGAATTTGGAATACTTAAAGACGTCAGGCCAGTACAATCTGTAAAAGCAAAATAACCAATACTCGTAACCGAATCTGGAATACTTACAGACGTTAATCCTGTGCAATTAGAAAAACTATCATGACCAATACTTGTAACCGAATTTGGAATACTTACAGACGTTAACCCTGAACAATAAGCAAAAGCATTATTACCAATACTTGTAACCGAATTCGGAATACTTACAGACGTTAACTTTGAACAATAACCAAAAGTAAAAATACCAATTTTTGTAAGAGAATTTGAAATATTTACAGACTTCAATGCTGTACAGTTTTGAAAAGCATTATGACCCATACTTGTAACCGAATTTGGAATACTCAAAGACGTTAATCCTCGACAAGAAGCAAAAGCGCCATCACCAATACTTGTAACCGAATTTGGAATACTTAAAGCAGTTAGTCCCGGACAATCAATAAAAGCCCCATTACCAATACTTGTAACCGAATTTGGAATACTTACAGACGTTAATCCTGTACAATTAGAAAAAGTGCCAGCCTCAATACTTGTAAGAGAATTAGGGATATTTAAAGAGGTTAATCCTTTACATTTAGAAAAAGCATAATCGCCAATAAATGTAACCGAATTTGGAATACTTACAGACGTTAATCCTGAACAATCTATAAAAGCATTATGACCAATACTTGTAACCGAATTTGGAATACTTACAGACGTTAATCCTGTGCATTTAGAAAAAGCAAAATCGCCAATACTTATAACCGAATTTGGAATACTTAAAGAAGTTAGTCCCGAACAATTAATGAAAGCATTACCACTAATACTTGTAACCGAATTTGGAATACTTAGAGACATTAATCCTGTGCAATTAGCAAAAGCGCCAGCACTAATACTTGTAACCGAATTTGGAATACTCAGAGACGTTAATCCTGTACATCTAATAAAAGCAAAATCGTCAATATTTGTAACCGAATTTGGAATACTTAAAGAAGTTAGTCCCGAACAATCTATAAAAGCATTAGCACCAATACTTGTAACAGTATACTGAATACCCGCATTAGTAATAGTACTGGGAATATTTAAAATCCCTGTTGGCTTAGAATCGTATCCGCTTATACTTGCAGTTGATCCAGATAATATAGTATATTTTAAGTTGTTGACTGTAAAGGTTTGTGCACTAGCTAAAGTAGTCATTAGTATTACTAGTAAACTTAATAACTTAAAGGGGGCTTTTTTTTTCATAAAATGGATGTTATTTTTTTTAAATTACAAGTCTTATATCCTAAAAAAATCATTATGAATAGTGATTTTTTACTTTTCATAGTTAACTTTTTTAACTTGAATTATTTTTCTTGTACCTTCTATTGTAAAGGTTTAGTTTTTAGATTTTCCCGGCACTTTCTGCCATTCGTTTTGTCGGGTTAATACGTTAATTCATTCAGCAGAATATCACAACTACTGAATCAACAACGTATTATCCTATCCATGTATTAATTATTGAAGTAAAACCCATTTGGTCGCACACCTACAGTTAATACTTTTTGCAAAGTTCCAGTTAAATTATACACATAAGCTTTACTGTCTAACTTATAATCTCCACCATCTGCCAAATAAATACGATTATTATTAACAGCAAATCCATAAAAAGCCTCTGTAGGAGCTGTTAGAATTGGTGTAGTTGTTGCCTGTGTCACATTAGTATTTATGGCGTAAACCGAATTTTTTACAGTGTAGTAAATTTTATCGTCATAAATATCCATAAAGCTAGCTTCGCTTAAAGCTTCAGGGAATGTGATTCTAGAAATAGTATTGTCTGCTATTTTTACTTTTACTATTTTGTTTTTGCTTTTTTGGAAATAATTGTTTGTTAAAATATATATAATTCCATCTTTTTCCTCCATAGAAAGTGCATCAGTATATGCTTCGGATGTAATTACTATTGGCGTTTCTAAAGATTTTGTGGCAATATCTACAACAAATAACAATAAATTTAAATTGTCATTATTGTTTATAAACTCCGTCATATATAATTTACCATCCTTTTCAATAATTCTGTCTGCTGATGCATTCAAATCAATTTTAGATTCATATTTATTTGTGGCTAAATCAATAACAGCAATATAATCATCTGTATCATCATTATCCCAAGCGCCTCCCCAGCCAACATATTTATTAGAATTGATCACATAAGCCTTACCATCTTTTACTACTCCATATCTAGGTTGTTTAAGACCTGTGTCAATTTTAGCTATTAATTTAAATGTATATCTATTAACAACAGTTATAACATCTGATGCTCCGGCAATAATATAAGCATTGTCGCCGTTAAAAAAGATACTTGTAGCATCCTTTCCAAGCAAATCACTTCCATTTTCTGCAGTATAGGCATCTTTTGTAAAAACCCCAAAATCATTACTAGAGAATGATACTGTTCCCTGACCTGCACCTCCTTCATTTAGGATGAAAAATCCATTGGAATAATCTCCATTTGCGGTGTTTTTTTTGTTATCAACTTCATTTTTAACGTCATTTTCAACTTCATTTGAACACGAGATAAATAACGAAATACCAAACGCTATTAAAAGTAAATTGCTAATTTTCATAATATTGAAATTTTAAAATTAAATACATATTGAAATTTCGACCTGATATAGGTCTGTTTTTTGGGCTTTCATAATTTTCATTGAAAACATTTAAAACCTGAAAGTCCAGTTTAAAAGAATCTAAGAGCTTAAAATCATAATCGATTCCTTGATTGGAAACGGTATAATCATTTACGATTTCATCTGGTTTATTATCAGCTCTGGTGTAAACAAAACCATTATATAAAAATTGATGACAAGGTGTTATTCTATTTCTGGAATAAGAAACTGAGGCAGTAACCTTATCATAAGGAATAAAAAAAAGCTGGTTTCCGGTTGCTAAATCTTCAGACACTGAGTCGTTTTTAATTATGGTTCCTTTTTTCTGCTGTTACCATAAACAATGAATATTGTCTTTTCAAAACTACAAATCTTGAATACTAAAAAAATCATTATATATAGTGATTTTTTATTTCACATATTTAGCTTATAAAACAGAAAGCTTTTTAGTAGAGCCTTTGATAATTTTAAACAATAGCTTAAAAACCAATGTCTTATAGAGTCTTAGAAGTCTTTTTTATGTAAAGACTACCGCTTTGGTTAGTCAAGTTTCAGTTTTCTAATTGTAACACCAATCACAATTAGCCAAACAATCCAAAGTGTACTACCCAAAAAACCTGCCATGCCTGCTACTGCAATAGTAGGTATCACTGTTGCAAAAAGTTCTGTTTGTGCAAGTAGATAAATAATTGATGCAATATACCCCAGCCAAATTGTCCATTTAGGAAAAAGCTGGATTTGAGCAAAAGCCGATGTCATCATTATTGTCCAGGCAATGGTAAATAATTGCCCGATATGTTCCCCTAAAACGACACCACCGTATTGATGAACAACTTGAAAAACGACTTTGCTGGCTTCTTTTGTCATTTCGTTTCCTGTTACAAAATTGTTGGCTAAAACAGGCACTACAAAAGTCCAGCGCAATAAGCCAATCATTTGCACGAATAGACCAATAACGCCCAGAGTAGTTGCCCAACGGATAAAATAAAATTTCGGTTCTAATTTTTGTCCAATTAAAACAACAGCTTCTAAAAGTGGTAATCCCAAAATAGCAAAAGCCCACCAAGTCCATACTAACCGATTGCCACCTCCGTGAAATTTTGTCAAAATGATCCCTGTTTCTTGTCGAAGAATATTGGGATAATCAAAAATTATGGTCAAAAATGTGTAGGGGACCAGTACGCCTATTGCACCAACAATGAATAAAATACCAATTGTCTTTTCAGTTTTCATAGCTCATTAGAATTGGAATGAATAACTAATACTTGGTGTAGGATTTATTTTTAGGTCTTCGCCTTGTGCGGTAAGGGCAATGACACCCAGACGGAGATTGAGCCCTTTCCAGACATACCAACGAAAGCCTGTTTCAACCGCAAAGGCATCTTTGTCGTTATAATCCCTTGTTAATCCACGCAAGTAAGAAGCCCCGGCATAAAATGAAGAGGGTATTTCGTTATGACCAACAGGTAAAAACCAATAGGTTACACCTGTTTTTAAAAATTCGGTTGTAACGCCGCTTGTAAAATTGGTTACATAATACCCTCCGTGAACAGATAAATGGTTTTGTTGGTATTCCAATCCAATGGATGGATTTCTAAAACCATTAATACTAATTTGATGCTTAGGGAATTTGCCTTGAGCGAAGGCCATACTTGTTAGAAAAAGTATTGAAGGTAAAAGAAGGTTTTTTTGCATAACGTAAATTGTTTTTGATTACGTTGCAAAGGTCATTCAAACTTGAACCAACCAACAGGACAAATGTCTAAAAGTGATTTGCTGTTAAATTTTATTTCGTAATCGGCTTAAATGCCTTGGTGTGATCCCCAATATTGACGCAATATATTGTAAGGGTACTTGTTGTAATAATTCAGGTTCTTCTTTGAGTAATTTTTCATAACGCTGTTCAGCCGTCAATATAATAAGATCAAACTTTGATTTATCAATACAGCATATTTGCCATTCCATAAGTTGGATGTAAAAGTCTTTAAATTTTGGAATTTGATTTTGCAATGCCACTACATCTGATTTGTCAATAAGCCAAAGTTTTGCAGGTGTCAAAGCTCTTATACTTTCTCTTGCTGGCGATTCGGTCAGATAAGTTAAAAGTGAAGTAACAAACGTATTTGGTAAAGAAATATAGGTGGTTCTTTCTTCGCCTTGTTCGGTGACAGAAAAGTATTGAAACAGCCCCGTTTCAATAAAACCCATTTGCAAAGAAGTTTTGCCTTCTTCCACAAAACAGTCGCCTTTGTCAAATAATTTTGGCTGGAAGCAACCGGTGATTTTATCAGTTGCTATAGTGTCAAAACCAACGCTCTGAAAATACATTTTTAATTTTTCCATATACTATTTTGTGTCACTCTAAAATGACCTATAATGTTGGGATACTATTACAGGTTTGGGACTAAAATAAGATTTATTTTTCGGTTATCGCTAAATTTCCAAATACAAAACTATTTTCAAATTAAGTCAAATCAATAACCTAAATCTATCTTTACGATAATCTCAAATGTACTTCGAAGTTTAATTTAAGGGTAAGACGGCTTATGTTGAAAAGCGATTGCCCCCTTTAAACTTGCAACACAAAAAAAGAGACGAAATAGCCTCTTTAAATTCTGATTACCCGTTATTGTTTGTTCTGATTTCGGTATGCCTTATTTCACCGCCTGTTGTTCCTGTCTCTTTACCGAAATAGATAACTACAAATGCAAAAACCAATATTAAAACATTCGTAATGTTTGCAAATGTTTTTTGTTTAATGCCTGCCCAAAGTCCAAACAATGAAATTCCGCCTAAGATATGACTCATAATTGAGAATAGTTCTGCCGACTCTTCGTGTCTTTCAATATAATTTTCTGCAACTCCGCTACTGTTTTCAACCACTTCCTCAGCACCTTCCCCGCTTGTCATAGCTGCAATAGAGGTCAGAGAACCTATAATGAAAATTAAGAAAGCCGTTCGTTTTACTGCATCTGATTTAAAAACCAAACCTGTAATCATAATGATAACCCCCACTATCGGGAAAATGATGGGTAAATGATTTACCACCAGATGAAAATGTGCTGCGTTCATATTATTTAAGCTTAAAGATTATATATTAACACCAAAAATATATCCAACCAAGGCAGATAAACCCATAGCAATTGTTCCCCAAATTACAATTCTTACAATTGCTTTACTTATACTTGAACCACCTGTTCTTGCAGAAATTGCTCCAAGGATAATAAGTGATAAAATTGTAAAACCATATAAGAAATATTCCATACTTGAAACAGGTGCAAAAAGCGTCACCAAAAGTGGCAGCAATCCACCCACTGTAAATGCTGTACCTGAGGCAAAAGCAGCCTGTATAGGGTTTGCCTGACTAATTTCATTAATCCCTAATTCATCTCGAATATGTGTTCCCAAAGCGTCTGCTTCTGTTAATTCTTTTGCAACCTGTAAAGCTGTTTCTTTTTTAAGCCCACGTTTTTCATAAATCTCTGCAAGTATTTTTAATTCTGCTTCGGGCATTGTTTGAAGTTCTAACTTTTCTCTTTCAATATCTGCTTCTTCAATGTCTGTTTGAGAACTAACTGAAACATATTCACCGGCTGCCATAGATAATGCACCTGCTACAAGGCCAGCAATAGTCGCTAATAGAATAGGATCTCTTGTTATGCTTGCTGTTGCCACACCAATTGCAAGGCTTGAAATAGAAATAATACCATCATTTGCTCCTAAAACGGCAGCTCTGAGCCAATTACTTCGATGAATATAGTGGCTGTCTAAATAATTGTCAATTGTTATCATTTTATGATTGTTAAGTCTGTCTTTTAAAATTACTTTCGTCAGCCTTTGAAAAAAAATCTGTTGCATTTTAAACAAATATAACAAAACCATATGTCATAACACGATTTTTCGTCATATTTAAACATACTCGATATCATCAAAATTCCACACTAATATCTGAAAATAAGCCGTTTAAAAAAAACAAAATTATTCTTAACAATCCCGATCGTTTCATTGAAGCCGCCTCTTGAAATTCTTATGAGCCAGTCTCGAAAAACCTGTAAAGAAGCAGAATAAAGTAATCTAACTCAACACGAGTTCCTTTTTTGGCTCTGCGACCCTACACAAAACTCTGGCTGTTGTGTGGGTGGCATTTTTTAGTTTATAAATTCAAATTTTCCATCAACAAACATTGAAGTCCTTTTGCCCCGTTGACTTTTTTCGTCTGCAAAACTCCAAAATGCTTTAACCGTTCCTGCTTTTGTATCTATGATTTGACTTACCGTCCAACCGTCCTTTTCTATCCAATTTAGAAAGTGTAAGTTGTCTGTAAGTTTTTTGTAATACATTTTTTCATACCCCTCAACAACTATTCCTTCTTTGCTAGTTGTTTTCCAGTGTAAAGTACTGTCATTTAAATAGTTTACCTCTGCTATCATTTCAGGAAATGTAATTTTCCCCTTTTTTCCAACTAATAATTGTTGTAATTCAGTTAGTCTTTCGGTGTTCTGAGTTTGCAAATTGGTTTCTTGCTTTGAATTATTACATGAAGTAATTATCAATGAAATAGCGATAAAATAAAATAATGTTTTCATTCTATATTTTCTAAGTTTTTACTAGGGTGCTAAAGGTTATTTATTTATTGTTAGCGTTTATATGTTTTGTCAATTTTATTGCTTTTTCGGGGCAAGCCTGAACACAAAGCCCACAAGAATGACATTGATCTGGATTGATAACGTAAGCTTTTTGTTTAAAGAAAAACGTTTTGATTTGTCCTTTTAAATTAAGTTTTTCTTTATCTTCTTTAGTAATGGGGTGCATTTCAAAAACATTATAGGGACATACTACAACACAGTCTTTTTTTCCGCCACAACTATTAAAATTTACTACTGGGTATACCTTTCCTGCTTCCTCTTTACAATGATTATTTAATTCTTTTTTTACCATTTTCTATACCGATTTTAAACAAATTAAATTTCCTGTCGGGTCATTTAACCAAAAGCTGTCATTTTCTTTTTTAGCATTCGGAAATTTTGTAATTACACTTTCCAATTTTTCTTTTGACTGAAATACTAGATTGAAATAGTATAACCCTGCATTTTCTTTTGATGCTGTTGGTTTATTTTTTCCATGCCAGGTATTCATTGCAATACGATGTTTGAAGTTACTTTCCATCCCTACATCTGCATAATTAAATTGTGGTATATGGTTGAATTGCGAAAAACCTAATTGTTTGTAAAATTCATTAGTAGTTTCAAGGTTGGAAACATAAAAATGAAAATGCCCTATTTTAGTGTCCTGATGAACAATACCTTCTACATTTTTATTGTCTAATTCGCTTAGAACCAAATCGAGGTCTAATACATCAGACGGACTATGCAGTTTTCCGTTTGTATCTTCTACCCATAAGCCATTTTCTGTTAAAATACGTTTGTATCTTTCTGGGGTTTCTAAGGTAAATTCAATGGTTATTCCGTCAGGATCAGCCAAATAAACGGATTTTGACATTGTATGGTCTGTTGGTGAAAACTGATAATTGTTATTAATCAGCCGTTGTACCATTCTTGAAAATTCTTTTTTGTTTGGGGCATGTATTGCTACGTGGTACAAACCGCTATAACCGTTCATAAATGGTTTGTTCGCTTTTTGATGCACCACAATTAGTGTTTTATCTTCTGTACCCAATTCCGCTGTGTTTTCAGTAGTATTTCTTAGTTTTAAGCCAGCAATAGTAGTCCAGAAAGAGATAGATTTTTCTAGTTTGGTATTATTTAAATGAACCGCACCAAATGAGGCGAAATCAACGGTATCGTTTGTAAAAAGGTTTTCCATTTGTGTATCAAATGGAAAACCTTTGGTTGATGCTACTATTGACATTCCAATAATGTTTTTAATGAATTGTTTTCTTTTCATTTATAAAATAAATGTTAGTTTTTGGGTAAAATTGGTGCTTTTTTTGTTCTGCCCCAAGCTACGAAAGCTGCTAAAATCAAGAAGAAAATATTCATCCCAATCAATGATGCTTCACCTCTTGAAATATGAAAAATTGAAGCTAAAATCATTAATGCAATTGTACCATAAGCAGCAAAAATAGTTAAGCGGGGTTGCATTCTAAATGCTGTTGGCAAAATAATGCCTAATCCACCTAATAAATCGATAAGACCTGTGAATTTCAATAGATCAGGGTTGTCTTTTGCCCAAGGCAACATTTTTGCAGTTTCTTCAATCGGTAGAAGTAATTTTGCATATGCGCCCCAAATTAATGTTAATGAAATTAGTGCTTGCGCTACCCATAATGTAATGTTTAGCCACTTTGGTGAAGTCGAATTTGTCATTTTGCTATTTTTTTAAAATTGATAATGCAAAGATCCTAATACGAATTCTTTCAGAAAGATGATGTAAATCAAAAAAAAACGTTGATTTAGATCAACATTTTTTAGATAAGAACGTTATTTCTTTGAAGAGTTGCTACGAATGCGACTAATTGTCTCTTTGGTCATCCCTAAATAAGAGGCAATGATATGTTTTGGAAACCGCTGAAAAAATTCAGGATAGGTGTTTTGCAACTCATCTAACTTTTGCTCAGCCGTAAATGTTTGAGAAGAATGCAGTCGCTTCATCAATTGAAAAGATTGTCTTTCTGTCAATGATTGATTTAATTCAGAATAAAAAGAAAGTTTACTAAGTATATTCACAAAATCGTCTTTTGTAATTACTAACAATTCGGAGTCCTCGTATGCGTCAATATAATAAGGTGTTGGCGTGCCTATCATAAAACTTTCCTTATCACCAGCCCACCAATTTTCGATATAGAGTTCCAAAATATTTTCTTTCCCAGAATTGTCTATTGTATACTTTTTTAAAGCACCTTTTACAACAAATGCTGCAATTTTGCATACCTCTCCACTTTGAATTAAGTATTGATGTTTACGCAACTTCTTTGTATGAAAAACTTCCGAAAGTAAACTAATGTCGCTTTCAGTTAGTTTGTTGTTAATTTTACTGTTTATATGTTGTATCAGTATGTCTATCATTTTTGAATGCCTGCTGTTAAAGTTGCCACTAATGTCAGTTTGTCTCAAAACCGCCGTATTTATCGTTTTGAGCGTAAATATAATTGATTTAAACTGTAAAAAAATAACTTCCTGTGAAAAGTAGTCTGGTACGCTGACCTAAAACAGAGCGGTAAAAGCCTATAAAATGAGTTGTATAAACACGAAAAAACAATGCCAGTGCGTACGTGCCCCACACAGTCGGTGGTGTACTCAGGTTTTTATTGGTTTTCGTGAATATAAATATTTGAGAGCCTTACTCTTTTCCTTTTGGGGCGGAACTGTCTACTCTATTGGTGGCTGTATTTTTAAGTTTTTCATAGCAAAAAACATTAAAGTTATCAAGCCTTTTTTAAGTCATTAATTTTTTTTAAAAGAAGAATAAGCGTCGTGCATCCAAGTAAGGGAGTAGCCAAAACAGCAGTCCAGAATCCACCTAAATTATAAAGGAAAAAAATCGGTGCCCAAACACTCATATATTCAACTGTTCCCTTTTCCAAACTTTTCAAGTCTATGTATGTCCAAACTGATAAGATAAAAAATGCAGGTATTCCAATTAAAAGGATTTTTTTGTAATATGATATTTTTTCAGTTGTTGAAGCATCTGTAGAAGGTGCGAAAACTCTATCTTCTTCTCTTGTGATTTTTAGTTCTCTAAAACACAAGTAAGATTTGTATGATAATAACAAAAGCAAAGCAAGTCCAAAAACAAGTCCGAATTGGTCAATCTCTTGAAATGCAAAAATTATTAAAAGTGCAAAAATCGCTATGTTATAGCTCCAACCACGAATAAGTAAATATCGCCTTTTGTCCATTTTTTATCTTGTTAGGTTAAATTTTCATTTAAGGTGTTACAAATATAGCCACCAACGTCAGTTTGTCTTAAAACCTATGTTTATTGTTATTTTTGAGCAAATATAGTTGTATAAACACGAAAAAAAATGCCAGTGCGTACGTGCCCCATACACTCGGTGGTGTACTCAGGTTTTTATTGGTTTTCGTGAATATAAATATTTGAGAGGCGCACTCTATTCTATTTGGGGTGGAGTCGTCTACTCGATTAGCAACAGTTAACATTAGCACCCACATGAGTAACTTAGGATTATTTTATCTTTCAACTCTTTAATTTCAAGATAACAACCTGCATCACCATCTTCTTTTGGTTGATAATTCGTTTTCGATTTATTCCACTTGCTATAATCATTTTTAAAAAACCATTCAATGAATTTAATAACATCGTTTTTTGAATAATTTGGAAATATAATTTCTGCTTCAGTACCAGCCTCAGAACATGAATTTTTTTTCAATTTAATTCCCGTTTTAAATTGATATTCTTTTGCGCAAACATCTTTTGAGTCATTAAATCTTTTTAAGATGTGTTCGGATTTCTTTCCAAGATATTTTGTAAAATATTTCTCTTCGAAATCGCCTGAGTATATGGTTCTCTCAATAAATGACTTTGTAGGAATCGGCAATTTATTTATCTGCCCTGATAAAATTAGACAGCGAAATAATAGAATTATGGCTATTAATGCAGTTTTTTTCATGAATTGGTAATGTTTTTGTAATACACGCAGTTTTGGACTAAATTAATCCAATTATTCGGATTTGCCACAATAGAGGAAGTAAATTATACCAAATGCAAAACCAACTTCAAATTAATTATAATACCTAAATTACTTGTAGTGTCTGTAACAGAAGTGTTTTTTTTATAATCTAGTTGTTATAAGGCGTTAAATGTAAAATATTTTTTTTCCAATCTATTGTTAATAGATAATCTTCAAAAAAAGCATTTCCAATCAAAGAGGCAACACCTTTTTCTAACGACAATGATTGATTGTACAGTTCGATTTCTCCAATTTTAATTTTATCAATAGGAAACTTTTGTTTTAACTCTTCTGGGTTAGTAGCCTTTTTTTGATCCAAATTTTCAATAAACGAAGTGTTTGCCGTAAATTTTCCACTGGAACCCAAATCAAAAATAAATTTATATGTTTTAGTGTTTATTTGTGTATCTATATAACCAAGTCCCCAATTTTGATTCTTCATTGTAACTATTTGTGATGTTTTTGGAATATCAAATTTATTCGTTTTGTCGCTAATACGAATTACACTTTTTTTGTAATCAATTTGCCAATTTGCTTTTCGCATTAAATTATTTCCTATTATTCCACTTATTTTTATAGTTTCATAATTTGGTTTGATCAAAGATAAATCTTGAAGCATTCCGTAAGTTTTTTCAAAACTCACATTTGAAATTGAAATATTGGATAATTCAATTAAGCGAACTTTTTGAGTAGAAACAGAACTTCCTGATAACTCAATTTCTTTTTTTAATGTATAGCTTATCTCTTTTGAGATGTCTTGGTCAATAGCACTTATTTCATAACCTGTGTCAAAAAGAAAATTATATTTTTTATCAGAAATAAGTACTTCAATAAAAATATGTTTTCCAATATAACTAAATGGTATTTCAACTAAATAATCTTTTTCGTTTACAAAACCACTTTTTGCAATTTGTTTTCTATTTTGAGAGAAACAATTCGTTTGTGTTAAAAATAGAATAGATAAAATCAGTATTATTTTTTGCTGCATAGTCTCTGTTTCTTTAATATTTATGCCAACATCAGTTTCTCTCAAAACCTCCGTTTTTCATTATTTTTAGGGTAAATATAGTTGATTTAAACTGCAAAAAAATAACTTTCGGTGCAAAGTAATCTGGTAAGCATCCCAAAAAATGAGTTGTATAAACACTATAAAATATTAGCAGTACTTACAAGTGCAGTTTGAACTCATTTGGATCAATCTGGTTCAAGTGTCGATCTAATTTGCAACTAGTCTCTATTTAGTTGTAAAAACTAAATCAAAGTGTTTTCAACTGCTTTTAGATAATTACTACTTAGTAAAACGCATTAAAAACCTTTTATATCAGTAGACCGAAAAAGACACTTACCACAAAAGTGATGCAAAACACTAAAAAAGATAGTTAAAATAATTTCCCTACCATGTTAAAACATATCAATTAATTATAAATTAGCAGTAAATAAAAAAATATTATTGTCAAAAAAGCATTAGATAAAAAAATATTTTGAAAACCATTTTCAGATAAAGAAGAATTGAATTTAAGCAATAGTATACTAATAATTGATGTTGCACATAATCCTATTGCAATGTATAAACAAGCTCCATTTAATCCTGACATCAACTCTTCTGAATATTCTTTATTAATTGTTTTTATATTGCTAATATTCTGAAAAATATAACTTTCACTAATAATGATTTCATTTTCTTCTATATAAGTTTTACTCAGAGAAAATTCATATCCTTTTTTAGTATAATATTTATATCCAAGAAATTCTTTAGAATTACTAGTACTAAATTTACCTCGTCTGCTTATTATAATTTTGCTATATTCTGTGATTTGATCATTGATTTGTTTTTGTGGGATTAAAAATTGATCGATCGCAAATAGGATAAATATAATTGGAATTAAAATCAATATTTTTAACGTTATTTCTGAATATTTTTCTTTCACTGATTATTTTAGATTTAATATATTTGACTTGAGATCTCCACTGTTACTGTAAACTAATGACTAACGGTTGTCTGTGAAAAAACTAAAAATGATACTCTTAAAATCGGCATTATGAAATTTTTTCTCCGAAAGGTATCCAAATAGTTTCTCTTTTTGACTTAGTTTTTTCATAGCCTGATATTCTTGTAATCAGCGGGTTTGGGACTAAATTAAGCCCATTCTCCGGATTTGCCAAATCATCCCAAGTACAAAACCAACTTTTGATTAAGCCAATTGCACAAATCCGTTGTAGCTTTTAGCGGATGGACTTATTCTTATTTTTAGTAAATTTTGGTCAATAAAATTATTCCGTAAATCCAAAAATTATATAAGATTGTGTATGTAAATCCGTAAAATATGCTCCTTTCAATATTCCCACTACATCCTGAAGACTTTTTAAATATCAATCTCAATGCTCTGAAAAAAATCCAATATAACATTCCCAAGAACACTAATATTGATAACCAAATTATTGTTCCAAGTGCAAAAAACAGATAGCTAATAATAATCGTAGCTAAAATCCACAAAATTATACTTATTATTATTCCACCAAATCCTTCTCCAATTTCTGGCATAGAATGTCCGAAACCACCGTCAGCATTCATCTCTTTTAAAAAGTTCAGTTTTTTAGAGTCAAAATTATCCGTTAATTTTCCTAAACTATCTTTAAGTTTAGTTCCGTTATATAAACTAATTGTAATAAAAAGAAAAAAAGCGATTGAAAGAATTGAGGTTGAAATCAAAGAGTTTTCTATAACTGTTTTGTGTTTTCCAATTCCATAAAACCAAACACTTAAGATTGTAATTACAATACTAATTAATGATATTGTAAATATTTTTTTTGAATCAATTAATCTTCTTCTGTTTGGTATTTTCATTTTCAACCGCGATTTTTTTAGCCTAACAGTTAACATCAGTTTCTCTCAAAACCTCCATTTTTATTATTTTGAACGTAAATATAGTTGATTTAAACTACAAAAAAATAACTTTCGGTAAAAAGTAGTTTGGTGTGTTAGCTGGAGCCTTTTTTATTTCGTAACGCCAATGATAACTCCAAAGTTCCCATCTATTTGTATCCAATCCTGACTGGGTAAATATGTACGAGAAACAAAACCATCAAGATATAGCGCATTTTTACAGCCAAGAGTTTTGAAATAGTTTGCAAAATCATAGAAATTGATTTCTTCTTTTGACATAGCGAAAACAACTTTACCAGTTTCAAGAATTCCAACTCCATTTCTTATGTTTAAGTTTGTAGAATTTTCTTTAAAGCCTGAATGTATCTCTCCATTTATTAAGAGCATTGGCCCCGATTGAGTAGCATATTTTATATTATAGTTTTTGAATTTTTCTGTAATACAAATGTTTGGGATGTTTTTATTTGTAATATAGAATATACCATTAGGCTTAAGGTAAAAATTCCCGTTTCCATTTGAAGTATCAATAACAGATAAACTTTTTTTGTTTTCAATATATAACCCTTGTGGTGAATAGTCTTTCTTATACATACCAGCGTTCATTGCAAATACCAACGTCTTATTTTTCTTTTCAAGCCAAACTTTTAAATTTTCAAGACTTTTGAAATTTTGACTATTATTATCTTTCCAATATAATTTTAAATCTTGTTTTTTAGTGTCTACAATATAACTTACAAATCTTTTATCTTGTTTAGTGACCTGTGTTGCTGAAATAAATATTACTACGGTTAGTAAAATTAGTATTGTAAATATTTTAGATTTTCTATTCAACGTTTAGTTCTTAAAAGATTACAGATAACATCAGTTTCTCTCAAAACCTCCGTTTTTTGTTGTTTTTAGGATAAATATAGTCGATTTAAACTGCAAAAAAATAACTTTCGGTGTAAAATATTTGGTACGCAGCCAAAAAAAATGAGCTGCAAAAGGCTTTAAAATCAGTTGTATAAACATGAAAAAAACAGTTCGTACGTGCCCATACACTCGGTGATGTACTCGATTTTTTGAATTAATTCACAAAAAAAGAGATATCCAAATCCTCAGAAAAACCTACTGATTGTTTTACGATAACTTCATAGTGACAGAGTCTCAGCGGTTTCGTTCAACATGAGTTTCATTACTTCGTCAGTTCGCTAAAGGCTTGGGTGTTGGCTCTTAGAGTCCAACGAAGCCTGGCTATTAGTCGAAGTTTTTTTAATTCACATTAAATCTTATTCTTTTAATAAGTCTATTCGAATTTATATCAATTTCGTCTCGACCATGTAACATTAAATCATTTCTAAACAGAATTAAATCCCCTTTTTTTAATTTAATTTTGAATGAGACACTTTTAAAAAGCTTATCAAGGTTATTTAATTCCTCTATTTCAGTTTTGTTCATCTTTGAAAAAGATTCCATTGTTACTCTATCATAGCAGATTTTATAACTTTTATTAACTGAAGTTAAAATACTTCTCCAATGATTCCTAAATTTCCATTTTTTATTTTGCAGTTCTTTTATTTCATTTTTAGATAATTGTTTTATGAGATTGTTCAAGAACATAAAATTATTTGTGCCTTGACTTTCGCTGGCAGGTTCTATACATAAGAGACCAATGCAGTTTGGAATTGAATCTAAATCAGCACAATCTGTATGTAAAGGAAAAGCTAAATTTGAATTTGCTATAGAGGTGAAAAAGTTATTTTGTTTGAATATTTTTACATCAAAAATACTTTCTCCGTTATTATTTCTGTTTTCTTTAATTGAAACTCCAATACGATTGATAAATGATTGAAAATCATTATCAGATAGAGGAAAATCCTCTATAATAACCAAAGTATCTCCTTTTTGTAAATTATTGACTATTTCGGGATAGCTTAAATTTTGATCAAATTTGTAACTAATTAACAAGTCCGACACTTCCATCTATGAATAAGCTTAATTCTCCGTTAACACCATTTTTTGGAAAATCACAGATTTTTTGATCTAAATCCCGAATCATTTGATATTCTTCATATTCAGTTCCTGATTTAAAATAATATCTGCATGAAATCTTTTCTATATTACCATCCCAATTAAGTTCTGAATATGTAGGTATTTTTGTTATTTCATGAATTTTAGACAAAAGTTCTCCAATGGATGAGTTTTCGTCAATATCTATGATTATGGTTTGTGGCGGTTCTTGATTGTCGTAATTCAACTCTGTTAAAAATTCAATATTCATCTATTTAGTTTTGTTGTTCTAAAATTCTAAACAACTTTTTTTTATGTTTTGTAAATCAAATATTTATAAAATATATTTTTTCTTATTATTTCCTTCCATTTTTCCACTTTCGCACTGTTAGCTTACGGAGTCCGGGCAGGTGTATAGGGGGAATTTCGCCTAACATTCTGCTCCTACAAAGGGTTTGGGACTAAATTAAGCCCATTCTCCGGATTTGCCAAATACAAAACCAACTTCCCGTTAAGCAAATTACCTAAAATCAGTTGTAGATGTTGGCGTTGGCACCCGTATTTTTATTTGATTCTACCTAATTCTATTTGCCCGTAAATTGCTTGGATGGCTTCAAAAACTTCATTTTGATTTTCAACTTCTGACCACCCCTTATTGGTAAGTTCAATTCTAACTTCATTTTCAGATTTTCCTTTTAGAAAATGATAATAAGAAAAATCTAAAACTTCTGTTGGAATTCTTTCCAATTGGTAAGAAGTAATAGTTGATACTAATCTTAAATAGCCAATAGCATATGTTAAACCCAATTGTAGAATCCAACTTATCACTAATCCAATCCAACCTGTATTCAATGTTTTGATTGTTAATCCTTCCGAAAATCTAATTTTCATAAATTCAAAAAAACCAATTCTGTCATAATTGTTTTCACTCAAAATAATTTCATATTGAAAATATTGATTTGATAAATATGTAATAATTATCATTGCAATTAATAAAGAATGTAATTTTTTAAAGTCAGTGAAATTCGAGGATTTTATTAATTTTTTTAAAGCAAAAGTAATTACTAATCCAACTACAAACTCAAATAAACCAATAAAATATATTCCGTGAATTGAAACTTCTGCTATTACAAACCCAAGAATTAGAGAAATAATTATTCCTCCAATGATTGGAATTAAAAAACTTGGTTTTTTAGATTCTTTCGGTTTTGGTAAAGTTTCAGGAATTACATAATCATCCCAATTATTTTTCTCTTCGGTTTCCTTTTCAAGTTCATTTAAAGCATTTCTGTCATACTCATTTTCGGTTTCTTTTAGAGCGTGAATAAATAATTTCACTCTTTTAGAGTTTCTACCATTATCCCACATTTCGTTACCTAAAGATTCACTTTTTACTTCTAAATTGCCAAAATTATAATTAGCAGTAATTATTTCAGTCCATTTATCAACTCCAAATATTTTTTCTCTTCGTTTGGCTTCAATTTTGTTTTCATCTTTGAAAACAATATCCCAATCTAATTTTTGAAATGTTTTTTCTGCAATTGGAATAAAAACAGTTTTGTTTAAAGAAGTTCTAACTTCTTCTTTATATTTTGGTGTCCAATTAAAACTATGTATCCTTTTAATTGTCTTTTCGTAAATTTTTAATTTTTCTTCCATTTCTTTTTAGGTTATCATTAATCATCCCAAAATACAAAACAAACTGCCCAAATCAGTTGTAGCATCTATGTTATGAGCTGGCTGTTTTTGTCGAAATTATGATTTTCACGCAAAACTTTTCAAATTTCTACTAGTAAATCGAACTTCCTTTATTTGGAAATAAGTTTTGTTATTGATGTCTCCAAACAATTAGATTTTCATTTTTTTTCTCAGTTCCATCTTTATAATACAGGATAGCAGTTATGTCTTTATACTTCTTGTCACCTTTAACTATCATTTCGATTTGAACATCTCCATCCCTAGGTCTTACTTGTTGAATCATTGTAATCTCTTTAATATTTCCTACTTCATCTTGTATTTTCTTATTATTTAATACATAGGATTTGACAGTAGTAATGATTCTCTCGTCAATGTAATAGTCTCTTATTATTAAAAATAGAAAAAACGAAAATAATATAACTTTTAGGAATCTAATTAAGGTACGTTTATAATAAAGCTCTTTAATAGCCAAAGCAATAACAAATGTCAAAAAAGTAAAAATTAAAATGTTTTTACTTTCCCAGAAGAAATATAATTTCAATATTCTACATAGAAATCCGTAGATAAAGATTATCAGCAAGACAATAAGTGGTATGTTTTTATAATATCTTTTAAATTTTTCCATATTGATTTGAATATATTTCAACTGCGTCATTTCGGCACAACTAGCCCATAATCGAGTCACACAAGGGAATTTCACCCCTACGTTCTCACGGAACCGTACGTGAAAGTCTCCCTTCATACGGCTCTTCATGTTCATAAATCATGCCCCGCTGGCAAAGTCTTTTCAGACTCATATCTTTAGCGGGAGGCGCGATAGCCTCTTGAAATTCTTATAACTCATTTATCGAAAACCCCATAATTACGGAATCTCAGCGATTCCGTTCAACACGGGCTTCATTGTTCGTCCTTCGCACGCAACGAATCCCTTAGCTGTTGGTGGCAGTTATTTTTTCATCAAGTTACTATTCATTATGATTTCTCTAATTTTAATTTCAAACTCGTAAAACAAATCTATATTTTCGTTAGATTGATTTTCTAAAACAACTACGTCCACGTCTGTCTCGGGAAAATAAACTTTGAATGATACAAAACCTGAACCACCACCTGTGTGTCCCAAATATTTGATTGGTGTTTTGTCGCTTACTCTTATACCATAACCGTAGCCTATTTTTTCTTTTCCAAAAGCGTTATGTTGTGCAGTAATACTATAAGTTGTCATCAACTTATAAGTTTCTGGTTTTAAAATTTTTCCGTTGTGCAATAACTTGTCCCAAATATTTAGGTCAGTTACATTTGAGATAATCCCAGCAGCAGAAACTTTATCGTTATTTTCAATAGGTGTTTCTTCAAGTTTTAAATTATTGTTTGTATTTTGATAGCCTTTAACTCGATTTTGAGTTTTGCCTTGTTCAAAGCAATAGGTGGTTTTCATTTTCAGTTTTTTAAACAAGTCGTTTGCCACATCATTATATTTTCTGCCTGTAACTTTTTCAATTATTTTTCCAAGCATAATATAAGTTGTATTACCATACTTGAAGTCAGAACCTGGCTTGAAAATCAAGGGTTTGTCAATATCAGTTATTCCAGCAGAAAAGTTCAATAAATGGTGAACTGTCACGGTGTCTGCCCAACTTTTTGGTAAATCTGGCAAATATTTTCTAACTGGGCTTTGCAAATCAATTTTTCCATTTTCAACTTCTTTCAAAGTCAAAACAGCGGTAATTTGTTTACTGTTTGACATAATTATAAAATTGTCTTTGGTTGTTAAAGGCGTTTTCTTTTCGATATTTGAATATCCAAAGGCATTCTTATATTTTGTTTTTCCTTTTTGAGTAATCAAAATAACTCCGCTGAAACTTCTTGGATTTGTCGTTTTGATTAAACTGTCAATTTTAGCAGAATAATCGTCTTTTTCTTGTGCGTAACTATTACAACTTACTAAAAGAGTTGTTATGAAAATGGTTAAAAGTCTAATTTTTTGTTTCATTAAAATTGTCTTGATTTTTTTGTTCTCTTGTTTACGGTGGGGTTGTCATAATTGCCAACAATCGAGTCACGCAAGGGAATTTCACCCTACATTCTCACGAAACCGTACGTGATAGTCTCCCTTCAAACGGCTCTTCATGTTCATAAATCACGCTAAATTAATTCAATTTATGGATATTCCGCTGGCAAAGTCTGAAGACTTTGCGTTTTTTTTAAATGTACTTAAAAACCGTAAATCTAATAAAAGTCTCCTGATTTTTCCGTGAATGGCTTATGAATTCAACACCTTTGTTAATACTTTAGCTTTTTTACAACTCTTTAAACGTATTTCTTACCAATGCAATCCCGCTAAAAGTCAGGAAACTTTTGACACTTTTATGGATTGGAAAACGATTTTAAATTACGCAAAGTCTGAAAAAGGCTTTGCGTAGCGGTTTATTAGGCACAGTTTTTATTATAGTTCAATGTTTTCATTTCCGTCATCGTCTTCTTCCAAATATAGTTTCCAATTCAGTTTATTAGCAATTTGCTTAAATGTATCAATATATATTTGTTGGTCTATATTTTGTCCTTTTGAGCAAACAATTGCAACCAAAGTTACGAATTGATTTACGTTAGCAGAAGATGAATAATCTCCATTATAAGTTTCTACCAATATGATGTCAACCCAAGGGAATTTGTCAGTGTTTGTAAACGATTGGTGATTTGTCTGCTTAAAGAATTCTGTTTCTAATAGACACTGAATCACAACTGATTTGTCAAGTTTCTGACTAAAGTTCTCGTTACATTGAATGTTATAGTAATTATATCTGTTGCTCCACATTATTGTATTTTTGGTCTCTCGTTTCTTAAAATTAGCTATAACGACGTCTTGGGACTAAGGGTTTGGGACTAAATTAAGCCCATTCTTCGGATTTACAAAATCATGCCCAATACAAAACCAACTTCCCGTTAAGCAAATTACCTGAAATCAGTTGTAGCTGTTAGCAGACGGTTTATTTATTCAGCATCTAATTCTTCAAATTCAGAAACTACACTTTCATCAAAGTGATTTTTATAAAATATTTTATTTTTTTGAATCATACTTTCTGGAAAATAGAAAAAAACAGAAACTGAATTTTGAATTGATAATTGAATATCAAAATCTTTTTCAGGATTGTATTTTATTTTTGTTAAACTTACTAAATCATTTAAAAAAAACTCTTTTTCAAAATCATTTATGATCTTTGAAAAATATGGATTATGAAAAAAAATGTCTATGAAAATTATTAAATTTTTAGCAAGTGGTGATTCTAGAAATCCATTTTCTTCAATTTTATTATTGAAGATTCGATTTATAAGCGTTCGAAAGTTTTTTATTAATGAATCTGCTAAAAATAATTCAACATTTTCATTTGAAGCTGGATATTGTTGAAAAAGGATAATTAATAAATTAGTATTTTCTCTGTAACTTATTTCATTTTCATTGATATAATTGTTCTGAATTCTGTTGACTATTTTCTTAAAGAATTCTAATGATTGTTCTGATATTAATGGCTCAAAAACACTTGAATCACATTTTTCCTTAAAAACTTCTAATAATTTTTCGAAATTTTCCATTAAATAATTTGGTTTATTTTAGTTTCCGCAACTGTCTGCCAATCGAGTATCGCAAGGGAATTTCACCCTACATTCTCACGAAACCGTACGTGATAGTCTGCCTTCAAACGGCTCTTCATGTTCATAAATCACGCTAAATTAATTCAATTTATGGATATTCCGCTGGCAAAGTCTGAAGACTTGCGGCATGTATGATTCTATTGACAACATTAAAGCCACATCGCAACATACCCGCCGTTTTAGATTGGTTTTTAGTCGCTAATAACCTATCGATTATCAATATTTCAAAAAGAAAAGTATGTGTATTTCCTTCGGAAGCCCATGGAACTTTAATACTTTCAATCTTACCATCTTTGGTTTTTATTCGGGGAATTTTAGCATTGATATAGGTTTTAAACTGCATGATGTCTAGGTGTCGCCATCTACGGTGATCTCTATAATCGTGAACAAATTCATAAGTTGCTGTATATGTCTTTTTATAATCATCTAAATTCCATTTCAAATATATCAACCTCATTATCTTCGTTGAAATCAATTTTTTCAACTTTCCATTCCGGACCAAAATTAAATAGCTTATCAAAAAAATCTTCTGTCATCTTTTATTGTTAAAAATACAAAACCCATTCAATTAATGGTAGAACTCTAATTATAATAGGTATTTATTCAAAATGAGAAAGAAATTGAACATTAACATTTCATTTAAATACTCTACAAAGATATAATTACTATTTTTGGAACTTTTAAAAATACGAACCACGCTATGCGAAAAACTCAGTTATTTTTACTTTTTTTTATTAGTATTCAAATTTCTTTTGCACAACAGCCACAAAAACCAAATGCTGTTGCTATCTATAATCAAATTCAAAAATTAAACTTTTTAGGATCTGTGCTGTATATTGCAGCGCATCCTGATGATGAAAACACACGTCTGATTTCGTATTTATCGAATGAAGTAAACGCCAGAACGGGTTATTTGTCCTTAACCCGGGGTGATGGCGGACAAAATTTAATTGGCCCGCAATTGCGTGAATTATTGGGTGTCATCAGAACTCAGGAGTTAATTGAAGCCAGAAAAATTGATGGCGGGGAACAGTTTTTTTCGCGTGCGAATGATTTTGGTTTCTCTAAAAACCCCGATGAAACTTTAAAAATCTGGGACAAGGACAAAGTACTTGCAGATGTGGTCTGGACTATCAGGAAATTTCAGCCGGATGTAATCATCAACCGTTTTGACCACCGCTCACCGGGAACGACCCACGGCCATCACACCGCTTCGGCAATGTTGAGCGTGGAGAGTTTTAACTTGGCAAATAATGCCAAAATATATCCCGAACAATTAGAATATGTGAGTCCGTGGCAGGTAAAACGACAGTTTTTTAATACGTCGTGGTGGTTTTACGGTAGCCAGGAAAAATTTGATGCAGCGGATAAGTCTAAATTTACCACTTTGCAAACGGGTGTTTATTATCCCGGAATGGGCAAATCAAATCAGGAAATTGCGGCTTTGAGCCGCAGCTGCCATCAGTCACAGGGTTTTGGAAGCACTGGCAGCCGGGGTAACGAAACTGAATACCTGGAACTGATAAATGGCGAAAAGTCCAAAAACCGTGATGATTTATTTGACGGAATTGATACTTCCTGGAACCGTGTTAAAAACGGAAAACCTATTGGCGAACTGATTTCTAAAATTATTGCCAGCTACAATTTCAGCAATCCGTCAGCCAGTATCCCGGATTTGGTACAAGTGTACTCGATGATTGACGATTTGGAAGATACTCATTGGAAAGATTTAAAATCGGATGCCTTAAAAAACATAATCGCATCCTGTGCCGGATTATATCTGGAAGCCGTTGCCGAGGAACAGGAAACCACACCCGGAAGCACTATTACCTTAAATATTGAAGCCATCAACAGGTGTCCTATTGATATGCAGCTAACAGGCGTAACTTCGCAACCAGATAACAGAACCACGATTAAACATAATCTTTTCTTAAAAAACAACAACGGGCAACGATTCAAACTCGAAATACAGCTTCCTGAGTCGTTAGAATATACAGCACCGTACTGGCTAAAAGAAAAAGCAAGTGTTGGAATGTATACGGTTTCGAATCAGGAAAACATAGGCGTTCCGGATGTTATCAGGGACGTAAAAGTTGTTTTTACCGTAAAAATTAACGGTGTTCAAATTCCGTTTGAGCGCACTGTGGTCTATAAATACAATGATGGCGTAAAAGGCGAAATGTACAACTTTCTGGATATTGTACCGGAGGTTACGACTTCGATCCTTGAGAAAGTGCTGCTTTTTAAAGATGCCAAAAGTAAACTGGTTCCTGTAAAAGTCCGTGCAGGAAAAGACAGAATTAAAGGAAATTTACAATTGGATCTGCCAAAAAACTGGATCGTTTCACCAACAGAAATTCCGTTTTCACTGGATAAGAAAGGAATGGAGCAAACGTTCTATTTTGAAGTTACGCCTGCGTCTAACTTTGAAGAAGTTTTTGCAAAAAGTATTGCTACAATTGACAATCAGCAATTTGACAAAGACCAGACGATCATTGACTTTGATCATATTACAAAACAACTGGTTTTAAAATCAGCCGAATCAAAATGCATCCGTATCGACCTGAAAACCACAGGAGATGCTATTGGTTATATTATGGGTGCCGGCGATGAAATTCCGGAAAGTTTATCTCAAATGGGCTATAAAGTAACCCTTTTGACTCCCGAAGAAATTACGCCTGAAAAACTGGATCGTTTTGATGTGGTTATTACCGGAATTCGTGCCTACAATACCGTGAATGCGTTGTCTAACAAGCAGTCTATTCTTTTTGATTTTGTAAAAAACGGTAAAACCATGATTGTACAATACAATACAAATGGAAAACTGATAACGGATAAAATTGCGCCTTATCCGCTTACACTTTCAAATGATCGTGTTACAGACGAAAATGCCAAAATCACTTTTCTAGCACCAAATCATCCTGTTTTAAACACACCAAACAAAATCACTACAAAAGATTTTGAGGGCTGGACTCAGGAACAAGGTCTTTATTATCCAAATCAGTACGATGCTTCTTTTACGCCAATTATAGGATCGCATGATAAAGGAGAATCAGATAAAAAAGGAGCTTTATTGGTGGCTCCTTATGGTAAAGGCTATTATATTTATACCGGTTTAAGTTTTTTCAGAGAACTTCCGGAAGGGGTTTCAGGAGCATATCGATTACTTTCGAATATTATCTCGTTAAAACAGCCTATTGAAGCTCCGAAACAGGAATTAAAAAATTAAATCAACAAAGATGGAAGCTAAAAAAGAAAAAAAATGGAAAAAAAGCTACACCTATGTACTAGTTGCTAACGCCGTTTACATTATTATTTTTTTTCTAATTATGCAATTATACTCATAAATTATGCAGCTATTTGACTGGGTCGTACTGATTGTTACTCTTTTGTTTATTGTAGGATATGGATCCTGGAAAACAAAAGGAAGTAAAAATGTTGAAGACTTTATTTTAGGAAATAATGAAACTCCCTGGTATACTGTAGGGCTTTCGGTTATGGCAACACAGGCCAGCGCCATTACTTTTCTGTCTACTCCGGGACAGGCTTATCATGACGGAATGGGTTTTGTGCAATTTTACTTCGGATTGCCCATTGCCATGATTGTCATTTGCCTGACTTTTATCCCGTTATACCATAAAAATAAGGTATTTACAGCTTATGAGTTTCTCGAAAAACGATTTGATGTAAAAACACGTTCATTGGCCGCTATCCTGTTTTTGGTTCAAAGAGGATTAGGAACTGGTTTAACGATTTATGCCCCGGCAATTATATTATCAGCTTTGTTGGGCTGGAATTTAACTTTAATGAACATTATAATTGGTCTGCTGGTTATAATTTACACTTTTTCGGGAGGAACAAAGGCAGTGAATGTCACTCAAAAGCAGCAAATGTTCGTGATTATGTCCGGAATGTTTATTACTTTTTTCCTGATTCTGCATTATTTGCCACAGGACATGACTTTTTCAAGTGCCATGCACATTGCCGGTGCCAATGACAAAATGAATATTGTGGATTTCTCTTTTGATCCTGAAGAAAAATATACATTCTGGAGCGGAATTACCGGTGGTTTTTTCCTCATGCTGGCCTATTTTGGTACAGATCAGTCACAAGTGGGCCGCTATTTGTCAGGTAAATCCGTTAAAGAGAGTCAAATGGGACTGATTATGAACGGACTTTTAAAAGTCCCGATGCAGTTTTTTATACTGCTGACCGGGGTGATGGTTTTTGTTTTTTTTCAGTTCAATCCCGTTCCTTTAAATTTTAATCCGAATAATAAAATTGTCATTGAAAAATCGGCTTACAAAGATGAATATCATGCTTTAGAACTTAAACTGAATAAACTTTCTGAAGATAAAAAGGTAATCAATCTGTTGTATATCGAGCAATTGAACGAGGATTATGACAATCCTATTCTTCGAAAAGAGTTAGTCACTTTATCCAATAAGGAAAAAGATTTGCGCGATCGGGCGAAAGAAATCATTTCTAAAGCTGACAGCAATAGCGAAACCAATGATAAGGATTATGTGTTCTTTCATTTTATTTTACATTATTTACCAAAAGGACTTATTGGATTATTACTGGCTGTAATTATTTCGGCTGCCATGTCCTCAACAGCTTCGGGATTAAATGCGCTGGCATCAACGACGGCAATTGATATCTATAAACGAAATATCAAAGAAGAGAAATCTGAAAAGCACTATCTGAACGCTACCAAATTTTTCACGCTTTTTTGGGGAATTGTTGCCATACTCTTTGCCTGTGTAGGAACTTTATTTGAGAATTTAATTCAGTTGGTAAACATTATTGGTTCTATATTTTACGGAACCGTTTTGGGGATTTTTCTGGTAGGGTTTTATCTCGGAAGAGTTCAGGCTAAGCCAATGTTTTACAGTGCGATTATTAGTCAGTTGACCATTTTTATCATTTATTACTTTATGATTTATATTTATCCGAGTGGTCAGGAAAAATTAGGGTACTTATGGCTGAATTTTATTGGTGCCATCCTGACTATCGTATTATCACTGTTGATGCAAATTGCTTTTTTCAAAAGAAATAATGAGCAATTGAATGAATTATAGTTTGATTTATATTTTATCTTAACAATAGTTATTAAAGATGCTGAATTTTAATTTTACCCCTTTTCCGGTTATTGAAACGGAACGTTTGCTTTTAAGACGAATTACGGACGATGATGTAAATGAGGTTTTTGAATTGCGGTCTAATCCGGAAACAATGAAATATATTCCAAGACCGTTAGTTAAAACTACTGAAGATGCACTCGGGCATATTGCCATGATTGAAGACAAAATCGTGACAAATACCGGAATCAATTGGGGAATTACTTTAAAAGGAAATCCAAAACTATTGGGTATTATTGGATATTACAGAATGCAACCCGAAAACTATCGTGCAGAAATTGGCTACATGCTACTTCCTGAATTTAATGGAAAAGGAATTATTACTGAGGCAGTTAAACATTTAATTGCTTATGGTTTTAATGATTTGAAACTACACTCAATTGAAGCTGTTATTGATCCGGAAAATTTTGCTTCTGAAAAAGTGCTACAAAAATGTGGTTTTATCAAAGAAGCTCATTTAAAAGAGTCCGGATTTTATGAAGGTAAGTTTCTGGATAAAGTAATTTATTCCTTATTGAACCGATAATTTTTATTTTTCAGAAAATTTAGAACGTGACTTAACATACAATTCTTCTACTTTTATTCTGGCCCAAGCTGTTTTTCTTAAAAAAGTAAGACTGGATTTTACACTGGGATTATCAGTAAAGCATTTAATGGGAATTAATTCCCCTAAAGTATCAAAACCATAATAATCAGCAAGGGTTTCAACAATTTTTTGAAGTGTAATTCCGTGTAGCGGATCTTTAGATTTGTTTTCCATCTTTATATTTTAAATAAATAATAAAAAGACCGTATCTTAAAAAATACGGTCTTTTATGCAAAATTAACGAATTGACCTAAAACAATTCACTAATTTTTAGAATAAGAACTTAAATCCGAAAGAAAGCGGTGATGTCAAATTTGGATTACTTCCTGCAAGGGCAGTATTGTAAAATGGGTCAACGTTTGCAACGTGAGCCAATCCAAAATTTGTAACGGTTGTTTTTTCTCCATTTTTAGGTTCAATAGTAGTCGTTGTGAAATTTGCCAGGTCATAAGAAAATTCAACTGAGAAATTTTTGGTTATAAAATAATCAAAACCTCCTGATACAGATAAACCAAACTGATTTACTTTTAAATCGCTTTCTTTTTCCTTTCCTGTGATAACCGGTAAAGCTGCCTGCCCGAAGAAATACAATGAGCTGGCGATATTCCAATATTTTCTCACTAAAGGCTGAACAACAATCAGATCCGTTTTTGCTTCCGTTCCTGCATCAGACTCTGATTTAATATTGATATATCCAATTCCTGCACCTACAGCAACCGATGGACTTACAAATGTTCCCACAATTGGCAGTACAGATAAACTTGTATTTTTTTCATCTGCAGTTTTAGTTTGCTGATAGCCAAATTGCGAAGTTGCAAACCATGTCCCTTTTAGTCCCTGACTTGCTTCCTGAGCTTTAACTGTTAGACCCAATAATAAAATACCCGCTAATGTTACAATTTTTTTCATGTTATTATATTTATTAATTACATGGCAAAATTATGAGGAAGCTTTTGTGACGGGAATGATTAAAATCATATATTAAAAAAAATCTTTAATTATATTTACCGACGTCAAAGTTTTACAATTTTACTTATTTTTGCATCATGTTAAAAACAGTCAATATACTTAATAAAAGAGCCAGGTTTGATTATGAAATAATTGATACCTACACTGCCGGAATTGTTTTGGCAGGAACAGAGATAAAATCTATTCGATTAGGTAAAGCAAATATTACTGAAAGTTTTTGTGAATTCAGTAACAATGAGCTTTTTGCGATTAACACCTATATTGAAGAATACTCCTTTGGCAATCAATTTAATCACAAATCAAGAAGTGAAAGAAAATTGCTTTTGAACAGAAAGGAATTAAAAAACCTTCAAAAAAGTGTTCAGGCAAAAGGACTTACGATAGTTCCTCTAAAGTTATTTACCAATGAAAAGGGCTTAGCAAAACTTCAAATTGGTCTTTGTAAAGGAAAGAAAAATTATGACAAACGGGAATCACTAAAAGAACAGGACACAAAACGTGACTTAGACCGTATCAAAAAAGCTTATAATTAAGTTTCAAGATTTAAAAAAGCTTTTCCGAGATTTTCAATAATATCTGATGCTATAAAAGACTGATATCCGGTTTGTGGTAATGCAATATCTGCTGTTAGTCCATGAATAAAAACACCTAATTGTGCAGCTTGCAGAGGTTCATACCCCTGCGCCAGCAAACTAGTAATAATTCCCGTAAGTGCATCACCGCTTCCTGCAGTTGCCAACGCAGCATTTCCGGTTGTATTTTGATAAACTGCAGTTTGATTAATGATAAAAGTAGGGGCACCTTTCATAATGATGATCACTTGGTATCGTTCTGAGAAAGCAATTGCATTTTGAAACTTTTGCACTTCAGAATCCCATTTGCCTATTAAACGTTCCAGTTCTTTTGGATGTGGTGTCAGAATTGTTTTTTCAGATAGTAATTGCAGCCAGGATTTGTTTTCCGACAAAATATTTAAAGCATCAGCATCAAGAACTAAAGGTATTTTATTGATTTTCAAAAATTCAAATAAAGCCTTTTGTGTTAGCAGCTCCTTCCCTATTCCCGGTCCAATGCCGATTGCTTGTGGGATTAACGGCAGATGAATGTTGGTTAAGAAATTTGTATTGTCATCAGTAAAAACCATAACTTCCGGAATTGAAATCTGCAGGATTTGATAACCGCATTTTGGTATAAAAGTCGTTACAAGCCCACAACCTGATTTGATACAGGATTTTGATGCCAGAACTGCTGCCCCTATTTTGCCGTAACTCCCGGCAATAATCACGGCATGTCCCTGAAGCCCTTTATGTGATAATGGATTTACAGGTTTATAAAACTTTAAAACTTCTTCTTTTGTGATTAAATATGGAGTCTTCATCTGAATGCTTTTATCTACTAAAGTTACATAAAAAATTAAAAACCTTAATACATCTTTTGAAACCAACTACCATAGCCCTGGTAGCAGCGGCATCCTTTTTGTCCTGTTTTTTTAACGGGACAAAAAGATATAGCGAATAACAGGAAATAGCTCCTAATCATTGCGAAATTTATAATTTAGAATACTTATTTTCGATATTTTTTGAATAAATTTGCGGCTCAATTTTATAAATCCATACAATGAAAAATACTGCGCTTACGCACATCCATGAAGGTTTAGGAGCAAAAATGCTGCCTTTTGCAGGTTATAACATGCCAATTACATATGAAGGAGTAAATGCTGAACACGAGACCGTTCGTAACAGTGTGGGGGTTTTTGACGTTTCGCATATGGGAGAATTTTTATTAACAGGCCCTAATGCATTGGCATTGATTCAGAAAGTGACTTCAAATGATGCCTCGGCTTTGACAATTGGAAGAGCACAATATTCTTGTCTTCCAAATAATGATGGCGGAATCGTAGATGACTTGATTGTTTATAAAATGAAAGAAGAGCAATATTTACTGGTTGTAAATGCTTCGAATATTGAGAAAGACTGGAACTGGATTTCATCGCACAATGATTTGGGAGTTGAAATGAAGAACCTTTCTGATGATTATTCTTTATTGGCGATTCAGGGACCAAAAGCGGTTGAAGCTATGCAGTCATTGTCTTCGATAGATTTGTCTGCAATAGCCTACTATCATTTTGAAGTAGCTGATTTTGCAGGAATTGAACACGTAATTATTTCTGCTACCGGTTATACAGGCTCTGGCGGATTTGAAATTTATTGCAAGAACAGTGACGTTGAGCAAATCTGGAACAAAGTTTTTGAAGCTGGTACAGCTTTCGGAATAAAACCAATTGGTCTTGCAGCTCGTGATACTCTGCGTTTAGAAATGGGGTTTTGTTTGTACGGAAACGATATTAACGATACCACTTCTCCTCTTGAAGCTGGTTTAGGATGGATTACAAAATTCAATAAAGAGTTTACAAATTCTGAAAACCTGAAAAACCAAAAAGAACAAGGTATTTCTAAAAAATTAGTTGCTTTTGAAATGCAGGAGCGTGCGGTACCCAGACACGATTACGAAATTGTTAACGCATCAGGAGCTGTGATTGGTATTGTTACATCCGGAACGATGTCACCATCCATGAATAAGGGTATTGGTCTGGGATATGTAACCGTAAATAATAGTGCTATTGATAGTGATATCTTCATCAGAATCAGAAAGAATGATGTTCCTGCTAAAGTAGTTAAGTTGCCTTTTTACAAGAAATAAAAAATTTTACAAAATAGTTATAAATGCATTACCTGATTGTAATGCATTTTTTTATACCCGAAAGAAACGATCTAAATGTAAGAATATTATAGAGAAGAAATAACAATTAATAAAAAAATAAGCGTAAATTTATTTTTAGATTTATTGAATATGAAAAGAGTATTATTGGGATTTATGTTAATTACGAACCTTCTATTTTCTCAAAATAGCGATCAGACGTGCATGATACTCGCCAAAATAAACCGCCTGATTCAAAATGAGCACATTAAACCAAAACCGGTAGACGACAGCTTATCTGTGTACGTTTTTGACAATTTAATGGATGAATTAGATCCTTCGAGAAACATTTTTTTCAAATCGGAGTATGAAGAAATGTCTAAACTTTATCGCTTAAATTTAGATAATCTAATCCTTAAAGGGGATTGCAGTTTTTTATCTGATATTACTACTAAATATACAACTGCCCTTTTGCGGACTAAAACTATTTTAGAAAAAATTCAGTCCGGACCAATTGATTACAGTAAAAAAGACACCATCCGATTCTACAAAAAGGCATTTACATTTTATTTAAAAAAGGAGAATTTAGAAAAAGTCTGGCTTAAAAAACTTCGCTATCAAATTTTAGATGATATTGCTGAAACGGGTAACAACCTGGATTCTATCGAATTAAACTTTAAATCGATAGAATTACAATCCAGGGCTGTTGTTTTATCAAATGAAATTTGCAGAATCAATACGCTCTTAGAGCGAAAAGACACACAACAGGAAAATCTTTACAACTTTTTTTGTACCTATTTTGATCCGCATACTGCTTATTTTAGTGATGACTCAAAATCCAGTTTTGTCGCGTCACTATCCAAAGAACATTTTTCTTTAGGAGTGAGTTTAAAATTAAATGAAAAAAATGAAATTATTATTGAAGAAGTAGATCCAAATGGCCCTGCCTTTCAGTCCGGACAGATTAAAAAAGGAGATCAGATTGTTTCAATTTCAAACCAGAAAGAGACCTTACATGTTTCGTGTGCTTCGTTAGAATCAGTTTCGACCATGATTTTATCGGAATCTAATAAAAAAATCACACTCACCTTAAAACGAAATTCCGGTAAAAACTTTGAAGTCTATATCGAAAAGCAAATAATGAAGGACGAAGATAATTCAGTCTACAGTTTCATTATAAGCAAAGAAAGTAAAATTGGTTATATCAAAATCCCTAGTTTTTATGCTGACCTTGACCAAAATAACCGTAAAGGCTGTGCCGATGATGTTGCCAGAGAAATGATAAAACTGGAAAAAGACAACATCAAAGGTCTTGTAATCGACCTGATTAATAACGGTGGTGGTTCTATGGAGGAAGCTATAAGACTATCAGGCATGTTTATTGATTACGGACCACTTTCTGTAGTTATAGATAAAGAACAAAACAGAACCGTAATAAATGATCCGTATAAAGGCCTGATCTACAAAGGTCCTGTCGTAATTTTAATAAACAGCAACACGGCTTCTGCGAGTGAATTTTTTGCATCTATTTTGCAAGATTACAACCGTGCTTTGTTATTAGGCAGCAATACCTTAGGAAAGGCTACCATGCAGACTATAGTCTCACTTGATGAAAATACAACTACCGATTTTTTAAAAATCAGTATTAATAAATTTTACAGGGTTACAGGAAAAAGCCATCAAAATACTGGTGTTAGACCTGATGTTGTTCTTCCTGAATTTTATGAGAACATTTATCAAAAAGAAAGTGATTTTCCAACAGCAATCAAAAATGACAGTATTACTCCCTTGTTAAAATACAGACGATATGTAAAAAGAAACCTAATTGACAAAATTGCCAAAAATAGTACAGCAAGAATGGCTAACAATTTCTATTTTAAACAAATAAAAGAAATCAATGCAAAGATAAACGACATGATTAATGTTCCAAAATCTGAAGTTGCAATTACATTAAATTCAATTTTTGAACAAAAAACCATTAGGGAGAAATTATGGAAAGAAATTAATACTTTTAGTGATCAAAACAATTCATTAGATGTTTATAACTCCACTGTAAATCAATTTTTACTTGGCGTATATCCCGCTGAAAAGACAATAAACCAGTATCAAATTACTAATCTCAAAAATAATCCTTACTTAAACGAAGCCGTAAATATTATTAATGAATTTAATGCTGCAAAATAAATTCAGAATTACGGCAAAATCCATACAGAAAACTCAAAATCTGGTTCTGCAAATTTGTTTTTGAAGCAGAAACATTTGGCATTCTTATCTGCATTGCTTCTGGCTTTATCTTTTTAACGACGTTTACCCAACTCCGATGAAAAAAATAAGCCAATGATCTTAAAAACCGAACCACCGGCTTGCAAGGATTTTCTTTACAATCGTGGCTAAAAAGAGTCATTTTTGAGTTTTTGCTATCATTCGAAAAATATTGACCCAATTTTTTTTAAACTTTTTTTATTTTCTCCTTTACACAAAAAAACATAATTTTAAAAAGAATATAATTTGATTTTGGAAAAATAAGGAATAACTGTATTTTTGCATCACAAAACTAAAAATTAGAAATGGGAAGAGCGTTCGAATTTAGAAAAGGAAGAAAAATGAAACGTTGGTCAGCAATGGCCAAAACATTTACCAGAATTGGTAAAGATATCGTTATGGCTGTTAAAGAAGGCGGACCAAACCCAGACGCCAATTCGAGATTAAGAGCGGTTATACAAAATGCAAAAGCGGCCAACATGCCTAAGGATAATGTGGAACGCGCTATAAAAAATGCCAGCAATAAGGATACTGCCAACTATAAAGAAATTTTGTTTGAAGGATATGCCCCTCACGGAATTGCCATTTTGATTGAAACTGCCTCTGATAACAACAACAGAACGGTTGCCAATATCCGAAGCTATTTTAACAAATGCAACGGAACAATGGGAACTCAGGGTTCTGTTGAGTTCATGTTTGATCACACCTGTAATTTCAGAATTGCAAAGGGAAATCTTGATCCGGAAGAATTAGAATTAGAACTAATCGATTTTGGTGCCGAAGAAGTTTTTGAAGATGAAGACGGAATTTTAATTTATGCACCTTTTGGAAGTTTTGGAGCCTTGCAGAAAGAACTAGAAAACAGAGGTCTAGAAATTCTGTCTTCAGGTTTTGAACGAATTCCTCAAATTACTAAAGAATTAACCGAAGCTCAAATTGCTGATGTTGAAAAACTTATTGAAAAAATAGAAGAAGATGATGATGTAATGAACGTTTATCACACAATGAAAGAAGAATAATTTTTTTTATAAAATATTAAAAAGCTCTGGAAATCCAGGGCTTTTTGTTTATAATAAATTGAAATAAACAACAGGAACTGGTAAATATGCTTTTAACTATTAATTGCAACCCAAAACCAGATAAAATATAAAAAATTCAAAATACACAAATTTATTTTAATCATAATGGTTGTATTCTTTATTGTTCTCAGCATGTTAAGTTGTACTGTGCATTAATAAGAATCAAATCCTAATAACAGCTCACAGAAAGTACCAGAAGGCCAATAAAAGAAAATATTAAGGAAGCAAAAAGCTGCCGGTCAACAAAAAAATGATTTACTTATTTCTGTTAGTTTAAGTAATTTTGTTAACCGTTCAGTTCATAAAATGCAGATTTCTTCATAAATCACCCCAGCATCTTAAAATAATCACAAATCTTCATCTGTAAATCGTAAATCCTGACTACCTTTGCACTGTCAAAAAAATCAGAAATATGAATTTACAGCAAATTCCACAAATTAAGCATACTGACAGTGGTAATTTCTTTTTGTTGGCGGGACCTTGCGCTATAGAAGGAGAAGAAATGGCTCTCAGAATTGCCGAAAAATTAGTTGGTATTACCGACAAACTTCAGATCCCTTATGTTTTTAAAGGATCTTTTAAAAAAGCTAACCGCTCCAGAATTGACAGTTTCTCCGGAATCGGTGACGAAAAAGCATTAAAAATTCTACGAAAAGTTTCAGAAACTTTTCATGTTCCAACTGTAACAGACATCCACACCAATGAAGATGCTGACATGGCTGCCCAATATGTAGATGTATTACAGATTCCTGCCTTTTTGGTTCGCCAGACTGACTTGGTTGTTGCTGCAGCAAATACTGGAAAAGCAGTAAACCTGAAAAAAGGGCAATTTATGAGTCCTGAAAGCATGAAACATGCCGTTCAAAAAGTGTTAGATTGTAATAATGAGAATGTAATAGTTACAGACCGTGGTACGATGTTTGGTTACCAGGACATGATTGTTGATTATAGAGGAATCCCAACTATGCAACAATATGCTACAACGGTTTTAGATGTGACACACTCGTTACAGCAACCAAACCAAACTGCCGGTGTTACAGGTGGCAGACCCGATATGATTGAAACAGTTGCAAAAGCAGGTATTGCTGTAGGAGTTGATGGTATCTTTATCGAAACTCATTTTGACCCGGCTAATGCTAAAAGTGATGGTGCTAACATGCTTCATTTAGACTATTTTGAAGGGTTAATGACCAAATTAGTAGCCATAAGAAAAACAGTTAATTCATTCTAATTTTACATCATAAATTGAAAAATAAATTTTTATTCTTGCCATTATTCTTAATGTGTTTCGCTGTGAACACATTTGCTCAGGAAAACATTGCAATACAAGACAAATATACAGCACACAATAAAGGTAAGTTCTTTGTTTCATGGGGAGGCAATAGAGAAAGCTACTCTAAATCTGACGTAACTTTCAGAGGGAAAGATTACGAATTCACTGTTCATGATATGAGTGCACATGACAAACCAAAAGGATGGCATGTTGATTATGTAAATCCTTCCCGAATGACTATTCCTCAAACAAATTTGAAATTAGGTTATTTTTTTAGCGATCATTACAGTGTAACCATTGGAGTTGATCACATGAAATATGTAATGAACCAAAATCAAATAGCAAATGTCACCGGTTATATTAATAATACTGGTTCTCAGTATGACAACACTACTTATAGCAACAAACCTGTAGATTTTTCTGACGAAACGTTCTTGACTTATGAACATACAGATGGTTTAAATTATGTAAACACAGAAGTTTCAAGATTTGATGATATTTCAAAATGGTTTAGTCTTCCAAACACCGATAAGGTACAAATTAATCTTACAGAAGGTCTTGGTGCGGGACTTTTATATCCTAAAACCAATACTATGCTTTTAGGAAAAGAGCGTCATGACGATTTTCATGTTTCTGGTTATGGAGTATCTGCAAAAGCAGGAATCAATGTAACTTTCTTTAAACACTTTTACATACAGGGAGAACTAAAGGGCGGTTATATCAACATGCAGGATATCAAAACTACTGCAAGTAATGAAGACAGTGCTTTTCAGGACTTTTTCTTCTTACAAAGAATTATTGCTTTTGGAGGGATTTTTAGAATCTAAAAAATACAATTCAAACATAATAAAAAGCAGGTTTCATATATTTAATTTGAAACCTGCTTTTTTTATTTTACTCAGTATACATATTCAGTAAATTCGTAACCGTATTCCAGTTTCTGATGGTTGCCGTGACATTAAGCTTTTTCTCAATATATTTTTGATCAAATCTGGTTTTCCCTGCTCCAACAGCATATTTAATAAAAATTCTGTTTCCGTCAATACTTGCCTCATCTGGCTTGAACTGACTGATTTTTAAATCATTTATATTTTCGCTTTTTAAGGCAATTGAAACAAAAGCAACATATAACTTTTTAGTATCAACCTCTTTTTCTTTGAGATAAGGGCTATTTTTAAAACACAATTCCAAATCTTCTTTTGCAATAACAATCACAGGAACTTCATACCCAAAGACTTTAAAAATTTCCTGCTTAATCATAAACCCTACTTTCGAAGCACTTTCTTCTTCAGTATCTACAAAAACATTTCCGGATTGCAGATAGGTTCTAACGTTGGTAAAACCTATATTTTCGAGCATTGTCTTTAATGCTTCCATTTTTATCATGTTATGGCCTGAAACGTTGATGCCTCGTAAAAGTGCTAAGTGGGTTTTCATTTTTTATTTTTTCAGTTAATTAATAGCCATAAAATTTTTGTTTCTCTTTTATTTCCAAAATCACTTCATTTACGGTTAGTGAAATTTCTGGCGGAATTTTTAAGTCTAAGCTTTCTTCTTTTAAATTACTTAAAATTAAGGTTACAAAATAAAGAATTACATATCTATCTTGTAATTCTTTACCAATAATCTTGTTTTGAAAAAGTTTTAAGATTAAACTTTTTTGTTGATGAATTAATAATTGATGAATACCCGTATTTAAATTTTCAAATTTATTCTCTTCAAAAACTTTAAATAACCTTTTTTCAATATTCTCAAATATACCACTCCAAACTTCTATAAATATCTCACCAAGGATAGATTTAACATCTTTATAAACTTCGTTATGATTTCTTATAAGTTCTAATGATTTTGCTTTATTACAATTATTCAAATAATAATGCATTGCTAAATTATATAAGGCTTCAATTTGTCCTTCTTTAATGGCTAATAAGAAATATTTTTCCGATAAATTATAATTACCTCGTTCTCCATATAATGCTCCTAAATTACATAAAGGAATCATATAACCTTTTTCAATCGCTAATAAGTAATATTTTTCTGCTTGTTTGTCTTTACCTTGTTCCTGATATAATAATCCTAAATTATACATAGATTCAAAACTATTCTTTTCAATACCCAACAAATAATATTTTTCCGCTTCTGTATATTTTTTTTGATCATGTAGTAAAATAGCTAAATTATATATAGCTCTTGAATCTCCCTTTTCAATCGCTAACAATAAGTATTTCTGACTACTTTTTTTATCATCTAAAAAATAATATAAATCGCCTAATAAACTAAACTTAATTCCATCTTCTTCATTTTCTATCTCTTGTACAGTTTTAATAGCCTCAGAATATTTTTTTTCTACTATTAATTTAGATACTTCTTTTTCAATTGTACTATATTTTTTAGGCAATTCTAATAAATTATCCTTTGTATTATCTTCGTTTAGTCCTTCAGTTAATTCGATAATCCTATCACGTTCAAAAGTTGAAATATACTTACATTGACTTAATGCTTTTGAAAAAACAAGTGCTTGATTGAAAGCTAATTTGTTATCTTTTAAATTATGGATATGCTCGTCTGCAAGTTTTCTAAAGTCATGGATATCATACCAATTCTCTAAAAAAATGCTCAGCCATTTTGCTTTTCTTTTTTGCTCAGGATTACCTTGGGTAATTATCAGCCACATATTAAAAAAACGCTCAGAAATCCTATATAAATGATTTCTTTTTGAGGTTTCTATCTTTTCGACTATGCCTTTATCTATAAGTGTTTTTAAGTTGGCGGAAATAAGTTTACTCTCCATCCTGCATTTTTCAACCAATTGTTTTGTTGTACATGCTTCCCAAATAAAAGCCATTTCAGAAATTATTTTACGCAACTGTGGTGTCAAATAATTCAATCTCTCCTGATATAATGGTGTTGTATTATCCATCACTTTTCTCAAATACTCATATCCGTATAATTGAGAGTTTTGCAATAATATTTGAATGAAAAACTGTAAGGTCCTAGGCAATCCATCAGTCAAAATTCTGATATTTTCAATCTTACCTCTATTATTTTCTACAAAATCTTTTAATTCCGGAATTTCTAAACTTTCGCTCCAATGATTAATCAAAATATTAATTTCTTCTGAACTCAATGACTCTAAACGATGTCTTCTGAAAAATTCATAAAATGGCTTGTCATATTGCCAAAAATGCTCATCCATTCTCTTACTTCCTGCAATAATTTGAATATCGTTATAGTTTATTAGCGTTTCACGCAATAAATTTCCATCGTCTGTAAAATTTTCTACAATCCTGTCAAAATTATCTAAAAGAAGAATTATTTTCTTTTTCTCTTTTAAGCAAATTTCATGAATAATTTGATATAAATACCTTGTAAATTCTTGTTCTTCTTTAAATTCCTTAAAATCTTTAAGTTTTAAATTTAAATTTAAATTTAATTTACAAATTAATTCTTCAATAATTTGTTCCCACAAGTCAAATAATCTGTAAATACCTGCCTGTTCTTCAGCTAAATTTACAGCAATGTATTTAGAATTAAATTGAGGGTTTTCATCAATTTCAATTTGAATTCTTTTTAATAAAGTTGATTTTCCGCTACCACGTCTTCCTAAAATTAATTCATTCTGTAATGGATCTTTGTTCGATTTATTTTTTAACGAATTTATTATAGTTTCAAATTCATTTACTCTAATTATAAAATTCTTTTTTATCGAATCATTGTCACTATTCGCTGACTGATATAAATTAAGTTGTTCTAAGAACCGTTTACCTATATTTTCTTTTTGTTTATCCATTGTATACTGGGTTATCTAATTTCCAAAATTCTTTTAAAAATGGAGAAATAAAAATATATTTACTGTTATTCTCCACTATATAACCATCTTGTGTCAAATCTTTTATAAAGCTCATATAATCTTCTTCTTTATCAAAAGTCTGTGCTTTATTGTAAATTTCCTGAATTGTAATTTGATCTCTATGGGCAATATGTTTCAGAATGTCATTAACAAATTTAAAATCTTCTTTTGGCAGGTAATCAGATAACCTCTTTTTCCAGTCACTAAAATAATCGTTGTTTCTTATAATACTATTAAAGGCATTATCAATATCTATTTCAGAAATAACAGTATTCTTATTTTTTCTAGCCGTTTTATCTATTTCATCTAACATTAAATTAATGAAATAAGGTACAAAATATTGAATTTTAGTTCTCAAATATCCTTTTAATGCATTATCAAATAACACTGATGCTTTATTTGTCGCCCAATCAATATAATGATCAACTTCATTTTCATTTAAAGGCTGATAATATATTTTATTTAAATCATTAATATCAGATGTTCTTCCATCTATTAAATTCACAACGTAATGAATCCCTACTGAACCGGCTAATACAAATTGTAATTTCTCATAACCATTTTCCTGCCTCCATTGCCGCAAATTTTTAATGATACTTTTAGCAATATCATTATTTCCTTTTTTATGTAAATTATGAAGAACTTCAGGTAATTCATCAATCAGTAAAACAATTGTCTCTCCGTTAACATCTAGTTTCGGTATTAAATTATTGATTTCATACAAATAATCGATTTCATTGTCTTCAATTGTTATTCCACCAGACCAACTTATTTCCGTAATTTTCTTTTGCTTAAAATAATCAGTAATTAATTGTTTATTACTTTTAAATTTGTTTAAACATTTTATTATAAGCTCATAAATCGTTTTATAAAATTCCTTTTCAGTATCAATACCCTGAACATTTCTGAAAATAAGTTTATAGCCAGATTCCGTATTTTCAATTAAATATTTCATAACAGAAGTCTTACCCACTCTTCTTGGCGCTGCTATTAATACATTATTGCCTTTTTTAATTTCCGACCAAATCTCATTTTCTATATATTCTCTTCTATAATAATATTCACCTGTAGCATCTTTTCCTATTATTATTTTTGGCGCAATCCAATTGTTCTTCATTTGACAATAAATTTACTGTTTAAATATTTTGACAACAAATATACTGTTATTTTTATTTGACAACAAAAATACTGCTAAAAATTTCACTCATAGACAACTTTCAAATTTCCTAATTAAAATCTATCTTCGCTTTTGAAATAAAAAGATCATATAACAAAGAAATCATTAAATGCCCAATAATCTCCTTGATACCCCAATCGAATACCTAAAAGGCGTTGGGCCTAGTCGTGGCCAGTTGCTTCGTAAGGAATTGGGAATTCATAAATATGGAGATTTAGTTAATTTTTTTCCAAACAGATATATTGACAGAACCCGTTATTATAAAATAAACGAGCTACAAAATACGGGTTCTGAAGTTCAGATTATTGGCAAAATCATCAATATAAAAACGGTTGAATTTGCTAAAAACAAAAAACGTCTGGTAGCAACATTTGTCGATGATACAGGGCAAATAGAACTTAATTGGTTTCAGGGACATAAGTGGATTCGGGAGAGTTTAAAATTGAACGAAGTATGTGTCATTTTCGGAAAATGCTCTTTATATGGAAGCTTGTTTAGTATGGCACATCCTGAGATTGAGCTTTTAAGTGAGCATGAAAAAAGCCTTCGGTCAGCCATGCAGCCCGTTTACCCTTCGACAGAAACCCTTACAAATCGCGGAATTTCAAATAGGACAATAAATAAATTGATGGAACAGCTTTTCATTGAGACACAAGCTTTGTTTACAGAAACTTTTCCTTCCTACTTAATGGATGAATTGAAGCTAATTTCAAAAAGAGCGGCTTTATTCAATATCCATTTTCCAAAAAGTTCAGAAGCTTTGGCAAAAGCACAATTCCGATTAAAATTTGAGGAATTATTCTTTATTCAATTGCAATTAATTACCAAAAACTTAATTAGAAAGCACAAAATTAAAGGACATCCTTTTACAAAAGTAGGTCAATTATTCAACGATTTTTATCAAAATTATTTACCATTCGAACTAACCAATGCTCAAAAAAGAGTTATAAAAGAAATCCGTTCAGATATGGGCAGCAACGCTCAAATGAATCGGTTATTGCAAGGAGATGTAGGCTCCGGAAAAACAATCGTAGCCTTTATGAGTATGCTTCTGGCTATTGATAATGGTTTTCAGACTTGTTTAATGGCTCCTACTGAAATTCTTGCCAACCAACATTTTATTGGATTATCTGAATTGGCTCAAACATTAAATATCAACATCAAAATACTTACGGGATCAACTAAAACTGCAGCCCGAAAGATTCTTCACGAAGAGCTGGAAAATGGAACTCTGCATATTTTAATTGGAACTCATGCCTTATTGGAAGATAAAGTAAAATTTCAAAATTTAGGATTAGCTGTTATTGATGAACAACATCGTTTTGGTGTGGAGCAACGATCAAAATTATGGAAGAAAAACGAAATTCCGCCACACGTTTTAGTTATGACCGCCACCCCTATTCCAAGAACTTTAGCAATGAGTTTATATGGTGATTTAGACATCTCTGTAATTGATGAATTACCCCCTGGAAGAAAACCAATTCAGACAGTTCATCGATTTGACAGCAACCGCTTAAAAGTCTGGAAATTTTTGCGTGATGAAATTGCAAAAGGAAGACAGATTTATATTGTTTACCCCTTAATTCAGGAGTCCGAGAAAATGGATTATAAAGATTTGATGGATGGTTATGAAAGCATTTCACGCGATTTTCCGCTTCCTCAATATTCCATTTCAATTCTTCATGGAAAAATGAAACCTGCAGATAAAGATGCAGAAATGAAACGTTTTTCAGAAGGTAAAACAAATATTATGGTAGCTACAACGGTAATTGAAGTAGGTGTCAATGTCCCAAATGCCAGTGTGATGATTATCGAAAGTGCAGAGCGTTTTGGTTTATCACAGCTTCATCAATTGCGCGGACGCGTAGGCCGTGGAGCTGAACAAAGTTATTGCATTTTGATGACAAGCCATAAACTAAGCGCTGACAGCAAAACCAGAATGGAAACAATGGTTCAGACTAACGATGGATTTGAAATTGCAGAGGTTGATCTAAAACTTCGTGGTCCGGGCGATTTAATGGGAACTCAGCAAAGTGGTGTTTTAAACCTTCAAATAGCAGATATAGTCCGTGACCGTGATATCCTGGCTTTGGCCAGAAATTATGCAATGAAAATTCTAAAAGAAGATGCTGCGCTACAAAAAACGGAACATGCTCTGCTAAAAGCAGTTTTCATCGAACTGACGAAGAAAAAAAATATTTGGAACTATATTAGTTAACTGCAATACATTTAAGCTAAACTTCGGGGTATTTTAAAAATAAACTTCAACTTAATTCAAATTAAAATAATAACAAATTATTTATAAAAAAGTTCTGCTTTCGATTCTTACCTTTGCAAAAAAAATTATCTATGTCAAATATATATTTAGGGTATCATTTTACTGTGGAACCCAAAGAACTGGGATCAGAAATACTAATTGCTGAATTAGGCGAAAAAGCTTTTGAGAGTTTTACAGAAACTGAAAACGGAATTTCGGCTTTTGTAAAGAAAGATTTATGGGATGAAAATATCTTAGATGACATTTATATTTTACAATCGCAAGAGTTTAAAATCGAGTACACCGTTGAAGAAATCGATCAGGTAAACTGGAATGAAGAATGGGAAAAGAATTTTGAAGCAATTGATGTTGATGGTAAATGCCATGTCCGTGCTCCTTTTCACCCAAAAACTAATGCTGAATTTGATATCGTAATCGAGCCAAAAATGAGTTTTGGGACGGGGCATCATGAAACTACACACATGATGATTCAGCATTTACTGGAAATCGATGTTAAAGATTTAAAAACACTGGATATGGGGTGCGGAACTGCAATTCTGGCCATTTTAGCTGAGATGAAAGGCGCAAAACCTATTGATGCAATAGATATAGACAACTGGTGTTATTTGAATTCTATTGAAAATGCTGAACGTAATAATTGCCAACATATTAGCGTTTATGAAGGAGATGCTGCCTTATTAACCAACAAAAAGTATGATTTGATTATTGCCAACATCAATCGTAATATCTTATTGAACGATATGCAAAGTTACGCAGATTGCTTAAATCCAAAGGGGATTTTACTTTTAAGTGGTTTTTATGAAGAAGATATACCATTTATAAATGCTTCCTGTACGGAAAAAGGTTTGACTTATGTTAAAAAATTTCAAAGAAACAACTGGGTTTCATTAAAATACGTAAATTAGATAATAATAATTACTACAGTACAAAATCTAAAAAATTATGAGTACTAAAGAAAAAGTAAGAGAAAAAAATCGTGAAAAAGAAGCTGTAAGTTTCAATAATGAAATCGTCGTTTACAATGATGATGTAAATACTTTTGATCATGTAATTGATACTTTAATGCGTGTTTGTAGCCATACAGCAGAACAAGCAGAACAATGTTCCTTAATTGTACATTATAATGGAAAATGTACCGTTAAAACTGGTCCAATAGATAAATTAAAACCACAATGCACGCAACTTTTGGAAGCCGGACTTAGTGCCGAAATCATTTAAATTCAAATAAAAAATCTAAAAAAACATTTTATTTTATTCACACTTAGACTAAAATAAAATGTTTTTCTGTTTGTAAAAGTTGGAGGCATAATATTTGTTTGTATGCCTACAAAAGCGAAAAATCTTTTACATTTGTATTCATCACAACTCAAAGTCCATGAAAAAACTAACTTTACTTATTGTTTTATTAATTACAGCAACTTCATGTGTAAGTACCAAGTCTACATTAAAAAATGTAGATGATAATGCCCCTGATTTGGTTTTAAGCAAAAATAACACGTTTATCATTAAAGAGTACAGTAAAGACAAAAAGTATGGTTATAATCCTGATTACCCAATCAATATTTTCTACAGAAACACGAAAGACGAGACTTTGAATGAGGTACGTTTTTTAAATGCTTTAGCTGGTCCAAATGGAGAAAAAATCACTTATACAAGATTAGAGACCTGTTGCCCGTTTCCAACTAAACGAAGCGATATGGGAGCTGGATTTTTAAACGTCTATGAATTAAAATGGGAAGGACAAAAAAAACCAATTACCCTTTATCTGAATATTTACGAAAAAGGTATCTTGATGGTTCCAATGGGACTAAGTGTGAAGAAAGAGTAATTTTTTTGTAAAAAATATAGTAAAAAAGAAGCCGTCTTAAAACAAATTAAGACGGCTTCTTACTTTGAGAATGTTATTTAGGAAATCCTTTCTTTCATAATATCTTCAACAACCTCAGGATTTAACAAAGTTGAAGTATCTCCAAAATTAGAAAAATCACCTTCAGCTATTTTACGTAAAATTCTACGCATAATTTTTCCTGAACGTGTTTTTGGCAATCCGGATACAAACTGAATTTTATCTAATTTAGCGATTGGTCCAATATGATCCGCAATATATTGATTAATTTCCTTCGCTAAATTTTCTTTATTTCTAACTTCACCGGTTTCTTTTAGAATAACATAACCATACAAAGCATTACCTTTAATTTCATGACCAAAGCCAACAATAGCAGATTCTGCAACTGCAGGATGCTCATTGATAGCATCTTCAATAGGTGCTGTTCCTAAATTATGACCTGAAACAATAACAACATCATCCACCCTACCTGTAATTCTGTAATATCCGACTTCATCTCTTAAAGCACCGTCACCTGTAAAGTATTTTCCAGGAAAAGCTGAGAAATATGTTTTTTTATAACGCTCATGATCCCCCCAGATAGTACGTGCAATTCCAGGCCATGGGAACTTAATACATAAACTACCCACTACCTGATTACCTTCAATTTCGTTACGTTTATCATCCATTAAAACCGGTTGAATTCCCGGTAAGGGTAAAGTCGCATAAGTTGGCTTTGTTGGAGTTACAAAAGCAATCGGCGAAATCATAATTCCACCTGTTTCTGTTTGCCACCATGTATCTACAACCGGGCATCTTTTGTCTCCAACGTGGTCATTAAACCAGTGCCAAGCCTCTTCGTTGATTGGCTCCCCAACAGAACCAATAACTTTTAATGATTTTAAAGGATATTTTTGAATATAATCCAAGCTTTCTTTTGCTAAAGAACGAATTGCTGTTGGTGCTGTATAAAATTGTGTAATTTTATGTTTTTCGATGATTTCCCAGAAGCGGCTAAAATCAGGATAAGACGGAACTCCTTCAAAAATTACAGTTGTTCCTCCATTCAATAATGGTCCGTACAAAATATATGAATGTCCTGTAATCCATCCAATGTCTGCAGTACACCAAAAAATATCATTTTCTTCGTGGCTAAAAACATTTTTAAAAGTATAAGCAGTGTAAACCATATATCCTGCTGTTGTATGTACCATTCCTTTTGGCTTACCTGTAGACCCAGAAGTATATAAAATAAATAATGGATCTTCTGCATCCATTATTTCCGCTACATTGTAATCAAGAGCTGCATCTAATAACGGCTGTAACCAAAGGTCTCTGCCTTCTTGCATTTTTATTTCAGTTTGCGTTCTTTTTACAACCAAAACCTTCGATACTGAAGGACAGCTTTCCAAAGCTTCGTCAACAATGCCTTTAAGATCAATTGTCTTATTTCCTCTGTAACCTCCATCAGAAGTAATCACCATTTTGCATTCACAATCATTGATTCTTGCAGAGACTGCAGATGCCGAAAAGCCTGCAAAAATAACCGAATGAATAGCTCCAATTCTGGCACAAGCCAAAACTGCTACAGCAAGTTCCGGGATCATTGGTAAATAAATACAAACCCTGTCTCCTTTTACAACTCCCTGCTCACGAAGGACATTTGCCATTTTGGAAACTTTTTCATATAATTCATTATATGTAATATGTATTGCATCTTCAGAAGGATTATTAGGTTCAAATATGATAGCCGTTTTTTCTCCTCTTTTACTTAGATGTCTGTCGATACAATTTTTTGTAATATTAACTTTGGCTTCAGTAAACCATTTTACCTCTGCATCAGCCATGTTAAAATCAACAACTTTTTCCCATTGCTGGTACCAAGTAAAATTTTCCTCAGCTATTTTTCCCCAAAATTTTCTTGGCTCTCTTATTGACTTATTGTAATGTTTAAAATATTGTTCTAAATTTTCAATTTTATAATAACTCATAGTTGTTGTAATTTTTTTATAAATGTATTAAATAACAACGTATTCTTAAAATTATTTAATTCATAAATTTTATCAAAAAAAAACAAATCTTAAAAAAAACATATTGATTAAATGAATTTAATATAAAAATCAAGGTTTTAATCCAAAAACGTATCATAAAAAAAGGCATGATATATAAAATACCATGCCTTTTAATTTTAACAATTTCAATAACAATTAATATTTTTAATCCTGCCGATTTCTTTTTATCTTGAAAATAGCAGCAACATTATTAATTATAACAGAAATTTCTACGAGTATGTTAATCTAAACATACTCCATAAAATTAGGGATTACTTCACTTAACCCAGTAATTAAATTAAAGTTAAGTGAATGTAAATGCGCTCTATCTGTTATTCTCTTAATAAGTGCTTACTAATTCAAAATATTATATAAAACAAAGATATAGTGCAAAATCCCAACACACAACGTGGTGTGCAATTTATAATTATCCTATTTTTTTCATTGCTGTCATAGACTCTCTTAACCAAGCCCCTACCTCTTCAATAGGATGTTGACGAATTTCTTTGTTTACAGCAATCAAAACTGCATTATCTACTCCGTTTGAAGTTGAAAATGGTTTGCCAATAATATTAGTTTCTACTTTTTTCATGAATTCAGTCAATAAAGGCTTACATGCATGATCAAATAAATAACAGCCATATTCTGCTGTGTCAGAAATAACACGGTTCATTTCGAATAATTTCTTTCTTGCAATTGTGTTTGCAATTAATGGCAATTCGTGTAGCGACTCATAATATGCAGATTCTTCAATAATTCCAGCTTCAGTCATTGTTTCGAAAGCCAATTCAACACCAGCTTTAACCATAGCAATCATCAATACTCCATTATCAAAATATTCCTGCTCTGAAATCGGAGCTTCTTGTGGTGCTGTTTTTTCGAAGTTAGTTTCACCTGTCGCAGCTCTCCATTTTAATAAATTAACATCATCATTCGCCCAGTCAACCATCATTGTTCTTGAGAATTCTCCAGAAATAATATCGTCTTGGTGCTTTTGGAATAATGGACGCATAATATCTTTCAATTCTTCTGCCAATTCATAAGCTTCAATTTTTGAAGGATTGTTCAGGCGGTCCATCATATTTGTGATACCACCATGTTTCAAAGCTTCTGTGATAGTTTCCCATCCGTATTGAATTAATTTTGAAGCATAAGCAGCATCAATTCCTTTTTCTACCATTTTATCAAAACATAAAATAGAACCAGTCTGCAATAATCCACAAAGAATAGTCTGCTCACCCATTAAATCGGATTTCACTTCAGCTACAAATGATGATTTTAGAACTCCTGCTTTATGTCCGCCTGTTGCAACAGCGTACGCTTTTGCCTGGTCTAAACCTAAACCGTTTGGGTCATTTTCAGGGTGAACAGCAATAAGTGTTGGTACACCAAAACCTCTTTTATATTCTTCACGTACCTCAGATCCAGGGCATTTAGGAGCACACATAATTACCGTGATATCTTTACGAATCTGCATCCCTTCTTCTACAATATTGAAACCATGGGAATAAGCTAAAGTTGAGCCATTTTTCATTAATGGCATAATAGCAGTTACCACCGCGGTATGTTGTTTATCAGGAGTTAAATTACAAACTAAATCAGCAGTTGGGATTAATTCTTCATAAGTACCTACTTTAAAACCATTTTCAGTAGCATTTTTATAAGAAGCTCTCTTTTCTGCAATTGCATCTGCACGCAAAGCGTAAGAAATGTCAAGACCTGAATCTCTCATATTTAAACCTTGGTTCAAACCCTGAGCTCCGCAACCTACGATTACGACTTTTTTTCCTGCTAATGCATCTATCCCATTTGCAAATTCAGATTGCTCCATAAATTCACAAACCCCTAATTGTTCTAATTGTAATCTAAGTGGTAACGTGTTGAAATAATTGGCCATTTTTTTTAATATTTAATAAGTATGATGTTTAATTTTAAAATTGATTGATTTATTTTAATTCTTCCAGCAATAAAGAAGAAATCTCCATCTTTTCTTTAGACACAGAAATTCTTCCTGAACGCACAAATTGCATGATACCGTATGGTTTAAATTTTGCGTATAATTCTTCAATCTCAGAACGTCTTCCTGATTTAGAAATTACAAAGAAATCTCGGGAAACAGTTACAATTGTTGACTGGCTTTCTTTAATAATATTCTGAATTTGCTTTTCATCAAACAGTAAACTTGAAGCAATTTTAAATAACGCATTTTCCAGATAAATAGTTTCTTCGTCTGTGTGATAAAATGCTTTAATAACTTCTATTTGCTTTTCAATTTGTCCAACGATATTTTTAACCCATTTCTCAGTAGTTTCCACTACAATGATGAATCTTGAAACATTTTCTATTTCTGATTCTGAAACGTTTAAACTTAATATATTAATGTGACGTTTTAAGAATATTCCTGATATCCTATTAAGCAAACCCACATTGTTCTCCGAATATACCGATATGGTAAATGTTTTTTCTTCCATGTCTTTTAACTTAATCTGATCTCTGAAACACAAGCCCCGGTTGGGATCATTGGGAACACATTGTTTTCTTTTTCAACCATAACTTCCAAGAAATAAGAATCTTTTGAGGCCATCATTTCTGCAACAGCTTCATCCAGATCTTCTCTTTTAGTTACTTTTCTTGATTTGATGTAATATCCTTCTGCTATAGCGCAAAAATTTGGATTTATCATGACAGTAGAAGCGTATCTGTAGTCAAAAAATAATTCCTGCCACTGGCGTACCATTCCCAGAAACTCATTATTTAAAACAACAATTTTTACAGGAACTTTCGTTTGGTGAATCGTACCCAATTCCTGAATGTTCATTTGAAAACCTCCATCACCAATAACGGCAACTACTTCACGATCCGGTCTTCCCATTTTAGCACCAATCGCTGCAGGTAAAGCAAACCCCATAGTACCTAAACCTCCTGAAGTAACATTGCTTTTAGTTGTGTTGAATTTGGTATAGCGACAAGCAAACATTTGATGTTGTCCAACATCTGAAACCATTATAGCGTCCCCTTTCGAGTGTTTATTAATCATTTCGATAGTTTCACCCATTGAAATTCCTTTGCCATTGGTTGGAGCTAACTCTTCATTAATAACCGCATCTAATTCAATTTTGTATTTTTCCTTGAATTCATTATGCCATGAATCATGTGATTTTTTATCAATCAATGGAATCAAGGCAGTCAAGGCTTCTTTAACGTCTCCTAAAACTGCAACTTCCGTTTTTACGTTTTTATCAACCTCTGCCGGATCAATCTCGAAGTGAATTACTTTTGCCTGCTTAGCATAAGTAGCTAATTTTCCTGTAACACGATCATCAAAACGCATCCCCAATGCAATTAAAACATCACATTCATTTGTTAAAAGGTTCGGACCATAATTACCGTGCATCCCTACCATTCCTACATTTAATCGATGATCTGTTGGTAAAGCTGATAAACCTAAAATTGTCCAGGCAGCCGGGATTCCAGATTTTTCAATCAACCTTTTTAACTGTTCTTCAGCTTCACTTAATATAATTCCCTGACCAAAAACAATAAATGGCTTTTTGGCATTATTAATTAAATCTGCAGCCTCCTGTACTTTTTGAAGGTTCAATACCGGTTTTGGATGATAACTTCTAATTCCCGTACATTTTTCATAACTAAATTCAAACTCATCAAATTGAGCATTTTTAGTAATATCTATCAAAACAGGTCCCGGACGTCCAGATCTGGCAATAAAAAAAGCTTTTGCGATAATTTCCGGGATTTCGTGAGCTTCTGTGATCTGGTAATTCCATTTGGTCACCGGAGTTGATATTCCAATAATATCTGTTTCCTGAAAAGCATCTGATCCCAATAAATGTTTTCCTACCTGACCTGTAATACATACCATTGGTGTAGAATCAATTTGAGCATCTGCAATTCCTGTAACTAAATTGGTTGCTCCAGGTCCTGATGTTGCAATTGCTACGCCTACTTTTCCGGTAGCCCTTGCAAACCCCTGCGCTGCATGCGCCGCACCTTGTTCGTGACGAACTAAAACATGGTGCAATTGATCCTGAAATTTATATAATTCATCATAAACCGGCATGATGGCTCCACCCGGGTAACCATAAACCAAATCTACTCCTTCTGCTAATAAACATCTTATAACGGCTTCTGCCCCTGATATTTTCATTTTATCTTATTTTTTTCAGCTCTAAATCTTATTTACAAATTTAGAGTCCGTTTTTATTAAATTATTTGTCAGTAACACATCCCTCAGAGGCACTTGAGACCGAACGCATATATTTAAGTAAAACTCCTTGTGTAATTCCGTTTTCTGGTCTTTTCCAATTAGCCTTTCGTTTTGCTAATTCTTCATCAGAGACTTTCATATCAATAGTGTTATTAATCGCATCAATCGTAATAATATCGCCATTTTCTATTAATGCAATTCCGCCACCTTCATAAGCTTCCGGAGTTACGTGACCAACAACAAAACCGTGCGACCCTCCAGAGAAACGTCCGTCGGTAATTAAGGCTACAGTACTTCCTAAACCGGCTCCCATAATAGCAGATGTTGGTTTAAGCATTTCAGACATACCAGGACCTCCTTTTGGCCCACAATACCTAATAATCACAACATTTCCTGGTTTAACTTCACCTGCCTGTATTCCTCTGATTACATCTTTTTCTCCTTCAAAAACAACAGCTGTACCTTCAAAAAATTCTCCTTCTTTACCGCTGATTTTTGCTACACAACCCTCAGTTGCTATATTTCCGTAAAGAATCTGAATATTTCCTGTTGATTTTAATGCTTTTGCAATTTCAAAAACTACCTCCTGACCATCATGTAAATCTGGTACTGAAGCTAAATTCTCTGCTATTGTTTTCCCTGTTACAGTTAAGCAATCCCCATGTAGGAAACCTTCTTTTAATAAATATTTCATTACGCCCGGAACACCTCCAACATTATGCAAATCTTCCATCAGGTATTTACCACTTGGTTTCAAGTCAGCTAATAATGGTGTCTTATCACTAATATCCTGGAAATCTTTTAAGGTCAATTCGATACCTACAGAATGTGCCATTGCAATTAAGTGCATAACAGCATTTGTAGACCCTCCTAAAACTGCTACCATCGTAATTGCATTTTCGAATGCTTTACGGGTCATAATGTCTCTAGGCTTAATATCTTTCTCTAATAATATTCGGATCGCTTTACCGGCATCAACACATTCCTGTTTCTTTTCAGGACTTAAAGCAGGATTAGAAGAACTGTAAGGCAAACTCATTCCTAATGCTTCAATAGCTGAGGACATAGTGTTGGCTGTGTACATTCCACCACATGCTCCGGCTCCCGGACAAGCATTTTGAATGACTCCTTTAAAATCTTCAGGTGTAATCGTGTTCTTAATTTTTTTACCCAAAGCTTCAAAAGCAGAAACTATATTCAAATCTTCACCTTTCCATTTTCCCGGGTGAATAGATCCACCGTAAACCATAATAGAAGGACGGTTTACTCTTCCCATAGCCATTAAAGCTCCCGGCATATTTTTATCACAGCCCGGAACAGCAATCATACCATCGTACCATTGTGCTCCCATAACAGTTTCAATCGAATCAGCAATTACATCACGGGAAACCAAAGAAAAACGCATCCCGTCATTACCATTAGAAATACCATCACTTACACCAATAGTATTAAAAATCAAACCGACTAAGTCAGCATCCCAGACCCCTTTCTTAATATCTTTAGCCAGGTCATTTAAGTGCATGTTACACGGATTTCCGTCGTAACCCATGCTCACAATTCCTACCTGCGCTTTTTTAAGATCCTCTTCTGTCAAACCGATTCCGTAGAACATTGCCTGAGAAGCTGGTTGAGTTTCATCTTGCGTGATTGTTTTGCTGTACTTGTTTAATTCCATTATGTGTTATTTGTAATTTCTAATTTTATTCCTAAAAAAAACCTCCCAACTATGTGGGAGGTTATAATATATTTTTTCAATTATATCTATACCATTCCCGATGCAAATGTGTTATACACATTGACAACAATGACAGAAGTAATATTAATTGAGATTTGCATTTCTTATTTTTTTGGTGTCACAAAAGTATAAAAACTAATAGGACTAAAAAAATAAAATCTCAACATTTTAAACACTTCTTGTTAATTATTGCAATATTTAACAAAAAAACCTAAACAATCGTCGATTGTCCAATATGAACATTATCATTATTAAAATACAGCAAATCATCTTTACTAAAAATAAAATTCGAAACGAACTCACCAACTTCATTAGTTCCAAATTTTGAATCTGATTTTAAATCTACTGTAACAACTTTAAATTCAATTGCTTTTTCGATTGCCTTATAAATCACATTCGCTTCTTTACATAACCCAAAATGCTCTAACAACATTGCTGCTGACAGTATAGAAGCTATAGGATTAGCAATATTTTTTCCTTTTGCTTGTGGATAAGATCCATGAATTGGTTCAAAAAGAGCATTTTTTTCTCCCAACGAAGCCGAAGCCAATAAACCTATAGAACCTGTTATGACGCTTGCTTCATCAGATAATATGTCTCCAAATAAATTTTCTGTTAAAATCACATCAAATTGTTTTGGATTTAAAATCAGCTGCATTGCTGCATTATCAACAAACAAAAAGTCTAATGCCACATCCTTATATTCTTCTCCAACTTTCTGAACGACTTTTCTCCACAATCTTGAGGTTTCTAAAACATTAGCTTTATCTACCATCGTTAACTTTTTTTTACGGTTTTGTGCCGACTTAAAAGCTAAGTGTGCAATTCTGGCAATTTCTTCTTCTGAATACTCACATAAATCTGAGGCATGTGTTCCTTCTTCATTTAATGTTTTTGCACCAAAATAAGCGCCACCTGTTAATTCTCTGAAAATTGTAAAATCAACCCCTTCTATGATTTCTCTTTTTAAAGGAGAAGCTTCTATTAAAGACTTATAAGGTTTAATTGGACGAATGTTTGCAAACAACCCCAATGCTTTACGCAATTTTAACAATCCCTGTTCCGGACGAACTTTAGCATTGGGATTATTATCATATTTTGGGTCACCAATTGCTCCGAATAAAACAGCATCAGTGTTTAAACAGAGATTTAGTGTTTGCTCAGGAAGCGGATTTCCTGTTTTATCAATAGCAATTGCGCCCATAAGAGCTTCTTCGAAAACAAATTCATGATTATACACTTCACCAATTGCATATAAAGCTTTTTTGGCTTGGGCAATTACCTCCGGTCCTATTCCGTCTCCTGGTAAAACTGCAATTTTTAAATTCATAATACCTCGTTATTTATGTATTTAAAACCTGATTTTTAACAAACTTAATTTCTTATTAAATCTCCCTGTACTTTAGAAGCCTCAATAATCTGATGAATATCATCGTCTAAAACTTCTTTTTTAATATCAGCGAATTTCAAAAACTCAACATATACAACATCTAATTGTGTTTTTGTAAGCTCATACCCCACTTTTTTAGCTCTGTAAGCCAAAGCAGCTCTTCCGCTTCTTGCAGTTAAAATAATGGAAGATTCATTAACACCAACATCTAGCGGATCCATGATTTCGTAAGTTGCTCTGTTTTTGATCACACCATCCTGATGAATTCCTGAACTATGTGCAAAAGCATTCGCTCCAACGATTGCCTTATTTGGCTGAACAATCATTCCCATGCTCTCAGAAACCAAACGGCTCATTTCGTTTAATTCCCTTGTATTGATGTTTGTATCTAAATTCAGATAAGGATGTTGTTTAAATATCATTACCACTTCTTCTAAAGCTGTATTTCCGGCTCTTTCGCCAATACCATTAATAGTACATTCTATTTGTCTGGCTCCATTGACAGCACCCGAAATTGAGTTGGCAGTTGCCATTCCTAAATCATTATGACAATGACATGAAAGAATTACGTTTTCGATTCCTTTTACGTTTTCCTTTAAGTATTTGATTTTTGCTCCGTATTCTTCAGGCAGACAATATCCGGTTGTATCCGGAATATTCAATACTGTAGCACCGGATTTGATTACTTCTTCACAAACTTTTGCAAGGAAGGCATTATCAGTCCTACCGGCATCTTCTGCGTAAAATTCAACGTCTTCAACGTATGATTTTGCATGCGATACAGCATATTTTGCTCTGGCAATAATATCTTCAGGAGTAGTATTTAATTTATGAAGGATATGAGATTGTGAAGTTCCGATTCCGGTATGGATTCTAGGTTTCTTAGCATGCTTGAGGGCAGCTGCTGCAACATCAATGTCATTTTTCACGGCTCTTGTTAATCCGCAGACGGTTGCATTTTCTACAATTTTACAAATCTCAGAGACCGATAAAAAATCGCCCGGGCTTGACACAGGAAAACCTGCCTCGATGATATCCACTCCCATTTTGTCAAGTCGTTCAGCAATAACCAACTTTTGTTTGGTATCTAACTTACATCCTGGAACCTGTTCACCATCACGCAAAGTGGTGTCAAAAATTTGAACTTTCTCTCTATTCATATTCATTTATTTAATGTAATTTCACATCTTGAAACAAATATATATTGTACTTCTTCAGTATGAAATTCATTTTAATGAAATTATACTGTTCATAAAACAATTTATAAGTAGTTAATTATTTAAAAACCAGTGATTTACATTATTACATTTTACAATGGCTAACCATCAAAAAGATTTTTTATTTGTACTCATCAAATCACTTTCCAAGTCTGAAAAAAGGCAATTTAAAATTTTTGCAAGTCGTTTGGAAACGAGTTCTAATACTAAATTTATTGAGTTATTTAATATTTTAGATAAGTCTGAAACCTATGATGAAAAACTTATTTTAAAAGGCGGTATTATCAAAAAAGTCCAGCTATCTAACTTAAAATCATATCTATACAAACAAATTTTAGTTAGTATTCGTTTAAACATTCCAAGCCAGAATATTCGTTATCAATTGCGTGAACAACTAGATTTTGCTGTTATTTTATATAACAAAGGATTATACAAACAGAGTTTAAAAATCCTTGATAAAACCAAAATTTTAGCACTCGAAAATGACGAAAAATTAATGGCTTATGAAATTGTCGAATTCGAAAAATTAATTGAATCACAGTATATCACACGAAGCATTCAGGGACGCGCCGATGAATTGGTGGTCCAGGCCAAGGAATTGAATTATCGAAATACAATCTCAAGTAAATTATCTAATTTATCATTACAGCTTTACGGAATCATGCTAAAAACAGGCTATGTAAAGAGTGATGAAGAATACAAATATATTGACGATTATTTTAACAAGCATATTTCAAAATTAGACGAGACCAAATTTGGTTTCCGTGAAAAATATTGGTTTTATAATGCCAACTTATGGCGCAGTTTTCTTGTTCAGGACTTTTTAGCGAGTTACAAATACGCCTATAAATGGGTTAGGCTGTTTTATGATAATCCTAACATGATTTACCTGAATCCGGTGTTTTTTCTAAAAGGGAATCACTATTTCTTAGAATCCCTTTATATGCTAAAATACAAGTCAAATTTTAAAAAATACCTAACACTTTTAGAAGAAACTATTCGCGATGATAAATTTCCTGTCAATGATAATATTGCATCGCTATCATTTCTATATGTTTATAATAACAAATTAAATTTTCACATTTTAGAAGGCACATTTGCTGAAAGTGAATATTTGATTCCGGAGATTTTAGAAAAAATAAAAATTCACAATGAACATCTTGATGAGCATCACGAAATGTTGTTTTATTATAAGATTGCCTCTATTTATTTTGGAAATGAAAAATATAACGAGTCGATTTATTACTTAGACAAAATCATTAATAACAAAAACTTAACGATGCGGGAAGATTTAATGTGTTTTGCAAGATTATTGTCATTGATTGCACATTATGAGCTGGGAAAAGATTATTATCTGGAGAATCACCTTAAAAGTACCTACAAGTTCTTATTGAAAATGAATGACCTGCATGAGGTTCAGAAAGAAATTATAAAGTTTATGAGAAACCTTAATAATTTTTATCCGGCAGATATAAAAAAGGAATTTATAAAAATGCGTGAACGTTTTATTGAACTTGAAAAAAACACTTATGAAAAAAGAGCTTTCCTCTATTTAGATATTATTTCATGGCTTGAAAGCAAAATCGAAAACCGCAAAATTGCAGACATCATCAAAGAAAAAGCAAAATTAAACAGCCGTTAAAATAATTGCTGGTGGACTTTAAGCGTAAACTTGCAATTGTATAAATAAACATAAAAAAGAGTTTTAAAATCTTAACTTATGTCCAACAAAGTAATAACAAAACCTTAACAGCGAAAGAAAGATATATATCAGACATTTGTAATGTAATAAACTGGTTATTTATTATTTTGGTTTTGGTTAGTTAAATGATGCCGGCATCTTCGAGATGCCGGCATTTTTTTATGGTGAAATCCAAAAATAAAAAAATGAAATCCTTATTTTATTGCGGAGAATCGTAATATTCTTTCTTTAAAGTATTAAAATTTAGCTTTTCAATCTTTCGTGTAATAATTTAAAATACGGAAAAGCCTTTAATAACCGGCTTCCGTGCCAGGAAAACATTTCACCATCAACAAAAACAGTTTTGGCGTGATGAGTAAAACGTCCAATTTCAAAAGCGTCTTCTTCTTTAAAAGGATAAGGCTCTGAAGAAAGAAAAACCAGGTCAGGATCGCCTTCCAGCCGCATTTTTTTTAGTTCTATTTCAGGATAGCGACCTTTGTCCTCGTAAATATTTGTAAAATGATTCAGTTTTAACAGTTCATTTATATAAGTATTAGTACCAGCCACCATATAAGGATTTTTCCAAATAAAATAGGCCGCTTTTTTAAACGAAATATCCTGGACATATTTTTTGAAATCGCTTAAAGCGAAAGTTAATTTGTCGTTCCATTTCCGGGCTTCGGTTCTGCAATTAAAAAGCTGCCCAAAGTCTGATATCATTTGGAAATTGTCCTCCACAGAAACAATGTGAGTCACCCAAACCGGACAGATTTCACTTAATTGGGCAACAATTTCTTCAGTATTTTCTTCTTTATTACAAATGATAATATCGGGCTGCAATAATTTTATTTTTTCAAAGTGAACTTTCTTTGTCCCGCCAACAATCTTTTTGGTTGATTTTAAATGATAAGGATGTACACAAAACTTCGTAATTCCTACTATTTTTTCTTCTAAGCCTAAATCATACAACAATTCTGTTTGAGAAGGAACTAAAGAAATGATTCGTTTTGGTGTTGTTTCAAAAGAATGTAAAGTTCCAAGCTGATCTTTTAATTGTTTCATGTTTATTTTGATTCTGTTTTTAACCGCAAAGTCCGCAAAGATTAACGCTATGAACGCAAAGCTATTTCCTTTGCGGCACTTACCAAAAAATCTTTACGAAGCTTGCGGTTATTTATCGTAGCCTAAGCCTTAGAACTTAAAATACTTTCCATTTCCTGCTGTACCTTCAATGCTTCTTCCCTCGCCTTCTCTGCAAAATCAGTTCCATTTGAAGCATAAATAATAGCTCTTGCCGAATTTACCAGCAGACCAACTTTATCATTCATTCCGTATTTACAGACTTCAGACAAACTTCCTCCCTGAGCTCCAATTCCCGGAACCAGTAAAAAACTGTCCGGAACAATTTTACGGATTTCTGTAAAATATTCGGCTTTGGTAGCACCAACCACGTACATTAGGTTTTCGCTGTTTTTCCATGTTTTAGAAGTTTCCAACACCTGTTTGTATAATTCTTTAGCTTCGCTCTGTTCGGCTCTGCCTTGTCCTCCGTTTATGGTCAAAGTCTGAAAATCAAATGCACCCTCGTTTGAAGTTAAGGCTAATATTATAGTATGCTTATTTTCGAAAGCCAAAAAAGGTTCAACAGAATCTTTTCCCATATAAGGAGCTACAGTTACACTATCAAATTGAAGATCTTCAAAAAAAGCTTTAGCATACATACTGGAAGTATTTCCGATATCACCACGTTTTGCATCAGCAATAGTAAAAACATCAGGAAACTTTTCGTTGATATAACTGATTGTTTTTTGAAGGGAAATCCATCCTTTTATACCATAGGCTTCAAAAAAAGCGGTATTAGGCTTGTATGCCACAGTCAAATCATGTGTGGCATCAATTATGGCTTTATTAAATTCAAAAACAGGATCTTCTGTTTCTAATAAATGCGGAGGAATCTTATCCAGATCAGGATCTAATCCAACACATAAAAATGATTTTTTTTGAAGTATTTGTTCGTGTAGTTGTTGTGTAGTCATTCTTGTTTTTTTAGTCCTTCAATTTTAAGAGATGATTCTTAAGAAAGCATGCAAAAATAAAAAAAGCCACTCAATTAAGAATGGCTTTTTGGTTTTATATTCTCTTTAGATTATAAATTACCTAAATATACAATTTCAGTTCTTCTGTTTTCAGCTCTTCCTGCAGCAGTTTTATTAGATTTAACAGGTTTTGATGCCCCAAAACCTTGTGAAGTTAAATTCTCCGGATTAACTCCTTTTCCAATTAATGCATCCATAACCACTTTTGCTCTTTCTTCAGATAATTTCTGGTTTGCCTTGGCATTCCCAACATTATCAGTATGCCCGTAGATAGCAAATTTTGCATTTGGATAATTCTTTAAAATTTCTTTGATCGCATCCAGCCTTCCTGAAGTTTCATCTTTTTTTGCATCACTCAAAGTAGCTTTACCAGATGTAAAGAAAATAGATTTTGCCTCTACCTGCAATTGTGCCAAAGTTTCTTTATTAACCAAAGGACAACCTTTATTTTCTGCAGGCCCTGCAATTAATGGGCAATCGTCTACATTATCTGCTACTCCGTCTTTGTCAGCATCTAAAACCGGACATCCTTTGTTTTCAACTAAACCTACAGTATCAGGACAGGCATCATCCTTATCCAAAACTGTATCACCATCTGTATCCGGCCACGGGCATCCTTTGTTTTCTAAAGGGCCAAAAACTGTTGGACATGCATCCACGTTATCCATTAAAGTATCTGCATCAGTATCTTTCCATGGACAGCCTTTGTTTTCAACCGGACCTGCAACATCAGGACAAGTATCATCTTTATCAAAAACGGTATCGTTATCAGTATCCGGCCATGGGCAGCCTTTGTTTTCAATTGGTCCTGCTACTTTTATACAAGAATCTTGTTTGTCTATAACACCATCCTGATCCCTGTCTTTAAATTTCTTTTGATAAACAGGAATTTTAAGTCCAACATAAAAATCTGCTGCTTTTGATTCTTTAGAAATTAAATTAGAAACAATTGATCCTGACCCAACGAAGAAAGTACCAACACGTAATCCGGAACCTACCTGAGTTCCGCTGTATTCCATCCAGGTTACCGGAACGTAAAAACTAAACCATCTGCTTTCGTATCGAGGTGTCAAACTAACTCTGTCAGCTATATTAACCGCATTTAATTTTGTATTTGAAACCATACTGATATCTCCGTTAAGATTCAGATAGAATTTATTATGGATATTCCAGTCAGCATCGGCATGAAGCGCCGTTGGCAGGTTGGCTTTGACTCCTTTTGCAGTTGAAGTTTTTGTATAATGCTCATTTAAGAAATCGTATAAATTATCCGCATTATCAATCATATTCTGCGTGATTACACCATCAATATCGTAAGTATCCTGCTTTGCTTTTTTATAACTTATGGAACCAATATCCGTAACAGATAACCCGAAACGCAATTTGTATTTATTCAAATCCCTGAAATTATTATCAGCAGGTTTTGCCTTATTCAAATTATATTTTTCATAATCCGGTCTCCACTCATATACAAATCCAAAATCAAAACCTACTCCGCTAGAATTGATGTCAAACTCATAATCTTCATTGGCTTCCCAATCCTGGCTTCCACCAATTGTCATTTCTCCAGTTGTAAATAATTTACTATTTTCTGGATTATTGGTATTTTCTTGTAATGATGCTATGGCGTTCTTTCCCTTAATATATGCATTTCCAACGCCTTGTAAGTATTTAGCCGTCAAACCTCCTTTTAAGAAATGCTGATCCTTTTGAAACAAAACTGCTGCATACGAAATACCCAATTCTCCCCAGGCATGTGAAGCTCCGTTTGGACTGCCGGCATTAATAGGATCGAAACTGTTTGCCTGATCTAAACCATCCTTTACCTGATCCACAAGATTACCATTAACATCTCTGAGATTTGTTATAGATCTTGCTCTCGTAAAAAGTGCCAGTGTATGCTTTGGAGCAATATTAAACATAAATGATGGCCCCATAATATCCAAGTTAATAATGGCATTATTTGCATTTGAAGGAGTCATTTTAGACTGACTGTCAAGATCATAACCATCTTTAAAAACATCAAAAAGTTTCACACCATATAAGTCATTGCTAACAGCACCACTGATGGAAAACAAATTAATATCTGTTTTAAAACGGGAATCGGCTATTGACGCAGGGTTAAAAAGTACACTCTGTACACCGGCATAATTGTCATGAAAATAGCCTGAATATGATTGCGATCTGGTCGCAAAAGAAATCAATAAAAGCAATAAAACAAGTGATAATTTTCTCATTAAATAGGGGTTTAAGATTTAATTCGAGACAAAACTACGATAATAGATTTGAAACTATATTAAGAAATCATTGAATTGATGTAACATCTTATTAGTATTATGTGTTATCAGCTTTAATGCTAACTACAAATTCTCCTTCCTTACAGAGAAAAATGTGAATTATGAAAAACTTTAGAATATTAATATAACACGTAAATCAAATCCAATTTGCAATTTTACATTATTATAAATAGTAATATAATCATTATGAATAGTACTGAAATAAAAGGAAACTGGAACGAGTTTAAGGTAAAATTAAAACAAAGATATGCTGATTTGACTGATGATGATTTGCTGTATGAAGAAGGAAAAGAAGATGAGATTTACGGCAGAATACAGCAAAAATTAGGTAAAACAAAAGAAGAATGGGATGAAATCGTATCCAATTTATAACAGCATCTCAAGATATCCAATACCGCTTAACTTTTCTTAGGCGGTATTTTTTTGTTTTTCAAACTTTAATGATTGCCTTTCTTAAAAGCCAATAGTAAGACAAAAATCAATTTAATTAGTTATCTTTAACCATATTTTTTTACAAAAATGAAATTATTTATAAAATTTGACATCAATACAATTTGTACACTTTTTCTAAAACAAAAACTTGAGGAACAAAATTTAATTTTTTCAACTTTAGGATTTGGTGAGATTGAACTGGAAGAAAATCTCAGCAGTGAATCATTAGATGCACTTAAAAACAACTTAAGTCCTTTTGGTTTTGAGGTTGTAGAGAATCAAAAAAGTGTTTTGGTACAAAAAATAAAGGATGCCATAATAGAACTAGTCTATACTGATGATAATAATAACTTTAAAAGTTCAGCATATCTGGCTGATAAACTGAATCATAGTTACGGTTATTTGTCGAATGTGTTTTCTGAAGTAACCTATTCATCAATCGAAAATTTTATAATCATTCAAAAAATCGAGAGAGCCAAGCAGTTGATGATTGTAAATGAAATGAGTCTGACCGAAATTGCTTTTTTACTTAACTATTCCAGTGTTGCGCATTTAAGTACACAGTTTAAAAACACAACCGGAATAACTCCTTCTGCATTCCTTAGGATTATTAAAAAAAGAAGAGAAAATTTAAAATAAAACCCAAATACCTTTACTCAATGCAGAAAAACGCATTACACATTTTACTCGCCGATGACGACGAAGACGACAGACTTTTTTTTAAAGATGCTTTTGAAGAAGTGAAAGTACAAACCAAAGTCGAATTTGTTTTCGATGGTTTACAATTAATGGAACACCTAATGAATCCTGATACTAAATTACCTGATATTCTATTTCTTGATTTGAATATGCCAAAGAAAACAGGCAAAGAATGTCTGATTGAAATTAAAAAAACAGAACATCTTAAAAACCTTATAATTGCAATTTATTCTACATCATCTTCTGATGAGGACATTGAAGATACATTTATTGAAGGAGCTAATATTTATATCAAAAAGCCAAGTGATTTTAATACACTAAAAAAAATTATTAATGAAGTTATAACACTTAACTGGCATTATCACACATCAGGATTAAATCGCGATAATTTCTTATTAAGTATTAAATAATTGAAATAATAATGAAATGGATACCTAAGTTTAATTCCTCAAATTATTTGAGAGTTATTTTTATAATAGCTATCTTCATTTTACTCTTTCTTTCATCAATAGCTTACAAACATAACAGGGATGTAAACGAATACAGTAAACTGCTCATGCACACCTATGAAATAAACATAGAACTTGAGCGACTGATGTCTGCAATAAAAGATGCAGAAACTGGGCAGCGAGGTTTCATGATTACCCGCAATCACCGCTTTCTGACTCCCTATCTTTTTTCACGCGATAAAGTAAATACTTCTTTTATCGCCTTAAAAAAACTTACAGCCAATAATCCAATACAAAAAAAAAATCTCGAAAAAATATACACGCTGATTATTCAGCGTTATGTTTCTTTTGAAAACTGTTTAAAATATAGTGATCCTGACACTTACGACAAAAGAAAACTAGACAACCACATGTTTGGAGGGCGTATCCTAATGGAAAACATTCGTTTTAAGGTAGACCAAATGAATGACATTGAAAAAACCTCTTTAAACAAAAGTTTAAAAAAATACGATCAGGAAATTTCCTTTGGTCCTCTTTTTTCAATATCATTATTCTTAGCGGCCTTAGCCTTTATTTTATTAGCCTATAGAAAAATAAGCAACGATCTGGAGCGCCTGACAATATATAATAAAAAGCTTTTAATATCGTCAGGGCTTATGGCAGAATCAGAAGCTATTGGTAAATTTAGCACCTGGCAATGGGATTTACAAACAGATAAAATTGAATATTCAGATAATCAGTTTCGGCTTTTAGGATTTATGCCAAATGCTTTCGTTCCTAATAAAGATACTTTTCTAAGTTATGTCCATCCAGATGATAAAGAAGCTATTTCCAAATCTATGGATGGCATAATAAAAAATAAAGAACTGCCTTTTATTTACTATAAAATCGTTTTACCAAATAATCAAATCAGACATTTTAAATCTACCGGAAAATTGCTCGTAGATAAAAATGGCAGTAATATTTTACTTGGAATAAATTTTGACATTACTGATGAACATTTGCTTAATATAAAACTTCAGGAGCATAATAATGAACTCGTGAAAATCAATAAGGAACTGGCATCATTTAATCATGTTGCAAGCCATGACTTACAAGAACCGTTGCGTAAAATCTTAACCTTTATTTCCCGAATTTCTGAAGCTGATAAAGCCGCACTTTCTGAAAGCGGTAACGAATACATTACTAAAGTTGAAACCTCGGCAAAACGAATGCGTGTTTTGATTGACGACTTATTATTGTTTTCAAGAACCAATACGACTAAGAAAGAGTTTATCCAATCTGATCTGAATGAATTATTTGAAAATGTCAAATCAGAATTAGCCGTAATCATTGACGATAAAAAAGCAGATCTAAATGTAGGCAAGTTGCCCAGCCTGAACGTAATTCCATATCAGATCGAACAGCTTTTTATTAATTTAATTGGAAACTCCCTGAAATATAGCCAGACTGGCATTGCCCCAAAGATTATTGTCAGTTCTGAAGAAATTTTATCCAATGAATATCCTGAAATAATAAATCAGCCTTTTAAGAAGTTTCACAAAATTACTTTTACAGACAACGGAATGGGATTTGATCCACAGTTCAAAGACACTATTTTTGTATTGTTCCAGCGTTTACATTCTAAAACAGATTACCCCGGAACCGGAATTGGATTAGCAATCTGTAAAAAAATTGTTGAGAATCATAAAGGTTATATTACTGCCGACAGTGAACCGGGCAAAGGTTCCGTATTTACGGTATTTCTACCTGTATAAATCTTCAAAAAAAAACATTTAAACGTTATATAAGCCCGTAATGGGAATTATATAACGTTTCTTTTTTATGCTGTAAAGCAAAACTTACTCTTCGTTAGCATCTTTGTAATGTAATAATGAAGTAAATAATATGAGCCAGATGTCCTCATCTAAACCGTCATTTTTAAAGACGGTTTTTATAGCGATTTTAACAGTAACTATTTCGTCTTGTAATGAAAATGACAAACCTGAAAAGGTAAATAATAAATACACTCTTATAAAAAATACAGAAGAAATTGAAGCTTATTTTTTTGTTGCAGTTGCAGGCCTTACAAAATCGATTATTTCTAAAACCCATCTGGCAAAACATAAAAGTTCACAAAACTCAATAAAAGTTGTCAGTACAAAAATAGAAAACCATCAAATGTTCTTGCTGCAGGAGATTAGTGAGATCGCTACTCGTAAGCTCATTATAATAAATGAAATAAACACTTCTGCAACGAACAAAGAATTATACAGGCTTGTAAGCAAGAGAGAAATAGATTTTGATAAAGAATATCTAAACTCAATTACCAATTCTTTATCCGAAATAATAAAACTGTTTGAATCTATGGCAAAAGAAACAAATGATACGGTAATCTTAAAATTAGTTACTCATCATTTACCAAAACAATACGAACTTTTAAGAGAAACAGAAAAAATTAAAAAAGGAATCAATTAAAATCAAATTACAATTATTAACTAAACTTTTAAATTATGAAAATGCAATCCTGTTTTTTATACGCCTTAACCCTTTTTATGACAACTTCATTTGGGATAGTATCTGCACAAAACAGTACAGTTGCGGGGTCAGAATTCGGTATTAAAGGTGGGGTAAATATGTCAAACCTATATTCTGACGATGTTGATGACAACAATGTTCTTTGGGGATTTAATGCCGGGCTTTTTGCTGCATTTCCTATTGCGAATAATGTATTCATACAGTCTGAGGTCTTATATACTACAAAAGGCGCTGAATTAGAATACGATAATAATGTTATTTCCGGTGCCGCAAAATTTAAACTAAATTATATAGAAGTCCCATTACTGGTAAGACTCAATATAACAGAAAACTTCAACATTCACGCTGGTGGTTATGCTTCTTATTTAATTAATGCAAAACTAACAAACGAAACTGAAAATGGTAATGCTTTCGAATTTGACGAAGACCTCAATACTGACGATTTCCAAACATTTGATGCCGGTTTATCAGTAGGAGCTGGTTTAGATATAAAGCCTGTTAGCATAGGATTACGTTATAACTATGGATTAGCTACTGTAGGGAAAGAAAGAGATTTTGCAGGAACAAACTATACTTTTCCTGATGCCAAAAACAGCAACTTAAACTTGTACTTGTCCTATAAATTAAATTAGAAAAATTATTAACCATAAACATTAAAAACAATGTCAAATTTATTATACACAATCGCAATTATTCTTGTCATTCTTTGGGCTTTGGGGTTCTTTGTATACAGTGCAGGAAGTATTATCCATATCCTGTTGGTCATTGCCATAATAGCAATACTATTCAGACTTATTAAAGGTCGCGAAATTTAAAAATCAACATTATAAAACAATTTATATTAATATTTAAAATCAAACATTATGAAAACTAGTAGCGCAATTTTAGGAATTTTAGGAGCCGCAGCAGCAGGAGCGTTTATCGGAGTATTATTTGCACCAGACAAAGGTTCAGAAACCAGAAAAAAAATCAAAGATAAATCCAAAGATTACGGGGACAACCTTAAAAGTAAAGTAGATGGGATTTTAAGCACAATCAGTTCAAATGGTAAAGATATGATTGAAGAAGGAAAAGCAAAATTCAATCAGGTAAAAAATGACTTCAATTCTGTTACAGATGAAGCAAAGGCAGTAAAAACGAACTATTAAAAAGTGTCTTTTCAAACCCTAAATACCAAATATCATGGAAACTAATGCAACAACATCTGAAAACCTGAATCTTTATGAAAAAGCTGAAAATTATACTAAAACGAGTTTAGATCTAATCAAACTCAAAACAGTATCTGCCACTGCAGACGCATTGTCTACGGTAACATCAAGAATTGCAGTTGGAGCTGTTGTTGCATTTTTTACCGCTTTCCTTAACATCGGCATTAGCTTATGGATTGGAAAAGTACTGGGGGAATATTATTATGGTTTTTTTATTATAGCACTGTTTTATTTAATTGTCGCTATTCTACTCCACAAAACACAGCACAAACTTATTAAAACGCCTATTGGAAATATGATTATTTCGAGCATTTTAAAAGACTCTAAAAACTGATTTAAAAACTAAAAAATAACTGTTATGAATATTAACACTATAGACACATTAAATCAGCAAATAAAACTTTTAGAAGAGCTACAGCATAAAGAATGGTGCGACATTAAAGAAGAAATAGGTGATGTTAAGGAGAATTTAAAGCCTACAAACTTAATTCGAAAAGCAGTTGGCGAAATCAATGATTCAATTGGCATCAGGAGCGAAATAGCACAGTCGGCAATCAGCATTTTAATTGGCTATCTGGCCAAAAAAATAGTAGTCGGAAAAACCCATTCAACTTTTAAAAACATTTTGGGATCTGTTTTACAGTTAGCTGTTACAACATTAGTCTCAAAACCACATGAAAATTCTTCGCCAGAAAAAGAAGAAAGTTCATTAAAACACGAACCATCCTAAGAGTATTTGTACAACTTAAATACATGTATTATGGAAAAGATAAATGAAATAATAATTAAAAATAGTGTGCACATATACTCCAATTTCTATAAATGTTTTGAATACACCAGAGTATTTTTAGGTATCTGACTCGTTTATACGTTTCCAGCTATAACAAACGGTTAAACAGTCAATACATCATTATATTTTTATGGTTCTGAGATATTAAATCCCAAGCTTTAATAAGCGAAAGATTTTTAAGCAACAGCTTATCTCAACCGAAAAAGAGACTAATTTCACATAAAGTGAAACAGTCTCTTTTTTTTTATTATTAAATACTCAACAACAAAAAACCGAACTACAAGTAGTCCGGCTTTCTCAATAATTTTTATTCTGTTCTCTAAAATCTAAAAGTCTAAATTTTAAAAAACCTCAGAAGCTTCCTTCAGTTTCTCCATATTATTTACCAATTGCAACTCAGCCACAATTTTCTGAATATCACCATTCATGATATTTCCTAAATCATAAAGTGTAAGCCCAATTCGGTGATCGGTTACACGCCCCTGTGCATAATTATAGGTACGAATCTTAGCAGAACGGTCACCAGAACTAACCTGAGAAGTACGTTTTGTTGCATCTTCGGCTTCTTTTTTCGCCAATTCCATTTCGTACAAACGGGAACGTAAAACAGTTAATGCCTTATCCTTATTTTTGTGCTGTGATTTCTGATCCTGACATTGCGCCACCAATCCGGTTGGAATGTGCGTTAAACGTACAGCAGATTTCGTTGTATTTACCGATTGTCCTCCAGGACCTGATGAACAAAAGAAATCAACACGAACATCATTCATATCGATCTGTACATCAAATTCTTCTGCTTCAGGTAAAACCATTACGGTTGCTGCCGATGTATGCACGCGCCCCTGAGTTTCTGTCTGAGGTACGCGCTGAACACGGTGAACTCCGGCTTCAAACTTCAAAGTTCCGTAAACATCTTCTCCCGAAACCTCAAAAATTACCTCTTTGAAACCTCCGGATGTTCCCTCATTCATATCCACAACAGAAGTTCTCCAACCCTGACCTTCACAATATTTTGTGTACATCCTGAACAAATCCCCTGCAAAAATACTTGCTTCATCTCCACCCGTACCCGCACGAATCTCCACCATAACGTTTTTAGCGTCTTCAGGATCTTTTGGAATCAGCATGAATTTGATTTCTTCTTCTAACTGTGGTAAACGCTCCTTAGCTTCATCCAACTGCATTTTAGCCATTTCAACCATATCTGCATCACTCCCGTCGGCGATAATTTCGTTTGCCTCGTCAATGTTTGCCAGAACAAGAATGTATTCTTCTCTTTTGTCAACCAGAGCTTTAATACTTTTATATTCCTGGTTAAGCTGTACATAACGTTTTTGATCTGCAATAACATCGGGCTGAATAATCAAATCCGAAATCTCGTCAAAACGCTGCTTTACATATTGAAGTTTATCTAACATTGTATAATCCCTTTTATTTGGAGTGCAAATTTACGAAATTTTTGTTAAAAATTCTATCATTAACTTTTTGAGTTTTTTAGGCTTCTTTTCTTAAGATTGTTTAGTGAAATCATAATTATTATTTGAAGCTATTTCCTGCTATTCGCTATATCTTTTTAGGCAGAACGTTTACGTATTGATTAGATGTTTTCTTTTGCCTAAAAAGGATGCCGCTGCTATCAGGGCTAGAAACCCGGCCGCACAGAATGCAAAAAAACATTTCCGTATTTCTTTATTGAATCTTTTTAAAACAGATTCCCCTCCTGCACTGTCACCGGCATCTATCCAAAATTATGCTTTCGAATTGTTTTTTTAGAAACACTTCGCAAAAACATCCTCTCACTAATTTATCCATACACTTTTTTATAGCCTTTATGCCCGATTAGCATGATTTGCAATCCGGATCCACAACAATGAGACACAATACAAAAACTCAAAGTAAAAAAACTAAATATTTTGTAGCTTTTTTTCATATTTATAAACAGAAAAACATCAACTTTGTAGTCACGGATTGAAAATTTGCGTAATCAGATAAAAATAATCATTGCTTTTTTACCTGATTTGATTTTAATCGGGAAATAAAAATACTTAAAAAAATACTATTCTTTTTTCAAGAACAATAAGGCACAATTTTATATGAATAAAATTTTCATACTTTCAATAATATTTTTTACAAACGTTTCTTACTCACAGCTTTTTGAAGGGCAGAAATTTTGCGAAGAGTCAAAAGACCTAAGTTATTTCCCTATCTTAATTCACAAGAAAAAAATTTTCTGGAGAAATACTTTTTATTTCGAAACCAAGAGTGAAACTAAAATTTTAAACGGAAAAGTATATACAGAGTTTAAACAAGAATGGAACAATTCTAACACAGATTTATTATATCTGAGAGAAGAAAATGGAATCGTATACCAATATGATAAATGTTGTAAAAATGAAACCATCAGGTATAATCCAAAATTTAAAACAGGTGATACATGGGTATCAGAAAATAAAGAAATGGTATATAAAATAATTACCTATGATGGAAAATTGAAAACACCATATTGCGAATATCAAAACTTATTGGTGATAGAAGCAAAGATGAAATCTGTGACTTTTAACTTTTATTATTTAAGAGGACATGGATATATTGGTGCTACTCAAAATGACAAACTTATTTCATGCATTAGTCCGGAATGGTAATATCTAAAAAATGAAAGGACCTAAACCAAAAAAGAAAAATTGGCTCAAAATAATTATTGAAAATTTACTTGATTTTATTTTAATGTGGAAATAAAATACGCAAAACGGCAAAAAACATTTCCGTATTTCTTTATTGAATCTTTTTAAAACAGATTCCCTTCCTGCACTGTCACCGGCATCTATCCAAAATTATGCTTTCGAATTGTTTTTTAGAAACACTTCGCAAAAACATCCTCTCACTAATTTATCCATACACTTTTTTATAGCCTTTATACCTAAATATACATGGCTTACGGCATTTTTTCTGAAGTCAGTCCCTTAATTGTCTAGTTTCATACCTTCAAAAGAGATCACTACAAAAATTAACTAAAGAAACCCAAGATGAAAACGACAAAAAAAGTATTACTTTTAATTACGCTAATCTCACTCAGCGCCTGTAAAAAGGATTCAAAAGGAGACAAAGATGATTATACAACTGCACAAAACAATACTGCAGCTACTGAATGCCTGGCTCCTGCCGATTGGTTTACGATGGTAAACAACACCCGACAAACTCCTGCGCCAAATGAAGGCCCAACAAGCGTATTTGCCAACAATGCAACGGTAACCAATTGTGACTTTCACCAGTGGTCCTGGCAAAAATTTCTTTGGCTCACCAATGAGGTGAACGGAGTACCCTTCTTTATGACAAATTTGATTCAGGTGAGTGCGGCTGGTCAGCGATTAGACCCTGCTAACGGAATTGTACTGACAGATACTGCTCAGGCAAGTTCTTCTACTGATATTTTAAAAACACCTAATTATACATCTGGCGTTCCCAAATCTACTACGGTTTATTATTCGATATTCATGGACAAACTGATGCACGATACCCTGCTAAAATATGGCCCGATAGCAAAAAATGACCCTGCCAAAGTAAAAGATATTACTTTTCCTGTAGGCTCATTAGAACTTAAAACGTCCTGGATTGATGCTAGCGCCCTTAAAGATCCTTCATCTTATTTCATTACGCAGGGTGTTATCAATGGAGTAAAAACCAAAGTCGCACTTTTAGGAATGCATGTCGTAGGAGTTGTAGAGAACCATCCGGAGTTTGTATGGGCTACTTTTGAACATGAAAACCTTGCTCCTGCTTATGACTGGTCAAAAGCAACACCAACAACTGATGCACCCGTTACCAGTACTGTAGATTATCCCTTTTTTAACAAAAGCAGCACTGCAACCGTTACAAATATAACGTCTGGAAACGGGATTTATACTGATGTGTTTTCGGTTTATAAACATGGTGTTCCGGTTGAAAAGGCAATTAAAGGCTCTCATGATGTTCAGCTTTTCATGAAAACAAGCCAAAATGGTTCTGAAAACTTAAATAATATCGTTAGTCTTAATAAAAGTGTTAAGTCGCAGCTCACAGGGATCTGGAATAATTATTTTTACAATGGTTCAATATGGATCAATACTGAGGGATACAAAACTACTGAGCAACAAGCTGCTTTATTAGACTCGTTAAGTGGTACTCTTTCAGAATCTACTCCTGGAAAACTGACCCGAGGTTCTGTTGCAGCCTACAACATTACCATGGAAACCTATGTTCAGGTAGGATTTTCTCCAAAATCAATACACCAGACTACAGTAGACAGCCTCGTAAATTGTTTCTCCTGTCATAATGCCTCTCACAGATCGAATCTTTCTCCACTTTATATTAGCCATGTCTTTAATGGATATGTAGGAAGCCTGAAAGGCTTAACCAGAAAGCAAATCAAACAGGAACATGTTAAGGAAATCATGGACGATTATAATTTGCGCCTAAAATTAAAATAACCCCATACCAAACTACTTTAGTTTTTAAAGCAAAACATCAAATTTAAAAGTACAAAAAACCACAAGCTTCCTGTTTGTGGTTTTTGTTTAAATACATTAGTCCGGTCTCCGAAATATTTTTAAAAAATCCTCATTTCTGCAATGCCTCCGGCTTTAAGCATTTTTTTTTGTTCTTACGAAATATAATCATTTAAAATGTTCCTGACTCTTTGCATTTTACTCTCAGAATCATTTTTATAACTAAAAAAAAGCGTTGTACGGTTTTCCGTAATAGTATTAAATGGAAAGAAGTTACTTTTGAAAACGATTTAATCAGTTTTTGATTATAAATTTATATATTTGAAAATAACACAGACGATATAACATCCGCATATATAACCGAATATGGGTAGATTGACGAAATGGAGTTTCGTGTATATACTAGCTACAGGAGACTTGTGCCGAAATTACGCAGACAATTCCAATTTGAAAATAAGCATTTGTTTCCGCAAGAAATTGACAAAGCAGAAGCGTGAAAATTGGAATGCGCCAACAGAAACATAAAAAGTTGAAACTTGGAAAGCGGAAACGTAAAAATTGAAACTCTGCTACTCCAACGTAAAAATGAAAAAGTGTTAAAGTTGTAATCTGCCAACAGAAAACCAAAAAGTAGCTAAAATTAAAACAATAAATAAACAATAACAAAGTGAAAATTGCGAACCGAAAAACAGAAGCGTGAAAATTGGATTTTACCAACAGAAACGTGAAAAACTTGAGGTTTAATAGTAATTTCGACAAAACAAGCCTCCTGTAACAAACGCTACAAGCAAGCCGAAAGCGCCCAGAAATCTAACAAATTTATATTTTAACACAAAACTACAAAGCTATAAAACCCTAAATAGCTAAAATTATCCATATGAAAAGTGCTAACTTTAGTATGTAGTATAAGTAAAAGTATAGACCTACTTTGTGCTAACTATAGTATACTCAATGAACACAGAATTATCTCAAAATTTCGGTAAAATTATTAGAGAACTTCGATATGAAAAAAAACTTTCTCAAGAAGAATTAGGATTTCAATCTAATCTTCATCGAACATATATTGGAATGATTGAAAGAGGAGAAAAAAATATTACTCTCGAAAATATTGAAAAATTGTCAAAAGGTCTTGATGTATCTATGAAGTTAATATTTGAAAAACTTAATAAACTTATTATAAAATGGAAAAATCATTTTTTGAAAAATTTATAGAAGAAGAAAAGAGAATATTTGAAGAACTTAATGAAATTGACGAATTTCAAAAAAGTCAAAATGTATTTCATTGCCGTTACATAGTCAAACCTTTTGCAGATAGAAAAGCTTATTATCAAATTGTAGATGAAACTGCAAGAAAATATATATTGCAATGGGTTTTAGGCGAAGATCCATATCCAGAATGGGGATATGAAGTGAAACTTTTCAAAAAAGATGTTGAAAAAATTATCAAAAGAAGAGATAATTTTGAAAAAACAATATCTTTAATGAAAAATTCATAGAATGATTAAACTTTATTCGACTTCAAATAAAAAAATTTTAGAAATAGTAAATAAGTCCGAAGCAGAACTCAATAAATTTATCTCACAAAATTGGGAAGCATTCTTCCCACAATATTTATTTATAAAAAGTGAGTTTTCAGTAGAAGGAAATGTTCGTAGTAAGGGAACTTCTGGACGAATAGATATTTTAGCTTTCAATCCAATAAGTAATAAGTTTGTTGTGTTTGAATTAAAGAAAGATAAAGATAAAAATATTCGCAATCAAGTCAGTGATTATAAGGATTATATTGAAGATAATTTTAGTCAAATATATCTTATGTCATTACAAAAATATAAAGCGCCTTTACCATTATTTGATAAAATATCACAAGATTCAATTGAAGTGGTAATGATTGCTAAAAGTTACTCATCAACTGATATAGAAAGAGTTAAAAAAAGCACAAGTAAAAACTTGACTACTTTGATTCGTTATATGTGGTTTGAAAATGAGTTACTACTGATTGATTATATTAATAATGATCCCGATGATTTAATTGAAAAAGAAAATGCAGAAAAATTAAAAAAAATCAAAAATATTATTGAAAACAAAAAATCTCTTTATGCAGATGTTGAATCATTTTTGTTTGGCAAAGAAGAAGCTCAAAGATTATTTAAGATTTTTTATGAAGCATTAAATAAAATAGGAAAAACAAAATTATTAGTCCAAGCCAGTAAAATTAAAGTTGAATTAAATAATCAAACATTTTCAGTAATAGGTTATGCAGGAAAAACAGGTAGAAAATGTTATTTAGTTATAAATACAAATATTGATAAGGTGATTGATTTAGGTAAAATAGTTGATGATAGAGTTCGACCAAATCAAAAAAAGAAAGGAAGTATTGGTAGTGAAAGATATGAGGTATTTTTAACAACAGAGCAAGAGTTAATGAAGTTTATATCAATTATAGAAAATTCAATTTAACTAATTTTAGAACCAAGTTGCGGAGATGGTATTTTTTTAAAAGAAATTCAAAAGAAAAATTACGAATACAATTCTGTTACTGCAATTGAATTTGATGAAATTGAAGCAGAAAAATCAGAATCAATTGGATTAAATAAATCAATTGTAATCAATGAAGACTTTCATAAATACTGCATTAATACAGATAGGAAATTTGACTTAATTGTTGGAAATCCACCATATATTAGATACCAATATTTTGATAGAGAACAACAACAATTTGCATCTGATATATTTAATAAAGCAAATTTAAAATATTCAAAATTAACAAACGCTTGGGTTTCATTTGTTGTTGGTTCATCTTTACTTTTAAAAGAAGAAGGTAAAATTGGTTTTGTTTTGCCAGCTGAAATTCTTCAAGTTTCTTACGCTCAACCTTTGAGAGAATTTTTAGCTCATTTTTATAACAAAATAAACATTGTTTCTTTTGAGAAACTTGTATTTCCTAATATTCAACAAGAAGTAGTTTTATTGCTTTGCGAGAAAAACAACTCTAATTCTCATTTAATTGAACATCTGGAATTAAGAGACGCAGAAGAACTAAAAAAACTAGATGTTTCCAAATTAAAAAGCCCTAAAAAGAAAATTGATTTTAAGTCAAACAAATGGACTTTTTATTTTCTTGAACAAGAAGAAATTGACTTCCTAGAAAGACTTCAATCTGATAAAAAATTCAAGCAATTTGGTAAATTTGCAAAAGTAGAAGTCGGAATTACAACGGGTTCAAATCCTTTTTTCACGGTTCCTCTTTCTACAGTACAATTCTATAATCTGGAAAAGTACGCAAAACCATTAGTTGGGAGAAGTGTACAAGTTCCTAGTGCAATCTTCACAACCAAAGATTGGGATAAAAATAGAGATAAAGAAGCTAGAACACATTTTCTGTCCTTTCCAAAAATTGCAGACTTAAATGGTTCAATTGGTGCAAGAGATTACATAGCTTGGGGAGAAGAGGAAAAAATTAATGAAGGCTATAAATGTAGAATACGAGACGAATGGCAAATTGTTCCATCTCAAAGAATTTCAGAAGCTCTTTTTATTCGTAGAAATAATAAGTACCCGAAATTAATTATTAACGAAGCTAAAGCGTTTACGACAGATACGATGCATCGTGTTACAGTTAAACCAAACATTGAGCTAAAAGCTTTGACTGCTAGTTATTACAATTCTTTGTCATTAGCATTTACAGAAATTTGTGGAAGAAGTCACGGTGGAGGTGTTTTAGAATTAATGCCAAATGAAGTTGAAAGAATTATATTACCTTACAATAAAAACAACTCTAATTTACTTCCCATTATTGATAAAATGATAAGAGATAAAAAAGACATTTCGGAAATATTAAAAATAACAAATCAAAAAATACTAAAAGAAAATTATGGTCTTTCTGATTCTGAAATTGAATTAGCCGATAATATATGGAAAAAATTATCGAAAAGAAGATTGAACAGAGGAAATAAGCAAACGGAAAATTGAAACATGAAAACAGCCAGCCACCAATCGAGTAGACCAGGCGAAGTCTTCCAACTCTGCGAAGTCTCCCGACTTCGCACACGTTCCTAATAATCAACAATGCAAATTAAGATTGAATAAATCTCAAGCTATTCCTAAATTATTTAAAAAATTAGCATAGAATATTTCATAAGGCTTTCAAATGAATTTTATGTAAATCATCTAATAAATCCATTTCTTCTTCTGGTAGAAGCTGCAAGGCAATTTCCAGTAAATTCACTACGTTGGTATCTGTAACAGCGGTTAAACTAGACAGATTTCGGGCATCTTCATTAAGCAAAATGATACTGGCTTTAAGAAGATTTGAAACCATCATATTCAATTCAGTATAACCGGATACTTGTAGTGTTACACCAAACGAATTGTGAGTACCATTCTCTTGTTTTAATTTTCTGAATTTATTTACTTTAGTCATTGGCTTGATGAATTATGTTGCACTTTCTGGACATTGTATCACAATGATTCATTACTCTAAAACAAAAATATAAAAAATATCGGTTGTAAACAATCGATTTTTTATAATCATGCAAAAACAATCCATTACTTGTAATTTCATCTTTATGAAAAAAACGAGAAAAAGTGAGATTCCAGAAGTTGTAATTCAATTGGGAATCAAGATAAAAGAAGTAATTGATGACAACCAATTAAAACAAAGAGAGGTTGCTCATGATGCAGAAATGGATGTTGAAAATTTAAGAAAATATATAAAAGGTACTCAGGAAATGAAAATAAGCACTTTGTTTAAAATTGCTCAATCCTTAAAAATAAAGCCAAGTGATTTAATTAAAGATTTGTAACCCCAGTTGCACGAAGCCTCCTGACTTCGCACCAGAGATCTTATAACCAACAATTATAAAGACAATGAAGAGCAGGCAGCGATTCGCACCAGCGTCCTGACGATATATGAACTTTGCCGTTTTTTTGTGTCATTTTTGAAATCATACAACGACACAATCCTCTTTTTTTTCCTGAATCATCTTCAAATCCATTATTTTTTGAGCCACATCTCCCCTTTCAAAAAGACGGATGAACTTGAAAACAGCACTCACAAAATATCCGGGATTAGAGACCAAACGCGCAATTTCTGCAATTCTTTTATCTCTTTGGGTAATACAGGCCTCTTTTTGGTTTTCGGGCAATACGACAAATTCATTGGCAAATTTCCAGGCACCATCCCTGGCGGTTTTCATGCTGAAATCTATACAAAAATTATCTATTTTACCCGTTAGTTTTAGTATGATTGCGAGCGTTGGCCAGATTTTGATTAAGCAGGTTTCTACATGCGTTACCAGACTGCTAAGAATGATATTGATCTGGTTAAAGTCAGATTCCAGATCCTTAATGTTTTCTGCCGTACTAACTTCAGCAGAGGCTATTCCTAAATCCAGATTCACATGGGCATTTATTCCGAGTAGTAAATGCTGAACCACTATAGGCCAGAAGTTTTCGGCCTGCTGAAAAGAGAATTCCCAACATTCAGATGCTTTCTCTTTGGCTTTATACTGATAATACGCCTTGAGATAGCGATTGGCAAAAATAACATCGAGTTTCTCCATTCGCTCCCCATTCTGAAAAGCATCGTTTTGAATTCCTTCTTTGATCCGTACTGTAACTTCGCGATATAACATGGTAAAGAACCCAATTGCGCTTTGTTCCTGTATCGAAACTTCAATTATTTCATCCAGTAACTGAATCACTTCATCTATCGTAGTAGCCTGTTTTATATTCATTTTTAAGTGGTTAGTTTTAAATTTAGCAAGAGCGAATATACGGATAATTCAAAATAATAGGAAGAAAAATATTATAATTACAAAAAAAAAGTTAAATTTATTTTTTAAACAAATCATTACTAACCCATTAACCAAACTTTAACCGATTATGAAATTAAATTTTATTAAAACAACCTACTGTCTTCTGGCAACCATAGTTGTTGCGTGCTCAAGTCCAACATTGGAATCAGATGCAGCAATGCCGGAATCCAATACCAAAACCACCGTATCGACACAAAAAATGGCCGGATATAATCTGGTTGTAGACATCAATGGCACAGGAGATTATAAAACAATTCAGCAAGCGTTTACTGCGGTAACCGCAAACAATACTGCCGAAACAAAAATTTTTATAAAAAATGGAAGGTATAAAGAGAAATTGGTACTTCCAAAAGACAAAATCAATGTCACCATTGTGGGCGAAAGCAAAGACGGTGTGATTATTACCTATAACGATTATGCATCTAAACTCAATAGTGCCGGAACAGCAATAGGTACGAGCGGATCAGCAAGTTTTGTTATTACGGGAAGTAATTTCAAAGCCAGTTCGGTTACTTTTGAGAACAGTTCGGGCAATGTTGGGCAGGCTGTAGCAGTTCGTGTAGATGGGGACAAAGCCATTTTTAACAATTGCAATTTTTTAGGATTCCAAGATACGTTATATACACGAACAGACACCAGCAGGCAATATTACTACAAATGCTACATTGCCGGTGCTACCGATTTTATTTTTGGCGCATCAACAGCGATTTTTGACCAATGTCAAATTTTTGCTAAAAAAGGCGGTACCTATATCACAGCCGCAAGTACCACTCAGACCAGTAAATTTGGGTACGTCTTCCTAAATTGTAATTTAAGGACAGATTCGGGCAAGGCAACTTATTATTTGGGCCGTCCATGGGGTAATTATGCAAAAACAGTTTTTATAAATTGCGACATGGCCAATCATATTAAACCAGAGGGATGGCACAACTGGAGCAAACCGGAAGCCGAATCAACAACTTTTTATGGTGAGTACAAATCTACCGGATTAGGCGGTAATATGAATTCAAGAGTAAAATGGTCGCATCAACTTACAGATGCACAAGTGAAAGAATATACTGTTTCCAAAATATTCAATGGTTGGGTTCCAGTACTGTAAACCTATTTCTACTGGCACTCGTTACAAGCGAGTGCCTATTTAATTTATTGGCACTACTTCCTTTCTTATAATTTTTCATTATACCAACTCATACCTCCGTAAAAATTTCATTTCAATACCAATTTCAAAATTGCTAATTTCGCCTATCAATAAGAAAGAAAAAAAATGAAGGTCTGTATTGCTGAGAAACCAAGTGTAGCACGAGAAATAGCAGCCGTTTTGGGAGCCAATACTAAGCATGATGGTTATTACGAAGGAAATGGTTATGCCGTGACCTACACATTTGGGCATTTATGTACCTTAAAAGAACCAAATGATTACAAACCCCACTGGAAAAGCTGGGATTTGAATAACCTCCCGATGCTTCCTGAAAAGTTCGAAACCAAAGTGGTTCAAAATTCCGGAATCCAGAAGCAGTTTAAAATCATCAAAAGTCTTTTCGACAAAGCCCAAGTCGTTATCAATTGCGGGGATGCCGGGCAGGAAGGAGAATTGATTCAGCGCTGGGTGATGAACGAAGCGCATTACAAAGGCGAAATACAGCGTTTATGGATTTCGTCACTAACAACCGAAGCGATAAAAGAAGGTTTTGAGAACTTAAAACCATCTGCTAATTACGATAATTTATTCTACGCCGGATTTTCCAGAGCAATTGGCGACTGGCTGCTCGGCATGAATGCAACACGCTTGTACACGGTAAAACATGGCGGTTACAAACAGGTTTTATCAATAGGAAGAGTTCAGACACCTACACTGGCAATGGTTGTTGATCGTTTTAAAGAAATCGAAAACTTTAAACCGCAGCCTTATTGGGAACTGCAGACCTTATATAGAGAAACACTTTTTAGTTACGAAGAAGGTCGTTTTTTAAATAAAGAAGATGGTGAAACTCTGGCTGAAAAGGTCAAAGAAAGTGACTTCGAAATCGTTTCAATTGATAAAAAGAACGGAAACGAATATGCTCCAAAACTCTTTGATTTAACTGGTTTACAGGTGTATTGCAATCAAAAATTTGGGTTTTCGGCAGAAGAAACACTTAAAATTGCCCAGACTTTATATGAACAAAAAGTAATTACTTATCCAAGAGTAGATACTACTTTTTTACCCAACGATATTTATCCGAAAGTACCCGGGATTTTACAGAAATTAACCCGTTATGCAGCACTGACCGAACCACTTTTAGCAAAAAAAGTAAAGAAATCGCCTAAGGTTTTCAATGATAAAAAAGTAACCGATCACCATGCTATTATTCCGACTGGAGTAGAAAATAATCTGCCATACAATCAGCAGCAGGTTTATGATATAATTACAAAACGTTTTATTGCTGTTTTTTATGACGATTGTCTGGTTGCCAATACTACTGTAATTGGAAAAGCTGCCGATGTAATGTTTAAAGCAACCGGAAAAGAAATCCTGAAAAAAGGGTTTCGTATTGTATTTGAAGATCCGAACGCCAAAGAAAAAGAACCAGATTTATTACCCGGTTTTGTTGTGGGTGAAAAAGGCCTGCATGAACCTTCCTTTCTTCAAAAAGAAACCAAACCACCCAATCAGTTTACCGAAGCCACTTTATTGCGTGCAATGGAAACCGCAGGAAAACAGGTTGATGACGAAGATTTACGCGAATTGATGAAAGAAAACGGAATTGGTCGTCCGTCAACACGTGCGAATATTATTGAAACGCTGTTTAAACGTCAGTATATTGTTCGAAACAAAAAACAGGTTCTGCCTACCCCAACCGGAATTCAGTTGATAGCTATAATTCAGAATGAACTGATAAAATCGGCTGAACTTACAGGTTCATGGGAAAAACAGCTAAAAGACATTGAAAAAGGAACTTTTACCGCCGGAGCCTTCATTAAGAATATGAAACGTATGGTTGAAGCTTTGGTCACTGAAGTACGAAGTGAAACCAGACATGCTAATATTTCACATGCCGCAACGACTGAGAAGCCTGTTGTTAAAGCAGAGAAAAAGAAAGCAGCGGGAATTTTAGCAGAAACCTGCCCGAAATGCCAAAAAGGAAATTTGATTAAGGGAAAATCGGCTTTTGGATGCAGTAACTATAAATCCGGCTGCGATTTTGTTTTGCCTTTTGTTTTTCATGATAAAAAAATTACGGAAAGCCAATATTTGAGATTGGTTCAAAAAGGTTCAACTGTAAATATAAAAGGCTTCAAAACCGATTCCGGAACTGTCGAAGGCTTAATTCGTTTTGAGGAAAATTACAAACTAAAATTAGAACCAAAGAAGACAGAACCAAAAAAAGTAAAGCCAGAAACATCCGATTCTCTAGCTTGCCCGAAATGCAAAAAAGGAACAATCTTAAAAGGAAAAACCGCTTACGGTTGTGCAGAATATAAATCCGGCTGTGATTTTAAAGTCACTTTTGATGAAGTCAGAGCCAAATTAAAAGATCAAAAACCAACAAAAGAACTGGTTTATACCATACTTTGTGGTAAGAATTGAAAAAAGTGAGAAGCAAAACGCAAGATGTTAAAAAAAAACATTTCACATTTCACATTTCACATTTCACATTTCACATTTTACATTTTACAAATAAACAATTCTTTTTCATACATTAGTATTTCAATTCAACACCAAACACCTAAATATATGTTTCAAAAAATTACCCTCCTTGCACTAATGGTAACAATTGTTTCCTGCCAAAAAAAAGAAACCGCTGAAAAAGGCAAAATCAAACTAGCAGACTGGCTTATCGGAAACTGGGAGAACACTTCTACGGATGGCAAACTTACCGAAAACTGGCAAAAAGTGAACGACAGTACTTTTAGTGCTACTTCACACTTTATAAAAGGAAAAGACACTTTGCATTTTGAAAATATAGTTTTGGCACAAAAAGGCGAAACACTAACCTATATTGCTACCGTAAAAGGTCAAAATGAGGATAAACCAGTTTCATTTCCTTCAACTTCTGAATCAAATACAAAACTGGTTTTTGAAAATCCGAAACATGATTATCCTCAAAAAATCACTTACACCAAAGGAGCCAATAGTACTTTGGTGGCTGAGATTACAGGAAAGCTGAATGGGAAAGTTACTACGGAGAGGTTTATTATGGTGAAGAAGTAATTTTATAATAAAAGACAATCAGGATATAATTGGTTCCTACGGAAGTTTAAATTTGCTTCGGTCAATTGCCAATGGATTAAAATCCGATGCTAGAATATTGTTCATTCCTACTGGAATTTATTTTTGTGTTTTATAACCAAAAATCAGAGCCTTAGTATCTTAGAACCTTCAAAAAAAACTATTCATTCTCCCCTATTTTATTCACCATAAAAATCATTAGCGTTCCTAAAAGTGCCATCACGAGAAACGCCCATTTCATGCTCAGGTATTCAGAGATAAAACCCACCATTGGAGGAACCAGCAAAAAACCGAGATAACCAATTGTAGAGATAGAAGTGATTGCAGAGCCACTATTTAATTGTGATGATCTTCCGGCAATACTAAAAACCAAAGGAACGACACAGGAAACACCAGCTCCAATTAAGACATAACCAAAAATAGTGGGATACGCATACGGCAGGACAAAACAAATTGCAAAACCTGCAGTAATTAATATGCCACTGTAAAGCAGGATTTTTTTGGTACCAAATTTCATTACACCAAAATCACCAAATATGCGTCCTAAAGTTACCGATGTTGCAAAGAACACGAATGCAGCACTGGTAAGTTTGGGTGATGCCTGCAATATATTCTTAAAATAGATACCACTCCAGTCGTACATGGTGTTTTCGCATGCCATTGAAACGAAACAAATCACAGCAAATTTTATTAGATTTTTTTCCGGCATTGCAAAGAATTTTTTCTTGACAGGAACCGGCTGATTGTGAATACTCAACGGATAAAAACAAGCCGTAAGCGCTAGCATAAAAACACTCACACCTAATAAATGATGTGATGGCGCAATGTGTTGTGTAACCATTACGTAGCCCAAACCTGCTCCCGAAAAAACGGCAATACTCCAAACCGCATGAAAACGGGTTATAATCGATTTTGGATATAATTTCTGAACCTCAAGAGATTGTGCGTTAATCGATAAATTGAAAATATTCCGGGACGCCCCAAAAATTAAAAGTACAATGACCAATTGCCATACAAAAGCCACTAAACCTGGTAAAGAAAGCACAATGTTAAACATAATGGCTCCTAAAAGCATGATGTAACGGCTGCTGTATTTGTTTAATAATTTTCCTGTAAAAGGCATTGTAAGCATTAACCCGATCGGGAACGCGAATAAAACAGCGCCAAACTGAGCTTCGGACAAATGTAATTCTGCCTGAATATGCGGAATTCTGGATACCCATGAAGAGTAACCAAAACCTGAAAGGAAAAAAAATACGGTATTTGCTATTCTATACCCTTTTGGGGTGTTCTGTATTTTTTTTAAAAAAGGAAGCATCATGTAGTCATTTTTTCAGACTGCAAAATTAAGGTTTTTAAAAGCAACTTTTGTTTTTAAAATTTTCTAAAATTACCCAAAACGACAATAAAATTAAATGTTTAATCATTTGCAATAAAAAATGAAGTAAATGTATTTTTATTGCTTTTTTATTAGTCTTAAAAGTTTTTGCAAATGCAAACCTTACCAAATACAAAAGTTGTTTTCATGATGTTTCATACCATATAAAGCCAGACTCTTAAAAAAAACTACTTGTTATGAGAAAATATATGGCGAGAATTTAACTTTTCAAATTACTCCATAATATAGCATCCCTTCTGAGATTTCGATGAGCCTATCGATTTACTATTATTTCAAACCACTTAAAATCAAAAAGAAAGATTTTTTCTATTAAAAAAATGATAAAAATTTTCACTCAACAACAAAGAATTATTCTGTATTTTAACGTATTTTTTATAGATTTACCAAGTATAACATCTGATTAGAAATAAGATTACCATTTTTTTAAATACAATAACATGAACTATCTTAACCTCCCAAAACACTATTTTATTTTTATAATTTACTTGTTATTAATTTCAGCTACAAATGCCCTGGCGCAGGAAAACGGAAAACTAAAAGGTACCATAACTACATCAGACGGTCAACCTGCAACTAGTGTAAATATCATTCTCAAAAATACTAAATACAATACAACAACAAACGATGCAGGTTATTTTGACTTAAATCGTGTAAAAGCCGGTAATTACATTTTAGAAATTTCTTTAACGGGCTACGAACCCCTTGAACAAAATGTAAAAGTTGCAGCAAATGAAATAACAACACTTAATTTACAGTTAAACGTTTCAAACAAACAATTGCAGGAAGTAACCATATACAATAACAACAGAGCCAGATTTTTCCATAAACAAAGCACTTACGTTTCAAAAATGCCTCTTAAAAATATTGAAAATCCACAAGTTTATAATGTTGTAACAGCAGATTTATTAAAAGACCAGGCCATAACCAATTTTGATGATGCCCTTAAAAATGTTCCCGGGATTCAGAAATTATGGGAGTCTACAGGTCGTAGTGGTGGTGGCGGATCTTATTACGCTTTGCGAGGCTTTCAGGTACAGACTAATATTGTAAATGGATTACCAGGCTTAACAAATGGGAGTTTAGACCCTGCAAATATCGAAAGAATAGAAGTGATAAAAGGCCCGTCTGGAACTTTATTCGGAAGCAGTCTGATTAGTTACGGAGGACTTATCAATACTGTAACTAAGAAACCTTATTCGGGCTTTGGTGCCGAAGTGTCTTACCTAGCCGGAAGTTTTGGTTTAAACAGAGTTACTGCTGATGTAAATACCTCTGTCGATGAATCTGAAAATGTTTTCATCAGAATTAACGCTGCTTACCAGACTGAAAACAGTTTTCAGGATGCTGGTTTCCGTACTGCTTATTTTGTAGCTCCTGTCCTATCTTATAAAGTAAATGAAAAGTTATCTTTCCTAATTAATACTGAATTTATGCAGGAAGAAAGAGCTGTACCCCCTATGTTATTTTTAGGAAGAAACAAGACCTTACAATTTGCCAGTCTGGATGAACTAAACTATAACACCAAACTTTCTTTTTATGGCAATGATTTATCTATAAAAAACCCAAAGTTTAATTTACAGGCCCAGATGAATTATAAAATATCGGATCAATGGACTTCGCAAACGGCTCTTTCCAGAAGTTCAGCAAAATCAGATGGCTATTATTCTTATATGCCAGATAATGAAAATGGATTAGGCGAATTTGCTGTAAATATTACAAAAGAACAGTCACAGACTATTGCCACAGATATTCAACAAAATTTTATTGGTGATTTTAAAATCGGGAATGTGCGAAACCGTATTGTCGCAGGACTAGACTTCTTTTCAAGAGAGGATATATATGGAGGTTCAGGTTATGCGTGGCTTTATAATATTACTCCACAAGGAGCTGTAAATTATCATAATCCGTATACCGGAAATGAAGATCCGCCAACCTATCCAACCCGCAGTTCTGTAGATGCTGTTCTAGCAGAATCCGGCGCAATAATTTTTAATAATAAAGAAGCAACATACAGTGTATATGCGTCAGATATTGTAAACATTTTTCCATCTTTAATTGCAATGGCAAGTTTACGAGTTGATTATTTTGATACCGAAGGAGACACAAAAACGGACAGCGATAATTACAACCAAAGTTCTTTGTCCCCTAAATTTGGTTTATTATATCAGCCCATTATAGATAAGCTTTCTGTATTTGCTAATTATATGAACGGTTTTAAAAACATCTCACCAAAAAAATCATACGATACCAACGGTACACTATTAGGCTCTGAGACCTTTAAACCAGAACATGCCAATCAATTGGAATTTGGTGTTAAAGCAAATTTTCTGGATGAAAAGTTAAATGCCACTGCAAGTTATTATGATATTCAGGTAGGCAATTTAGTTACGGCTGACCCAAAAAATGCTTTAAACAGCATACAAGGAGGAACTGTAAGAAGCAAAGGCTTTGAATTTGATTTGAATACATCACCAGCAAAAGGGTTGAATGTAATTTCAGGATATAGCTATAACGATAGTAAAGTTACAAAAGGGGACACAGATAATGTATGGCTGGAAACAGGTAAAAGACCAACCTATTCAGGGCCTGAACACTTACTAAACCTTTGGGCAACCTATAAATTCAACTCTGGAACCCTGAGAGATTTTGGTTTAGGTTTTGGAGGAAATTATGCAAGTGAAAATGCAATCGTAAATAGTGATATACTCGGTAAATTTATACTCCCCTCCTATACTGTTATAAACGGATCTGTTTTTTACGCAACAAACAAATTGAGAGTAGCACTAAACCTAAATAATATTGCCAACAAAGAATATTTCAATGGCGGATGGGGCACTGTGAATCCTCAGAAACCGAGAAATGTTGTAGCGAGTTTTAACTATAAATTTTAAGAAAGAGCATGGACTCTTAAAATTATTAGCTTGATTTTTAACTTTACGAGGCAAATAAAGCGACTTATTTTTTTTAATAATCTTAAAGGATTTAGATTTCCAATATTATCTACGGGGAAAATGAAAACTCTTATTTAGAAAAGCAATGCAAAATTGGTAATCCTTTATGCTAAAGCCTAAAAGTTAACCGAAATTAAGATAGTTAAATTATCTTTAATTATTCTAAATAAGTTTTAAGTTTGTAGCAATATAAATTCTACAACATAAAAACAAATTGCCCAATGAAATCGAATAATTTAAAAAAAATTGCATTTGCAGTTCTAATGCTTGTCACAACCCCTGCACTGTTTGCCCATGCCTTATGGATTGAAACAAAAGCTAGAGGTACAAAAGGCAAAACACAGGAAATATCTGTTTATTTTGGTGAATTCGCTGATAACGATATTACTAAATCCGAAAAATGGTTTTCAGATTTAAAAGATTTTACTTTAGTACTGGTATCTCCGTCAAAAAAAGAAACCAAATTAACTTCTAAAGCTCTTGAAAATAAGTATCAGGCATTTTTTACACCTGATGAAGATGGAGTTTACACAATTGTAATGCATCATACTGTAAAAGATGTTTATGGTATGATGAAACTCGATTATAATTCAAGTGCAACTGTAGTAATTGGAAACAAAGCTGCCGGGAATTATGCTACAGCTAATACCAATGTAATCGCATTGTTTAGCGAAAATACAGATGCAGCAAAGAAAAATGTGAAAATTAATGTATTTGCAATATACGAAGGTGACGTTGCAAAAAAACAAAAGGTAAAAGTAATTGCACCAAACGGCTGGGAAAAAGAATTATGGACGAATGACAAAGGAGAAATTTCTTTTACACCAATCTGGTCAGGAAATTACATGGTTGAATTTGCTCATACTGAAAAAGGATCAGGAGAGCATAATGGCAAAAAATATGATGAGATTTGGAAAATGGCAACCTATTTAATTGCCGTAAAATAAATTTAAGATTTAGAATATATTAAGCCTTTTTCGGAATTGAAAAAGGCTTTTTTTTGTTTAATCCTGTCTTAAAAATAATATTTTTCTTGTTTTTTTATCCGCTATTAATTCAAAAACAAAAAATAAACAACTAACAAACAGATAGTTAAAAAATTAATCATAATTAATCTAAATAAACTTTCAAATAATAAACATAGCCGCTATATTTGCAAAAAATTATTTTAAATTATTCTAAATAAACAGCATGAAATATATTTTACTTTTCAGTTTATCATTTCTAAGTTTTGCCACTTATAGCCAGGATTATTCAAATAACGATACTGCATCGGCAATTAATGATACTGTAAAAAACAAAAAAGGTGAAGTACTTAATGAGGTAATTGTTACTAAAAGTAAAGAGCCAAAACCTATAACCGCTGTTCGCTCTGGATTAAAACCAATGGATAATCCTCAAGCCGTACAAGTTATCAGTTCAGAAGTTATAGAACAGCAACAAGCTATAAGACTAAGTGAAGTTATAAAAAATGCTAATGGTGTTTATGTAAGTTCAGCTCGTGGTGGTGCACAGGAATCATTTTTCTCAAGAGGATATGACATGTCTGCTAACAATATGTTTAAAAATGGGTTTCGTTATAATGCAGGTTCCATTCCGGATATTTCAGGTTTAGAAAAAGTTGAGTTTCTTAAAGGTGGTTCTGCTTTATTATTTGGAAATGTAGCTCCTGGAGGAATATTAAACCTTGTGACAAAAACACCATCATTTACAAGTGGTGGAGAAATCTCAATGCAGATAGGAAGTTATGCATATTACAAACCGTCTATTGATTTTTACGGCTCACTTAGTAAGTCAATTGCTTTTAGAATTAATGGATCTTACGAAAACTCAGAAAGTTTTAGAGATGTTGTAAAAAATGAACGTCTGTACGTTAACCCATCTTTGCTTTTTTTCATCAATCCAAAAACACAAATTACAGTTCAGGGAGATTATTTAACAGCAGACTGGACTCCTGATTTTGGAACTGGAATTATTGGAAAAACTATTTTAGATATTTCTCGTAATACTTATTTTGGTGCACTTTGGTCAACCGGAAATACAAAATCATCTAGTGCTTCTGTATTATTGAATCATGACTTTAACAAAAATTGGAAGTTAAATTTCAACGGATCTTTTCAAAATTATAACAGAACTCAAAAATCAACAGCTCAATTATCCAATTTAGATGATGTTAAAACATACCCAATCCCAGGTTACTGGAATAGAGGATTAACCCAGACTAAAAATCTGGAACAAATAGTTGGAGATCAATTAAGTTTGCAAGGAAATTTTAATACCGGATCTGTAAAGCATCAAATATTCACAGGTGCTGATTGGGAGAACTCTTTTGCAACTGCTTATACATTTGTATTCTCTCCAGCTAATTATGACACTATTTATCTTTTAGATTTTGATCCTTCGACCCAAAGAAATGATATTCCTAATGCAAGAAATACTCAAATTGCAAAAACTGACGCAAATCGTTTTGGAGCCTATTTTCAGGATTTAGTATCGATTACAGAAAAATTCAAAGTACTTGCAGGTATTCGCTGGTCATGGCAGGAAACAGAAGTTACTACCTACAAAGAAACAGCTACAGGTGCTGGAAATCCAGAAAATGCAATACCAACAGTTGCACCGAAACGTTTAGATAATGCATTTTCTCCTAAAGCAGGATTAGTATTCCAACCAACAAAGGATATTTCATTATTTGCAAGTTATTCTAATTCATTTACACCAAACACTGGAACAACTGTAAATTTAGAACCGATTAAACCTTCTATAATTGATCAATACGAAGCTGGTATTAAAACTGATTTCTTTAAAGGATTATTGAGTACTAATATAACTGTTTATCAAATTACAAACAGTAATTTAGCTCAAACAGCTCTACAGGCTGATGGAACTCCTTATGCTGATACAAGCATAAAAATGTTAAGTGGAGAAACAAAAAGTAAAGGTATTGAAGTAGATATCACCGCCAGACCAGTTGATGGCTTAAGCGTGATTGCAGGATACAGCTATAACGATATGCGCTACACCGAAACATCAGGAAAAAATGGAAGCTTCATTGAAGGAGACAGAGTCGCAAGAACACCTCAAAATACTGCTAATTTAAGCTTCTTTTATACTTTGCAGTCGGGATTCTTAAAAGGTATTTCTGTTGGAGCAATCGGAAATTATATTGGAAAAAGAATTGGTGGATGGAACAACCAGTACAATACTGATCTTACAAAATATCCTGATGGAATCTGGTATAGAGAAATTCCATTAGAAGGATATACAACAATTGATTTATCTGCTGGTTATAACTGGAAGAAATTTTCAATCTTGGGTAAGGTATCAAATATTACAAATGAATTGAATTACACAGTACACGAAAATTACAGTACGAACCCAATCGCTCCTCGTCAGGTAATGGTGAGCTTAAAATACAAACTATAGCCTAAAACCAGGTTTTAACTTTACTAAAACTTTTTCTGCCTCTTTCATTTTTAAAAAGCAGAAAAGTTTTTTGTTTTAAAATAAAAAGTATTTTTGCAAGCAGATTCTTAAAATTTTATTACAAAAAAACTTTATAAAACAGAAAACATGCCTAGTCCGGTTTCAGAATGCCTTTATTGCCAAAACAATGACACCTTACATCAATTAATGATAAAAGTTACAGATTTAAAAGTATCTCAGCTTTTCCTTTTTAAAGAGCAATCTTATACAGGACGCTTAAATGTAGTTTACAAAGATCATGCAGTTGAATTTTATGAATTAAGCGATGAACAGCGTAATTTATTTATGGAAGATGTTGCTACAACAGCAAAAGCTATTGCAAAAACTTTTAATCCTGATAAAATCAATTACGGAGCGTTTAGTGATACTTTATCCCACTTACACATGCACATTGTTCCGAAATACAAAGAAGGTTATGGATTTGGTAGTGTTTTTGAAATGAATCCTCAAAAAACATATTTATCTGATGCAGAATATGAAGCTGTTATAGAAAAGATAAAGGGTAATTTATAGTTTTTTAATTACAAAAAAATAAATTTAAAAAAGAATGGGAATTATTTATAATTTAAATAACTCCCATTTTTTGCATTAAAAAAGTAGCACTTTTGTTTTTACAGATTCCGTTGCGCAGTTTATAATCAAAATACAAATCATTATCACGTATTTCGACTTCAAAGCATTGGTTGGTCAAGGTTTCAGGATATTCATTAGTTGTTAAACAAACTTCAATATCATGTGTCGCAATGGCACCAATTGCTTTTTTAGCAATGACTTTTTTAACTACTTCAATTGTTCCGTTTCGTTTGTCATCAGAATTGGTTCCTCTTAAAATTTCATCCAGTAAAACAAAAGCTGGTTTTTCTTCGAGCGCATCCATAATTTGTTTCAATCGTTTGATCTCGGCAAAAAAGTAGGATTCACTGTCGGCCAAAGAATCTGATAGTCGCATTGAAACCAAAACCGGAAGTGGATGTATCTTAGCCTCTGAAGCACAAACAACTGATCCTATACCCGCTAAGACCATATTGATTCCCAAACTTCTCAAAAATGTACTTTTTCCGGACATATTTGAACCGGTCAGAATCATGAAAGATTCGGGATAAAAATACGTATCATTCCCTACTCTGCTCACTGGATTTAATAACGGATGACTCAGATTTTTAAACCCGATCTTATATTCGTTATTGATTTCCGGAAAAACAAAATCAGGATTGTTGTATGCCAGGTTAGCCAAACTATTCAAAGCTTCAAACTCACCGATAACATCAATCCATTTTTCAAGCTCATGGGCATGAATCTCTTTCCATTTTAAAAGTGCTTTTAAAACATGCAGATTAAACAAAAAGGTTCCGTTAAAAAGAGCAGCTGTTACCAAATTGTTGATCGTATCCATTCGTGAAAACAACTCTGACAACTGTTTTAAATGTGTACTTGCTGGTGCATTTTTAAAAATCAGTTTTTGCTGTAATTCGGTTAATTTTTCAGACGCAAAGGTTTCAGATTCAATCTTCTCCACTAACAGACTGTATTGCTTGATGATTTTATCAATATTATCAGCTTGGGCAATTTCAGACTGAATTCTTTTAAATGCCTGTCCTAAAACAATCAGGTTTGCAATAAAAACATACGTCAGATACGACAATAAAATTGTTTCTGAAGTAATAAAATAAGCTGTCAGAAGTCCAAAAAACAAAATGGGAAGAGCAAATGAAAGTATATTTAAAACTTTAGGTAAACTATTACTTTTAACTGAATTCCAATGCATTAATGATTCGTAAAAATCTTTACTGTCATGACTGACAACCGCCAGTGCATTAAATTCCTGACGCCAGCTTGTTTTCGATTTAAGTTCTTTAATTGCTTCCTGATTTTCAAGAATTATTTCATTAGAAAACTGGTTTAACAACTGATTTGCTAATGTTTTTTTTCCTACAAAAGTTGCTGTCCTGTTTAAATTCTGAAACAAAGAATGTTCCCCAAAAATATCTAAATCGTAGGCATAAGGATGATGAAAATCGTTAAACTCAATACCGTTTTCAAAAGGTAATGCTTCTCTTTTGAGAAACGAAATTTCATTTTCATTTATTTTTAAAAGAGCATTTAAAAACTGCTTTTGAAAAGACAATTTAAAATGAATACGCATTAAAAAAACAAAACCAATAAAAGACACAAAAGCAGCAGCTAAGTATAAAATTTCATTGGTTTTAATGTAATAAAACACCGTAAACAAACAAATAAAAACACTTATGAGCCTTAAAAGACTGATGCAATTGAATTTTTTATTGGCTTTATTTAATAATTCACTGTAGTATAAAACTCTGTCCTGATAGTAATCCATCTTTTTAATTTAATGAATCACAAATATAGGTTTTACCATTACAAAACAGACTTTAATTGTTCTGAAATTAATTATCATGCATCACCAAAACCGGAATAGAGACCTCTTTTGTTATATTTTTACTAAAACTTGAACTAAAAACACTTTCAAAAAATGACCTTTTGTGATTAATTGTAGTCAGGATATCAATATCTTTATAGAGTATAAAATCAAGTATAGTTTCTTTCACATCATCACTTGGCAGCACTAAAAATTCAACATTTTCACCTGCAAATTCAACTTCCCATTCCTTTACCGTTTCAGGGGTAACATCAGAAACAGATGTCTTTACATATAGGCTTCGAACTTTGGCGTCCATTTTTTTGGCTATTTTCAGTACTTCCTTTAATTCTTTTTTATCTTTTTCGCGATAACGGGTCGTAAAACCAATGACTTTTATTTTTTTAAATTTAGCATCAACAGGTACACACAAAACAGGAACATTAACGCCTGAAATTACTGAACTGGTATTAGAACCTACAAAAAAAGTAGTCCAGTCAGAAATTCCATTAGTACCCATAATAACAAAATCTACTTTATCCTCTTCTACAGCATTTTTTAGATTATAAATCAAATCGCCATCCATCAAACGATGCTTAATAACAATGTCTTCTAAATTCCTTTCCATAGCAATAGTTTTTAGTTTAGGAATTTCATCTTTGAACATCTCAAAATTAGCCAATTCTATAGAACTATAAATGGCTGCATAATTTTCAGGAAAAAATTGACTGTCATATACAGGAATTTCAAAAGTATGAAGCAAAATAAGTTCGGCATTGACAGCTTTGGCAAATTCTAAGGCATGAACAAAAGCATTTGTAGCTGCCTCAGAAAAATCGGTTGGAAATAGTATCTTTTTCATTGTATCTGATTAATTGGTTTTACTCAAATTTAATCATTCTAAAAACAAATTAAACTGATAATTATCAGTTATTTAACAGTTATTTTTTTTCTTATGAGCCTGTAAATTGACAGCCTCCTTTTTATGCCACTGCATCTCAGACAAACCAATTAATACAACTGACTAACAAGTTCATGCAAATAATTACTTTTTAGGTTGCACAAATCAAAAACTCTGAATTTACTGCAAGTTTTAAATTTAAAAAAATATGAAAATACTGAACATACGAAACAAGACAGGAAGAGACAAATTTTCATCAATTATTCGATTCAAAAGTCATGATTTGTTCATAGTTGGCCTAATGCTTTGAAAACACAGTAATCATGTTGTAGCTGCTATTTAAAAAATATGCGAAATCCAAGTAATTGATTTTCAAAAAAAATATAAAGTCAATACAGTTCCAGTAAGGAAATGTTATTTGAAATTAGTTAAGAAATATAAAAATCTTTAACTTTTAAAAGTTGAATTTGTTTTACCTTTAATTACTTCTTAAATTTGTGGTATGTCAAAACTAATCAATCTTACAATATTTAAACACTTTTTTGCATCTTCTTCATCTGGTGGAATTATTTTACTTGTTTGTGTGGCTTTATCTCTTACTATTGCCAACTCATCCTGGGCAGAACCTTTTTCGAACATTTTAAACCTGGAATTAGGGACAGAATCGCAATTGCTGCAATTGAAATATCCTGTATTAATATGGATTAATGATGGTTTAATGGCTGTCTTTTTTCTACTGGTCGGACTGGAAATTAAAAGAGAAATTATAGAAGGGGAACTTTCTTCTTTCAAACAGGCTTCGCTTCCTGTACTGGCAGCTTTTGGTGGCGTAATAGTACCCGCAGTAATATACGCCTTATTGAATATATCAAATCCGCTTACCCATGCTGGATGGGGAATACCAATGGCTACTGATATTGCATTTGCTCTTGGAATACTTTCTCTTTTAGGTGACAAAGTGCCTTCGGGCATTAAAATATTTTTAGCAGCATTAGCTATCGTAGATGATCTCATTGCTATTCTTGTAATTGCAATTTTCTATTCGGGGGAAATTCACTTTAATTATCTCGGTTATGCAGCAGCGGTCATGATTCTTCAGATAATTTTCAATCGCATGGGAGTAAAAAACCTGCTGTTTTACATTATTCCCGGTATCGTAATGTGGTATTTCATACATCATTCTGGCATTCATGCAACAATTGCTGGTGTACTGACTGCGTTGACGCTTCCTACAAATGAAGATGACAGCGAATCACCACTGGAAAAGCTGGAACATCTGCTTACGACTCCGGTAAATTTTATTATAATGCCCATTTTTGCTATAGCTAATACCAACATAACATTCCAGAGCGGAATGGCAGAAGGTCTTTTAGGAAGCCTTGGGATGGGAATTGTCCTGGGATTGTTCCTTGGTAAACCCATAGGTATCTTCTTTATGTCCTGGCTCGCTGTAAAGTTGAAAATATCTGAACTTCCTGATCAGACCCAATGGCCTCATGTCATTGGTCTTGGAATACTGGGAGGCATCGGATTTACCATGTCGATATTTATTGCACTGCTTTCTTTTAAAAATCCTCAACTTCAGATTGAAGCTAAATTTGCAATTCTTACTGCTTCAATCCTAGCCGGAATCTGTGGTTTTGTTTTATTAAATTTATATAATAAAAAGCAATAACATTACGATTACTATACTTTCATTGTTTGGGCATTCAGCTATCATTACATCATAAGACAAACACCTCCATGTTTGGAAACCTTGCATGAATACAAATGATATAATATGAGAACAGCTTAACTTTTATCAGGTTATATATTAAATACATAACCAGAATTACTTTGGTATTTACGAGATAATCCTCAGATTTCAAACATTTTTATTTTTTTTTTAAATGCAGATGTTTTTATCATTAGATTAATAAAAAAAAATGCGAATTATTATTAAAAAATTTTTACTTTTAATATCTGATTCCCAGATACATCATTAAGTATTAAGTTTGCTTTAACAAAAAATCGCTCATATGCATAAACCTGAAATCCCTGCTAATGAAAACCTTCGTCTAGAAGCCTTAGACACTTACAAAATACTAGACACATTACCAGAAGAAGAATATGATGCTTTAACAAAAATAGCAGCCGAGATTTGTGGCACCCCAATCTCATTGGTAACTTTAGTCGATCATGACAGACAATGGTTCAAATCGCATTATGGTTTAAATGCGACTGAGACACCAAGAGATTTTGCTTTTTGTGCCCATGCAATAAATACGCCAGATGAATTATTCATTATTCCAGATGCTACTAAAGACAAGAGGTTTCATGATAATCCATTAACTATAAATGACCCGAACGTACTATTTTATGCAGGTGCCCCATTAAACAGCAAAGACGGTTATTCTTTAGGAACTCTTTGTGTTATTGATACAAAACCCAGAGAAGGTCTCACAGAGAGCCAAAAAGAATCACTAAAAGCATTGGCAAAACAAGTAATTTCACAGCTCGAACTTCGAAAAAAAAACAGCCAGTTAGAAAAATTAAATGATGAAATTGTGAAAAAAAATGCACAACTGAATCAATTTGCATATCGACTGACTCATGATTTAAAAGTTCCAATTCAGGGAGTAAACACTTTAATAAATTTTATAAAAGAGGATTATAAAGACCTCATAAAGAATACTCAATTAAAAGAGTGGATCGATTTAATTTATTCCAGAAATGAATATATGGATTTTTTAATTAATGGTATTTTAGAATATACCAAAGTTAGTAATGATCAAATTTGTTTTGAAGATTTTAACGTCCAAAAAATTATTCAATATATAATTGATAATGATGCATTGAATATTCCAACTGATATTAATTACATCAATTGTGATGTTGTCATAAAGCATTCAAAAATAGGTTTCGTTCAAATTATTCAAAATCTTTTGTCAAATACTGTAAAACATACTGACAAAGAAAAAAGCAATGTTTGGATATCACTAACAGAAGATGAAACTAGTTTTTCTTTTATTTATGAAGATGACGGACCTGGCATACCAGAAGTATATTGGGACAAAGTCTTTGAATTATTTGAAACAGTTAGTGAAAAAAACACTAAAAATGCCGGCATCGGCTTGTCAACAATAAAAGCGATAGTAGATCGATTAGGTGGTACTATTTGTTTGAAGCATAGAGAAAACAATGAAAAAGGTGCCTGCTTTTGTTTTGTTTTACCAAAAGAATACAACTGCTAACAATTAGGAATATAATTTTACCGCAACATTTTGTCCAGCTATGACTAGATATAAGTGATAATACTTTCCTTTACACTTACCATTACTCTTCATAAAAGTTAAGCTATTTTTTCTTGTTTTAATTACTTTAGAAAAACAAAGCGCAATAAATGCAGTCAAATGCTTTTACTTTAACTTTAACTTTCAGTTTAATTTAAGTACAGTCAAAAGTTTGTTTGTGCTTTATAAAATATACTTCACTAGAATTACATCGCCTTTTCTGATTTTTGATTTGGATAACAAGATCGGAACTATTGGGCAAAAAAGGCGTTCATGTGTTTGGAACTTAGTATATCATTTTTTGAAGGTGTAGGTATTTCAAAATTGATATTTAAATTAACTAAGTTTGAATATTAAATGGCAATGTAATTCTGGAAGTAACTGCATAATGGTATACTATTGACACAAAAAAGAAGAATAGTAGTGAAAAATTGATGACTAACCCAAGAATACTATTTAATGAAATGGTAATCACTACTAAACTCTTAAATTGTTATTGAAATTATTCTTTAATTTTTTTCTTTCTTAATTCTTGAACAAATTTAATTCAATAACAAAATTTTCTTTCTTTTTTTCTATGAATAGCAGTTTACTGTCGGTGAATATACAATCTTGCTCCTTAACCTGTAAATAATTAAAAATCAAAAACCTACAAATAACCTTGATGTAAAAAACTAATTTTTGTTTTTGGAAACATTTCTGTTGGTTACACCAATGAATTTGTATGATTATATACAAAATTTAAAAAACACACGCCGTTCCAAAAAATAAAGAAGAATATCTTTACCTATCGTTAATTTGTAATCACTTTAAGGTACTTTCTTTATTTCTGTCTCCATATTGCAGTACCATTCATCGACACTTTTTTTCCATTTGTCTATACTTTTATGAGGAATCAACGAATTAAAAACTTATTTTAAGATAAATAAAATACATTTGAAACTTAAAAGCATCCCAATTTAAAAATAAGAAAATGGCTAAATCATTAAACATACTATTGATAGAAGACGATGCAATAGAGGTGATGAAATTTAACAGAGTCCTAAAAACTTTAGAACTCAATCATCGTATCATTGAAGCTAATAATGGAGAGGAAGCAGTTGATATCTTAAAAAGAAAAGAGATAATCCCTGATATCATTATTATGGATCTTAATATGCCTAAATTAAATGGAATCGAGTTTTTGAGTATTTTAAAAGCAGATGATGTATTAAAATATATACCTGCAATTATATTAACCACTTCAAATAATCACAGGGATGTTATGGAGTGTTACAAAATTGGTATTGCGGGCTACATTTTAAAACCTTTAAAATATGAGGAGTATGTAGATAGAATACAAAAAGTACTGGCTTACTGGAGTACGAACGAAATAATTTCCCAATAATAAATTAAGTGTGACCATTTTTTGTTTGTAGTCCTATCGAAAATTAAAGTTCTTATTAAATGTTTTTCTGGCGATTTAGAGAGAAGATTGAGAATGTAACTACTTAACCTCTAAATAATTTGTTTTATATAAAAAAAAGTAGTAATTTTCAACACAATTGTAAATTTGAATAGCTGAAATTTAAGTTGCATAAAATTACCTGGGCTACTTTTTCACATTAAAAACAGTCGAGATAATAAAATGTTTATCCAGATTCCATTTTATAAAATTTTAAATTAAGAAGGTAACAGTATGGAAGATTCTCAATTTCATTTTGACAGTGAGGCATTCAATAGGATTTTCCCTTTTTATATTCTCCTAGACCAAAATTTACTTATTAAAGACAGCGGCAGAAGTTTGATTAAAATGCTCCCTGATTTAAAAAAAACAGAATATTTCTTCCATTCATTTACCATTACCAATCCCTTTCCTGAAGCGCTAAATGTTGACAATTTTTACAAAGTCACGAATCAATTAGTAATCATCGAAACAGTTAAGGAAAAAATTTCGCTTCGTGGACAATTTGAAAACTATGAAGAAGGGTATTTATTTTTAGGCAGTCTTTGGCTTACTTCTGTAAGTCATTTTGAAGAAAAAAAAATATCTTTTTCTGATTTTGCCCATCACGATGCATCATTGGCCTTAGTCGATTTAATAACCGATCCTGATAAGCTGGATGCAAAATTACAAAACTATTTCACTACAATACTTCAACAAGAAGATAAGCTAAAAAGTGCAACTGCAAAAATTTATGACACCGCACTTTTTGATGCGCAAAACCCCGATCCATTAATTCGCATTGATTTTGAGGGAGGTTTATTAAAAATGAATACAGCAGCCCAAAATTTAAAAAAATTAACTTATCAGGATGTTGATTATGATCTTCAGGATTTTTTTAAATTCATTGCACCTCAGATAAATAAAACAGAAGAAAAATGGGGGTTTGAGGCTGACAGTAATCATGAACACTACACTTTTGTTTGCAAAACTTTACAGGAAGAGCGCTACATTCATGTCTATGGGCGCGATATTACAGAACAAAAAAGAAATCAGGAAGAGCTTATACGGCTCTCGCTGGTAGCAAAAACAAATAAAAACGGAATTGTATTTACTCATCCAGACGGAAAGATATTTTGGTGCAATGATGCCTATATAAAATTGACCGGATATGAAAAAGAGGATATCATAGGAAAAACCCCTGTTGAATTGGGTTCGAATTCTTTATCCAATAAAGAGGAAATCCGTAAAATGGTTAGTGCTTTTTACGAGGGTAATACCTTTGAAGTAGAAATTTTGCATGCTAAAAAAAACGGTGGTACTTTTTGGTCCAAGACAGTTGGGCAGCCAATTTTGGATTCTTCTCAAAAAGTAATCCAATATTTTGCAATGATTCAGGATATTTCAGAAGATAAACAGAAAGAAGAAAAACTTTTGTTGCTTTCCTCAATAGCAGATAAAAATATAGGTGCTGTAGTTATTTGTAATAAAGAAGGTAAAATAGAATGGGTTAATAGTAGTTTTACAAAAATGACTGGCTACTCAAACGAAGAATTGGTTGGTCAGAAACCCGGTCATTTATTACAGGGAGAAGCAACCAATCAGGAAACAATTAAATATTTAAAGAATCAAATAAAGCAAGGTCTGCCTTTTACTTGTGAGATACTCAATTACACAAAATTTAAGGAAAAATATTGGGTTAGAATACAAGGACAGGCACTACATGACAAACAAGGAGAGGTGATTAAGTTTTTTGCAATTGAAGAAAATATAAGCCAGGAAAAAGAATTCAATCAACAGCTTATAGATTCTGAAAATCGTTTGGCCTCGTTAATAACTAATCTTCAATCGGGTATTTTACTAGAAGATGAAAACAGAAAGGTGCTAATTGCCAATAAACGATTTTGTGATTTATTTGATTTTAAAGGCCGTCCGGAAGAAATGATTGGTTTTGATTCTAAATTGTTAACTGAAAAAAACATACACTTTTTTAAAAAACCAAATGAGTTTATCGAAAGAACAGAAGAAATTTTAAGAAACAAAAAAAACGTCTTTTCTGAAGAGATTGAAATAGCAGATGGGCGCATCTATGAAAGAAGTTTTATTGCAATACCAAAAGGCAATAAAAATGACGGCCATTTATGGACTTTTGAAGACATTACCATCAAAAAAAAATACAAAGAAAGCCTGGAAGCAGAAAAAGAAAAATACCGAAACATTATTGCCAATATGAATATGGGGCTATTGGAAGTAGATAAAAATGATGTTATACAATTGGCAAACCAGTCATTTTGTGATATGAGTGGGTTTTCTTTGATTGATTTGTTAGGCAACAAAGCATCAGAAGTTTTATTGCATCCTGAGGATAAAAAATTAGTTAGTTTTAAGAATAAAGAACGGGTTAAGGGTAAATCAGATTCGTATGAAGTCGCATCTATTAATAAAAAAGGAGAAACCAGGTATTGGCTAATTAGTGGTGCTCCAAATTATAATGTCAATGGCGAAATAATTGGTTCAATAGGAATACATTTGGACATAACCCGACAAAAGAGTCTGGAATTGCAAAAAGAGGAATTACTTAAAAAATTAGAGAAACAGAACGGGCAACTCAATGATTATGCTCAAATTGTATCGCATGATTTAAAATCGCCATTACAAAGTATACATACTCTGGTGACATGGATTAAAGAAGACAATGAAAAAGAATTTAATCCGCAAACGCTGCAATATCTTGCAATGATAGAAGATAAAGTTGAAAAAATGGATCACTTCATTCAGGGTATCCTAAACTATTCTAAAGTAGATGATATCGATATGATTGCTGAAAATATTAATCTGAATGATGAAATCAGTAAAATTATTGATATTATCCATATCCCTAAGAATATTGAGGTTGTAATAAAAAATGAGCTGCCAACAATCAAAGCAGAACGATTTAGAATGCAGCAATTGTTTCTAAATATCATCAGCAATGCGGTAAATTATATTGATAAGCCTCTCGGATATATCGAAATAAGTTTTGAGGAGGAAAAACAGTATTATGTTTTTGCAATCAAAGATAACGGACCAGGAATTGCTAAAGAGAATCAGGCAAAAATATTTAAAATATTTCAATCTTTTACCTCTAATAACAGATCAACAGGTATTGGATTATCTATAGTGAAAAAAATAGTCGAAAATTATAACGGAAAGATTTGGATAGAAAGCGAACTTACAAAAGGCACTACCTTCTTTATTAAACTACCAAAATAGAAATTATGAAACTAATTCAGGCTTATAAAAAAGATAATGAAAATTGGGAATACCTAACAAAAGAGATGGAATTAACAAATCCATTGGTACTCATTTTTGGAAATAGAATGCTATTAGAGCGACAGGAAGTCATTGAGGAGATCAGAAAGGAGTTTCCTTATGAGCATCTTGTTTTTGGATCTACATCAGGCGAAATTATCGATTCAAACGTATTTGATAATTCGATCGTAGTTACAGCTATAGAATTTGAAAAAAGTACATTTGAAATAAGAACTGATAATATTTTTAATCATAAAAAAGATGCAAATGCACTGGGACAAGCTCTTTATGAACAAATACCTAAAGAAAATTTAAAGCATTTATTTGTACTTTCAGAAGGAAGTTTTGTAAACGGAAGCTCACTTATTGATGGACTTGAAAATCGCATTCAAAATAAAGTACCTATCTCTGGAGGTATGTGTGGAGACGATGCAAAATTTGAGAAAACATTGGCTTCTTATAAAGAAAATCCAAAAGAGGGAGAAGTTGTTTTAATTGGATTTTATGGTGAAACTTTAGAAATTTCATTTTCTAGTTTTGGAGGATGGAGCTCTTTTGGTCCCGAAAGAATTATTACCCGGTCAGATGCCAATGTATTATATGAAATCGATGGCCAGCCTGCATTAGATTTGTATAAAAAATATTTAGGAGACAAAGCCAATCAATTGCCTCAGGCTTCTCTGTTATATCCTTTGAATGTTACGCCTGAAGGGAAAACACAAGCTGTAGTTCGTACTATTTTAAATATTAATACCGAAAATCAGTCGATGATTTTAGCTGGAGATGTGCCTGAAAACTCCAAGGTACAGTTGATGATGGCCTCTGTAGATGCTATCGCAGAAGGAGCTTCACAAGCGGCCATATTAGCTATGAAAAACAGAAAAAATCACCCACAACTTGCTTTATTAGTGAGCTGTGTAGGAAGAAAATTAGTTATGAATCAACGTGTTGAAGAGGAAATAGAACACGTTCAGGAAATAATTGGAAATGAAGTAGCAATTACCGGATTTTACTCTTACGGCGAAATGGCTCCTTTTAGCGGAAATACGTTTTGTGAATTACATAACCAAACGATGACTTTAACCCTAATAAGCGAATAATGAATACCCTGTTAAAAAGGCAAATTGCGAAATTCATAAACTCCGAAAATTTAAAAGATTTAAAGTTTTTTTTACAGGCGGTAAATGATTCTTATAATAATCATGAGGATCAGATGAGCATGTTACAACGCGCAATGAAAATTAGCTCTGATGAACTTTTCGAAGCCAATAAAAAACTGGGTGAGGAAGCAAAAAGTTTAAAAGAAATAAATTCAAATTTGACTGAAATATTAAATTCAATGAATCTGGATGCTGAAAAATTGGGAAATGAAAAAGATTTTAATCAGGCCGATTTCTTAAAAAAGCAATCTATGGAGATTGTGAATATGAACAAACAAAGAGAAGAATTGCTAAATAGTTTAGAAAATCAGAACAGGGAACTTAACGAATATGCCCATGTCGTTTCTCATGATCTAAAAGCACCACTCAGAAATATAGATACATTGGTTAATTGGGTGCTGGATGACAATAAAGGAATTATGGGCGAAAACTGTTTAAACTCGCTTAATCAGGTACTGTTTAATGTTGAAAAAATGGATTTGCTCATCAAAGGAATTTTAGACTATTCTACTGTAGACAAACTAGAATCAGAAGAGAGATTAATTGACTTTAATCAGGTAATTGATGAAATTAAGAGAGAAATTCACATTCCGAATAATATTGAAATTTCGATAGTTAATGATTTGCCAAAAATAAAAGGAAATACCTGGCGATTTAAACAATTAATGCAAAATTTAATTGAAAATAGTATTCATTATAATAATAAGGCTCAAGGCAAAATTGAAATTGGCTGTACCGAAAAGGAACAGGATTTTGAATTTTATATTAAAGACAATGGTATTGGAATAGCAAAAAAATATCACGATAAAATTTTTAAAGTATTTACGAAATTAGAAAGCAATAATCAAAATTCAGGTATTGGTCTTTCTATAGTTAACAAAATTATTGAGTATTACAAAGGCTCAATCTGGCTTGAAAGTGAAGAAAACATTGGAACAACATTTTATTTTTCATTACCCAAAAATCATGGAACAACCTAATTTAAACTATATAGATCAACTCTGTGGAGAGGATCATGAATTTAAGAAAAAAATGATTGCAATTATTAAAAAAGAGCTCCCATTAGAAATTGTGGCGTACCATAAAAGTATGGAAGATCAGAATTACAAACATGCAGCAGAACATATCCATAAATTAAAACATAAGATATCTCTTTTAGGTCTTGAAAAAAATTATTATGTAGCTGAAGAACTTGAATATAATTTATTAACCGGTATGGTTAAATGTCAATATGAATTTGAAACTATTTTAAAGTTAATGCAAAGCTTTGTAAATGAACTATGATAAGGCTTTATATGAATCTTTTACCTCAGTTTTGTATTTGTGCGGTAAATAAATCATTAATGCTAAACAGTACCAATATTCTAATTTAGTAAACAGTACGAAAATTTTCTGGTATAATGCCGATAGACTATGCTAAAGGTTATTTTTATTAAACTCTATTGAAATGCATAACCTGAATAACTTTTTCGTTATAATTATCCTATTAAAAATCAAACAGGACAGCAAAAAAAATAAGCAAAAGAATAAATTATCCTGTATTAAAAACTATAATAAGTTCAGGCGCTTCATTAAAACAGGACGATTAGCACGACTGACAGGAATGACGTCCTTACCAATTAAAACACTATTGTCTTCAATGTCAATGATTTTTTTTGTGTTTATGATAAACGAGCGATGCACTTTCAAAAACAAACTTTCAGGCAATTTGTCTTCAATTTTTTTAAGGGTAGAATGAACTACATAATTTTTATTTTCTGTCTTGATATGTATATAATCTCCTTTAGCTTCTACAATATTTACCATAGCAAATTCGATTTTTATTAAACGACGATCAATATTAATATAAAATTCGTTGGCATTATCTTTACCTGAGTTTTTATTTATGATTGTTGTTGTAGCTAATGGGAGCGTATTTAATTTTTGAATTGCTTTTTGAAAACGATCTTCAGTAATAGGCTTTACTAAATAATCAACTATACATTCATATTCAAAAGCTTCGATAGCAAAATCTTTATCAGAAGTTATCAATATGATTCTGGGAGGATTCTTTAGAGATTGAATAAAATCAAAACCAGTAAAATCAGGCATGTGGATATCCAAAAAAATTAAATCGACCTCATTTTGATTCAGGTATTTTATGGCCTGTATAGCATTTGAGAATTCCTGCGACAAATTTAATTGAGGAGTATTCTGAATCATTTTTTCTATGATGGCTCTTGCCATTTCTTCATCATCAATAATAATGCAATTCATAGTTAAGCCGATATTATAATTCTAGTAAAACTTTTGCAGGATATAAAATAGCCTAAACAGTAGATTGCAAAAGAAATACTATGCTTTTTTAATCCTTTTCCTATTCTTTAGCAATATAATAACTTTTTTCAAGACCTAAATGTAAATTGTATATTTTTATTTATCTATTGCTATAATTTAAAAAATAGTATTGGGGATAAATTTTACCGATTGTATGAGTATTACTTCCATTTAAAATGACCTTTTTTAAAACTTTCGTCGATTATTAGACAGAAGAAAGTTTTTTTTAATTCGTTACTATCTTTTCTAAGAACATATAACCAAGAGCTCAGTGCAAATGTGTGATTTTTTATTACGCAAACTATATTAAGGAATTAAATACAAAAGCACCTTTAGAATTATATGTGAGAAATAAAGGTATCAGTTCAGCTGCTGAGCAGGTACTATTGCGTACCCTACATAAACAAAAAAAGGCTGTCCGAAAACAGATCAGCCTTTCACCAAAATAATATAAAACCAACTTAATTTATATACCCTGGATTTTGTTTCAATTTGCTATTTCTCTCTAACTGAACCTTCGGTATTGGAAGAATTGCTCTAAAATAGTCTTTAGGTTCTACACTGATGTCTCCTTTCTTTGAAAACCAGGACTTTCTTGAATATACTCCAAATCGTATTAAATCTTGTTTTCTATGTGCTTCACCAACAAATTCCCAAGCTAATTCATCAAGGAAACCTCCGTAAGGAATATCTGCTCCTCCTTCGTAATTTGTAATTACTCCTGCTTTATAAGTACCGTATTTGTAGACACTTCCTCCTAACAGTTTCGCTCCGGTAACAGTTGCTTTGGCCGGATTAGTCTTTCTAAAATTTCTTTCTCTTACTTTTGTTACAATTTGTGCAGCACCGGCAGCATCTCCTGTTCTTAATAAACATTCGGCTTTAATCATCATAGCGTCGGCTAATCTGTAAAAAGGAACATCATTACTCAATTGTGCAATTTGACCTTTACCAATTTCATATTTAACCATTCTGTACCCTTCGTTAGATTCGCAGCCATTAACATCTGTCAAGTAATTAAGATACTCGAATTGTATCTTTTTACTTGAATCATTTGGATCAGTTATCATTATTGGTTCTCCTTTACTATCAAACTGTTTTCCTCCTAACCAGGAATCTTTTAATCTCTGATCATCAGGATCATAAGTATCTATAAATTGAGGTATTCCACCAGAACCATTCCAGGGTCCTCCGGCTAATTCATAAGTTACCTGACTTTCAGCTGCTAATGTTTTAAATGGCCAGTAACTTCCACCTGCTTTTTTTTGATCAAAAGGAATAGAAAATATCTGTTCTGAAGAAGATTGATTTTCTATTATGAAATTATCCAAATAATTAGTTGTCAAAGCAAACCCACCATTATTTATAACATCATTAACTTCAGCTAAAGCTTCGTTCCATTTTGGCGTTCCTATATAAACCTCAGCATTTAAATACAGTTTTGCCAAAGTCATCTCAGCAGCCCATTTTGTAACTTTTCCATAATACTTAGGTTCTCTCTTATTATTATCATTTAGATAAGGTAAAGCTCCTTTTAGTTCACTTTCTACAAAATCATATACTTCTTTACCTGTATTTTGTTCTGGCAAATATCCTTTAGGTAAATCATATTTGGTTACAATAGGAACATTTCTAAAATTATCTAATAATAAATAATAATAAATAGCTCTTAAAGCTCTTAGTTCCTGAAAAACAGCTTCTTTATTTTCAAGTTCCGGTATTTGCTCTATCTGAAAAATAGCTTTGTTGACATTATTTACACCACCAAACAAATAAGCCCAATTCCCTTCTGCATGAGGTAGCGGAGCCTCATACGTGTGTTGGTGCATTGTAATGTAATAATCTCCCCAGCCAATACCGTTTCTTAATGGCGTTACTATTAAATCTGATGATTCTTCGTATAAACAAAACGCCGCATCCCAGCCCCAATAAACCTCTCTTAATGAAGTATATGCTGGTGCCATAAGACTTGCTAAATCTTCTGCCTTAAATTTAGTTTCCTCACCAATTACTTTATCATAAACATTCTCATCTAAATTAGTGCATCCTGTTCCTAAAAGCAGTAAGCCCGAAGCAAGAATTTTATATATTATATTTTTATTTTTCATTTTGAATTAATTTAAAAAGTTACATTTAATCCCAAAGTCATACCCGTTGTACTTGGATATTTATCCCTATTATCCATTCCTTGAGACGTAGGGTCTTCTCTTTTTATCTCCGGATCTAAACCTTTGTATTTTGTAAACGTGGCTAAGTTATTCCCGGATACATACAATCGCATTGCATTGATGAATTTAAACGGCTTAACATCAAAATTATAGGATAAAGTTATGTTGTCAACCTTTACATAATCTCCTTGTTCAATATAATAACTTACATAAGTTGGATTATAATTTAATACCGCCTTACCATACACTTTGTCAGATGCACTGGACAGCATATTATAATCAGTTTTAGAATTTCCATAAAACATACGTTGACTATTTAGTATTTGAAAATCGAAAGCTCCTGTGAGCACCATACTTAAATCAAATTTTTTGTAGCTAAAAGTATTCGTCCAACCTGCATAATATTGCGGAATACCATTTCCTAAATATTGCTTATTCGTATCATTGTACATAGAAGGATCAAGTGTTTTCCTTGTACCGTCCGGCAATTCAACAATCCATTGTCCATCATTAGTAATATCTACCGATTTTAACCCCCAAAAATTACCTAATGATTGCCCAACTTCTAATCTATGAGTATCGAATGAAATAGGATCTCCAGTGTTTCCTCTATTTATATAATCTCCTTCAATTTGATATAAATCATTAGAAAGACTTGTTAACTTATTTTTATTGTGTGAAAAAGTCATTGAGGAATTCCAAACAAAATTATCCGTTTTGACAGGAATTGTATTAAGAAGAATTTCGATACCTTTATTTTCCATTTTCCCAACATTGGCAATCGTCGAGTCATATATATTAGGAGGACTTGGCACAGCGTATGTCCATAACATATCAATTGTTTTTTTACTATACACATCAACACTTCCGCTAATTCTATTATTGAAAAATCCAAAATCAAGACCTATATTTACTTCTGATGTTTTCTCCCAACGCAAATCAGGATTAGGATTACTTACCGGTTCCAATCCTCTCACCCATTTTCCATCATTATAAAAATAGCCTTCATAATTGTACAATGTCAGTGACATATAAGGATCATTAGGAATTACTCCTGTTACTCCATAACCTGCTCTTAATTTTAAAGTATTTACAGTTTCAACATCTTTTAAGAAAGACTCCTTATTAATACTCCATCCTGCAGAAACCGCAGGAAAATTTCCCCATTGGTAATTTGCACCAAATTTAGAAGAACCTTCTCTCCTGATACTAACTAATAAATCGTATTTACTATTAAAGTTATAGTTAACTCTACCAAAGAATCCAATTAATGTATTATCATCTTTATAACTTCCCATCCCTGCTAATCCATCCGTCAAAGCATTTCCTGAACTCAAATTATTATAGGAAAAAGCATCGGTAGGAAAATCAGAATTACTGGCCGAAAATCCTTGATTTACGATATATTGATAACTATAGCCTCCTAACACTGTAAACTCATGCTTATCTAAAATTTTATGGTATTTGGATGTTATCTCAACTAAATCACTATCCGTTGTAGCTGTATTCCTGGAAGCCACACCATTTCGGAAATTTATCGTATTTGAATAATGTTTTTTGGTTTCTGCATATCCGTTTAAAAATGTGTCTTTATTTTTTGAAAGTTGTGCCCCTACATCCCATCCTGGCAATAAATCAAGTGTCAGATTGGCTGTAAATCTTTGCCATGTCCTATTTCTATCTTCTATTGTTTCATTTATAATACCTACAGGATTATAATATTGAAACTTACCTTTATCCGTATAATCTTCATCATAAGTCACTCCATCAGGCTCATAAACAGGAGCTGTAGGGTTTCTTATCATAGCCTGTCTGTAGGCATAAGCTACTGTTCCTTCTGAAAGTCCCATATTTTGGGTTCCGTTTAGTAAGTTCAAATTAAGTTTTAACTTATCATTGAACATACTATGATTAACATCAAATGAAAATCGATACTCTTTATTAAATGTATTATTAAAAACACCTGTTTCATCTATATAATTAAGATTCACAGTATAGTTTGTTTTAACATTTCCTCCTTTTAAAGCTAAATTATGATTTTGAGCAAATCCACTTCCTGAAATTTGATCCAACCAATTGGTATCAGCACCACCTTCTTCATAAGGTATTCTTAATCCTTGAGAGCGAAAATTTCTTTGTTGTGTGGCATCTAAAAAATCAGCCTTATTATAAAAATTATTTATTGTAGCAAATGTTGAATAGGTAATAGTGGGTGCGATGTCTTTGTTTACCGTTTTTGTGGTAATAAGAATAACCCCATTTGCACCTCTTGTTCCATAAATTGCTGCTGCAGAAGCATCTTTCAATATATCGATAGAAGCAATGTCATTTGGAGCAACGGTATTCATACCTCCCGGCACACCATTAATTAAGACCAAAGGACCAGCGTTTCCTTGTAAAGTAGAAACTCCACGCAATGAAATATTAGATGATGCTGCCGGATCACCGGAACCATTACTAATAGTTAAACCCGCCACTTTACCTCTAATAAGATCCGAAGCATCTCTAATAGCACCTCTTGTAAAATTCTCCTCTTTTATACTGGCAATAGCGGTGGTAACCCTTGATTTTTTCTGGGTTCCGTATCCTACGACCACTACTTCATTTAATTCTTCTGTACTTTCTATCAGAATTATATTTAATGCAATCTGATTTGAAATAACAACTTCCTGGCTTTTAAATCCTACATAATCAAAAACGAGTTTAGTGTTCTGGTTTTTGATACTAATCTTAAAATTTCCATCAAAATCTGACACCGTACCTCCTGTCACATTTTTTTCCTTTATCGTCACTCCTGAGAGAGGTATACCATTAACATCTTTAACAGAGCCTTTAATCTCTTTTTGCGCAAAGGAGTTTAAAAAAGCTAAAAGAAATAGAATAGATAATACTATTTTATTCTTCCAAAATTTAACTCCTAAAATTCGCATTACTGAAGGTGTAATAAAATTCATAGTTTTTTTGTTATTTGGTTATAGTTTAAAAATATTTTGCTTTGTTCATACATTAGTTAATATATGTGGTTTCAACACTTGTAAATTTAAATGTTAATCATAACAGCAAAAGCTAACAATTTATCCGAAACCGATAATATATTATCCTATTATTAAATTTTTACAAACAAAACTGAATAAATTAATAGCTATACAAAATTATAGCGTTAATTATCTGCGAAAAATAAGCCCTTAAAACCAATATGATATAAAGACCTCAACCAATTCAGGAAATAAAAAACAGGATGGTTTGAAGGTTATTATTAATTATCAGAAAATTTTGAACCTGCTAAAATAGTTATAACGCTTTGGGGTATTTAGTCTTTGATACTTTTTTGTTCCGTTTCTCTACACTAAAAAATAGAACTGATGTTTTTGAATAATTTCAGCCAACGGGCAATTATAATTGGTTTAGATCTAATCTGCAGTGATGTAAAATAAAAAGCCTCATGAACGTTTATTTTAATAAATTGTCATGAGGCTTTAAAAAATTTTAAGTTAACATTCCTAAATAGAATCAGGAGAAATGTAAAATCATTGCTGCTAATTCTCCAGCCATGATTTTAATACTTCTTTTTGTGAATCATTTCGTGATTCTAAAAATTGGAAAGAATACTTTTTTGATTTCGCTTCAGAATCAACATTTTTACTCAATCTTAAACCCGCATAAGATAAATACGAATCATAGTCAATCTCTTTAGTGGTATAAACGTATTCAAAAACATTGGCTAATGAAACACCGGCTGTATTTTCACAAGCTTGCTGAAATTCGGCATCTGTAAATCCGCGTTGCCTTTTTTTGTAATAATCCCAATATAAAAGCTGCATAACATCATCTAACGATTTTTTATTTTGTGTTGCCTTGCGAATGGCTAAATCAAGAATAAGCCCCACTGCAGGTCCTTTATCATAATAAGAAATAGCTTTATTAGCATTTTCTCCTTGCTTTCCAAAAGGGCCATCACTCCAGGTTTCATAACTAGACTGCGTTAATGACTGATACAACCTGCCTGGGCTATTCTCAAAAGCATTAATACTACTTTCGAAATTATTCAATAAAGCCTGATCCGTGATAAGTCCTGCTCTTTTTACAATTAAATATTCATAATAAACCGATAATCCTTCACTAACCCAAAGTAAATTTGTTCTGTTTCCTTTATCATAATCAAAAGGTCCCAGCTCAAAAGGTCTTATGCGTTTTACATTATAATGATGAAAATACTCGTGGGCTAAAAAATTCATCATAGTAGTCATACCTTCGGGATTATCTAATCCAGTTCCATCAAAACTTACTGTTGTATTATTCAAGTGTTCAATACCTCCCTGTCCTGGACCAATTCCTATAAACGTATATTGTTTATATGGAATATCGCCAATAATCGCAACTGCCGATTCTACTACTTTTTTTAAATTATTCATGAAAGTAATTTTATCAAAATTACCCAATTTATACCCCATAAAACGGTGTTCAATTCCATTCACTTTGAATGAAGGCAGTTCTTCTAAATCACCGATCAGTAAAGGACAATCGTATAAAATATCAAAATCTGGAGCTGTAAATTCATTCTCTTTTCCAGGAACCGGATCTAAACCTGTCGCTATTTTAAATCCTTTTTTAATTCCTGAAATTTTTACAGTAACAGGAATATTTATATGTTCATTTATATACAAAAACAAACTGCAAGGCACAAGATAAGCATGTGAAGCATCTAAATAACTGTTGGCTACAAACTGCTTATCGGCTTTTACATCATAACTCAATGTGAATGGTTCATTTTTTACCGCTTTTATCTGCCAGGTATTTTGATTTATTTTTTTTACAGCCAGGCTTTTGTTATTGCTTTTTGCTGCAAAATTTTCAACCATTTTACTGTAATTCATTATTTGATAATAACCTGGCATCCAGTTTGGCATTTTAAAATTAATTGTTTCTTCTTTCCATCCGGAACAATTGAGTTCTATATGAAAATAATGATTTTCAGGATTTGGCATTGAAACCGTATATTGCAATACAAGCCTGGAAGATTGACCCAAGGCAGAATTTTGCAAGGTTGCCAATATATTCAACAGTACGACAAAAAAGAATATTATGCTGTATTTTTTGTTTAAGAATACTATATATCTCATAAATTATTTTGTTACTTCAAATTTTAAAAAAACTTCCTATTTAATTATTTTCAAACCAATTACACATCTAACGTCTTTATTTTCCTTTAAAAAAACATAAAGGCAACCTACTGAAATATTGGTCACCTTTGTGAATCAAACAACTATAACTAAAAATATCTTAATCTATATTTAAGTGGATATTGTACCTAACCTGTTTCTTTACACTTTTTTTTAAAATGTAAGGAATCGTAACTTTAGTATTTACTTCAATTTTTGGTTTCCAGAAATTATCTGGTAAATAGACATGGGTAAAATCTACAGACTGAATAGGATAATCTTTTTTGACGAATACATCACACTGCTTATTTCTGTAAAAAGAGTTAGTCCTGTTAGTTTAATATTTGATATCCTTATGGATTTTTTTTGATAAAATAGCAACTACTTAGTTGGTTTATTTTTTCCTTTTACAAAATAATAGTAAATCGGAATTCCCAATAAAACGATTCCCAGCCCAGGCAAAGACGAATCGCTTTTGTACACCAATAACATAATGCAAATTGTAGAAGCTGCCAGTATATAAAAAAAAGGCAAAACAGGATATCCAATTGCTTTGTAAGATCTTGGCAGGTCTGGTTTTGTGATACGTAACCTAAAAATACCGGTAATGGTAAGAATATAAAAAATCAAAACTACAAAAATCACATAATCCAATAACTCATTGTATTTACCACTCAGGCAAAGTACAGATGCCCATATACACTGAATCCACAATGCTTTTCCCGGCACACCATTTTTATTCAGTTTTTTTACCTGTTTAAAAAAGAGTCCGTCTTTGGCCATCGTTCGATACACCCTTGCCCCCGAAAGAATCAAACCATTGTTGCATCCAAAAGTAGAAATCATTAAAAATACGGCAATGATGTAAGTACCAGCGTCACCAAATATTTTCTGAGAAGCAACAACACCTACCCTGTCATTGGCAGCATGTGCAATTTCGTTTAAGGGTAAGACACACAAATACATCAGATTTGTTGCTAAATAAATAAGCGTTACAATGAATGTTCCTAAAAACAAACTTCTTCCTATATTTTTAGAGGGGTCTTTAATTTCTGCTGCAATAAAAGTGACATTATTCCAGGAATCACTACTAAATAAACTCCCAACCAAACTTGCTGCTACTGCTCCCATTACGGCAATTCCGGAGTATGGGACTAAAGTATCCCCATCTAATTTACTGATTGCAAAACCGTTGCTCCAATTAGTCTTCCAGATATCCGCTTTTGCCGCTAAAATAAAACCAAAAATAATAAGTCCAAACAAAGCAATTAGTTTTGTCATCGTAAAAATAGTCTGAATTGTTTTTCCTTCTTTGACACCTCTTGTGTTAATATAAGTAAGCGAAACAACTAAAATAATAGCGGTTAATTGTGCTGCCGATATTTGCAAAAAACCTAAATCTAAAATGATATTATTTTCACTCAATGCCGGAAAAACATAAGCAGCAAACTTACTAAAAGCGACACCTACTGCCGCAATAGATCCTGTCTGAATGACTGCAAAAAAACTCCAGCCATATAAAAAGCCTGTTAAGGAGTTAAAGGATTCTTTTAAATAAACATATTGACCACCTGCTTTAGGAAACATTGCGCTTAACTCTCCGTAGCTAAGTGCAGCTGTAATTGTTAAGAATCCTGTAATAAGCCAAATCAAAACTAATGCTCCGGCCGATCCTACATTACGAACAATATCAGCACTTACAATGAAGATTCCTGAGCCAATCATTGAACCAGCAACAATCATTGTAGCGTCTAATAAACCCAGCGACCGTTTAAATTTTTTTTTATTTGTTGTAGATTCCATTTTTTGGTTGGTTAATTTGGTTGTTTTTGTGGTTAATTATTTTTTTATATGAAACAGAAAAATCCCTTTAAAAGGAACTACACTTTTAGCCTAAATTAAAACCTTTCTGCCTCAAATGCTTTAATATCTATACTTGTAGGTACCTCGTTAATGATTTCAGAAACTAATTTTCCGGTACCAGGCCCCAGACTCAGCCCCATCATAGAGTGTCCTGTTGCTACTACGACATTTTTATGTTTTTTAATTTTTCCAATATAAGGAACACCATCTGCTGAGCAGGGTCTGAATCCGCACCAGATTTTCTCATCTGCAGGTTTTTCAATTTGAAATTCGGGTAAAAATTGTTTAACCGAGTTTATCACTCCATTAATTCGCTCGTATTGAGGTTTGGCTGTCGTAGGAACAACCTCCATCGTTCCGCCAAATCTGATTTTATTTCCATCCATAGGCGTAATGGCAACCCTGCCTTCGGCAAGAATCATAGGATGATTAAGTTTATACGGCGAATCTTCTAAGGTTAAGGAATATCCTCTTCCTGGCATCAATGAAATTTTAGCACCGGCTAACTCAGCAATTTCTTTAGACCAGGATCCGGTAGCAATAACAACATCATCAGCTGGATATGCATTTTCTTTAGTGATGACTTTTGTAACTACACTATTATTTTTCTCAAACGATTGTACGCTTTCTCCATACTTAAACGCTACACCGTTTGCTAATAACATTTTTTTTAAACCGTCCATTAACCGATCCGGATAAACATGAGCATCACAATCATATTTTACAGCTCCAATCGCATTTATATTTGTTTGTGGCTCAAGATCTTGTAATTCCTGATAGTTCAACAAACTTACATCGAGCCCCAGTTGTTTAGCTTTCTCAACGGTATGATGGGCGTGATGGGCGACAGCTTCTGTCTGAAAAACTTCTAACATTCCTTTGTGCTCATAGGCAAAATTAAAATCAGGGATTTTAGTCCATTTTTCAAATTCATGCTGGCTTAATAAAGAAATATCCCGAAGCGGAATTGCCGATTTAAGCACATTTTTGTTTGTAGCACTTCTTGCAAAATTGAATCCCCAATCAATTAAATCTTTGTTTAAAGAAGGTTTTACATAAAATGGACTTTGCGAATTGAACATCCATTTAAATCCCTGCCAGATAATACCGGGAGCAGCCAACGGAATAAAATGGCTTGGACAAACATAACCGGCATTGCCGTAAGAACAATTGTCTTTAAAATTATCTTTATCTATAACCGTTACTTTACAACCACTTTGCTGTAAATAAAAAGCAGAACTAAGTCCAATTATTCCACCACCTATTACTACTACGTTTTTCATATGTAGATATTTATTGTTTTTTAATGGAGCTATCCAATTTGCATAGCTCTTATTGGTATTTTATCTCATCAGACAATATTCTTTTGTATTCAATATTTTCAATGGAACCCCACTTTTGAATCGTGCTCATTTGATACAAAAATTGTGTATGAACGTATTAAAATTTATAAAATTTCCAGTTTGTTTTAAAATCCCTTTCCAGCTTTTGATGGGTTAAAATTGCCCGTAACAATTCGATTGGCATACTGTTTTCATGCAAAATAGCATCATGAAATTCTTTATAACTCATTTTTCCGGTAGTGACCATTTCATTTTTTAAAGCCATAAATTGTAAACCACCCAACATATAAGCTATTTGATACAAAGGGCTGTATCCTCCTTCAAAAGAGCGCCGTACCTCTCCTTCGGCATTGGCCTGTTCATGTCCCACTCTGTCTACTAAAAAATCAATACATTGCTGTGGTGTCCATTTTCCTAAGTGGTAGTTTAATGAAAAAATTATTCTGGCACAACGATGCATACGCCAAAACAACATTCCAATTTTATCCTCAGTTGTTTGGGGAAATTTTAGATCCCACAACAACATTTCCCAATACAATGAATTTCCTTCAACCCAAAATGGTGTGTCAAAATGGCGATATGCTTTGTAACGATCACGCATAAATTGCTGTAAATGATGCCCTGCTATTAATTCATGATGAATAGTTGCGCGTGAGAAATTTGGGTTATTTCCACGCATACTCATCATTTTCTCTTCATACGTCATTGTATTTGTTGGATAGGAAATAATTAGGGATTCACCTCCTAAAAAGAAAGGATTTATTTTTTGTGCTTCAGGCGACATCATGTATACCCTCCAGGTTTCTTCTGCAATTGGCGGAATTGTCAACAGATCATTTTTCTTTAAAAATTCAACAGATTGATTGTATAAATCTAACATTGCCTGAGGTTGGTCACCCGGTGCTACAAAAGATGTTTTGACTTTTTCCTGCGCATCTTTCCATTTATCGCCAAATCCCATTTCTTTTGATGCTTTTAGCAATTCTGCATCACACCACGCAAATTCTTTGTTGGCAATATTAACCAACTCTTCTGGTGAATACGGAATAAATTCAGTCTCTAATTGACGTATTAATTCATCTCTTCCAATCGGATTTCCAATAATTCCACTTCCATCATCTTTTTGAGTACTTGTATCTACTTTTTTAGCTTTTAAAAGTGTAGCATAATCCGCAAGAAGTTTGTCTAATTCTTCATAGGTTCTTGGAACCCACCAAGTAAATAAAGGGTCATATCCATTATAAAACTCAAAATATTTTTTGAGAATCTGTTGTAATGCTTTTGAATGCTCTGCCGAAAAAAGGGAAGATTCTTTATCTAAACCGCTTATTTTGTCTACGGTTTTAATTTGCTCTTTAATGGTTTTGCATAACGCATTCATTTCTTTAGCAACAGCTTCGCTATTTACCTTATTTCCTCTAATACGTGGTTTTTCTAAAGCGTAAATCTGATTTTCAAAAGCAAAATAACCTTTTATTTTGTTGTAAATCTTTTGCTGCTTAACCAACGCCTCTTTTTCATTATTCAAATTTCGATTAAATAAGATATAATCAACTTTGCCATTAATATTCATTTTATCAAAATCCAATCCCTTTAAATTGTTTTGATATTCGCTTATTAATGCTAAAAGCCGCTCTCTCCTTTCCGGCGTATTATAATCGCTTTTTTCAAAATAAGTCCCATAAGTATCAGCAGTACTGGCAACAGAATAAAATCTGATAATACTTCCTTTATCAGCTTCATATTGAATCATAGTAGTATTTAGTTCACTGGTTTGCTGATATAAGTCAACGCTGAAAGTTTGTGCTAAAGCAGTGTCTGGGAACATCATTACTAATTTTAGAAAAAGAAAAAGTTTAATTGCAGCAGAAAAATTATCCATAACTATGTCATTTCAACGTTTAAATCATTTTTAGAAGGTCAAAAAAGAAGTTTTACTGTAATAATTCGTCATTGTTTCTATTATGAGCATCTACCCCTAATAAATGTTTTACAAAAAAATCACGCTTTCGTTTTCTTCCATAAGGCCCTCCATCACTATGTCCGACACCTGGTAATGGCAAAAATTCAAAAGTTTTTCCACATTTTATTAATTCATCAGCCACGCGATAGGTAGATTCTGGCGGAACATTTTCGTCAGCCTCACCAACGATTAGCAATAAATCACCTTTAAGTTTTGTTGCGTTTGTAACGTTCGATTGTTCTTCGTAGTTTTTATCAACAGGATACCCCATCCATTGCTCGTTCCACCATTGTTTATCAACTCTGTTGTCATGACACCCGCAGGCAGCAACACCTGCTTTGTAAAATTCAGGATGAAACAATAAACCTCCTAAAGCATTTTGACCACCTGCAGAAGTACCGTACAAACCAACACGCGAATCATCAACATAAGCATATTTTTTTGCTAAAGCCTTTATCCAAAGAATTCTGTCTTCAAAACCTGCATCTTTCAAATTTTTCCAACAAACATCATGAAAAGCTTTTGAACGGTTTGCTGTACCCATACCGTCAATTTGTACAACTATAAAACCTAATTGAGCCAAACTTTGCATTTCGGCAGTGTATCTGTCCATAAAGTTTTTTGGAACAAAAGAATCTTGTGGTCCTGCATAAATACTTTCGATAACGGGGTATTTTTTATTTGGATCAAAATGAGCTGGTCTGCAAATAATTCCCCAAATATCTGTAACTCCGTCCCGTCCTTTTGCATGAAAAGGTTCCGGCAAAGACATTCCTGTTGCTAAATAAGCCGAAGCATCAGATTTCTCTAATTCCATTATTTTTGCACCATTATCAGTTCGATGCAATTCGATGGTAGTAGGAACATCCGGTTCTGAATAGGTATCGATGTAATATTTTTTGTTTAGTGAAAATGAAATAGAATGATTTCCTTTTGAAGGAGTAAGATTAACCATTTTTTTTCCATCAAAATCTATTCGGTAATGATGAATATAATAAGGATCTTCGCCTGGATTCCTTCCGCTGGCTGAAAACCAAATTTCTTTTTTATGTTCGTCTATACTATCAACGCTTCTAACAACCCATTCGCCTTTAGTAATTTGTTTTTCTTTACCATTCAAACTATTGATCAAATAAAGATGCCTCCAGCCGTCTTTTTCAGACGAAATTACTACAGTATTGCTTTCTTTGTTATAATGTGTAAACAACCTGCTTTCGTAAATAAAAGTTTTGGTTTTTTCGTCAACAACAGAACGTGTTTCTCCGTTGCTGGCATTTACTTCAATTATTCTAAACCGTTGATGCCCGCGATCTACTTTTTCGTAAGTAAAATAAGTCGCATCACCTTTGCGCCAGTCTAATTTAGGAGCATCAAAAAAATCAATAATTGGGGTGTTTACTTTTACAACTTTCTGATTAGCGACATGAAACAAATGCATTTCGTAAGTTGTAAAAGGATCTCCCGGCTGTTTGTATGGGTTTGATTTTAATTTCCCTCTTGTTGTATTAGGCAATGATGATAAAACATAATACACTGGCAAATCTTCTACAAGAGTTATGTGATATCCAACTACATAATTACTATCAGGTGACCAGGCAAGGGCTCCGTAAGGTTTCTCTTTGGTACCATCTGTAGTAAATTGAATGGCTTCGCCTCCACTAATTGATTTTATAAATACATTATGATCTTTGATGTAAGCTGACCATTTTTTATTGGGTGAAATACTATCTGTCTTAAAAAAATTCCATCTGGCCCATTGGTCGTTTAATTTCGGATATTTATTAAAATCCTTAGGCAATGATGCAACACTTTTGATGCTGTAATCTGATAAATTTACCTGAAAATAACTTTTATCATATTTTAAGGTGATTGATTTGGCTTTAGAATCGTAGTTTAAACTGTCGATAGCCAGGTTTTTTTGCGAAAGTGCTTTTCCAGTTATTACACTTAGTGCTTTTTTAAGTTTAGGTTCATTAAACAATTTACTTTTTGTACCTTTTGTGGCATCAGCCAGAATATATTCGCGCACACTGTCTTTTAAGACATTAGAATACCAAAATAAATTTCCGTCTGGTTGCCAGTGTGCATGAATACTTGTTTTAAAAACTTTGTTTTTAACGGCATCATCTAATTTTAATGCCTGCTTATATCGTTCTAAAATTTCGCTTTTAGAGGGCTGATAGGGAATTGCTTCTTTATTTTGTGCATAAAAATGGCAACTAAGAAACAATGTAAAAAAGGCAGTGATATATAAATTGTTCTTCATACTTATCTGAAAAGGGAACCTTTGTTTATATTATATAGTATAAGCGGTCTGCTATAAACCTCACTACAACACCTGAAATCCATGAGCATACGGATCATCTTCTTCGTCAATTATTATGGTATTATATCCGTAGATTTTTGCCCAGCCCTGAATACTAGGAACAATTGCTTTAATAGCTCCGATTGAAGTTTCTTCTTCAATTCGGCCAACGAACTTGCTTCCGATATAACTTTCATGGATAAATTCGTCGCCTTTTTTAAGTAATCCTTTTGCATGTAATTGTGCTATCCTTGCCGAAGTTCCGGTACCACAGGGAGATCTGTCGATTGCTTTATCTCCGTAGAATACCGCATTTCTGCCTGATGACGATGGATCGATTGGCGAGCCCGTCCAAAGCATGTGGCTAACATCCCTAATGGTATCATTTTCAGGGTGAATAAATAAATCAGGGTATTTTTCGTTTATTCTTTTTCGTAGTACCTGACTGTATTGTACTATTTTGCTTGCCGTGAAATCCTGAATTCCTGAGAAATTTTTCTGAGGATCAACGATTGCATAGTAATTTCCGCCATAAGCGACATCAAAAACCAACTCTCCTAATTCCGGACAATCAATAGTTAAATACTCAGCAGCTAAGTAGGATTTTACATTGGTCAATTTAACCCATTCTACTTTTTTACCAACCTGCTTATACTCTATTTTAACTAATCCAGCGGGTGCTTCCATGTTTATTTTTCCAGCAACTTTTGGACTAACTAATCCTTCCTCTATCGCTATGGTAATAGTGCCTATTGTACCATGTCCGCACATGGGCAGACAGCCAGAGGTTTCTATAAATAAAATTCCGAAATCATTTTCGGGATTAGTTGGTGGAAACAGGATACTTCCACTCATCATATCGTGTCCCCGTGGCTCAAACATTAACCCTTTACGAATCCAGTCATATTCGTTCAAAAAATGCTGCCTCTTTTCGCTCATGTTTGCCCCAACTAAATTAGGTCCGCCACCAGCTACAACTCTTACAGGATTTCCACAAGTATGTGCATCTACACAAAAGAATGTTTTTCTGGCCATTTTTTAAATTGAATCAGTTGTTTGAATATTATTAACTAATCTGGAAAGTCCCAGAGGATTTTCGTTTTGTAATGCTTCTGGCAGCAAATCATTAGGCCAGTTCTGATAACTAAAAGGTCTAACCCATCGTTTAATGGCATCAATTCCAACAGCAGTAAATCTGGAATCGGAAGAAGATGGATAAGGACCTCCATGCACCATTGCCGGACAAACTTCTACACCAGTTGGCATTCCATTAAAAATGATACGGCCTACACGATTTCCCAGGGCATCTACAACATCATTAAAAGTTTTAATTTCAGTTTCTTCTCCCAAAATGGTACCGGTTAACTGACCTTCTAACGCATTAAGTACAGCAACTAATTCAGCTTTGTTTTCACACTGTACGATCATTGAAAAAGGCCCAAAAACCTCTTTGTGTAAAACCGTATTTTTTAAAAATTCCTTTCCTGATACGGTAACTATTTTTTGTGCGGCATAATTAGGCTTATCGTTTTTATCATAAGCTGCAACTACCTGAACCCCTTGCTGCGAACTCAAGGAATCTTTATTAACCTCGTAGTTTTTATGAATAGACGGGCTTAACATACAAATAGGATCCATTTTTAAAATCTCATTTGCTAATTGATTGGAAAAATTTTCTAAATCGTCGTTTTTAATACCCAGTATCAATCCAGGATTGGTACAAAACTGACCCGCACCGAGCGTCACAGATCCAGCACAGGCAATAGCCCATTTTTGTGCATTTTGTTTTAATGCATCCGGAAGAATCACAACTGGATTAATACTTCCCATTTCTGCAAAAACCGGAATAGGTTCAGGTCGCCCGGCAGCCAAATCATATAATGCACGGCCTCCATTTATACTTCCTGTAAACCCTACAGCTTTTACTAACGGATCTTTTACTAATTGAACTCCTACCTCAATACCGCTACTGTTCAAATTTGAAAAAACACCTTCTGGCATGTTCGTTTTCTGAGCTGCTTTTATAATTGCTGATGCTACCATTTCACTTGTACCAGCATGCATTGGATGACTTTTTACAATTACAGGACAACCCGATGCCAATGCAGAGGCTGTGTCACCACCTGCAGTAGAATAAGCAAATGGGAAATTACTGGAACCAAATACAACTACAGTACCTAATGGCCGCATCATTTTACGGATGTCTACTTTAGGTAATGGTTTTCTATCCGGAATAGCGGTGTCAATAGTAGCTTCTACCCAACTGCCTTCTTCCACTAAATCTGCAAAAGCATTGAGCTGACCAATGGTTCTGCCTCGCTCTCCTTCTGCGCGTCCTTTGGGTAAACCGGATTCCTGACAATAAACGTCGAGCAAATCTTCGCCCAAAGTCATAATCTCTTCAGCAATTGTTCTTAGAAACAGGGCTTTTTCTTTGCCAGTAGCTTTTTGAAAAGATAAAAATGCATGGTGTGCAATAGCTGTTGCTAATTTTATTTCATCTGTAGTAGCTTCAGTAAATTGCCAGGGATTATGGATATTGAGCTGTGGGTTAAATGTTTTGAAAACTTTATCTCCACCCGCTATCAACTGACTGCCTATGTAATTTTTTCCAGTAATCATTATTTAATTATTTTGGGATTTGGTAATTTATAAGATTGAAAACTATTTTCAAAATCCTACACTTAAGTTTACAAACTTTTATAGTCAGGAAGTGCAGGTCTTGTTGCTAATGCACTGGTGATAATAGCCAAAACCCTTTCTCTCTCAGCACCCATTAATGGGACTCTCGGTGCACGTACATATTCGCTTCCTAATCCGGCACCTACCTCTGCTAATTTAATATTTTGAACCAATTGTGGATTGATATCCAACTCTAATAAAGGTAAAAACCAACGATAAATAGTTAAAGCTTCCTGAATTCTTCCTGCTTTTGCTAATTTATAAATTGCAACGGTTTCTTCTGGAAAAGCATCCACTAGTCCTCCAACCCATCCGTCTGCTCCCATTAATAAGCTTTCTAAACCTAATGTATCCACACCTGTCAGTACTTTTAATCTGGAACCAAAACGATTAATTATTCGGGTTACATTAGAAATATCTCTTGTTGATTCTTTAACAGCCTGAATATTATCAAAAACCATCAGCTCTTCAAACATATCCAGTGTAACCTCAATTTTATAATCAACCGGATTATTATATATCATTATAGGCAGTGAAGTACTTTTGGCAACATCAGAAAAATATTTTACCGTTTCATAATCTGTAGCTTTATAACGCATTGGAGGTAACATCATTAAACCTTTTGCTCCATTAAGTTCTGCTTTATTAGCTGCTTCAATAGCACCACGGGTCGTTTGTTCAGCAATATTCATAATCACAGGGACTTTTCCATCAACGACACGAATAGTTTCTAAAACTAACTCTTTCTTTTCTTCCTCTAATAGTGTACTGGCTTCCCCTAATGTTCCTCCAAGGATAATACCTTCAACACCTGCATTTAATTGTGCCTCAAGGTTTTTACCAAACATTTTTAAATCTAATGTATCTTCAGCTGTAAAATTTGTAGTTACCGCTGGCATTACCCCTTTCCATTGAATATTCATAATAATAGTATTTTTTTAAAATTATTTATTTATTCAAAGGTATTAAGTCATACCTGAATACTTAATTAAACTTGTTATCTAAAAGTAATACTATATTATCTTGTTTGTGTGAATATTATAAAAATCAGGTTAATTTTTATCCCTGTTTTAATTTAATTCCTATCTTTCACTCAACTTCCAAAAAACTAAATATTATGAAAATCTTTCCATTTAAAATTCCTAAATCAAATGAAGGTGCCTTCATTTATCAGGAGGATCGAGAATACGTTTTTTATGACAAATACCACCAGCATGAAGAAATTCAGATCAGCTATATTAAAAAAGGTGAAGGGACTGTTTTGGTTGGGGATATGATCTCTGAATATAAAGAAGGAGACATTCTTATATTAGGGAGTAATTTACCACATGTTTTTAAAAGTGATAAAACAGAAAATAAAAAACTCTCTGTTATGATAACTATTTTTTTTACTAAAGACGCATTTGGTAAAAACTTTTTTAGCATGCCAGAGTTAAACAATACAGAACCATTTTTTGAAGCTATTAAAAACGGGGTACGAATAACCAATAATAAACCCTCTGTCTTAAAAAGATTTAAAAAATTTAAGGATGCAGATAAATACGATCAGTTTTTAATTTTCTTTCACCTGTTAAAAGCCTTTTATGAAGCTGAAAAAAAACCTCTTTCCAGTTATGTTTTTAATAAACCTTTTACAGATGCCGAAGGAAAAAGAATGCAGATGGTTTTTGACTTTGTCATGAACAATTATCAAAAAAACATTACTTTGGATGAAGTTGCTCAAATTGCAACCATGACTAAAAATGCCTTTTGTAAATACTTTAAAACACGAACCAATAAAACTTTTTTTCAGTTTTTAATTGAAATTAGAATTGAACATGCGGCCAAACTACTTATTAAAAACAAAGAATTATCGGTTATTGAGATTTCAGAATTGAGTGGATTTAATAACATTTCTAATTTTAATAGAAAATTTAAAGAAATTAAAAAGAAAACACCTTTTGAGTTTAAAAATTCACTGGTCAACCCATAAAACACTGTGTTGTTTTTTTTTATTTAATAGCTTGCCAGATACTTGAGAGGCATGGCATGCTACGGAGCTTATTTCATTAAAAAATATCCATTTTTTGTATTATTAAAAGAAAACAGATGAATATAGTATTTAATATTGATAATAAAATCGCTGTTACACTATAAAAATACCTCTACTTTTGAAAGGCTGCACTTTATTTTTACATAAAACAAAGAGGCCAAACACAACACAAATTGTAAAATTCTCAAACCAAAAACAGCATGACTAAAAAGTATTTTCAAACTTTTATTTTTCTGGGTATTACTCTCATATCTTTTGGTCAAAACACTAAAAAATATACCCTTTCAGATACGCTGCGAGGCAGTTTAACTCAGGAAAGACTATGGTGGGATGTAATGCGTTATGATATTACCGTAGAGCCTGATTACGATAACAAAACAATAAAAGGAAGCAATATCGTCACTTATAAAACAATTAAAGGAAAAGAGAATACCAAAATGCAAATTGATTTACAAGAGCCTTTGGCAATTGATAGTGTTGTCCAGTCAGGAAAAAAATTAAATTTTAAGAAAGAAGGTACTGTTTGGTATATCGAAACACCAAAATCTAAAGTAGCCACCCTTCATAAAATAGACCTGTTTTATCACGGAAAAGTTCATGAAGCCATAAAAGCCCCCTGGGATGGCGGCTGGATCTGGACAAAAGATTCTTTAGGGCGGCCCTGGATGACTGTAGCCTGCCAGGGATTAGGAGCATCGGTTTGGTATCCCTGCAAAGACCATCAGAGTGACGAACCAAATCAGGGCGCAAGCCTTACAATGATTGTTTCTGATACGCTAACTGCTATTGCCAACGGAAGATTGGAATTTAAAAAAGATAATAATAATGGTACTACAACTTACAAATGGGCTGTTGTTAACCCTATCAGCAATTATTGTATCATTCCGTATATAGGTAAATATGTAAACTTTAAAGAAAATTATTCGGGCGAAAAAGGAAACTTAGACCTGAACTATTGGGTATTGGACTATAATTTGGAAAAAGCCAAAAGTTATATGCCTAACGAAGTTCACAATATGTTGAAAGCTTTTGAATACTGGATGGGACCTTACCCATTTTATGAAGACGGTTATCAGCTAATTGAAACCTCGCATACCGGAATGGAGCATCAAAGTGCTGTTTCTTATGGAAATCATTACAAACCAGGATATCGCGGTAATGATGGTTCCGGAACAGGCTGGGGAATGAAATGGGATTTTATTATCATTCACGAAAGTGGACATGAATGGTTTGGTAACAACATCACTACAAACGACTTAGCTGATATGTGGGTTCACGAAGGTTTTACAAATTATAGCGAAACTTTATTTGTTGATTATATTTTTGGACAACAAGCCGGTAATGAATACAATGCCGGAACCCGACAAGGAATAAGAAATGACAGACCAATCATTCCGGATTATAATGTAAACGCACAAGGAAGCGGAGATATGTATCCAAAAGCCGGTAATATGCTGCACGCTATTCGTCATGGAATTGACAACGATGATCTGTTTCGAAATGTTATACGAGGATTAGGTAAGGAATTTTATCATCAGACTGTTACCTCTAAACAGGTCGAAGATTACGTTTCGAAACAGCTGAAATTCAATTACGCCAAGGTCTTTGATCAATATCTGAGAACGATACAAACTCCAAACTTTGAATTTTATTTTAATACAGACAAAACAAAAGTTTTCTACCGTTATACCAATTGTGTTGCAGGATTTAATTTGCCTTTAACCTTAAAAAACGATACTGCAAAGATTAAAATAATACCTTCTGATAAATGGCAAAATAGCACCGTAACCCAAACTCAGCAACTGCTTTTTAATGTAGAAAGTATCACAAAAATGTACTATGTCAATCCAATATTGGTATCACAGACAAATAATATCAACTAATTAAAACACGCGTAATAATTTATAAAATCCTACGATGAAAAAAATAACGCATCTCTTTATCTGGTTACTAGTTAACTTGTTATTTATTACAGCTAATGCACAAAAATTAAAGTGGACTAATGATCATACCGGATATTATACTGTAGAAAAAGGAGAAATTATAAAATATACCTTGCCCAATTTTACTCGTACTAAAATAATCGATGCAACACAACTTATACCAAAACAAGGCGAAAAACCATTAGAAATCAAAGATTACGAATTCAGTAAAAACGATAAGTTAGTTTTACTATATACCAATTCAAAAAAAGTCTGGAGGCGGGAAACAAGAGGCGATTACTGGCTTCTGGACAGAGAGAAAAAAGAAATACATCAGATAGGCAAAGGAAAACCAACATCCTCATTGATGTTTGCTAAATTAGCTCCCGACAACAATTCTGTAGCATACGTAAGCAATCATAATTTGTATGTGGAGGACATTAAAACCAGAGAAATAACCCCATTGACAAAAGATGGAACAGACCGATTAATAAACGGAACTTTTGACTGGGCTTACGAAGAAGAATTTGATTGCAGAGATGGTTTCCGATGGAGTCCTGACGGAAAAAATATTGCTTTTTGGCAAATTGATGCCACAAAAATAAAAAACTTCTTATTGATTAATAATACCGATTCGATATACTCCTACACCGTTCCAATAGAGTATCCAAAAGCTGGAGAGGATCCTTCTGCCTGCAAGGTCGGTGTAGTCAGCATTTTGACGCAAAAAACCACATGGGTGAAGGTTCCGGGAGACTCAAAACAACACTACATTCCGCTAATGCAATGGACTCCGGATGGCTCTTCTATCATGCTGGAACAGTTAAACCGTAAACAAAATAAAGCTGAACTTTTTTTATGTAATCCAAAAAGTGGAGAAGTAAAATCAATTTATACAGAAAAAAACAATTCATGGGTTGATGTATTGACTACTGATGATCTGGGCTGGAAATGGATTAATAACAGAGAAGAGTTTCTTTTCCTTTCAGAGAAAGACGGATGGCGTCACTTATATCGTATTGATAAAAATGGTAAAGAAACTATTGTTACAACTGGAAAATATGACATCATTAGCCTGGAAGCGATAGACGAAAAAAACGAATTTGCTTATTTTTTAGCCTCTCCAGAAAATGCTACGCAACAATATTTATATAAAACGGCCTTAAACGGAAAAGGAAAACTAATAAAAGTATCTCCTATTGACCAAATTGGTACCCATAATTATAGCCTGACACCAGATGCAAAATATGCAAAACATAGTTTTTCTAACCATAAAAAACAGCAAGTCTCAGAATGGGTAAGTCTGCCGGACCACAAAACGATAAAAGAAATAAGCAGTAATAAAACACCAGGCGGCAACGTAGAAATGATTCAGATTACTACTGTTGATAACATCACTCTTGATGGCTGGATGATAAAACCTGCCTCTTTTGATGAAACAAAAAAATATCCGGTTTTATTTTATGTCTATGCTGAACCTGCGGGAGCAACTGTAAAAGATGCTGCTGGTGTTGCCGGCACGCGTTTATACAACGGAGATATTGCAGCAGATGGTTACATTCAAATAAGTTTAGATGGCAGAGGAACTCCTGTTCCTAAAGGAGCTGCCTGGAGAAAATCCATCTACCAAAACATCGGTATCATAAACGTTAGAGATCAGGCAATGGCTGCCAAAGAAATTCTAAAATGGCCTTTTGTAGATACCGACCGTATTGCAGTCTGGGGCTGGAGCGGCGGTGGATCTACTACCCTCAATTTATTGTTTCAATATCCTGAAATTTACAAAACAGGGATAGCCATAGCATCGGTGCCTAACCAATTAGTATACGATAATATTTATCAGGAACGCTATATGGGTTTACCACAAGAAAACAAAGAACCTTATATAAAAGGTTCCCCAATTACACATGCCAATAAACTGAAAGGAAATTTACTGCTTATCCACGGTACCGGTGATGATAATGTACATTACCAGGGAGCTGAAATGCTGGTTAACGAATTAGTAAAAGATGGAAAATATTTTCAAATGATGAGTTATCCAAACCGTACCCATAGCATTAATGAAGGTGCCGGAACCACAGAACATTTATCGCAATTATTCACACGCTATCTCAAAGAAAATTGTCCAGGCGGAGCAAGATAAACAAATACAAAAAATATGTTTAGTAAAGAAACTTATATCAATAGAAGACAAGTCCTAAAAAAAGCAATTGGGAGCGGACTCATTATATTACCGGGTAACGAAGAAGTTGGAATGAACTACAGGGATAACATCTATCCTTTTAAACAAGATAGTAGTTTTTTGTATTATAGCGGAATTGACACTCCTAACCTGTTTTTAGTAATAGATGTTGATGCCGATATTGAAATAGTATTTGGTGATGACTTAACAATCGAGCAGACTGTTTGGACAGGTCCTCAGGAATCCTTAGCCATTAGCTTAGAAAAATCAGGGATTTCGGCAATTCAGCCCTTATCTTTTGTGGAGGCAATGATTAAAAATGCAGTACAGCAACAACGTACTATTCATTTTCTACCACCTTATAGAGCAGCAATAACTTTAAAACTAAGTAATTGGTTAGGAATTGATCCTTCAGCATTAGCAAAAAAAGCTTCTGTAGCCTTATCAAAAGCTATAGTTGCTCAACGTTCTTATAAAACAAATGAAGAACTAACTGAAATCGAAAAAGCTATTGATATAACAGCAGCTATGCATTTGAAAGCCATGCAAACAGCACGCCCCGGAATGACAGAATATGAGGTTGCGGGTCAGGTAGAAGGAACTGCCATTACAAGTGGTGGACAACTTGCGTTTCCTATAATTTTAACGGTAAACGGACAATATTTACATCATCATGCCGGTGGCAATATTTTAAAAGAAGGACAAATGGTTTTGTGCGATTGCGGAGCCGAAAACAAGATGCATTATGCAGGCGATATGACCAGAACTTTTCCTGTTTCTAATACTTTTACTACGCAACAAAAAGAAATTTACAACATTGTTTTAAAAGCAGAAGAAGCTGCAATGGCAACACTTCAACCAGGAACTTTGTTTAGAGATTCTCATCTTGTTGCCTGCAAAGAAATTTTAATCGGATTAAAATCTCTTGGTTTGGTAAAAGGAGATTTAGATGAGGCTCTGGCTGCCGGAGCTCATACTCTATTCTTTCAATGTGGTTTAGGACACATGATGGGAATGGATGTTCATGACATGGAAAACATTGGTGAGGAATACGTAGGCTATACTGATACTTTAAAAAAGAGCACAGAATTTGGGCTTAAATCATTACGTCTTGCAAAAGAACTAGAGGAAGGTTTTGTGCTAACCGTAGAACCTGGTATTTACTTTATTCCAGAATTAATAAATCAATGGCAATCTGAAAAAAAATATAGTGAATTCATCAATTATGATAAAGTACAAAAATACAGTAAATTTGGAGGTATCCGCATAGAAGAAGATTTCCTGATTACAAAAGATACTTACCAACTATTAGGAAAGCCGCTTGCCAAAACAGCGGAAGATATTGAGTCATTGAGAAATTATTAAATGAAATAGTTAAACTAAAAAATCAGATAAAAATAAAGTCCTGCAAATTTGTAATGGCTTTGTTATTTGATTGATTTAATTCAAAAAATCAATTCTCAGCACAAAACAAATACTGGTTAACTTTTACTAATTTTCTGATAATTAAGTATACATAAAACGGTTTTAACTATACTTAAATTGCTAATTAAATGACAGTTACCTAAGCACACTAAAAACATCTGTTAAACCCACAGAATCGTTTTTTATTTAATTTATTTGAAGCTTAGTAACTATTCCAATTCTATTAATTAACAATTAAAACTTACAGAGATGAAAGAAAAAAAATTACTTCATTTTTTTTCTTTCCTATTATTTAACATCGCTATGTTAGGTATAGGAAAGTTACACGCACAAACTAATTTAGCCAGGCTAAATTCAACAAAGGTCACTACTTCTCATGTCTCACCCTGGGAAAACCTTACATCGGTAAATGACGGTTTTACACCGGTTAACTCAGAGGACAGAAGTAACTCTGTATATGGAAACTGGGATGGTGACGCAGCTTATAATACTTACAATTGGATACAATATGAATGGGATTTTGCTCATGAAATAAATTCAGTTTCTGTTTACTGGTTTACCGATTACGGAGGAATTGGACAACCTACAGCTGCCTATATTGAGTATTGGGATGGTATTAACTGGGTTAACGGCGGATCCTTAGGTCTTGTCCTGAATCAATTCAACAGTATCGCTAATTTGAATTTCAAAACCCGTAAATTAAGAATTTATATGAAAAGTGATACTGCGACTGGTGTAATAGAATATCAGGCTTTTGGGGTTGAAACTACGCAATGCGATACCACTGCATTAACCTCTAGTATTATCATAAACAACGGTAGTGAAAAAAATCAAAATTATGCAGTTTTATCACCATCTGAAAGTGTAGAACTAAAACCCTCAATAGCCAATATTGAAAGTAATGCTAAAATGAAATGGACAGGCCCAAACAATTTTGAGTCTACTAATCAAAATATCACTTTGTCTAATCTACAGACTGTAAATTCAGGAACCTATACGTTTTTGTATGTTAATGAGTGTGGTTCCGAAAGTACTATAGATTTTTACGTAACAGTAAAAGAAGATGAAAATACCGATTATAAATGGCCAGCTTATGATTCGACCCTGTATTATGATTTTATAAGCGATTATCCTAATTTCCCAAAACCTACAAAAAATTTAGAGGATGACTATCCGGGATATAGTGGCTGTAATGTGGCCTGGTCCAAAAATTATGGTTCATGGACTTTCGTCGCAGGACCAAATGCTAATCCTTTAATAACAGAAACCTCAGTTTCTGTAGACTTAATGTTAAAACGTCTTGATCAGGATTTTACTTTTTTAAGAGACAATATGGGATGGCCACCAGACAAATTATACAGACAGGGGTATCGCAGTTCTGTTTACTTATTTGGATCAGGGTTATGTACTGATACAGCCTCAAATACTGATTTAGGAGGCTGGCAAAGTGGAGTTGGTACACCAGATGGACAAAGCTGGCCCATGGTATTGCTGTCTTATTATCCAGTAGCTAGTTTCGATCCTAATAGTACTTTTTCTGACGCACAATACCAAACAGGAGCTTGCGTTCACGAAGGAATTCATGCTATTTATGCTTCATTACCCGGCTGTAGGAATTCTGCCTGGTTTCATGAAGGTTCAAACGTTTGGTTACAGACAGTTCTGGATATAAAGAAAACAGGAAGCACAGATTATAGCAATGTCGATTTAGGATGGCTAAGTGCAGGTTCCGTTATTGCACCTTTCATTCCGATAGAATGTTATAGTGGATGGCTTTCAGACGGTACTTTTGGGGGCCCCTCTGCCGAGGGAGTAGATTCTGGAGTACAAAATGGGGATGGAATTACTTTAAGAAAAACCAGAGATGTTATTGGGGGAGTTCAATATAGTTCTGTATTTCCAACCTTTTTAGGTGAAATTGTTGGTGAAAAAAGTTTACCGTGGGTCTGGAACTATTGCGAAGGCCGCGTATTAGAAGGAATTGCGAACGGTAATGGAACTGTAAATGGGATTGGGGATACTAAAATGCGTAAAATGGTTCAGGAATACAGAGCAAGACTGGCATTAGCCGATTTCGGAAAATTCGAAAAACCAATCTTAAGTTTATATCGTAATAATATGGGAATGGATGTAGGCCCGGAACAACCTGCATTAATCAATGTAGAACGATGGAAAGCGACACCTTATGCTGCTACAGCCCAGGATCAGGATGGTTACTTAATTCCTGATGTAAAAACCTTACCTGGGTGGTCGGGTGCTAATTTTGTACCAATTCATGTTGAAGGAAATGAGGCCACGGTATTTTTTCAGCCATTAGGAAAAAATATGTCAATACAATTGTGCTACCGAACTAAAGACGGCAAAGCTTTTTACTCACAGCCTGTATATGCCGGGGATTGCACTATTTCATTCGCCCAAGGTATGCCTGCCAACGGCGTTATTTTTGCTGTCATTTGCAATACAGACTATATCTTTAATGGTGAATCAACGCGTACTGCTAAGTTTAATTACAAACTTAAACTTGAACAGGGTGCCATAAAAACGGCCAGTATTGACAAAAACTGGTGGGATTGGAAAGCGGTTGTAACAGAGACACTTTCTGTAACAGATCACTCCGGTTTACCTTCTAATTTTATGATTTATCCAAATCCTATTGAGAATTCAGCTTCATTTACTATCAGGTTATCAGATAGTAGTTCAACTAAATTTAGTTATAAAGTAACAAATATGATTGGACAAATATTATTTCAAAAAGAAAATTGTTTCAATGAAGATCAATACAATGCCACTGCCTTGCCGGGAGGTATTTATTTTGTAACTGTAGAAGCACAAAACTCTAAACAAACAAAGAAAATTGTGATAAAATAAAAAACAAGAGGTTACACTTAAAGCTAACTACACCTTCTTAACTGGAGGTGTAGTTGTTTATTCTTAAATATAAAAAACTAAAATTCTTCATACAGTAAACTATCAAAACAGACACAGAAAAACTTAATTTTAATTTCTTAAAAGACTAATTTAAACCTTATGGTTATAAAAAATAACTTTTAAGCATATTCCTGTCTGCTTATTTCAAACAATATCTTGTTGTAGCCTTAATTACATACATAAAACAGGCTATTATATAATTTATCACTATCACAAATCTTCTCATTATAGCCCAAAAAAATGGTTCCTAAATACGACCATTTTTAACTTTGCTTAGTGATTTATAATAAAAAAACTACAATGGTTTTGTGTTCACGAGTTTTACTTTGTAAGGAAAATTTCTGTACACCTCTTTTCCATTACCGAAAGAATGTTTCTGATGCTCTTTTGGTGCTCCGCTTACAATCAACCATAAATATTCTGTGTTTTTTGGGATTATAAATTCAGCTTTGCCTCTTTCTTCTTGAAAACGTTACTGTAGACTCTGCTTCGATCATTTAGCGAAGCTATAAATCCATAACGCCACCCGGAGACAACAGAATCTTTAACAGGAACCAAACCTTTAAAATTCAATTTGACTTTTGTACCTACTTTAATTCATTTACATAAAAATTATAAAAGCGTTCACATTCTGCTATTGCATTTTTAGGATCAAAACGTTTGGTTGAATCATTATTTACCATAGGATTATCGCCGTATTCTTTATGCCAAAACATAGCAATATTGTCTGATTCAATCATACGGCTATAACTATAGTCACTCTCTTTTGAATCCTAATTATTATTCTCCGGAACTAACCAAACTTTCTCCGGGATGTATAATTGTTTTGACTCAACTTTATCTTGTGCATTTCCAAGGCTAATTACTGCAAAAAACAGAAGTATACTCTTTTTTACAAATTTCTTCATTCCCTATTGCTTTTTGGTAATAATGGCAGACCATCCGCCTCCCGAAGCCATTTTTGCTGTAACTTTAGCATTTTTATTAACTTCAATTATTTCCTTTTTATAATCTTCTGCGTACTTGTCCACATTAATACCGTCTGCAAAAACTTCCATAGAGAAACTTCCGTCACCCAGGAAAGAAAGATCTATTGGTAGTTCTCTCGCATCAGCATCAGTCATTCCGCCGATATACCATTTTTCGGCCTTTTTTCTGGCCACTACAATATAGTTTCCAACAGAACCCTGAAGTACTTTTGTTTCGTCCCAGACTGTTGGTATTTGAGTAATAAAATCAACCGTTTCCTGTTCTTTATAATAAATTGAAGGCGATTCGCACATCATTTGTAAAGGGGCTTCGTAGACCACATACATTGCAACCTGATGTGCACGGGTACCCATACTCATTGGACGCGTAAAACTAATAGAAAAGTTCTTGTGCTCCTTGTTTATCATAGCACCAGGAGTAAAATCCATCGGACCTGCTACCATACGAATAAACGGAATCGTTACGGTATGTTCAGGTGTAATTTCGTCGCTCCATTTATTGTTTTCGTTTCCTAGTACCCCTTCATAATTCATTACATTAGGATACATGCGTTCCAGACCAGAAGGTTTAAACGCTCCATGAAAATCAACTAACATTTCCAGTTTAGCACATTCTCTGGCAATCTGCTCATAGGAAGTAACCATATATTGATCATTTCGCTGCATGTAATCAATTTTAATTCCTTTAGCTCCCCAGCTTTTATAGGCTTGAAGAATTGGGAGTAAATTAGCATCCAATGGCTTCCAAAGAACCCAAAGAATAATTCCAACACCTTTTTCTTTACCATACCGAATCAATTCTTTCACATCCATTGCAGGATTAAAATCAAGTATTTGAGTAGTCGATTTTGTCCAGCCTTCATCAAGAATTACATATTCTATTTTATTCATTGCCGCAAAATCAATAAAATATTTGTACGTTTCTGTATTTAAACCTGCTTTAAAATCAACACCAAATATATTATTATCATTATACCAGTCCCATGCTACTTTACCCGGTTTTATCCAATCTGTATTTTGAAGAACATTTGGTTTTGCCAATTGATAGCTTAAATTACTTTCTACAAAAGTGCGATCGTCATCACTGATGATAAATACACGCCATGGATAAGCCCTGTCTCCTGATGTTTTAGCAATATAATCAGCTTCTTTTGTGATGGTTTGTACACGATCTGACCTTCCATCTTTATCAACAGCTTCCAAAACATATTTAGGAAACTGCGCGTCTAAAGTTGTGCTTCCGGTTCCTTTTAAAAACAACCCCGGATAATCGTGAAGAGCAGTTTCTGTAAACAAAACTTTGGCCTTATCTGTAGTAAACATGACTGGCAAACTGCAAAAGTGTTTTGATTGAATATCGGTTAAAGATTTGTCTAAATACAAACGTTCATTGTGCGAATACATGGATTCTTCCTGAGGAAATAAAGAACGGGATCCCTTTGGGAAAGTAAAAGAAACCTTTTCTGAAATGATATTTCGTACGGCTTTAGCTTCATCCATAAACTGATACGCCACACCATCGTTATAAGCACGAAAATTAATTTTATAATTGCCTTTATAAGTAATAGAAAGCTCGGTATATTCATCTTTTATGTCTGAATCCTTGCGGGATATTACAGCATGAATATTTTGAGATGCACTTTTAATAGCATGTGATTTTATCTTCGGATCATACCCGAAATCCGTATTAGAAGAAAAATCCATCCCGGCTTCGGCTTTTTCAATAATTAGATTTCCGTTTAATGAGACCGACCATGAAATTTTATCTGAATGGGTAACTTTTAACTGAATACGTCCGTCAGGAGATTTAATATCGAAATTTTGTGCTGTCATTTGGTAAAAACCAAACACCAAAGAGCATACCATGAGTAATAGATTTTTCATTATTAGATGGTGTTTATTATTTAATTTTAGTTGTTTTTAAGTGTTTTACGACTTCTTCTTTAGTCAAGGCATAATCATACATTTGCAATGAGGTCATATAACCCGAGTAGTTTTCTCCAATATCCGATGCGCCAATACTAATTTTAGCTTTATCAATTGCAGAGGACAACATCATATTTTGAGAATTATCCAATACACCATCAACATACATTTTCTCTACAACACCATCAAAAGTCAAAACGATATGATGCCACTTATTAGCCTCAGGTAGTTTGTTGTATTTCATATCAAAATGACCGTCCAAATGTGGTGCAGCACCATAGTGACTACTATTGTAAGCCAAAGCATTGTAAGAATTAGCCAGATTATAAGCTGTTCTGTCGCACCATGAAGCTATAATTTCACCTTCTTTAGCTATTTCGGGATTTTTTATCCAGATGGCAACGGTATAAGAACCATTCCATGCTAAACTTTTTGGGACAGGTTGATCTAATACCAAAGAGCCATTAGTGAATTTAAATGCCTTAACCCCTTCGTTATCCTTTTCTATAGTGACATCACCATTTTTTACAAAAGTTCCTCCAATAGCGCCTTTGTTTGATAACTTAGTAAAAGAGCCGCTCTTTTTTGTATTATTTACGTTAAGATCTAGCAACATTTTATGAGTACTTACAGCAGCTACCTCCCTATTCGATTTTTTATTTTGCAATTGTAAAGGAATCTCAAATAAAGAACTATATACTTTTATATTCCAAACAGCAGCATAAAGCCCTGTCTTTTCAGTTCCCAAAACGGTTAGTTTTAAGTAACGTGCCGAAATAGCATTATCGTCAATCATTGGGCTGCCTGAAATTTGATTTTTGGATTTATCAGCATACATGTTCCATTTTTTACCATCACTTGAATATTGTAAAGTGTATTGGTAATAATAACTGGCAAACTCAAATTGTGTCATAACCCTTTTTATTTCTTTTACCGCTCCTAAATCGATTGTCAAATCTTGTGGTAATGTATTGCTGGCAGCTTTCCACATGGTGGCATTATTATCGTCTGTGGCAAAAGTGGGCTTATATTGATAATCATATTCTGAGGATCGTAAATGATAATAAGACGACGCAGTTGCAGCAACATCTAAAGCTATATTTTCTGGCATTGTAGACTTTACAATAGCGCCAACACCTTTAGCAGTTGGTATTACTTTTTTTATGACAGAATCGTTTTCGAAAATCATTTTATCAATACATACTTGTCTGGCAAGACCGCCACGGGTCATTGGATAATCATGTTTGTGGTACACCATGTAATACTCATTTACATCTTCTAAAACCGAATGATGTCCCGGACCGTGTGTAGTTTTATCCTCGGTAGTACTCAAAATTGGATTATTCTGACCTTCTGTAAATGGTCCATAAGGAGTATCCCCGTAAGAATAACGAACATTATAAGTTTCATCATGGCAGGAATCGCCAGAGTACATCAATATGTATTTACTGCCTTTTTTCATCATATAGGCCGCCTCAAAAGGCTTAGGTGTCTGACTCAAAGGAATGTTTTTTGAATTCATCATATCCTTCATTGTAGCAGTATCAAGTTCTCCCACAGCGTACCCGCCATTGTAGTGTACCCAGGTTCCCCAATAACCATATACTTTACCATCGGTATCTTTAAAAAACTGTGCGTCAAGTGAGGGAAAACCTTCTCTTGGGTATCCATTCGAAATAACAGGAACGTCATTTTCGCTTAATTTTTTCCAGGGGCCAACAGGTGTATCCGAAACATATCCATAAATATTGCAGCCAATTTCACAGTTTCCAAAATACAAATAGTATTTGCCATCATTTCCTAAAACAATGTCCGGTGCCCAAAAATTTGTAATCGGTTTTGCTGTAAACGAAGGTATTTCCATGGTATGATTATACCAGTTTTTTAAATCTTTGCTATACCAGACTGTTGGCGCTCCTGAAGCCAGCATTTCATTATCGGTAGTGGCATAAATAAAATAAACATCACCAAATTTTTTAATAGTAGGATCTGCAAAGTAACCTGGTAAAACCGGATTTCCAGCATTAGATATGTTAACATTCACCTTTTCCTGTGCATAACTACTTATTGCAAAAAATAGCAAAAAGCGAATAAACAGTATGTTACTTTTTTTCATCTTGTATTTTGACATTCATTAATTATAAAAACAGTTCATCGCTATTCTAAAAAAGTGTCGACTTTTTATTTTGAAACAGCGAATAAAAATAAGAAGCCGCAACCAGATCCTCTAAAGCATGACCCACCGACTTAAAAAGTGTAATTTCAGAATCTGAAGTTCTTCCTAATTTAGTAGTACTGCACAACTCAAATAAGTCTGCTTTTATGGACTCTTTAGAAAGAATCCCACTTGATAATGGGATTACAATATCACCGCTTTCTTTTAAACCGCCCTGATAGGTATCTACAAAAACACTTGATTTGATTATAGCCTGATCATCAGCTTCACGGGTATTCTTTTTATAAGCTCCCACTAAATCTAGATGTTGTCCTTTTTTTAAAAACTCTCCAAAAACCAAAGGAGTTGCGGATAAAGTAGCTGCACAAATAATAGCAACTTCTGCGATTTTATCCTCAATTTTTGCTATAGCAGTACAAGTAAATGATTCTGCTTTTAAAGCATCACATATTCTTTGTGCTTTCTCAAAACTTCGTCCCCAGACATAAACAGTTGTAATGGGTCTTACGCTGCAATGTGCTTTAATTAAGTTAATGGACAATGCACCGGTACCCAGAATAAGGAGCGATGAAGAATCTTTTCTGGATAAATAACTGCTCGCTAATGCCGATGCTGCAGCAGTTCTTTTGGCGGTTAACGATTTTGCATCTAAAATGGCTTTTATATATCCTTTGTGTGCATCCAGATATAAATACATCCCCTGAATAGCTGGCAAATTGTACTTTCCGTTATTGGGACTTACCGTAACTATCTTCACCCCTAACTCTTTACCCGGATTAAAAGCAGGCATCAAGAGTAAGGTCGAATCTTTATCTTCGTCAGGATTATGAAAATCATGATGATGGCGCATGGGCACTTCAATAGCCGAATTTGAAAATCCATCTTTAAGAGCTTCTACTAAATCATTGAAATGGCAATTATTCTCAATGAAATCATCCGTTATGTAAGGAATAGCAGTATTCATGTATGACTTTTTTAAATATAACTAATGCAGAATCAAACCATTTATTTACTCTTAAAGACAGATTTCTATAAAAAAAATGAACTGACAACTATAATTTTATGGTTAAACTCTTTTTCTGTAAAGGAATTTCATAAGCTCCTCTCTCTTTAGTATAAGGCAAGGTAATATCTTTATTAATTCTTAAATAAGCATTTGGTGTAAACTCATTCGCAGGATTTAATGTAATGGATACCTCATCTGTTTTTGTGTTATAAGAAACTTTTTCAAAAGTACCAGCGTCTAATGTTAACCACAACTGTTTTTGGCTGATGAAAACTTTAGATTTTGCAGCAGTAGTTAATTGTATTTCTACTACATCCCCTTTTGTGGTTAGATTACCTCCAAAAGCTAACCAGCCTAAATCATCTTCTTTTGTAATATAAGTAGCGGTATTAACGGCATACCCATAAAATCCGGAACCATAATCTCCTGATAAATAATCCATTCGTAATTCTGTTGGATATGAGTGAAATGCTGCCGGTCCAAATCCGTCTTCAGTAATGTTTGAAATTCCTCCTAAAAGTCCTCCATACCCTACTTTTAGCAAATACAAATCATCTGATTTTTTTCTATACTGTTTTAATACCGGAATAGCATTCAACGAAGACCCATAATGATGAATCTGACGTTCTACTCTTGCTAATTTTCCGCCATATAAAAAATCCCAATACCTACGGGCATTTCCATTGTAAGCCCAATGCGGCATAGTTGGCATATAAGCTAAAATTGCATTTAAAGTAACCTCTGCTTTTTCATCATAACCAAAATAATCAGACCACATATATACTTCTTCCTGACCTGTTGAATCCCATGGCATTTCACTTCCAAAAGGATATTCTAATGCTCTCCAATGATTGGCCCTGTCTTTCATTTTTGCTTCTAAATTTAAAGCCATATCTGTAAATTTTTCTGTCTTCAAATCATCCAGAAGGAATAAAAACACAGAACCCTCCATTTGACCAAACTGTGCGTAATAAGGTGCTTGTTCTACCATTGCAATGGAAGTATAATACGCTTGCTTTAAATACCAATCCCAGGTATTGCTATCTACTAATCCTTTATTATATCTCGCTAATCGGTACATTGTCCAGTAAGCTGCTGCAGCGTGTGGATAATTATAAGACCTTCCGGGATCATTTGCCTCTTTAACTTTCCACGCAGCCCAGGAAGAGTAATCAATGTCTTTACTGTATGTTCCTTTTGGTAAAGAATCGGGTTCATAATAAAATACACTTTTTTTAACACCGTATTTATTTTTGCCTTCATTGTACTGAATATTACCCCAAAGTGTTGTGTTTACAAACTTTTCTAACTTTTTAATTTCTTCTTTATCAGGCTGAATAAGCTGTTTCATAATAGCCGCTAACCAGCCTCCTGCTCCTCCCTCGTCACTTAATCCGGCAACCCATGCTCTGCTATCCTGCGTTAGTTGTTTTTTAGTTTCGTAATCATAACTAATTACCGATGGGTTTCTTTTAAAAATGGGGTCAGGCTGATCAAACCACTGCTCATTCGTTAAAAAGTGTCCAAAATCTTTAATCACTTCGGTTTCTGGCTTAATAACTTTATAGTTAACCGTTTGTTTCATACCATCCTTATAGGTAACCGTTAATCGGGCACGTCCCCATTTTACACCGCTTACAATATATTTTTTTAAACCTTTAGGTGTTCTTCCGTTTTCTTTTATTTCAATTGCTCCTTTAGGCTCCACTTCAAAGAAACTTACTTCACTTTTGTAATTCAAAAACAATTGCGATTTAACATCCTGTGGAAGCACATACCCCGGAACACTTGTTGCTACAGGAAGATTTTCTGTTACAAGCGTATTCTGAATGGCTTCAATTCCTTCAGAAAGCACTAATTTTAAAGAGAAATTTTTAGATTCTTTCGGTTTTAAGATCAATGATGTCGGAACATTCCATTGTTTTGCATCTTTCCATTCGTTCTCAGCATACGCTTTACTGTATACCATCCATTCATGAAAACCTTCGAAAACGATACTTCTTGGAGTTGGATCGTCATTTAAAGGACGGTAAGCCTCAAAGTTCATGTTCTCCTTTGGTAAAACTAATAATGCTGGTCCTTCTCCGCTTAATCTTTTTACTTCTAAATAGCCTGCCCCCATACCAATATACGGATCAAAAAATACATTTTGAGCATGCGTTTCATTGAGTGACTTGCCTTCCAGAATATTATTAAAAACCATCGGAATTCCTAAAGCACCAATCTCAATATTTTTATCTGATTTATTGGTTATCTCAAATCGCAGCACCAATTGACCGCCATCGTTTTCATAATAGCGTTTAATAATTACAGGAATATCACCGGGCAATGTATTGGCTAAATCTGCAGCGGCTAAAATTTTATCTGAAGTTGGCAAAGCAGTAATTGCTCTGCGTTTTGCAGCAGTTGAATAACTCTTCCAGTCAGATGTGTTAACCTCTCTGATTCTTAAATTGATATCCCCTAAATGATACAAACCGTCTTTGTCTCTAATTTCAAGCCGATCGCCTGGCGTAAAATCAAAATTCAAATTTTTAACTGGTCTTAAACCTGCAACAGTCTGTGAGGCTTTTACCAACTTTAACTGGAAAGAAGGGGTATTGTATTTTTGATAAATCTCTGCAATACCCAAAGTTGGTTCTTTTTTTTCAATCCTCGTCCAATAGTCTTGTGCCTGGATATTGGTAGTTCCTATTACAAATAATAATAAACCAATTCTAAAATTTATATTTTTCATGTTTGCTGTATTTCTGTATTTTCTTTCTATCTAATTTCTATTGAAAACTTCAGGAAGTTATTCTAGTGTGACATCCAAATAAACCGAATGTCGTCCGTAAGTGTTATAAAAAGGTTTAAATTCAACCCCATCGATAGTAAACTCTAATTTTTCCGGATTTCCTTTTATTGATTTACTTATATCCTTCGCATCTAAAGTCACTTTTCTCCATTCTTTGAGAGGACTCACTTCCTGTGCAGCCAGTAAAACAGGGCCATAAAACAAACTGGCAACATTTTGCTGATCCATTACCGGGTCTAAATAAAACTGAAAAGGCATACGTAACTCGATAGTATCTCCATTTTTCCAATTATTGCTTAACGTAAGGTAACTTCCCGGTATTGCTTTTGTTTTTACCTCTTTCCCGTTTATTTTTACAAAAAACCCTTTGGTTGCCCAATATGGTACACGCACATTTACGTCAAATTTTCCCTTACCTTCAATGGTTAACAGTGTATGATCCTCATTAGGAAAAGAAGTCGTTTGTACTATGGTAACATCCTTTTCTTTCCACTTTAAGGTTGATGGAACATAAAGATTTACATACAAAGCTTTATTATCTAAACTCTTAAAATAAATCGAATTTTGAAATTTTGTATTACTCTCTAATGCGGTACCATTACAACAAGTGAAACCATTCATTTTTGCATTCCCAAATTGCTTTACAGAACCTGGCCTTAAGGGTATATGATAGGTATTGGCAGGCGTATTCTCTGCTACAGAAGCCAATATATCGTTATACAAACCACGCTCATAATAATCCATTAATTCACCACGCTGTTCATAAAGGAACAAATCGCTGGTTAATTTCAGCATGTTATAGGTAGCGCAAGTTTCATTTTGTCCACCTGCAGAAAAACCGTTTTCATAAATTGTTGCCGGCTCAGCAATAAAACATTCTGCATTTGCGGGATTACTTGCTCCGGCAACCCCTCCAATACTGTACATATAATCGTTTGTAGTTTTATACCAAAAATTATCTGCTATACGATAATAATCAGGAATATTAGAGTCCTGATACATTTCAAGAGCTCCAATAATCTGAGGTATGTGCTGATTTGCATGCAAACCTCTAAATGTATCTACATTTTTAGCCAGCCCATTTGAATGTTGGGCATCACCATAAAACACTTTGATGTTATCGAATAACTGCGCAACTTCTAAATATTGTTTGTCATTTGTTATTCTATACAGGCGGGCCATAGCTTCGTTCATACCACCAAATTCACCTGCAATGTAGGTGTTCCACATTGTAATTAGCGTTTCCGTTGGCAGCTTGGCCATACGGGCATGCACCCAGCTTCCCATGCCTTTGGCTACCTGAAGCGCTTTTTCATTCCCACTCACTTCATAAATATCCATTAATCCGGCAAGTATTTTATGTAGCGTATAGTAGGGTGCCCAAATTTGCGTTTTCTGTCCGCCGTATTTAGCTCCTTTTTCTAACATTATGAACTGATCTGGCGGATAAGCGCTTATAAATCCTTTTCCCCAATTCCAGTAATCGGTACGAATCCCTTCTGTACTTAAATCCGAATCATATTCTGTTTTACCTAATCCCGGCGGTACCAGCGTTGGATCTGAAACAAAAGATCCTCCAGCCTCTTTTGGCTGACCAGACATTTGTTCTAATTCATAAAGGGTATTAACCATATACCCCATCTTAGCAGCAAAATTGTCGTGCAAAGCTTTATCATATCCTGTACTGGCATAAGCCTGTGCCAGTGCTGTTAGATAATGTCCGGTAGCATGCCCTCGTAACTTGGTATCCTGCGTATCCCAAACACCCAACGACTCTGCTCCTTTTGGCTGTTCTTGCCCAAAAGCATTGCGAAACATATACAGAAAAGAATCTGGATTTGTATTGGCGAGGGTATTGATAAACTTATCACGATTCTCCATAAACTTGGTATTGTGCCCATGAAGATCTGAATTCAATGATACCTCATCCAAATTGAAAGTTTCCAGCTTTAACTTTGGCGCAGCAGCTACTTTACCTTCTTTTACAGTAACAAAAGCTTTTGGCTTTAAATCGGTACCGGCAACAATTCCGCTTATAGTATATTCTCCGGCTTTTAATACTGAACTATTATCTTTTGGAGCAGGCCAGATCACTTTTACTTCAGGTCCCTGGATTCCATTTTTATACACACCCTTGATATAACGTGGTAATCGCGGAAGACTTCCCACTACCGTTTGCACTTTAACATCTGTTACACTCGTCAAATATTGATTATATAACTGAGGTGTTGTGACTGGAAATTTCACTAAATCCCCAACAGCAACTTCTGTTTCCTCCTCTTCATAGCCATCATCCAAAGCATTATGATAAATTTTTCCTATTTGTTTTTCATTTAAAGGAATTCGGTACAATCTGAAATCATGTAATTTCGCATCTAAATAGGAGTCCTCAGTCACAAATGATTTTCCAATATACAGTTTGTTATTTTTAGTCAGATTGGTATCAAATAATTGTATTAGATCAAGATCCAAATTCTTTATTGTAGCCCCCAATGCTCCATTTACATATGTGCTTACCGTTTTATGAGGACTATCTATAACCACTGTAATGTAATACCACTTATTAGCTTCCAGTATTGGTGCATTAGCCTGATACTTTTTTCCTGATTGTGTCGTAACTGCAGTAGTAAATGCTGTATTATTGGTATCTCCCATTGGTGCAATAAAAAAATTTGATTTAGTGCTTTTTCCAAAATCAAAAAAATGCTGCCCCTTTTTAACAGAACGCAAATAAATCCATCCTGAAATACTGATTGATTCTTCCTCAATTAATGCATTACCCGGAATGGTAATAAAACCGTTTGACAATGAGAGAACTTTACCAAATTTCTGATCATCTTCAAAATTCAATTTTGATTCCCCTGTGTTAGCATGAAGGTTGTTTCTTGACCAGTCCTTTATATCTCCATTAAAAACATACCGTGCAATCAATCCTGTTTCCCCAATACCATCTAAAATCTGATCACCACTTTGTGCCCAAACAACTGCGAAGTTCATAGATCCTAAACTCAATACTGCACATAAAAGAAGCTTATGTATTTTCATATTTTTCTAAATTTAAATTTTAATAAGAAAACAAAACTCAATCATAATTAGAAAACTTTGACTGAAAAAAAGTGTTATTATTTACTATTTCTTCTTGTTTTGTTAATAGAACTCACATTTGTAAATTTAAGATGATCTACCAAAACTTTTAACCGGAATTTTATCTGATACTGATACTAAATTATCCTCTAGTATCCAGAAAACATATGATTGCTGAATAAATGATACAATATTCGATTACTTTTTGAAGATCTCAAAAATATGCGCCTTAAATACCGGTTTACAAAATTTTCGCACTCATAGTAAAGGTGATTATGGATAATGTTCATTATGTGACTGAGGAAAGTCCTGGCTTTGAGAAAGAATAATCTAGACTAATCAAAAAAAAACCTTTGAATCTTAAAGATCCAAAGGTTATTGTGATGCCCCCCACAGTATCACGAATTTGTAAAATAAATTTTATAATCAAAATTAAAGCCTGTTTTTATCTTGAGTTTTCCAAGTATGGCTGAATTTATAACCTTTTATTATTGCGGTTACTTATATTGATATAGAACGCATCAATGCCCATTATTATTGCTAAAATATTTCATAATTAAAATATAAAAAATTCAATTTAAAAGGTGTTTTGGAGATAAATCGAACTTTAGATGTGACAGAATCAACTTATTTATACATAAAAACCTACTTTAAAGTACAGCGTTAAAAAAAGACTCTTCAATTAAAAAGAAACTGATCTACATAAAACCAATCATTATTTACTAAAATTATCTCCGTTATCCTGAGTAAAGATTTAATATAATGTTCAAAAAACACTTGAAAACCGTTTAAAGTTGTTTTAAGAAATGAGTTATAAACAAACCACCGACATATTGTTTTTATAAACAATCCTCAAAAAAACATTCTATTTTTATTTCAAAGATATAGTATCCTTATTTAAAACAAGACTTAACCTACAATACAATAATACTAATTTTATTCTTCATTAAATCATACGCAAAATATCAGTACCAATTTTTATGATAACATAATAACTAATGGGTTAAATTATCAAAATGGTATTTTTAAGACATATTTTGGATTAAGCATACAGTTTTGAAAAAAATTAAATAATATTGCTGAATTGAATAAATCATTTTTACAGATGCCTATCAATTCCGGTTTTGACGAAAGTAAACTTCTTCTTGAGTTGTCTCAGGGAAGCGAACCGGCGTTTACCATTCTATACAACAAATACAAAAATGGTGTTTACGGAACTGCTTTAAAAATAACGAAATCAAAAATTTTAGCCGAAGAGGTTGTTCAGGATGTTTTTATGAAAATCTGGCAGAATCATGAAAACCTGAACGATATAGCCAATTTCGAAAATTATCTTTTTATTGTTTCCCGTAATCACATTTTTGACATGATCAAAAAAATAGCAAGGGAAACAGCTTTGCCGATTGCTATTAATTATAAAAATGCAATTACAGAAGATACTGATACGGCTATTAAAGATGCCCAGTATAATGTCCTTTTAAACCAGATAGTGGAACAACTTCCTCCTCAACAGCAAAAAATTTATAAAATGGCTAAATGGGAAGGTTTGAGTCATCAAAAAATTGGTGAAGATCTGGGAATTTCTACCGAAACAGTTAAAAAACACATGGCACAGGCATTAAAATTTGTACGCCACAGAATTTCTCCTTACATGAATATTTTCATGACAATTCTTTTATTCTTCAAAGCCTGATTTTAAATCTTTTCTTTCAAAACATCCTTTGGATTGTTTTTTTACGTTTTTTTTACATTTTTTTTACTTTCGACTACTCCCTCCCTTTTTTTAAATCGTCTTTATAATAAAGATCACCTATTTAGCTGGTTTACCCCAAAAATAGAGAGGGTCTTAAAACAAAATACAAACACCCCCAAGTTTACCATTTAAAACTATTATTAACTTATTTAATTTCGAATCGAATGCAAGATAAAATTTTTGAAGAATTATTTGAAAATTATTTACAAAGGAAACTGTCAGAAGTTGAAGAACAAGAACTGATGCAACTTATCCGAAATGGTGAATATGATGATTTCTTAAAAGAGAAAATTCATACGATGCTTAAAGAAAAGACCGGATCAGAAGTAATGGATACCGAAGAGAGTGCTTATGTTTTAAGATGCATTTTATCTGAAACAAAAGATGACAGTGGTGTAATCAGATTAGAAACAGAAAAAAGAAACAGAAAAAAAATTCTTCGTGTAATTTTTGCTGCAGCTAGTATTATCGCTTTGATAGCTATTGGCAACAGCTTGTTTTTTCAACAAAAAACTTCAATTACTAACCCGGTTGTTGAGCAGGATATAATTACAGAAAACACGTTGGTAGATTTTAGCGGCAAACAATTGATTCACCTGCCAGACGGAAGTACAGTTCTTTTAAACGATAAAAGTAGCTTAAAATACGATCAAAGTTCTTTTAACAATAAAACCCGTGAAGTAACCCTTACCGGAGAAGCTTTTTTTGACATTAAAAGAAACGAAACAAAACCTTTTATTGTACATACCGGTAAGGTACAAACAAAAGTTTTAGGTACGGCATTCAATATCAATGCACGCAATTCATCTAAAAACATAGAAGTTACAGTGACCCGTGGTAAAGTTCAGGTTGGAGATACAGAAAAAATATATGGCGTAATCACTCCTAACCAGCAGATTAAGGTGAACAAAAGCACCTTGGATTTTGAACAGAATAATGTAAGTGCAGCCGTTGTAACCGAATGGAAAAGCAATTACCTGATTCTTGACGATATAAATATGGAGGAAGCAGTTGCCTTAATATCTCAGAAATACAAAGTACAAATTGTATTAGCCAATGAAAAAATTAAGAATTGCAGAATAACAGCAAGTTTCTTAAACGAAGAAGATCTGAACCATGTTCTAAAAGTAATCTCAAGCGTTACTGAAACAGAATACCGTTACAATAAAACAGGGTCTGTTATTTTAGACGGAAAAGGCTGTGAATAAATATTTATATTAAAAAAAATAGATTGATAGCCAGCTAACCTCCTACTTAGATGGCATCAAATAGTAGTAACCAAAACCAGTAGTATAAGATTAAAACAAAAAAAAAACCATCCGGCTCCTACACCAGATGGCTCAGATTTTTAACAATTAAAACCAGTAACCATTAAAAAACAAGCAAATTTATGAAATTACGCTGTAAAACAACCATGCTTGAAAGAGAAAAGAGCAATTCTTTGTTCGGACTTTCAAAAAAAACCATTATGATCATGCGAATCAGTTTATTCCACATTTTTTTACTCACCTGCGGTACCCCAATGGTATTTGCAAATGAAATGAGCGGTCAGAGTTTAGACAATATATCTGTTGATATTGAGCTTCATAATCAGGATATTAAAACCTTATTTAAGACTATTGAAAATAAAACAGGATTACTGTTTGCCTACCAGCCACAGATGATTGCTAATTTTCCGAAGATTTCAACATCGCGAGGAAAACGTGCCGTAAGTGAAATTTTGGACCGCGTACTTGAAGGGAGTAATCTAGGATATAAGCAAGTAGATAAAAGTGTGGTCATTTATAAAAAAGAAACGGTTAAGACAGAAATTGGTTCATCCGGAAAAAATAATGTACCAGAAAAAGACCGTACACTTACTGGAAAAGTTTTGGATGAAAAAGGATTTCCATTACCCGGTGTTTCTGTTTTACTTGTAGGAAGTAATAAACACGGTGTAACTGATTTTGACGGGCAATTTTATATTGATTTACCACCTGGAAAGCACGCGCTAAAAGTTACTTATCTAGGCTACAAAACACAAGAAATTACTGTTGAAAACCAAAGTTCTGTAGTGATACAATTACAGCCTGATTTAGCCAAATTAGATGAAGTTGTTATTATTGGATATGGTACAACAACAAAAAGAACTACCACGGGGTCTGTAGTTAAAATTACGGCTGAGGATATAGAAAAACAACCCATAACAAATATTCTGCAAGCATTACAAGGACGAACTGCCGGGGTTTTTGTAACGCAGACTTCCGGATATGCAGGAAGCGATATGAATATTAGTATACGTGGTCGAAATTTTATTGCTGGAGACAACCTTCCTTTTTATATTATAGACGGAATTCCTTATATAGGCGATGATATAAAGGAGCAGGCACAAAAAGATGGAGGTCAAGCAAATATGCAAGTGGTCAGAGGAGCACAAAAAAGAACAAGTCCACTAAACATTCTTAATCCAAATGATATAGAAAGTATTGAAATTCTTAAAGACGCTGATGCTACGGCCATTTACGGTTCAAGAGGAGCAAATGGTGTTGTACTTATTACAACCAAAAAAGGAAAGGCAGGAAAAACAGAATTTACTATAACGACAAACTCCGGGGTTTCTGAAGTAGCCCACATGGTAAAAACATTAGATACCCCTGCTTACCTCAATATGTTACAAACTGCCTTAGATAATAATGGTGATGTTGCAGATGTGGACAGTAACGGTATTGCTCTTACAGACTGGGATCCTAATGCATACACCAACTGGCAGGAAAAACTGATAGGCGGTACAGCAAACTTCAATAACTATTCAGGTTCCCTAAGAGGTGGAAATGATGAAACAAACTTTCTTTTAAGTGCCGCTTACCACAAAGAAACTACTGTTGTACCCGGAGATTTCACCTACGATAAATTCTCTACTAATTTTAATGTAAATCACAGTACACTAAATAAGAAATTAAAAATAGGAGCATCTGTCCTTTTCGCTACAGATCATAATCAGCTTCCATTTTTTGATATTACAACTTATGCAGTTGGTACTGCTCCAAACCGCCCAACTTATAATGCAGATGGCAGTTATTACTGGTCTCCGGATTATTTTAGTGACATTAACCCTCTTGCAGCTCTAGGGAAAAGAGTTGATGATAAAGGAATTAACTTAATCACCAGTTTAACCCTTCAATATGAAATTGCTAAAGGGCTTTCTTTTAAAACAGATTTGGGATACGGAAGAGCTCAAATGCTTACCAAGCAGTTTATGCCTGCATCTGCCAGTAACCACGCATATGATGAAGCAAATGGATATGATACATCAAGATCTTATACTACTTCAACAAACAATAGCAATAATTTTACCATAGATCCTCAGCTTAATTATACAACCCAATTATGGAAAGGTAACCTTGCAGCACTTGTTGGAGGATCCTGGCAAGACAGAAAAGATGAAATGCCGGCTTATTTAAGCGCTTCTGATTATTCTTCGGATAACTTAATTGGTAATGTAGCGGCAGCAGGAACAATATCTGCAACTAATGGAAGCTCAGAATACAAATACCTTTCGCTTTTCAGCAGACTTAATTATAATATTGAAAACAAATACATTCTGAATGTTAACTTCAGAAGAGATGGTTCTTCTAAATTTGGTGCTAATAACCGTTATGGAAATTTTGGTTCTGTTGGAGGGGCATGGATTTTTACCGAAGAAAAGTTCTTAAAGGACAACTCATGGCTAAGTTTTGGTAAAATCCGCTCCAGCTATGGAGAAATCGGAAGCGACGAGATTGGAAATTACGAATATGCCGATACTTATAAAGCAGCTACTTATGGTGTTGGAAATCCTTCTATGGCTGCTACCAAAATTTCCAATCCAAATATTAAATGGGGACTTACCAAGAAATTTGAAGCAGCTTTAGATTTAAGTTTCCTTAAGGATCGTATCTCTTTTACAACAGCTTATTACAAAAATAGCTCTAGTAATCAATTAGTAAGTTATACACTAAGTCCACAAGCAGGATTTCCGTCTTACACAGCAAATTTACCTGCTCAGGTTGAAAATCAGGGCTGGGAGTTTACCCTTGGTACAACAAACATCCGTACCAAAGATTTAACGTGGTCAACTTCTTTTAACATTTCGACTAACTCCAATAAATTGGCAAAATTTGATGGTATTGAATTTAGTAGTTATTACTCTCAATACGTTGTAGGCAGACCTTTAGGCGGCCGATATTTATATACTTATACAGGCAATATTAATGGAAAACCACAATTTAAAGATGCAAACGGCGATGGAAAAATTTCCCGCGGATTAGCAGATACAAAAGTGGGTGACAGAGAATATTATGGCCCAGCATATCCGCAATATTATGGTGGTATCTCAAATACAATTAGCTATAAAGCCTTTACTCTTGACTTTTTATTCCAGTTCGTAAAACAGGATGGCACAACATTAATGGCCACTCAGGGTGCACAGCCAGGATATCCTTACAGTACTGCTAATTTTCAGGTAGATGAGTATAGAGATTACTTAGCGCAAGGAAATGTCCTAAGCTCAGGTTATCAGAGTGGCTTTTATGACTATATGGGGTCAAATGCTACTATAATAGATGCATCTTATATAAAACTTAAAAATGTGAATGCCTCTTACCAGATTCCTCTAAAGGAAGGAGCTCAGAAATATATAAAAGCAATCCGTCTTTCGCTTCAGGGGCAGAATTTAGTAACCTTTACAAAATACAAAGGACTTGATCCGGAAACACCAGGCTTGGCATTGCCTCCATTACGTACGATCACTTTTGGAACTCAGTTTACATTTTAATTCTACAAATTATGAAAAATATTTTCACTAAATATACCTACATATTTTCGTTTTTAATTTTAGCAGGACTTACAGGCTGTGAGGATATGCTGGATGTTGACCTTTCTGTTAACGAATTATCATCTGAAACCGTATATGTTTCAGATCAAACTGCAGATGCTGCGGTAAACGGAATTTACCAGAGTATGGTTACCTCATTTTACTACAATAATCTACATCATGTTCTTGGACAGACTTCTGACGAATTAATACCTCAAAATGGTATTGCAACTGTTTATAGTAGCAATGAAATTGAGGAAATTGATGGTACTATAGGCTCGATGTGGTCAGAATTATACAAAACAATTTATAATGCCAACAATGTTGTCGAAGGAGTAAGCAAAAGTAAGACACTTAATCCTGTTAAAAGCAAACAATGGATTGCAGAGGCAAAATTTTTAAGAGCCTATTGTTATTTTTACCTGACTAATATTTGGGGTGATGTACCATTAGTACTCACTACAAATATTGATGTTTCTGCATTGTTGCCGAAATCATCTCAAGAAGCTGTTTATGAACAAATTATACTTGATTTAACTGATGCTTCAAAAGATCTTCCAACGGATTATACAAAATATAAAGAACAACAAAGAATCAGAGCTACAAAATGGGCTGCTGAGGCTTTGCTTGCACGAGTAAATTTGTATTTAGGAAAATGGACTGATGCAACTACACATGCTACTGCAGTACTAAACGAAACGGGAACTTACAAAATAATTACAGGTTTGAGTGAATCAAACAGTCCGTTTATTTCAGACAATGAGGAGTCTATTCTTCAAATACCTTATTATAATGTCAATTATACTTATGAAGGTGCTTTTGTATTTACAACCGCTGGTCGGTCATTATTAAGAAAAGGAAATGCCCTTTTTGAAACCGGTGATGACAGAAAGACAAAGTGGACAATTGATATTAAGGATAGAAACGGTGCATTTTTAGGTATTGCACCATATAAGTACAAAGTTAATTTTGGTAGTTCTTTTTCAGAACGCTCAACAGTACTTAGATTGGCAGAGTTGTATTTGATCAGAGCCGAAGCCAGAGTAAAATCAAATGATATTACCGGAGCTCAGGAAGATATCAATGTCATTCGAAACAGAGCTTTATTAAGCAATACTACTTTAACAGATCCTAATCAATTACTGGATTTAATTGCGCTGGAAAGACAACGTGAATTTTTTGCAGAAAACGGACACAGATGGATGGATCTTAAAAGAACCGGAAAACTGGATGAAACCCTCTCTGTTTTATCAGACAAAATCTGGAAAACTACTGACCGTTTATATCCAATACCTGAAGAAGCTATTCGCTCTAATCCTTTCTTAAAACAAAATTCAGGATATTAAACACTAAAATTGATGCAAGAATGTGTTTTAGCAAAAATACATTCTTGCAATTTTAAAAAACACTATGGAAACAACAATTGTAAGAGTTGAGGATTTGTCGCATCAATACAGTAAGGATTGGGCAATACAAAACATTAGTTTTGAAATTAAAAAAAATAGAATTCTAGGACTCTTAGGATCTAATGGAGCCGGAAAATCGACCACGATGAATATTCTTTGCGGCGTTTTAAACCAGACACATGGAAATATCTTTATTGACGGCATTAACCTGAAAGAAAACCCTGTGGAAGCTAAAAAACTAATTGGTTTTTTACCACAAACTCCACCTTTGCATTTAGATTTAACAGTAAACGAATATTTAATTCACTGTGCACAATTGCGACATGTTAAAAAAGAAGATTTACATAATGCTGTTGAAAGAGCCAAAGAAAAATGCGGTATTGCACATTTCAGCCACCGATTAATTAAAAACCTATCCGGTGGATACAGACAGCGTGTTGGAATTGCACAAGCCATTATTCATGAACCCAAACTGGTAGTTTTAGATGAGCCAACCAATGGGCTGGATCCAAACCAAATTTTAGAAGTTAGAAATTTAATTAAAAAAATTTCGGAAGATAAAGCGGTTATATTCTCCTCTCACATTCTTTCTGAAGTTCAGGCTACATGTCAGGATATCAGAATGATTGAAAACGGACACATGGTTTTCGCTGATACGCTGGATGCTTTCAACAATTATATCGTAGCCGATAAATTAACGGCAAGTTTCGAGAATCCGCCAACAATCGACGCCTTAACTGCAATAGATGAAATCACAGCAGCAGTTTATCTTTCTCCTAAAAAAGTACAGATTACTTTTAAAGGAACACAGGAAGTTGCAGAAAAAATTGTAGCACTTAGCGTTTCTAATAATTGGAAATTGCGAGAGATTCAATTCGAAAAAGTATCATTAGACGAAATTTTTGCCCAATTATCAAAAAAAGCGCCTGCTAAAAATTCACCTACTTCTTAAAAAATAAATAAATGAAAACAATATACAGAATAGCTAAAACAGAACTCAATACCATGTTTTATTCGCCTGTGGCGTGGGTTGTTTTAGTAATTTTTTCCATTCAGTCGAGTTGGAAATTCTTTGATACGCTGGAGCGATTTGAGAAAGCTCAAAAAATAGGAGAAGGTCTTGACAACATAACTCAAACCGTCTTTTCGGGTTTTAGCGGTCTTTTTACCGAAATGCAAAATTATTTATACTTGTATGTGCCTTTATTGACTATGGGACTCATGAGCCGCGAAATTAATAGTGGTTCTATTAAGCTTTTACTATCTTCTCCTATAAAAATTAAAGAGATTGTTTTAGGAAAGTTTCTTGCCATTGCAAGTTACTGTATCTTATTTATGGCAATTTTAGGAATTCAAGGAATAGTAGCGTATTTTTCTATAGAAAATGTAGACGCAACATTTATTTTATCAGGTCTTATAGGGCTTTACCTGTTGGTTTGTACGTATGCAGCCATTGGGCTTTTTATGTCCTGTCTCACCTCTTACCAAGTAGTAGCTGCAATAAGTACTCTAGTGGTATTGGCGGGTTTAAATTTTATTGGTACGCTATGGCAAAGTGTTGATTATGTTAAAGACATCACTTACTTTCTATCGATTGCGGGTCGTGCTAACCAAATGATTGAAGGACTTATTGTTAGTAAAGACGTCTTTTACTTTATTTTAGTAAGTACACTTTTTATTGGATTGAGTGTATTTAAACTACAAACAGGCAGGGATGCACAAACCACTTCAAAGCGAGTGCTGAAATATGCTGGCTTGGTGACTGTAGTTCTGGCATTGGGATACATTACCTCAATTGCTCCACTTACTTTTTACAAAGACATGACATTTACCAAAAGTAATACGTTGACCAAAGCTAGTCAGGATATTGTAACCAAGATAGAGGGACCAATAAAAATAACTACTTATGTCAATTTACTTGATATTAATTACTTCATGGTTATGCCATATTCTCATAATCAAGATGTATCTAGTTTTTCACAATATTCTCGATTTCTTCCTCAGTTAAAAATGGATTATGTCTATTATTATGATACGTCTAACAATACGGCATTGTACGATCAAAATCCAGGCTTAAATGACAAACAACTTGCCGAAAAGTTAATTGAAACGCAAGATATTAAGTTAAAAAAACTGTATTCTCCAAAAGAGATTGCCAAAATAATTGATTTGAAACCTGAACAAAACAGAGTGGTAAGAACGGTTGAGTACAATGGTAAAAAAACATTTTTAAGAATGTTCGATGACTTATTCAAAGTGCCCTTTGAAAAAGAGATTTCCGCTAGTTTAAAACGTTTGATAACGCCTCCTGTCAAAATTGTATTTACTACAGGCAACATGGAACGCAGTATTGATAAAAACGGAGATAAGAATTATAAAATAGGTTTCAACGAAATAACATTCAGAAATTCGCTAATAAATCAGGGATTTGATGTTGCGACAATAGATATTAATGCTCAAAATATTCCTGAACAAACTGGGATATTAATTGTTGCTGATCCTAAATCACAACTAAGTCAAGGCGCAATCGATCGTATCAGTAAATACATTGATCAAGGTAAAAATTTGATGCTTTTGGCTGAACCAGAAACCAATAGCGCATTAGCTGCGATTACTGAAAAGTTAGGTGTAAGCTTCACAAAACAAGCATTGGTTCAGCAAAGTGGAGATAACTCTCCGGATTTTTTAGTGACTGAATTTCAAAAAGGTATTGATACTACTTTGATTAAATTAAATAAGACCAGTTATCCAATTCCGGTAGTAGGTAGTAGTGGAGTTGCAATAAACAAAAATACAGGATTTAAAATAACACCTTTACTTAAAACCAATGCACAACCCGTTTGGGAATCCCCATTAGGAATTAATGCAATAACGGAGGAAATAAAAAGAAAACCATCTGCTAAATCAGTGCCTCTTGTAGTGGCTTTGACAAGAAAAATTAAGGGTAAAGACCAAAAGATAATTGTCTCTGGTGATGCAGACTTGATGAGCAATTCGGAATTAAATAGATCGCAAACGGGTACTTTTCAGTTTGTAACCGATGTTTTTACCTGGTTTAGTGATTATAAATTTCCAGTTGATACAACACGACCTAAAAGTATTGACAACACCATTACGATAAGCACAAACCAACTTTATAGTACTAAAATCATAATTATTGGCTTGTTTCCATTGTTGATTATGCTTACAGGTGCTTTTATATTGATCAGAAGAAACAGAAGATAAAAATTACCCCATTGGTGTCGTTAGAAATGATTTTCGATTTGTTTTTTGTCCCCCAATCAAAAAATACCCGAATTACTTTTTTAACGACTACCATTGGAAAAAAAATAAAAAAAATGACTAAAAAAAATATCATCTTTGGGATTCTGTTACTGTCTTTTCACGGTGCTTTTTCTCAGTTCAAAACAACAATTCCACTCGATAAAAACGTTACGACCGGGAAATTAAAAAACGGTTTGACCTATTATATTCTGCATAACGAAGAACCAAAAGACAGGGCGAGTTTTTACTTTGTTCAAAATGTGGGTGCCATATTAGAAGACGACAATCAAAACGGACTGGCGCATTTTCTGGAACACATGGCGTTTAACGGAACGGAACATTTTAAAGGAAAAGGCATTATCAAAATGCTGGAAAAAAACGGTGTTAGTTTTGGTAAGGACATCAACGCTTACACCGCTCAGGACGAAACGGTTTACAACATCAGTACTGTTCCGGTAACCAACGAAAAACTAATCGATTCTACCCTTTGGGTGTTACACGACTGGTCCGGTTCTTTATCTTTAACCGATGCAGAAATCGATGCAGAAAGAGGTGTCATCCGCGAAGAATGGAGAACCAGAAGAACGAGTGATTTCCGTTTAAAAATGCAGACCGATCCTGTTTTGTACAAAGGTTCAAAATATAGTAAACGCGATGTGATTGGAGATTTGGATATCATCAATAATTTTAAATATGCTGAATTGCGTAATTACTATAAAAAATGGTATAGACCGGATTTACAAGCTGTTATTATCGTTGGAGATATCGATGTAAAAGCCATGGAACAAAAGGTAAAAGCAATATTTTCTGGTATTCCTTTAGCTAAAAAAGCTACGCCAAGAACGTATGAAATAATTCCGAAACATGACGAATTGTATTTTGAAACTGCTTCAGATAAAGAAGCTTCTTCAACAGCTATTACTTTGCGTTACATCATAGACGAACCACTTATAAAAGATAGTCTTGTAACACGCAAAAACATCATGAACTCTTTTTATACCAGTATATTAAACAATCGTTTTAACGAACTACTCTTAAAAAATCAAGGTTCAAGCCTGAATTTAAAAACCTATTTTAGCGAAATTTCAAGATTAAATACCACTTATAATATTTTGGCTTTAGGTAAAAAAGGAAAAACGCTGGAGGCATTTGAAGAAGCCTACACAGAAGCAGAACGTTTAAAACGCTTTGGTGCGATACAAGCCGAATTAGACCGAACTAAAAAACTCTTTATAAGTTCTTACGATGATTTTATCAGTAATAAAGATAAAATTGACAATGAAACATGGGCAGATAAATTGACAAACTATTTCCTGAAAGCCAAACCATTCCTTTCCGCTGAGGATGATTACAAACTGATAACAGGCATTATTAAAAGCATCAGTTTAGAAGAATTGAATGCTTATGTGAAAACCATTCAAAAACCAACAAATCAGGTGGTTTTGGTAACAGGTTCTGATCAGGATAAAAATGATTTCCCAAACAAAGAAGCCGTTGTTAATGTCATGAAAAAAGTAGAAAACATGACTTTAGAACCTTATACAAAAAAAGAAAACAATGCGCCTTTAATAGAAAAAGAATTAAAACCTGCTGCCATCAAAAAAACATTTGAAGTAGCCGGAATAAAAGATGCCAAAGGATATATTTTAGAAAATGAAGCTAAAGTAATTGTGCTCCCAACAACGTATTCTCAGGATCAGATTGTTTTCTCAGCATTTTCAAAAGGCGGTAAATCTTTAGTAAAGACAGAAGATCTCGCTTCTGCCGAAATCGCAACTGTTATTGCAAGATCTTCCGGACTAGGGAACTTTGATAATTTAGGTTTAAAAGAAAAGCTCGCCGGAAAAATGGCACAGTCATCTCCATTTATTGGTGAAAATACGCAGGGATTCGAGGGAGGTTCGAATAAAGCCGATCTAGAAACGATGCTACAAATGCTTTATCTTTCTTTTGAGTCACCACGTTTTGATTCGAACATTTTTACTATTCTAAAAGAACAATATAAAAACAATTTAGAGAATATTAAAAACGACAATGAAAATGCTTTTAAAGAAGCTGTTGACTTAGCGAACTCGAACCAAAACCCACGTACGTTTCTGTTCAACGAAAAATTCCTGGAAGCTATTGATCTGAAAAAAGCTGAAAACATCTACCGTGACCGATTTAAAAATGCGGCCGACTTCACATTTATTTTTGTTGGAAATATTCCGGAATCAGGATTGGAATTGATTCAGAAGTACATCGGAAATCTAAAATCAAACCCGGCCTTAAAGGAGAATTATATCGATCATAACATCGAACCTAAAAAAGGAAAAACAGTCGTTCATTTTAAACGCCCAATGGAAGTTCCTAAGACAACTGTTTATTTAAACCTAACAGGTAAAACCGAGTACAGTAAAGAAAACGCAATGAATATTTATGTAATCGGGCAATTATTATCAAAACGATTCTTGCAGACCATCCGTGAAGAAGAAGGTGGAAGTTACGGGGTAAATGTTGGAGGCAATCTGGAACAGATTCCTTCACCAACTTTTAGTCTTGCCCTGACTTTTGACTGTAATCCTGATAAACAGGAAAAATTGATGCAGATTGTCTGGAAAGAATTAAATGATTTAAAGACGGTTCCGGTGAATGCAAATGATTTGGAGGACATTAAAAAAGCACTCCTAAAAAACAGAGAAGAATCGCTTAAAACCAATTCATTCTGGAACAGTACCATTTATAATAACACTTTAAATCAGATTCCGTTTTTACAGGATGAAGACTATAAAAATTTAATTTCTAAAATTAATCAAAAAACTATTCAGCAGTTTAGTAAGCACGTTTTGGATAGTTCTAGTAGTGTCGAAGTGATTATGAGTCCCGATCCCCAATAGGGATAATATGAACTTTAACATTCATTTTTTATTTTAAATTAGTTTAAAAAGGTTGTCCGAAAAGTAAGGACAACCTTTTTTTTTAACCCAGAATCCGTTTCAGACCTCGTAGCAAAACGGAATTATTCAATAAAAACAAGAGCACACGAACCATTTTTGTATAAAGATTACTTTTGCATTTTGAGTTTAAAAACAGAAGACCCAAGTTCAACGTGTCCTGAACTCCACTAAAAAAATAAACTCGGGAAAAAAGTTCTTATTTTTGCAGAAGGCATCGAAGATTTCATTTGACCAATATTGGTTTGAGATATCCGTTTATAGGTACTAACATTACAATTTCATTTTCTACTATTTTAATTTGTATTTCAAGTAAATCTAGCTGTTCAACAGTTAGCGTGTGGATAAGCATCCGTTTGTAAAAAGCGTCAAATCTTTTATCCAATTTGATATTAACTTAAAAACTCAAATCTGTATTCGCCATCGCCCCAAATGCCCGTTTTTTTCATTTTTTACTTCGTAACAGTTACAATATGGGCAATGCAAAACAGAAAGACTCAATATTTAGAAAATCCAGCAATATTATCAGGTAAAAACATTAAGGAGTATTCTTTTTTTTTTCCTATGAAGTGAATGAAGGACTACACTTATCAGCTCCTGAAAAAGTCATTATTAGTTACTATGTTATTTTCGATTTTTGAAATTTTTATTTGTTCAATTGCTTAAGGACATTTTTTTCTAAAATTCCATACGCAAAATGCTGTAGATTAATTAAAACAGAGGTGCCTTTACCAACGATGTTTCTAAATTTTGGTTGATCCGTTTGAACTACTTTGAGTATTTTTTCTGCTACTATTATTGGATCTTCTGCACTTTTTACTAATTCAACAGTAAATTTTTCAATCTTAGCCCTTAAGGAATTGTATGCCTCAATTTTATTTAAAGGAGACGCTGAGTTGTCCATAATGCTGGTTTTAAAAGCAGAGGGTTCAATCATAGCAACACTAATATTAAATTCATTCAACTCATAACGCAATGATTTGAAATAACCTTCTAAAGCGTGTTTAGAAGCAGCGTAGTAGGCAGCATTAGGAAAAGATACAAGCCCTACAATAGAACCTACAGTAATAATTTTACCAAATTTTTGTTTTCTAAAATGAGGTAATATTGCATTAGTTACCTTGATAGTCCCCCAAAAGTTAGTTTCAAATTGCTTTCTTCCTAAGTCAATAGGAATTTCTTCGGCAATACCTGATACTAAAAAGCCTGCATTGTTTATAAGGATGTCCAATTGAGGTATTTGTTTAAATAGCCTTTCTGAAAAAGTACTTATTGACTGTTCAGAATCCAGGTCTAATGCAATCATTTTGAAAGGTAACTCTGCCACATATTTTTCAGGGTTTCTACTGGTTCCAATTACATTATAACCATTTTGATGTAGCTTGTTTGCGATTAACAGACCAAAACCTGATGATGCACCTGTTATTAAAATTGTTTGTTTCATAATTATTTTTATTTTATTAATTGGTTTAAGTTGTTTTAGACTTTTTAGTCTATTTTACTAACTGTTTTTACTGATCATTTTAAATAAGTAAGCGGTTTTAAATAGACTAAAAAGTATATTTTTAGATCAAAAAAAAATTAGGTTGAATCCTTTCCCAATTCCTTTTTAGATTTTATTAATACCCTACTTTTGTTAATTCTCTAGCCACAAATACATCATCAATATTAGCTTCTGAAATTCCCTTTTAATTATAAATAGAAGCGGCAGTTTCTATAATGAACTGTTTTGTTCTTTTAGCTTTTGCTAACATGTCGATATAATTTTACGAGGTAAAAATATACCAAAAAGTTTATTTTGTAGTCTGTTTTAATCTTTTTATAAATACTTTAACTTTTATAATGCTAACAATGTTAAATTAACCGGAATTATTTATAAAATCCATTTTCCTTAATCGATTTTTTCTTTTTAGTGTTTTCAATATCTTTTTGTATTTCAGCACAAAACCAAACTGAAGGAGATCTGATTGCTACTGTTTCTAAAAAAACAAAGCCTTTAAATTCTCTGGATATAGATTCTTTATATGCCATAAAAAACCTGTTTTATGACATTTTATCTGTGGCTAACAGAGCATAAAACTAAATTTACGGCTAGTAGGTTTAATTATTATTTAATCCAATTAAGGTAATTTATCTTTTTAAATTATGAGAGATTCTAACTTTTTTAGTGCAATGAATTTTTAATCTTAAGGAAGACAAATGTTAAATAATAAATTGAAATTTATGCAAGACCGTTTAAAAATAAATTCTATTCAAGAGTGATAAATAAAAAAAAATCAATATTGATTGGTTGTGATGATACTTTGATTTTAACTCAGGTATTAAATGCCCTTACTGCAATCTCTGAATTTGCATTTTCTTATATTACTGTATTAAGAGCTATTGATTTAGTGAATACTGCCAAATCATTAAATCCTGACTTAATCATTATGTGTTTTAGAAGAAATCAACACATAATAAACAATAATCTTTCTAATTTAAGTAAGATTGAGACTCCCATTTTATGCCTTAATCAAAATTATGAATGTGAATCCAATTGCTGGTCAAAAAACTGCATTATTTTCTCGTATCCGTATAAACATCTAAACAATATTGACTTTTTGAATTACAGAATAAAATCTTTATTTAAATTCAAACCAGATGAAATCCAACAAAACGCTACAAAATCATTTACTGGAAAATTTTCACAAAACAACACGAGAGAATTAAGCCATTATGTAATGGAACTTGATCAAAAAATAGAAATATTACAAAAAGTAAAAACTCGTATTTCATCTCTTTACCCCAATGTAAATGACTCCATTCGAAAAGAACTAATCTCTATTGTCAACTCTATAAGAACAGTTGCCAACGATACTAAAATTTGGGATGATTTTAAAATTTACTTTGAACAAGCAAATCCCAATTTTTTAGTAAAACTAGCCCAAAAACATCCTTCTCTAAGTTCAAAAGATCTAAAATATTGTTGTTATATAAAAATGAATATGAGTAATAATGACATTACCAATCTCCTTGGAATCAACCAAAATAGTGTAAGAACCCATAAATACCGTCTAAAGAAAAAGTTGACTTTAAAAAAAGAACAAGATATTATTTCATATTTAAGAAGCGTATCTTAATTTTATAAAGTACAATATCCTTTAGCCTCTATTTTTATATTACTTACAGGTTCAACCTGGCAGTATTAATACCAGGTTTCCCAGATTAAAATTTGCTGATTTTTTCATTTCTTTTCTCCTTGATTCCCATCAAAACTGAAAACGTATTACCGAGTACATCATTCGATCCAAAATGGCATTGACAATTGTTTTTTCTTCAAGTCATACCAGCTTTTATTGGTAACTGCGAACAAAATAAGGAGCTGTTTTTTTTTGAAATTCAAGTATTAAAAAAATATTTATTCTTTTAGCTGAACCTGTTTAAATTTCAAGTTAAACCTGAACACTACTCATTTGCATTCCAAAAAATGTCTACATTTTGTCTACAAAAAAATGTCTTTTTAAAAAAAATGTACACGAAACGTATATAAGTATTTCATTACAAATCAAAATAACAAGTTTACATTTACCTAATAATAATTAAGTCAATACCCTTCTTTATTATAGATTTTTGTTTTAAATAAAAAAAAGTTTATGCTAATGCAATCACTCCAATTTACTGCTAATGTTCTTGATCAATATATCAGGAATAAGTTTCAATTGGATGAAAGCAAAGTGATTCTAAACAATATTATAGATTCTAATGGTTCAATACCTACAAAGAATGAAAACAAAATAGTGGTAACCTTAATCAATATTGAACAAGAAACATTACAGCCTTTTTATGTCCGAAATCAAAAATTACCTAATGGAAATTATGGTGAATTAAATCCTTCGCAACGATTTAATTTAGATTTATTAATAACATCCAATTTTGACGATTACAATGAATCACTGAAATTTTTGAATGCAGTTATTCAATTTTTTCAATCTCATGTTGTGTTGGATGCGACAGCTTTTTCGAATATACCAAAGAATTTAAACAAACTCGAATTTGAAATTGAAAAGTTAAATTACAATCAAATGCACAGTTTGTGGACAGCAATGGGAGCTAAATACCAACCCTCGATAGTGTATAAAGCACGTTTGATAACCATTCAGTCTTATGAAAACGAAAGCTTTACTGCTGCTATCAATAAAACCGAAAATAATTAATACTAAACCGTATGAATAGCCAATACAATATCGTTTTTTCTATACAGGTTTTTCATGAGTATTTTGAAAAAGAGATATGTAAATATATTGATATTCAACCCAATAAAACTACAGCAAATAGTATTAACCGATATGGATTTAAAATAAATCGAAATGGAAATACTTTTGAGTTTTACAGCAATGTTCCTAAAAACATATCAGACTATTTAAATTATATACAAGCTAATAGCCAACAGGACTGTTTTGAATTTGATCTAACCTCAACAGATTCTAACTTTACACTATATACAGAACTGCCAACAAATTGGACTGATCAATTTATTTACACAAGTTCTAATACGGTCTATGAAAATCAAAAATTAGTTTTAACTGCAGCGAGCATTCCTAGTACAAATTCGGCTATCATTGGTTCTGTAAAAATTTATTTTAAAGATATAATAGCGCTGCTAAGTACAAATAATGAATGTAATTATACCATTAAATATGAATCTAGAGCTACACAATGGAGATATTACATTATCAATAAAAGTGAAATTCCGCTTAATAATCCTGAAATAGTGAGTAAAATTCCTGTTGATTTTGAGCAGGCAATAACTGTGACACTCCAAAATGGCAATAGAGCAGTACTCTTTTCATCTGGTAAAAACTTAATGAAAATGAGTGAAATAGCAAAATACCAATTTGATTTGGTAGATAGATCAACTATGAGTAATCAAAAAGGAAAAACAATCTTTAAAGGTTTACCAAACCCTAGCCCAAAGAACATTGGTATTGAGGAAGAAAACAAAGAAAAAATAGTTACATCCTCCATGTATGTGTATATATAATTAATTAATAAAATAAATATGAAAAACCATGATTGAGTCTAACATTAAATCACCAGGTGTCTACATTAATGAATTAAATGCTTTTCCTAATTCAGTAGTCCCTGTTGCCACCGCAGTACCCGCCTTTATTGGCTATACTCCCACAGCATCGTATGAAGGAAAATCATACACAAATGTGGCGCAAAAGATCACTTCTTTTGCCGAATTTCAGGCTATTTATTGTTTTCCGGATCCTGCTCCTCCTGCAAGTCCTGCCAAACAATATGCTCCGGAATATTATATGGTAAAACAAAAAAGTCAGCCAACAAAAGGTGATTATATGCTTATAGACAATGCATATTACTCTATTGTTCCAGACCCAAATACTATCTATTATTTGTACAATAGTATCAAATTGTTTTATGAAAACGGTGGTGGTGATGCCTACATTGTATCCGTAGGTCCTTATGGTGCCCCTTCAAAAAACCCAATGAATCCTGGAGACCAAATTATAAATCCAAATGTACAATTAGCTGATTTACAAAATGGTTTATCCTTACTCTTAAATGAACAAGAACCTACCATGTATATCTGTCCAGAAGCAACACTACTTTCTGTAGATAACAATGGTACCTTAATGCAGCAAATGTTATTGCAATGCACCCAAACACAAACAGCTGTTGCTATTTTTGACATTATAGGAGGACGCAATCCAGACCCTATCATGTATCCAAACGATATTGAGACGTTTAGAAACAATACAGGTTCACAAGGTTTAAATTACGGAGCAGCTTATTATCCTTTTATAGGAACAACAATAATGCAAAATCAGGATATAGACTATACTAATTTATTTGGTGGTGATACAAAACAGCTTGAAGCATTATTAAATCCTGCAGATAATCCAAACCCAAGTGTGGCAAGCATTATGACCAACATCAACAATCCATCTTCAGGGCTTAGTGTGACGCAAAATAACAATGCTTTAATAAATGCTAGCAAAACCTATAGCCTTATGATTAAGCATATCTTGTTTGATGCTAATATTTTACCTCCAAGCGGTGGAATGGCTGGAGTTATTGCTACAACAGATAACCAAGAAGGAGTTTGGCAAGCTCCAGCAAACACTTCTATAGTGGGAGTCTCATCTTTACCTATTCGTTTATCGGAAACACAACAAGGTAGTCTAAATGTAGATGCTGTTTCTGGAAAATCAATTAATGCCATTCGCTTTTTCAATGGTCTGGGAATTTTAATTTGGGGAGCCAGAACTTTAGATGGAAATAGTCAAGACTGGAGATATCTTCCGGTTAGGAGAACAATGACCTTTTTAGAGCAATCCTGTAAACTAGCGGCTAATGCTTATGTTTTTGAACCAAATGATAAAAACACCTGGGAAGCAGTAAAAGCAATGATTGGAAGCTTTTTAACTTCTATTTGGAAAGAAGGTGGACTCCAGGGTGCATCAGCTTCAGACGCTTTTTCTGTTGCCTGTGGGTTAGGTACTACTATGACTTCAGAAGATATTTTAAATGGATTTATGAAAGTAACTATCAAAGTAGCTATAGTTCGACCAGCTGAATTTATAGTACTAACTTTTCAACAACAAATGGCTACTTCTAGCTAGACAAATAAACACATAAATAAAAATTTTAATCAATCTAAAAAATAAAATATTATGGCAGCAGATGACGGAAGCGTAGAAGGCGCAACATGGCCCATGCCAAAGTTCCGATTTGAAGTAGATTTAGGAACTGAATTAACAAAAGTAGCATTCCAGGAAGTATCCGGAATGGATGTAGAAAATCAAATCATTGAATATCGAAAAAGTAATAGCCCGCTTTTTTCAACAGAAAAAATGCCAGGCATTACAAAGTACGGAAACGTTACTATGAAACGAGGCGTTTTTGTTAACGACAATAGTTTTTGGGATTGGCATGCACAAATAACGATGAACACTATCAAAAGACGAACTGTTATTATTCGTTTATTGGATGAAAAAGGTGGAACAACTATGCAATGGCAATTAAACAATGCCTGGCCTACCAAAATTACAAGTACCGATTTAAAATCTGATGGTAATGAAGTAGCGGTAGATACAATAGAAATTGCACACGAACAATTGGTAATTACTAATGGCAAATAATTATCCAGTAGGTTTTTACTTCGAACTCTCTTTTAAGGGTGAAGATGCTGCGTTCAAAGAAGTATCAGGCATCTCAAAAGAGTTGAGTATGGAAGAGGTAGTATGCGGTGGGGAGAATCGATTTAAATATCGTCTCCCTACTATTACCACTAGTCAAAACCTAGTACTCAAAAGAGCACTCATACCGGAAGGTTCTAAATTAATTGACTGGTGTGCAAGTACCTTAGACGAAGGTCTGGCTAATGCCATAACTACACACGATGTTTCGGTAAGTTTGTTTAATCCTGATGGCTCCATTTCGGTAATGTGGACATTTTACAATGCATATCCCGTAAAATATTCTGTTTCCGATTTAAAGTCACAAGAAAATGAACTTGTAATAGAATCTATCGAATTAGCCTATACTTATTTTGTCATAACACCCGACACCTCAATTGCCGATTTATTTGCTTAGCATATGCCAATAGAAATCAGAGAATTAATTATAAAAACTGAAATATCATCAAGAGATAATTTCAAAGACAGCAATGCTAAAGAAGCAGAAATTCAATTATTAAAAAAACAATTACTTGAAGAATGCAAAAGAATGATTGCAGAACGAACAAAAAAAAACAGCTATAAAAGATAAATACAAACACTATGGGGGCGAGTTTAGAATTAATGAAAATAACAGGATATACAGACGAAAATTTTCAACAGGCTTTCCCAGGTCAACCCTATACTGTTATGATTAATCCAGAGACAATAAAATGGCAGAGAGGTATTGAATATAATGAACAACAAGCACCCAATACCAGCGCTCCTTCTCAAAAATACAAAAGCACTCCGGTAGAAAAATTAAACTTTGATATCGTAATAGATTGTACCGGAATCGTAGACTCTAAACGAGTTGATATGAATCAGGAAATTAGTTCTTTAGAAAGCATCATTTACACTTATAATGGTAAAATTCACCGACCTAATTTTGTAAAAGTACAGTGGGGCAAAAGTCTTGTATTTAAAGGTGTTTTAAAGTCTATGGACACCTCATATACCTTGTTTAAACCCGACGGTAGTCCCTTAAGAGCCAAGTTATCATTAGGCTTTTCAGAGTATATTTCACCACAAAGTGTAGAGGAATTAGATGCAAAAAAATCACCCGATATTACCCACTTGATAAGTGTAGTAGAAGGAAATACACTCCCGCAGCTATGTGAACAAACCTGGAATGATGATTCCTATTATATACAAGTAGCACAATATAATGAGCTAAATAAATTTAGAAACCTAAAAGGAGGACAAAAATTAATATTTCCCCCAATAATTCAACCCGTATAAATGGCAACTCAAACAGAAATTGCGTCTGGAAACACCGCAACATTTACTATAAAAATTAATGGTACATCAATTCCTAGTGAATTGAATGTGCTATCTGTACATATAAATAAAGCTGTAAATAGAATTGCAATTGCAAAAATAACCATCCTTGATGGAGAAGCCAATACCGGAACGTTTGATGCCAGTTCGTCCTCAACTTTTGTTCCAGGTGAGAAAATAAGCATTGAATGTGGTTATGACTCTAAAAATGAAATTGTTTTTCAGGGAATCATCACAAGCCAGTCCATTCGTATTGATGAGATTGTAGGCTCAGCACTAGAAGTAGAATGCAGAGATGAAGCAATAAAAATGATTGTAGGCAGAAAAAGTCTAACCTTTAGTAAACAGAAAGATAGCGATATCATATCTTCAATCATTGGAACTTATTCGGGTTTAACGGCAAAAGTCACAGCAACTACTACCAGCTGGCCTGAACAAGTACAATACTATGTGAGCGATTGGGATTACATTATGGCTCGCGCCGAAAGCAATGGAATGCTAATTACCACCCTTAACGGAACTGTTACTGTAGCTCCTCCTGATGCAAATACCAGTCCTGTTTTAAATGTATCCTACGGAAATGGTTTGATGCAATTTAATGCTACAATGAATGCTATTACACAATTAGACACTGTAAAAGCGAGCAGCTGGGATTATAAAAATCAGGCTATTGCATCAATGCAATCCACTAATAATGTAGCAGGACCTGGCAATATCTCGTCCAAAAAACTTTCTGAAGTGGTGGGTTTATCGGAATATCAAATACAGACCACTGCCCCACTTGAAAATGCCGATTTGACAAATTGGGCAAAAGCACAACTCATAAAAAGTGAGTATTCTAAAATTCAAGGAGAAGCAAAATTTCAAGGTACTAATTTAGTCAATCCTGGCAATTATATCACTTTAACCGGACTTGGTGATCGCTTTAATGGAGACCATTTTATTTCTAGTGTTACTCATGATTTATCCGAAGGAAACTGGATAACCGAAATAAGCATTGGTCTTTCTCCACTTTGGTTTACAGAAGAACCCGATGTTATGGCTCCTTCTGCCTCTGGTTTATTACCTGGCGCAAGAGGCATTTTTAATGGAACTGTAAAAAAAATAGACAGCGATCCCGATTCACAATACCGAATATTAGTAACTGTTCCGTTATTTGACACTAATGGAGAAGGTATTTGGGCCCGCCTATCTAATTTTTATTCTACAAATGGTGCCGGTGTTTTCTTTTTACCCGAAGTAGGTGATGAAGTCATCATTGGTTTTTTAAACGAAGATCCTCGTTACCCAATTATTTTAGGAAGTGTTTACAGTAGTTCTAATTTAAAACCTTACGAAGGCTTAACTCCTAATGAGAAGAATAGTATTAAAGCCATTGTCTCAAAATCTAAAATTGCGATTGAATTTGATGATGAAAATGTAGTCTGGACGCTGAGCACTCCCAATAAAAACACCATAATTGTTAGCGATAAAGACAAACAAATTACGATTAAAGATCAAAACGATAATAGTGTAGTGATGTCTAGTAGCGGAATTACCATTAAAAGTGCTAAAGACATAAATATTGAAGCTACTCAAAATGTCAATATCAAAGGAAATCAAGGCGTTAGTATCGCTTCATCTGGAGGTGATGTTGCCATAAGTGGATTAAATATAAAAGAAACAGCACAAAGCCAGTATACAGCAAAAGGAAATTTAAACGCCGAAGTACAAGGTGGTGCACAATTAGTCCTAAAAGGGGCTATGGTAATGATAAATTAGAAGTTGACTTTAAAATTTCACAATCCAAATAAATAAGATATGCCACCAGCAGCAAGAATAACCGATTTTCATCAATGTCCAATGCAAACACCTGCATTTCCATCTCCTATTCCACATGTAGGAGGCCCTATAATTGGCCCAGGAGAGCCTACTGTTTTAATTTGCAAATTACCCGCAGCAAGAGTTGGTGATACGCTTGTGTGTGTGGGACCTCCGGATTCTATTATAAAAGGTTCATCAACTGTAATGATTGGTGGCATGCCCGCTGCAAGAATGGGGGACTCAACTGCACACGGAGGAAGCATTGTATTAGGAGCTTTAAATGTAATAATAGGTGGATAATAGCAATTTTATAACTAAAGAAGAGAATCATTTTTTAGGTTCTGGATGGTCCTTTCCTGTTACTTTTTCAGCAGGAAATCACCAGTTGAATCTCTCTGGCTATGAACAAAATGTGAACGAGTCAATTAGAATTATTCTGCTAACAAATACTGGAGAACGTAATTTAAATTCAAGATTTGGATCAGGACTTCAACAGTTTTTTTTTAGAAAAATGGATGAGACATTAAAGGGAGAAATTGCAGATGTAGTTCGTTTTTCCCTATTACATAACGAACCCAGAATAAGCATACTCGATATTACAGTTGCTTTTGCTTCTATTTTATCCGGATTAATCGAAATACGAATTGTATATGTTTTCAATCAAACCAATACAAGACACAATTATGTTTTTCCTTTTTACATAAAAGAAGGAACCAATTTAGGGAGCAGATAAATGAATACATTGAATCAAAATACTATTTTAACCTCGGTCGAAGCGGCATTGGTTCCATCATCAAATTTAATTGATGGGAGAACCGAGAGCGACTGGCTAAGTTTTATAGCAGATTTTGCTTCACTTATTAATTTTTATGATGCCAACAATCAAATAAACGGAAACTGGACTCCTTTTTTACTAAAAGACCCTATCATTATTGTGGCTTCTATTGCAAAGACAAATGTCACAAAACAGCACTCTCTTTTCCTAAACAGCTGTTTGCATATAGAATCATTACTTAGAGATGAAAACAATACCAAAATAAGCGAATTAATTCATTCATTGTTTGAACAAATATTTCAATTGTTTCTAAAACTAGAATATTGGATACGATTTTTATTAAAAACCAATCAGGAATTTAGTCTCAAAAAATATCTATTTTACCAGGTAGAACACATTTATAGTGCTCAATTTTGGGCTTTATTATCACTTCGCAGCCAATTAATTTTACATAAAATTATAGCAAAAGTAGAAAGTGTTGACTTATCTGTTTTTCAAAATGCAGATGCAACAATTTGGCAGCTAAATAAAGACAAAAAACCATATTGGGAAATACTTGATTTAGAGGACACTTTTGTTAAAAACAAAATTATTGACTTTATTCACGCCTTAAAAAATACTGGTAATCAACTATTTACCTTCATGACTACAATTACACAGCATGCCAAAGCTTCTTTTGAAAAATTAAAAGAAACCAGAAGTCCTTTTCCTGATACTATTTTGATACGCACTTTTATTCAATTGTTGATGCATCATCGCCAACAGTTAAATGAAATTTCTCAAAAACATTTGGATTTTTATTACACAGACATTCTAAAACAGTATATAAAAAATGCACTCCCTGATAGCGTATTTATAGCCCTAAATTTGAGTAAAAAAAACAGTACTTTCCTTTTACCAAAAGAGAGTTCATTTGATGCTGGCCTTGATGCCAGTAAAAATCCTATTATTTTTTCTTCAAATGAGAATGTGTCTTTAAATCCTGCCACAATAGTATGTGCAAAAACATTAGCGGTAACAACTATAGAAAACACTTCGTCTAAACTTTATTTACAAAATATAGCTACTCCCTCTCAATTACAAAAGGACGAAACTGGAAAAATAGAAGGTTGGTCTATTTTTGGTAATAACCAATCTCCTGATGCTACGAATGTTTCTCTAGGCATTGCTTTTGCTTCTCCATTATTATATGCAAAAGAAGGTAATAGAATAATTCAAGTAACGATCACTTTTAATGAAGCAACCGCTTTTCAATTTTTGAATACAGATAATTTTTATCTAAGTACCAAAGAAAATTGGCTTAACGTACCCGTTTCTATTCAAGAGAGTAATAGTACTAATTCATCACTAACTTTAAACATCACATTAGATACTACACAACCAGCCATTGAAACATTTACAAAAAATCCTGACGGTTATGATTCAAAATGGCCTTTATTAAAAATTGTATTTGATAGTTATACAAATAATGTTTCAATCCCCATTATCAATACAATTGAATTTAAAGTAACCGTTCAAAATAATAATTCTCTTCAATTGTACAATGATTTTGGTGCTTTAGATCCTAAAAAGCCTTTTGAATTGTTTGGACCAACTCCAACGATTAATAGTAGTTTTATAATTGGCAGCAACGAAATATTTAGTAAACCCTTGCAATCGCTTGCAATTGATTTAACCTGGGATACTTTGCCTAAAAGTTTTCAAACCTATTACCAAGAATACAATACTTATCTTTCCAGCATTCCTTTAACTCAAAACCAATTGGTTCCAAACACTTCAAAATCGAATGGAATCATTAAAAAAATCGAAAACGTAATAAAAGAAGTTGCGAAAATTACCATCGGAATTATAAAAAAGCTGTTAAATACTATCATTGAACTATTGAAAGAAATAGTACAATTGCTAAAAGATATTTTGGGCATCGTAGATCCAAATGCTACAACCCCTTTTAACAATACGTGTTTTACTGTTGATTTTGAAATACTGAATAATTCAACCTGGAAAAATTTCAACATGCTGAACCAAGGAATATCTGTTGACGAAGAGGATAATATTAAACCTGCTCCTTATTGCGTAAACGAATATTGTGTACCACAAGCAGATAGTACGGCTAATTTATTATTCAGTACGGACAGTGAAGCAAAAAAATGCGAACTAACTACTAAAAGTTTCTTTAGTTATTCCGCATCAAACGCCTCTACAACTCAAGTTTCATCTGACCCAAACATATCTCAAACAACAGAAGTCCTTACTACTTCTGAAACAGAAACAACTACTATTGCTATTGATCCAAATATTCAAAATTCAGAATTATTTTTTACAGAAAAAAGTGATTCTGGATTCTTAAAAATGGCATTGTCAGGTCCAAATCCTTATGGTTTTGGCTTTGAAATATATCCGGAAATTGTAGCCAATACAGCTTTACAAAATGCGCTTCAAATTTCAAAAACATTTACTGATTCAAAAAAAATAGCAGCTCAACCCAAGCTCCCTTTTTCACCAAAACTAAAAACAATAACGGCTAATTATTGTGCTCTACAAAAATATGACTTAACTCAAACAAATGATTTTCCCCTGCAATGCTATACGTATGCTCCATTTATTAATTACTTAACTTATGATTCGGCAACCATAGTTCCTGTTTTCAATTACAACGTTGGCGATAACAATATAAACAGTTCCCAAATAGCAACAGGAATTCCTGTAATCCCTGATTTGCATAATTACAAAGGTTTTTTATATATTGAATTAGAAGAAATTATTGCTCCAAATGTTATCAATTTCTATGTAGAATTGGGCAGAAAAGAAGGCAATATACCAACGGATACAAAGTCCGACTATTATTATTTGAGTTCTTCTGGTTGGCAACTCTTGCCGTTACTTTCAGACAGTACAAATAACTTGAGCTGTTCAGGCATTCTTGCTTTTAATTTCCCTAAAGATATAAGTAATAAGACCCATTTAATGAACAGCAAAAACTATTGGATTTGTTTGGCCACCAAAAGTGAGATTGCTAATTATCCAGAAATTACTTTTTTAAAAACAAATGGTGTATTATTAACTCGTTCTGGAAGTGAATATTTAGTAAATACAAGCGAACCAAAAATCGATAGTGACAGCATTAGTAAATCTCAAAATGCCATCCCAGAAATTGCCAATATTGTACAGCCTTTTGCTTCATTTGGTGGAAAAGCAATGGAAAATAACAATAGTAAAAATAAAAGAGTCAGCAACAGATTAAAAACAAAAGATAGAGTTGTAAATCTAATGGATTATTATAGTACTATCCAACAAGAGTTCAACGACATTTATTATTCCAAAGCAATTTATGGCAATAAAACAATTAGTGTGTATGTGATAAAAAAAGTCATTAATATCAATGACTATAATGCTTTTGCTCCAATGATTAGCATTTGTGAGGAAGAAAAAATACAACATTACCTTAGCGAGCGAACCTCAGCATTTACAACAGTTACCGTTGTTAACTTTTCATTCTTAACCGTTACCATAAACACCTCAATAACAATTAATTCTGACTATGAATTTGAAGGTGTGCAAAAAACAGTAAATGCCGCATTAAAATTATTTTTATCGCCTTGGATTGCTACAAAGAGTCCACAAATTACAATCGGAGAAAATCTAAAGGCTAATGATGTAATTCAATTTATTAAAACTATAGAAGGGGTTAGTAATGTAAGTAATACATTAAGTTTCAACACCAGTCAACTTTCTAAAACTGGAGATTTTATTGTACAAACAGGCCTTAGCGAAATACAATTGGATCAAAATCCAGAATTAATAATCGCTTCCAATATAAATCATATTATTAATGAAAGAGATTAATTACATAATAGATCAACCGCTTCCGATTACTCAGAATTTCAACTCTTTGAAAGAGGAAGGACTTGCTCATATTCAAAAAGTAAGCGGAAACGAATGGACCAACCTAAATCCAAGTGATCCAGGTGTTACTATACTGGATCAACTATGTTATGCATTAACGGAATTAGGCTATTGCAATGATTTTCCAATACAAGATATCCTAACCAATTCAGATGATAAACTGATTTTAAAAGATCAGTTTTATTTACCCGAAGAAATATTAACGACTTCTCCACTTACGGCAAAAGACTATATCAAATATATTGTAGATGAAGTGAGCGAAGTTGATAATGTAGTGCTAGTACCAATACAAAGTACACTTTCTTATATAAAAGGTGTTTACATGCTTTATTTATCAATCGATCCTAAAGTAGATGACCCAACTTCTATTACAACTATCTGCAATACCGTTTTCTATAGATTAAATAAACGTAGAAATATAGGGGAATTATTTCTAATACCTTTACCATTAAAAAAAACAACTTACATTTTAAACGGAAAGCTAGAAATTAGTAATGAAGTTGCACTTTCAAAAATACTTTCATTAATAGAAAGCCAAATAAACAATTACATTTTTCCAAAAGTAATTCGTGAAAATGATGATCAACTTCTACTTGATGGCAAAAGCACCGATGCCATCTATAATGGTCCAGAGTTGAGAAATGGATGGATAAGTGATGCTAATTTAGGCAAAAAGAAAGATTACATAACTAGTCAGAATCTCATTACTATTATTGGGTCGGTTGAGGGAGTAATCAATATTCAAGATCTTCAAATTAATGGTGTAAAGAGCGGTGATTTTGTAACTTCAGCGACTTATGAATTACTCTCTTTCGATTTGAGTTCATTAGAAATTATTTATACTAATGTCAAAAATAATAGTTTAACTACTTCATACGAATCGCTATCAAAAATTGATACTTCATTTGCTAATTTGATAAATAAAGGATCTAAACTCCCTAAGGGAAAATTCCGAGATATTAATTCCTATTATTCGATACAAAATACCTTTCCAGAGATATATGCAGTAGGTGAAAACGCGATTAATTCTAACGCAAGTGATTTTCAAATAGCGCAATCTCGTCAATTAAAAGGTTACCTTACTCTGTTTGATCAAGTATTAGCAAATCAGTTTTCACAATTAGCCAATATACCTCAACTATTCTCATTCAAAAACGGTATAACCGGTACACCTTCTGAATTAAAAAACTTTTATGTTTCTAAAACACCATATGAAAAAGAGCATCTTGCATATCCTGCACCTTATTTGAGTTTCTCCCCTACTTATTTTTATCAGTCTTTATATACTATTCCTAATATAAAACCATTGCTTAAAAATAATGATGCTTTCAATTTCAGTCTAGAAGCCAGGGCTAAAAGTGTAGCGGAAGAAATAAGCTGGAACAAATTCAAAAATGATCCTTACAATTCTTACATAAGAGGCTTACAGAATCTTATTGAAGACGAAACTATCAATCTGAACAGGAGAAATGAAATGTTAGATCATCTACTAGCAAGACATGGAGAATCTCCATTATTGATAAATACAGTGATTGAAGGCTCTGTCTATACAGGAAATAGTGCTAAAGATAAAATCATTATCAAAAGTTTGTACCTTCAAAATTTAGGATTGCTTTCTTATAATAGATTTAAAGGATATAATTATCTGGGGGCAAAAAAAATTGAAGAAATAAAACTAGCATTACCTTTAAATATAGAGCAATTATTAATAGATGTTGCTTCTGTTCGTTTTTATTTAGAATCTGAAAAAGATAGCACTATTCCAAAAAATGAAAAGTTTGAAAATGATTTCATATTTAATACCAATAAAGTCGATCAAATTGAAAAAATAAGAAAACAAGATTTTATTAATTATGCGGCGCTAGAATTACAACTCAACATTTTATTGAGTTTGAAAACACCTTATATTAATTACCTAGAGAACGTATTAAATAATTTAGAAGAAAAAAAATGTACGTTTTGTGAAAACACGCTACAACAAACTGAAAAATGTCAGGATTGTAAGAATCAGTTAGAACAAATTCAGCAATGTTTATGGTTTTTAAAAGAACGCAAAGGATTGGTTTGCATTGAAAATTGCTTATTATATCCATTTGATCATACCATAGTAATCACACCATCTATTGAAAAGGGGCCTTATTATAAATTGAAGGATTCCCTATGCTATGCTGAGACCTTAGCTTTGTACACTTTCCTAGAAAACGCTAATGCAATTACCATAGACACTAATTCAGACTCTGGTGAAATTGTTCTTACTATAGATACTATTACTTATGAACTTCTTTCAACAACGCAAACAACAAGTATAAACTGGAAACAGACTGCTACTATTGCATCTGATTATTTTTTTGGAATGAATTTCGAAAATAGCCCTGAAAACTCAGAATGCATAGAAACTATAACTTTACTTTTTCCTGATTACATCCCTTATTTCAACACCGATTATTTTAAGAATCGATTGGATACATTCTTGGAAAACACCTTGCCAATTGAAGTTTCCTACAGCTATCGTTTTGTAAATCAAGAAACTTTAAACAGCTTCATTCCGGCCTATACTGATTGGTACAACAATTTAATATATAACAATTCAGCCTATAAAAAAACTACCGACACCGCTACTGCATTGTTTAACATTATAAATAATATACCTAAAATATAATTTTATGACAAGTCGGGGAAATCATATCATATCAAAGCTTAAATGGGAAAATTCTTTTGACAAGAAAGAAAACGCCCATGAATTGCAGCAACGCATCAGTGTTTGGAGCAAGACAAAAATGCCAAATGAGATAACAGCTCTTTTTGATGAGATGTGTCCTGAAAGTCAAACCTGGAGTATCCCATCATTAACCTTGGATTTAGGTCATATTGATTATAATATTTTAGAAGAAGATTTGTCTTTAAAACTATGCAATCAATTAAGCGAACAACTCTTTACAATGATTCTAAATGCCGAAAAAAGAACTGATCGCATTGAAATTTCAAATACGAAAACCTCACAAATAGATATGCTTGGTCATTATTTTTTAACTGGTGCTATGCCCTGGAACTATAAAAACGATAGTTCTTTAAATAAAATGATGGAAGTTCTATTTATTTCCAACAAAGAAGCATTACTAAAAATGCTTAATGAAGTAGGAAAAACAGATGAAAATGTTAGAAAAAGAATAGCATGGCAATTACAGGAATCTATTATTTTAAAAATAATTGAGGGGTTAGAAACCAGTAATCACAATCAGATTATTAAATTTTCTGAAGAATTAACCAAAATTCAACAGCAAGAAACACTTGTCCCTGCTAATGAAAATGACTTTAAAAAAAATCTTTGGTTTTGGATACTCAATTATTTATTTACAGATCGAGGAACTATTTTCAATAAAGTTGCTTTTATGAAAAGTAGTATTCAGCAAATGTCAAATCATTATAATGTGTCTTATTCTGAATTGCTAAATATGATTGAATTGGCCATACAACATATTTATGTTACTACAAGTACAAAAGCCGATTTTATATTAATCCTCAATCTTTTAACCAAAGAAAATGAACTTATTAAAGCTAAAACAGAAATAGCCACAATAGACGAAACAGATTATTGGATACGATTAAAAACTCTCTTTAATTCAGCTTCCCTTCGCAAAGAAAGTATTTCGAAAAGTGAATTTAATGAATTGATCCTTGTGCTTTCAAAAGAAAATAAAACCAAATTTAGTAGCCTTTTTTCATCCTTAAGTAAGGATATTTATTTTTGGACGGATGTAGTCCAAGATTTAAGTAACGAAGCTCTTGAAAATATTTTTCATGCCATTCTTCCTGTAGCATCTCAAATGCTGATTGACAGTATTTATTTCATAGAAAAGCTTTACAAAGAAATGAATGAGAAAATAGCAATTGATTTCTTATGGCAAATTGGAATTCAATTCCTAATAAAATATAAGAATACCCCATTTGATAATAAAACATTTCTAAATTTTATCCTTAATGAGTTAAGTAAAAAAAACAATGAATTAAAAGAGAGCATTGTCAATAGAATGACCAATGTAAGCGTTCCTTCGTCTTCAAAAACAATTGCTACTTTAGAAATATATACCAATTTAACCGCTATTTTAATTGATGAAGTCTCAGAAAAACACACAGCTACTCGTGTTACAAATTTTAATGACTTAATAGCAGAATTAGCACAAAAAATACGATCTAACTCAGCTGCCACAAGTCGTTCTTTAGAGATTCAAAAATTAATAATTGAACAGCTTAGACTTAACCCAGTGCAATGCTTTGAAACGATAATACAACACAATAACAAAGAGACTATAAAAGTATTGTTTCCTTATATCTTAGATAAAAAACAGCTTTCTTTATTTGTTAAAAAAGGGAATCACCCAAAATTACTTTTAGTACAGACACTGGAAAGAATAATAAAAGAAATCAATCAAAATTCAGCGTCTGGAAATTTTAGTTCACTCCTTTTAGACAATCTGTATCTGATAAGTGTAAAACTCATTCTATTGCATACTGAGTACACTTCAATTCAGTTCTTAGAAGCCGTTTTAGCAAAACTTTTAAAACTGATAACTCCTTCTCAAAAAAACAATTTTGATGTTTTTGTAACACTGCTTTTTAAACACGAAAAAATACAAAACATCAGTGCTTCTGAAAATAACTTAGAAAAAATAAGATTAAAATTATTTCAAAGCAAAATACAACCAATTCCTGAAAAAAAAATTGTAAAGCATCCAATAGACACTTCAGAAAAGCCAAATTTAGTTCGTACAGAAAGTATGCTACTGAACGGACAAATGGTAACCACTGAAAATTTATATGAATGGCTGACAAAAAGCATTCAAAACGAAACTTTAAAATTTGTCGCAAACAATCAGGAATTCCTACTGAAAGACTTGCTACAAATGGCTCTTGAAATCAATCCATCAGAAGTACGAAAAATACTTTCAAATTATACCATAACTGAGAAACGAATTAAAATACTACAAACTAGTTTAGACTGGAGCATTTTTAGTTTATGGATTACAAATGATAGTTCGACATTACTCAAAGAAGCAATAGAAACCCTTAAATCTTTTTATGAATTTATAATGTTTTTTATGAATTCGAATAACAAGGCGAACATCGAAAACTCTTTTTGGAAAATAACCTGGGAAATTATTCAACAAAACAAGACGATACAAGTTATAGGGAAACCATTTATCGAATATTGGATCAACCAAATGATAAAGCAGGAAATGATAACTTCTAATGAAATTATGAATACTATTATTTCCAATAAGATAACAATTAGTCCAATCCTAAAAGACATTTTAATACAATACAACAACTCGTTTTCAAATCTAACCAGTAGTGTCACAATCTTTAGAAATAAAGACATACAATTATGCGAAGAACAAGGTTTAATTGAAGCATTGTATGTTGTATTAATTACGGAAAAGAAAATACCCCTTTGGTACAACAACACTAAAAACAATTCTGCTCTCGATTTATTTCATGAAGTATTAGAATATAACCCTATCCCCTTTATTGTTGTTTATAAACAAAATAAAATTCCTCAATTGCACAAACAACAGTTATACGACTGGATGGATTTTAGAAAAACAATGGCTGTTATTAAGAATAATATCAAAAACAATCATCAACTATATACAGTCGAGCGTATGCATACTGCTTTTGGACAATCGTCCATAAAAGTCATATCTGGTAAAGAAATTCAAACTATTCTATTAAAAAAAATAATTATTGCATGGACAGAAAACAACTGGACCATTCTTTCTGTTGAAAATATTTGGCAAGAATTACTATGGGAACTCAGTCAAAAAAAGAATATTTCAACAAAAGAAATACTACTTGAATTAGATAAAATAAAATACCGCTTTGCTCCTGCTTTACAAATTAGTTTAAATCAATTAATAAAATCAAATTCTAAAACTACAACTAAAAATATAGATATAAAATTTCCAAAAGAGCTAGTATCAAAAACACTTTCAAATCAGGAAACAGCTACTGCTATTCCCGTTAAAAACGCTGGTATCGTTATATTAAACAATTATATCGAAATACTGATGGACCGATTGGGTTTATTAAATGAAAAAAAATTTAAAAACAGTACAACTCAATTAAATGCTGTTCATTACATACAATACGTTATCACAGGATTGACAAAAACAGAAGAATCTTTATTACCACTCAATAAAGTCTTATGTGGATTACCAATAACAACGCCTGTAAAGGATAGAATTAGCATTACTGAAGAACAATCAGAATTAATCAATGGTCTTATTAAAGCTGCTATTTCACATTGGCCAAAGGTTGGAGATACCTCTATATTAGGTTTTAGAGGAAACTGGCTGGTAAGAGATGGATTACTTATAGAAAAAGAAGAACGCTGGGAATTAACTGTCGAAAAAAGAGTCTATGATCTATTGATACACAAATCACCCTTTTCATTTTCAATCATTAAATACCCTTGGATGAAAAAACCATTACATGTAATATGGCCATACTAATAAATAAAAAGATAACTATAACTATTTACAATTTAAATAGAATACTAATAAATAATATTAACATTAAAACTAAAAATTATGAGTTCCTACAATGAAAATCTAAACGCAAGTGTCGCAACATCCTTGCAAGCACAAGAACTAAAATTAAGCACCACGCAAGCCCAATTAAATGCGGGTATGTTCACGCTTTATTATGCCGAAGATGCAAAAATAACAGCTCAGGAAAAATTAAAAAAAACAGAACAAAAATATGCTGATCAGGAAACAATTAAAGATGAAGCTGTAGAAAATAACAACCTTAGCACCAATGTAGTAGCTACTGCCAACCAGGAAAATCAGTTTAATTTACAATCTGTTTCAAATACTGCGGTTGCAGCAGCTAATGTTCAAATTGCAACAAATGCTATAGTCAGTTTAGCCAGTGATATGGGCAGTATCGTGAGTATTTTGAATGCTGCAGATTATGGAAGCCAAATTTATGACCAAGCAGTTGCTGTAAACAAACTAATGAATGATACGGCATACAATGCTGAAGTAGCATCTCAATTGGCCATGGATGCATCTTATCGGACTGCAGAAGTAACAGCTAGTACTGTTTCAGATATGGCAACAATCACGGGAACATCCATTACAGATTTAGTAACTGTTTTAAATAATCAATTAGGAGCCACCACTACATTACAGGTTACTGAAAACACAGCCTTTACCGATGCAGCTACTGCCCAGAAAAAAGCAGAAGGAGAATTAATAGATGCCAATGTAGAATATGATGCCGCTAAAGAAAACTATTTACTAAGTATAAACGAATTGAATTTAAACTTACAAATTACAAAGAAAACCAATTCAGATTTTACTGTTCAATTTGATACTTATCTAAATCCTTTTTATAATAACAATATAGAAATTTTAGTAAATGGCATAATTACTTATCCGTACAATGTTAATCCTGTAGAAAATTATTACATTTTCGTAGTAAAAGAAAGTGAAAAATCAATTTTTTCAATCGCTACTGCAGAAGGATTGATTAATACTCCTGAAATAGCTTATCCAATATATGATACTAATTTTGAAACTATTTCAGAGACTATTTCAATAAATGATATCAAAGATATTAATAATGATACTTTGTCATTAGGAGAGAACTATGTTGTATTTGTTTTGGCACAATTTACAATCGATTATAAAAAATCATTAAACAATTTTGAAGATTATTTAACGGCCGCATCCTCTTCTTTTGTTTTGACTACTCCATTAAAAAGCCCTAATGCTGATTCGATATCCGTTTCTTTCTTGCCTCAAAAAGATAATACAGCAAATTATACAACCCAAGTATTACAATTTAATTTAATGGAACCTAATCCAGTAAAAGTAGATTACCGATGTATGTTTCTGCTTAACAATTCAACTGTAATCAATCAAATGTTTAAAACCGAAGATTTACTATCGGTAGAAAAGCAAATTGTAATTGAAATTAATAATGAAATCAATAAGATTAAAGACGAAGAAGATGAAATAAAACAGTTCAATAATCAAAACTTACTAGACAGTTTAACTAACGAACTGAACGATCTTACCGAAAAGCAAACAGCATTAAACCAGAATGATACTTCAGAGATTGCAGAAGCCAAAGGAACATCGAAAAACGATACAGATAATGTTCTTGACACACAAATTAATGATTTAAAAACAAGAATTGAGGTGTTAACTTCTATAGATCTAAGAAGTATTAATCCAATTTCTGAAAGTCAAAACGGCCAAAAAACAACACCAAAACCTGGTTTCTTTTTTAACCAACTGATTGCAGAAAATGTTACAGATGGAAATTATATGGTTCCCACTGCTGATCAAATCACAATTGACCCCAAAACAAATAAAAAATCGGTAACTCTTCCAATACTTGAAAACACCACGGATAATTTTGGCAACCCACTCATCGAAGGAAATGAATACATTCCTGTAATATTATCAATGGCTTCTGGTCCAAAAAAGATAACAGTGCAATTTTCAAACTCAATTTCCGATTTTAAGAATACCAATACATTCTACTACGCTACAAAACCAACAGAAAATAACAATTAAAAAAAACAACTATGTCAACATTAGTAATGAATCAAACAAAATATGGTGTTACCGAAAGTAAAAAAAGAACTCTCGACTCTTTAACTATTCAGGTTTTAAATGCCACAGACGAAGTATCTCAATTGCAAGCAATAGTCACTTCTTTAACAAACAAATTAAATACATACCAAGGCTTTTTAACACAAGCAGATGCAAACAAAACGCAAGCAAAAAACAATGTTGTTTTAATGGATGGTGTAATAAAAAATGCATTAAATTTAAAAGACAGCTCAAAAGTAGCTTTAAATGAAATTGTACATGCCAATGATAAAACTAAAGAAGTTGCTCAAAATACGACTATAGTAATTAATAAACTGATTTACACCGCTGAAATGATTAACAAATTAGCAGGATTAATTACTCGGAAAAAAGCGCAAAACCCGCTAATTTCAGATCAATTAATTGCATTGATAACTAAAGCGGGTACGAATGCCAACAATGCTGTGGCACTTACTTTAGTAGCTCTAAATGCAACATTTACAGCACAGTCAACTAACAAGGATGTGCTAAATACAGCAGCTTTAGAAAATGTACAATCTCGCAGATTATATGACAAATTAACATCAGACAACAAAACCAATAGTCCTAATGCTTCATTAAAAACGTTATTAAATAATGCGTATCAATCTTCTGTTGCTGAGTTTAATAAAATGCAAAATGCCTATAATGAAACCTTAAATCAGTTAAATTTAAAAACAGCTGAGTTAAATAAAGCTCAGATCAATTTAAAATCTTTACAAGCTGGTTTAGCAGCTGCAAATGCTGCTGCTCTTGCTAGTTAAGACAGACAATACAAATCATTTGGTTTTTAATCACAGTTTTTATTACTATTTTAAAAACTGTGACTAAAAACTATAACTTTCCCTAAAAAAGAAAACCATGAATCGTATTTACAAAAAATTTTATAGTGCATTCTATACTAAAACTAATTATATTCCTTCAAAGCCTTTAAACAAAACGCTGTATCCAGGAGACTTTTTCCATATCATCAATGGCGAAATGATTGTTTTAGGAAATATTTTTAGTTCCAATATTGTAGAAATGAAAAATGTAGTTTTTGAGCATGACATCAAATTAAATAGCGATTCCTGGCAATTTAGCGATGGCGTTTCAAAACCTTATTCAGGGAGAGCAACAGGCAATAGCGCATTTGATGGTGTTTTTGAATTTAGTAAACAAATTTTAGCTTTTGCAGCTGGCGGGAGTTTTATTTTTAAATGTAATAATCCTGAGGCAGTCAAAATTAAAAATTGGACTGAACTACAGAATGAGTTAATTATAAAACTGACCCAAACTTATTTTTCTTTCAGAGAACTCTATTTGATTACCGAAACAGCGAGTACTTCTGATTGGACATTAGCTATTGCTGGAGCAAAAGATGGAGAATTAGAAATTGCTATGGAAACAGAAAACTTTGGTCTGGTAGATATTTTTGGACATTCCGATTCAAAAACAATTCAGTCAAAGGATATTGAATATTATTATAGGCAATCCGAAAGAAAACCTAGTTTTTTTAAAGCTAAGAAATTAGCAGAACAAAATGAAAGTCTTTCAGAATTTATAGACAAACTTATTTACCAACGTACCTTATTGAATTTATGGGGAAAAGATTTTTATAAATACAATCTGGATACGAATCAAGAACACGATGTTGCTCTATTAAATAATGCTCAAATAAGTATTCTGGATCTATTATCTGGCAATCAACTCAATCCTAATACAGCATTGCTCTATTTTAAATGGGCCGATGCTTCATTAGATGATATTGAAAAACTTTTTGTGAACTATGGGATCTAAAACGAACATAACAATACTGCATGAAGAACTTGATTGGCTTGAAAAAGTAATACAACAAGTCATCTGTAGCTATTTGATGCAAGAAGGTCATGAAAACGATTGGCACGATATTCCTATACCTGATTTATCTACAGAAAATAGCCCTTTCGCTTCCTTAGTAAACAATTGGAACATAAACATCTATGAACGTTTAGGAATTGCACTATGCTTAGCACCACATCTTAGACCTGAAATCCTAGATATTTTCTTTGGAAAAAATGCTATGTATGATCGAGGTTTCACCGAATTTGGAGGTGTAATAGATAAAGGACATAGCGGCTTTATACCAACAGGACAAACATTGGCTTTCTTAATTACTGCTACACATAAAGAATTACTAAATGAAGTCCATAAAATAGTAAGCAAAGAAAACAAACTCATCAAAGAAGATGTACTGCAATTAGCCGAAACAGATGCTTTCATTCCAAAATTAAATGGTATTCTTAGTCTGCATCACAATTGGTTTCATTATTTTATAACCAATGAAAAAATAAGTGTCGCACAAAGTGCTTCTTTCCCGGCACAAAAAATAACCAGCTCTTTGAACTGGGAAGATGTCGTACTGGATACTATCGTTATGGAACAAGTTAATGAAATCCTCACTTGGCTAGAACATGGCGAAACCTTACTCAACGAATGGGGTTTGTCCAGCAAAATAAAGCCTGGTTATCGCGCCTTGTTTTACGGTCCACCAGGAACAGGAAAATCATTAACCGCTACCCTTTTAGGAAAAGCAACAAACAAAGAAGTCTATCGTATCGATTTATCCATGATTGTTTCCAAATACATTGGAGAAACCGAGAAAAATTTATCCAAAGTATTTGATATTGCCCGAGATAAAGAGTGGATTTTGTTTTTTGATGAGGCCGATGCCTTATTTGGTAAACGAACTGCCGCTAATTCATCCAATGACCGACATGCCAACCAGCAAACTGCTCATTTATTGCAACTCATTGAAGATTTTCCCGGAGTCGTTATTCTGGCTTCTAATTTAAGAGCCAATATGGATGAAGCATTTACCAGACGATTTCAGGCTATAATCCATTTTAATATGCCATCTACAGAAGAACGTTATCAATTGTGGCAAAATGCATTCTCAGGCATTTGTACTTTATCAGAAGAAATTGATTTATACCAAATCGCCGAAGATTATGAGCTGGCAGGTGGAGCTATTATTAATGTATTGCGATACTGTGCCTTGGCTGCAATAGGCAGAAATGATTCCGTTGTAACTAAAAACGAGTTATTAAAAGGAATAAAACGGGAGTTTAGCAAAGAAAATAAAACCCTAATTCTAAAAAAATAAACGATGCTAAAAAATATAACATTAGCTTTAGCAATATGGTTTTTAGTGGATTGGGCTTATAATGAAAAAATAAAACCTTTCTTAAAGACAGAATTAAACACAGCAATTGCTGAACCCTCAAAAGACAGTTTAAATAATAAACCATTGAGTTTAGTTAAAAATTTATTATCAAAAGATTCTGTTACTTACGGATTAGATATTTCACACTATCAAGGTGATCTTATAACTGCATTAAATAAAAAGAAAGATTCCCTTTATTTTGTCATTTGCAAAGCCACAGAAGGAACCAGTTATATCGATCCAACATATGAAGCAAATTGCAATATCCTAAAAGAAAAACATGTGGTAAGAGGAGCCTATCATTTTTATCTCTGTGAATATGACCCCATAGCACAAGCCCAACATTTTGCAAAAGTTGTTATGGATAACCAATTTCTAAATATTAGTCACTTACCTCCAGTTATGGATATAGAAAACAGTAGTATGGATACCAATTGTGGTGATTTAAAAACTGCTCAAAACAATATACTGCTCTTTCTAAAAGAAGTTGAAAAAATAACAGGTCGCATTCCTATGATCTATACTAATAAATCAACGGGAGACAAATATTTAAACACTTCCGATTTTGCAAAGTACCCATTATGGATAGCAGCGTATACAAAGGATCTTACGACCAGCTATATTCCCTCAGCATGGGATAATAAATGGATGATATGGCAGCGTTCCGATAGTTACTCTTACCAGGAAACCAATTTTGATTATGATATTTTTAATGGCAACCGACTGGAATTGAGAAAATTTATAAGAAGTACGATTGTGAAAAAATAAACTTATAGACTAACTTTTTACTCTTTCGATTATGAATGAATCCATAAAAGATACTACTCTACAAAAAAAAGATAACAATAGACAAGCAGCAGCCAATGTTGTAGGAAGTAAAGGAAAAGTGCTCAATGATAATCGTCCTTTAATACAAAAAAAGGCCAACAACACGGGTTTACCTGATAATTTAAAATCTGGAATAGAAAATCTTTCTGGTAACGCTATGGATGATGTGAAAGTGCATTATAATTCGGACAAACCTGCACAACTCAATGCCCATGCCTATGCACAGGGAACTGATATTCATATAGCCTCAGGACAAGAAAAACATCTGCCACATGAAGCCTGGCATGTGGTGCAACAAAAGCAGGGTCGGGTAAAACCTACTATGCAAATGAAGGGAAAAGTGAATGTAAATGATGATGCAGGTTTGGAGAAAGAAGCAGATGTTATGGGAAGTAAGGCATTACAGATGAAGACTGATAGTAATTTTAAAACAGTAAAAAATAATTTTAGTATAGCAACGCAACAAAACGCGCCAAAACAGTTAATGACAACGGCCTATACTTTGAGTGACTATTCTACGGAACCAAATCAAACACCATTTGATGAACAAGTAATCATTAATCTAATTCATGCTAGGCAGGGCATTCCCACAGAAGTAAAAGACAAAGTTGATAGTTATGGTGATAACGGTATAGGAACTAATTACAATCATTATGTACCTTACATAAAATTGTATGAAAGTTTAGAAAATCAAATAATCAACCAAGGAAAAACCCGATTAGGAATTGTTAGCTTACTGCAATCACATCTAAAAAATATAGAAATATGTGTTACTCCTGGATTAACAATTAATCCCTTAAAAAGCCCAATAAATTTCAACACCTGGGTAGATGCAGCGATTGTCGCAATTTGTGATTCTCCAAAAAACATTTTCAAAGGACCACATGAAGGTGACGGAGGGGGAACAAAAATTGATCAACCAACTGATCCATCAAATGAATTAGAACAGCGATTAAAGATGGCAGCACTTGAATTTCGAATGATTGGGTTGAAATGGTAATAAATTTTAAGTTTTTAAAATTTATTTTTTTAGAAAAGAATTTAACAATAATTAATTTGTACTAATAAAATCATGCAACATTTTTATAAAAAATCCAGCAACAACAAAACGATTACTTCTAATTTTGGAGACACATTAATTCAAAACAAAGCAATTGAATTACAAGACAACCGTCCTTCGACAATTTCACAAAAAAAAGCAAACAACACTGGTTTAACTGATAACTTAAAATCTGGAATAGAAAACTTTTCTGGTCACTCTATGGATGATGTAAAAGTGAATTATAATTCCAATAAACCTTTCCAATTTAAATCACCTGTCATACAATATAAGAAGTCCAAAGCTAAGGGTAAGGGTACGAAAGCCCATGTACACAAAGTTGATTTAAAAAAACAAACAATGACTGTACGAAATAAAAAAGATAAGTATACTTCTGGATTGATAAATAGCTTAAGTCGTGCGACTGGTGTTGAGGCTGGGCCAAGAGCTGAAGCACAAAAGGTTAAGAAATTTCTTGGAGGTAGTTGGATTGGAGGACATATGGTTAATGATCAATTGGGGGGTAGTGGAGGTTACAAAAATATTGTCCCAATTACTTCTTCAATGAATGGATTACATAAATCTATTGAGAATAAAGCAAACAATCTACTAAGTGCTGGACGTGGCACTCAAATTGAATACAAAATGAAAATCCTTAAAAGGGCAACAGTAAAAAACGCAGTAAAAACTATCAAAAACCTTCCAATAGAATTTCAACAAACCCTTAATGTTTACCCTACAGGATCACCTATGTATACTATAAATGGTTACATACTTGAAGAAACTAATCCGGGAAATGGTAAAATACAACCTTAAAAACTGCATAAAAAGCTAAGAAGTATTGTCTATAAAAATATAAAGATGCCATTTAGCTCAAATTATTAAATAAATCAACAAAATTAAAAAGGAAAATTTATGAATACTCACGCCGACAAAATCCAAAAGAACAAAAATCAGCCAGTGGCAAATGCTGTAACGCAGAAAAAAAACAATGGCAATCAAACTTTTGCTTTAGAAGATAATCGCACGAATTCAATTGTTCAAAAAAAGCTGGAGACTATAGAAAACAATTCAGATGTTGCACAGTTGGGTAAGAAAAAAAGAGATCTTGAAAGAGCAAAAAAGAACAATCCTAATGGTTTACAACACCACAATCGTCCTGAGTACCAAGATGTGAATGAAAGACAAATGGAACTAATTAAAAGTGGAGTAAATAAAAAAGATGCTAAAAGACAAGCAAAAGAGGAAATCAAAAAAAAGTAGCCTAGGTACTTTTCAAACATTATACAAACACATCTCTACCTATAAACCATCACCGTAAAATCACCATCAACATAATTGTCCTCTACAACAACACTATTAGAAAGCGTTTTACAAAAATCGGTGATAGTTTTAGGCGAATAGGTCATTAAAATACCATCAGTGTTTATGGTATCACTTAATAAATTAAATCCTAATCCCTTATTACAATGGGCATACAAATGGGCTATGGCTTTAAAAATAAAGTCTGGATCGCTGTTTTTATAGTTAAGAGAACCCGACACTAAAACATAATCAACGACGGGTAAATTTCCCTGCATAAAATCACCCAGATAAAATGTTGTATCTGGAAAGTCTTTGTTTTTTTCAATAGCATTGTCTAAAAAAGCAGGAATCATATCGATACCATGATAGGAGAAATTTGTAAAATATTGAGATAAATAATAACACAAATCGCCATTGCCACAACCAATATCTAGAATTGATTTATCATTTAAATCTCCTATTTGAGTTAAAATTTCAAAACGTTTCAGTTGGTCTTCCTCAGAGAACCAAGCCAAACTTTGGGTACTTTCTGAACCGTATTTTTCGATTTTATCGGCGTGGAATTTTTGTATGTATAACTTGTCTAACATATAAATGAGGTCTTTATCAAAAGTTAGTTTACTAAAATGCTAAGCTAAAAGATTTCTTAGCAAGTCCAAGAGCCTGTTTAAGATTTATTATTGAGATTTATTATTGAAGGATTTTTGAGTGAAACGAGACAAATTTTATAGAATAGTGGCTCTATTATACAAAATTTAACGTAGTTGTAAACGAAAATCATCACAACCGTCTCTCCCAAAAAGCCGCTGTTTTCCACCTGGTTTCCGCCTGATAAAAAATACTTTTGTGCTTTAGGTAATGGTGCCAAATATACTCAGTTTGTTCTGTATGTGTTTTTTGAAGTGTTTCAGTAAACCCGTACTGTAATAGTAAAGCTTGTAGTTGCATGGCACTGGCCATTGCATTGTACATACCTTGCGAAGATAATGGGTCAAAACTTAGTGCTGCATCGCCTATAGCAACCCATTGTTGCCCAGAAACTTGCTCTAATTTAGTGGAATTAGCCGCAACCGTACCTTTAAAAACAATAGCATTTTCATGTTCACTTAGTAAAGACAAAATAACAGGATTCTCTTTTGCCAATTCCAAAAATGAGGCAGTTGTTTTTAATTGATTTTTTGGCACTAAATCAGCATCGGTATGAAAAGCCACCACCCGTTTGTCATTAGGAATCACAGCACTGTACCACCACCCGTTTTCACTGGCAGAAATGGTACTCATGGTATTTGTTCTGCTGTTAGGCAAAGTAACCCAGCAAGCAACCAATTGATCTTCCACTTGTCGTTTAATACCCAAACTCTTTGCAAAATGCGATTGACGCCCACTAGCATCAATGACAAAAGATGCAGAAATCGTTGAAACAGATAAAGAGGTATCACTAGCTCTTAATTGCAGCTGCCAACGAGAATTTTCATAAGAACTACTATGCAGTTTAGAACCCCATAAACAATGAGCTCCACGTGCTTCGGCAGTCTTTCTCAGATAGGTTTCAAAAGCTTGGCGGTCCAAATTTTTAACAAAACCATCAGGATTTCTTAAATCGTCTACAAGATGTACTTGATTGCTTCCCCAATAGGACTGCATACCTACACTTTTCCTGTACAAAGTGCCTACTTGGTTTTCCAAACCCTCCAATACATCCAATTGTTTTAGAATGCGTTGCGAAGCAGGAGCTAATGATTCTCCAATGCGCTCAGTAGGTTCAGGAAGTTTATCAACTAATGTTACCTGATAGCTATCTATCAAAGAAATGGCGGCAATGCAACCTGCAATGCCACCACCTATTATTACTATATCTGTTTTTTCTGTTACCAAATCTAATGTTTTTTTGGAATAAAACGCTGGAAACGAACCAACTGTTCAGGAACGCCCACCTCTTTTCGAGCTTGTCTGGAATGAGGAACTGTTCTTGTTTTAGTGAATTTATGTACTTTAGAAGCTAATAAATCAACTAGTTTTTGAACTTCGCTTGTTAAAGCTTCATCCTGAACCAATTCGTCCTGAACCAACTCTAACAGTTGCTCGCGAGTACTCTCTATTACAATTTGTTCAGTAAACAAACCTTCCTTAGACAAATGTTCCAAAGTAATATGTAATAAAGATTCTTCTTTCTTATCCAAGTGCTTGTTGTCCTTTAAGATTTTTCTTAATCGGGTTTCTGTCTCTTGCAACAACAGTTGGTTTTGTTCCTCATTAGGAATTACACCAATTTGCATTTCGGGTGGAAAATTAGGATTATCAGGCACACCTGGACGCGGCTGGACAATTGCTAACTTGTCAAAATACTTCACCATTGCATTGATCTGATTGGTTTGTGTTGGTGCTTCTCCATCTAAAGGCAGATCATCCAGCCAAAAATAACGATATGCAAAAGCTTCTCTACGGGTTTCTTCTGCCAAGTGTGTATCTAAAGTTTCTTTGTAACGTTCTTCACTCAAAATATTATTAGGAACTCTGGCAGGCCAGAATGTTGGCAGATAAGGATCGTATGCAGTAGTATAGCCATCTCTGCAGCTTGCCGTATCAGTTTGCCAGGGAATAGCCATCCATCTCGTCACACCACCTGGCACCTGGCCACCTAATAAAGGACCAGCAGGTAAAGTCAAGACATCACTATTCATAGTAGAACCATAATAATGGTAATCGGTTTTTGGTGTTTTAGGAGCGTGTTTCAATCGGAAAGGAGCCATATACATACCAGAAGTTCGCATAGGCCAAGTCATTTCACAACCCGGATGAAAAGCATCTGCCAAGCAGAAATCCATGGCCGCCTTGGTTAGCATATCGGGTTGTTCGGCAATAGGATAATCATCAATTTTTTTAACAGGGGGGATATAAGGACAGCCTGTTGTATCTACAAAATCGGCATCAAAATCACCTTTTACCCATTGGTCTAAAAACTCCAATTGCAAATGCGATAAGGTGGAATGTTGACGCACTGAACCTTGTGAAGGAATGGCAACTGCATCACCATATAGCCAAGGCCATAACTGTGGAGCTTCGGCACCAGATTGATCAAACCTACGGAAATTATTGGAAATAGTACGACGCATTTCTAAGTTGGCAGAAGAAGGATCATTTAGTTTTTTTACCCATGCTAAACTCGTATAATTAAATTGTCCACCCCATCCAAAAGCAGCAGCAAATCCTGCATTTACCCATTGTAAATTGGTCATTCTTTCAAAAATAGGCAAGATGTCTTTACAGAAAGAAGGTCTTGCTGGTCTTACTAACATTCCTGATTCTACAGCAACACTACGCATTAAATCCCACATAGTACGAACCGATTTTTGCATAGGGGCATAATCAGGTGGTGCGCAAATCACCCAGGCAGGATCTACATTGAGAGCTACTCCTTCATATTCTACTGTGGCGGTAACAGGACCATCTGACATATCATCATACCAACCTTCATTATTGGCGAAAGTAATAGCTCTGTCACCATTGCTGTTTTTCGATTTACCATGACCTCCCAGCATCACTAAGCGCCCTTTTTCGTCGGTATGCATTTCTCCTAAATAAACCGATTCGCCCATAAACTTCCCTATGAATTTTTTCCCTTCAGTGACATTAGGTTTTGAAATGCTTTCTCCCCCGCCATCAATCAATAACTGATTCCGGTCTTTTACATCAATATTTCTTAATAAGGAAGGTGGAACATTAGGATCGGATGCATCCGGAATATCTAAGGCAATTTGGAATTGATACCAAGATGATTTTTGATTGGCCAAATGGGAATGCCAGGTAATTTTAGCATTATCCATAGTCAACTCCTTAATTGCTTTTCCAGCAGCATTGAAACCATAAATGCGAAACTGTGCGGCCTGACGTTTTATCGCTCCGGTTTTATCGCGATACGCATAAACATCCTCTTTTGCTTCTGGTTCGTCTACTAAAGGACCTATAAAATACTCTTCTTCACTATTTCCCACACGCATCACGCCAATAGGAGGATAAATACCAGCTCGAACAATACAAGTACTATCCTCATCTGTATTGCCTCTAAAATGTGGATTTATTTCTTTAGGTTCCTGTAGCTGTTGTCCATTAGCCTGATGTCTGGCTTCAGCACTGGCAGCATAAACTGTTTTGCGAGCCTCTGCAATTGAACCTAAAGGTTTATGAGCTTCTAAAGTCCTCCAAATATTGAATGAAAGATTACTTCCAAATTCAGACTGACCAATCGCAGTTACATCTTGTTGGGGTAAATACAACTTAGCAATACAGAGGTATGGACTTTCCTCTGTGCTCCAAACTACCTGTGCATCGTTAAGAGGCATGGTTGCTTCGTTTGTACGTAATTGGATTTCAAATCTGAAAGTAGCAGCTCCATTACGTAAGCGTTTTTCTAAATCAAGTCGTAAATAATTATCATCATCAAAAGGAGCTCCTTTATAGGTATCCTCCGGAACCAAACGGTATTTTACAATTTGATTTTCTCCCAATTGAAAAGGTAAAATAGCCCAATAACTAGTACTTAACACACTCGCTTCTTCTTTCTGCATCGCTTGTAAAATACTAGCTAATTCAGGATGTTTGTTGATATACGTATCATAATCCCTATCAATAACACCAGCAGTAGTAAATGTACACATTTGCTGAGCATCACGGGCAAAAAAGCGATCGATATTCTGAAAAATGAAATCGGCAGTAGGGCCTTCTCCAAAAAGCTTTGGTCCTTCCACTCCAAACAATTTCAAACCCACTCCAATAGTAGAATGTAAGTCAGGTGAAGTAGTTCCTGTATCACTAGAGAAACGAATAGCACAATCATAAAGAGAGCCAGCAAAAATACCTTTTTTGAATTTTTCAGGAATATCCTCATTGATTACGAATTGTCCATAAGTGATACCATGTTGCTTTCTAAAAACAGCACGTTCGGCTGGGTTTTGCCCTTTTTCAATTCGGGTTTTTTGACCCATTTCTACAAACATCTCTTTAAGACGTTGTGTCACAATTTCAGTACTGCCACTACTATCCCAACATTTTACGTTGTTTGCAGTAGGTTTTTCAATGATTCGTTTTTTGTTGTCCATATTTAGTAATTATTTGGTTTGTTACACTATTTAGCGGTAAGTCGCATATATTATCTGATGCTATCACAGTCAAAATAGCTCAATAGTTAGCTTCTGTTTGGTAGTAGATCCTTACAAATCTAAAATTTATCCTGAAAACGAGTACAGGTAGTTTTACCTGTTCTTAGCAAATTATTAACATCATGCTGAAATTGAATTAATATATGGCTTCCTTTGAATAAGATTATATTTGTTGTTTTCCTTTTTCTCATCATTAATCTATCTGTAAATAAAGCTAAATAACATAGAAAGTAAAATCCCAATTAAAATGCAATTTTATAACATTTTAATTGGGACGCTTTGTTTTAGTTTGTGATGTTTTGTGAAACCTATTTCCCGATACAAAAATTAGCAAAAATATTCCCCAATAATTCATCATTTGTAACTTGACCTGTGATGAGTCCAAATTGATACAAGGCTTCACGAATATCCAACGCCATAAGATCACTGGACAGATTGGTTTCTAGTCCAAATTTCACTTTTTGTATTTCTTCTAAGGCTTTTAATAACGAATCGTAATGTCTTGTATTTGTGACTATTGTTTCGTTGTTTCTTAGCGCTCCGGTGTTTACGAACGAAAGCAATTGATTCTTTAAATCCTCGATGCCTTCTTTGTTTTTGGCTGAAATTTTTAAAAGTTTAAGGTTTAAAGTTTCAAGTTGGTTGTTGATACTTAAGATTTCATTTTCAGCTAACAAATCAATTTTATTTATAACTACTAGAATTGGTTTTAGAGGGTATTTGTTTTTTACTTTTTCAATTTCAGTGATATAGTCAAAACCTGAAACTTTAAACTTTAAACCATCAAACAAAAAGATAACGACTTGCGCTTGTTCAATTTTTTCAAAAGTTTTTTGAATGCCAATGCTTTCAACATAATCTTTGGTTTCGCGAATTCCAGCCGTATCAATAAATCGGAAGCCAATGCCACCAATCACCAATTCGTCTTCAATGGTATCACGGGTGGTACCCGCAATTTCCGAAACAATGGCGCGCTCTTCGTTTAATAATGCATTTAACAAAGTAGATTTTCCAACATTCGGTTCACCTACAATGGCCACTGGAATTCCGTTTTTAATAACGTTTCCAACTGCAAAAGAATCAATCAAACGTTTCAATACAAATTCAATTCGGTTGACCAATTCGTGAAATTGAGTTCTATCAGCAAATTCTACATCTTCTTCGGCAAAGTCCAATTCGAGTTCGATAAGGGAGGCAAAATTCAATAGCTCTTCACGCAGTTTGGCAATTTCGTTCGAGAAACCACCTCGCATTTGCTGCATCGCAATCTGGTGAGAAGCTTCGTTGTCTGACGAAATCAAATCGGCAACGGCTTCGGCTTGGGATAAATCCAATTTTCCATTCAAAAATGCTCTAAGGGTAAATTCACCGGCATCAGCCATTCGACAGCCTTTACGCAACAATAACTGAATAATTTGTTGCTGAATATACGTAGAACCATGACATGAAATTTCGATAGTATTTTCACCGGTATACGAATTAGGCTCTTTAAATACCGAAACCAAAACCTCATCAAGAGTTTTAGTATCATCAACTATGTGGCCTAAATGTAAAGTATGGGTTTTCTGCCTGGTTAAGTCCTTGTTTTTTATAGATTTAAAAACTGAATTTCCGATAGCAATAGCATCTGATCCTGAAATCCGAATAATGGCGATAGCTCCTGCTCCGGACGGTGTAGCCAAAGCAACTATAGAATCTTGATTTATCATAAGACAAAGGTATAAAAAAGGGGACAAATTTAAGAACAGAATGTCTATCAGGAAATAAACGAATCATTTTAAAATAAGAGACAGAAAAACAACTTTTTGGAAATAAAAAAGGAGCCATGTAAAATTTGGCTCCTTATATTATTTAGTGCTTATTGCAATCCATCAGATTAAATTAAATTAAATCAAATCGATCCAGGTTCATTACTTTATTCCATACAGCGATAAAATCATTTATAAATTTTTCATTTGCATCATTGCTCGCATAAACTTCTGCAATAGCTCTTAATTCCGAATTAGATCCAAAGACAAGATCTGCCCGTGTTCCAATCCATTTAGGCTGACCAGTTTTACGATCATTTCCTGCATAAAGCTCTTTATCATCTGATAAGGCTTGCCACTGTGTATTCATATCAAGCAAATTGACAAAAAAGTCATTAGTAAGCTGACCCGGGCGATGTGTAAAGACACCATTTTTTGAACCATCAGCATTAATGTCAAGGACACGAAGTCCCCCTAAAAGCACTGTTAATTCTGGTGCTGTAAGGGTCAGTAAATTTGCTTTATCAATAAGAAGTTCCTCTGTAGAAACTGTTGATTTTGTTTTTCGGTAATTTCGGAATCCATCAGCTTTAGGTTCCAGATACTGAAAAGATTCAACATCTGTCTGCTCCGCTGATGCATCCATACGCCCTGCTGCAAATGGCAAAGTTATTGTGTAACCTACTTCTTTAACCGCTTTCTCAACACCGGTGTTTCCTGCCAGAATGATTAAATCTGCTAATGAAAGTTTTTTTCCACTACTCTGTAGAGCATTAAATTCGGTTTGGATACTTTCCAGTTTATCTAAAACCTGTTTTAATTGCGCAGGACTATTTACCTCCCAGTTTTTTTGTGGAGCTAGTCTTATACGCGCACCGTTCGCCCCTCCTCGTTTATCGGATCCTCTAAAGGTAGAGGCAGAAGCCCATGCAGTTCCAACTAATTGAGATGTACTCAATCCGGAACTTAATATTTTTTCTTTTAATCCTATAATATCATTTTCGTCAATTAAAAGATGGTTTACTTCAGGAATAGGATCCTGCCATAACAATTCTTCCGCTGGAACTTCTGGCCCCAGATAACGGGAACGAGGTCCCATATCCCGATGTGTAAGCTTGAACCATGCGCGGGCAAAGGCATCGGCAAATTCATCCGGATTTTCCAGAAACCGGCGTGAAATTTTTTCATATTCTGGGTCAAATCGTAATGATAAGTCGGTTGTAAGCATAGTGGGTAAATGTTTTTTAGAACTGTCAAAAGCATCCGGTATACTGGCCTCTGCATTTTTAGCAACCCATTGATGCGCACCCGCCGGACTTTTAGAAAGTTGCCATTCAAAGGCAAATAAATTTTCGAAGAAATTATTACTCCATTGTGTAGGTGTTTTTGTCCAGGTAACCTCCAGTCCGCTTGTAATGGTATCCGGCCCTTTACCGGAACCAAAACTATTTTTCCAGCCAAAACCCTGTAATTCTATTTCTGATGCTTCCGGTTCTTTATCGACGTGATCAGAGGAAGCAGCTCCATGCGTTTTTCCAAATGTATGTCCACCTGCGATCAACGCTACAGTTTCTTCATCATCCATTGCCATACGACCAAAAGTATCACGTATATCTTTCGCTGCCAGAATAGGATCCGGGACACCATCTGGTCCTTCGGGATTTACATATATTAGTCCCATTTGCACTGCTGCAAGAGGTTTTTCCAGATTTCTGGAATGGACATTTCCATCTGCATCATCATCAGAGGATACAACACCATGATCTTTAGGTACCCCTTCTGAACCGCCTTTATAACGTTCATCACCGCCCAACCAGGTAGTTTCAGAACCCCAGTAAACAGATTCATCAGGTTCCCATACATCAGCACGTCCTCCTGCAAAACCAAAGGTTTTAAAACCCATAGCTTCCAAAGCAACATTTCCAGTCAATATCATCAAATCTGCCCAGGATATTTTTCGTCCATATTTTTGTTTAATGGGCCACAAAAGCCTTCTCGCTTTATCAAGGCTTACATTATCAGGCCAGCTGTTTAGCGGGGCAAATCGCTGCAGACCTGCACCAGCTCCTCCTCGACCATCATGTACACGATAAGTTCCTGCACTATGCCATGCCATTCTAATAAACAAACCACCGTAATGACCAAAATCTGCCGGCCACCAATCTTGTGAATCAGTCATGAGATCTTGCAAATCCTTTTTTACAGCTTCAAGATCAAGACTTTTAAAAGCTTCTGCATAATTGAAAGTATTTCCCATCGGATCTGACAACGAAGAATTCTGCCGTAAAATATTTACTTTTAATTGATTTGGCCACCAGTCACGGTTTTTTGTACCTGAGGCAGCTGCCTTATCCATACTGCCGTTATGAAAAGGGCATTTGTTAATGTCATTTGAGTGATCTTCCATAATTTATTTTTTTGATTTTTTATTATTTAATCGAATGACTAATTTACAAACTAAACAACCAAACTATATATACAATCTATATTATATAAATGTACTTTCATAGATAAAATCTATTTTAAAAAAATCCTTTTAAATCGAAGAAGGAAACTATTTTATAGATAAAAAAGTAATTTCAATAAAAATACAAAAAATATTTTTCTTTTATATAACTGATATTCAAAAACTTGAACAAAAATTTTAGGTATCTATCTTAAAAAATATTATTTTAGCATTTGGCAATTATTATACATTTATGAAGCAACCAGGATTTCTTTTGAAACAAAAAAACTATTGGGTTATATGGAGCCAATCCTTTATTGTATCGTATTAATTCTTTTCAAAAATTTAAAGCTATTGTAAGAGTTGAAAAATCTTTGAATCAAAAAGAAACCATCAGAATAATCCCGAATTGGATCCTGATAAAAAATGATTTTATTAAAGTAACTAGATAAAAATATGGTATAGTTCGAGTTTTTTAGCAGAGAAACAGGAAAAAAATGTAGAAATAAGCGTTTTTGAAAATGATTTTTCTGTTCCCGATACAATTTTCTATCTAAAATTGCTGGAACTGACGAAAAATTTCATCAAAACTAATTGAAACGATACATTAACAAAAATTAATATTCATCAACATTATTAAATGTAAATAGCATCATAGTTATCTTAATAACATGTAAAATACTTTTGCGTGTTATTAGTTTCTTCAAGCCTGCCTATAACAGAAGTAAATAAAACGTAGTATGAGTGATATAGCCCGCAGATTTCCCGAAAATCCACTTTTAATGCCAAAAGATTTGCTACCAAGCAGTCCTGAATTAAAAATTATCAGCCTTTTAAATCCCGGGGTTTTTGTATTTGAAGGTAAAACATGGCTTTTAGTTCGTGTTGCCGAGTCTATTACGCAAAAAGAAGGTGTGATTTTTTTTCCTATAATCAATAGTTTAGGGAAAGTAGAAATTATAGAAATACCATTAAATGACCCCGACTTAGTAGCCACAGACGCGAGAATAGTGCAATACAAGGGGTTGGACTATCTTACCACACTTTCACATTTACGGATTTTGTGTTCTGAAAATGGTATTGATTTTTATACCCCAAAAAACATTTATCCAATTATGGCTTCTGGAATTTTAGAGCAGTTTGGGATAGAAGATGCCAGGGTTAGTTATATAGAAAATACTTACTACATAACGTATACGGCAGTTTCAAGCAGCGGAGTTGGGGTTGGATTACGCACAACAAAAGACTGGAAAACCTTTGAAAAAAAAGGCATGATATTTCCTCCACATAATAAAGATTGTGCCCTTTTTGAAGAAAAAATAAACGGTAAGTTTTATGCCCTGCATCGGCCCTCGAGTCCACAAATTGGTGGCAATTTTATTTGGCTGGCAGAATCACCGGATGGAATCCACTGGGGAAATCACAAATTTCTTCTAGGAACCAGAAAAGGCTTATGGGATAGTGCAAGGGTTGGTGCAGGAGCTTCTCCGATTAAAACTGACAAAGGATGGCTCGAAATTTATCATGGTGCAAATGCAGAACATCAATATTGTCTGGGTGCTTTTTTAATGGACTTAGAAGATCCATCCATAGTAATCGCCCGAACCTTGGAACCTATTATGATGCCTCGGGAAAATTATGAACTCAGCGGTTTTTTTGGATATGTTATTTTTACAAACGGACATGTTGTAGAGGGAGATAAACTGACCATTTATTATGGTGCTGCAGATGAATTTGTTTGTGGTGCTTATTTTTCAATTGCAGAAATTTTATCAGCTTTAGCCTATTCCTATTAATATTTATTTCTTAAACAAATAAAAAAACTCAGAAAATCGATATGTTTCTGAGTTTTTGATTTTGCATTTTATACTATTTCAAGTCCATTTATTGAAGATCGAATACGTTACCTAAGTGTTCCTCCATAATAAAATAGGGATTATTTGTTTGGGTCACAGACCTGATATGTATTAAACTTGTTTTGCTCATCATTCTTAACATCTGGCGACGTTCGCATTTAATGATCTCACCATTTTCTATTCTCTGGCCGGCGATAAACGCACTTCGGCCATGAGCGCAAAGGTGATTATTCACAAAAATAAGATCTCCTGAATTCGGAATATAATCACTATTTATTAGTGTTTTAGCCTCATCCCAAAAATCCATTAAATTAGTAAGTGCCTCGGATGTCTGCCCTGCATTTTCGTTAAATATTTGCTCCGCTGCATCGAAGCGTATAAAAGGAAGCTCACGGTTGCCATATAAAACAGAAGCCAGCGGTGCTGAATCCGAAATATCTTCATCTTCATAATTCGCATCTTTCGGGCATTGATATATGGGATCAAATAATTTTTCCATAACGGCATTGACTTCTCCATGTGAGCGAACAGAATACAGGGTTGAAGGCACTCTTTCTTCATTTCTTAGATAAAGAAAACTCAAAAAATCTGCCTGATTTAATAAAAAAGCATCCTCTGTATGCACAAATAAATCGGTTTTAGATCCCGAACCTGTTTGTGTGTTTGACATCTTCTCATCCGGAATAACAGCATGCAAAAGACCTCCACCCTTTCTCTGTGCATAATATTGTACAGGTTTAGAAGGTACTGCACCGTGCAAAAGCGAGCAAATAAAGCCATACTTATTTAATTTTTGATAATCTGCACCCTGCCAGTTTGGAGGAGTAGGTCCTAACTCCTGCTGATCTACTTCAACAAGTCCTTTAAAGACAATGGCACCATATTGCTTCGCAGAAAAATCAGTTCCAAACTGACTTAATATCCGGGTAATCCGTTCGGGTAGCAATTGAAATGCATGCAGATGAAGTGAAGCTATATACTCTGGATTTTCATAATTATCAAAGGCTTTTACCAAAAGGTTTCCAACATTTGATAAAATATTTCTCTCTTGAGGAGTTACATCAACGATGAGCGGTCTTGTAGGAATATCAAAAGACATTTTTTCATTAGCAGGTCTTTCAATTGAAATAATAGATTGTGATTTCATTTTTAATCTGTTTAGGTTACTTAATAGCCAATTGAAAATTTAAACATAAAGCCTTAAATACAAGCTATATATAATTTTAATTTGGGACATACAACTAGTCATGTACGGGCATTCGGATAAAATTTTTCATATTTATTTTTTTTATTACTTTTAATTTATACTTTTGTTTTTACTTAGTCTAAATAACATTTACTTACAAATATATTTTTATTTAATCTAAATAACAATAATTTTGTTGAGAAAATTTAAAAAAATATGAAAATAAAAGCGAACCCCGGAAAAACAGAGGCGTCAAATTCCTCCGATAAACCAAATACAGTTTCAGAGAATATCCGTAACAGAAGAAGCATTTATGGTGATCAATATGTCAAAGGAAATCTATCTGATGAACTCCTTTCAGAAATCTTAATAAATGCCACTTGGGCTCCCAATCATAAGATGACAGAACCCTGGAGGTTCGTTGTTTTAAGAGGAAAATATCTTGAAGGATATGGAGAATATATGGTCAACTACTACAAGGATTCGTATGCAAAAGAACTGTCTCCTGAAGCCTTAGATAAAAAACTGACGTTTTTACGAAACTATCCTTTAAATGCTATTTGCCTGATTGGGATCATACTGGTCAGAAATACCAAAATAAATCTTCCTGAATGGGAAGAAGTAGCTGCTGTTTCGTCTGCTGTACAAAATATGGCACTCACCTGTACGGCAAATAATATCGGAAGTTACTGGAGTACAAAAAAAGTTGCGATTGACTATATAACTGAATTTGGTCTTTCTGCAAACGAAAATTCTCTAGGCATGCTGTTTCTGGGTTATTACCCTGATGATTTAAAAATATCCAAAAAAAAGAGAACCCCACTATCCAAAAAAGTGACTTATCTGCAATAAGTATTAACAATCCCTAAATAAAAAACCTATATGAACAACACATTAATTGATTATGAAAAAACAAAAAATCTGGTGTTTACTCCAGATCAGGATTATTATAATGATATTTTCCACCAACATGCCACCTCCGGATATACTGAAGCCATACATCTGGCACAGGAACGGGTTTCAGATTTTTTAAAAAACAACCGTAAACCTTTTAGCGGAATCAGGCCGGAAGAAATGAAATCAAAAGTAGAAAATATTGATTTAGACACCCCTCTGCCCGATTATGAAAGCCTGTTTAATGAAGTTGATGAACTCTATGTAAACCATGCCACAGCGTACCATCTTCCGGAATATATTGCTCATTTAAATTGCCCTGTGGTAATTCCTGCCCTGGCGGCTGAAGTACTCATTAGTGCTATTAATTCATCTCAGGATACTTATGACCAAAGTGCCGGAGGTACTTTTATAGAGCGAAAACTAATCGACTGGACCAGTGAACAAATTGGGTATTCTGATAAAGCAGATGGAATTTTTACAGCCGGTGGCTCCCAAAGCAATTTAATGGGATTATTACTGGCAAGAGATTATTTTTCCCTTGAATTTCAAAAATGGAACATCAAACTTGATGGTTTACCACCAGACGCCAGCAAATTCCGCATTTTTGTTTCAGATAAAGCCCATTTCAGCAATCATAAAAACGCCTGGATTTTAGGTCTTGGCGAACAAGCTATTGTGCATGTGGGAGTGGATTCCAGATACCGAATGGATCCTAAACAGCTGGAAAAAGCCATATTAGAAGAAAAAGCAAAAGGCAATATCCCAATAGCAATTACAGCCACTGCCGGAACTACAGATTTTGGTAACGTGGATCCCTTAACTGAAATAGCCCGGATTGCAAGCCGTAATAATTTGTGGCTGCATGTTGATGCTGCTTATGGCTGTGGACTATTACTGACAGAAAAATACAGGTATCTCTTAAATGGCATTGAACTTGCAGACTCGGTAACGATCGACTATCACAAATCTTTCTTTCAGCCCATCAGCAGCAGTGCTTTTATTGTAAAAAACAAACTGCATCTTAACATCATCAAACACCACGCTGATTATCTGAATCCAAAAGAGCAAAATTATGATGCCCTTCCGGCACAGATCAATAAATCTATTATTCAGAGTACCCGCCGTTTTGATGCACTAAAACTCTGGTTTACCCTGCGCTATATGGGCAAGAAAAAACTGGGCCAATACACGGAAACCATTATTGCAATGGCCAGCGAAACAGCTGACTTATTAGAGGCTGATAAAGATTTTGAGCTTTTAACAGATTCTGATTTAGGTGTTTTAGTTTTTAGATACAAGCCATCCGGCTGGCAGGGCGACTGCTGTAAAATGAATTTGCATATAAAAACCAAATTGTTTTTTAGTGGCGAAGTATTAGTTGCCAGCACAAAAGTAAACGGCATCTTCTACCTGAAGTTTACCATTTTGAACCCATTAACAACTATTGCACACATTCATACTATCCTTTCAATCATAAAAAAACACGGAAATGAATACATCTTCTCATAACCCGATTGCTCAGGAAGCGGTCCATATTACGTTTACCATTTTACTTAACTGCTGCCTGCGCGAGCTGGGAAACAGCAGTTTTTATGAAGGAATCCCCAAATACGATCCTGTACTAAAATCGTACATGTCAAAGTATAATCATAAACTTCATCTAAAATTGGACTTTCCTTTTGATAATATTGAAATATATGCGCCGATACGTTACCGATCTGAAACCTTCAGACATCTGTATGATTTTCCTGTAATGGAACGTGACCTTACAACTGAAACCATAAAAGAAATAGATCCAGACCGTCTTTTGGAATTAATTACAAATCAGGTGAGACAGCAGTATCCGCTGGCAGATTCTAAAAATGTAAAAAAAAGAATGCAACTGAGTACAGAAAAAATAGCTCAGTTTTTAGAACATTTTAAAGATTCAGAGCAGCGGTTCAATAAGCCTGAAATGACATTTATTGAAGCAGAACAATTATTTCCGGCAGGACATTTACTTCATCCGCTTACCAAAGGACGTGAAGGGTTTACGGAATCAGAAGTCTTGAAATATGCACCGGAAACCGGCGGTCTTTTTCAGTTGTATTATTTTTTAGTGCATCCTGATCTGGTTACCGAAAAATCTGTAGATGACATTCTGCCTTCAGATTTTGCTAAAGCAACAGTAGTAGAAGCAAACAAGAAAGATAAAAAAGGATACGATTTACTGGAAAAATATCCGGACTGGAAAGTGCTTCCGCTTCACCCCTGGGAAGCTGCACATTTTAAAAACCAGCCTCTATTTGATACACTGGTAAAAGAACACCTTATTATCGATTTAGGCAAATTTGGAAAAGAATTTACAGCAACCTCATCAGTAAGAACTGTATACAATAAGGAAAGCGATTATATGTACAAATTTTCCCTTCATGTGAAAATCACAGGTGCTGAACGGATTAATCATCACCATGAACTTTACAGAGGCTATGAGGTATCCCGGCTGATGCAGACTGACTGGGGAGCCAATGTAAGAAAAACGTATCCTGATATTGAGCTGATCTGTGATCCGGGCTTTATATCCGTATCCTACAACGGAAATGTACTGGATAGCTTTTCTACCAGTGTGCGATACAATCCGTTTAAAATTACTGGTACCGAAAAAGAAAAAAATATCTGTTTAATAGCTTCTCTATGTCAGGACAGTATATTGGGAGATCCTTCCAGAATAGAGCATGTGATTCAAAAAGCTTCACAGCAAACGGGATTATCAATAGAAAAAACCAGTGCGCTTTGGTTCAAAAAATACATCGATATTATAGTTACAGGTGTCGTAAAAATGTTTAACGAGCAGGGCATGTTCTGCGAGTGGCATCAGCAAAATACACTTGTACAATTGGATGCAGCGTTCATGCCTAAAAAACTTTTTTTCCGTGATAATCAAAGTTTTTTATTCCGGAAATCATTTGAAGAGCAATTAAATAAAATTGTCCCTGGTCTTTCTGAAAACGGAAAAATGTTCATTCCGGACGATCGTTTATTTAATCTGTTGCTTCATTATTTCTGGGTAGGAAACATATTGGCTGTGGTAAATACATTTGGTGCCAACGGACTTACAGATGAAAAAACGCTCTTAAATATGCTGTATGACAAATTAGAAGATTTACAAAAAGAAGACAAAAGCGGTCTGGTTGCGTTTATCCTTGAAAGCCGATACTGGAAGGTAAAAGGCAATTTACTTACGGCACTAAATGATATAGATTGCGGCGGTAATCCTGCAGGCGTGACCCGTATCAATTTTCCGAATGTTTTACACAAACGCTTTTTTTCAGAGCAATTAATACATCCAAAAGGAAAAGAAATTGTCTACAACCGTTATTTCCCTAAAGAAGATGTGACGATTAGTTTACGCCCTGTTGATTTAGAAAATGACTTAGAAATGCTGCATGAATGGTTTCATCGTGAACACGCCAAAGCAGCTTGGAAAATGGACTGGACACTGCGCGAACTTGAAGCGTATTACAGAACCCTGCTTCCGGGCGACGGTTTGTACAGCTATATAGGAATGGCGAACGGTGAACCGACTTTTAATATTGAAATATATTGGCCAACCCGCGATGTACTGGGAGATTATTATGATGTCCTGCCTACGGATTATGGAACCCATCAATTTATTGCACCAACAGATCCTAAGCAAAAATTTGTCTCCCCATCAACGCAATGCATGATTGATTACGTGTTTGCCCAATCTGAAGTTGGTAAAATGGTTGGCGAAGGCGCTGTTGACTCCAGAGCTTCAATGATGAACAAAGCTTTTCATGGTTTTAAAATCGAAAAAGTCATTGAAATGCCACATAAAACAGCAAACCTTAATTTTTGTTATCGCGAATGGTATTGGGCCAAATTCCCTCAAAACAAAGATATTATAATCAACATTAAAGCAGAACATAATCTTATAAACCAATAGTATGGAAGATCGTAAAGTATATTCATTAATAGGTATAGGTATTGGCCCATTTAATTTGGGCTTAGCCGCTTTATTAGAACCGGTCGATGACGTTTCATCACTTTTTTTTGACCAAAAAGAACAATTTAACTGGCATCCCGGGCTGCTTTTTGACCATGTTACACTGCAGACACCATTTTTATGTGACTGTGTTTCTATGGCAGATCCTACAAGTCCGTTTAGTTTTTTAAATTTTCTTAAAAAGACGGATCGCTTGTATAAATTTTTTATTCGGGAAAATTTCTTTGTACTGCGTAAAGAATACAATTTATACTGCCAATGGGTCATTAAACAACTGAAAAATTGCCGTTTCTCATCGAGTGTAAAAGAAATCTATTATAAAGATGGTCTCTATGAATTGCATGTATTTCATAAAGAAGAAAATCAAACCAAAATCTATTATTGCGAAAAATTAGTATTAGGAACGGGTACTGTACCTGTACTTCCTGAATTTGTCGACTTACAAGAGATGAAAAAGGTTTGTCATACGTCAAATTACCTCTTTAGAAAAGAAGAAATTTTAAAACAGGATACCGTTACCATAATTGGTTCCGGACAAAGTGCTGCTGAAGTATTTTATGATCTGCTTCAAAACAGGCCTAAAAACCTCAGGTTAAATTGGTATTCCCGTCCCGATCGTTTTTTTGCAATGGAATATTCCAAACTTATTTTAGAACACACCTCTCCGGATTACATCGACTATTTTCATCAAATGCCGTCTTCGACCCGTAAGGTTATGCTGGACCGTCAGAAATCACAATTCAAAGGCGTAAACTTTGATTTACTGAACGAAATTTACGATCATCTGTATGCTCTCAGCGTAGATAATGATGACATTGGTGTAAAGATCAGACCCAACATACAATTGGATGCGATAACAACAGGAATTCACAATAATTACGAATTGCATCTGGAGCAGACCGAGCAGCATAAAAAGTTTACAGACCATGCCGACTATGTAATTTTAGGTACCGGGTACCATTATCAGGAACCTCAATTTCTTAAAGAGATACAACATCGCATCAGCAGGACTTCAACTGGCAGTTATGATGTAAAAAGAAACTACAGTATCGATCATAACGGTAGTGAAATTTTTGTTCAAAATGCAGAAATCCATACGCACAGTTATATTTCATCTGATTTGGGTATGGGTGCTTATCGCAATTCTTATATCATTAATGAAGTAGCGAAACGTGAAGTCTATAAACTGGAAAAGAGAATTGCTTTTCAGGATTTTGACCTTTCGCATATTGCTGCTGAGAAAGCTGAGGAAATTAGTCTTTAATACACATCTGAAATGAATATAGAAACAATCCCACAGTTAGAAGTTTTTACCGCTCAGGTTTGGGAAAAGGTAAATCTTAATCTGTTAGTCAAGAGTTTAGCCGAATTAATGCATGAAGATGTTGCCAAACCAACGATTACGGGCAGTCAAAAAGAGGGTATGACCCATTTTAAACTAACCACTGATCTCCAGGAGGTTTATTATACTTTTTCAGCTTATCCAAGACTTTTGGAATATTGGCATATTGAAAAAGAAAGTATCCAAAGATGGGAAAATAATGTAGCTGCACCCGCAAAAGATGTTCTTTGCTTTTTTATAGAATTACAAAAAACCTTTGGTATAGATTCTTTTACAATGGCAAAATATACAGAAGAACTCCTAAATACCTTATACGCTGATGCACATTTGTACACCCGTAAAAAACGGAGTGTTTATGATTTGACTGAAGCCGATTATCAAACCATTGAACACCAAATGGAGGGACATCCGTGGGTTATTGCAAACAAAGGACGCATTGGTTTTAACAATAGTGATTATCATAATTACGCTCCCGAAGCCAATAAAAATACTGATTTGTACTGGCTGGCCGCACATAAAAAAAGAGCCACATTTAACGCCTTGGAAACAATCCGTTTTAATGATTTTTATGCTGCCGAATTAGGTATAGAAGTTTATAAAAGATTTCAGGAAAAGCTACGCAATATGAAAGTTACGGTCGAAGATTATGTGTTTATACCCGTACACCCCTGGCAGTTGAACAATAAAATTTTGCTGCAATTCCATCAGGATCTCGCAAACCACTATTTAGTTATTTTGGGTAAAAGCGACGATGTATATTCACCTCAACAAAGTATCCGAACTTTCTTTAACCTAAGTTATCCGTCAAAGCATTATGTAAAAACGGCAATCTCTATTTTGAGCACAGGTAATATCCGCGGACTCTCCCCAAAGCAAATGGATATTGCGCCAGGAGTAACAAAATGGGTAAAAGAGATGCTGGATAAAGATCCTTATTTTCAACAAAAAGGAGTTGTACTGTTAGGCGAAGTTGCTACGGTTTCTTATCGTCATCCTCAGTATAATGCAATACCTGACAGTCCTTACCATTACAGGGAAATGTTAGGTGCGTTATGGAGGGAAAGTGCTGAAAAGTACAGAAAACCTGATGAGAAACTAATGACAATGGCAGCTTTATTGTATGTAGATAACGATAAGCAACCTTTTCTTCAGGAATTAATAAATGCTTCCGGACTTAGTATTCAAAGCTGGCTTGAGCACTATTTAGAAGCGTATTTAAAGCCTTTACTACATATTTATTACCAGCATTCCTTATGTGTAACACCACATGGCGAGAATATTATTTTGGTCATGAAAAATGGAATACCACAGCGTATCATTATCAAAGATTTTGTTGATGATATTGTTTTGACAGAAGAAGCCAAAGCAAAATTACCGGCTGATCTTAAAGACGGTCTTATCCAGTCTTCTAATAAAGAAAACACGCCTTTGTTTATTTTGATAGGTGTTTTTGATGCTTTTTTCAGATATCTGTCTGATATTTTACATACGTATATGGATTATGACGAACATCTCTTTTGGAAAACTGTAATAGAATCGATTGAAGAATACCAGCAGGATCATCCACACCTGACAGACCGATTTGAAAAATACAATCTTTTTGAGCCGGAATTTAAGCGTTTTTATATCAATAGTTTGAAACTGCTCAATAATGGCTATGCAGAACAAACTGGTTTTGCCGTGCCGAAAAAAGGAAGCAAACTTCCTAATCCGCTCTACGTAATTAAACAATATGAGAGCAGGGAGTTTGCAGCGATTAGTAATAAAACAATACAACACCAATCATGAAAGTAGTTGTTCTTAGGCTTCAATCCTATACCGATTTGTTTTTTACTGCAGTATTAGGCAGAGAAAAAAAGTTCACTTCAGGAAGTATCAATCGGGCGATTGTATTACTTGCAGTTCCTATGGTTTTAGAGTTGGTAATGGAATCGGTTTTTGTTTGTGCCAGTCTGTTTTTTGTGAGCAAACTTGGCGCAGCAGCAGTTTCTATTGTGGGTTCTACCGAGTCTGTTATCAGCTTTTCTTATTCGGTTTCAATTGGTCTGAGTATTGCCGCTTCGACTTTAATTGCAAGACGTGTTGGCGAGCAGAATTTTAAGGACGCAAGCATCACTGCCGGACAGGTAATAAACATCAGTGTAATCTGCGGTATCCTGATAAGTATCATCTGTTTTATATGGAGCGATGCAATACTAAGGGTGGTAGGACTGACTCCTGCAATGATAACCCAAGGAAGTTTGTATGCAAAAGTAATGTTTGCCAGCTGTGGTTTTATTCTGATACGGATCGCATTAAACGGTATTTTTCGTGGCGCCGGTCATGCTGCTATTGCAATGCAGACACTGTGGCTGTCAAATGCGTTAAACATACTCTTGTGTCCTTTGCTCATTTTTGGGTGGGGTCCGGTTCCGGCTTACGGACTATTGGGCGTTGGAATGGCAACAGCTGCAGCCCGCTTTATAGGCGTTTGTTATCAGGCCTACCATTTCATCAAAGGAACAGCTGCGATTCAAATTGGAAAACAAGAGCTGCTATTTCATCTTGAAACTTTTAAAAAAGTAATAAAACTCGGGTTTGGTGGTATGTTACAGTATTTGATTCCTGCATCGAGCTGGCTGTTTATGATAAAAATCGTTTCACATTTTGGAGGAAACGCTTTGGCAGGATACATAATCGCACAGCGTGTTGCTTCAATCGTTACTATGCCTGCCTGGGGTATAGGCAATGCTGCCGGAATTTTAACCGGACAAAATTTGGGTGCACAACAGCCCGAAAGAGCCGAAAAATCAGTATGGAGAGCAGGAATTATCAATATGATTTTTTTGATTACTGTAGCCGTTGGGTGGATTTTTATGGCACATCCGGTAGTCAGCATTTTTTCAGATGTTCCGGAAGTAATTGACCACAGCACTACCTATATCCATATTATTTCGATTGCTTATGTATTGTTAGGCTATACAATGGTTATTTCCAGAGCACTCAATGCAGCCGGAAAAGTAATGATTGTGACCCTGCTTTACATTCTTATGTTTTATGTGTTCCAAATACCACTTTCATACACATTTGGAGTAGTAATGGGGTTTGGTCCAAAAGGCATTTTTGCAGCCATATTGATCTCAGAGCTTGTATTGGCTTTTGGCTGTATCACAATATTTAAAAGCGGAAAATGGAAGTACGCTAAAGTTTAAAATAAAGAGTATTAATAAATTAAAATAAGATTATTATGAGCACAACACAAGAATTACATCAGGTATTTGCTAATGCGTTTGAAATACCTGTTGAATCAATTACAGCAGATTTAGAATATCAGGGTATTGTCGAATGGGACTCGATGAGTCATTTGCTTTTAGTTGAAGAACTGGAGAGATTTTATAATGTCACTATTTCGATGGAAGATATTCTGGAAATGGGAAGCGTGGATAAAATAAAAGCGATTCTAAAGAAAAACGGTGTAGAAATCGAATAAATTTCAAAAGAAAAAATTATGGAACTTTATAATCTAATTAAAAAAAACCAAAATTTAAATTTTATCGATGCAAAAACCAAAGTTGAAAAAACGTTTCAGGAATTACATGATTCTTTAGATATTGAAGATTTACGTGCTGTTGTTTTTATTTATAATGACAATCAATTACCAACAATTGAAACGTTTTTAAATTTTTATCAAAAAAGATATACAGTAGCTTTGCTTAATGCAGGCCTGCATCCTCAGTTTAAACAAAACCTCGAAGATGAATACAGGCCTGCTTATATCTGGGATCCGTCCAGAACTACAGTTGAGGGTTATGATTTAAAACCAGTATCTGAAAATATTTCATTGTTTAAAAGAAAAGAAATCCGTAACTATCCTATTCATGCTGATGTTAAGCTTTTAATGAGTACATCTGGCTCCACGGGATCCCCTAAATTTGTTAAAATTTCAGATGATAATCTGGTTCAGAATGCCTTATCTATTATGGAGTACATGCCAATAACGGAACACGATGTTGTTCCGTTAAATGTGCCCATTAATTTTGTGTATGGCTTTTCTATTTTTACGACAAACTGTATAAAAGCAAATACGATTGTCTGTACGGACAGGGACGTACTTCAAAAAGAATTTTGGTCAGATCTTGCCTATTATGGTTTTTCTACGCTGAGTGGAGTCCCGTATTTTTATGAGTTACTGCAACGCTTTGGTTTCTTTAAAAAAGATACTCCGTCATTACGGTACATGACCCATACAGGAGGAATGCTGAATAAAGAGCTTGCAAACGTTATTTCAGATTATTCACATCTTTATAATAAACAGTTTTTTGCACAATACGGACAGACAGAAGCCAGTGGCCGAATGGCTTTTTTACCACCGCAAGATTTTCGGGATAAAGGAACGTCGATAGGAATACCTGTCAAAAACGGACGATTTGAAATTGATAAAAGCACAGGTGAACTTATTTATTACGGACCCAATGTTTCCGGAGGTTATGCCAACAATGCTTTTGATTTACAGGACTATAATTATAGTAACAAACTTTATACAGGTGATTTGGCAGAAAAAAATGAATCGGGTCATTTCTATATAAAAGGACGGATTAAACGGATTATAAAGTTATTTGGAGTTCGCCTGAATCTTGATGAGGTTGAGCTTTTGCTGAAAAATGAATTAGAAGGGCAAACCGTTATCTGCATCAGTGTCCATGACAAATATCTCGGAATCATACATCAAAATGAGTTTTTGGTACGAGAAACCATCACTCAGGTATTAAAAGAAAAGCTGGGATTACACACCAGTTCATTAAAAACTTATTATTTAGAAAATATACCGCTGACCGTTAACGGCAAAGTAGATTACCCTGCTATCAGTAAATATATCAACGAAAACGAAAATTCACTCGTAGCTTCAAAAACAGTTATAGGGTAATTATTAAACATTAATGCATAAACAGGTTTTACTGGCCTGTTATAAAATAAAACTATGGAACAGCAAAGTAACAGAATTGCAGCACTCGATTTAATAAAAGGAATGAGTGTTATAGGAATGGTAATTATACATACATTATTAACATTCGCAGATGTCAAATCACAGTCGGAAACATTTATTGGGAGTTTTATTGTTTTTTTAGGCAGAGGAACTTCTATTTTTCTTATTTGTATGGGACTCACATTTATGACTTCCCGCCATCAAAGTCTTAAAAGTTCCGTTAAACGTGGTGGATTGCTCTTGATTGCAGCACTTTTAATGAATTTTTTGAAGTTCATATTTCCTGTAATTTTTGGTTTTGCACCTGATAATTTCATTCAAAGATACGGATGGCATGGACCGATAGAACAGCAATATCTGTATTTGATGTTATTAGGTGATATTCTCCAGTTAGCCGGAATGTCTTTGCTGTTCATTGGTTTTATTAGAAAATACGTAACCAATAAATATGGTATCTTAGCAGTTGGGATCCTAATCGCTTTAGTTTCCAGAGAAGTGAGCGGAATCAATATTGATATTCCGGTAGTTAATTATGTTTTAGATCTTCTTTTCAATAATGATTTTCCGGCATACGTATACTTTCCTGTTTTTCCCTGGATGTCTTTTATCATTATTGGGATGTTTTTTGGTAAATGGTATCAGGAACTCTATTATAACAGAGCACAATTATTTCAAAAGATGTTATATGCTGGCTTTTTGTTTGTTGTTTTGGGTGCGCCTCTGGTTTTTATTTATGGAGACTATAATTACAATGGATTTTACCACATGGGACCTGGCGGTGTTATCTATTTTGCAGGCTGGACATTAATTTTTCTGTGGCTTCTGTTTAAAATATCCGAAAATGTTAAAGAAAATAAATTCATAAAACTTTTAAAATATTGTAGTAAGAACCTAACCAGCATGTACATGATCCAATGGATATTGATTTCCTGGGGCAAAGGAATCTTCGGTTTCAGGGATAATGATATATCAATCGTATTGATGCTTATAGCACTTTATATTGTACTCACTTTTTCTGTTCAGATCCTTTTAGATTCCTTAAAAATAAAAAAACAAGCATCAAAAGAGGTACAAATTCTAAATTAAATGACAAGTTTATTTATTTTAAGTAACATTATTTATAGATAATTTCATACTTTTGTATTTTTATTCATTCTAAATAAAAATAAAATATCATTTTAAGTATATTTCATGAAATTAAAAATAGTTTTATTACTGGTATTCATCCCGTCAACATTTATGATGGCCCAAAATACATTATCTGGTAAGGTAACCGATGAAAATGGAAATCCAATAAAAGCACATATCCGGTTTTTAAATACCCCGATAAATACCTCAACAAATGCTAGTGGAGTTTATCATATTGAAAATCTGGCCAATGGAAGCTATACAATTGAGGTAAGTTCAAAAGGGTATAGTACAAAGAAACAGGCAATTCTTTTAGAGAATTCTTTAAATACCTCAATAAATACAACTTTAGAAAAAGAGGTACAGCAATTAAATGATGTGCTTATAACCCATGCGTCTGAAAAGCAAAAAAAGGAAACATCGGCACAAGCCGTTTCGGTTATCGAAATGCGGGAAGCAAAGTTTAAAACTGCCGATTTGGGAGATGTATTAGCCCAAACACAGGGTATTAGCATAAGACGCAGCGGCGGTATAGGCTCGAAAACTAATTTTTCTATGAATGGTCTGACCGGAAATCAGATTCGGTTTTTCATAGATGGAATTCCATTGGAATACCGTGGTTTTAATTTTGGAATTGCAACAATTCCGCTCAATTTGATTGATCGTGTTGAAGTCTATAAAGGAGTCGTTCCTATTGAATTTGGAGCTGACGCTCTTGGTGGTGCTGTCAATTTGGTTACCCCAAAAATAAAATCCGGTTTCAGCGGATCTTTTTCAACCCAGGCGGGATCTTTTGGAACCTACAGAACATCGATTCTCCTCAATAATTATAATGAAAAAACGGGATTTTTTATAAAAGGCGGTGGGTTTTATGACACCTCCAAAAACAATTACAAAGTAGATGTTGATGTTGCAGATGATGTCGGTAAGATTAAAAACGTAACAGTACCTCGATTTCATGATGCCTACAAAGGCTACGGAATGCAGCTTACAACTGGTGTAAAAGACAGGGTCTGGGCAAAGGAATTGAGCATAGAAGGCTTTTACACCAATTATACAAAAGAAATTCAGCATAATCAGTTAATGGTTGGAATTCCTTATGGAGAGGTAATGACGTATCGAAAATCGGCAGGTTCTGTACTTACTTATCGTAACGAGTTTGGTGAAAAATTTTTACTGGATGTTATCTCAGGCTACAATTACAGAGAACGCCAATTTACGGATGTATCTGATTTTGTCTACAATTGGTATGGAGAACGTATTCCGGGTTCTGAAGGAAATGTGAGAGGAGAAATTTCAGAATCTAATGGACCAAGCGATACTTACACCTGGAATAATGATATTTTTTCACGTTTGAAAGCTTCATGGAAAATCAATGAGCAATATGCCTTGAGTTTTACTTCAGCACCTACCTACTCCAGACAAACCGGAGATGACAGGCTTATTACGGGTTATGATCCTGCCAGTGCCAAAAGAGATTTATTCACATGGGTAAATGGGGCAGATTTTAAAATAAATGCCTTTAATGAAAAATTAGAGAATGTCTTTTTTATTAAAAATTATTGGCAGAAAGTCAATTCAGAAGAAAAGATACCTTCTAATAATACACTCATAAAAGAAGCAAGGAACGTGAACTATTTTGGTTTTGGAAATGGATTCCGTTTTGAGTTTACAAAACAGTTTTCTACCAAACTGACTTATGAATATGCTACACGTCTGCCTCAGACAGATGAATTGTTTGGAGATGGTCAGTTTATACAAGGGAATATAAACTTAAAACCAGAACGCAGTCATAATGCTAATTTTGAGCTTTTTTTTAAGTCCAAAGCCAATTATGAAGCCAGCAATTGGCAGCTTCAAACCAATGTTTTTTTAAGAAAGATAGACAATCAAATTTTATTTGTTCCGAGCGTTGATCGTAGTAATATTTATCAGAATGTATTTGAGGCTACTTCTACAGGGTTTGAAGTTTCAGGAAACTGGACATCAAAAAATGAAAGGCTTTCATTTCACGCCAACAGCACGTATCAGCACTTTTATAATGACTCCAAAGAAGGAATCTTTGCAGCCTACAAAGGGGACAGAGTACCTAATCAACCCTATTTTTTTGCAAACGGAGGCATCAACTATTCTTTTCACAACACAATTGGGAAAGTTGCTAAACTAACTCTTTTTATTGATGCCAGATATGTACATGAATTTTTTAGAAGCTGGGAAAGTGCTTCTGTAAATCCATTTGTTATCCCAAGTCAGCAAACCTTTGATTTTGGTACCACTTATCATAACAATATTAAGGGGCTGAAATATGCATTAACAGCAGAAATTCAAAACTTAAGTAATGAAAAAAATTATGACTTTTTTGGCGTACAAAAGCCAGGAAGATCATTGAATATCAAATTAGTAACTCAATTTTAAATAATTATAATAATCAGTATGAAAACAAATCGATTTTTTATGAAATATGCTGCACTGGCAATACTATGTTCCGCTTTCGCATTTACGTCATGCAGTTCTGATGATTCAAAAAAAGATTCAGGTCAGGGAGACAATCCGGCAGTAATAGCGGCTGTTCGTGTTAATACGCCGGCAGGCAGGGTTTTTTATTTGGGTGCATACGATAAATTTCCGGAAACTCTTGATTACACAACGATGACAGAAATAGGTCCTGGTGCAACCATATATTCTTATGGCGAGCATCCTTATGTTTGGAATGGTACCGCTTCAACCTTAACTAAATATAATGTAAGTAATGATATGACCATTTCGAGTGCAGATGCTTTAAGCCTTGCCGGCACCGGAGTTAGCGGTACTTTTGGCCCACCTGCTTTTGTGTCTGAAACGGAAGCTTATTTTTTCGCCCTAAATGATGGAAAAGTCATTAAGTTCAATCCAACGACTATGAGTATAACAGAAACTATAGCAGTAACGCCATTGCCTTTCAGTAATGATGCTGCGATTAAAACAGCTACGTATAGCAGTTATGTGACTTCGGCAGGGAAAATTATTTTACCGGTGGCAGCAACTCCAACCGATTATAACAAATTTCTGCAATATGCACAAATCGCTGTTTTTGACAGAGCATCAAAAGCAGTTTCGTATGTTAACGATTCCCGCATGTCAATGGGATACTATACGTTTGCAAAAGGAAACGATGGTTCATTGTATTACAGACCATCCCGTGAAACTGCCCTTTCATTAGATTACAGCACAGTAACCGGTAATCCAACCACAAGCGGATTATTAAAGGTAAATCCTAACGGAACATTCGATCCTAATTTCTTCGTAGATCTAAAAACGGCTTTAAATGCACATTCTGTTAATGTAGTAGCTTATGTTCACGGAGATAAAGCGCTTGCACAGTATCACGATAATACATTTACCGCACCTGCAAAACCTGCTGACTGGCTAAATGTACCAACAAAATTTGCACTTGTAGATTTAAAAACGTTAAAGGTTGAACCTTTTACATCATTTGAGCAATACGGAACCGTTTACTCAGTAGGTACAATTGATGGTGTAGAATATTACGGTAATATCAGTGCTCCAAACGGTAAATTCAGTCTTTTGAAGCAAAATGGAGCTGCCGATTTTGAAGCAATTTCAGAAGCAGTTGGCGGTAGCTTAATATTCGTTGGAAAATTACGATAATGTCTTTTTTGACTATATAACCAAAACTTATTTTTCGTATTAAAAAGAAGAAGCTGTCTATTGCCGGGACAGCTTCTTTATTTTTGGCGTTTTAGACAATTAAATTAGGAATTTCTTCATAAATAACCTTGGATATTATAACACAAAATCGCACCTAATTTATGCCAAATAAATATAGATTTGCAAAAATTAAATTCTTTAGAAACACATGAAGAAAAAATTAAAGAAGAAAATTGGACAACTTCACTTGTGGTTAGGACTTGCCTCTGGTCTGGTTTTATTTACCGTAGCTCTTACCGGAAGCTTATTGGTTTTTGAAAAAGAAATAGACCAGTTTTTCAATCCTGAATTTTATAATGTAGCGCAGATTGGCAAAAAGAAAAAAACAATTGATTATTGTACAAGTGCCATTCAAAAAGAATATGGCATTGAAAAATTAAACCGAATTATAGTTTATGGTGACCCAAAACGTACCCTTACAATTATAGGAAAAGACAGCAAAGGGGATAGCCAAATTTTCTCTGTAGATCCTTACACCGGAAAAACACTTGGAACTATGGCACAGAAAAACCGTTTTTTCTCTATTGTCTTAAGCATACACAGGAATTTACTGATGCATGACATTGGCGAAATCATTACAGGATGTTCCTGTCTGATCTTTGTATTCATGTTAATTTCCGGGCTTGTTTTATGGTGGCCTAAAAAAGCCAAAAACCTTAAACAGCGCCTGACTGTGAAATGGAAAGGATCATTTAAAAGAATCAACTGGGACTTTCATTCGACTTTTGGTTTTTACACTTTTCTTTTTTTATTAATTATTGCCCTTACGGGCTTAACATGGTCTTTTAAATGGTTTGAAAACGGAATGTACTACTTAGCAAACGGCACCACAGATAAACCTTCTGCTAAAGTAGAAAACCCTGTCAAAATAGATCCAAAACTGGATAAAACTGACTTTTATCAACATATATATCATAAAACAGACAGTCTGTTTCCTGACAAAGGCAACATGCAAATCAGGATGCCCGCTGATACGATCAATAGTATTCTGGTACTAAAAGAGCATTTGAATTTTAATATTCCAAATCAGTACAGCTCCCTTTATTTTGACAAATACACTGGTAAAAATATAGTAGTCAGGCCTTATGAATCGTCTTCCAGAGGAGACAAATTAAAACGTCTTATTTATCCAATCCATACTGGAAGCATTTTCGGATATCCTACCAAAATACTTGCCTTTATCGTCTGTCTTTTTGCCGTAACCCTGCCAGTTACGGGATTACTGATATGGCTTGGAAAAAGAAAAAAAGTTAAAACTAAATTCTGATTATTTTTAGAAATAACCAAGTGTACAGACCAGACAAAGCTTCGGATTTCTCCGGAGCTTTCGCTTTATTGAAAATCAGCATTTTCATTTGTGCATGAAACCTAAATAAATTATATTAGCAATGCTTCAAAGTAATTTAAATTAAAACCTTCGACGTAAACCCAAAGTCTGAATGAGCCCAAAAAACTTAATTTTAATCGCTTTCATAATTTTAAAATTTGTGTTGCAATATGCATTGCTAAGTCCTGAATACGATTTACAGCGCGATGAATATTTGCATCTTGATCAGGCAAATCATCTGGCCTGGGGCTATTTATCAGTCCCTCCTGCAACATCGTGGTTTTCATATATCATTCTGTTACTTGGAAATTCTGTTTTCTGGGTGAAGTTCTTCCCTGCCCTTTTTGGCGTTTTAACTCTGGTAATCGTATGGAAAACCATTGAAATGCTGAAAGGCAACGTATATGCTTTAATTTTAGGAGCCGTTTGTATTGTGTTTTCATCATTACTCCGAATGAATATGCTTTACCAGCCCAATTCATTAGACATCTTGTGCTGGACAGCTTTTTATTACACAATAATTCAATATATAACCAGTGAAAAAACAAAATGGATCTATATCGCTGCGATCGTTTTTGCATTTGGTTTTCTGAACAAATACAATATCCTCTTTTTACTTATTGGTCTTTTTCCGGCACTTTTACTTTCAAAGCAAAGAAAAATACTGGCCCAAAAGCAACTTTATTTTGCTTTGATTTTAGGATTGGTATTGATTACGCCCAATCTTTTATGGCAATACAACAATCAATTCCCGGTAGTACATCATATGAAAGAATTGTCCGAAACACAATTAGTTAATGTCGATCGTGTTGATTTTTTAAAAGAACAATTGTTGCTTTTTATTGGTTCTCTTTTTGTTATAATTGCTGCTTTATTTGCCTTATTATTTTACAAACCATTTAAAGAATACCAATTTTTCTTTGCCTCTCTCCTCTTTACACTTCTTGTTTTTTTATACTTTAAAGCAAAAGGATATTATGCGATTGGCCTATACCCTGTTTATATTGCTTTTGGTTCGGTTTTCTTGTCTGAAGTTTTCAGAAAAGGATGGAAACGGTATTTATTAGCAGTATTCATTATCATTCCGATATTGTTTTTTATTCCGATATACAATCTTGCTTTTCCAAATAAAAGCCCTGAATACATTGTAAACCATTCTGAAAAATATAAAAAGCTGGGGCTACTGCGTTGGGAAGACGGACAGGATCATGAACTGCCTCAGGACTTTGCTGATATGCTGGGCTGGAAAGAACTTGCCCGTAAAACAGATTCTGTTTACGCTTTATTACCTAATTCAGATAAAACACTTGTGCTGTGTGATAATTACGGACAGGCCGGTGCGATTAATTATTACACCAAAAAAAGAATCAAAGCGGTTTCTTTCAATGCAGATTATGTCAATTGGTTCAATCTCAATGTCGTTTATCAAAACCTCATCAGAGTCAGGGAATATGAAGAACACACTACCGAATTGAATGAAACTGGTCATTATTTTGAATCTTCTGTTATTGGAGGTAAAATAACCAACAAATATGCGAGAGAATATCAAACTACCCTTTTTGTTTTTAAGGGAGCCAAAATTAATATTAATGGCAGAATTGAAAATGAAATTAAAGAAACTAAAAATTACAGTAAAAAATAAGTACTGATTCAGGAATATCTAAGACGAATTAATGATTTAATATTTCTAAAATTTTCAGTTATAACTCCAATATAACATGAAGATATTGAATGCATAATGGGTATTCATAAATCTGAAAAAAACAGAAATACCGCCTATAAAATCTAACCCTCTATTTTAACCATTAAGAACTTACTTATCAAACAGTTACAAAACAATATACCAATCCTATAAAGTTTTTCAGAATTTTCTTTGGATAACCGTATTTAGTGTTTATCTTTGCACCCGAAACATCGCGGGATAGAGCAGTAGGCAGCTCGTCGGGCTCATAACCCGAAGGTCACAGGTTCGAGTCCTGTTCCCGCTACTAAGTAAAAGCTTCAGAGAAATCTGGAGTTTTTTTGTTTATAGCGTTTTGAAATATGGCTGAATTTGTTGTTTACATTCTTTATTCTGAAAAATTTAAGAAAAATTATACTGGTTTTACTTCCAATTTAATCGAAAGATTTAAATCTCATAATG
>NZ_QJHK01000057.1 GCF_003202435.1 Flavobacterium cheongpyeongense
ATCCTGTTTTAACTTATACAGTGTCACCAAGTTTGCTTTCGGGAGATTCATTCACAGGATCTTTAACAAGAGTTAGTGGTGAAAATATTGGTAATTATGCTATTAATCAAGGTTCGCTTTCAGCTGGATCTAAATATTTAATTACTTATGTTGCTGCAAACTTTACTATTACCGCAAAACCAATTACAGTAACGGCAACTCCATCACAAACGAAAGTTTACGGAACAACAGATCCTGTTTTTGCTTATACAGTTTCACCAGGTTTGGTAGGTAGTGATGCCTTTACAGGAGCTTTAACCAGAGTTGCTGGGGAAAATATAGGAACTTATGCTATTACCCAAGGAAGTTTGAGTGCCGGATCTAATTATACGATTAGTTACGCAGGTGCTAACTTTACTATTACGGCAAAACCAATTACAGTAACAGCAGATGCTTCACAAACAAAAGTTTATGGAACAGTAAATCCTGTTTACACTTATACGG
>NZ_QJHK01000030.1 GCF_003202435.1 Flavobacterium cheongpyeongense
TATTTTCCATTTATTGAATTCTAATGACAATACTAAAAAACAAGCTAAAGCAAGATAGAACCTCGTTAAGTATCTAAAAATATACAATATTTAACAAAACGAAATTATTTATCGGACAACAATGATTCGAAATAATATCTTTACATAAAAATATAACAATTTTAATTAAAAAAGTTAAAATGACAACAATAGCATCACAATTTGGAATAAATGAAGCCCTAGAAAAGTTGGACATCAAATTTATAAATGAAGGAACCTCAACGGGTTTAGAAAATTTTTCATCAGGAGAAATTTTAGATAGCTACTCGCCTGTTGACGGTAAATTAATAGCTTCTGTAAAAATGTCAACTGTTGAAGATTACGAAAAAGTAATGCAGTCTGCAAAGGAAGCTTTTAAAACATTTCGTTTAATTCCCGCACCACAACGTGGAGAAATTGTGCGGCAGTTTGGAGAAAAATTACGCCAAAACAAAGAAGCGCTGGGAAAATTAGTTTCTTATGAAATGGGGAAATCATTACAGGAAGGCTACGGAGAAGTACAGGAAATGATTGATATCTGTGATTTTGCAGTTGGTTTGTCACGTCAGCTACACGGTTTAACGATGCACTCTGAAAGACCCGGGCATCGTATGTACGAACAATATCATTCATTAGGAATTGTCGGAATCATTTCGGCTTTTAATTTCCCTGTAGCTGTTTGGGCCTGGAATACGGCTTTGGCCTGGATCTCTGGTGATGTTTGTGTTTGGAAACCTTCTGAAAAAACACCTCTTTGCGGAATTGCCTGTCAAAATATAATCGCCCAGGTTATTAAAGAAAATAATTTACCGGAGGGTATTTCATGTTTAATAAATGGTGATTTTAGCATTGGTGAATTAATGACTGCTGATACCAGAATTCCTTTGATTTCTGCAACCGGTTCAACCCGAATGGGGAAAATAGTGGCTCAGGCTGTTGCCGGACGTTTGGGAAAATCACTGTTAGAATTAGGAGGAAACAATGCCATTATTGTAACCCCGGATGCCGATATTAAAATGACTGTTATCGGAGCTGTCTTTGGAGCTGTTGGTACCGCTGGACAGCGCTGTACCTCAACCCGAAGATTGATTATTCACGAAAGTATTTATGATAGAGTAAAAGAAGCACTGGTTGTTGCTTATAAACAATTACGAATTGGTAATCCGCTTGACGAAAACAATCATGTGGGACCGCTGATTGATATTCATGCTGTCGAAATGTATGCGAAAGCTTTAAGCAGCGTAGTTGCTGAAGGCGGCACAATTATAGTAGAAGGAGGAATACTTTCTGGTGATGGTTATGAAAGCGGCTGTTACGTAAAACCTGCTATTGCCGAAGCTCAAAATTCATTTGAAATAGTACAACATGAAACTTTTGCACCTGTTTTGTATCTGATTAAATATTCGGGAGAAGTTGACAATGCAATAGCGCTTCAAAACGGAGTAGCACAGGGACTATCATCAGCAATTATGACCAATAATTTGCGTGAAGCAGAACGATTTTTGTCTGTTACAGGTTCTGATTGCGGAATTGCCAATGTGAATATTGGTACTTCGGGAGCTGAAATTGGCGGTGCTTTTGGAGGAGAAAAAGAAACCGGCGGCGGAAGGGAATCGGGTTCTGATGCCTGGAAAATCTATATGAGACGCCAGACCAATACCATTAATTATACTACGAATTTGCCTTTAGCACAGGGAATTAAATTTGATTTGTAACTATTGAATAAATCATAAAAGGCTTCCGAATTTTTGGAAGCCTTTTACTTTTAAAATAATATTTAGTTAATTGGGTATTATTTCTTAATGATAATTTTTGTTGTAACACTACTCGCTGTGTGTACTTTTACCAAATAGGTTCCATTAGCAAGATTACTCATGTCAATACTTGCATTGTTTCCCTGATATGCATTTAGTAATGATCCTGTTAAATTATAAACTTCGACTTTTTGAATCGCTTTATCTGAATCAATATTCAATTCACCAGAAACCGGATTTGGATATAAGGTCAGTTTTGTAGAAGCCACATCTTCTTCTAATGAAATATTTGTAGACACGCGCGCTGTAGTATTATAGGCTGTACTGATGTAATACAGATTTGCAACAGAACCTTTTGTTATCGTATTTGCTCCGGCTGGAAGGGATACCGTAACAATTCCAGAAACAGCAGTATAAGATACATTATTCACTTTTATTGTTCCTGCAAAATTAGAATCAAATACCAATGTTAGTGTTGAAGCAGCTGTCGTGGTGTATGTAATAGAGGTACTGGACTCTATTTTTAAACGAGCTGTCAATGTTAGTCCGGCATATGCTACAGAACCTGCAGTCGAATTCATATTTCCGGTAATGGTGTAAAATGTACTTGTTTTTCCGGATGTTGTAAAATTATGAATCTGGTTTCCTGCTACTGTACCCGTAACTGTAATGGTTCCTGATCCGGTTGCTGCTGTTCCGCTTCCGGTTGTAACGATAGAATAAGATACCGTTGCTGTTGGCGTTCCTGTAATCGTAATCGTTTTAGCTGTTGTATTTTTTACAAAAGTAATGCCTGATGCTGGTAATCCTGTTACCGTAGCATCTGTTGCACTGCCTCCCCAGGTAAAAACAATTGAACTAATTGCTGTTCCACTGGTAACAGTTTGATTATTATTCGTAGTTGAAGTAAGTGTTTGAGCGCTTGCCGTTGTTACTGTAATCGTTCCCGATCCAGTCGCAGCTGTACCGGTGCCGGTGGTAGCAATAGAATAAGAAACTGTTGCCGTTGGAGTTCCAGTAATAGTAATGGTTTTAGAAGTTGTATTTTTTACAAAAGTAATGCCTGATGCCGGTAATCCTGTTACCGTAGCATCTGTTGCACTGCCTCCCCAAGTGAAGACAATTGAATCAATCGCCGTTCCGCTTGTTACAGTTTGGTTGTTATTAGAAGTTGAAGAAAGAGTCTGATTACTTACCACACTAGTTTCACCCTGTACTGAAACTAATGTTCCGGTATAATTCGTAAGCGCCGATTTTAATGCCGTAATCACGTTTGAAGAGGTATCATCAACTGAATTATCAAAAGTCCATTTTAAGTCACCTCCCGAAACACGACCGGAATATTGCATTACTTTACTTTGTGCTGCTGCCGGCTGATCGATAACCAGATTTTTAACATATAACGCCGCATTGGTATCAAAGTTATTATAGCTATTACCTCCCAATTTTGATTTAATACTGCTGCTAATAATTTCTCCTCTGGTAGCCGCTTCAATAGCATCAAACTCAACAGGATTATTAGCTGTATGGTACGGAACATAACGTGTCTGACCTGTCATGGTATTATTAAATGCTTTGATACTTCCTCCTGCTTCACCAGAAAAAGTACCCGTAGAGTCATAAAAAATATCTGTTCCTTGTTTTGAAGTTAGCATTGGATATTTACAATTTCGGAAAACATTTCCTTCAATAAATAAAGATGAACCTAATGTAGATCCGGCTCCGTATTTTGAATTTCCATCATAATAGTTGTTATAAATATGTGCAGAATAATAACGAACACGAGGATGACGCGAATCAGAATGATCAAACCAGTTGTGATGATAGGTAATATACAAACCCGTTGTTGTTCCTTCACTCAAACCTAAAAGGCTGGCTTTTCCGTTGTCCCAAAAATGATTGTAGGACAATGTAATATAAGTAGATGATTTATTATCTAATGCACCATCTCCTTTGATCTGATCGGCATCACTACCTGCGTCACCATAAAAAAGATCACAGTTATGAACCCAAATATGATCGTTATCCTGCTGCATTCCTACATTATCTCCGGCAGTACTATTACAATTCATAAATCCGATATTGCTAACTTCAATATTTGATGCCGATTTAAGTCGCACTCCCCAACCATTAGCAACGGCATCATTACCAACACCTTCAAAAGTGACATAACTTGAAGCATTATTATTATTTTCAATTACGACATCACCGCCTTCCATAACAGACATATCTGTAATATTTCCTAACAGACGAATAATAAACGGACGGGTATCTTTACCTTTTTTAATAGCATATAAAATATTTTGAAGCCCTACACACGGATTGGCACTAGCTCCTGTAATGTCCATTGAAATTGTGTTTTTAGTATTCTGCGTAATGTAAAGTATTACTGCATTATCCTTTGGTGTCCCATCAGCCTTATAACCTCCCGGAATGCGACCGCCATCAAAGGCAAAACCATTACGATCATGAGCTAAAACGGTTAATGTACTTGTGGTAGAACCTGCTCCTTCAATACCTGAAATAACCGGTTTAACTTTTACTGTATAAGTTCCTGCCTTAAGACCTGGAATATCGGCACGATAATAAGAACCATAACTGCGGATTAACTGATTGTCAATTTTTTGGTTTGTAAAACCATTTCCGGTATAATAAACATTGTACGTTTGGGCATTACTGACGGGCTGCCATTTTACATAAGCCGATTCCAGCCATCCGGCTGCTTCATTAATTTGCTGTGACCATGTTTGCATTGAAACAAACAAAACGGTCAATAAAAATAGTTTTTTTCTCATTTTGTGGTTTTGGTTAATTGATAGTTCATTTAAAAGTGGTTTTTATTCTATCGACACATAAAAATGTAATCGATTACGCAAAAATATACAAAATTTAATTATTCATAATATTTTTACAATAAAAAAACACATTACTTAAAATAAACACAATTAAAATAATTAAAATGTAATTTGTTGCACTAAATGTAATAAATTACACATGTTTGAAATTCCCTTATTTTACGAAGCATCAGATCATATCTAACAATTGGATTTAACATAAATTAACCTAAACACATCGTTTATTGCTTTATGAAATTAACATATTAAATATTTAATTTTTTACAAGAAAAAGACTTCTTTTTTTTAATCAACAAGCTGAAAATCAAACCAAAACTACTTCTTACTAATCTAAAACACACCTAATAACAATAAAAAAAGCTCCCAAAAATGGAAGCCCTTTCTAAAATTTGATATTTCATTATTTTTTGATAATTTTCTTTGTTGCAGTACCCTGATCTGTAGTTACCCTCACTAAATAATTTCCTTTAGGAAGATTACTTACATCTACAGATTCCGTGCGATTTAAATCATTTTTCACTACTACGCCAGACATATTATAAATTAAAACATTTTCTACTTTTTGATCATCCGAAGAAATATACAATGTATCTGAAACCGGATTTGGATATATCGCTAATTTTGAAGCTTCAACATTACCTCCTAAGCCCAATGTTGCATAAGATGTTTTAATATAGAATAAATTTGCAACATTATATTTAGCAATCGTATGACTTCCTGCCGGAACAGTCAAAGTTATAATTCCTCCTGAGCCCGTGTAATTTACATTATCAAATTTAATTGTAGGAGCTGCTTCTACAAAAACTAAAGTCAATGTACTTACCTGAGTGGTTGTATAAACAACACTTGTACTAGATTCCATTTTTAAACACTGCGTCAATGTTAATCCATCATAACTAACAGTTCCCTTGGTGGTTGAAAGCGAACCTGTTATCGTATAGAAAGTACTGGATGTTCCAGATAAGGTAAAATTATGTATTTGACTTCCTGAAACAACAGCATTAACGGTAATGGTTCCCGATGCAGCAACCGGTGTTCCAGCATTACCCGAAGTAATCGCTGTAAAAGTAGCAGAACCAGTAGCTGTTGGTGTACCAGATATTGTAACAGTTTTTGCCAGAAGATCTTTTGTCGCAGTAAGACCAGCAGACAATCCACTAACATCAACATCCGTAGCATCCCCGCTCCAGGTCAATACTATAGGAACTATAGCTGAACCAACTATGATTGTTTGGTTGTTGTTGTTACTGACAGAAGTAAGTACCTGACTGCTTGGAGGCAATATTGTAATTGTTCCTGAATCTGAAGCCGAAGTTCCAGTGCTACCAGTAGTAGTTACAGTATACTCCATAGTCTCTGTTGGAGTTCCTGACAGGGTTAATGTCTTAGCAGCAGTGTTTTTAGTTGCTGTAATTCCATTTGGCAATCCGGCTACTGTCGCATCTGTAGCATCTCCCCCCCAGGTAAACACAATATTGGTTATTGCAGTACCACTGGATACTGTCTGATTATTATTGTTACTAGTAGCAACCAGGGTTTGATTACCTGGTGCGACAACCTCGCCCTGAACGGCAACCATCGATGAAATATAGTTGGTAAGAGCTGCTTTTAAAGCTGTAATTACAAGGGAAGACTTATCATCAACTGAATTATCAAAATTCCATTTTAAATCACCTCCAGAAACACGGCCAGCATATTGCATTACTTTTGTTTTTGCATCAGCAGGTGAATCAATTACTAAATTTTTTACATATAAAGCTGCGTTTGTATCGAAATTATTGTAGGTATTAGCGCCGGATTTTGAAACAACTGTATTAGGAACAACTTCTCCCCTTGTTGTAGCCAAATAAGCATCGAAATCAGTAGTAGAATTAATTTTTCCGGAAATGTTATAAGAAGGATTAGTATCTCCATAAGCCACAAAACGCATACTATTCGTTGCAATATCAACATCAAATGTATTGTTAAACGCTTTAATGCTGCCCCCGGCTTCACCTGAAAACGTCCCCATTGTACCTGCATTATTTACCTGATTTACTGAATCCCAGATATCAGTACCCTGTAATGAAATCATCATAGGATTTTTACTGTTGCGATAATAATTCCCTTCTATAAATAAAGAAGACCCCAGAGTTGAACCTGAACCATATTTAGCATTCCCGTCAAAATAATTATTATAAATATGAGCAGAGTAATAACGAACGCGTGGATGACGCGAGTCAGAGTGGTCAAACCAGTTGTGGTGATAAGTAATATAAAGTCCTGTTGTAGTACCCTCACTTAGCCCCAAAAGACTTGCTTTCCCACTATCCCAAAAGTGGTTGTAAGACAATGTGATATAAGTTGAGTTTTTATTATCCAACGCACCATCCCCTTTAATCTGATCAGCATCACTACCAGCGTTTCCATAAAACAAGTCATTATTGTGAATCCAAATATGGTCATTATCCTGCTGCATTCCAATGTTATCTCCTGCTATACTGTTACAGTTCATAAATCCGAGATTACGAACTTCAACATTAGAAGCTGATTTAAGACGAACTCCCATCCCGTTGACAACAGCATCATTCCCTACACCCTCCAAGGTAAGATAACTGCTGGCATTATTATTATTTTCAATTGTAATATCACCACCTTCCATCACTGTCATGTCTGTAATATTTCCGATTAATCGAATGATAAAAGGACGCGTATCTTTTCCTTTTTTAATACCGTACAAAATATTTTGCAGGCCAACGCAAGGATTTGCACTAGCTCCTGTAATATTTATCGAAATTGTATTCTTTGTATTCTGAGTAATATAAAGAATGACAGCACCGCTTTTAGGTGTTCCGTCAGCATTATAACCTCCCGGAATGCGCCCACCATCGAAGGCAAAACCATTACGATCGTGACTCAAAACAGTCAAAACAGCTGTTGTTGCGCCAGTCCCTTCAACACTTGCTGTTACAGGTTTTATTGTAAGCGTATAAGATCCTGCGGCCAGACCCGGAACATCAGCACGAAAGTAAGTTCCATAACTACGAATAAGCGGTTCGTCAATTTTCTTGTTCGTTTCACCACCTCCTGTATAATATACGTTGTAACTTTCTGCTCCTGCAACTGGAGACCATTCAACAAAAGCAGATTCCAGCCATCCGGCCGATTTTGTGATAGTTTGTGCTCCGGCCTGAACAAAAATGAAAAGCAAAGCCATAAAAAGTAAAAATTTCTTCATAGATGTGGTTTTAATAGATAGTTTAATAAAATTTCAGAAAGAACAAATGTAATCGATTACACAAATGTAATTAAATACTTGTAATGATAAAAATTTTAGAATAAAAAAACATATAATGAAAAAATAAACTTAAAAATAAAACATTATCACAACTATAACGATATAGTTACTTTAAATAAAAACCCCTGTAAATATTAGGAGGGCATTAAAAAAAAACCAACTTTTTGATTGAGGAAGCCAAATTTGAGAAAGATTATCTACATAAAGAATATTCTTATATATATTTATCTTTTACTCTCTTTCTGGCAATCCGGCAGGCTTTAGAATAAAAAAACGCTAATTCGAAAAATTCAAATTAGCGCTCATATTAAAAGATTTTTTTTGCTTATTACAAGCTTATAAATTAAAAGAAGCTCCCAGGCTAAACGTAAACTGATTATTCAGATGGTCAAACAAATCATTATCATCATTATATTTAGCAATTGGGAATCCAAGTTCCGTAAAAACACCAAATCCTTCAGTAAAAAGATATCGCCCTCCAACATGTCCTCCAAAATTTTTTAAACCTAAACTTAAACCCGGATATATATCTAATTTTTCATCAATATTAAAAACATTACCAATATTAGCATTTATTCTGAATTTGGCATCGAAACGATCTTTAAACTCGGGTTTTTTATTACTATATTGATTAGCTCCATAATCATTTACCCCCAATAAATAAGAAGCAACAAAACCGTACGAGAAATTTTCTGCCAAACCAAAATCAACTGACCCCTGAATACCTGATCCTCCATCCTGAATATTTGCACCTACATTTACTTTTATATCTCCTTTTCCTTTAAAAGCTTGTTGAGACTGGATAATTCCAAATGACAATAAAAACAATAGTACTATAACTTTTTTCATAAATTTCAATTTTTATACAAAAATAAGGTTTTACACTCTAATTTCTTCCTCTTTCATTAGAATACAATTCGTTTAAAGGATCACTTTGCCAAAATTCTTTTGTATCTACGTTCATTATTGTCAAAGGCCCTTTGAAAGCGGCTCCGGTATCAATATTCCAGACACATGCTTTATTTACAGGAACTGTTTCCCCGATACGACTAACTGGTGTATGACCAATAAAAATTTCTTTATACAAGGTAAATCTTTTCGGATAATACAAATCCTCTTTTTTTATTCCAGAATCTAACGAAAGTGCTGTTTCCCACAAGGTTCTGTCCCAGTAAAATAATTTTGGAAAGTATTCATAACCAACACCATTCAAATTTGTAAAACCTGCATGAACAAATAAACGATTTTGTTCATCAAGATGATAATCCTCAAGTGACTCCAAAAATTTTATATGTACCTGCTTTTCTCCCTTATTTAATTTTTCATACGCCAGAACGGTAGCCTCTCCTCCATGCTGATACCAAAGTTCATTATTTTTTGCATTTTTAAGCCATTCTAACAATAGCTCGTCATGATTTCCTCTGATACAAATACAATTCTGCTTACTTTGCAGATCAATCAAATAATCGATTACTTGCGGCGATTGACTCCAGCCATCAACATAATCCCCAAGAAATATCAGGGTGTCTTTTTCAGTAACTTCAGCTTTTTGCATCACTTGCTCAAGTGCGAGTAAGCCCCCGTGAATGTCACCTATAACAAATGTTCTCATTTTTTAAATTATTTAATCTTGTAATTACAAAAATATAGAAAATGATCTTCTATAAACAATTAACTTACTAATCTAATTTACATTGCTAAAATGAAAATCCCGACAATCTCAAAAACACATTTTTTGTAAGTATTGTCGGGATAATTAAATATTTCATAGAAATCAAACTCCAAGTTTTTTTGCAATCTCGGCTGGAATTCCTCCTTTATTAACCATTAAGGCGGTTGTTTTATATTTTACGAAATTTTTAGTAACAAACAAGAAACCCTTATAATCATTTGTTTCTCCCCATGAATTTTTCACAATATAGTATTCTTTTCCTGTCTGATCTTTTGCCAGACCAATAATGTGCATTCCGTGATCGTCTGTCGTTTGGTAATTATCAAAAGCTGCCTGACGCATTTCTGCAGTAATTTCAGGCTCTGTTTTTGGTCCATTAAACATATCAGCCTTTTCTTCGGCGGTCATGTCATCATATTTTTTAGTAGAAACATATGCAACACCATTTTTCCAGCTAAAACTTTTCTCACTCACATCAGTCGCCCATGCTACTGTATAGCCTCTCTTTAAAGCATTATCAATAACATCAGTCATATCATTTACTTTTACATTATAAACCTGATCAAATGACCAGTTATCCGGCACAGCCAAAAGTGTTTTTTGGTAATAAGGAGCACTGGTAAATGATGACATCTCTACATATTCATCAGGATTAATACCTACAACTTCTTTTGCAAAACTTTGAGGCGTATAATTTTTGCCTTTGTAAGCAAAATTATCCGGAACTTTTCCTAAATAAGAATCGATAACAGCAGCATAAGCTTTTTCCCAGCTTGGTGTCAATTCACCATTTGGATTTTTCACAACAGCGGTTAATACACCTTCAATAAGCGCAGCCATTTCAGCAAATTTGTTTTTATCTGTTCCATAATTTAGCCCTGTATAAACTTCCCTTGGAACCGTTCCGTATTTTTTATACATGTTTATTACATCATGCAAAGATCCTCCATCACCTAAAGTAACAGCACCGTGCATGCGTACATAATTCTTCCCTTTTTCAACATATACATTTCTTGCTGAAAAAATTTGAGACAATTCAACCGGCTGCTTTCCTAAACGTATCATCTCAGACTCTAAAAAAGAATTTGTAGAATAACTCCAGCAAGTGCCTGATGAGCCCTGCAGTTTTACTGAAGTAGTACCCAAATTAATTACCTCAGTGAATTTAAAATTTTCTTTGCTTTTATCACTTGCGTTCAGCTTTAGTGAATTAACTAAGATGTCTTGTGCAAAACAGCTGCTAACACCCAAAAAGAAAATGGATGCAGCCATAACTGATTTCATCATATTTTTATACATAATAAATGATTTAAAGAATTAGACTGTTAGTGGTCTGAATTTTATTTTTGTTACAAATCAATTAAATAATAAGCAAAAAAACCATTATTTTTTAGTTAATTTTTAAACAATATTTTTATTAAGCATTAAAAACTTACAAATACTGTAAAAGTAAACCATTTAATATAGTGTTTTTGCTCCATAATCACTATCCGTTTGTCTACGATTGAAAGAACAATAAGGTAACATTTAGGCAATACTAAAACCATTTTAAAACTACACAAGGTAGCGCAGTTGTTAAAATAAAACACAAAATCAGGTTTACTGTGACTGGTATTTAAATATAGTTATTCAAGTCTAATCACTATTGTATAAGTAATTTTCTAAACCATAATCAAAGATACCACTGTTTTGTTAAAATTTAACGATCACATTAATTAAAGCTGGTTAATTTTATTAATTAGATTGTTTTTTAACCAAAAAAGAATGTAATTTCAAATTTGACCATTATTTTTTACCAATTTACCCCCCCTTGAATCTTTCATTTTACATTTATTTTACAATAAACAAAAATACACAGTCAAAAAAACTATATAAGACATTTATATTTTATTAGCAAACCAAGCTGATAAAGAGAATGTTATAGAAATCCCAATACCATATCCAGTTTTTGGCGCATAGCTTTATTAAATTAAAAATCATTTTAGAAATATATCATTGCTTTAGTATTTCTTTTATTGATCTGTTTAAGCGGCTAAAAAAATTTATCCAATTTTAAAAATGTATAAAACACACTTATAATAATCCTAAAAAACAACTAATAATGAAAAAACTTGACAACTAAAAGTTGTCAGCAATTTTACTAACCTTTAACCAAACCAAAATGAAAAAAAACTATCTAATTCAGTCTCTTACGATCAGGATTGAATTTTTAATGGCTATAATGATAGTCTTTAGTACAAATGCAAGTTATGCGTGGAAAAATCCGGGTTTTCCATCTTCAGTTGAAAACATATTTCAACAAAAACGATTAATAACAGGAAGAGTCATTTCATCAGATGAAGGAATGGGAGTACCTGGCGCCAATGTAATAATAAAAGGAACCCGAAAATCTGTAGTTACAGATATGGACGGTAATTACTCCATTGAAATTGATTCGGATGAAAATATATTGGTGTTTTCATTTGTAGGTTACAATACTCAGGAAATAAAAGTGGGTAATGAAAGTGTTATAAATGTAAAATTAACTGCAACCGATAATAGTCTTAAAGAAGTTGTTATCGTTGGTTTTGGAACTCAGAAAAAAGCCAGTATGGTGAGTTCTATTACGACAATCAAACCAAAAGAGCTTAAAGGACCTACAAGTAACTTAACCACTATGTTGGCAGGAAGGGTTTCGGGTTTGATTGCTTATCAAAGAAGTGGTGAGCCAGGAAAAGATAATGCGAATTTCTTTATTCGGGGTTTAGGAACTTTTGGTTCAGGTGCCTCTAATCCCTTGATATTAGTTGACGGGATAGAATCTACCACAAATGATTTGGCACGTTTGCAACCGGATGACATAGACAGCTTTTCGGTATTGAAGGATGCTGCTGCTGCTGCTGTTTATGGAGCCCGAGGTGCTAATGGTGTTGTGCTGGTTACTACAAAGATGGGGAAAAATGGTGTTACGAAATTTAATTTTAGAGTCGAATCAAGAGTGTCCTCTAATACCAAAAATTTCGATTTTGCAGACAATATCACTTATATGAAATTAGCTAATGAAGCCGTTAGAACCCGAAATCCGGAACGAGGGGACATTTACAATCAAAATAAAATTGCAAGAACTGCCGCCGGAGACGACCCTTATTTGTACCCAAGTAACAACTGGATTGATGAATTAATCAAGCCATATACCATTAATCAGGGATATAATCTGAATGTTAGTGGAGGTGGAGAAAAAGCAAGATACTATGTTGCTGGTACCTATAATGTAGACAATGGGGTTTTGAAAGTTGACGGTATGAATGATTTTAATAGTAATATTAAATTAAGGAATTACTCCATGCGGTCAAATGTCGATATGTCATTAACGCCAACAACAAAAGCAATTATTCGTTTTTATGGTCAGTTTGATGATTATAATGGACCCATAGATGGCGGTGCAAATATTTTTAACCTTACCATGTGGTCTAATCCGGTTGCATTTGCTAAAGTATACCCTTCCAGTTATTTACCTTATGTTGAACATCCTTTATTTGGTGGAGCTTTGTCAGGAGGAACATCTGGTTATTTGTTGGTAAATCCTTATGCTCAAATGGTAAAAGGTTATCAGGTTTCTAAAGCTTCAACAATCCAGACTCAACTTGAATTGCAGCAGGATTTAAAAGCTCTGACACCCGGACTTAGTGCTAATGCAATGGCTTATATAAGAAGATATTCTTATTTTGACGTTGCCAGAAAATACAATCCTTTTTATTATAAATCTTACATAAGCCCGGAAACGGGAGAACTTGCGTTGGAAGCATTGAATGATGGAGACCAAGGGACCGCAAAACCTACAGGCACAGAATATTTAGATTATGCGCAGGGAACCAAACTATTGGATTCCCGCATCTATGTTCAGGCAACCATTAATTATAATAGAACTTTTAATGATAAACATGCCGTAACAGGTATGGTGACCAGTTTGATGTCTAGTTATGAGCAAGGAAATGCAGGCTCTCTGGAAAGTTCTTTGCCATCGAGAAATCTTGGAATTTCAGGAAGATTTACTTATGGATATGATAATAGATATCTTGCCGAATTTAATTTTGGATATAATGGTTCTGAACGATTTGCTGATGGACATCGTTATGGCTTTTTCCCTTCAGTTGGTTTAGCTTATAATATTTCTAATGAAAAGTTTTGGGAACCTATTAAAGATATCGTAACTAATTTTAAAATACGCTCCACTTATGGTTTAGTAGGTAATGATCAGATTGGAAATATTGATCAACGTTTCTTTTACTTATCCGATGTAAGGATTGGAGATAACAATTATGGGGCAGCTTTTGGAGAACAATACAGTTATTATCAGCCTGGAGTTTATATTGCCCGTTATGCTAATGAAAATATTGGATGGGAAGAATCTAGGCAAATCAATTTAGGATTAGACATGCAATTTTTTAACGCCTTAAATTTTGTTGTTGATATTTATAAACAACATCGCACCAATATTCTTCAGACAAGAAGCAATATAGGTGCGACAATGGGACTTACTTCACAGCCGTCAACTAATTTTGGAGAAATTGAAAGTAAAGGACTGGACTTAGCTGTTACTTTTAATAAACAATTGAATCAGGATTGGTATACCGAATTACGAGGAAATTTTACGTTTTCAACCAATAAGGTATTAGTATTCGATGAGATTAACTTTCCTGAAAATATGAAATATCGTTCAAGAGTGGGACAGAATTTTAATCAGGCATACGGTTATATAGCAGAACGGTTGTTTGTAGATCAAAATGAAGTTGATAATTCACCAACGCAATTTGGAGATTACACAGGAGGAGATATTAAATATCGCGATGTTAATGGAGATGGTGTTATTTCTCCGAGCGATATGGTTCCTTTAGGATACCCTACAACACCAGAAATTGTTTATGGTTTTGGAGGTACAATTGGTTATAAAAAATTTGATTTCAGTATATTTTTTCAAGGAGCAGCCAGAACTTCTTTTTTTATTAATCCCGAAAACATTGCCCCATTTGTCTTAAATGATGATAATAACAAACAGTTAACCTATCAGAATAATTTACTCAATGTTATTGCACAGGATCACTGGTCTGAGGACAATAGAGACTCCTATGCTTTCTGGCCAAGACTGAGCGATAAATTTGTTGAAAATAACAATCAGGTATCAACCTGGTGGATGAGGGATGGTTCTTTTTTAAGATTAAAATCTATCGAAATTGGGTACAATGCTCCTAAAGGTTTTAATACTAAAATTGGAGTACAAGACTTTAGGATTTATGTTAATGGAAGTAATCTTGCCGTTTGGAGCGCTTTCAAAATGTGGGATCCTGAAATGGGCGGAAGTGGTTTAGGATATCCAATTCAGTCGGTTTACAATGTAGGTCTTAAGGTTAATTTTTAAAAAGATAAAATCATGAAAATTAAAAATATAATTTCAGTAAAGATAAGCCTCCAAAAAGGAAGAAAGTTTTTCGGGATAGTAATGACGATACTTTGTCTGGTAGGTTTGCAATCATGTGAAAAAGATTTCCTGGATGTAGTTCCGGACAATGTCACTACATTAGAAAATGCTTTTAAATTGAGAAATGAAGCTCAAAAATATTTGTTCACCTGCTATTCTTATATTCCTAAAAATGGAGATGGAGTATATAATATAGGAATGTTGGCCGGAGATGAAACATGGGTAGCACCAAATCGTGCGGCGATAACAAGCTATGCTTTTAATATTGCTACCGGTACGCAAAGAAAAGCAAGTCCTTATATGAATGCCTGGGAAGGCAACTATCAGGCAGCAGGACCTGGAGATCTTTATCCACTTTTTGATGGAATCAGACATTGTAATGTTTTTCTTGAAAATGTAGAAGACAGGACTAAAGTAGCAGATTTATCAGAATCAGAGCGCTTGCGATGGATAGGAGAAGCCAAATTTTTAAAAGCATATTATCATTATTATTTAATGCGAATGTATGGACCAATTCCTGTGATTCGTGTTAATCTGCCTATTGATGCTTCTGTAGAACAAATTCAGGTAGCAAGAGAACCCATTGATGGAACAGTAGACTATTTGGTTACTTTATTAGACGAAGCAGCTGTCGTATTGCCTCCCCAAATTACAGATACTCAAAATGAGTTAGGAAGAATTACAAAGCCTGTAGCTTTAGGGATTAAAACCGAATTATTGCTTATGGCTGCAAGTCCGTTATTTAATGGAAATTCGGATATGGCAGGATTTAATACAAAAAACGGAACCCCATTGTTTAATACAACTTATGATGTAAACAAATGGAAAAAGGCGGCAAATGCAGCTAAAGAAGCTATAATAGCCGCTGAAAGTGGCGGGCATAAAATTTTCTATAAGAACGATGTTGCCTTTACTATTTCTCAGACTGCAAAAACTAAACTTAATATCACACAGGCAATAACTGAACCCTGGAACGATGAAGTTATCTGGGCAAATCCTAACAGTCGTACCTATCAATTACAGCGACTTTGTATGATGCCTCTTGACAATACTATTACACATACCCAGGCCAGAAAAGTACTTTCACCTACCATTGAGTCTGCATCTAATTTCTATACCAAAAATGGAGTACCTATAGAGGAAGATAAAACCTTGACATTTGGTGATATTACAACGATAAGAGAAGCAACTGCCGCAGATAAATTCGATATTAAAGAAGGCTATCGTACTTCCATTTTAAATTTTAACAGAGAACCTCGTTTTTATGCTGATTTAGGTTTTGACGGAGCTATTTTCTATAAATATGACAGCGGTTCTGATGAGACGAAATATTATATCAAAGCTAAATATCAGGACTATGCAGGAAGCGCAGATGCTTTTGATTTTAATATAACTGGTTACTACATAAAAAAACTGGTGAATTGGGAACAACATTTTGGAAACGGAAGTTTATACAAAGAATATGCCTGGCCAGAACTTCGTTTGGCTGATTTGTATTTAATGTATGCCGAAGCACTTAATGAAGCCGATGGAATTGCAGCTTCCGGTGAAGTATTGCAATATCTGGATATTATACGTCAGCGTGCAGGATTAAAAGGAGTTGTGGAATCCTGGACAAATTTTTCCAGAAATCCGGGCAAATATACTACTCAGGAAGGTTTGCGTGAAATTATTCACAGAGAACGCAGTATTGAAATGGCATATGAAGGCAAGAATTACTGGGATATCAGAAGATGGAAAAAAGCTAACCAGGAATTCAATGAACCCGTAAAAGGCTGGAATGTTTTTGGAGTTACCGAAGGAGCCTATTATCAGGTACGAACTCTAAATCAACAACGTTTTGTTGCACCAAGGGATTATTTTTGGCCACTTGACGAAACAACACTTATTCAAAATCCAAATCTGATTCAGAATCCAGGTTGGTAATAATCATAAAAAACAAAATTATGAAACAAATTATAAAATCATCCGCAAGGGTACTCATAATGTCTTTAATTCTGGCTTTTGTATCTTGTAATGAGAATCAGGAACCTGAACCTTTAGAAAATAACGGAACAGCTCCGGCTGAAGTCACAAATGTTATCGTCCAAAATTTGCAGGGAAAAGCAAAACTAACTTATACATTACCCTCAGATGAAGACCTTTTGTATGTTGTTGCCAGATATACGCTGGAAAATGGCAAACCTATGGAAGTCAAATCTTCCTACTATTCTAATTCCATGCTTTTAGAAGGTTTTGCAGGCCAATCGACAACAGAGGTTAAAATTTATGCAGTTAATAAAAGCGAAACAGAATCTAAACCTGTTACGGTTACAGTAGCACCTGGCAAGGCTCCAATTTATGATGTCTTTGATTCTTTAGAAGTTCAGCCCGATTTTGGAGGTATTCGCATTACTGCCGATAACATTACAAAAGAAGAAATAGGCATTTTAGTGATGCAAAAAGATGTCAAAGGAGACTGGGTACCATTACCTACAAGTATTTATACGTCTGTAGATCATATTGGACAAAGCTTGAGAGGAATGGAACCTGTAAAACAAGATTTTGCTGTAGTTGTGAGAGATCGCTGGCTCAACTATACAGATACTTTATTTACTAATATTGAACCGTTTTTTGAAGTTATGATGCCAAAATCTGCTTTTGTAACCGTGCATCTTAACAATGATACTAAAACAATTAATAATGCTTACCCGGTTACAAATTTGTGGGATGGTCAGTTTTTAGAATATTGGGGCTCTTATTTTACAGACAGAACTGTAGATGTAGGGAATCATCTGGTAACTTTTGATATAGGAAAGACCACTAAATTAAGCCGTATGAGAATGTGGAATTTTTCGGAACCTATCGGAGGCCAGAGAATGTATTACTATCTGGGAGCTGTAAAAAAGTTTAGAATCTGGGGCAGTAATACCCTGAATGATGGTACTCTGGATAGTAATTGGACTTTGATGGGAGAATATGAAATAAAAAAACCTTCAGGATTACCTTACGGACAGGAAAATAACGATGATCTTCTAGCAGCCAGAGATGGTGCAGATTATGAAATTGCATTAGAAAAACCTGCTGTTCGATACCTTAGAATCGAATGTTTAGAAAACTGGGTCGGAGGTAAGTTTATGGCCGTTTCTGAAGTGCAGGTATATGGTAATCCTAATTTTTAATATTAAAATGAAAACAATGAAAAATTTAAGGAATATTTTAGTCATAATTTTTGTGGTTTTGTCAGTTCTCATTATCAATTCCTGTACAAGCGGTGATGAGTATTTAAAATTTACCAAAGGTGGAGCAATCTCTTATACAGGAAAAATAGATTCATTAAAACTATTTCCTGGAAGAAATCGATTAGAAGTTCAAGGGCTTATAATATCAGATCCAAAGGTTACGGAACTTCGAATTTATTGGAATAATAAAAAAGATTCTGTTACTGTACCCATTACCAGAACTTCTGGAATCGATGCAGTTTCAAAAATTATAGATAATTTAGAAGAGAATATTTATAATTTCGAGTTTAGAACCTTTGATGCAAAAGGCAATTCGTCAATAGCAGTAACAGCTTCTGCGGAGGTTTATGGAGATCGATACATAAGCTCATTAATCAACAGACCTATTCTTAATAACGTACTTATTGGTAGTGAACTGACTGTCAATTTCATAAATTTAAATGCAGATTCCGGAGCTTTGGGCACAGAAATAGAATATACAAATTCTTCTGATCAGCTAAAAACAGTATTTACAGACATTAGCAAAGGGAGTGTTGTTATCAGTGATTTCAAGAGTGGTTCTACTTATAGATATACAACACTTTATAAACCTGTAACAAAATCAATTGATACTTTTTATGCGGCTTATAAAGATGTAAGACCTGTGCCAACCCCAGTTTTACTAAATGCAAAACAACCTTTCTCCTATGCATCTTACGATGGTGGCAGATGGGGAGTAATTGCAAATTGGACAACGAATGCTGCTGCCAAAAATCATAATGGCTATGGAGGATATGACGGAGGATGCTGTGGTAAAGCAAATAATGCAACTGTTAATTTTGAATCAGGCTGGGGAGCACCCGCTATCACTAATGGCAAACTTTATCAGAGCGTTACAGCTGAACCGGCAACCTATCAATTAAAGGTTGTTGTATTTGAATCAAATCATCTGGAAAGTGATCCGGGTGGATTTTATATTATCGTTGCTAAAGGTGATGTAGAATTACCTGATGTAGAATCTGTTAGTACTGCTACAGATGTCTTAAAGTATAAAAGAGTCCTTAGCAATGGAATAGGTAGAACTGAATATATTTTAGAATTTACTATTGACCAGACTACTCCAATTACTGTTGGAATATCAACCTCCCAGCCTGATTGGGGAAGATTTTGCACAATAAGTTCTTTTGAAATTGTAGTAAAATAAAACATTTTATTAAATACACTATGGAATAAAAAAATATTCCATAGTGTATTTATCATACACATTTTCTATCATACATTCAGATTTTGAACTTTACAACAAAATTTCGTGCCGTAGATAGTCTGAGTGATTTAGATTTTTTCATAAAATTAGAACTGTTTAGTACCTCCCAATCGTTAATCTTTACAACGATAAATCATATGAGAGTATTTTATACAGAAAAACCACCAAAAAATGGTGGTTTTAATTAAAATTTAATTTATTCTAAAAATTATTCTATTTCAGAAACTCTCATAGTATTTACCATTCCTTTATCTTTAATTGGCATTGCAGCAAGATTAATCAAATAATCTCCTTTTGCAGCATATCCTTCTTCAATTGCAATTTTATTTACGTCTGTAACAGTGTCATCTGTACTTTCATCTTTATCATAGAAGAATGATTTAACTCCCCATAACAAATTCAATTGTGTTAAGATTCTTCTGTTTGAAGTAAACACTAAAATATGTGCCGATGATGGTCTCCAAGCCGAAATTTGAAAAGCAGTATAACCACTATTTGTCAAGGTACAAATTGCTTTTGCCTGAATTGTATTAGCCATTAAAGCCGCTTGTTGACAAATTGTTTTAGTAATAAAACGTTTTGTTTTAATTTGTGGTGTATTTTGAGGCACCTGAATTAGTGGAGAATTTTCAACAGCCTCACAAATTTGAGTCATTTTTTGAATAACCTGTACCGGATAGTTTCCTGTAGCAGTTTCTCCGGATAACATTACCGCATCAGCTCCGTCCATAACGGAGTTTGCAACGTCATTTACTTCAGCTCTTGTTGGAGTTAAGCTTGTAATCATTGTTTCCATCATTTGTGTTGCCACAATTACGGGAATTCTTGCAGTTTTAGCTCTTCTAATTAAATCTTTTTGAACTAATGGTACTTCATGTGCAGGAAGTTCAACTCCTAAATCTCCGCGTGCTACCATCAGAGCGTCACAATATGCAACAATTCGATCCATGTTTTCAAGAGCTTCCGGCATTTCAATTTTAGCAACAATCGGAATTTTAACATCTGAATGTTTTGCAATCAATTCCTGCAAATCCTGTAAATCGCGGGGCGTTTTTACAAATGAAAGGGCAATCCAGTCTACTTTTTGCTCAATAGCGAAAATTGCATCTGCAATGTCTTTTTCAGTTAAGGCCGGTAATGAAATTTTAGTATTAGGAAGATTAACCCCTTTTTTAGATTTTAATTCCCCACCCTGAATTACCTTAGCAACAACTTCTGTTTTTTTGTCTGTAGAGATAATTTCAAAAATAAGTTTTCCATCATCAAGCAAAATACGCTCTCCAGGATTAACATCATTTGGGAAATTTTGATATTTCATAAAAACTTTTTGGGCAGTTCCTATAATATCTTCGGCTGTTGTAAAGGTTATAATATCACCATCATTAACAGTTGTGCCTTCTTCCATTACACCAACCCTAAGTTTTGGCCCTTGTAAATCGCCAAGGATTGCTGTAGTATAACCAAATTCTTCGTTTAGTTCTCTAATAATATTTATTTTCTCTTTTACACCTTCATAATCAGCATGCGAAAAATTAATTCTAAATACATTTACACCTGCGTCGATCATATCTTTGATGATCTCTTTCGTTCCACATGCAGGTCCAAGTGTGGCTACAATTTTGGTTTTTTTGTTTGTAAGCATTTTTTTTAAAAAATTAAATTGTTTTTTGATTTTATTTTATTGATATCCACAGCATAAATAGCTGCGATACTCTCAATTGTATTTAGCCTTTGCTGTATTTCTGAAAAGTTTATAGCCTCACCACTATTATCTATTTTCAGGAAAAAATCTACTTTTTTGAATTCAGGAAGTAAATGAATTGTTGTTGAAATCTCACTATTTTCATTGGAAAACAAATTCTGAAAATCATTTGCTCTCACTGAAATGATTTCATTTTTATTCTGAATCAAGTTCCATGAAAGGGCTTTGTCGGTGTCATAATAATAGAATCTGGAAAAATTTGTCTCGCCTTCCTTAGTCTGAGCATGAATCTCGTTTTTGCTCTTACTTAAGTTTATCGGAAGCTTTTTATTGATAAAATAGGCCAATCTATAATCTTCTAAAGAAGTGTGGATTGCCATCAAATAATAATCAATTTCGTCAAATTCGTCCAAATCCAATCTATGAATAGCCATGTCATGAAATATCAAGCTGTAAATATACTATTTCTATCGTAGCTTAGATAGTTAAGAACAGCATGTTTTTGTTAATTTATAAACGAAAACGTTATAGCATTAAGAATATTACGCTACTTTTTGTGTTATTTCTTATCCATTTTTTCCTGGAATGCGAAATAAGCCCGCTGTGACGCTTTCTCTTCTGCCTTCTTTTTTGAAGTTGCCCTTGCTCTTGCGATTATTCTGTTGTCTATGCTCAATTTGACACCAAACAAACGTTGTCCATCAATTCCGTTATCCTCAAAAATATCATAATGAAAGATTTTCTTTTCTTTCTGACACCATTCAATCACCAAACTTTTATAACTAATCACTTTTCCTTCAAGACGGGCAATGTCAACATAAGGTATAATGACCCTTTTTTGAATAAATTTTTCGCAAAAAGAATATCCCCGATCTAAATAAATTGCTCCAATGAGTGCTTCAAAAATATTTCCATGAATATTTTCACCAAAGTGCTGAATAGGCACTTTACTTTCAACAAACCGTACTAAATTTAAATCTTTGCCTAATTCGTTCAGGTGTTCCCTACTTACAATTTTTGAACGCATCTTAGTTAAATAACCTTCATCTCCGTTGGGTGCCTTATTGAACAAATGCGCTGCGATTACGGAGCTTAACATAGCATCTCCTAAAAATTCAAGTCGCTCGTAATTAATTGGATTTCCTGATTCATCCAATTTATTAGAGGAGCGATGGGTAAATGCTTTCTTGTAAAACCCTATGGTAACTGGCTGAAAACCAAGAATTTTCTGAATAGTGTCAAAAAAAATCCCGTCTTCTTGAGAACGGGATTTTGAAAATATTTTTTTGATAATATTCATAGACAAAATTAGTCAGCTAATTTTTTAAACAATACACAAGCATTGTGACCACCAAAACCAAAAGTGTTACTCATAGCAACATTTACTTCTCTTTTTTGAGGTTTGTTCAATGTTAGGTTTAATGAGGGATCAATGTTCTCATCTACAACGGTATGATTAATCGTTGGAGGAACAATACTGTACTTCATCGCTAAAATAGAAGCAATTGCCTCAATAGCCCCGGCTGCACCAAGTAAGTGTCCTGTCATTGATTTTGTGGAGTTGATGTTGATTTTTTTTGCATGATCACCAAAAACAGCACTAATCGCTTTTAATTCAGCTACATCTCCCAAAGGAGTAGAAGTTCCGTGTGTATTGATATGATCAACATCTTCGGGATTCATTCCGGCATCTCGTAGTGTGTTTTTCATTACTGCAATTACACCAATTCCTTCCGGATGTGGTGCTGTCAAATGGTAGGCATCAGATGACATTCCGCCTCCGCCAACTTCACAGTAAATTTTTGCCCCTCTTGCTTTTGCATGTTCATATTCTTCAAGAACCAATGCTCCTGCTCCCTCTCCTAATACAAAACCATCTCTGGTAGCATCAAAAGGTCTTGAAGCTGTTTCCGGGCTTTCGTTTCTTGTAGATAAAGCGTGCATTGAGCTGAACCCCCCCATACCTGCAATAGTAACAGCTGCTTCTGAACCTCCAGACACAATCACATCACACATTCCTAAACGAATATAGTTGAAAGCATCAATTAAGGCATTTGCAGAAGAAGCACAAGCTGAAACAGTTGTATAATTAGGTCCCATATAGCCATTACGCATAGAAATATGTGCCGGTGCAATATCAGCAATCATTTTAGGAATAAAAAACGGATTGAACTTTGGCGTTCCATCCCCTTTTGCGTAGTACATTACTTCATCCTGAAAAGTTTCCAAACCTCCAATTCCTGCTCCCCAAATAACCCCAACTCTTTGTTTGTCGATATTTTCGTCTGTTAATCCCGCATCTTTAATTGCTTCGTCGCTTGCCGCAACTGCATATTGAGCAAATTTATCTAATCTGCGCGATTCCTTGCGGTCCATGTAATCTTCAATATTGAAGTTTTTTACTTCGCAGGCAAATTTAGTCTTATGCTTCTCCGTATCATAATACGTGATAGGGGCAGCACCGCTAACTCCATTAATAAGCGCATCCCAATATTCCTGGATATTATTTCCAATAGGAGTAAGAGCGCCTAATCCTGTTACAACAACTCGCTTTAATGCCATAAAAATGTATTTTGTGTCTTTAACAAATAAAACCCATGCTTTCTTAACTATAGTATTTACTTAAGAGCCATGGGCATTACAATATAAATATATCTTTGATTGTGTACCAATCTAAATTTAAATTTTAAAAAAAATAATAACACCCGATTTATACATTATAAACCGGGTGTATATTTATTATTTTTTAGCTTCCTCGATATAAGAAATAGCTTGACCAACAGTAGCAATGTTTTCTGCTTGATCGTCCGGAATTTGAATATCAAATTCTTTTTCGAATTCCATAATAAGCTCAACAGTGTCTAATGAGTCAGCTCCTAAATCATTAGTGAAGCTTGCTTCTGTTACAACTTCGTTTTCGTCAACACCTAATTTGTCTACGATAATCGCTTTTACTCTTGATGCAATGTCTGACATAATCTTTAATTTTAGAATTTAATTTGTTGGCAAAAATAAAAAACTTTATTTTAAAACAACTATTTAGTTAATAAATGTGTTACTAATTTATAAAATTAATTTCAAGAAAGCTCTTTTAATACTATTTATTTTGATTTTTTATTCCGTTTTTTGCAGTCTCAAAATATATTTGATTATGAAAAAAATTGTTATTTTTGCCTCAGGTTCAGGAAGTAACGCAGAAAATATTATTAAATACTTTAAAGAAACCAAAGTTGCTCAGGTTGTTTCAGTATTTACAAATAATCCAAATGCAAAAGTTATTGAAAGAGCAAAAAATCATCAAATTCCTGTTGAAATCTTCTCAAAAAACGAACTTTTAGAACGAAACATACTACAAAAAATACAGGAAATCGCCCCGGATCTAATCGTTTTAGCTGGTTTTTTGCTGAAATTTCCGCAAAATATAATTGAACTTTATCCAAATAAAATCATTAATATCCACCCTGCCCTTTTACCTAATTACGGAGGAAAAGGTATGTACGGAATGCACATACACAGAGCCATAGTGAATAATAAAGAAAAGGAAACCGGAATTTCTATACATTATGTAAACGAGCATTATGATGAAGGCGGAATCATTTTTCAGATGAATGTTGCTGTAACTGAGAAAGACACTCCGGAAACAGTTGCTGAAAAGATTCACGAATTAGAGCAAAAATTCTTCCCGGAGGTAATCGAAAAATTATTGAACGAATAAATTTCAGCTTCAAAAACAAAATTCAAAATCAATTTTCAGATAAGTTTTGTGATCTAAAACTTAAAACTCTAGAATTTAAATGCACGAAGTACATATATATACAGATGGTGCCGCAAAAGGTAATCCCGGAAATGGTGGTTATGGTGTAGTAATGGAATTGGTTGGAACTCCGCATAAAAAAGAATTCTACGAAGGATTTCGCCTGACAACCAATAACAGAATGGAACTTCTTGCTGTAATTGTTGGTCTCGAGAAACTAAAAAATCCTAATATGAAAGTCCTTGTGATTTCAGACTCAAAATATGTTGTCGATTCCGTTGAGAAGAAATGGATTTTAGGCTGGGAAAAAAAGAAATTTGCAGGCAGAAAGAATCCAGATTTATGGAAACGGTTTTTAGTTGTTTATCGTAAACACCAGGTTGATTTTAAATGGATTAAAGGACATAATAATCATCCTCAAAATGAACGCTGTGATCAACTGGCCGTTATGGCATCGATGCAGCCTAAACTTTCTGCAGACACATATTACGAAACCATTGGATCTAAAGAATAAAAAAACGCATCAAAAATTATTTTGACGCGTTTTTTCGTTACTTACTTAATTTTTTTATCCTTCTTTATCAATATCTTTTGCTGTTTTAAAGCCAACCAAAAGTCCAATACCGGCCATTACAAAAATAATTGAAGGGTAAACTGCTCCATCATTTAATGAAGTGTAGGTTGTAATTAATAAAGCAATAAAAATTCCAACACCACTGCCTATTAACAAGAAAGCAAGATTTACAACAAAAATTTTCCAGGCAGAACCGCCTTTCCCTCTTCCTTTTAAAAATATACTGGCATCAACACCTTTTTCGATAAGAGCCAGACGTTCTCTGTTTCTTGTTGAGTAAATAAGATAGACAATCCCAAAGATTGTTGCACAAAAACTAAATGGTACTAATATTTCCGGTCCCATAATTTATATTGTTTTAATTGATTGATACTTCATATGACGATATCTCTTAAATTGAGGTTACATGTTTCGGTGAAAAATTTGAATTTTTAAATTAAAAAACCAAAAACCTGCTGATTTTCAGCTAATTTTAAGTACCATTAAAAGCATTTAATTTCAAAATACGAGTCGAAATGACTATATGCATGAACCTTTTATGAATGTAAGTTTTTGTCAACGTTCAATCCTTAATTATATGTGTAAAATATCGAAGTTGGAATTTTGGAAATTTAAAAAACTGGAATTTATTTTTAAAATTCTTGTAACCTAAAAGAACAAATTGTCGTCCTATATAATATGAGTACAATACCTGATCAACATTATATCGATAAAATTCTGCAGGGCGAAACCAAGGCGTTTGCTGTCTTAGTCGATCGCTATAAGGATATGATTTTTACGTTGGCTCTGAAAATCGTTAAACACAGGGAAGAAGCCGAAGAAGTTGCTCAAGACACTTTTATCAAAATATATAATTCACTGAGTAAATTTAAAGGCGATTCTAAATTTTCGACCTGGATTTACAAAATAGCATATAACACCTGTTTAGATCGTCTGAAGAAAAGCAAAAAGGAAGAAAACACTATTTCGATAGATGAATTTTCGGCACACTTAATTAAAACGATGGACAATGCTTTGAGTGCTCTGGAAGACAAAGAACGAAAGCAGACGATTCAGAATTGTTTAAATTTATTACCAAGTGAAGAGAATTTTCTGCTAACTTTATTTTATTTTGAAGATCAGAGTTTAGAAGAAATAGGTAAAATCATGAATATTAATGCTAATAATGTCAAGGTAAAATTATTTAGAAGCCGACAGAAATTAGCTGTAATTTTGAAAAAGCAATTAGAACCAGAAATAATAGAATGTTATGAAAGAAAATGATAAAGAAATAGAAAATCTAATTGAGAAAATGATGGCCGAAAACACTTTGGAATCGCCATCTGCCGACTTTACGTCCAATTTAATGTCACATATTCTTGTGGCTGAAAAAGCAAAAATTAAGCCTTATAAACCTTTGATTTCCAATTCAACATGGATTTTTATTGGAATTGCTTTGGCTGTTTTGGCCCTTTATAATGTCTTTTTTGCCGGAGCAGAAAATAATATAGAAATTGGAAAATCGTATACCGATAAAATTTCAGCAATTATTTCCGGTATTCATATTTCTAAAACTACATTGTATGCAATCTTAATTGTTCCTTTTATGATTTTGGTTCAGGTTGGGGTTTTAAAGAATTATTTTGATAAGAAGTATCAGGTGTGAATTATTTAAAAGCACCTTCCCTTTTCCTTATGTAATCTTTTCCGTTATGGCAATCCACGCTAACATCATATCTATTTAAAAATAAAAAATATTTTATTGTCGAATACCCACCAGTCTTTATAACTGATTTATTCAGTTCTAGTTCATCTTTTCTAATTGATGGTTTCGAATATTTTTTTAGAAATTTATCAAATCCTAAATCTGAATATTCTTTTTCTATAACTGGGTTGAGTTTAAAACTTGCCAGATAAATTCGCTTTTTAAACAATTCTTTATCCAAAACAAAATTTTTGTTTAGAACTGCGCTTAAAAAATCTTCAAAGGATTTAAATTTTTTAAAATAGTACTCTTTATAAAAAAAAGAATAATTCATGATTGTTGGTTCCATAAACTTCATTGTTTTTTGTCAAACCATATAAATCCAAGCCCAAATATATGGATGGTAATAATTCCCCATCTTTATATTCCTGCATAACGGATAATTTTTCAATCATATCTTCAGAAAAATTAGGTTCTTTTTTTTCACAAGAAAACAAAAAGCAAAACAGCAATAAAAGTAAAATTTTCTTCATCGTTAGGATTCATATATAAACAAATCTAACTAAAAACATTTACAAAATATAAGTTGCATTTTAAATCAAGAAAACATATTTTAAGCTTTCATAAAAACCAATATTAATCAATTCATTTACAAGAGTTTTACCTCGAAATCGTTGTCGTTTTTTTATGAAAATTTTGAGATTGCAAACCGTTGCAATATTGTAACTTATGAAGTATCTTTGCACCTTAATTCGAAATTCATAAAATGAATAAATTATTGATTGTTGGAACGGTTGCTTTCGACGCGATTGAAACTCCTTTCGGAAAAACAGATAAAATATTAGGTGGTGCTGCAACGTACATTGGTTTATCAGCATCCTTTTTTAACTTACAATCGGCCATAGTTTCTGTAGTTGGTGACGATTTTCCTCAAGAACATTTAGATTTACTAACTTCAAAAAATATCGACATCTCCGGTATCGAAATTGTAAAAGGCGGAAAAACCTTTTTCTGGAGCGGTTTATATCACAACGATCTTAATTCAAGAGACACTTTGGTAACAGAGTTAAATGTTTTAGCTGATTTTCAGCCAAAAGTTCCTCAAAATTTTAAAGATGCTGATGTTGTAATGTTAGGAAACTTACATCCGTTAGTACAAAGCAGTGTTTTGGATCAAATGGAGAAAAAACCAAAATTAGTAGTTTTAGACACTATGAATTTCTGGATGGATTGTGCTTTACCTGAATTATTAGAAGTAATTAAGCGTGTAGACGTTATTACTATCAATGATGAAGAAGCAAGACAGCTTTCGGGTGAATATTCATTAGTAAAAGCGGCAGCTAAAATCCAGGAAATGGGACCAAAATATGTGGTGATCAAAAAAGGAGAACACGGCGCACTTTTATTCCACAACAGAGAAGTGTTCTTTGCCCCGGCATTACCGTTAGAAGAAGTTTTTGATCCAACCGGAGCGGGAGATACTTTCGCTGGTGGATTTTCAGGGTTTATTGCACAAAGCGAAAATATTTCGTTTGGCAACATGAAAAACGCAATTATTTACGGTTCAAATTTAGCTTCATTTTGTGTCGAGAAATTTGGAACTGAGAGGATGGAAACATTAAGTAAGGCCGAAGTAGCGATTCGATTACAGCAATTTAAGTCGTTAACTCAGTTTGACATAGAAATATAATGCCGAAGAGCCTCGATAAAACGGGGCTTTTTTATTACGACAATACAGACAACTTACAACAACACACAAATACAAAAACAATGAGCGACGCTTTAAAACACGAATGTGGTATAGCCTTAGTCAGACTTCTTAAACCGCTTGAATATTACAAAGAAAAATACGGGACCGCTTTTTACGGAATACAAAAAATGTACCTGATGATGGAAAAACAGCACAACCGTGGTCAGGATGGTGCCGGTTTTGCCAGCATCAAACTGGATGTAGAGCCAGGTGAACGTTACATCAGCAGGGTTCGTTCTAACCACTCGCAACCTATACAGGATGTTTTTAAGCAAATCAATGAGCGCATCAGTGAGGAACTAAAAGCAAATCCTGAATTGACTAACAACATGAAAGAGCTAAAAGCAAATATTCCTTATATAGGTGAATTATTTTTAGGACATGTTCGTTACGGAACTTTTGGAAAAAACAGTATCGAAAGTGTACATCCATTTTTACGTCAGAGTAACTGGATGCACCGTAATTTAATTTTGGCCGGAAACTTTAATATGACCAATGTCAAAGAGCTTTTTCAAAATTTAGTTGAACTTGGGCAGCATCCAAAAGAAATGGCCGATACTGTTACGGTTATGGAGAAAATTGGCCACTTTCTGGATAAGGAAGTAATGCAATTATATCAGGATTGTAAAGCCGAAGGCTATTCAAAAAGAGAAGCCTCACCGGTAATTGCAGAACGTTTGGATATTGCCAAAATATTAGCACGTTCAGCAAAAAATTTAGATGGCGGTTATGCTATGGCTGGTTTATTAGGACATGGAGACGCATTTGTTTTTAGGGATCCGGCAGGTATTCGTCCTGCATATTTTTATCAGGATGAAGAAGTTGTTGTTGTTGCTTCAGAAAGACCTGTGATTCAAACTGTATTTAATGTTCCGTTTGATAGTGTTAAAGAAATTGAACCTGGAAACGCCTTAATTATAAAGAAAAACGGAAAAGTTACCATGAATCAAATTCTGGAACCAACCGTAAAAAAAGCCTGTTCTTTTGAAAGAATCTATTTCTCAAGAGGAAGTGATGCTGAAATTTATCAGGAACGAAAAAATTTAGGGAAGTTAATTTTACCTGCTGTTCTTGAATCCATAGACAGTGACACAGACAATACCGTTTTCTCTTATATCCCTAACACAGCAGAAACCTCTTTTTATGGCTTAATCGAAGCTGCCCAGGATTTCTTGAATCAGAGAAAAAACAATTATATCTTAGCAAACAGAAATACACTTACTGCCGAAACACTGCAAGAATTACTGGCAGTAAAAATTCGTACAGAGAAAGTTGCAATTAAAGACGCTAAACTCAGAACGTTTATTACAGAAGACAGCAGCCGAGATGATCTAGTCGCCCACGTTTACGATGTTACTTACGGAGTGATAAAACCAACCGATAATCTGGTTATTATTGATGACAGCATTGTTCGTGGTACTACATTAAAAATGAGTATCATTAAAATGATGGATCGTTTAAAACCAAAACGCATCGTAATTGTTTCTTCTGCACCACAAATTCGTTATCCGGATTGTTACGGAATTGATATGGCAAAACTGGAAGGTCTTGTTGCTTTTAGGGCTGCTTTAGATTTATTGAAGGAAAGAAATTTATATCATATTGTTGATGAAGTGTATGCAAAATGTAAAGCTCAGGAAAATTATGCAGACACCGATGTTGTAAATTATGTAACCGCAATTTATGATCAATTCAGTCCTGAAGAAATTTCAGACCGAATTGCTGAAATGTTAAGCTCTCCGGAAATCAATGCTGAAGTGAAAATTATCTTCCAAAAAGTAGAAGATTTACATGTTGCCTGTCCGAAAAATCTAGGCGATTGGTATTTCACCGGAAACTACCCAACTCCAGGCGGGAATCGTGTTGTAAATAAAGCATTTATGAATTTTTATGAAGGAAAAAACGCAAGAGCATACTAAATAAAAAGTTAAAATATGCATTTCGTCGGATTTTTTTGCATTTCATCCTGTATTTTTGGGAAAAGTGCAATGCTAATATATCTTTGAAGAACCATAACATTAGTAGGTTAAGTTTATGGTAGATTTGGGGCAAAAAAGGCGGAAGAAATTCCGTCTTTTTTATTGCAATAAAGTTACGTTTTTAAAAGCAATCTCTTAATCGGATATAATTGCTTTTCATCCGAAATATTTGAAATAAATATTACAGTACCATACATTTGATGTACCATAAATTAAGTAGGTTAAATATATGGTAATTTGGGGCAAAAAAGGCGGAATTTCTTCCGCCTTTTTTATTTTCTTTAAAGAAAGAATAATAAAATATAGATTAAAAGCAGGGCAAAAAAATAGACGGACAACCTTTTTGTCATCCGTCTATTCTCTATTTCTTTATTCTATCTTTTTATTTTTCTAAAGCAAATCTTCTTGCTACTTCAGTCCAGTTAATTACACTGAAAAAAGCTTCAATATAATCCGGTCTTCTGTTTTGGTAGTTTAAATAGTAAGCGTGCTCCCAAACATCCATTCCTAAGATTGGAGTTCCGCCACAACCTACTTCCGGCATTAATGGATTATCCTGGTTTGGAGTTCCGCAAACGTCTAATTTACCGCCTTTTTGAACACATAACCAAGCCCATCCTGAACCAAATTGTGTGGCACCAGCTTTAGCAAATTTTGCTTTAAATTCTTCAAAAGTTCCAAAAGAAGATTCAATAGCTGCTAATAAATCTCCTGTTGGCAATCCGCCGCCGTTTGGAGACATTACAGTCCAGAATAAATTGTGGTTATAGAAACCTCCACCATTGTTACGTACTGCAGCGTTAGATTTATCTAAGTTAATTAAGATATTTTCGATTGTTTTTCCTTCTAAATCTGTTCCTGCAATGGCAGCATTTAGATTTGTTGTATACGCATTATGATGTTTAGTATGGTGGATTTCCATTGTACGTGCATCAATATGTGGTTCTAATGCATCATATGCATAAGGTAATTGTGGTAATTCAAAAGCCATGATATATGATTTTTATGATTTATAATTATTTATTCAAATTTATACATTTAACTTTGGAATAGGAAATTCTATTTCGTTATAATTGAATTAAGTTGCCTTATAATTGTTTTTTTAACACTAAAACGTCTGTAAGATCCTTACTTCCCGTTAAACGTTGTCATTGTATTTTCTAATCCTGCCGTGCCAAAAGATTTGATAATTTCTGAAGCGACTTCTAACCTTTCCGGTAATTTTGTTTTTTCCTCTTCATCCCAATCGCCTAAAACGTAATCAACCTGCTGCCCTTTTTTGAACTGATCACTGATACCAAACCGGAATCGGGTATATTGCTGCGTATTCAAAACCAGATTGATGTTTTTAAGTCCGTTGTGCCCTCCGTCGCTTCCTTTTGGTTTTATTCGGATGGTTCCAAAAGAGAGGTTTAAGTCATCTGTAATGACCAGAATATTTTCTAACGGAATGTTTTCTTTATCCATCCAGTACTTTACCGCTTTTCCACTAAGGTTCATATAAGTGTTTGGCTTGAGCAGCAAAAAGATCCTTCCTTTAAACTTGTATTGGGCAAGTGCACCGAGTTTGACAGTTTCGAAGGAAAGGCTTTCTTTTTTGGCTAAAAAGTCCAGTACTTTAAATCCAATGTTATGCCTTGTGTTAACATATTCGGCTCCGATGTTTCCTAATCCTACGATTAAATATTTTTTCATATAATCTGTGTTCTCTTCTTTTTGTGTTGATGAAAACAGTTTTGTAATCCATTTTATCATGCTTGCAAAAATAGGTTTAATTTGGTAATTAGAAAATGTGTCAATTAGATAATTTGATTTACATTGTCATTAACCGCAAAGAACGCAAAGGTTTTTTTCGCTAAGTTCGCTAAGGGTAGCACGCAGATGACGCAGATTTTAAACCGATTTACGCGGATTTTTATTTATAACACCAAATTTACCCACATTTTTGTCATCCTGACGAAGGAAGGATCTCCGCAAGAAGCTCGACAATCTAAAGAAAATTGTTTTACTGGACTTCGACTTCGCTCAGTCTGACATGTTGTAGATTTTCTCATCTCAAAAGCTTATAAAAACTAAACGTTTAGCTAGCCCTGACAGAAGCGGTATCCTTTTTCTGGCTTCTTTAGCCAGGAAAAGATACAAGTGGATGGCAGGAACGTCTGGCCTTGAAAAAACGAAAAGTATCTGCTACAAACAAAAAATGTAAAAATATAAAAAGCTTCGACTTCGCTCAGTCTGACATTTGAAAATTTAGAACCTCAACCTCTTAGCAACTCAAAACCTCTAAAAACAAAAAAAGCACCAACCTTTCGATTGATGCTTTTGTATTGATTGAAAAAATTATTTTTTCTTTCCTTTTGCAGGAGCTTTTGCAGCTTTTGCAGCTTCCTGAGCAGCTTTCATTGCAGCACGAGAAATTCTTACCTGAGCCACAACAGTGTTGTCCGGGTGCATCACTTTGTATTCTGGTGATCCAACTTTAGTAACGTATAATTTGTTACCCATTTCAAGTGGCGTAATATCTGCTTCAACAAAATCTGGAAGGTTTTTAGGTAAAGCTTTAACTTTTAATTTACGAGTGTTTAAACGTAAAACACCACCTGCAAGAACACCTTTAGATGTACCTACAACTTTTACAGGAACTTCCATAGTGATTTCTTTGTCATCAAATAATTGAAAGAAGTCAATGTGTAAGATTTTGTCAGATACCGGGTGAACCTGAATATCCTGTAAAATTGCATTGAATGATTTTCCTTTTCCAAGCTCAATCACAACTGTGTGTGCATTTGGAGTGTAAACCAAGTTTTTGAACGCTGCAGCGTCTGCTGAGAAGTGTACTGCCTGATTTCCTCCGTATAACACGCAAGGAACCGCTCCAGCATTACGTAAGGCTTTAGTTGACACTTTGCCCACGCTTTCTCTTTCTGATCCTTTAATTGTAATCGATTTCATTGTAAAAAAATATAGTTATTAAAAATATTCTAATTCTTATTGTAGTGAGATTGCTTCGTTCCTCGCAATGACTACATTATAAATTTTCCACTGATGGAATTGTTGTGGTGTACCATATGCATAACTTCGGCAAAAAGAGGTGCACAACTCACTACTCTTATTTTATCTGAATGTCTCTTTAAAGGAATAGAATCTGTTACGATTAATTCGCTCAATTTCGAGTTTTCAATTTTTTCGTAAGCTCCACCTGATAAGATAGCGTGGGTACAAATTGCCCTTACGCTTAATGCTCCTTTTTCGATCATTAAATCGGCTGCTTTCGCCAAAGTACCGCCAGTATCGATCATATCGTCTACCAATACTACGTTACGTCCTTTTACTTCACCAATAAGCTCCATAGTATCGATAACGTTGGCTGCTTTTCTTTGTTTGTAACAGATTACTACATCTGATTCTAAAAACTTAGAGTAAGCGTATGCTCTTTTTGAACCTCCCATATCCGGAGATGCAATGGTTAAGTTTTCTAGTCCTAAACTTTCTACATATGGTAAAAAGATCGTTGATGCAAATAAATGATCTACCGGTTTTTCGAAAAACCCCTGAATTTGATCTGCGTGTAAATCCATTGTCATTACTCTTGTCGCTCCGGCAGCATCTAATAAATTAGCTACTAATTTTGCTCCAATCGGCACTCTTGGTTTGTCTTTTCTATCCTGTCTTGCCCAACCAAAATAAGGCATAACAGCTGTAATATGTCTTGCTGATGCACGTTTTGCAGCATCGATCATTAATAACAATTCCATCAAATTATCAGCTGTTGGAAAAGTCGAACACACTATAAAAACGCGTAATCCTCTAATTGATTCTTCGTAAGATGGCTGAAATTCTCCATCACTATACGTTGACATCGTTACTTTTCCTAACGGAATTCCGTATTGTTCTGCAATTTTTTCTGCAAGATAAACACTTTGTGAACAAGCAAAAATTTTAGCTTCTGGTTCTAGGTGCGACATTATAATTTGTTGTTTTTGCTCCGCTGCGCTTTGTACAATTCGGCTTGACCATTTTCGGTAAAGCAAAATACATATAATTGCCTCGGGTGTAGTTAGTTGTGTGTGCTTCGTTTTAACGAGGTGCAAATTTAGAAAATTTATTGGACACTGAAAGGAAAAATTTAAGTATTTTTAGTAGCACATTTAATTTTATTTTTTACATTTGCACCGTGTTAAAGGAATAAGTACACTTATGACTTCATAATTACTTATTCTATTGCGTTAAAATAACTGATTTATTAGTTGTTTTTTCGTCTGCTAAGCCCGGATGGCGGAATTGGTAGACGCGCTGGTCTCAAACACCTGTGGGAAACCGTGCCGGTTCGACTCCGGCTCCGGGTACATTAACGGAAAAGCTGTCATTATTGACAGCTTTTCGTTTTTTAATACCTTCTGAACACTTAATATTCCTAGCCAACATTTCCTCAAGACCATAATTGGTATGTTAATTTTCTACCATAATCTCAGCGTAATTATTTATTTTTTTTATAATCGGATTCTCAATATACTTATCCTTACACCTATTTTCATGAAATTTTATTTCTAATTCAATATTGTTTTGATACTCCTTTATTAAAAGTTGTCTTGATTTTTTATCTAATTTAAAATATTCTATTTCTCTATCCCAAAGCAAACTATTTTCATTTCTGTTTTTTAATAATTTCAAATTTGAAATTATTTCTAATTCTAAAAAATAATTAACTCCAAAAGAATCAACATACTTTGTATATGCTTCTTTATTCATTTCCTTATTCTTAAGTTGCAAGAGAGCCTCCCAAGCTAAAAATTCCTTTGAGTTCTCTAAATCTAATTTTTTAATCTTTTCTTTTTGAATTTTATTGTCTGAAAAAACAGTAGAATTAAGAGTTTCTTCCAGTTTTTTTCTCATATCAATTGATAGATGGCAGTTGTTTAAATGATTCTTTAGTTGAGAAAAAAGTATTCCAATAACGAATAAACTATGGTATTTTTTAATAAAGACTTTTTCAGAATATTCTTTTTCTATAAATGAATTTCTAGTAATACAATCATCAACAATACTGAGAATATTAAAACTAAGTTCAATCTGAGTTATCAATGAAAAGTAATTGACACTTAATTCTAATACAACATCCAAATCATTTTCCTTATAAAATTTAACAATAAGACATTCTAATTGAAACTTTAATTTTTTTATGTTCAATAAATTATCCGGAGGAGGGCAAAAGCCAAAATCAGTTATATAAAACAAACTATGACTGATCGCATATGCAATTTCTCTATTTACAGAACAAACATAAATATTTTTGGATAAAATGGAAGGATTACATAATCTGAACTTATTTGATATTCCCATTTTATTTTTAATAAAATTCCATTCCATTTGTCTATGGGGTGGGACTTCAAAAGAAAACAAATTGTTTTTAAACATTATTTTTAATGAAGATTCTAATAGATGGATTTTTTCGAATTTCCTCAAAAACACATATGGCATTGTAATATGAAAAACCATATAGGGATTTTTAAAAATATCGTCTGCCGGAATTTTTTTAATTTTTTCCAAAAGAAACTTTTTAATACTATCATTGTTATCTTTTCCAAAATTATCTGATGAGCAATAACTAAAAAAAATGCTTAATTCTGCAAATTTTTTATACCTATCCTCCGTAATTCCATTTTCGAATGAAAAAACCTCTAAATTTGATTTTATTCCGTTACTAATGTTTTGTAATACATTCATAATAGTATATAATTAAAAATAGCCTAATTACTTTATTTAATAATTAGGCTATTTTGGTAAATGAATAGTGAATTAAACTTTGCTACTTCTAATGATAACTTCAGGCGAAGCAATATCATCACTACCAGTATATACGAAATTAGGCCCGATAAAAGTCCAAGAAGCCAAATCATCAACACCTAATGTACTAGTTAGCTTATCAGAAACTGACGCCAAATCTTTTAAGGTTATATTACTACTAATTACTTTGTTTTCATGAAAAGCATCTACAACCGCTTTGAAAGATGGACGATTTTTTCTTAATTGATTTTCCATTTTGTTTTATTTTATTTTTAAATTACCTACTCTATACAGTTTTCGGTTACCCTGTTGGAATCTGTTATTTAATGCATTAAACTAACATTACAAATCTCCAAACTATCTCATAATCAATATATGGGCGATAAACTAATATTATTCTGTAGATTTAACTAAAAACAATACCGTTATTTAACGGATGCAGGAATAGTGAAAAAACTGAGCTTAAAATAATTTTGACTTGCTTTATTTGCTAAATAATTTCTTACTTTACAAACTAAAACTATTTCATTATGACAACACACTTAAAACAAAAATTAATCATTACAGTGTTATTTGTTGCACTTGTATTTTCTTTATTCTTTAATTGGCTTGGATCTAAAGAATCAGGGAGCAAAGAAACATCTATCTGCAATGACTTTCACAATGAAAGACCTAGTACATTGACAAGTAGTCTAATTAGAGACATGATTAATCAGTACAGAACCAATCAATATACAGCAATAAATAAAAGCAGGGACATTGATGAGCCAGACGCCCATTCTATTTGGTTTGATCTTGATACTATAAAAAAATTTATATATCATATTGAACGAAACGTAGCGAAAAATGGTTCTGAAAAAAATAATAAGTTAGGATTAAGAATATATTATGCCGCATATCCGGAACTTTCAGAGTTTACAAAACCATATAATAGAGATATCGCATTTATGGCAACAGACCCAATAAAAAAACAATTTGCAACCAGACATACTTTAGTTATGATACCTACAATATTTAACAAGGATTTAAATGGAGATGTCGACTTTAATCCTCTGGATGCCAGTACATTTAATGGCTTTGTTTCTACTATAAAGAAAAGCAACCGCGATCAAAAAAATGAAATTGCTCCTTATCAATCACAAAAGTACCAACCAATGGCATTGTCAACTGCGTCATCAAGTGATGCTATGGCCAGAAATCATGGAAACTTGATTCCTCCTGCTGATCCAATGGCTGGAGCATTTTAATATTATGCATAAAAGTTTTCCAATATTAACAACTGTGTTACTTTATCTTGAACTGATATCAGCCGGAGTGGCCTTGTTTTATATTAAAAAGATAAATAAAACTCACTGGAAGTGGTTTGCGGTTTATTTATGTATTGTCGCTTTAAGTGATTTTTTCATTTCAGAAGTTGTTTATATATTAAATATTGATAAGCAATACTTTTATGCATATGTAATAATTCCAATACAATTTATTTTTTTTTACTGGCTTTATGCTTTAAAGTCTTTAAAAAAAACAGAAGTTTTTTTAATCTTTATATGTATTTATATTCTTTCGTTTATTCCTGTTGAATTGTATTTTCAAAAATTAAGAGTTGTATATTCCTTTAATTATACTGTAGGTACATTTTTATTGATGATATTGGTTTTCTTAGAATTCAAAAAACAAATTCAAAACGATGATATTTTAGAATATAAAAAAAATAAAATGTTTTACATAAACATTGGAGTAATGATGTTTTATGTAGGCACCTTACCTTTCTTTGGGCTCTATAATTTGATAATAAAAGAACCTTTTATTTGGAGTATATATTATCTTTACTTTCTGGTTTCTAACTGCTTAATGTACTTACTCTTTGTCGCTTCTTTTATATGGGGAAAAGTGAAATTATAATTATAATCATAATCTTTAATCTGTTTTTTATTTTATTCATTGCAGGAATCGTTATTTTTATTCGCGAGTATAAATTAAAAAAGAAAGAACACTCTGTCATGCTTTTACACCAAAAATCAGCACATCAAAAAGAGTTACTTACTACTCAAGTTGAGATCCAGGAACAAACTATGCAACATATTGGAAGAGAAATTCATGATAATATTGGTCAAAAATTAACGCTAGCCAGCTTATACATGCAACAATTAGCTTTTGAAAGCAAATCACCAAAAATAAAAGACAATATTGAAAATATTAACAACATCATAAACCAATCACTTGAAGAATTAAGAGAATTATCAAAGTCATTAACTGATAATATTATCGAAACCAGTTCAATATATAAGCTATTAAATACTGAATACTTAAAGATAAATGAGCTTAAAATTTTTAAAATTGATTTCAATTGTACAAACAAAAAACTGGCTTTACCTTATCAACTAAAAACAATTTTGGTAAGAATTACACAAGAATTCATTCAAAACAGCATCAAACATTCACGATGCAAATTGATAACTATTGAATTAGAAGAACTTGAAAACAAAATAATGTTAACTCTAGTAGATGACGGAATTGGTTTTGATATTTCAAAAATACATGCGAATGGAATTGGAATTTCAAATATGAAAAAAAGAACAGAAATGCTGGGCGGAAATTTTGATTTAAAAAGCAACCCAAAAACAGGAACACAACTTTCCATAACTTTCTCTTTATAAATGATGAAAAAGACCATTGTAATAGTAGACGATCATATTTTAATCGCACAAGCATTAAAAGGCATCATTGAAAATTTTGAAGATTTTCAAGTTTTATACGAATGCGAAAACGGGAAAGATTTACAAGATAAATTTCAATTAAAAAAACCAATCCCAGATATCGTTTTACTTGATATAAGCATGCCTATTATGGATGGTTTTGAAACCGCTAAATGGCTGAAGAAACTACATCCGGGTATTCTAATCATGATATTGAGCATGCAAAACGATGAGCAAAGTGTTATTAAAATGATCCAACTTGGCATAAATGGTTATTTACTCAAAAACACAAGTCCGTACGAACTGGAAAAAGCATTAAAACAAGTTGCAAAAGAAGGCTTTTATTATCAGGATTGGGCCTCTAGAATAGTTTTTGCCAGCCTGAATAATAAAAAAGAAGAACAACGCACTATCAAACTTACTGATAGAGAAAAAGAATTTCTAAAGTATACCATTACCGAAATGAATTATAAAGAAATAGCAGAAAAAATGTTTTGCAGCCCGCGAACTGTCGAAAGCTACCGTGATTCATTGTTTGAAAAATTAGAATTAAAAACCCGTGTAGGACTCGCTGTTTTTGCTTTAAAAAACGGATTTGAATAAGTGATAATAAATTGGTATAAACTCTTTTATGATGAAATTTATACCGAAAATTTTACTTCACTGCTATTTTAAAATTGTCTTGCCCCACTTTTGGGTTTAAGTTAGACATGCAGTTCAGTTTTGGGATTGATCCGTTATTTTACTTGTATTAAGAAAAAAAAAGACCATCATTTGCATGATAGTCTTTTAATAAGCTCCTCCTCTTGGGCTCGAACCAACCCCGAAAGCTTTCGGGGCTCTGATTAACAGTCTTTATATTTTTCAAGTAATTTATTTATGACTTCGGGATATCGCAATAGGTTTTCAATGTAGATTTTGCTTTTCATATCTTTGATGTGCTTTTCAATCGCCAAAGCTTGCG
>NZ_QJHK01000031.1 GCF_003202435.1 Flavobacterium cheongpyeongense
AAAGCAAAAAATTGCAGTCTATAGCGGGAATAAGCTCCTGATTATTACAAATCCCTTGAATGATTCTTCTACTATATACTATATATACAAAAACAAAACCCGACAAGTTTCAAAAAACTGTCGGGGTGATATTAGATTAAATTAGATTACTTCTTATTTCCTAGCCTCATTAATTGTTTGCACAAAAGTCTCTACGGACTGAGCACCGGAAACAGCATATTTCCTGTCAAAAACAAAAAAAGGAACTCCTTGCACTCCAATTTCACGCGCTTCTTCAATTTCTGATTTTACATCATTTAAAAACAGTGTTTCATTTTCTAACACCTTCTGAATCTCTCTTGCTTGTAATCCACAATCCATTCCTAATGCTATCAACGTTGAAACATCATTTAAATCTTTTCCATCTGTAAAGTAAGCTTTAAAGAAAATTTCTTCCATTTCATTTCCTAACTTATTTTTTTTAGCTAAATGTACAATACGGTGCGCATTTAGTGAGTTTGAAATAACCGCTTTATCAAAATGATAATCTAAACCAACACTTTTTGCACGTTCTCTGACACCTTTATGCATTTCGATGGATTGCTCTACAGAAATTCTTTTTCGCTCAGCTAAAAATGTATAAACATCTTTTCCTGATTGTGGCTCAATGTTAGGGTCAAGTTGGAAACTTTTCCATTCAATTTCAAATTCATCATCTGGAAATTCAGCCAGTGCTGATTCTAATTGCCTTTTTCCGATATAACAAAACGGACACATAATATCCGACCAGATTTCTATTTTCATACTATAAATATAGATTTTTTTATTTGAGGGCTCAAACTATATATAAATGTATTTCCTATACAGAGGGAATACTAAAATAAAAAATAGTCTGAAAATAAAAAACCGCAAATCTTATTAAGAATTGCGGTTTCAAGGTATAAAAAATGGTTGGTTAATAGCGATATTTTTTTTTTACAATGATATATCTTTAATATTAAACTAAAAAATATCCCTGTAACAAAATCATACTTTGATGTTAACTATTTAACATCACAGGCATTACTAACATTGTAACGGTTTCACCTTCCTCTAAACCATCTACTGGCGTTAGAATTCCGGCTCTATTAGGCAACGACATTTCTAACATAATCATATCAGACTGCAAGTTAGTGAGCATTTCTGTTAGAAAACGTGAATTGAAACCAATTTGAAGATCATCTCCCTGATAATCACAAGTCAGTCTTTCCTCGGCTTTGTTTGAATAATCGATATCTTCAGCAGAAACATTTAATTCAGCTCCTGCAATTTTTAAACGGATTTGGTGCGTTGTTTTATTTGAGAAAATTGCCACACGTTTAACAGAACTTAAAAACAAAGAGCGGTCAATCATTAATCTGTTTGGATTCTCTTTTGGGATTACTGCTTCATAATTTGGATATTTCCCATCAATTAGACGGCACATCAAAATATAATTATCAAACGAGAAAGTTGCATTGGAGTCGTTATATTCAATTTTCACTTCGGCATCAGAACTTCCAAGTATACTTTTTAAGATATTCAAAGGTTTCTTGGGCATGATAAAATCTGCAACCTGAGAAGCTTTTACATCTGTACGTGCATATTTCACCAATTTATGTGCATCAGTAGCAACAAAAGTCAATCCTTCTGGTGAGAACTGAAAGAAAACCCCGGACATTACCGGGCGTAAGTCGTCGTTCCCTGCTGCGAAAATAGTTTTGCTTACGGCAGTTGCCAATACATCTGCAGGAACGAGTGTTATAGATGGGTCTTCAAGATTTACTGATTTTGGAAATTCTTCTCCGGCAGCATATGCCAGTGCATATTTCCCTGAATTAGAACTAATTTCAACTGTATTATTATCCTCAACTGTAAAAGTTAAAGGCTGCTCCGGAAACGTTTTTAAAATTTCAAGTAAAAGTTTTGCAGGCACAGCCACACTTCCTTTACTCTTAGAATCGATTGATAAGGTAGCTGACATTGTGGTTTCAAGATCTGACGCCGAAACTGTCAACTCATTATCGTTTAGTTCAAATAAAAAGTTATCTAAAATAGGTAACGTATTGTTACTGTTAATAACACTACCTAAAACTTGTAATTGCTTTAATAAGTACGAACTCGATACTATAAATTTCATCTGTTTTGTTTTATTTTTTTTATGTATTTATTGGTTTTTGCCCACCGGGATACATTTTACAAATATATCGTAAACAATCTTAGTTTTCCAATTTTTTTATTAACATCTATTTGCTGTATTTTCTTTTTCGAATATAGGTAAACAGAACTCCAAAAACCAATAAAATTAGAATTGGTAGTCCGATAGTTATGAATTGTGTCTGCGTATAGTTTTCGTAAACTTTCTCTTTATCTAACAACGGTAAATCTAAATCTTTGCTTCTAATGTTAATAAGTCCGTTATCATCTAATAAATAATTGATACAATTCATTATAAAATCTTTGTTGTCGTACAAATTTCCAGTACGCTGATCGTAGCCGAGTTCTACCGGCACCCTATTTTTGTCCAATTGATTTCGGGCTATATCCCCATCGGCTACAACAACCATTTTTGTTGATTTTCCATTTTCTAAAAATGATTTATCTTTGAAAGGTAAAATACGGTTTTCAAAAACGGAGTGAAAACTTCCTTCCAATAAAACAGAAAGCACTAAATTTCCTTTATTAAGATAGTCTTTTGGAGAAGTCTGCTCAGTAACAATTCCTAAATTAATTTCAGCAGGTGCTCCTATTTTTTTAGAATAAGGAGATGACTGTAATAAAACCGTTTTTTTTATTCCGTTTTTAAGTGTATCTATTGGGCTGGCAAAGTCAAATTTGATTCCGCCCAGGTTTTTTACAATCGAATGTTTGCTTTCTGGAGAAACAATCGGAGCAAATTTCCAAATAAAATCCTGATATTGTGTTGCGCTTCCTTGCTCGCCGGTCGCTAATTTTATTGGACTTCCTTGTTCATCTTTTACTAAATCAGGATTGATTCTGAATCCGTATTTAAAGAACATATCATTCAGATTCAAATCTCTTGGATATGCTAAAGTTGCTCCCGCCTGATTATACAAACTATCCATATCTGCCGAAACCTGATCGATTAACCATAAAGTTTTACCTCCATTCATGATAAATTGATCTAAAACTTGTTTTTCTTCGTCTGAAAAAGTTTCGGTTGGTTTTGCGATTATAGCTAAATCATATTTTTTTAATGCCTTTAGAGTTCCGGCAGGATCTTTTGCAACAGAATCTAATGTAAAAGGTCCAATATAATAGCTTTCTTTAATTTGTTGTAACATTTTGGCAACATGAATTTCGTTCATTTCGCCATTTCCTTTTATGAAAGCAACTTTCTTTTGTTTGTCTTTGGTGATTTTATTAATAGCATCTGCTATTGAATATTCTAAATGCTGAATAGAAGCTTTAACCTTTTGCTCAGTTCTGGCTCCCATTATATTTTTTAATAAAGGGATATTTATCTCTTTATTGTTGTAAACTGCAATTGCCCAGGGAAAAACCATTGCCTGAGATTGTTTCCCTTTATCATCAACAGTTATATTTATTGGGGTAAGTCCTTTTTGATACAATGACTTTATCAGCTCCATGCTTTCGTCTTCATTTTCCAACGGATTAACAAATTCAAAAACAATATTGGAATTATAAGCCTGAAATTCTTCCAGTAATTGTTTTGTTTCTTGCTGCAAACGTCTAAAATCGGCAGGCAAATCACCTTCCATATAAATCTTAACCGACAATGGATTTTTAATCTGTTTTACGATTTGCAAAGAAGTTTCAGACAACGTATATCTTTTGTCTTTGGTTAAGTCAAATCGGTAAAAAAATAAAGTTCCTAATACATTCAGAACAACTAAAACAAAAATAGTTATCCATAATGTTTTGATATTTATTTGAGTAGATGCTTTCATTAGGCTTTAAAAGATTTTAATTGATAAACTGTAAATGACAAAAACAGAACTGTAATACTTAAGAAGTAAATTACATCACGGGTGTCAATTACTCCCCTACTCATACTTTTAAAATGATCCTGCATACCCAAAGCTGGTATAAAACTAGAAAAACCCGGAATCAGAGATGCTAAACCTTCAAATCCAAAATAAAAGAAAAAACATAAAAAAACAGAAATGATAAAAGCTACAATTTGATTTTCGGAAAGTGTCGAAGTGAAAATTCCGATAGCTGAATAAGAAGCAATCAGAAATAGCAACCCAAAATAAGAACCAATCGTGCTTCCCATATCGATATTACCTTCTGGAAAACCTAAATTAGAAATTACTTTTACGTAGATAAATGTTGGTATAATTGCCAGAATGATCAAAAATAACGAGCCTAAAAACTTACCGTTTACAATTTCCCAAATTGACAATGGTTTAGTTAAAAGCAGTTCCAGTGTGCCTTGTTTTCTTTCATCAGAGAAACTTCTCATGGTAACGGCCGGGATTAGAAAAATCAGAATCCATGGAGCTAATGTAAAAAACGGAGTTAAGTCGGCATAGCCGGTATTCATAATATTATAATCCCCTTCAAAAACCCACAAAAACAGTCCGTTGCTGATTAAGAAAATAGCAATGACCAAATAGCCAATTGGAGAGCCAAAAAAGGATTTTATTTCCCGTAAAATGATTGATTTCATGTAAAACACTTATTCGTTTAATTGTTGATTTGTTTATCTGATTAACAGCGCGCAAAAATACCAAAATAGATTGTTCATTTCAGTAAAATTTTAATAATTCCAATTTGAAAGATTACATTAATAGAATTTATGATTTTAAACCTTAATTTAGAAATTGCACTGTAATCACATCCCGATAGTTTAGTCCCAGTAAGCTGTTTGCAGAACCTACTTTTGACGGATTGCTTCTAAAGATAGCGATTTCAAGAAAACCAGCTTCATTAAAAATAGCCAGTTTTTCGCCTTCATATGTTTTTATCGGATATTTGTCTGAGGTCGCGATAGCAGAATAATTAGGCAGAATCGTTTTAATATTTTTTGGTTTCATAACGATTTCATAAGAACGTCCTCTTGCGACCTCCGTAAATTGTCTTTTAGAAATATTAGTGACAACATTCCCAAAATGGTCGATGTAAATCACATATCCTTTTATTGAATTCCCATCGTTTGCTACAACAGGCTGCAATTCGGTTATTTGTTTGATTTCCTGAATTTCTTTTCCGATAACATTCAACAAACCTCCTTTTGCAATATGACATGCGACTTGTATGAAAATATCCAAATCACTTGATTCAACCGGAAAACGGTCGTGAACATTGATGGCTACAATTTTTTGTGGAATAATCTTCTGCGTAAGCATGCTTAAAATTCCGTTGTCGGCACAAATAAAGTAATGCCCATTCCATTCCATTGCAATATGCTGGTTTTCCTTATTGCGTTCAATATCTACGCCTATTAAGTGTACCGTTCCTTTTGGAAAACTTAAATAAGACGCTCCGATAACATAACTTGCTTCGGCAGTGTTGAATGGATCAATATCATGAGAGATATCAATAATTTGTACTTCCGGATATTCAGAAATTATTTTCCCCTTAAGCGAACCAACAAAGTGGTCTTTCAAGCCGTAATCGGTAGTAAGGGTAATTATTGACATATTTTTGTTTATAACTATTGATAGTATTTCAATCTAATTTTCATTAAATTTGAGAAATGCAAAGCTAATAATAGTAAAAACAAATTGAAAGAAAGAAAAGACAATTTGCCTTAAAGATATAAACATACCCGACAACAATAGGTTTACAAACAAATTTATTTTAATTTAAATTCACCTCATTTGAACGAAAGAATTATAGAGTTAATAGACATCGCTCCAAAAGATTTTTGGGGAGCTCAGGACAGCCATTTAGAAATACTTAAAAAGTACTACCCAAAGCTTAAAATCGTAGCACGAGGAACCACTTTGAAAGCATTTGGCGAAAAAGAAGTCTTAGATGAATTCGAAAAAAGATTTCAAAGACTTATGCTTCATTTTACCCGATATAACAATATTGACGATAATGTAATTGAACGTGTAATCATGAGTGATAAGGATGAAAAAAAATCATTAGATCACGACAAAATACTGGTTCATGGAGTTGGTGGTAAAATTATAAAAGCTATGACGCCTAATCAACAATTACTTGTTGATACTATCAAAAAAAATGATATGGTATTTGCTATTGGCCCTGCAGGAACCGGAAAAACCTATACGGGTGTTGCAATGGCCGTAAAAATGCTGAAAGATAAGGAAGTAAAAAGAATCATCCTGACACGTCCGGCGGTAGAAGCAGGCGAAAATCTCGGTTTTTTACCCGGAGATATGAAAGAGAAACTCGATCCTTACATGCAACCTCTTTATGATGCTTTGAGGGATATGCTACCAAACGAAAAGCTCGAAGATTATATTTTAAAAGGAATTATTCAGATTGCTCCACTAGCTTTTATGCGTGGACGTACACTTGATAATGCTTTTGTTATTCTTGATGAAGCGCAAAATACCACACACTCGCAAATGAAAATGTTTTTGACCCGTATGGGAAAAAATGCAAAATTCATGATTACAGGCGATCCGGGTCAAGTAGATTTGCCCAGAAGAACTATTTCCGGTCTAAAAGAAGCAATTCTGGTGCTCAAGGATATTGAAGGAATTGGAATTATTTATCTGGATGATAAGGATATTGTACGTCACAGACTGGTTAAAAAAGTTATTGATGCTTATAAACAGATTGAAAATCACGATTAAAATTTGCTTTTTAGTGAAATGTTAAATGAAAATTGTGAATTGTGTTTTGACATTTATTAATATTCGTTTTGTACTTTCTACAAAAATAAGTACAAAACGAATATTTTTTGAAGGAGTTTCTAATTCTATTTAATGTAGCCTTTTTTCTTACTTAAAATAGCCGAAAATCCATTGCAATTTAATAATTCTAATGACTTAGTTAAACATCATCAATTGTTTATGACCTTAGATGATTAGAACCATTTTTAAGGCACTAAAAACTTTATTGTTTTTGTAGCTTCTTTCGACTCTACTTTACCAATATAGATGCCTCTGTTTTTTGGAGATTCTATACTTGAGTCACTACTAATAATTGATGACTTAAGTACTTCTCTTCCTGTAAGATCATAAATTGTAATTTTGCTGTTTAAAGAGGCATTTTTTATCTTAATAAAACCATCTTCTACTATCCATTTTAATTTGTTTTCCGAAAACTGATCCACAGATAAGTTGGAAGCAGGCATTGCTATCCCATGAATCTTAACATCTGCAAGACATATTGTTTTCCCTGTAGATGCTGAACTATACCAAGGATATACACGAAGTTTTAAGGTTTTTCCATAAGGAATTTTAAGAACAGGTATTTTTGAAACAGCATACATCGTATTAGAGGTCATACTTGTAAATTCTCCCGCTACTGATGTAGTAGCAAAATCATCGGTAGAATAAGAAATACGGCATCTCATTCCGCTACCACCAGCACCGCCAACATACATGCTTATCAGATCAATATTTAATTCTGTTCCCTGAGCTGCAGAAATTCCAAACTGAATATAACGCGTTGAGACTTCATCAATCTCTCCTGCAGGCCAGGCACCGCCATCAATCAGGTTTCTTTGTGTTTTTCTTGTGGTATAAGCATTACTATCCACAGGCCATGTAGTCGTAGCGTTTGGTACGGCATATGACTGAACGTTCATACCTGAATGAGTTTGATCAACAACAGTAGCCGGCCCTTGCAACACTGGGGTATTATTTGTAATTAATGGCCATAAAAGATTCACTTCTGTCCCTCCGGTCAATGTAATAAAATTAGCTATCAGAGGAATTATTTTTGTCACGGTTCCGTTAGTTACGGTAAGTGTTCCAGATTGAGTTCCTCCCACAGATTGAGTTACTGAAATATAAAATTTAGTGAATGTAAGATTACCGCCTGTATAATTCATATCGATAGAAGAACCAAAAGTATCGGTCTTATTGGCGGCAATTAAGAAACCATCGCTTACAGAAAGGTTAAAGGTTCCAGCCGCAGGAACAAGATCAAAACCAGTTATTGTTACTTCTTTTGTAAGTGTCTGACCTGTATAGGCATCTCCAAAATCACATGCAGTAGGATTAATCAGAACATCTGTTGATGTATTGATATAAGAAGCTAAAATGTCTTGTTTTACCATTTCCTGCGCACACAAACGGGCAGTCAATGTTCCTAATAATGCCGTAGGGTGCGTAGAATCTGCCGATACATAAAGTTGTGCTGTGCTGGCAGCATCACCATAAGATTCTACTAAGGTTTTTGTTAGGGATGTTAAATCTATAATTTTTACTCCTTTTTCAATTGCAACTTCTTGCATAGCAAAAGCATAATCATAGGTGTGGTCTGTAGTAGGAAGGCTAAAACTTTCTCCCAAATCATGAAGACCACTGCGCTTGATGCTAGCACCATTAAAATATTTACGAACCAAAGATGTGGCCAAAATTGGGGTAGCATTCAAGGCGCGGGTTTCGTCAATATATTTTCTAAGATATTCTTTATAAGTTGTTTGTGGATTTGTGCCTCTATAATCTGTGCCGTTTATTGGGTTTGCTGCATCTGTACCACCATCAAGACCGCCGTTTTTTTCGTCATTATGAGCAAATTGAATTAGTACATAATCACCTGCTTTTATTTGTTGTTTTACGGTTGTCCAATAAGGCGCTTCCATATAAAAACTTTTGCTGCTGGCACCATTTTTTCCTCGATTATTAACCGTAACTCCTGAATTAAAAAACTGTTGAAACATCATCCCCCACCCTCTTATATCTGATGTATTGGGGTCATAAGTAGCCATGGTAGAGTCACCAATGGTATGTATTGTAATTTGTGCTTTGGCAGAAATGATACTGCAAAAAACAAAAGCGATTATAAATAATTTTGAAAGTATAGATTTCATTTTCTATTAATTTTAATTTTTAAAAACTTTTTTAGAGGCATATTTTCCATCCATTTTGTAACGAACAATGTAAACTCCTGTTTTTAGTGCATTCAAATTAATTTCTTTGACCGCTTTAGTCTGATAGATTTTTTGTCCCAAAAGATTGTAGACCTCTAATTCTTCAAAGTTTTTGTTTATATTTAAGATTCCGTTTGTTAAAAAAACTTTTTCTTCTAAACCTAAACTAGCAGAATTAACCGTTATAGATCCCGTACCTGTTAGCAAACCTGGATGTGTTGAAGCACTATAAGTTCCGTTTGCCAATTGTGTTCCGTTCAATGTAAATTTAGTAACAGTAACGGCTACATTTAATACCGCCGAAGCCGTGCCAGTTATATTCATATTTAATTCGTTTCCAGCACATTTTGCATGATTAAAAAGAGCTTTATTGTTTGATGCAAGGTTAATTATACCTTTTCCAAAAGCATTTTCAACGGTTCCATTAATTTGTGTTGAACCTCCTGCGGTTGTTGCTGGTATGGTTAAATCCCAAATTCCTGTAAAATTACTATTGTCTCCACCTAATTTCACCGTTCCAGAATTTATCACTCCACTCCTGTTATTATTTAGTTTTACTTTGTAACTACCCTTAAAAGTGCCTGGTAAATCCATGGTGCTACCTGCTACATTGGCACTACTCATAAATAAAGTAATATCGCCATTTAAAACAATAGGTGCTTTTAAATAAAAACCTGTGCCACTTGTAGCATAATTTATAGAGGTGCCTTGTTCCATAGTTACAGGGCCTTTACATTCTGCCAAAGTTGAGGTTGTTCTTAATAGAATATATTTGGCATTACTTAGAAACATATCTCCTTTAAAATTTGCTGCAATTGCTTCTATATAAGTTGCGTTTACATTCACTCTTTCGCCCAATTCTGGCAATAAAGCTGGCGAATAATGAGCTGGATTGTCCCAGTTTCTGTTGGCCGTTCCTCCCACAAAATTAAATTGGCTTGGTCTGCCTATGATTATTTTACCAGTACCGCTAATGGTTGCTGGATTGGTAGTTGCATCATATTGTCCCAATGTTTTCAAAACGCCATCAACATACCACTCACTTATAGTAATATCTTGATTCAAAACAATTGAGGCTGCTCCCTCTGTATAAAGAGCTGTTTTGGTTTGAATAGCATTGCTTACATCTATGGTTAGTTTTCCGGTTGTTTTAACGGTTATTTTTGTAGCATTACCCAGAGAATTTGCTATTTTGGCTTGCAATTCGCCTGCTTCAATACTCAAATTACCAGTGAATCCTGAATTATTACCATTCAATTGTACTATACCTGTACCTGTTTTGGTAATTTGATGCACACCGCTAGTAGCTGCTGTGATATTCAAATTACCCGAACTGTTTATGGTTACTATTCCTTTAGTTTTAATAGTCCCTGCTAATGATGCAGTAGTTGTAGATGAAATAGTAGCCTGATTGAGCGTAAGTAAGTTTGTTGTGCTATTGGCAGAAACATCAATAGATGCACCATTTTTTAAATTCAAATCTGCCAGAAAATTTCCGCCATTAGCATTAATGATAAAATTTCCATAAACATTTGCTGTTTCTGTGGTTGTAGGAACACCGTTCGGATTCCAGTTATCAGCCTCTAGCCAACCAGTATTAGCAGCACCTCCATCCCAATTATAAACTGTTACTGCTGGTGGTATCAGTGTTGGATTCCAATTATCGGCTCCTGCCAAAACTATATTTGGTTCGTACAAATTGGCTTCAGTCTGGTTTGCCATTGCTCTAAGCCCAACCCAATTGGCTCTTCCGCTCATATCTGCGCCTGCGCCTGTATTCATCCATTCGTATAATTTAAGATCTGCACTGGTGTCTGAATAAGCCATATTCCATTTGTCACCCCAACCTTGTGGGTGTATTTCTGCTGCCATAGTACAATATAGCCATGATACTTTTGGATATTCATGCCAAGGGCGTCCCAATCTAATTAGTTGTCCGTTATCACCAGCACTTGGGCTGTTGGCATTATAGGTTACATTACATTTATAAAAAACAAAACCATACGTTTGGGTAATTGTTGAAGATGGTGCTGTGATCCAACCTCCACCAAAGCTTCTAATTTCACATTCGTTAAAAAAACCAATACCACGACCATAAATATAATCTGTTCTTCCTTCAATTAGGCAAGATTTGAAATATGCACGTGCCGTTTCTGGACACCAAAAATAAATGGTATCTTGATAAGCAAGTATATCACAATTTATAAATACATTTCTATCTGCCCTCAAGGTTAGTGCTTGTGCCTGGCCTACATTTCCAGCTGTATTTTTTATGGTAATGTTTTCGGCCTTAAAATCATTTGCCATAATAGTAAGCGTTGCTGCGGTTGCTACTAAATCTGTATTGCTACTCCACAGTGCTACTTTGGCATCTGGGCATAAACCATCGCCACCATCATTGCAATTATTGATATCATAAGAAATAATTGTTTGATTTCTGCTTTCCCCAATAATAGTAAGATTGGTTTTGTTTGCCGGAACTAATAATTTTTCTTGATTATACAAACCATTTTTGATAAAAATAATAGTTGGAGTACCTGCAGGTGCGGCATTAATAGCGTCTTGTATTTTGGTAAAATTTCCTGTGCCGTTAATATCTACTACAATGTCGGGGATAAAGCTTTGTGCAGTAGATTGATTAATTGATAATAGTCCTATAATAAATAGGATAAAAAAGTCGAGTTTCTTCATAAAGGTTTTGGTTTAGTTAGTAAACAGATAATTGAAAGTAAAACGGAATAAATATTTATATTTACCCAACATAAAATAGAAATACCATATTTTTAATGCTAATTTTTTAATTAATCAACAATTATATCTTTTACCAAAATTATTTTAATAAAACAGTAATGGCTTTCAAATTTTGGTCATTTCGTTTCAAATTTTGGTCATTGTCGGTATTTAATAGTGTATAATTAATAAATTCAACCTTTTAATATGGTATTTTCGAATAATAACAAGAAAACGATTTCGCAAACAGGATACATTGATTTCTCTGATTCAGATTTTAAAATCTTCTTACCTACAAAAACAGAATTACTAAATGAATAAAGCTCTATTTTTTTACCTAACCTGCCTTTTATTTATAGCTTCGGAAAATAATTTGAAAGCTCAAATAAAATGCAAAATAGAAAATTACGCTACCGAAGATGGTCTTTCTCATGATGTCATCAGAGACATCATAAAAGGAAAAGATGGTTTTATGTGGTTTGCAACCTGGGACGGGATCAACCGATTTGACGGAAAAAACTTCATTACTTACAAAGCAACAGCCGGGGATCATAACAGTTTAGGCAATAATCGAATTGATTTAATTAAAGAGGATGCCTCCGGATATATCTGGCTAAAAGCATATGACGATCAAATTTACAGATTTGATAAAAAAACCGAATCCTTTCTTTCTGTTGCAAACATCATTAGGACAAATAAAACTGAATTTGATAACATCATCCCTGTCAGTAATGGAAATGTATGGCTGACCACAGTAAACAAAGGAATTTATTTAACACAAAAAATCAATAATGGACGAATTAAAATAACCCATTTCGAACAGCATTTAAAAAACAATTCTGCCATTGCTTCCAACAAGTTAAACTTTGTTTTTCCCGACAAAAACATGGTTTGGATTGGTTCTGACAAAGGAGTAGATGTAATAACTCAATCTGAAAATTTAAATTATACAAGCCAAAATGTAATACGAAACAATAATGTAACTACTTTTTTTGTGCAAAAAAACACGATTTGGTTTGGTACTCATGGTGGTGAATTAATTTGCTACAATAAAAGCCGTAAAGAGTACTGGAAAAAAACGATTAGCGAAAAAAGCATAAACTCAATACTAAAATCAAAAGATGAAGATGTATTGTTTTTAACTTCTTCTTCGGGTGAACTGATTCGTTTCAATACAGTAAATTTAAAGGCCGAATCAAGACTCAGGGTTGCAAATACCCCAATTCAAAAAGTGTATCAGGACAAGCGAGGACTGTTATGGATTGAACCTGACAAAAAAGGAGTTCTAATGGTTGATCCAAAAACAAAACGAGTTCAGCTTTTTTCGCAACAAGCAGAGGTTTCTATTCTTCAGCTCAAAAACAGTTTTGGCATTTTTGAAGACAATTTTAACAGAGTATGGGTAAAATTAAAAGGTGGTGGTTTTGGTTATTATAATCAAAAAACGAATTCTTTAGATTACTTTTTTAATAAACCCGGAGACCAAAACCAGAAATTTTCGAATATCATATCCAGCTCTTATTTTGACCGCTCCGGAATTCTCTGGATCAGTACTAATGATGGCGGGATAAATAAAATTATTCTTCAAAAGAATATCTTCAGGCAAAAACTTTTAGTCCCGAATGCAACCAATAAACTCGAAAATGAAATCAGAGCAGTTTATTCTGATAAGAGAAACAGATTATGGATTGCCTCAAAATCAGGTAAATTAAAAGTGTATCAGAATAATCAGGAACTAAAAAACGTATTACTGAATTTTAAAACTGAGGATATCGGGCTGATATATACTATTGTTGAGGATTCTAAAGGAAATATCTGGTTAGGCACGAAAGGAAAAGGTTTATACAAGGCAACGCCAGTTAATATCCAAAATTCTCAATATAAATTGCAGCAATTTAAAGCAGATAAAAGCAACCTTAAAAGTATCAGCAGCGATTTAATTTACTCGGTTTTAGAAGATAAAAAAGGACACATTTGGGTAGGGACTTTCGAACATGGAATAAATTTAGTAGAAGAAAACAATGGCGAACTAAGTTTTAAACATCAATTCCGTAATTATCCTTATGAAGAATCCAGCAAGGTCAGGTATCTGATGCAAGGTTATAAAGGTAAAATCTGGGTGGCAACAACAAACGGATTAGTAACTTTTGATCCGGCTAACTACAACACTGATCGGTTAAAATTTTCAAGATATACAAAAAATTCCATTGATAAATCGAGTTTGAACAGTAATGATGTTTTGTTTATGTTTAAAGATTCCGAAAACAGGATCTGGCTTTCAACAGCTGGTGGCGGACTTAATCTGGCAATTGAAAAAAATCATCGTTTAAAATTCCAAAACTTTACAAAAAGTAATGGCTTGCCAAGCGATTTTATCGTGAGCATGGCTGAAGATAATCAAAAAAACTTATGGCTGGCAACTGAAAATGGCATTTCAAAATTCAATTTACACAGCCATATTTTTAAAAACTATGATTCTTACGATGGTTTGCTCAAAACCAGATTTTCGGAGTCAGCAGGTTTAAAGCTTCAAAATGGTAATTTGATTTTTGGCTGTACCAATGGCTATTTAAATTTCGATCCAAAGAGAATCGAAAATCAAAAAGATACTGCAAAAATGGTATTTACCAATTTTGAAATCAACAATAAAATTTCAAATATAAAATCGGCTGAATGCCCTTTAAAATCAGATATAAATTATAATGAGAAAATCGAATTAGATTATCTTCATAACACCGTTAGTATTTACTACACCGTTTTAGACTATAAATCAAATAACAAACAAGTATATGCCTACAGGCTAAAAGGGCTCGACGAAACCTGGCATCCGGTAAGAAACCAGAAAAAAGCAACATTTACCAATTTAGATCCGGGAAATTATGAGTTTGAAGTAAAATGTTTAAATACCGATTTATACACTAGCATACCTTATAAAAAACTTTCTTTTACCATTTCTCCTCCATTTTGGAAAACCAATTGGGCTTATTTAGTATATGTAGTTTTGATTCTTTTTATACTGGAAATTTCAAGGAGAATTGCCTATTCAATGATTCGATTAAGAAATAAGATTATCGTAGAGCAAAAAATGACTGAACTCAAATTAAGCTTTTTTACCAATATTTCTCATGAATTAAGAACACCGCTTACGCTGATAGTAAATCCCGTAGAAGAAATTGCTAAAAATGAAAAACTTAGTCCTTTGGGCAAGGACTATATAGAAACAGTTAGAAAAAACACGAATCGATTGGTGCGGTTTGTAAATCAGTTGCTTGATTTTAGGAAAGTTCAAAGCGGTAATGAAAAACTATACATTGAAACTATAGAACTTATAGCATTTGTAAATGAAATTATTTCTTTGTTTTTGCAGGCAGCACAAGAAAAAAACATCAAAATCAAAACTTATTCCGATTCTGAAACGCTTATCGTAAATCTCGACAGAGCAAAAATGGATATTGTAATTTACAATTTGTTATCGAATGCAATTAAATTCTCTCCTGATAATACAACCATTACAGTTGATTTAAAAGTCGAAAATAACATCCTCAAAATTACTGTTATTGATCAGGGTACTGGTGTAGAAGAAAATAAACTTGAGGATATATTTAAACTTTACTATGAAACAGATACCGGCAAAAGTAAAAATGTAGGTACCGGAATTGGGCTTGCACTCTGCAAAGAATATATACAACTGCATCAGGGTGTTATTTATGCCTTTAATAATGATAATAAAGGCCTTACAGTTTCGATAGAAATAGATTTAACCAGTAAGATTCTTCAAAAAAACACAGATGAAGCAAACATTCCAGAAATAAAAACAGTAGCAGAAATTATTCATACGCAAGAACAGGAAATTCAGGCATTAAAAAAAGATCCTAACATACCAGTTGTTTTAATTGTCGAGGATAACCATGAATTAAGGAAATTTCTAAAAAGTCAGCTACAGCGTTTTTATCAAATTTTAGAAGCCGAAAATGGAAAACAAGGTTTGCTTATTGCTATTAATAAACTTCCCGATGTGATAATAAGTGACATAATGATGCCCGAAATGGACGGTATTGAATTATTGGATACTCTTAAAAACACAATAGAAACCAGCCATATCCCGGTCATTTTGCTAACAGCAAAATCATCTGTAGAAAGTAAAATTGAAGGCTTGAATTATGGCGCAGATTATTATATTACAAAACCTTTTGATACTGATTTTCTAAAAGCTTCCGTCGAAAATCTAATAAAATTCAGAAAGAAATTTTTTGATCGTTTACAAAATAATGCAAAAGCAATTTCCTTAAATCCCGGCGAAATAGTCATTACAAGCAAAGATGAGCAGTTTTTAAAAGAGATTATATCTTTGGTAGAAACCAGTCTTAATGATCCTAAATTCAATATTGATGTTATCGCAAATACATTAAATATGTCAAGAGTAACCTTCAATAGAAAATTTAAAAGCCTTACCAATATAACTCCTGTAGAATTTGTCAGCGAGATGCGCCTAAAAAGAGCCAGACAATACCTCGATGCAGGAGAAACAGACATCGCTAATGTTGCTTATAAAGCCGGATTTAATGGTGCTGGATATTTTAGTACCTGCTTTAAAGAATATTACAAAATATCCCCTTCAGCGTATTTAAAGCAAAAAAAGAGTGAAAAGTAATATGTTAAGAAGGAGTATCATCAAGGTGTTTAGATATGTTAATAGTTAAATAAATAATAAACTTCCCTTAATTCTGATCCCGAATTCATTCAAACTTTGCTCAACCGGGCCTAAAGGCGTAAATTTGTATTTCCTAAATATTTGATTATTAATATGGCAAAGCTTAAAAATATAAAAGTTGTGGTAAGTGACTTAGATGGAACCTTGCTCAACCCTCAACACCAAATTTCAGATTATACCAAATCCATTTTTCAGGAACTTCACAACCAAGGTTATCTTATTGTTGTAGCAACAGGCCGGCATCACCTTGATGCCATGGCTATTATCGAAACACTTGAAGTACCCGTTTATTTAGTGAGTTCAAACGGAGCCCGAATCCATTCTCCGGAAAAAGAACAGTTGTTTTCCTTTAATTTAGACAGTGACGTCGTCAAAGCAGCTTTAAATGTTGAAATTGATCCTGAAATTACAGTAGTTTTATTTAAAGAGAATGTCTGGCAGACCAATAAAATGAGTGAAAAACTAAATGCTTTTCAGGCAAAACTGAGATATCATCCTGAATTGGTTGATTATAAAACCCTGGAAGATTTTGATGCTATTAAAATCTTCTTCTCATGCGATAACCATGAAAAACTAGTTCAATTAAAAGATGCTGTTCTGGAAAAATCTTCAGAACATTTGCATCATGCCTTTAGCCTACCCACCTGTCTTGAATTTATGGATAAATCGATAGATAAGGCAGTAGCAATTGAAAGGGTACTGGAAAGAAAAGGCTTTAGTTTAAAAGAAGCTGTTTCGTTTGGGGACGGATTCAACGATGTTCAGATGTTATCAGCCTCAGGAAAAGGATTGATAATGGAAAATGCCCCTGCATTATTAAAGGAAACATTACCTGATTTAGAAATTATTAAAACCAATGCCGAGGACGGTGTTGCTCAATATATTGCTTCAAAAATACTTGATAAAGAATTGGCGTAAGCTAATGTATCAAATTTAAATCTCTAAATCCCTGATACACTCGCTTAGGGGATTTTTTTTCAAATTTTAAAATGCATTTTAATCAAATTTCTAATTTATCTACTCCGTTTGATGGTGCAACTATGTGAAATAATTTTAAATTTGCATTTATAAAAAACACACAACTAAGGAAAATGAGTAATACAATCACAACCACAAATTTTAATTTCCCGAACCAGAAATCAGTTTACCGCGGAAAAGTTAGAGAAGTTTACAATATCAACGACGAACTTTTGGTGATGGTGGCTACTGACAGACTTTCGGCATTTGATGTGGTTTTACCAAAAGGAATTCCGTACAAAGGGCAAATCCTGAATCAGATTGCGACAAAATTTATGGAACTGACAGAAGACATTGTTCCTAACTGGTTAATTGCTACTCCGGATCCTAATGTGGCTATAGGGCATTTGTGCGAGCCTTTTAAAGTTGAAATGGTGATACGTGGCTATCTTTCCGGGCATGCTGCAAGAGAATATGCTGCCGGAAGAAGACAAATTTGCGGAGTTACAATGGCTGAAGGCTTAAAAGAAAATGATAAATTTCCTGAGCCCATTATTACACCAACTACAAAGGCTGACAATGGTTCTCATGACGAAGATATTTCTCGTGAAGATATCCTATCAAAAGGAATTGTTACTGAAGAAGATTATATCGTTTTAGAAAAATACACTCGAGATTTATTCCAAAGAGGTACTGAAATTGCAGCAGAGCGCGGTCTGATTTTAGTGGATACCAAATACGAATTTGGAAAGACAAAAGACGGTGTTATTGTTTTGATTGACGAAATTCACACACCGGATTCTTCCCGTTATTTTTATGCCGATGGGTATCAGGACAGACAAGACAAAGGCGAAGAGCAAAAACAACTATCAAAAGAGTTTGTTCGTCGCTGGTTGATTGAAAATGGTTTTCAGGGTCAGGAAGGTCAGCAGATTCCGGAGATGACAACTGCTTATATCGAATCGGTTTCAGAGCGATATATTGAGTTATATGAAAATATTTTAGGAGAAAAATTCGTTAAAGCCGATATTGACAATATTGACAAACGTATTGAAAAAAACGTATTAGATTATCTTGATTCTAAAGAGTAATTTTCGGGTTTAAACTCACTATTTAAACCTATGAACATTATTACAAATAAAAAATATGCCTTGTTATCTGTATTTATGATAACAGGGCATTTTCTTTTTGCCCAAATTGATTCAAATGCAACAAAAGAAACCAAGAACTTATACAACAATTTAAAAGTAATTTCAAAAGAGCATATTTTATTTGGTCATCAGCATGCGCTGGAATATGGACATGGATGGTTCAATGAATCTGGCAGGTCAGATGTAAAATCAGTTACCGGTTCGCATCCTGCAGTCGTTGGAATTGATTTCAGTGGTTTTTCCGGACAAGCACAAGAAAAAATTGAAAATGAAAAAGAAAGGCTGAAAAAAAATGTAATTGATACTTATGAACGCGGCGGTATTACTACAGTTTCCTGGCATTTGAATAATCCTGCTTCTGGTGGAGGATTTTATTGGAAAGATTCTGTTTCTATTGCTGCTATGTCCCTGATTAAAGAGGGCGGCTCACATCACGAACAATATAAGGAAATCTTAAAAACTATTGCTGATTTTGCTTATTCGGTTAAAACAAAAGACGGAAAATTGGTTCCTATGATTTTCAGACCTTTTCATGAGTTTGACGGAGACTGGTTCTGGTGGGGAAAAAAATATACCTCTAGAGAGGATTTTATAGCTGTATGGCAATTTACAGTTTCCTACTTACGGGATACTTTGGGTGTTCATAATTTTATTTATGCATTTTCACCAGATAATAGATTTAATTCTGAAGAAGAATATTTAGAACGTTATCCCGGCGATGACCATGTTGATCTTTTTGGGATGGACGATTATGGAGATTTTGGAAGAGAAGGGAAATATGATCTCGAAGCAGCAAAAAAGAAACTCAAAATATTTTCTGACATTGCTATAAAAAAGAACAAATTAGCTGCCTTAACAGAAACAGGTTTAGAATCGATTCCGAATGCGACCTGGTGGACAGAAACTTTGCTTAAAACTTTACAAACTGAGAAGTTAGAATTAGCTTATGTTTTGGTTTGGCGTAATGATGCAACAAGTGCAACACATTTTTACGCTCCGTTTCCCGGACAAACCAGCGTTCCTGATTTTATTAAATTTTATGAGGATCCTTATACCTTGTTTGAAAAGGATCTCAAAAATATTTATCACAGTAAATTTAAGTTAAAAAATAATTAATTCAACCGCTTTCATTCTATACACTATAATTAGCTATCAATCTAATTGCAGATTATCATGATTGGCCAATGCCAGTGACTACTCGTGCTATTTTCTAATCGTTATTTTGATGAATACAGCAAAATAACTGCTGTTTTTATATAATTTTCGTCAATTCTGTAACATACGATTATTTTTTGCGTCTATATTGACAGCACATAATTTAACCACACTAGTTAAATTAATTAAGATGTTAATAAATAGTTAAAACATAGTACCTTGTAATACATAATACGAAAATAAAAGTACATTTGTACAGAATTTAAAAATCATCAAAATCAATCAATTAACAAACAATCAATTATCATGAAAAAAACAGTAATTTATTTAGGACTGGCATTAGTAGCATTTACAAATGTTTCAATGGCTTCGAATCACAAACCATTAGCTAAAGAAAACTATTTTGAGTTTTCAACATTTTACAGAACCCCATTAACAGTTGCAGTAGGTAAAGGCGATATAGAAATTGTTAAAAAATTTATCGAATATGGTGCAGATGTAAATCAAAAATCAGAAGACGACATGACACCTTTAATGATTGCAGCCCGTTATAACAGAGTTGAAATCATGAAAATTTTATTAGCCAATGGCGCGCGTCCGAATGATAAAAATGAAAGAGGATTTACAGCTTTAAAATATGCACAATTATCAAATGCTACAGATGCAATTGCTATTTTAAAAGAATTAAAATAAGGGTTTAAAACTAAAAATTTTTAAAGAGTTTGAGTTAGTAATAAAACGACCTTCCTGAACCGAAGGTCGTTTTTATTTTTGATTGTCTTTTAGCCCCGATGGTACTGGCATCCTTTTATGGCGGGGTTCGCCATAAAAGATATAAGGGACAGCGGGATCAGCTCCTGAAAATTCATCTGCTACTTTAGAACCTGTTTAGATTTATATTGAAATCTCTTGAAATTATCAATATTTATTTGAAATAAGAAAAAGTTTCATTGTTTTCGATTTTTAGTAATGATTGATAAATCAGCTGAATCACATTTTCAACATCTTGTTTATGAACCATTTCTACAGTCGTGTGCATATAACGCAACGGCAACGAGATTAATGCTGATGCAACACCACCATTGCTGTATGCGAATGCATCTGTATCCGTTCCTGTAGCTCTTGAGGTAGCATGTCTCTGAAACGGAATTTTGTTTTCTTCTGCTGTGTCTACAATTAAATCACGTAAATTATTTTGAACTGCCGGAGCATAGGCAATCACAGGGCCTTTACCCATTTTAAGATCACCTTCGACCTTTTTATCAATCATTGGAGTGGTTGTATCGTGGCAAACATCAGTAATAATGGCAACATTTGGTTTAATGGTTTGCGCAATCATTTCAGCCCCACGCAGACCAATTTCCTCCTGAACAGAGTTTACGATATATAATCCAAACGGTAGCCTTTTGTTATTTTCTTTCAGTAAACGGGCAACTTCGGCAATCATAAAACCGCCCATTCTGTTATCAATTGCGCGACAAACGAATTTATTTTCGTTTAAAATCATAAATTCATCCGGATACGTTATGACACAGCCAACGTGAACTCCCATTTCTAAAACCTGTTCTTTGGTCTCACAGCCTAAATCAATAAAAATATTGCTTAATTTCGGAATCTCTTCCTTATCCCTTAAACGTGTGTGAATCGCCGGCCATCCAAAGACGCCTTTTACAATTCCTTTTTTAGTATGGATATTTACTCTTTTTGATGGAGCTATCTGGTGATCTGAACCTCCATTACGTATCACATATAGTAAACCATCATCAGTAATATAATTTACATACCATGAAATTTCATCAGCATGCCCTTCAATGACAACTTTAAAAGGAGCATCAGGATTGATAACTCCAACCGCAGTTCCATACGTATCTGTAATAAAGGTATCCACATAAGGCTTTAAATAGTCCATCCAGAGTTTTTGTCCTTCGCTTTCATAACCGGTCGGTGAAGCGTTATTTAGGTAGCTTTCTAGGAAAGCAATTGAGGTATCTTTTAAGATAGATTCTGTACTCATATTTTTTTTTTTTGCTAATTTATAAATTTGGTATTACAGTTGTGTATATAATGTATAATTTTACACTTAAATATATATTCTATGAGATTTACAACTTGTATTTTATTTTTCCTTTTAGTTTCTTTTGCAGCTAAAGCTCAGATTACGCCCAAAGAAACAGAAATGGGCTACTCACTCACTGAAAATGATTCGATTTTGGGTGATACTATTCAATTACCTGAAATCCTTATCTCAAAGGGAGAACTGGATCCGGAAGCCAAAAAGCAGTTTTTGATTCTTCAAAACAGGGTTTACAAAGTCTATCCTTATGCAAAATTAGCTGCAGACCGCTTAACAGCCTTAAACAATGGTATGGCTCGTTTAAAAACCAGTCGCGAAAAGAAAAAATATTTTAAAATTGTAGAAGATTATCTTAATAATGAGTTCGAGGCCAGACTAAAAAAGCTTTCTCGAAAACAAGGACAAATTTTGGTAAAACTCATTCATAGACAAACAGGAATAACGACATATGAATTGGTAAAAACGTTAAAAAGCGGCTTTAAGGCCTTTGTATCAAACGCAACTGCCAATATGTTTGACATTAGTTTGAAAAGGGAATACCAGCCTTTTGAAGTCAATGAAGATTATCTGATAGAAACTATTCTCGTCCGGGCATTTGAGTCTGGCAGATTATCCTATCAAAAACCTTCAAATCCTATTAATTATGATACGCTTGAAACACATTGGGAACAAAAAGCGGAAGAGCTTAATAAGAAGTAAGCTTTTAAAAAGGTACATTCATAACAATATAAGTTATTGTTTTTTCAATAAAACAGAGATTACATCCCAAAAAAAATATTAGTGTGGCCCTAAATGGATTGGAGCCACACTAATATTGAGTTCTTTATTATGAAAATTAAGTTTAAATTTGTTTCTATTTAGAATGCGTTTTTGTTTTATACCAATCCTTTTTCTAATGCAACTCTAACCAGTCCGGCAGAATTTCTGACTCCTAATTTTTGTATTAAATTACTTCTATGAGAATCTACAGTCTTTGCGCTTATAAATAATTTCACTGCTATTTCCTCAGTGGTAAATTCTTGAATAATTAACTGCAGAATCTCTTTTTCCCTTTGGGTTAATTTTGGAATAAAAGAAGACGTCTGGTTTATACCAATCGAGTCATTTAGTAAAATATCCTGGATGTGTTTAGGTAAATAGCGATTTCCATTAGCGACCTCTTTTATGGCTTCTATAAGTTCTTTTTTACTGGTGTTTTTTAACAAATAGCCCATCGCACCATTCTTTAAAATTTGTTTTATAAAAATACTGTCCTCAAAATTAGTCAGGGCAATTATCTTTAAATCAGGGTGCTTTTTTAGCAAGTCTTTACAAGCATTTATACCATTTCCGTCAGGTAAATTAATATCTAACAACAATACATTTATAGAGGAGTTGATACTTTCTATAGTATCTTTGATGTTTTCAAATGACTGCTGTAACTGTATTTCTTTATTCGAATAAAGCATCGTTTTAATTCCTTCAATTACAATGGGATGGTCGTCAGTGATAGCAATTGGAATCATTTTATTTTATTTAAATTGATGGAAATGGTATAAGAGCTGCCTGAAGCGGAACTATCTATGTCTAATTGAGCATTTAAAAAAGCAATTCTGGTGTTGATGTTTTTTAATCCAATTCCATTTGAAACCGCACTTTTATCAAAACCAATTCCGTTATCTTCTACGGTTATAAAAAGTTCATCCTCTCTGTAATTGAATTGAATCATTGCTTCTGTAGCTTTGGAATGTTTTAGAATATTAGTTACTAATTCCTGAATAATTCTATACACAACTGTTTCATTTTTCTTGGATAAAGCGATGTAATCGCCATAGGTCTGAAAATCAATTTTGAAATTATCTGAACTTTTAATTTTAATGCAATATTCGCCAATACTTTCGATTAATCCATATTCTAAAATAGACGAAGGCATTAAATTATGTGAAATACTGCGTACTTGCGCACAGGATTCATCTATCATATTGATGACTTTATTCAAATTTTCAGTATCAATAACACTTAAACCCGATTCTTCAAGTGTTGACAAATGGTATTTTATGGCAGATAAATCACTGTTTAGACCATCGTGAAGTTCTTGTGCGATTCGTTTTCGTTCTTTGTCTTCTCCATCAATCAAGGCTTCTAATGTGGCTATTTCCTGGTTTTGTTTATCAATTTCTAATTGTGAATTGACTTTTTTTAATTCATCATTTGTCAATATGGTTTTGTAGGCAAGACCTAATGCAAAGCAAAAATTTTCGAGTATTATTCCGATTGAAAAATAAAGTATCGAATTGGGTGCTAATTTTAATACGGTAATGTAAAAAGAAAATAGTGCAAAAAAGATGTAAATACTCAAACCAATTAAATACCAATACTTATGCTTTCCAGAATATTTTAATGCTTTTGGTACAGCATATAAACATAAAATTAAAACAGATGGCAGGTACAAATAATAAAAAAAAGTAAAGAATATTTGGAACTTGTTTAATTGAAACGTGATGAAAAACAATATCGTGAAGAAAATAAATAAAAATAATAATATTTTTATAACTCTATTGGAAACAACAGGAGTGTGTTTTTCTAAATCAAGAAAATAAATTGAAAAAATGAAATAAAAATTATAAAAGAGAACTTGTAAGTACCAATTGAAAAAACCTGAAAAACGGAGTGCATCAACAGGATTAAAAAGCAGTTTAAGATTTTCAAGGTATAAATGATACAGGTATTCATTTTTTGTAAAAAGATATATAATGATTGTAAAAAGATACATTCCATAAAATTTAAAACTTTTTTCGACGTTGTAAATAGACATAAAAATGCTTAACACCAAAAAAAGGATCAAATAAGATATGGTGCAATTCCACATAAATTCATACATATAGACTCACTGTTACTTTAAAAGAATTAAAGAAAATGGTTTGTAAGTTAGGAGTAGTTTTTCTATTTGCATCATTTTACTTTATTTAAATCAATAGAAATAGTATAAGATATTCCGGCAGACGAACTCGCAACATCCATATTTGGATTCAAAAACACTATTCTGTTTTTGATGTTTTTATATTTAGAAACTCTATATTTTAATTATGAAAACATTAGATCAAATTGTAAAAGAAGCTAAAACTGTTTTTTTAGAAAAAAACAGTTAAACAAAATTGTTGGTGGCACATCATCAACTATTGATGAGACGGCAAAAAAAGCTATTTTGGCTATTCGTTAACAGTCATACAAATTCCATTATTATTATTTGATTTTGGATTTATTACTCAAATAGTTTCTTACTCTTTTATAACTAAATAAAAGATAATCATCTAATAAAAAGAGATTTTGCATTAAACAAAACAAATCTAAAAAAAGCTTTTGTATAGCAATCCATTTTGTATATAAAAATAAGAAAAAAACAGTATGTATTTGCTCTTTAATAACAAAAAAGATAGAATCACAATAGTGACATAAAAAACAAACGCTTTATTGTTTTATGATTTTTTTGTTTAAAATACTATCTCCAACATGGACTTTTAAAACATAAATGCCGCTTGTAATGTTACTAATATCTATTTGGTCCCTATTTACAGTTTTAATAGCAATTGTTTTACCTAAAATATCTAGAATTTCGATTTTTTCAATGGGAAGGTTTTCTGGATTTGAAATAGAAATAATTCCTGTTGTTGGGTTGGGGTATATTGAAAATGTATTTTTAGCTTCAAAAATATCGGTGGCTAAAGTTCCATTTATGGGATTAAAATTGGTCCAAATGGCGGCGGCTTCATACAATGATTCGGTTCCTGTAGGCACATTCAAAGCACATACTGCCTGATTCACATTTTGAAATACCGTAGTATTAATTACTAAAGGAGTCGGAATATAACAATTTACCGTAGTTAGGACCGGACAATACGAAAAAGCGCCATTGGCAATAGTAGTTATTGATTTAGGAATTGTTACCGAAGCTAATTTTTTACATTCATAAAAGGCATAAGCACCTATAGAAGTGACCGAATCAGGAATGCTTATAGATGTTAAACCTATACAATTTTGAAAAGCAGTCTCTCCGATAGAAGTAACCGAACTAGGAATACTTATAGAAGTTAATCCCGCACAATAGGCAAAAGTATCCGTTGCAATAGCTGTCACCGAATTGGGAATTATTATCGAAGGTAAAGCAATACATTGATGAAAAGCAGCACTACCTATAGAAGTAACTGAATCTGGAATGGTAAAAGAAGTTAAGCCATAGCAGCCAGAGAAAGCGCTTGCCCCAAAAGATGTAACCGAATTAGGAATAGTGATGGAAGTTAAACCAGAACAGCGATAAAAAGCAGTGCTACCTATAGATGTAACTGAATTTGGGATCGTAACCGAAGTTAATCCTGAACATTCATAAAAAATTCCAGTTCCAATAGAAGTCATTGAATCAGGAATGGTAACCGATGCTAATTTTATACAATTATAAAAGGCATAAGACCCCATAGTTGTAACCGAATTGGGAATAGTAACAGAAACCAGTTTTGAACAGTTTTGAAATGCACCCTCACCAATAGACGTTACCGAATTAGGAATGGTAAACGAAGTTAAACTAATACACGCATTAAACGCAACATTGCCTATAGAAGTGACCGAATTGGGAATAGTTATCGAAGTTAAACTCTTACATTCTCCAAAAGTTTCTGTTGCTATAGAAGTAACCGAATCAGGAATAGTTATCGATGTTAAATTTAAACATTTTCTAAAAGCAAATTGACCGATAGAAGTAACCGAATCAGGAATAACAACCGATGTTAAACTATAACAATAATAAAAAGCAGCCTCGCCAATAGAGGTGACCGAAGCAGGAATTGTTACAGAAGCTAATGAAAAACAATTGGCAAAAACATACCCCTGAATAACAGTAATAGAACTAGGAATGGTTACAGAAGGTAAACTTACACAAAATTCAAAGGCTCCCTCACCAATAGAAGTAACCGAATTAGGAATAGTAACTAAAGTTAAAATTCTACAATTGTAAAAAGCATCTTCTCCAATAGAAGTAACCGAATTCGGAATAGTAACTGAAGTTAAACTCAAACAATTGTAAAAAGCTTTAACGGCTATAGCATTAACTTCATAATTTTGGTTATTATACACAACCGTATTTGGGATGTTAGCATCACCCGAAAAACTCACATTACTGGCTACAGTAACCTTAAAATTGGTTGCATCTGTAATGGTATAATTGATACCGTCAAATGTAAAATTTTGTGCAAAAGCGCTAGTGCTTATTATTGCAAATAGTATAATTAGTATTTTTTTCATGACTTTTACTGTTTAATTTTTTTTAGTTTTTTTTAGATATTCAACTGTTTTTGAGTCGAATAAATATCATCGTTTAAAAGAAGCATTTTCACTTTTTGAAAATGTTCTTTGGTTTTTAATTGTGTACTGTTGTTTATTGCTATCAACCTGGCATTCCCTTTTTTGCTGTATTTACAGCAAGAAAAAACAAATAAATTCATTGCAACTACTGTTTTTGTTGCAAAAAAAGAGTTGTTGGTAAAGAAGCACAAAAGCTATTTCTATTTCAAAAAACAGAATAGGAATAGTAAGATTTTGCTAAATTGGTTATCAAAATCGTTCCAGAACTTTTGTTCCACATCTAGTTTCGTTACTCTGGAATTAACCGTTTCGTATCCCGCTTGTATAAATTGTATCGTTTTAGATGAAGATAGCGTCTAAAGATGCGTTGCTTAGCTACTTCCAAAAATTGTGAAAAAAACATTTTTTTATATTTCACCATTCATACAATTATCATTGCAGCCTACAAACAGAAAAATATTAATTTACAGTAACAATATCAAAAACTTCAGGTGCATTTCCTTCTAAAACGGTTGGTGCATTATTCAAAAAATATTTATTCTTTCCTGTAATGTGTACATCACCATTTTTTGAAATGGCTATTGCAAGATTGAAGATGTTTCAGTCGGCATCAGATGTTAAAACAGTTTCTGGACCATTTTTCCAGTATTTCAAAACTGATCTTCCAGAAGTTCCTGGATTTCTTTCAATGCCAATAATGTGTATATCTTTTTCGATAACTTTCATATCAAAAGGGGATGAAGAAGTAATTCCAGAGGTTAAATTTGTTTTTAATCCATTTTTCCAAAATCCAATTTTACTATTTTCATTACTAATGGCTAAACGTGCCGTTACAAATGTGCCGGATGAAGTGGTAACAATTTTTCCTCTTCCAATGCTAAAATCATTGAATATTCCAGACTCTAAAGTCGAAATCACTCCATTTTTCCAAACTTTTAGTGTGTATGTGTTATCTGCTGTTAATTCACTAAACAAAATGGAAATATCTGAACCATTGACGGAGATGCCATTAGCAAAAGCTCTGAAACTTGGATTTGAGACTGTAGTTGCAGCTTCATTTTTCCAATATTTTACAACATTTTTAGAGCCATTATTTTCAGAGCCTGTAATATGAACATCACCATTAACAACTACCATATCACTTACAAAGTTGTTGCTTAATCCATTGGTAAGTATGGTTTCTACTCCGTTTTTCCAGTATCTAAAAGAATTTCCTTTTCTTCCCAAAATATAAACATCACCGTTTTCTACTATTAAATCTTCAGCAATGGCGTTTTCGGCCACTACACTAGATATTCCATTTTTCCAGAGTATTATGGCATTCGTCTCATCAAAATTTCCGTTTATGGCATACACATCATTACCGCTTACAGTAATTCTAAAACCCGTAGTGTTAATGTTATTGTCGGAAGGTAAAATCGTAGGTTTTCCATTTTTCCATATAGTTGGTATGGCTTTATTGCTGGTATTTCGGGTAATTCCAACAATGTAAACATCCGTTGATTTTAAATCTGAGGAGGTTGTATCATCTTCTTTTGAACAGGATAAAATTGAGAAAGTAGTTGCGACAAGTATAAAAAAGATTGTTTTGAAATTTGTTTTCATTTAGTTACAGTTTTTATTTTGATATTGTTTTAATAAAAATAGAATTGTAATTTTTTTACTACTGCAAGCTACATTTGCCTAATGAATTAATTTCCAGAGTTATTCTTGATTTTTTTTTCTAGGGGTTTTCCCTGATAAAACTCCAGCTCATTTAAGTCTAGAAGATGGTGCCTTTTGACAAGTGTTGTTTTTTTTTAAATTTAAAATAGCGTAAAAAAGAGACCTTTACTCATTCTTATAAAAGAACACTTCGGCGAGAGTATAGTTAGTAATGCTATAGCTTTTTTTAAGCGAAATAGCTGTTATTATAAGAAAAACGATATTACTCAAAATGAGTCAAAATGGGTTCTTGAATATCAAAATCGATTGCTTTTTTATTGTTTAATTCTGACGTTTAGTCAGTTCTAAAATATGCCTTGAAAAATATAAAACCCCGGCAGATTTAAAATTCTGTCGGGGTCTTAACATTATAAACTAAGTTTGATCTTTACTTTAATCCAGCCAGACTCTGCTCAATTGTAGCAATTTTGGCTAATGCATCAGCTTGTTTTTGTTTTTCTATATTTAAAACTTTCTCGGGAGCTCCGTTTACAAATTTCTCGTTTGAAAGTTTGGCCTCAACAGATTTTAAGAAACCTTTTGTATAGTTTAACTCTTCTGTCAATTTTTTGATTTCAGCCTCAACATCTATATTTCCTGTAATCGGAATAAAATATTCATTTGATTTTACACGGAAAGACAATGCGCCGTCTACTTTTTCAGAAACATATTCGAAAGCAGAAACGTTTCCTAATTTCGTGATGATTGAATCGAAATAAGTTGAAACATTCTCGCTGTTGATTCCTTTTAATTCGATTGCATCTTTAAACGGAATATTTTTGTCTTTTCTGATTGTTCTAATTCCTGAAATTACTTCAATTGAATTTTCAAAATCAGTAATTAATTTTGCATCGAAAGATTTTAATTCCGGCCAGGTTGAAACGATTAAAGCTTCGTCCGGAGTTCTTTCTGTAATTAACTGCCAGATTTCCTCTGTCAGGAAAGGCATAAACGGATGTAATAACTTCAAATTATTTTCTAACATTTCGATCGCTTTCGCGAAAGTTACGCTGTCAATTGGCAGTTGATATCCCGGCTTAATCATTTCTAAGAACCAAGAACAGAAATCATCCCAAACCAATTTGTAAATTGCCATTAATGAATCTGAAATTCTGTATTTCTCGAAATTATCTTCAATGTCAACTAAAGTCTGCTGCAACTTCGCTTCGTACCATTCAATTGCTACTTTTGATGATTCCGGCTGTGGAATAGTTTCTGAAACTTCCCAGCCTTTTATCAATTTAAATGCATTCCAGATTTTATTAGAAAATGCTTTTCCCTGATTACATAACTCTTCATCAAACATAATATCGTTTCCTGCAGAAGCACTTAAAAGCAATCCTACACGAACTCCATCTGCTCCAAATGCATCGATCAAATCTAAAGGATCAGGCGAATTCCCTAATGACTTAGACATTTTACGACGCTGTTTATCACGAACTAAGCCTGTTAAATACACATTAGTAAATGGCTTTTCACCCGCATATTCATACCCTGCAATAATCATTCTCGCCACCCAGAAAAATAAAATATCCGGACCTGTTACTAAATCATTTGTTGGATAATAATATTTGAAGTCTGCACTTTCCGGATCCATTATTCCGCCAAAAACAGACATTGGCCATAACCAGGATGAAAACCAGGTGTCTAATGCGTCAACATCTTGTGTTAAGTCCTTAGTAATTAGTCCTAAGTTCTTAGTTTTTTCTTGTGCAAGTTTTAATGCATCTTCTATGTTTTCAGCAACTACGAAATCTTCTTTTCCGTCTCCGTAATAATATGCCGGAATTTGTTGTCCCCACCATAACTGACGGGAAATGTTCCAGTCACGAATGTTGTTTAACCAATGCGCATACGTATTTTCGAAACGTTTTGGATGCAATTTAATATCTCCCGTTTCTAAAACCGATTTGATTGCCGGTTTTACCAATTCTTCCATTTTTAAGAACCATTGGTCTGATAATCTTGGTTCGATTACCGCTTTAGTTCTTTCAGATGTTCCAACTTTATTTAGGTGTATTTCTGTCTTTGCTAAAGCGCCAATTTCTTCTAATTCTTTTGCAATTTCAGTACGAACCACAAAACGGTCTTTTCCTTGATAATGTAATCCGAAGCTGTTTAAAGTCGCGTCTTCATTAAAAATATCAACGATTTCAAGATGGTGTTTTTCACCTAACGTTTTATCGTTCATATCGTGTGCAGGCGTAACTTTTAAACATCCTGTTCCGAATTCGACATCTACATATTCATCTTCGATAATTGGAATCACTCTTCCACAAATTGGAACAATGGCGCTTTTACCTTTTAAATGTGTAAAACGCTCATCATTCGGGTTGATACAAATGGCAGTATCTCCAAAAATTGTTTCCGGACGCGTTGTCGCAATGGTTAAGAAATCTTCAGAACCTTCGATTTTATATTTTAAGAAAAATAATTTTCCTTGCTGTTCTTCATAAATAACTTCTTCATCAGATAAAGTCGTTTTAGCTTCCGGATCCCAATTTACCATTCGGTATCCTCTGTAAATCAAACCTTTGTTATACAAATCAACAAACGATTTAATTACAGAAGCGGACATATCTGGATCCATAGTAAATTTGGTACGTTCCCAATCACAGGAAGCTCCCAGTTTTTTAAGCTGTTCCAAGATTGTTCCGCCATATTTATCTGTCCATTCCCAGGCATGTTTCAGGAATTCTTCGCGGGTCAAATCATTTTTATTGATTCCTTCCGCTTTTAATTTAGCCACAACTTTTGCTTCAGTAGCAATAGAGGCGTGGTCTGTTCCGGGAACCCAGCAAGCATTGAGTCCTTTAAGACGTGCACGACGAATTAAAACATCCTGAATCGTATTGTTCAGCATATGTCCCATGTGAAGGACTCCAGTGACGTTTGGCGGCGGAATTACAATAGTGTAAGGTGTTCTATGATCTGGTTCTGAATGAAAATAGTTGTTTTTCATCCAGTAATCATACCATTTATTCTCAATCGTCTTAGCGTCAAATTGTGCTGGAATTGTCATTTAAATAGGTTTAATCGTTGATTTTTTTGTTGATTCGTTTAATCGTTAATTTGTTAAATCGCTAAATTGTTAAAGAGATTTTTGTAAAACTTAAATTCACAAATCAATTAAACGATTAAACAGTTAAACAAATAAACGCAACTTTGGTTTCATTTTTGTACTTATAACTGACAGCAAAAGTAAATAATTAAGTACACTATAAAAAACGAAATAATAATTTGTGTATTAATTAAAAGAAAGTATATTTACTCATGTCTTAAAAACAATTTCAAAATGAAAAATGTTATTAAATTTATTGTAATAGTACTGTTTAGTGTAACTGGTTATTCTCAGAACGGTGCGAAAATTGAGTTTTCAGCCGAAGACAACACTATTGATTACGGAAAAATTTCAAAAAGTGACAATGCTGTCAGATCTTTTGAGTTTACAAATACCGGAGACGCTCCTTTAACTATAATTTCTGCCCAGTCAACGCTGAGTTCTATAGTTGTTACAAAACCAGGGGCACCAATTATGCCGGGTAAAAAAGGAAAAATTGATGTAAAATATAACATGGCTGCGGGGCCTATCCGTAAAACGATTACCGTTGAAACCAATGCTGTAAATTACCCTGACGGAAGAGTAGCTCTTAAAATTAAAGGTGAAGTTTTATAAGAATAAAAAAGTTGACAAAAATAAAAAACCGTTTCTTGTATTAAAAGAAGCGGTTTTTTTATAAATCTATCCCTCTGTTTTATTTATCGACACATTCCTTTGTGTTAAATTTATATTTCACACGTTCAAAGTCTATTGGTTTATCTTTCACAAGATATGTTACACCCATCGTAGTCTGCATCGTTCCGTTTCCTAAAATAAGCTGCTTATCCTTTTTCAAAAATGCCATTGGGTTTTTAAACTTTTTATTTTCTCCTTCAACAAAAGTATAATCTGCAAATAAAGTATCTCCATGAAACTCACCTGCGATCTCTCCATTCTTTTGAGCCGAACCCGCAACATTCATTATCATATTACCACTTATTTTTCCGTTTTTTAAAGTATTCATTTTTAAATCAATAACATCATTTTCATAAACTGCCTGATAACATTGCGTACTTACAATCTTTTCACCATCGGCTTTTGCAGCATCAGTTTCTTTTTGTTTTTCATCATTTTTACAGCTTTGCAGTCCGGCTAAAGACAACATCATACAGGATAAAACTAGCTTTTTCATAATTGAATATTTTTATTTCATGTTATCTTATAAAAATAATAAAAAAGAAACCAAAGAAAAGACTTCTTGGTTAAATTAATTCTTTAAACAACTATAATTTTTTAATAACAAATTCGGATCTTCGGTTCAATTCATGCTCTTCTTCTGAGCAGGTATCATTGGTTTTACACTTTATAATTGGCACAGATTCACCGTAACCTTTGGCCTTAATTCTATTGGCATTAATACCTGACTGAATAATAAATTCTCTTGTTGAACTGGCTCTTTTTTGTGATAAATTTTCATTGAATTTTACATTTCCCCTTGAATCGGTATGCGATCCGATTTCGATTACCATTCCGGGATATTTTTTCATTAACTCTACCACTCTTCCTAAAACTACTTTTGATTCTTTTCGGATATACCACATATTGTAATCAAAATAAATCGGGTCTGTTTTAATGAGAAGCCTGTCTTTATCTTTTATGACATCTTTTTCCTGAGCCAAAATCTGATCAGCTTTTTCTTTTTTCTTACCCTCTGCCGCAGCAATTTTATCGGCTTTTGCTTTTTTCTCAGCTTCTTTTAATGCCAGTACTGCCAAGGCTTCTTTTTTCTTATTTTCTTCTTCTAAAATAAATTCCTGTTTTCGTTTATTTTCAGCAATCTGTTTTTCTTCCTGTTTACTAATTTCTAACGATTTTAAGGTCATCGAAGCATCATTATTCGCATTTCTGGTTTTTCCCGAAGTCAACGATTTTGAATTGCCCGTATAACTTTCCTTAGCGGCCAAAACGCTGTAGAATGTTTCACAAGGCACGGTTAAACTAAATTTTCCATCTGCCGTTGTTCTTACTAAATTGAGTTGCTTTTTATTTACATCCTGAAGTTCAATAATGGCGTTTTCTAAGGTCAATTTTGTAACAGCGTCAGTTATGATTCCGGTTATAAATTGTTTGCAATCTTCAACCACCAGATCCTTAATTTCTTTTAGCTGATAAATATCATCACTTCCTTTTCCTCCTTTTCTGTTTGACGCAAAATAGCCTTCTTTAGTATCCGAATCATAATAAAATGAAAAATCATCTAAATTGGAATTAACAGGCATACCAACGTTGACAGGTTTTCCGAATTCTTTTCCATTCATTTCAGAAACAAAAACATCAAGGGATCCGTATCCTAAATGTCCGTCTGATGAAAAATATAGCTTATTATCTTTTGAAACAAAAGGGAACTGTTCTCTCTTATCTGTATTGATAAATGGGCCTAAATTTTTTGGTGTATCAAAAGACCCCTGATTAATATTTACTGAAAAAATATCTAAAGAACCTAATGTTCCCGGCATATCAGAAGCAAAATACAATACTTTTTCATCTGCACTTAAAGCCGGATGCTCTACCGAATAATTATCACTGTTAAAAGGAAGTGAAACTATATTTATCCATTTTCCGTTAACCAAATCGGCTTTAAAAATCTGAAGGCTGGATATTTTTTGTTTATTTTTTCTTTTGCTGCCGTTTTTAGAATTATTACGGGTAAAATAAATCGTTTTTCTATCTTTTGTAAAAACTGCGTTCGACTCATGCATTCCGGTTTTTAGTTCATCCGAAAAATAATAGATAATCTGATCCTGTGAATTTATATTTTTGATCGGAAGAGCAACTAAATTAAGATAAGTAGCATTATCCCATTTGTACTTTTTATCAAATAATCCCGGTTTTAGTTTTACGCCTGCAAAAACCAGACTGTCATTGTATTTTACAGCTCCAAATTCTGAATTTGGTGTATTTATGGCTAAGTTTTTAATTTCGAAACGGTTTCCAATTGCTGCAACATTTTCTAACGTTTTCATCTCTTTTTCAAAATTTGATAAATCTTCTTTATTTACAGATTTTGAGTAATACGTTTTTAAGTTTTCGGCTGCTTCTTCGGTATTGCCTGTGGCTTTTAAAGTTTGGGCATATTTGAAGTAATAATTCCTGTCTAAATCTTTATAATAGTTTTTAATTAAAAGCCTGTAATAACGTTGAGCCTTTACCAAATCATTCGTAAAATAATAAGAATCTGCCAGATTTTTAATAATTTCCTGAGAAGGTTTTTCGTCTGCTAATTTCTGATATAAAGCAATGGCTTCAATGTAATATGTGCGGTCGAAAAAACGTTTGGCTCTTGCCAAATCCTGTTCTTGTGCGTTTATAACCTGTATAGAAAATACGAATATAATAACGAGTAGTTTGTTCCAGTTTTTCATTTTAAAAGAATCTTGGTGATTTATCATATCCTTTGCCTAATAAATCTAAATCAAAAAGCAGCAGCATCTCGTGAGTTCCTGAATTGAACTGTCCCAAATTTGAAACCGTATAGTCATAGGCATATCCAATTCTAAGAGACGGGGTAATATTTATATTCATTAAAGCACTTACGGCATCATTTATTCTATAAGCCGCACCGAGTTCAAATTTATCCTTATACAAGACATTGGCTGTAATATCAACTGAGACAGGTGTCCCGAAAACAAATCTCGACATGAATGCCGGTTTTAATTTAAATGCATCGCTTATCTGAAAAACATATCCTGCGGTTAAAAAAGTGTGAATCTCTTCGGAACCAAAAGCGTTGATACCTGATTTTTCTTCAATGTGTTTTGAACTTAATAAATTCGGAAGAGATAATCCGATATAATATTTATCCGTAAAATAATAGGCTCCTCCCCCAATATTTGGCTTAGTTACATTAATATTTTCGGCGAAAGCCAAATCTGTAGCAGGATCGGTAAAACGAAAACCATTAAAATTCGTCTGCAAAGACGTAAAGCCGGCTTTTAATCCTAAAGAAAGCCTGTTTTTACGACCTACTTGAAGCACGTAGGCAAAATCTGCATAGAAATTGTTTTCTTTTTTCGCACCATCCCCAATATCATCTGAAATTAACGAAGCACCAACTTCAATCTTTTCACTTAAAGCAGTATGACCAAAAAAAGTAAATGTTTTTGGTGCTCCTGCTGCCCCTACCCATTGCGTTCTGTACAACCCTCCTAAATTTAACATTGCTGCTTTACCTGTAGCATAAGCAGGATTTACGACACTCATATTGTACATATAATGCGTATATTCAGGATCTTGCTGAGATGAAACTGATGTGATATAAAAAAGGATACTTATAAGAAGTAATATTTTTTTCATTTTAGATTATTGAGTTAGTCATTTAGTTTCTGTATCTTTATGCCTTTAAAATCATACGTTATGGAAGTGTTTGAAGGACAAAGCATACTAAACTTTATAAAAGAATTGCCAAATGATGAAGCATGCAAAGCTT
>NZ_QJHK01000032.1 GCF_003202435.1 Flavobacterium cheongpyeongense
TCTTGAATTTTTCAGAATAAAGAATGTAAACAACAAATTCAGCCATATTTCAAAACGCTATAAACAAAAAAGCTCCAGATTTCTCTGAAGCTTTTACTTAGTAGCGGGAACAGGACTCGAACCTGTGACCTTCGGGTTATGAGCCCGACGAGCTGCCTACTGCTCTATCCCGCGATGTTTCGGGTGCAAAGATACGCCCATTTTTGAGAAAAACAATGAAAACTTAAAAAAATGTTTTATTTTCTGTATTAAGTTGATATGACTACCTTTGCACAATAAATTATATTCAAAATGTCACATAAAGCAGGTTTCGTAAACATTATCGGAAATCCAAACGTTGGAAAATCAACCCTGATGAATGCCTTCGTTGGAGAGCGATTATCAATCATTACGTCAAAAGCACAAACTACACGTCACAGAATTTTAGGAATCGTAAACGGAGAAGACTTTCAGCTAGTCTTGTCTGATACACCCGGAATCATCAAACCAGCATACGAAATGCAGGAATCGATGATGAATTTTGTAAAATCGGCTTTTGAAGATGCAGACATTTTAATTTATATGGTCGAAATAGGGGAGCAGGACTTAAAAGACGAAGCTTTCTTTAATAAAATCATCCACGCTAAAATTCCGGTTCTGTTATTATTGAATAAAATCGACAATTCAAACCAGCAACAATTGGAAGAGCAGGTAGCATTTTGGAAAGAAAAAGTGCCAAACGCAGAAATTTTTCCAATTTCGGCCCTCCAGAATTTTAACGTTCCCGAAGTTTTTGGCAGAATAATAGAATTACTTCCGGAGTCTCCGGCCTATTACCCAAAAGATCAGTTGACAGACAAACCGGAACGTTTTTTCGTAAACGAAACCATTCGTGAAAAGATTTTACTGAACTACAGCAAAGAAATTCCGTATGCAGTAGAAATTGTAACAGAAGAGTTTTTTGAAGACGAAAAAATCATCAGAATCCGTTCTATTATTATGGTGGAACGCGAAACACAAAAAGGAATCATTATTGGGCACAAAGGGGCTGCTCTTAAAAAAGTTGGAACCGATGCTCGTGCTGATCTGGAAAAATTCTTCGGAAAACAAATTCATATCGAATTGGTGGTGAAAGTCAATAAAAATTGGAGGAGCAACGCCAATATGCTGAAACGTTTCGGATATAATCAGTAATGAGGTTTGGGCGTGTCCCAAGGGCCGGGCTGTACACTATATCTTTTGTGCCGAACCCGGCCACAAAAGGATACCGTTTCCATCCCTCACGCATACGAACTAAAAAAACCTTGGTTCTTAAATAGAAATTAATGAAAATTAAAAAGATTGTTTTTATAGTAATTTCAGTTTTAACCTTGGGTTATGCAGGACTAAAAGTTGTAAAAAGAATAAATTTTAATCAAAATTATAAAATAGGTCAGGTACTGGATAGTTTACATGGTGTAAAAGTGTACTATAATGGAGGTGTTGATAATGTTCTTGAGAGAAACGTTACAAAAGACCATTACAATCTAGGACTAAAATACCAATGTGTTGAGTTTGTAAAACGATATTATTATGAGCATTTTAAGCACAAAATGCCGGACGCATACGGACATGCAAAGGATTTTTTTGATCCTGAAGTTAAGGATGGTGAACTGAACGTAAAACGAAATTTAATGCAATACACAAATCCGGGTAAATCAAAACCTGAAATCGGAGATTTGGTTGTTTTTTCCGGATCAGTTTTAAACAGATTTGGACATGTGGCCATAATTTCTAAAGTTTCAGAAAATGAAATCGAAATTATGCAGCAAAATCCCGGACCATTTAGCAGTTCAAAAGAAACGTTTGTTATGAACTTTCAGGAGGGCAATTATAAAATAGAGAATGACAGATTGCTGGGCTGGTTAAGAAAAAATAATGAAAAGGATCTTCTTGTACCCCAAAAGCCCTAGCCCAGATAGGAGCGGCATCCTTTTTCTGGCTCCTTTAGCCAGAGAAAGATATAGCGGATAGCTGGAATTTGGTCCTGAAAATAACAAGAGTTACAATAAAAAACGCAGGGACTTAGAAACGTAGCAACTTAGCCACTTTTTTAACTACCTTTGCAAAAAATTAAAACACAGTATTTTGGGTTGGCCATTTATGTGATTTTGTCAAAAGCAGAATCAACAATCTGCATCCAAAAGCTTAAAATTCAAAAAAATGAATAACATTGTTGCGATAGTAGGAAGACCTAATGTAGGGAAATCAACCCTTTTTAATAGGCTGATACAAAGAAGAGAGGCCATTGTGGACTCAGTTTCCGGAGTTACCAGAGACAGAAATTACGGTAAAAGTGAGTGGAACGGAAAAGAATTTTCTGTGATTGACACCGGGGGGTACATTCGTGGTTCTGATGACGTTTTTGAAGGTGAAATCCGTAAACAGGTTGAACTTGCTATCGATGAAGCCGATGTTATTATTTTTGTGGTTGATGTAGAAGAAGGTATTACACCAATGGATGAAACGGTGGCAAAATTGTTGCGAAAAGTAACAAAACCGGTATTGCTGGCTGTCAATAAAGTGGATAATGCCATGCGCGAAAAAGATGCTGTAGAGTTTTATAATCTTGGTTTAGGGGATTATTTTACGTTCGCCAGTATTTCAGGAAGCGGAACAGGAGATTTGTTAGACGCTTTGATTGAGTCATTTCCGGTAAAACCCGAGCCAGTTCAGGAAGAGGTCGTTTTACCTCGTTTTGCCGTAGTAGGGCGTCCAAATGCAGGAAAATCGAGTTTTATTAATGCATTGATTGGTCAGGACCGGTTTATGGTAACAGATATTGCAGGAACAACACGTGATGCTATTGATACCAAATTTGACCGTTTTGGTTTTGAATTTAACCTTGTTGACACAGCAGGAATTCGTCGTAAAGCAAAAGTTAAGGAAGATTTAGAATTTTATTCGGTAATGCGTTCGGTAAGAGCAATTGAGCATGCCGATATTTGTATATTGGTTATCGATGCAACCAGAGGATTTGAAGGGCAGGACCAGAGTATTTTCTGGCTCGCTGAAAAAAACCGTAAAGGGGTTGTGATCCTGGTAAACAAATGGGATTTGGTAGAAAAAGATACCATGTCTACTCGTGATTACGAAGAGAAAATCAAAAAAGAATTAATGCCTTTTACAGATGTGCCAATTTTGTTTGTTTCGGCTTTAACAAAACAGCGTTTATTGAAAGCACTTGAAGCTACGGTACAGGTTTTTGAAAACAGAAAACAAAGAATCCCTACTTCAAAATTTAATGAATTTATGTTAAAGGTAATTGAAGCGTATCCTCCGCCGGCAACAAAAGGCAAGTATGTCAAAATTAAATACTGTATGCAGTTGCCTACTTTAACGCCTCAGTTTGTGTTTTTTGCCAATATGCCACAATATGTAAAAGAACCCTACAAGCGTTATTTAGAAAATAAGATTAGAGAAAACTGGGACTTTGCAGGGGTTCCGATAGATATTTATATCAGAGAAAAATAGAAAATATAGAGTCCCATTTTTGGGACTTTTTTTATGTCTTGGTATTGTAGAAACAATAATACTGAAAGTGAATTGGCATTATGTTTAGATAAATGTAAAAATCACAATTAAACCCTTTGATTCATTTGGAGTCTTATTGTTCTAACCAAATATTTGTATGACCAGATTATCTCATTTTTTATTATTTTTTATTTTTGCCTATAGTGCTAATGCCCAGAATGATATTGTACTCAAAGGAATCGTTCTTGATATTAATTCGCAAGTTCCAGTTGAAATGGCGACGGTTTATTTTACAACTGTAAAAGATTCGGTTGTCATCGATTATGCTACAACAGACAAAAACGGTGTGTTTCGGTTAAATACTAAAAAGCTGGACAAACCTGTTTTTCTTAAAATAAATTATCTGGGCTATCAAACCTACACAGAAGAGCAACATAATCTTTTGGAAAGTAAAGACTTCGGAAAATTATATCTGGTCGAAAGCGTAAATGCATTAAATGAGGTTATTGTAAAAAGCGAAGCTCCGCCAATTCGTATGAAACAGGACACCTTAGAGTATAATGCTGCTTCTTATAAAGTCCGTCCGGATGCAAATGTAGAAACCTTATTAAAACAATTACCGGGATTTGACGTAGATGATGCCGGAAAAATAACGGTTAACGGAAAAGAAGTAAATCAGCTTCTGGTAAACGGAAAGCCATTTTTTGACAGGGACGGTGCTATGGCATTGAAAAATTTGCCTGCTGAAATTATACAAAAAGTTCAGGTTTCTGATTTTAAGACGAAAAAAGAAGAATTATCCAAACAGGAATCTACTTCGGATTATTCAAGTATCAATCTTACTATTGATGAAAAGAAAAACAAAGGCTATTTTGGTAAAATCTTAGCCGGATATGGTTCTGATGATCGCTACGAAAGCAGTCTGATCATGAATTTTTTCAATAATAAACAAAAAATAAGTATTCTTGGGGCTTCAAATAATATTAACTCTACGGGTTTTAGTCAGGATGAGGTATTCGACAGTATGGGAGGGGGAAGAACTGCCAGAGGAGGAAAAAGTTCAACAGGAGGCAAAGGAATTACGCAATCTAATTTGTTAGGGATCAATTATTCTGATGATTGGACAGAAAAACTAATGGCCTCCGGAAGTTATAATTTTTCAAATACAATTAACAATAACAAAAGCACGGTCAATGAAGCTATTATTCTGCCAACCGGAAATAATTTTACTCATTCAGATTCCAACACAAGAAGTGAAAGTACGGGCAACAAAGCTAATTTTGAACTGGAGTATAAAATAAATCCAACAACTAGTCTTGTTATTATTCCAAATCTAAGTCAGACACGTTCTAATGGAAACTCCAATTCGAACAGTACAACTAAGGATGCAGAGGATAATGAAGATTTTTTAAACAAGAGCAGCTCAGTTTCTTATAGAGAAAATACTGCCACAAATTTTGCAAATACAATCAATTTTAATAAGGCATTCGAAAAGAAATCGCGAAATATGAGCTTTGTTTTTTCGAATAATAATACCAGGAATGATTCAGATGGGTTTAATGATTCAAACACCTTTTTTACTCTGGAACCAGATAAAAACGTTGATAGATACCAAAAAACAGGCGGTAGAAATGTTTCAGATTCCTATTCTTTGGATCTTGAATATACCGAGCCCGTTACAGATTCTCTTAGAGTGCGCTTTGGTTCTGATTTTGACTGGCAGGGTTCATCAAATGACCAGGAAACCTATGATGTTGACCGGAAAACAGGCGAGATTTTAGGTTTAAATTCTTCATTGACAACGTATACAAACTCTAAACAAAATGCGTTTACGCCAAAAGTGGGGATTACATTAAGAAAAAATAAATATACATTAAATCTGGATTCAAAAACGTCTATTGTCAATTTTGATAATTATTCGTTGTATATGGGTAATGAAACCCAGTTAAATAAAAAATATGCCTTACCTTTTGCCACTGCCCAGTTGCGATATAAATTTAGTAAATCAAAGAATCTGACATTAAAATACGATTACTCAAATGCAATACCTTCAGCAAATTATTTAATGCCAATTGCTAATTTAAACAATCCGTTGAATAGCATCATTGGTAATGCTGATTTAGATCCTATTGAGAAAAACTCGATGAATTTTAATTTCAGGAATTTCGATTTTCGCAGCCGTTCAGGTTATGCTTTTTCGCTAAAAGGAGATTATTATAATAATGATATTGTGTCAACTTCTGTCTTTGATGAAAATGGTAAAAGAACAACAACGTATGTGAATATTTCTGGAAATTATTCTCTTTCAGGGGGTGCAAACTGGAATCAGTCGATTAAAAAAGAAGCACATACTTTGCGATATGGAATTGGGCTAAACGCAAGTTATACTTTTGATAAAGGATATACAAATACGGTTTTATTTAATGCCAAATCAACAGCAATTTCGCCTAAATTGTATTTTACTTATGAATATGGTGAATTACTGACTATATCTCCGTCTTATGGTTTGTCTTTTAATGAGACTCACTATCAAAATACTTCTGCGACTTCGACTTCGGCAGTTGTGCATAGGGCTAATTTACAAACCACAACCTACTGGCCGGACAATTTGATTTTTGGAAACGATTTTGGATATACTTATAATTCTAATATTTCGGATGATTTTAAAAAAGATTTTTACCTGTGGAATACCAGTTTGTCGTATGGTTTTTTAAAGAAAACATTATACGCTAAAATAAAAGTGTATGATGTACTGAATCAGAACCAAAGTGCTACCAGGACCATTTCGGCAACCTCGGTACGTGATGAAGAAAATACCGTTCTAAAACGTTATGTGATGTTTTCTGTAGCGTATAAAATCGGGAATTTTGCAGCAGAAAAAGGATCTAAAAGACGAGGAGGTGAACGCGGAGATGGTGGAGATAGAGGAGAGCGCGGCGGAAGAGAAAGAGAAGAATAAAGTTTAAAATGCTTAAAAAGAAATAGATACGATGATAAAAAACTCCAGCAAAAAACTGGAGTTTTTTATTGAAAAACTGTTTCAACAAATTATTAGAATTTGATTTTTTACGATTTAATTTTTCTGTTAATTCTGTGATAAACAGTAAAACGAAGAATATCACGATCATAAAAATCAACACCGCTGGCACGCCTCTGAAAACTTTTCAGATAGCCCAATTCCAAACCAATATTGGGGTTGAAATGGTATCGTAAAGCTCCGTAAATTCGGTTTTGGTCGAAGGTGTTTTTCTTATTATCTTTTCCGTAATTCAACAAAATCTCATCAGAAATTGTTGCTTTTAAACTTCTTTTTTCTTTTTCCCAAAGTGTAAAAGTCGATTGCAGCCGGTATCTGAACCTGAAAGCAAAAGAGTAATCGTTTAATAATTCTGTTTTGGTCGCCTTTTGAATGAATCTTTCTTCAACCTGAAAACGGTTATGAAAAGTAATTTTTGCTATATCATTTATAAAAGTAATATCCTGTTGTCCGCGATATTCAGGAGTTGTAAAATCTGGATCAGTAAGAGGAGTCTGTGTATTTACGCTAAAATAAGCCAATCCGCCGCCTAAGTCAATATTTTTGTTGGTACGGTATCTTCCCTGAATTCTTAGAACCCATAAATTTTCATGAATCGGATGAACAAAACTCCGATTATCAAATTCCGAATGCAGGGACCATTTTTCAGATATAGGCAAAATAGTGTAGTACCGAAGCCAGGTTAATGTTTGGTGTTCGATGTTTTTTTTGCTCTGAGAAAAAACAATTTGGCTAATAAGGACTAAAAAAACAATAAATCTGAAAATCTTCATCAATTTTTATCAATTCAAGCTGCGAATATATACAAATGTGAATAGATTTATAGAAAAGTAAGATGGTTTTTAAATTGGGTTTGAATTCTATTTTGTGATTTTATCAATTACAATGTTAAGTTTTAACTAACAGATAAGGGCTATATTAGCTTGATTAAGACTCCCACTAGAGCAGCAATAACAATAATATGAGGTTCTTGTAACCTTTTAACATATATCAAAATTAAGAGGGTTCCTATAGCAATCAGAGCTGTAGGAATATCAATAATTGTGCGCAGAGTAATTACTATTACTGCACCAACCAAAGCACCAATTACCCCGGCAGTTATTCCGTCAACAAATGCTTTGATACTTTTGTTTTGCGATATTTTTTTGAAATAAGGAGCAGGTATAACGGTAAACAAATAACAAGGGAGAAAAGTTGCTAAAGCAGCAACGCAGGCTCCTGTAAATCCACCTACTAAATAACCAATAAATCCAACCGTAATAACAACAGGACCGGGAGTAATCATGGCTACAGCAACGGCGTCAACAAACTGATTTTCGGTTAGCCAATGGTGTTCGTTAACAACTCCGGCGTGTAAAAAAGGAACAATAGCTAAACCGCTTCCAAAAACAAAGGCTCCGGCTTTAATAAAGAACCAGGCAAGGTCTCCTAGTTTTCCAAGTTCTACAGCAGAGAATCCAGAGGTAGCTAACAGAAATAAAGAAGCTGTTTTATGTCGTTTGATCCATTTGGGAGGTGCTTTTACAATCATATAAATAAAACCTAAAACGATGAATAATGTTAGTTCTTCTCTTTGAGTTACAGCGGTAAGAATAGTAGCGGAGAAGTAAAATATCCAGAGAAGCCAATTATTTTTTATGGCAGTAATCTCAAATTTGCTAATCGATTTGGTAGTAATTTTATAAGAACTCAAAACAATGATACCAATTACAGCTGCACTTATACCATAAAAAACAGCTTGCATCCATGGTAAACCACCATATACCTTGTAAGCCATACCTAATAAAACTACCATTATGAAAGAAGGAAGAACAAACGCCAGCCCGGATAACGTAGCACCTAAAATGCCATAGTGCACAAACCCCATATAAATCCCTAATTGTGCTGCTAATGGACCTGGGGCTAATTGAGATAATGCTAATCCTTCTTTAAAGTCGGAGTCATTAATCCATTTTTTGTCTTCGACCAAATCACGTTGCATATAATTAACTAAGGCTACAGGACCACCAAATCCTGTTGTGCCAAGTTTAAGAAAATATTTAACCAGGTCGGTTAAAGTGTAATTAGGTTTATTTTTTATGATTTCAGACATAATTTGGTTTAAATAATATTAAAACGAGATTCCAAATTGAAGACCTAATGTTAATGAAGGAGGTTTGTCATTGCCAAATCTTGTGGGTAAAGGTACAGATATGTAATAATTATAATCTTCATGTATACCAATGGCTTTGCTCAATACAGGAGTAAAACCATATCGGCCGGATGTTTCAAAAGCCATTCTGCCCGCAAAAGTAAAGTCGTTTTTTAATCGCACCAGTATTCCCGGATGAATTAATACGTTATTGACTTTGCTAATTTCTTTGTCGCTTCTTATAGTTGGAACTATTTCGAATGAAAAACCAATAGTTTTATTTTTCCAAACGTTTATGGCAATTGGCATTCCAACAACGTAATGATCTTTAAAATTAGTAGTTGTTTCTCCTGATGTAAATGTTACTAATGGATGTACAATTCCTACAGTAGCTTTTATTTTTGGAAAAATTTCTGCTTCATTTTGAGCATATAATTTTGAAGATAAAATTGTAAAAATCAGAATGATTAAGGAGTTTAATATAAAGTATTTTTTTTTCATAATTAAAAATAGCAGTTTATATTTTTGAAATTAAAACCGCCGCAAAGTGTAATGCACAGTGCGGCGGTTTTTTAATTTTAGAGTGACTAAAAAATTATAAAGAATATTTTAAAGTAACTCCGTAAGTTCTTTGATCACCCAAAACCGCAGCATAATGTCCGGCATTTCCACCTGCTGGCAATAATTGCTCATAATAATCTTTGTTAAAAATATTACGTCCCCAAAAGTGAACCGATAGGCCTTGTGATGCACGGAAACCTAAACGGGCATTAAATAGAGCATAACCAGGAACCACTAAATATTTTGACGCTGATGGGCTTGAAGAAAACTCAGAACGTGCGTAAGAGTCTATTCCAAGGAAAATTTTTCCTGTATTTCCAAAGAATCTGGCATTATCTGAAAGTTCACCTCCTAAAGATCCCGCCCATTTTGATACACCAGGCAAATCAGATCCAGAGACATCTTTGTAGTTTACAGCTTTTCCGTCAACAACAAGGCCGGTTTCTTCTAATGGAAGTGGAGCATTCGTGAATTTAACATATTTACCGTCAGTATAAGTTCCGGCTGCATTTATAGTAAAGTGCTGGCCAAAAACAATACTTGCATCCAGTTCAGCACCCCTTACGCGCACTTCATCAGCATTTGCCAGATAGCCACGGTTTACCCCTAATTCGGCAGCCTGAACGTTGGTTTGAAAATCTTTAATAGCAGTATTAAAGAAGGTAAGGTTAAAAATTGAATTTTTAAACGGTGAGGTTTTTACGCCTACTTCATAATGATTTACATCTTCAGGCTTAATTACTGAAAGATCAGAAAGGGTTTGACCAGCGGGTGGAGTAGGAAGCCCTGCAACATTTACACCAACCGGTTTGTAGCTCTTTGCGTAAGTGGCATAAGCATTGATTTTATCACTAATTTTATATGTCAGGGTTAAATTTCCTGAAAAATCGGTATCATCTGTACTGGAATCAAAAGCCTGATCGGTATACACTAATTTTTTTAAAGCGATTAATGCAGGGTCGGTTGTCTGAAGGCCACCATATGTAGTACGTTTGTAATTAGCTTCTTTTTTATCGAAGTTATATCGTAAACCAGGTAATGCATGCAGGCGATCTGTTATTGCCCAGTCTAATTGTCCAAATACTGCAGCACTGGAAGCTCTGATTCTGGCATCTGTTTTTATTCCGTATCCTTCAAAAAGGCCCGGTGTTTTCCATAAATTACTTGTAGTACTTTGAGAAAATCGCCATTGGGCATTTCCGGATTCTTCAGTACCATCTGTTTGTGATGTCTGATCAATAAAGAATACACCTGCAACACCACTAATTGTAGAGGTGAGCTGACCAGCATAACGTACTTCCTGTGTTATTTGGGTTTGTCTGGTTGGATTTTGTGATTTTGCTAAAACCTGTAACCCTGTAAAATCCCTGTCATTTGATGGGTCCCAGTTCCAAAAACGCCATGCAGTTGTTGATGTTAAAGTTCCGCCACCAATTTTAGTATCAATATTCAAAGATATACCTCCCATGTCTTGTCCGGATCTCCAGGGGGTGTCCTGATCAATTTTACGGTCAAATGCGTTTCTGCTTGGTAATTGGTAATTTAAGTCGGCAATAATAGCATCAAACTGACGATAGGCCGCTCTGTTTGTTGGTGCAACACCTGCAATTACCTGTGCGTATCCATCAGGGCGCTGAGTTGTAATATCTGCAGCTAATATAATATTGGTGTTTTCTGACGGAGTATAAAGCAACTGTCCTCTGATTCCCTGATTGTTTAAGGTATTTGTAGCTCTTCCTGTTGCAATATTATCGATTAAGCCATCACGTTGTGTACCTGAAAAAGAAAGTCTTCCGGCAATTTTTTTGCTTAAGGCACCTGTAACAGAAGCTTTAGCCTGAAGAAATGCATAATTTCCAAAACTTACCTCGAAATCTGCACCTGATGTAAAACTGGGTTTGCGTGTGGTAATATTAAAAGCTCCAGAAGTTGTGTTTTTACCAAACAAAGAACCTTGAGGCCCTCGTAATACTTCGATTCGTTCAACATCTATAAAATCTAAAGTTGTTGCTGCCGGACGTGCGTAATAAACACCATCGACATAGAAACCAACACCCGGATCAATACCATCGTTAGTAAGACCATAAGGGGAGCCTAAACCACGAATATTAATTCCCGTATTTCTGGGGTTTGATGAATATAATTGTACTGATGGAACTAATTCTTTTATACGATTTACGTTAAAAGCACCGGCTTGTTCAGCTTGTTTTCCGGTTACTACTGAAACTGCAATTGGAATATCCTGAACTTTTTCTATTCTTCGTCTTGAAGAAACAACAACTTCAATAAGTTCATTTTCTTCTTTTAATGCCACCTCTAAAAGAGGAATTGGTAAAGTAGTAATTTCTACTTCAGTAGTTTTATAACCTACATATTGTACCAAAAGTGTTAAGGGGAGTTTTTTGCCATTTGTATCAAGGCTAAATTTCCCATTCTCATCTGTAATAGTACTTATAGTAGATCCCTTGACAACTATATTGGCTGCTCCTAAAGGTTTTTTTTGTGAATCTGTGATTGTTCCTTCAATATTTTGTGCAAAGGATATTGAAAAGGTTAAAACTGATAATATTGTAAATATATTTTTTATTGAATTTTTCATTTTTTATATTATATATATGTAATTAGTAGAATTTAAATTAAATTTTTTTACCAACACATACACATCATAGCAGAATTGTTTTTCACTGCTGTGAAATTTGTATTATTACTTTTTGCCAAAAGATTTTTTGATACATAAGACTTACTTAATTTTACTTTCATAGGTTTAAAATTTGTAAATGATTTGTTAATTATTTTTGGCAAAAATACATAAATTCTATAAATATAGTAGAGTTTTAGGTATATTTTTTTATTTTTTTATCAGCGAAGCAATTGTGATGTTCTGCATAGCCTTTAAAGTCTCATCCCGAATAATCATTAATCCATGGCGCAGGCTGCATTCTTCCTCAGTTTTACAATCTGTACAACGCTCATAAAAATTTAAAGATGCACAAGGCAAAAGCGCAATTGCACCGTCAAATAAACGATGAATTTCTGCCAGAGTAATGTCATTTTTGGATTTTATCAGATAATAACCTCCAAATTTTCCCTGCTTACTGCTCACAAAATGCCCTCGTTTCAGATCCAATAAAATCTGCTCTAAAAACTTTTTAGGAATATTAGCCCCCTCAGCAATTTCTATCGTTTTAGAAATATGGCTTTCATCTTGTTCTGCCAGATAAAGTAAGGCTTTAAGGGCGTATTTTGCTTTATGTGATAACATCTGCGTTAGTTATGAATAATTTTTAATTATGAATGATAATTTTAAGCTAAAGCAGCGTAAAAATTAACAGTATACGAAAACTTGAAATTGGAAACCTGAAATAAAATTACCAGCTGCCGCTTGAACCTCCTCCTGAGAATCCGCCACCGCCAAATCCGCCACCGAAGCCGCCGCCGCCAAAACCACCTCCGGATGATCCTCCGCCAAAACCTCCTCCGCTGCTTCTGCCGAGACTACTTAAAAGAATGACATCCATCAGGCTGGGGCCTCCGCCACTATTGCCTGAATTTCCTCCTCCACCTCGTTTGTTTCGGGAGAGTAAAATTAATACAATTACAATAATAACAATAAATGGGAGTATCGGAAAACTTTTTCCTTTGGTTTGCTTACGTTCACCCTTGAATTTTCCTTTAAAGACATCAATTATAGCATCAGTACCCTTGTCAAGACCATTATAAAAACTTCCGGCTTTAAATTCAGGGACAATAATATTCCGAATGATGGTTCCGCCAATTCCGGCTGTCAAACGATCTTCTAGGCCATATCCCGGATTTATCGCAATCTTTTTTTCATTTTTGGCCAATAGTATGATAACGCCGTTATCGTCTTGTTTTGTTCCTCCAATTCCCCAGGTTTGCCCCCATTTTGTGGCTAACTGACTAACATCTTCTCCTTTTAAGCTTTCAATTGTTATGACTACAATTTGAGTTGTGGTTGAATCTGAATACCGAATTAGTTTCTCTTCTAATTGTGTTTTTTCTGAAGCACTTAAAATATTAGCATAATCGTAAACTGATGTTTGTTTTTCGGGGATTTTAGGTATTTCAAATTGCGCAAAGATACTATTAGAAATAAAAAGCGCTAACAAAAAGGTAAACAGAAAAATTCCATTGGAATTTGATATTTTATTTTTGGAAATTTTCATTATTTATCCTTTTGATATTTCGTTAGATAATTCGTTTGTGTCACCTTCAGTCCATGGAAAGTAGTTTTTTAATTGTTCACCGGCATTTAAAATGCCATCAACAATGCCTTGTTTGAATTTTCCGGCTTTAAATTGTTCTGTCATTTTATCTTTGGTACAATCCCAAAAATCATTGGCGACAAGATCATTTATACCTTTGTCTCCACAAATTGCAAAACTTTTATTTTCTACTGCAAAGTAAAATAATACCCCATTTTGAAGTTGGGTTTCATCCATTCGTAATTCATGAAAAACTTCTAAAGCCCTGTCAAAAGGAACTTTAGAAGTTGTTTTTTCTATATGCACTCTAATTTCGCCAGAAGTGTTTTTTTCAGCCACACGAATAGCTTCAACAATTTCCTGTTCTTCTTCTTTGGTTAAAAAATCTTCTACTTTTGACATTGAAATTATTTTTAGAGTTTAGATTTTATTTGTATTAAAATTTTACTTCAACCGGTTTATCTGCACCTGTAGATGCTTCAAAGTATGGTTTTTCTTTGTATTCACTAAGGAACCAATTGTTTGGAATTTTTAAAACATATCCGTTGTAAGTCTGCACTGACTCATTAAAACGGGTTCTTGCTGTTAAAATCTGGTTTTCTGTGCTTGCCAGTTCATCTTGTAATTTCAGGAAATTTTCGTTTGCTTTTAATGTTGGATATTGCTCAACAGAAACTAATAATTTTGATAGGGACGAAGATACACCGCTTTGTGCCTGATTGAATTGTGCTAATTGTTCCGGGGTTACATTAGCTGGATCAATAGTTACTGAAGTTGCTTTTGCACGGGCTTCAATCACAGCAGTTAGCGTCGATTTTTCGAAATCAGCAGCACCTTTTACAGTATTTACTAAATTCCCAATAAGATCATTACGTCTTTGGTAAGCTGTTTGTACATTTCCCCAATCTTTATTTACCGCCTGACTGTGTTGCAAAGCAGTATTTTTAATTCCGATTGACCAAAATGCGATAATAGCAATAAGCGCTACAATAATTCCTACAGGGATTAACCACTTTTTCATATTTGTTTAATTTAAGTTTATTTCTATTTTTAATTACAATTCGTTTTTAATTTCTGTCAATTGTGTTTTTATCGTCTCTAATTTACGTATTATTTCGAATTTATCTAATGTTTTCTTTTGTCCTTCTTTCAGATGTGTTTTGGCACCTTCAAGTGTAAAACCACGCTCTTTGACCAAATGATAAATCAATTGTAAATTCGTTATATCCTCAGGCGTAAACATTCTGTTGCCTTTAGCATTCTTTTTCGGCTTCAGGATATCAAATTCGCTGTCCCAAAATCGTATCAAAGACGCATTGACATTAAAAGCCCTGGCAACTTCGCCAATGCTGAAATATCTTTTATCTTTAGAAAGCTCAATGTGCATTTTTTTTATTTCTAATTTATTTCAAAAATAATACTTTTTACAGTATTAATCTAATGACTGGTTTTCCTGGTTTGCCATATGGGAAATAGCCACATATTCTGCCGCTGAAATATTTCCGTAATAGAAGTTGAGCGGATTTACGACTTTTCCGTCTTTATGTACTTCATAATGGCAATGTGGTCCTTCTGATCTTCCTGTACTTCCTACATATCCAATGACATCTCCACGTTTGACACGTTGTCCGGGTCTGCACTTGTATTTGCTTAAATGGGCATATAAACTCTCATATCCAAAACCATGCCTGATGACGATATGGTTTCCAAAGCCGGATGCCGAATTGTCAGCTCTTGCTACTATGCCGTCGCCTGTAGCATAAATTGGTGAACCTGTATTAGCAGTGAAATCCATGCCGTTATGCATTTTTCGCACTTTCGTGAAAGGATCAATTCGATACCCAAAACCGGAAGCCATTCGTTTCAAATTCTCGTTTCGAACTGGCTGAATGGCAGGAATGGCAGCTAATAAATTCTTTTTTGTGCTGGCAAGCTTTAAAATTTCATCTAATGATTTTGATTGGATAGCCAGTTCTTTCGAAAGCTGATCAATTCGCTTGGTGGTATTCAGTACCAATTGCGAATTATTATAGCCTTCTAAATCTTTATATCTGTTCGTGTTTTTAAATCCGGATTTTCTAATAGAATCCGGAATTTCGGTTTTGTTAAAATAAGCTCTGTAAATATTATTATCCCTGTCTTCTAAGGATTCGGTTACATCATCAATTTCATCCAGTCTCTTGTTTAAAATTGCATATTGTATTTTTAAATTTTCTATTTCACGGGCTTGTAAGCGATCTTTTGGCGTTTCAAAATAGGGTGTATTAATTAAAAGGACAAATACTAAAAAACCAAACAATGCTGAAGCGAGTAAAAACAAGAAGGCATAACCAATTTGGATCCTCTTTTTTGTTTTTATTTTCGTATAAGCCAGATTTTCTGAGTCGTAATAATATTTTACTTTCGCCATATTTTAAAATACCCTATTTTTGCAGCTCGTAAAAGAGTTAGTCGAACAAAATTACTAAATGTTTCAGTTGTTCGGGGCTTTTTTCAAGAATAAAATAATTTAGATAATTGAGTCAATTTGATAATTAGATAATGAGTGAACTGGGTAATTTATTGTTTGAACCAGTAAGTTTAATTTAAAATTATCTAATTATCGCATTTTCAAATTAACACATTTTTTAATTATCAAATTAACACATTATCACATTATCACATTTTCTAATTACAACATGAAATCACAAGACGTACGTAAACAATTTCTGGACTTTTTTAAAAGCAACGGACACTTAATTGTCCCATCTGCTCCGATCGTGCTTAAAGACGATCCAACCCTTATGTTTAATAACTCGGGAATGGCCCAGTTTAAAGAATTTTTTTTAGGTAACGGAACGCCAAAAAGTCCAAGAATAGCCGATACGCAAAAATGTCTTCGTGTTTCAGGAAAGCACAATGATCTTGAAGATGTTGGCTTTGATACCTATCACCATACGATGTTTGAAATGCTGGGTAACTGGTCTTTTGGAGATTATTTCAAAAAAGAGGCTATTAACTGGGCCTGGACTTTATTAACAGAAGTATATAAAATTCCAAAAGAAAATCTTTATGTTTCTGTTTTTGAAGGAAGCAAAGAAGATAATGTGCCATTCGATCAGGAAGCCTGGGATATCTGGAAAACATTAATTGATGAAGACCGAATTATTCTTGGAAATAAAAAAGATAATTTTTGGGAAATGGGCGATCAGGGACCATGCGGACCTTGTTCTGAAATTCACGTTGATTTACGTTCTGAAGAAGAAAAAGCGTTAAAACCTGGAAAAGAAGAAGTAAACAATGATCACCCGCAAGTGGTAGAAATCTGGAATAATGTATTCATGGAATTCAACCGTAAAGCTGATGGTTCATTAGAAAAACTTCCGGCACAACATGTAGATACCGGAATGGGATTTGAGCGTTTGTGTATGGCATTACAAGGAAAAACTTCGAATTATGATACCGATGTTTTTACACCGCTTATCGAAAAAGTAGAACAAATTACGGGATTAAAATACACTTCAAACGATGCAATGACAAGTCGCGACTTGTCAATACAAGAAAAACAAAATAAAACCAATATTGCCATTCGTGTTATTGTCGATCACGTTCGTGCTGTAGCTTTTGCTATTGCCGACGGACAGTTGCCATCAAACACTGGAGCCGGTTATGTAATTCGCAGAATTTTGCGTCGTGCCATTCGTTACGGATTTACATTCTTAAATACGAAAGAACCGTTTATCAATAAATTGGTAGAAGTTCTGGCAAACCAAATGGGCGAATTTTTCCCTGAAATAAAATCGCAACAACAATTTGTTACTAATGTAATTCGTGAGGAAGAAGCTTCATTTTTAAGGACTTTAGATCAGGGATTACAATTATTGGATCATGTAATTGCTGAAACTACAGGACAAGAAGTTTCTGGTGCTAAGGTTTTTGAATTGTATGATACATTTGGTTTCCCAAAAGATTTGACAGCCTTAATTCTAAAAGAAAAAGGGTTCTCATATAATGAAGAAGAATTCGAAGTGGAACTACAAAAACAAAAAGCACGTTCTCGCGCCGCTTCTGAAATTTCTACAGAAGACTGGAATGTTTTGATTCCAGGAAATGTAGAAACATTTGTAGGTTATGATAAAACAGATAACGAAGTAAAAATCACACGTATCAGAAAAGTTGATTCTAAAAAAGATGGTATTTTGTACCAAATAGTTTTAGACAACACGCCATTTTATCCAGAAGGAGGAGGCCAAGTAGGAGATAAAGGAACATTAGTTTCAGCTAATGAAACGATTGAAATTATCGATACAAAGAAAGAAAATAACTTAATCCTGCATTTTGCAAAACAGCTTCCTGAAAATGTAGAAGCAGGTTTTGTAGCAAAAGTAAATACTGATTTAAGAACATCAACATCAAAAAATCACTCGGCTACGCACTTGATGCATTTGGCTTTGAGAAGCATTTTAGGAACGCATGTGGAGCAAAAAGGTTCATTGGTAAATCCGAATTATCTGCGCTTTGACTTCTCTCATTTTAGTAAAGTTTCTGATGAGGAACTTAAACAAGTTGAAGCTTCTGTAAATGCTCAGATTGAAGCACAGTTACAATTGATAGAACACAGAAATATTCCAATTCAGGAAGCATTAGACAAAGGCGCAATGGCTTTGTTTGGCGAAAAATACGGAGACAATGTTCGTATGATTGAGTTTGGCGACAGTAAAGAATTGTGCGGAGGTATTCATGTAAAAAATACAGCAGAGATCTGGCATTTCAAAATCATCTCTGAGGGTGCTGTAGCGGCTGGAATTCGTCGTATTGAAGCCATTACAGGTGATGCTGTGAAAAACTTCTACTCAAGCCAGGAAAATACTTTGGCAGAGATAAAAGAAACGCTAAAAAATCCGCAGGATATTTTAAAATCGGTTGCTTCTCTTCAGGATGATAATACTAAACTAAAAAAACAGGTTGAGCAGTTATTAAAAGAAAAGGTTAATGCTTTAAAAGTTGTTTTAGAGAATGATTTCCAACAAGTAAACGGCGTAAATTTCCTTGCGAAACAGGTAGATTTAAGTATGGCTTCTACGAAAGATTTAGCTTCTGCTTTAGGAACTTCAAAACCAGATTCGTTTGTGTTTTTAGCTTCTGTCGAAGATGGTTTGCCAAATATTCACTGTTATATCTCTAAAGAATTGGTAGCAGGCAAAAGTTTAAATGCAAATGCAGTCATTAAAGAATTAGGAAAATACATTGAAGGAAATGGAGGAGGGCAGCCTTTCTTCGCATCCGGAAAAGGTAAAAATGCAAATGGAATTGCTGAGACGTTGACTAAAGCTGTTGAGTTCGTGAAGTAGCGTTCTTTTTATTTGCGCAAAGACGCAGAGTCGCAAAGTTTTTTTAAGCTTTGCGACTTTTTTTAGTTGTAGTAATTTATTTTTGTAAGTTTATACTTTTATTTTTGAGTATGACAGAAAATGAAATTTCAGCTATAGTCGTTGATGTTTGCTATAAAATACATGTAAAACTTGGTCCTGGTTTATTAGAATCAGTTTATGAAGCAATATTGAATCATGAATTAACAAAACGAGGTTTATCAGTTGAAAGACAAAAGCCACTTCCTGTTATTTGGGATGAAATTGTTTTAGATATTGGTTTTAGAGCTGACTTAATAGTTGAAAATAAGGTTATTTTAGAAATAAAATCAATCGAACAAGTATCAAACTTAAATTTTACTTACGTTCACCTATCTGCTGACGCCACATTGCATAATATAACCCTTTTTCGACAATTAAATCTTCGTGTTTTCCATGTTCAATGATTTTTCCCTGCTCCAGGACAAAGATCCTGTCAGCATGCATTACGGTAGATAATCGATGGGCTATTAAAACAGTAATTCTGTTTTTATCAGAAATATTTCTGATTGTGGCATTAATTTCTTCTTCGGTAATGGAATCCAGAGCTGAAGTTGCTTCATCAAAAATTAATAAATTCGGATTTCTCAAAATAGCTCTGGCGATTGACAAACGCTGTTTTTCTCCGCCAGAAACTTTGATTCCGCCTTCACCAATTGTGGTGTTAAGACCATCTTCGGCACGAATTAACAACTTCTCACAACTGGCTCTTTTCAGGGCATCATATAAATCTTCATCGGTTGCATTTGGTTTCACAAACAATAAATTTTCCCGAATAGTTCCGGAAAATAATTGTGCATCCTGTGTTACAAATCCGAGTTGTTTTCTCAAATCAAGTAAATCAATTTCAGTTGAATCAATATCATTATAGAGTACCCGGCCTTCTGCAGGCGTATAAAGTCCAACCAATAATTTAACCAAAGTTGTTTTTCCGGAACCGGATGGCCCAACAAAAGCAACAGTCTGTCCTTGTCTGATTTCGAAATTGATATTTTCAACTGCTTTGAATTTAGCCGTTTTGTGCTGGAAACTAACATTCGAGAATAATAAAGACTGAATTGCACCCACATGTTTTGGCGTTTTTGGGCGAAATTCTTTTGGAGCATTTAAAAGAATCCTGAAATTTTCCATCGAAACTTTCGTTTCGTTAAGCGCGATTATAAAGTTCCCCAACTCCTGTAAGGGGCCAAAAATAAAAAAGGTGAAAAATACCATCGTCAGTAAATCGCCTACAATAATTTTTCCTCCAAAAAGGAAATAATATAATGTAAAAACGACGCAGGTTCTTAAAAAATGCACCGTTGTACCCTGAATAAAACTCAAACTTCTGATAAAACGAACTTTCTCTAATTCAAGGTGCAGGATTTTAAAGGTGTTTAAGTTCAGACGTTTTTCTTCCTGATAGGTTAAACCAAGACTTTTTACCAATTCGATATTTCTTAAACTTTCTGTTGTTGAACCAGCCAGTGCATTGGTCTGATTGACAATTTTTCTGGAAACAATTTTTATTTTTTTACCCAGATACGAACTTACTAAAGCAATAATTGGAGCCGTAATTAAAAAAATAATCGAAATACGGTAATCGATTCGGGCAATATAAACAATGACAAACACGAATCCGATAATGGTTTGAAAAATAAGCGAAATTGAAAGGGTAATCAGTTTTTCTGAATCAGAACGCACTTTTGTCAGTTTGCTCAGGGTTTCGCCGCTGCGCTGATCTTCAAATTCGGCATACGGCAAATCAAGTGATTTTTTGATTCCATCCGTGTACATCTGAGCACCTGTTCGCTGAATCACAATGTTGGTAAAGTAATCCTGAAAATTTTTGGTAATTCTGGATACCATTGCAGCACCAAGCGAAAGCCCAAGCCAGAATGATAAAGATTTGATGAAACCGATTTCATTTCCTTCATATTTATGTAGTCCAACGCCGCAATCCTGCATTAATTTACCAGTAATAATAGAATCTGATAGACTGAAACAGATGTTGATGGTTGCCATAATCAAAGCAAAAAGCAGCAGCATTTTATGTTTGATTATATAAGAATATAATAATTTCATATTTTGAATTTTTACTTTAGGAAGGTTACAAAAGTAGTGAATAGATTGACTTTTATAAAAGGGATTTTTATTTTAAAATATTAAATCTCTTTAGGTTTTTTTTCAATTATATTTGTTAAAAAATATATTAAAATAAACATGAAAAAGATTCTATTTCTTTTCAGTATTATTTTCATCTTAGTGTTAACCTCTTGCTCTAATGATGATAATTCAGATATTGTTCTTTTTCCTAAGCAAATTGTTACGACCGATATATATAATGGAATAATACAAAAAAGAACAACAACAATTACTTATTTAGGAGATAAAATAGTTAAAGCTGTAAGTGACAATGGCTTTGTTGAATCATATACATATACAGACAATTTAATTACTAAGGATGAATTTACTAATACTAATGGGGTAAAAATTCTAACCACCTATTTATATGATTCTGCCAGGAAATTAACAGAAGTAAATATTAGTAGAACGAGTAGTGAAGATGTTGTTACTAAATCGAAAGTAACTTTTGATCATAATATAGATGGAACTATTACCAGAAATGGTTTTAGTAAATCAGTATTAACTTATGCGAATGGAAATTTAATTAAAGTAGTAACTATATTAGGAGCGGGTTCAGGAGGTGTTTTTATTGATGAATATGATAATAAAAAAAGCCCTTTTTCGAGTGTATTAGGTGTCAATAAATTATTAGATGCTAATTTAACATTGTGTGCTGCTGTAAATAATCGTACCAAAAGAGAAAGTTATTATGTAGACATTCAATATGGGCATATTATTTCTGAAGTGCCAATTAACACCATTACTACTATAAATTATTTAAATAAATATAATTCAGATAATTATTTAACAGAACAATATTATGAATACGACTCGATAGATGGTAAAGCATCTTGTAAAATTGAGTTTGTATATTAAAGTTTATTTTGGGTTTAAAAAAATCTTTGAAATAACTACTCTGTGTTTCGAGGATTTTTGATTTACAAATGAATTTTAAAACTGTATTTTTAAAGTAAAGCTATGCAATTCAGAACCCAAATTCCAATTTCAAAGAGTAATTCTCCAATCGATTATAATTCGAAGATATTCTCTATTGGTTCTTGCTTTGCTGAAAACATGGCGTCCAAATTTGATTATTTTAAATTTCAAAATGTAACCAACCCTTTTGGAATTATTTTTAATCCGTTTTCGATTGAAAAATTATTCAGAAGAGTGTGTGAGCAGCAGCAGTTTACAGAAAAAGACGTTTTTTTTTACAACGAACGCTGGCATTGCTTTGAAGTTCATTCAGATTTAAGTAATTCTGATAGGGAAGAATTACTGGAAACATTAAATAAAATTAGTACAGAAGCTTACAAAGGGTTAAAAGAAACAACACATATAATTATCACCTATGGGACTTCATGGGTTTATAGAAATATGAGGAGCGATGAAATTGTTGCCAATTGTCACAAAGTGCCTCAAAAACAATTTTCAAAAGAATTATTACAGGTTGAGGTTATTCAAAAAAAAATCCAGAATACAATTGAATTAATTCAGAATTTAAACCCAAAAATAAATTTCATTTTTACTGTTTCTCCGGTGCGTCATATCAAAGATGGTTTTACAGAAAATCAGTTGAGCAAATCGCATCTGTTTACCGCTCTTCATAAAACCATCAATTACCAATCAACGCCCCTTAACTATTTTCCTTCCTACGAAATCATGATGGATGAACTTCGGGATTATCGCTTTTATGCCGAAGACATGTTGCATCCTAATCAAATAGCTATTGATTACATCTGGAAACTTTTCAGCGAAAGTTATATTTCAGAAACCAGTTTTTCTACTATGAAAGAAGTCGATGAAATTCAAAAAAGCCTTCGTCACAGAAGTTTCAATCCCGAATCAGAGCAGCATCAGAAATTTTTGGAAAAGCTACAGCAAAAGATAAACACTCTCAGCCAAAAGTTACCAAATATAAAATTCTAATACACTCTTTTAATGAATTAGTTATAAAAATACATTCAAAACGTTTTTTTTGTGAAGCAGAAACGAACTATTCACAGTGGAATTTTAGAATAAACCCATAAAATTATGTAAATTATTAAAGTAAAATTTTACAATTTTTGTAAATAGGTAATTCTGCCTTATCAAATTATAATTTTAAACCAAATGTGTTTTATTGACGTATGAATAAAAAGACAATTCATTATTTAAAAAAAACACTACGTATTCTGCTTTGGTTCGTGGGTTCTGTGGTTGCACTTTTATTACTTCTTATTATTTTAATTCAGATACCGTCCATCCAGAATTTCGCTAAAGATAAAGCCATTACGTACCTTGATAAAAAGATTAAAACCAAAGTATCTTTAGATCATATATCGATCAAATTTCCGAAAGATGTAGTGCTGGAAGGTTTTTATTTTGAAGACCAGAAAAAAGATACTTTATTGGCAGGAAAACGCCTCGAAGTTGATGTTGATTTTTTTAAATTAGTTAGCAGTGAACTTGAAATCAATTCGGTTTCATTTGAAAATGTAAAAGCGAATATTTCAAGAAACAAAGAAGGTGTTTTTAATTTCGATTACATCATTAAAGCTTTCGGATCAAAAGAGCCAAAAGCGGAAGACCCGGATGCTAAACCTTTCAAAATATCGGTTGTAAAAGTCAATCTGGATCATGTCAAGTTCAATTTTAAAGATGATTATTCTAAAAATGATATTCGGCTAAAACTGACTCATTTCGGCATCAAATTCAATAAATTCGATCTGGATGAAATGGATTTTAATATTCCGAATATTGATTTGAAAGGATTGAAATTAGTATTGAATCAGGATCTTGTGGAGAAAATTGCTGCAGTTTCGGTGAAAACCGCAGATACCATTTCGAAGCGAAAAGATTTTAAACTAAAATTAGATAAAATCAGTTTGTCCAAGATTGATATTTTATACGATAATAAAGACTCCAAACTGGATTCCAGAATACAATTAGGCAATTTTGAACTCACAGTTAATGAGGTAGATTTTAAAAAACAGCTTTTGGATTTTGAAACACTTAAATTAAAGAATCTAAAAGGAAATTTGCGGCTGGGGTCTAAAGACAAAGAAATTAAAGCTCCGGATTTAGATTCAACAGCAATTAAACAAGCAGGCTGGAAAATAAAACTGGCCGCTGCTGATATACAAAATACAGATTTTAAATTTGATGATATGCAGTCAAAACCTGTTCAAAAAGGAATTGATTACAGCCATTTGGATCTGGACAAATTCAATTTAAAAGCCAATAAATTATATTACGGAAACGATACTATTTCGGGAAATATAAAAGCATTGGCAGTTACAGAAAAAAGCGGATTAATAATTCAATCCTTAAAAACAGATTTTTTTTACGGTCCAAAGAATGCATCCCTTAATAATTTATATCTGAGAACGCCGCAGACACTTGTAAAAGACAAAATTAGAGTTGATTACAAATCGATTGCCTCATTGAAAAAAGATCTTGGCAACCTTTCAATCGATGTCAATCTAAGTAAGTCCAAAATTGGATTTCAAGATGTTTTGCTTTTTGTTCCGGATCTTCAAAAAGAGGATCTGTTTAAAAGCAATCCAAATGCTATTTTGTATTTGAACACTCGCATAAACGGAAAAATAAAAGACCTGAATATTCCGAAGTTTGAAATGAGTGGAATAGGAAATACTAAAGTTTCTCTTTCTGGTGAAATAAAAGGGCTTCCGGATGCTCAGAAATCGTATTATGATTTGGAGATTAAAAATCTTTCCAGTACATCAAAAGATATCAGTTTGTTTGTACCGGCCGGAACAATTCCGAAGAACATTCAATTGCCATCCCAAATCAATTTGAAGGGAAAATTTACAGGTTCGGTTCAGAATTTCAAAACTAATCTGGCTTTAAACAGCAGTTTCGGAAATGCAAAAGTAAACGGAATCTTTGATCAACGGGTAAAAAAAGGCGAGCGATACGATGCTTTTGTAAGTCTGACAGAATTTGATTTGGGGAGATTAATCAAAAATGATTCGATTGGAAAAATTTCGCTTAAAGCAAAAGTAAAAGGCAAAGGTTTAGATCCAAAAACAGCAAATGCAGCGATTAATGGCTTAGTACAAAAAGCCGTTTTTAACAGATATACTTACAAAGATTTAGTTTTAAAAGGAAACATCGAAAACGGTTCTTTTGCAGTAAAATCCGAAATTAAAGATCCAAACCTGAATTTTGATTTAACCGCTAGCGGCAATACCAAAGAAAAATATCCATCACTAAAATTAAAATTAAAACTCGATATTGCCGATCTGGAAAAACTGAATCTTCATGCCGGCCCAATGAAACTCCGAGGAAATGTTGATGCAGATATCACCAGCAGCAATCCTGATTTTCTTAATGGAAAAGTATTTCTTTCGAATATCCAGATTTTACAGAAAGAAGAACCAATTGTTCTGGACTCGATCAAAGTTTTGGCTTTCGCCGATAAAGACAGCAATTCGATAAACATTTCATCACAGTTTTTAAAAGCAGAAGTAGTCGGAAAATATAAATTGACAACTTTGACTACAGCAATTAAAAAGACCATTTCTAAATACATTGATCTTAAAAATCCAAAAGTAAATGCAGAATCTGATGAACAGCGACTGGCTTTTACCATAAAAATAGAAAATGATCCTGTATTGTTTCAATTAATTCCGAAACTTACAGGCTTAGAGCCTTTAACTATTACAGGAAATTACAATAACCAAACAGATTCCCTCCAGGTTAGAGGAATGATTCCGAGGATTGTTTATGCGGATAATATTATTTCTGACGGAAAAATAAATATTGGAGCGAAAGAAAATGCTTTAGAATATTCGGTTTCTGTGGCTACGATAGAGAGCGGATCAATAAAAATTCCGTTTACAGATTTGTCGGGCCAGGTAGAAAATAATATTTTGACTTATGCATTGGAAGTTCAGGATACAAAAGAAAAACAACAATATTTTATTGCAGGGGAATTTAAGGCAGAAGGCTCTAAAAACATCTTTAAAGTAGATGCTGAAACTTTTATTCTTAATTATGAAAAATGGAATATTGATCCTGAAAATGCAGTAGAATTTGGAGATAAAAGACTTTATATCAATAATTTTTATTTGGCTAATGCAGGAAATGAATTAAAAATCCAATCGCAGGGAACTCAAAATAATGCACCATTACAAGTTAATTTTGTGAATTTCAAAATCGAAACCATTCTGAATATGGTTAAAAAAGACAAGTTGTTGATGCAGGGCTTAATAAACGGTTCTGCCTTGGTCGAAAACGTTATGAAAAATCCAACCTTCACCTCTGATTTGAGAATTGATGATTTTACTTTCAAAGGAGATAAAGTCGGAGATCTTGAGGTAAAAGTAGATAATAAAACCAATAATACACTCGCAGCCATCATACAATTAACTGATGAAGGAAACGACCTGAAACTTGACGGGGATTATGAAATAGACTCGGAAACTTTTGATTTAAATGTTGATATCAGTAAATTGAATATCAAAAGTATTCAGGGCTTCAGTATGGATAACATCACAGAGGGAAGCGGTTATTTGTCAGGAAATTTTAAAGTTAACGGAACTACCAAAGCACCTCAGCTCAATGGTGAATTAAATTTTAATGATGCAGCTTTCAGGGTGATGAAGCTTAATTCCTACTTTAAAATTGGAAAAGAAAAAATAACATTTAACAATGAAACCATTTCGTTTGACAAATTTTCTCTTTTAGATGAAAATGACAATGAATTATTGGTAGATGGAACGATTAAATCGGCTGATTTTAACAAATTTGATTTTGACCTTCTGGTTCAGGCAAACGATTTTAGAGCCATTAATTCTAAGGAAAAAGACAATGATCTGTTTTATGGCGATTTGTTTCTGGATACTAAATTAAGCATAAAAGGAGATCTTGACAATCCTCTTGTTGATGGTACAATCAAAATTAATAAAGAAACAAAATTTTCAGTTGTATTGCCACAGTCAGATCCTTCAATTGCTGACAGAGAAGGAATTGTAGAGTTTGTCAATGAAGATAATATGTATTTTAAGCAAACCACTGATATGCAAAATGAGTTTAATCAGTCGGAATTGAAAGGCATGGATGTAAACGTTGCTATTACGATCGATAAAAAAGCAGAGCTGAATTTAATTATCGACAAAGGAAATGGTGACTATTTAAAACTAAAGGGCGAAGCCGAATTGGTTGGAGGAATTGACCAGTCCGGAAAAACTACTTTGGTTGGGAAATATGAATTCTCAGACGGGGCTTATCAAATGAATTTCAACGGAATAAAAAGAAAATTTGATATTCAGAAAGGAAGTTATATTACCTGGAACGGCGAACCCACTATGGCAAATATAAACATTACGGCAGTTTATAAAGTAAATGCAGCTCCAATCGATTTATTAGGGCCGCAGCTATCAGGCGAAAGCTCCACTATTCGAAATACCTATAAACAAAAACTTCCGTTTCAGACTTTGTTAAAAATGAACGGAGAATTGATGAAACCTGAAATTTCATTAGGAATCGAACTTCCGGATAGGAATTACAATGTTTCATCAGATGTGGTAACCCTGACCCAAACTAAACTTAAACAATTAAAACAGGATCCGGCAGAACTAAACAAACAGGTTTTTGCCCTTATCGTATTAAGCCGATTTGTAGGTGAAAATCCATTTGCTACCGAAAGTGGCGGCGCCAGTGCAGAATCTATTGCCAGACAAAGTATGAGCAAAATTCTTTCGCAGCAGTTAAACAACCTTGCCAGTGAACTGGTGAAAGGTTTTGAGGTGAATTTTGACTTAGAATCAACGGAGGATTATACCTCCGGAACAATGAAAAACAGAACCGATCTCAATTTTGCAGTTTCCAAGCAATTAATCGATGACCGTCTGAAAGTAACTGTGGGCAGCAGTGTTGGTGTAGAAGGGCAGGAGCGTGCCAATGAACAAAGTACTAATATAGCAGGAGATGTCGCAATCGATTATCAGCTTACTAAAGACGGCCGTTATATGTTGCGGGCTTATCGAAAAAATGAGTATCAGGTTGCTGTTGAAGGACAAGTGGTAGAAACCGGTATAGCTTTTATCATTACGATGAGTTACAACAAATTCAGGGAGCTTTTTCACCATACGGAGAAAGAAAAGGAATTGATAAAAGAAGTAAAGCTTCGTGAAGAGAAAGAAAAACAAAAAAAGAAAGAAAAGAAGGAAAAAGAGGAGAACCAACCCAAAAATCAAGTTGAAGGAAATGAACAAAAAACGTAACCATATAAAAAAACAATGTGTAATGTGTTTTGTACTGCTGTCTTTATTCTTTGTTTTGGGATGCAGTAATACAAAATATTTGCCCGAAGAGGAATTATTATACACAGGCGGTTCTGTAACCGTAAAAGATTCTGCAATCAATAGAAAGGACAAAAAAGCACTGGAAACAGAAATGAAAGGTTTATTACGGATAAAACCCAACAAACAATTTTTAGGATTACGTCCTAAATTGTGGATTTATAATATAGCCGGAGAACCAAAAAAAGAAAAAGGATTTCGCTACTGGCTTCGAAATAAAGTGGGTGAACCGCCGGTTCTTTTCAGTAAAGTCGATTTAGATTATAATACGTCAGTTTTACGAAATTTTTCTGAAAACAGAGGGTATTTTAAAACACGAGTACATGCAGATTCAACTGTAAATAACAAAAGAGTTACTGCAGAATATACCGTTTTGCTGAAAAAACAATACATCATAAAAAGTGTCACATTTCCGGATGACTCTTTAAAAATGTCAAAAATAATTGCGAGATCAAGCCAAAGAAGTCTTCTAAAAGTTGGAAAACCGTATGATTTGGATATTATCAAATCCGAAAGGGAAAGAATCGATGCAAGACTTAAAGAAAGAGGATATTACTTTTTTAATCCGGATTATATTCTGGCGAAAGTAGACAGCAGCAAAGGCGATCATGAAGTAAATATCAGGCTGGTCATAAAAGATGAAGCACCTGTAAAAGCCTTAACGGCGTACAAAATTGATAAAATTTTTGTGTATCCAAATTATTCCCTGACCAATGATAGCATAGTTTACAGAAAAAAAGAGATTAAACAATATAAAGACTTTACCATAACAGATACAGCAAATACTTTTAAACCCAGAATTTTTGACAGGGCAATTTATTTTAAAAAAGGAGATTTGTATAACCGAAAAGACCATAACCTGACCTTAAACCGTTTTGTAAACCTGGGAACTTTTAGTTTTGTGAAAAATGAATTTAAGATTTCGGACAGTATTCCTAAAACACTGGATTCGTATTACTATTTAACATTACTGCCCCAAAAGTTTATCCGTGTGGAAGTTTTGGGAAAAACCAATTCGGCCAGTTACACAGGTTCAGAAATTAATGTAAACTGGAATAACAGGAACTTTTTTCGTGGAGCAGAATTGCTTACATTTTCAATATTTGGAGGAGCCGATTTTCAGCTTGGCGGACCAAATAAAGGAAGAAATATTTATAAGCTTGGAGCCGAAACCAGTTTAACGTGGCCAAGATTTGTATCTCCTTTTAATATCCAGGGGAATAGTGAGTTTGTTCCCAGAACTAAGGCTATTTTGCGTTACGAATATCAAAAAAGAACAGCGTTATATGCATTAAATTCTTTCAACGCTTCTTTTGGGTATCTATGGAAAGAAAATATTCGCAAAGAGCATCAGCTAAATCTAACAGACATTACGTACGTAAGTCCAAATCATGTAACGGACGAATATTTAGCAGATATTCAAAAAGATGAATCATTAGGGAAAGTGATAGAAAAACAGTTGATTTTTGGCCCAACATACAATTATACATATACCAATACGATGCAGAAACGTCGAAAAAACACCATCTATTTTAGCGGTGAACTGGATTTGGCGGGTAATATTACCGGATTGGTTACTGGTGCTGATGTTAAGAAAGATAATGAGAAATTAATATTTGATGTTCCTTTTAGTCAGTATGTAAAAATTAAAACAGATTTCAGGCATTATCTAAAACTTGGACAGGAAAGCGAACTAGCCAGCAGGCTGATCATTGGGGCAGGATTTGCTTATGGAAATTCAACTACAATGCCAACATCCAAACAATTTGTGGTAGGAGGAACCAATAGTATTCGGGCATTCCGGGCAAGATCTTTAGGGCCAGGTAGCTATGTAGTGCCGGAAACGACTAGTGATTATCTTCCGGATCAGTCCGCCGATTTAAAACTGGAGTTTAATACCGAATACAGAGCAAAACTTTTTAGTATTGTAAGAGGCGCCGTGTTTTTGGATGCCGGTAATATTTGGCTTTTACATGCAGATCCGAACAAGCCCGGAGCCGAAATTTCTAAAAATTTCATGAAACAGATTGCAGTAGGGGCGGGAGTAGGTTTGCGTTTTGATGTATCTTTCTTTATTTTAAGAACCGATTTGGCAATTCCGCTTAGAAATCCTTCCTTGCCAGATGGACAGAGATGGGTAATTGATGGTGTAAATTTAGGAAGTGGTTCCTGGAGAAAAGATAATTTGATTTTGAATATCGCAATCGGATATCCTTTCTAATTATTTAGTTAACAAAACATTTAAATTTTATTTTAAGTCACTAAACATTTAAATTTGTAGAATTCAAAAATTGCTTTTAGATAGGCAATTCAAATTTTAAAATTTAAATCAATTGACTTTTACCGCTATAGATTTTGAAACAGCAACAGCATATCATCCATGTTCTGTTGGGATTGTGACCGTAGAGAACGGAATTATTACAGATGAGTTTGTAACTTTAATCAAACCGCCAAATAACGAATATAATCCGTTTACCATTCAGGTTCACGGGATTTATCCTCGGGATACTGTAAATGCAAAATCTTTTTTACAAGTTTATCCTGAAATTGAGAAAAGGTTGAAAAACAGGGTTGTAGTAGCTCATAACGAAAGTTTTGACCGAAATGTTTTGATGAAATCGATGGCGTTGCATGGATTACAATACGAAGATTTGAATATTGCTAATCGTTGGGAATGTACCGTGAAAATTTATAAAGCAAAAGGGTTAAAACCTACTAAATTGAGCGATTGCTGTCGGGAAATGAAAATTCAGCTTAATCATCATGAGGCATTATCTGATGCCAGAGCCTGTGCAAAATTATATTTAATGAAATAATTTTCTTTTAATAAATTTTATATTTGTAATATTAATACTATTTTTAGTACTTTAGAGTATTGTAAACAATTATAAAGTTTAAAAAAATGAAAGAAGATTTTCTTCATTATCTCTGGAAGTTTAAAAAATTTGATACCCTGAATTTAAAAACAGTAAACGAGGAAGCAGTTACGATTATTAATACAGGAAATTATTTAGAACTTGCAGGACCTGATTTTTTTAATGCACAAATTAAAATAGGAGATCAAAAATGGGCTGGAAATGTTGAAATACATTTAAAAGCATCTGATTGGTATTTGCATCTTCATGAAAAAGACACGGCTTATGAAAATGTTATTTTGCATGTAGTCTGGGAGTACGATGCTGATATCTACCGACGAAATAATACAGAGATTCCAGTATTGGTTTTAAAGGAATATGTTTCTCCTGAAACAATTTTAAATTATAATAATCTGAAGTCACCCAAATCATGGATATATTGCGAAAAACAGATTTCTAAAATACAAAACTTTGTTTTTGAAAATTGGCAGGAGCGTTTGTTTTTTGAGCGATTAGAAAGAAAATCACAGGCTATCTATGACCTGCTCAAAGAAACGAATCAGGATTGGGAAGCAGTTTTATTTTGTTTATTGGCTAAGAATTTTGGTTTGAATACCAATGGAAATTCATTTTTGCAATTGGCAAAAGCAATTCCGTTTTCAATTATCCGAAAAGAAAGTTTTGAAGTAGAAAATCTTGAGGCTTTATTTTTTGGTGCGACGGGTTTATTAGACTCAGACAAAGAAGATGTTTATTTCAAGGATTTAAAATTCAGATACTTTTATCTTTTGCATAAACATCAGATTGAAAAAATTTATACAGAACCACTTCAGTTTTTTAAGCATCGTCCGGATAACTTTCCTACGATTCGTCTTTCGCAATTAGCAGGTTTATATCATCAGCATCAAAATTTATTTTCTAAAATAATCGGGTTAAAATCTATCAACAGTATTTATAGAGTATTGAATGTTTCAGCCAGTTCATATTGGAAAAGCCATTATCAGTTTGATAAACAAAGTCCAAAGAAAACAAAATCATTGTCTAATTCATTTGTAGATTTACTTGTCATAAATACAATTATTCCCTTGCAGTTTGCGTATGCGAAAACAGTCAATGATTCGATTGCAGAAGACTTAATTTCGATTTTGGATAGTATTGCACCTGAGAAAAATTCAATTATAGAAAAATTTAAGTCCTTTGGAGTTTCTTCTAAAAATGCTTTTGAATCGCAATCCCTATTACAGCTTAAAAGTCAATATTGCGATACAAACGGTTGCATGAAATGTGCTGTTGGGATGGAATTGCTTAAAAACAATTAGAGAATTAGAAAAAGTGTCGAATAGATAATTTTGTATTTTTGGGCAAAATTAAAACCAAAACCCATGTCAATAATTTTAAAATTGAAATTTTTTTTCGAAAAATACGGATTTCAAGTATCCTCCAGACTCGCTGATAAACTTGGAATGCGTGTGACAAATGTCCGGTTGTTTTTTATCTATATTTCGTTTGTAACAGCAGGTTTGTGGTTTGGAGTTTATCTTACGTTAGCTTTCTGGATTAAATTAAAAGACTTAATTCGGGCGAAACGGACTTCTGTTTTTGATTTGTAAAAATAGTTTTATCAAATAAAAAAAGGATTATGAAGTTTTTAGCTTCATAATCCTTTTTTTATTTGATAGATAATTTCTTATTCAGGATTGTTTAATTTACTATTTTTCTTTCCGTAAGCAAAGTAAATTATGATTCCTAATGCCATCCATGCAAAAAGTCTTAGCCAGTTAGTCCATCCTAACCCATACATCATAGCACAACAAACACCTACTCCTAATAAAGGGACTAAAGGTACAAATGGGGTTTTAAATTCCCTTATCATATCGGGCTCTTTTTTGCGCAAAATAATAACAGAAATACAAACCAGAACAAAAGCAAACAATGTTCCAATACTGGTCATGTCTCCAACAATATCTCCGGGAACAAACGCAGCAAATAAACCAACAATTACTAAAATAACAAGGTTAGCCTTATATGGCGTTTTATATTTTGGATGAACATCACTAAAAGCTTTTGGAAGTAAACCATCCTTACCCATAGCATAAAACACTCTGGATTGTCCTAATAGCATTACTAGAATTACTGAAGAAAATCCTGCTAAAATAGCAACAGTTACTAATTGTCCTAACCATTCATAACCAATCATATATTTGTTGATAGCAAATGCAACAGAAGCTTCTTTACCACCTGTTCTAAAATCTTCAACTGTGGCAACACCTGTTAAAACATGAGCAAAAAGAATATATAATAATGTACAGATTGCCAGTGAACCTAATATACCAATTGGCATTGCTTTTTTAGGATTTTTAGTTTCCTGAGCAGCAGTACTTACAGCATCGAATCCAATAAAAGCAAAGAAAACGGTACCAGCTGCTCCTAATATTCCCATAATCCCTCCATAGCTATGGTCAATTCCATGTTCATCAGTAAAGACAGAACTTTGTGGGATGTAAGGTTCGTGATTTGCAGGGTTTATAAAATTCCAGCCAATAATTATAATAAGGATAACAATTGCAACTTTTACAATCACAATAATGCCATTTACAAAAGCTGATTCTTGTATTCCTTTTATCAATAATAAACTAATAATTGCAACAATAAATAAAGCAGGTAAATTGATTATTCCATGCTCTCCGGTTTCCAGATTAGATTGAAAAGGAGAATGGGAAAGAGAAAAAGGAATAGGGTTTACATGCAAAACATTGACCAGTAGGTTGTTCAGATATTCGCTCCATGCAATTCCAACTGTTGCTGCTCCAACAGCATATTCAAGAATTAAATCCCAGCCGATTATCCATGCCAGGAATTCTCCCATTGTTGCATAAGTATAGGTATATGCACTACCGGAAATAGGAATAGATGAAGATAATTCAGCGTAACATAAGCCTGCTAATGCGCATCCTATTGCAGCAACAATAAAAGCTATAGTTACAGATGGTCCTGCGCTCTGAGCAGCAGCAGTAGCTGTTCTTACAAACAAGCCGGCTCCAATGATAGCTCCAATTCCCAGCGCAATTAATGACCAGGCTGTTAATGTTCTTTTTAATCCTTTTTCAGAATCAGCGGCTTCGGATAAAAGCTGAGCTAATGATTTTCGTTTCCAAATAGACATATTTATTTATGGTTTATCGTTATTAAGCTTCAAATGTATTCTTTTTTATAAAAAATAAAAACAATTATGTGGTTTTAAGTTATAAAATATTTGTTTTTTTGTTGGATACGATAAGAAAAGTACTGTGTTACTTCCAATCCTTTACGCTTTTCTAATAAAAATTACCTTGTATTATTTATTAAAATATTTTAAATCATTGTTGTCCGATAAAAAAGAAGCCAAATTAATGGCTTCTTAAAAAACATCGTAATTTAGAGTTGCAAAATTCAAATAACGATGGGTAAAAATAAGTATTTTTCGACTAAATCTGTT
>NZ_QJHK01000033.1 GCF_003202435.1 Flavobacterium cheongpyeongense
AATTGGATTTGTGTTTTTGCAATTCGGTCTATCACAAGCAATGTATGTAAACAAAATAATTGAGATAAATACTGTCGTTAAAGTTTTCATGTCTGATTACGGTTTCTGGTTTGGTTGCCTATAACGTGTCGCCGCTTCACGAAGTTGCGGATTTTCAACACTTTTGATTACAAATATAGACAAAATTTAGTTTCAAAAACTTCCAATTCTGATAAATCCCAAACCCCGCAATTTCGTGAAACGGCTGTTAGCGGTTCGGCATTTTATTTACAAGTCTCGTTTTGCTTTTGCTTTAATAATATCTCCATTTAATTTATCTAAATATGCTAAAGCAACATAACAACGAGTTACACTTTCGTGTTCGATAGATAATAGAATATCTCCTTTATCAGTTTTCCAAACTGAAAAATATTTACAATTATCAAATTGAACTTTATACATTTTCTCACTATCATCTTTTGGTTGCGAATATGAAGAGACATCAAATTTTTCTGTAACTTCTGAAGGTTTGCCATATTTTTCGGTTAGCATTTCTTTTAAGTCAAAATAGTTTCCTGAAAGAGTTGACCAAGTATCTTTTTCAGGAAATATAACTGCTATTTTATAAACCAAATCTTTTTGTTTTAAAGTGGAAACACCTATCATACAATCTTTATAACCTGCAAAATCGCCATTTAATATTGCAGTACCATTTTCTGTTCCCAAATTGGAGAAACCTTCTTGTTCCATTTTAGAAACATACTCGTTAAGTGTTCCATCAAGCGGAACGCCTTTAAAAACTAAATGTTCTGACGATTGAGAATAAGTTAAGTTACAAATTGTCAAATAAGTAACTAAAAATAAGATTGTTTTTGTTTTCATATTTTCTATTTTTAAGTTTCTATTTCTCGTCTCGTGTGGTATGCTGACCGCTAACGTTCCCGCGCTACAAGCAGTTTGGGACTAAATTAAGCCCATTATTCGGATTTGCCAAATCTTCCAAATACAAACCAATTTTTCCATTAAGCCAAATCCCCAAATTGCTTGTAGCGTGTGTTGTGCGATCGTATTTTTAGTATTCAACTATGGTTCCAACAATGTCCGATTCACTTAATAATCCAACATATCTGCAATCTTCTGAATTATCTCTATTGTCACCAATTAGAAAAACTTTTCCATTTGGTATTTTTATTGGGCCAAAATTGTCTTTGTTCCATTTATTTTTAAAAACTTTTGAAATGGTTGTATCCTCTTTTCCCTTTTCTTGAATCATTCTTTTTGATGTTATTTTATACTTTTCTGCAATCGAATCAGGTAATAAAGCAATCACATCATCCGACTCATCCATATAGGCAAATAAGTCGTCAGAAATTTTTTCGATTTCCTTGATTTTTGAATATTCAGCTTTAGTAGTTTTATAAGAATGAATATGGTCGATTCCTTTGTCTATATTTATTTTATTTACATAGAGAATTCCATTTATGATTTCCACAATGTCATTTTCTTTTCCATAAAGTCTATGTATTCTAATTTGTTTCCCAGAAGTTTTGTCCTCATAATTATAACACACAAAATCGCCAATTTTCGGTGTGACTAAATTCGAAACCAATATTCTGGAATTAATTTTTAGATTCGGCTCATTTGCAACAGTTGAATTTTTATAAGCTTTCAAAATTCCCGTTTGCGCAACAATTGAAAATGAAATAAATAACGTCACAATTGTAATTAAAATTATTTTTACTTTTTTATTCATCTTTTATATTTTTTTCAATTCGCTTCGGTTTTTTCAATATGTCGCACAACGTTTTGCAGCTTGGCGAAGTGGCGGATTTAGAAGCACTTAACTTCAATTTAGCACTAATGTTTATTAGAAATTCGAATGTTCAATTAAGCACTGAACCCGCCATTTTGCCAAACTGCTGTTGTGCGTTCGGTGTTTTGTCTGTCATTAAATTTTGTTTCAATTCTTCTTCGTTTACGTTCATTGTTTTTATATATTCTTTAAAGGTTTCTGTTGTCTGTGGAACGGCAAGTCCAATTTTCTTTAGCATTCCATCTGTTTCCTTTATTCGGTATGTTTCAAAAAAACTTGTGTCTTGTTTTGGGAATATTAAAAACCCATTCTTTGAACTAAAGCGATACATATACGCAATTGTCTTGTAGTAAATACTTGTCGCTTTTTCTGAATTTTCAGAATATGATAATTGTCTGTCAAGAGGAATATACTTTGCATCCCCAACAGATTTTGGTTCATCTTTACTTATAAAGTCAGGATAAATTGATTGGAAATTCTCAAAAAGTAAATGGCGGTGTTTTCCTGTTTTATTCTCTGGATGAATGAATTTTTCCTTTAAAATAGTGTTTAAATACTCCTCCCAAAGCCAAGCACCGTCAAATAATAAACCATAAACTTTATCTTTATTATTACCAAATGTAATTTTTTCATGTCGTAAAATTTTTAAGCAAATTTTTTGTAAAGCTGAATACTCTGTAAAATATGGATGAGTAACAGGTTTTAAATTAGTAGTAATTATCTTTTGTTTTGAATTGTTATTAAATGTTTTATCTGTAACAAATATGAATTTACTTACAATGTCTCTGACTTCACTATCTCCCGTTAAAACACCACTTCCAAAAGGATGGGTTTTGATGTGTTCAATTGTATGTCTAACCAGTTGCGTCAGATTGTTATTATAGCTATGTTCTCTTGTTGTATAGGCAATCTTTCCAGTAAAAGGAATATTTCTAAGGATGTGCCGTTTAACATCAATAGCACCCTTAACATTTGAATCGTTGTATTCCTCTTTTTTGTATGCTTTATAGATACCTTGTGAGTATGCTTTTTTGAGATAATAGGGAAAGAGATAAAGAAGAAAATCCCAAATATTTTCTTTGCTTGGTGTTTGGTCAAATTTTAAAAGATTAATGGAAAAGACCTTTTGCAACATATAATGAAGAAAATAATCGTTGTTGTCATCTTTTGCAAAACGGGAGGAAATTGTTAGTTGTGTAGAATTTCGACCAATGAACCCCATTAAATTATATGTTGTCAGGTTTTCATCATCTAGCGAGAAAATATGTGGCTTTTCTACATCGTCTCGATACTTACCAAATGAATGAGGAAAAACAAGCAAATCAGGATTTTCTTTTTGTAAATCTAAAAGGTTTCTGTTTGCTATAACTGATAAATCTGCAATGTTTAAATTGTCAAATTTATCAATACTTTTTCCTCCATTGTTATCAGTTGTTCTCATTATGCGGTAAAGGCATTTTTCAGTAGTTCAATTTTCTCAATGCTATCAGGCATCCCTCTCAAATATTCTTTCAGAAGTGGTTCGATTCTTAGATTCCAAATGTTGTCTATATCTTGTCTTGCATTACCATTTGAATCTAAGAAGTATGCCGCCCCAATGTGGTAAGAAGGATTAAGTCCATCTGTATCAGAAATTTGCTTATTTAACTTCAACATTTTTTCTTTAATGTCGTGTGGCAAGCTCATATTAACTGCACTTTGTTCTGCTGTAATCTCTATCCAAGTGAAACGTCTTCGCATTGCAAAATCAAAGCTTTCAACGCTTCTGTCTATGTCATTCATTGAGCCGATTATGTAAACATTTTCAGGCACATAAAAAACCTCTTTTTCATCGTTGTGCAAGTTTGAATATTGCGTCTTAACTGAACCTTTTTTACCTCTATAACTTGGGTCAATGGAAAAGAATAATTCTCCAAATATTTTTGAAATTTCACCTCTGTTTATTTCGTCAATTACAAATACAAAGTCTGGTTTTGCTTTGGACGAACTTTTTTTATTTGTTAATAATGAATTTCTGAAATTTATTAAGTTGGAGACAGATGACGTAAATTGACGATGCATTTTATTGCTATCATCAAAATCTTTAATGGAGTCTAAGTTATCACATATCTCATCTAATGATTTGTATATTTCAAGTTCAACTATTTCCCTTTTTGATGTTATCTCCTTTGTTCCAAGTAATTGTTCGATTCTTAGTCTGTAGTTATTTATTGTCTTTGAGTTTAATCCTAACGCATTTAAGTATTGTTCATAACCAATAATTGAAAAATCGTCTATTTTTTGGATGTTAACCGCCTCAACGTCCAAAGCCTTTTTACAGAACTCTTTAAATACTCCATTTTTTAATTCAAACCCAATTATTCCGTTTTCATCAGGTGGTGTTGGTCTGAGCCCTTCAACAAAGTCTGTGTAGTCATAAGATGGGTGGAATTGTACAAAATTAAATTGTCCGCTTTCTTCTAATTCTTCATCTGTTTTTACGCCAATCAGTTGTTTTGCAATTTGTTTCGCTAAAAATGTCTTACCTGTTCCAGGAGCACCTGTAAGGATTATATTTTTGTTTGTCTCTAAAAGTTTTGAATAATAGTTCATTTGATATTTGTTTTTTGCTGTCCCAAAAATTCTATTTACATCCTCGCTTAGTTCAATCTCCTCTAATGTATTCGCATACCATTTAATATCTGTTAAGTCAAATTCATCATTTTTAATCCAATCAATTTTTATAGAAGATTTTGAAATTAATTTAGTGACAATACCAATTTGCTTAATTCTTAAATAGCTTTTAGCATTCGGTTTCCTTCCTTTCACAAAGGTGGATTTCAAAGCAAACATATCTCCAACAGATATTTGAGAAAACAAATCAGAGTACTTTTCTTCTTCATAGCCATTCTCCCAAATTCCCTCACTTATGAATCTGTCAAGCTGACTTTCATCCTCCCAAGTGAAACCTCCTATAAAATAACGCATAATCTTAATTTATTTTCTATCATTTATTTGGCTGTATGGTTTTTACACTGACGCACAACGTTCCCGCGCTACACGCAGGCTGGGATTAAAGATGCGTAATCTTTCGGTTAAAAACAAATGTGTAAATACAAACTATTTTCAAATTAAGCCAATTGCCCAGCTTGCTTGTAGCGTGTGTTATAGGAGGCTTGTTTTGTCGAAATTACTATAAACCGCAAATTTTCACGCTTCTGTTGGCAAAAATCCAATTTTCACGCTTCTGTTTTTCGGTTTGCAGTTTTCAACTTATTATTTTTTAATTTATCGTTCTAATTCAGGCTTGATACTTTTCGATTTTCTTTTGGCAGATTATAACTTTCACACTTTTTCATTTTTCAAGTTGAGTAGGAGTGTTCCAATTTTCACGCTTCCGCTTTCCTAGTTTCAACTTTTTACGTTTCTGTTGGCACATTCCAATTTTCACGCTTCGGCTTTCCAAGTTTCAATATTTTACGTTTCTGTTGGCACATTCCAATTTTTACGCTTCTGCTTTGTCAATTTCTTGCGGAAACAAATGCTTATTTTCAAATTGGAATTGTCTCGTAATTTCGGCACAAGTCTCCTATAACGTTCCCGCGCTACACGCAGGCTGGGATTAAAGATGCGTAATCTTTCGGTTAAACACAAATTTCTCAAATACAAAACCATCTTCAAATTAAGCCAAATACCCAGCTTGCTTGTAGCGTGTGTTGTAAAACGTTTTTATTATTTTTCAGGAAACATAAATTCCAATTGAGCAATTGAGCAGGGTTTGTTACCAACATTTTTTCCAACAGCAAAACTCTCAAATTTCAATTCTTTACTATTAATAAGTTTCTCTAGATAATCAGTTTCAAAACCCAACTGTTGTAATTTACTTTTCCCAATTTTAACCTCTTCTATATCATCTAAAAAATAATATGCAAAAATCTGAACTCTAATTAACCTTTCAGTGTCATAAATATTATCACTTTCAGGTAAAATTTTTTCTGAAAAATCTATTGCTTCTTTAAAATCTCCATTAAATAACAGAGTTGATGCTATGTCAGCTTTTAAGTTAAACGAATCTGGAAAGTTTTCTAAAAGTTTATTTTCTATTTCTAAAGCTCCTTTGAAGTTTCCCATAAACATAAGTCCTTGAGATTTCAAGTATAACGCTTTAAAATGTGATGAATCTATTGTTAAACATTGGTCAAGAAGATTCATTATTTCAAAAAGATTCGGATTAGATATAGTTTTTGAATGTGCTAATCGAAAATATAACTCTGCATCATTTGGATTTTTACTTATTAAAGATTCGAGTAAATTATTTGCACTTTCAAAATCATTTTTTTCTTGATAATTACTAACCTCTATGAGTTGAGAATTAATATTAATTTTTTCAAGTTCACTTTCATTTTTTCCTTTACAAGAAAAAAATAAGAATATCAAGATTAAAAGTTTGTTCATATTTTTTCTCTAAAATGTTTTACAACGTTCCCGCGCCTCTAGCTGTTTGCAACTTATGAAACAGAGTATTTTCGGCTAAACGAAAATAGGAATTAAAAATGATAATTCCACTAAAGATGCAAATAGCTAGAGGCGTGTGTTATGGTGTGTAGCGACACGTCTGTTAAGCACGCACTATTTTCCATTCCAATTATCGATTTCAATTTCGGCAAGTTTTTCCACCTTCCGATTTTCCGTTCCAAATAGTTCCCGTCTTTGAATTCCAAACTTTAGTTAAATCTCAAAAAAAATGCGACAAAAAAATCCGCTTTCGGTTGTCCGATAAGCGGTTCACGTTTGTTAGTCCGCAACAATTCGGCACCAATTTCGGTTTTGGTCAGCTTGGTTTTTGCTTCATTTTGTTTTCCGAACTAAACACCGGATTAAAATCAGCTGATTCTCGTCGGCGGAGCTATACACCATAACGTTCCCGCACTACAGCGGGTTTGGGACTAAATTAAGCCCTATTTTCGGATTTGCCAAATTATCACAAATACAAAACCAACTTTCCATTAAGCCAATTGCCCAAATCCGTTGTAACGTGTGTTAGCGGTAGGTGTTATTGTGGTATTTCACCCGTTTCTATTAAATTTTGAAATTCCTCCGCATTTAATAATATAACATTTTGTTCTTCTGCTTTTTTCATTTTGGCAGGTCCAGCATTTTCTCCACAACACAAAAAATTTAAATTATTAGTTATGCTTTTCGCAATATGAAAATTATTCTCTTCAGCAACTTTTATCAAAGTATTTTTTTCTGTGGGTGAAAAACCAGTGAAACAAATTTCAATTTTAGGTTCTGTTTTAGGTTTTAATGAATAGATTATTTCCCAACCTTGTTTTTCAGTTAGATTATTTAATTCTTGTTCTGATAGTTCAGTTTTAGATTTTAGAATACTTAATAATTTGTTTGATAATTTCATATTTTAAATACTTTCCGTTATAATTTTGATCGCTAAAGATGGAATTTGTTTTAAACTTTCAACTCCAAAAGTTTTCAATGGAGTTTTAATTTTATTCCAAATTTTGTTTGTTGTAATGATTTCGTAAGTCTGATATCCAGAATTTGTAATTCTAATTTTTTTGACACTGCACACTATTCGACCATTTCCTAAAAAAGAAAAACCAAGGTTTTCTTTATCTTCGATACATTCAATTAATTTTTGTTCCGATAATAATTTTAGATAATGCCAAACTTCTTTCGTTTCAATATCATTATTAATATTATAATTTAATTTTGAGAAAATTTCTACTGTGTTTAAAAAAGGATTTTCGTCTTCAATAAAAATTTTTAGAAATAATTTTATTTTATCATAATCTAAAATCATAAGAATTTATTTAAGTTGATTTCTGCGTTTTTTCGGGTCACTTACCGCTAACGGTTTGCAGCTTGGCGAAGTGGCGGACTTTGTAGCACTTACTTTCATTATAGCACTAATGTTCATTTGAAAACCAAATGTTCAATTTAGTACTGAACCCGCCATTTTGCCAAACTGCTGTTATGTGCAGGCATTTTTATTTTTTTGTTTGGAACTCAATTAAATAAGGTTTCAAAGGAATTCCATTTTGAGTTCTAAAATTATTGGTAATCAGTATTTGATATTTTTTGTTAGGCTCTAAATTTACCGCAATAGTCCAAGTTTTATTATCACTTGACCAAAATCTCTTTGTTACATCATTTTTTGGAAAAGCACTTTGTCCTAATTCTCCAAAATCAACTCCAGTATTATGCCCATTTAATGGTTCTGAAAATTCAATGGTTATTTCTTTGATATTGGGACTAACTTTTTGGCTTTTGTTTTTAAATTGTGTTATTCCAACAACCCTTGGACGTTTCTTTTCAAAGTCTTGGTATAGTTCGTTGAGTGGCTTAGAGAAAAAATTAGATTTTGCCACAAAGTCTTCTATCTCAGCCTCGTTAGTATACTCCAATTCTAGCATTTTTTTGATAGCTAAAGATTTGTCTTCTGCTTGATTATAATAATTCTCACACATTTGATAGCCGATATAATAACCTAAATCTCTGACTCCAAATTCATTTTGAGAGTCACTCCAAAGCCAATTATTCTGGTTGTTGATATAGAACATTTCTTCCTCAAATTTTGCCCTTACTTTTTCGTGATTGTTCTTCCCAAATTCAATTGCAGGTGCAGCCGAAGGAACATTCATTGCTTTTACAGAAATGTATTCGGCAACACCCTCTCTTATCACATAAGAAAGTAAATTGTGTACCATAGGTTTTTGTTGAGTATGAACATACTCGTGAATATTTAGTAAAACCAGAGAATTAATTGGATTACTGTCAAAAAATTTTCGCCTCCCAATTCTGAAATTATCGGGTAAAAGTTCATCAGAAACGGTATTTTTATCTGTCATCGCCAACTCAGCGCCAATCAAAACAAGACTATCTAAAGTAGTTCCGTTACTTCTCATTGCTCCTATAGTAAAGTATATTTTAGCTGGTTTTAGTGCTGGATATAGTTGTCGCAATTTCTCAATTCCATAGTTAAATTCTTCTCCAAACTCATTTGCTCTTAAAGTGTTTTTTCTGATAGAGTTCCAAAAGTTAGGGTAATTATTAATAACGTCTATATAGTCCTTTGCAGTATAATTTCTTACTTGTCTCATAGCAATTAAGCCATCTGTTGCTTTAGAAAAATATAAATCTTCAAGTAGATTATACTGTTTAACAGAATCTTTGGTCTGAATAATTTTGTCGTATGCAACCCAAAAATTATCAACATCTGTCCATACTACGTTCTGTCCTTTTATTTGCAATGAACAACCAATAAGTATGGTAATGCAAATTGATTTTAATTTAAATGTCATATTGTTTGTTTTTGTGATTTTGTGGTATGCTTGCACATAACGTTCTCGCGCCTCTAGCTGTTTGCAACTTATGAAACTGAGTATTTTCGGTTAAACGAAAATAGGAATTAAAAACGATAATTCCACTAAAGATGCAAATAGCTAGAGGCGTGTGTTATGGTGTGTAGCGACACGTCTGTTAAGCACGCACTATTTTCCATTCCAATTATCGATTTCAATTTCGGCAATCTTTTCCACCTTCCGATTTTCCGTTCCAAATAGTTTCCGTCTTTGAATTCCAAACTTTAGTTAAATCTCAAAAAAAATGCGACAAAAAAAATCCGCTTTCGGTTGTCCGATAAGCGGTTCACGTTTGTTAGTCCGCAACAATTCGGCACCAATTTCGGTTTCGGTCAGCTTGGTTTTTGCTTCATTTTGTTTTCCGAACTACAAAACCCGATTAAAATCAGCTGATTCTCGTCGGCGGAGCTATACACCATAACGTCCCCGCGCTACAAGCAGGCTGGGATTAAACATGCGTATTCTTTCGGTTAAAAACAAATGTATCAAACACAAACTATTTTCAAATTAAGCCAATTGCCCAGCTTGCTTGTAGCGTGTGTTATGCGTTCGTAACTATTCATCGTTTGTATTTTCATCTTTTCGAACAATACTAAATATCAATGCGGTAATCATTAATAATGTTAATAGAAAGAATTCTTTCCAAACCGACTTCTCACAAATATTATAATCACTTAGTTTTAATAATTCAGAGTTATTTTCTCGAAAAACAAAAGAAAATGCTTCTTTTTCATTTATTATTTTTTCATATAGAGTTGATTCCTTATTTGTTAGAAATGATATTGAATCTCTAAATTTCATATTCTCAAATTGACTCAAGTTTAAGTTTTGCAAACCACAAGATTTTATCGTAAAATTAGTTGGTGTACCCACAATTTTAAAATCTAGCGAAGGAACATTGTCTGCTGTAGATTCGTAATAAATAGGCAATTCAGCTAGTTCCGCTTTAATTTCAATTAAGTCTTTACTTTCAATTATGTTGGGTTTAGCAAAAATGAAATATGTATATCCCAAATAGAATAATACCATAAATATCCACGAAAAAGTTGCTTTATTATTTTTTTTCATTCGTTTTTTACACGATTTTTGTCATTATGACGCATAACGTTCCGGCACTACAGCGGGTTTGGGGTTAAATTAAGACCATTTTTCGGATTTGCCAAATATTACAAATACAAAACCATTTTCCCATTAAGCCAGGTGCCCAAATCCGTTGTAGTGGCTGTTATGCGTTCGGTTCTTTTTTTAAGTTTCGTTCAGTTTTGTTCTCAATTTTCAGAATTCTCAATTTCTTGTTTCGGCAGTTCAGAAAATTCGGATTGTTGTTTTGTATTTACTATAATAACTTTTGTTGTTTTTATTGTGTAAAAAAGAACAACTGTTCCAACTATTAAATTTACAGATATTAATAGATAGTATTCTAACCAATTTATGTCAATTCCATAATTGAAATTTTTCACTAATCCTTGAGCTAATTGAATTACTGAAAATAAAAGTAAAAAGAGAGTTGTCCAAATTATGATTCCAATTCTTGCGTATTTATGTTTAGTAAAAATAAAGGCCAACAATAAAAATTGTACTATCATTGGCAAAATACCAACCGATTGATTATAATAAAAAGTTGTAAAAATTGTTTTGAGTAGCAATCCTCCAACTATTAAAATGATTATCCAATAGAAATTTTTATTCTTAAATTCTGTTTCTTTCATAATGTTATTTTAAAGTGAATTTTACGTTTCACAGGTGAACTGACGCATAACGTTTCGCGCGCCTCTAGCTGTTTGCAACTTATGAAACAGAGTATTTTCGGCTAAACGAAAATAGGAATTAAAAACGATAATTCCACTAAATTTGCAAATAGCTAGAGGCGTGTGTTATGGTGTGTAGCGACACGTCTGTTAAGCACGCACTATTTTCCATTCCAATTATCGATTTCAATTTCGGCAAGTTTTTCCGCCTTCCGATTTTCCGTTCCAAATAGTTTCCGTCTTTGAATTCCAAACTTTAGTTAAATCTCAAAAAAAATGCGAAAAAAAAAATCCGCTTTCGTTTGTCCGATAAGCGGTTCACGCTTGTTTGTCCGCAACAATTCGGCATCAATTTCGGTTTCGGTCAGCTTGGTTTTTGCTTCATTTTGTTTTCCGAACTACAACACCCGATTAAAATCAGCTGATTCTCGTCGGCGGAGCTATACACCATAACGTTCTCGCGCCTCTAGCTGTTTGCAACTTATGAAACTGAGTATTTTCGGTTAAACGAAAATAGGAATTAAAAACGATAATTTCACTAAATTTGCAAATAGCTAGAGGCGTGTGTTATGGTGTGTAGCGACACGTCTGTTAAGCACGCACTATTTTCCATTTCAATTATCGATTTCAATTTCGGCAAGTTTTTCCGCCTTCCAATTTTCCGTTTCAAATAGTTTCCGTCTTTGAATTCCAAACTTTAGTTAAATCTCAAAAAAAAATGCGACAAAAAAAATCCGCTTTCGGTTGTCCGATAAGCGGTTCACGTTTGTTAGTCCGCAACAATTCGGCACCAATTTCGGTTTTGGTCAGCTTTGTTTTTGCTTCATTTTGTTTTCCGAACTAAACACCGGATTAAAATCAGCTGATTCTCGTCGGCGGAGCTATACACCATAACGTTCCCGCGCTACAAGCAGGCTGGGATTAAAGATGCGTATTCTTTCGGTTATGTAAGATATTAACTGAAACAAAACCATCATTCTAAAAGCACATTGCCCAAATTGCTTGTAGCGTGTGTTACCTGCTGCTGCTTATGTTAAGTTTCTTTTTCGTTTCTTCTTTTCTTCAATATTAGAACCACTTTAATAACTAACAATAATATTAAAAATACCCATAAAATAGGATAAATTAAAATTATAAAATCATAATGGTTTTGGCCAATAATATTGAAATTTGTTACTTTTTCTAAATAGATTTCTTTTGTAATTGGTTTTTTTCCGACCTCTTTAATGAAATATTGTAACTTAAATTCTTCTGAATTTTTATCATTTAATGGAAACCAGTTTGATATTTCAATTCTTTGATTTGCGCATAGTTCGGTTATTTTATTCGGTAAATAACTTTCTGCTTTTAAGTTTCCAATTGTATCAAATTCAATATTTTCAATATCAACAACTCTCGTTTTGGAATTCTTTAATTCGTTTTTAAGTGAATTAGAAATCGATTTCATTTTTATTGAAAGACTATCAATTTCAATACAACCTTTGGAAATTATAAATTCAGTACTATTTGAAATTATTGAGTTACTATTTATCGAATTTTCAATTTCAATTTTTATGTTTTTACTCAAAGAAATACTTTTTTCTGTTTTTCCTTTTTGTATTATGTAGGTTTTCCATTTTCCTCTTGAAACTGCCAAATAAGATATTCCTAAAATCGTTAAAATAGCAAGTAGAAGTATTTTGTCTTTAATGATTTTCATCGTTCTTATTTAATGTCAATTTTCTTTTGCAGTAGCAGGTAACGTTTCGCGCGCAGAACTCGTTGCGGCTTGGCAACCGAGATTTCTCCACTAGCACAAAACGAAAATAGTAAAAAAGAACGAACAACTTACCGAAAACTTAGCAATGAAGTTTTGCGCGCTGTTATAGGCTGCCAAAATTTCCTCAATCTTCAATATTAGCAATGTCTTCATAAATGAAGTCAACTTTATTTCCAACACGCTCAATTCTCATTCTCAAGCAATTCAGTTTTGCTCCTCTGTAACCATTAATTTCTTTCCTCAAACCTTCAATTTTCGACCAATTTTTAACTTCAACTATTGCTTTTGCGCAAACAGAATCATTCTGAACATTGATTTCTATATATTCTTTATCATTTATCTTTAAATATTTGTCAAACCAATAATCTAAATTTTCAAAACCAACACTTTGAATTTGCTTGCTTAATTCTAATTTGTATTCACTTGATTCTGGTGAAAATTTATCAAAAATTGGATTTGTGTTTTTGCAATTCGGTCTATCACAAGCAATGTATGTAAACAAAATAATTGAGATAAATACTGTCGTTAAAGTTTTCATGTCTGATTACGGTTTCTGGTTTGGTTGCCTATAACGTTTCGCAGCTACAAGCAGGCTGGGGCAAAAAAACCTAAATTTTCGGTTAATGACAAATTTTTTCTGATACAAAACCAGCTTCAAATTTTTCCAAATGCCCAGCTTGATTGTAACTGCTGTTATGCCTTCGGTTTTTTATTTATTCCAATATTCACGTTTCAATTTTCGGTTTCGCTTCTGCACCGTTTAAGTCGGAAGTTATTTTAAAAATAATCATTATGAATGTTTCATGTTTAAGACCTCGAATTATTTGGGCGAACGAAGAAAAAACAGAAGTTAAATTAGTTTCGGAAGAAGAATATCAAGCTTATTGCGAAAAATTTAATTCTGAAACTAATAATGGAGAAATTTCTGAAACTCCAAAAAGTACTGGTTGATCCTTGTACATTTCAGATATGCAGAACATACAGTATTTTCCAAATTTGCTATTCAATCTAAAATCATCATAATTAGATTTATCAAAATTCAGATTGTCAATATTGAATATTTTTGAGTTCTTTTTGTCTATTAAAGTAATACTAATTGTTTTTTCGGTTAGAATTCTAAAAACAAGACAAATTTCGTCTCTGGTTAAATTGTTTCTAAGATAATCATACGCTTCAATTCCGTTTCTAGCGTCATCAAAAACAACACAAACCGCTGGTGGCTCATTGTTGTAATCTTCCGAATTATAAAAAACTAATTTTTTTGATTTTTGGAATGACTTTTCAAATTCTGTTTCTGTCATATTTTCTGTGTTTCGGTTTTCTAAACTGAGGCATAACGTCTTGGCACTACAGCGGGTTTGGGGTTAAATTAAGCCTTGTTTTCGGATTTGCCAAATCATCACAAATACAAAACCAACTTTCCATTAAGCCAATTCCCCAAATCCGTTGTAGTGGCTGTTGTGAGCAGTTGAGATTATTACGCCTTTTTTATTATTTTACGTTGAAAGTAAATTTCATTTCCGTTTTGACATGATATCCGTCCTGTTCACCAGGTAACCATTTTGGTGATTTCATTACAGCTCGAATAAGTTCTTTCCCTGTTTTATATCCAATATCTTTTCTGAGATCTATATAAGTTATATAACCATTAATATCGACAATGAAATTTACAGAAACTGGACCACTGACACCTTTTGCTTCATCTGGTTTTTTATAATTTGCTTCTATAAATTTGTAAAAATTTTCCATACCACCCGGAAATTCTGGTTTTACTTGAATCTTTTCATATTCGTAAACTTTTTGCTGAATAGGATTTGATTGCTCAACATTTTGAGACTTCACATTTTGTATAAATAAAAAAGTGAAGAATAGTAAATATTTTTTCATTTTTAGTTCTGTTTTGCTTCAATTGCTCACAACGTCTTGGCACTACAGCGGGTTTGGGACTAAATTAAGCCCTATTTTCGGATTTGCCAAATCATCCCAAGTACAAAACCATTTTTCCATTAAGCCCAATGCCCAAATCCGTTGTAGTGGCTGTTATGCGGGGGTTGTTGCCGGCTGATATTCCCATTATTAATCGATTTTCAGCCTAATCTTTGCTGACACAAAACCTAATTCTTGCCAAATCTCGGCTAAATTTTATTCCCTTTTTTCGTTTCAATTTCATAATCCAAACGATTGTTTATTTTTATTTTCAATGAAACTTCAATGTTTAAATTTCAGTTTTTGCAACTATTTTATTTGAAAATTCATTACCAGCGAATTGGCTAATAAAATGTAAAAAATTGGTATACCTAGTAGTGAAATCTGAAAGAATAATTCTAAAGAAGTTTGTTTTTCTGATTCTTCATCTTGCCAAAAGTTATTAAATCGAATTGATAAGATTAAATTACGTTGATTTTTCTTTAAGATATAATTATCAAAATATTTATATAATAATAGAAATATTAGAAAAAAAAATGAGCCATAAAAAATATTTTTTGAATAAACTTCTTCATTTTTATCGTAAGACAAAAAAGTTATAATGGGTAATAAAATAGATATAAATAGGAATATATTATATGTTTTTCTTTTGCGCAATATTTTATGTGATGGTGGATAAATGGCAACAAGTGTCCATAAACAAACAAAACAAATATTGAATATAATTGAACTAATCATTTTACCTTGTTTGTTTTTATAAGTAAGTTTCTATAAAACATATTGTTGATTTAATATTTGTTAATTCTAATCTTTAAAACACTTTTTTTGGAAATCGTTATAAGAAATAATATATAATCAATTTTACCTTAATTTTCGTCTTCGCACTTTTTCAACTCCCGCATAACGTCCCCGCGCTAAAAGCAGTTTGGGACTAAATTAAGCCCATTATTCGGATTTGCCAAATCTTACAAGTACAAAACCAATTTCAAATTAAGCCTAATGCCCAGATTGCTTGTAGCGTGTGTTACCGGTAGCTTTTATGTTTTTTCACATTTGATAAATGATAATATTGCATGGCTATCTTCAATTGTAAGTTTTATTAGGTCTAACTCATTAAATATCCAAGCACTTTTCAATATGCCATTTTCCATCCAAGTGTCAGTTATTAATTTTGGTTCGCCAAACATATTATTGATTTTAATCAATAGATCCTCTTTTTCTTGTGGAAGTAAAAACAAATAGTTATTTCCAAAATATTTGTAGAATTTTATTTCATGCTCATTAGTTTTGTCAGTTGAAAGTATATTGAAGAAGTCTAAAATGTAATGATTGAGATAATATATATTTTCATCGTTTAATGTAGTTAATTGCTCATTTGTTTTTGAATAATTAAAAGCAAAATCAATAAGTTCCATTCCATTTTTTAAAACTAAATGATTAGCGTTCCAATATTCTACAAAATTTGATGGTCTGAAAACCTTGGTTTGTATCCCTTTTAATTTGTAAGTTTCAATGGATTTATAATATGTATTCTTATCATCGACAATAAAAATATCACATGCGCTTGCGAAAGCGCAATGCATAGAATCGGTAATAGTACTTTTAATTGAATTTTTATCCTCTTTATACCCTGATATATCGATACCGACAAACAATGATGTTATTTCATCTAGAAAATCTGGAGTTTGTTTAAAATTTGAAAGCCCCCATTCATTAAAGTCTTTGAAATCTTTAAATCCTTTACTAGAGGCATTTTCATTAAGATAATTACTGGGGTCGGTATTTTTATTTAAAAGCGTGCCTTTACTTATATTCATTTCTTTTTGATAAGTTTCTTTTGTCTCACTTGAAAGAAATGAATTTAAAAGACCTTGAAATCCAGATATTATTTTATCCATCTGTTTCGAGTGTTCCTCTTGCTCTTTTAAAAATTTTGTAGTTTCAGGAAAATAATCAATAACATGATGATTTCCTTTATTTATATTTTCTCCGAAAGTTTCTAATGAATTTCTTTCTTGAATGTGAGCTTTTATGGTTTCAGTTGGCGGTTTAATATAAAAACCAATATCTTCCCCAAAAGGTTTTTGTATGAGCAAACCATTTGAAAGTGATAATGATTCGATATGTCCTTGAATATTTGCCCAGCCAACCTTTACGTAACTTTCATAAATGTCAAGTATATGTGCAGTAGAAAAAGGAAAAAGATACTGATTTTCATCTAAAAGAATATTTCTTAATTCTGGATAAGGAGAAACATTTGAATGCTTAATTCTACTGTACGCATTCCAATCTAAATATATCCTTATCATAAGCTTCTAATTTAGCACAGATTTTCTTTAAAGTTACCGGTAACGTTCTCGCGCCTCTAGCTGTTTGCAACTTATGAAACAGAGTATTTTCGGCTAAACGAAAATAGGAATTAAAAACGATAATTCCACTAAATTTGCAAATAGCTAGAGGCATGTGTTATGGTGTGTAGCGACACGTCTGTTAAGCACGCACTATTTTCCATTCCAATTATCGATTTCAATTTCGGCAAGTTTTTCCGCCTTCCGATTTTCAGTTCCAAATAGTTTCCGTCTTTGAATTCCAAACTTTAGTTAAATCTCAAAAAAAATGCGACAAAAAAATCCGCTTTCGGTTGTCCGATAAGCGGTTCACGTTTGTTAGTCCGCAACAATTAGGTATCAATTTCGGTTTCGGTCAGCTTTGTTTTTGCTTCATTTTGTTTTCCGAACTACAACACCGGATTAAAATCAGCTGATTCTCGTCGGCGGAGCTATACACCATAACGTCTCCGCGCTACAAGCAGTTTGGGACTAAATTAAGCCCATTATTCGGATTTGCCAAATCTTCCAAATACAAAACCAATATCAAATTAAACCTAATACCCAAATTGCTTGTAGCGTGTGTTAGGCGTTCGCTTTTTCTTTTTCAATTGTTATATTTTTCGGAACTCTAATTCTATAGATAAATCCTGATATTTTCCCGTCTGGAGTTAAATCTTTATAACTTGTTTTAATATATGGTCTTCCACCATCATTTGAATGAAATTCTTCTTTTAAATATTCTATCTCCTCATCTTTTAATTCTCTAACGGTCCCATTATTTTCGACATAAACAAATTCAAATCCATTTTCTTTAGGTCTTAAACGGCGGAAATATTTATAGTAAATTATGAAAACAACAATCAAAATAGAGATTAAAATTATGAGTGGAATTATTTTCATAATTTTTATTTTTCAAATCTCCATTTTTCTAGAACCAATGTAATAATTACATCATTCCAAGTTTCATAATTAACCAAATTTGGTAAAATTGGAATTATACTTGTCGAAAGCCATTTGTTATGCCCAACAATATACATCATTGCATTATAATTTAGTTTTCGGTCAAATGGGTTAGTAACTTTCAACATCATTCCTTCAGGTTTTTTATCTTTAACATTCTGTAAGAATTCAATTTGTATAGTTCTTTTTGGTTCGACAATTTTGTCTACGACTTTCATTGAGTATATTGTATCATTTTTAATTTCAACTTCAACATTCAATTTTTCTGTTGGGTAAATTTGAATAATATTTTCTTTTACAAAAAATTTTGATTTTGGAATATCCATTTGATAAAACTGCTCGTTGTCAACAGCTAATTTCAAAACAAAAGGTTCTCTTTCTTTTATTTCATTCTGCGAATAGCAAAAATTTGCAATAAATAATATAATTATAAATAGGTTTTTTTTCATATTTCTTTTTTGGTTTCTACAGATGGAAAGTGACGCCTAACGTTCCCGCGCTACAAGCAGTTTGGGACTAAATTAAGCCCATTCTTCGGATTTACCAAATCTTCCAAATACAAACCAATTTTTCAATTAAGCCAAATCCCCAAATTGCTTGTAGCGTGTGTTAGCCGGCGTTATTTCTTTAAGATGCTAATATTCTTTCACTTTTCATTATCGTTAACGCTTTTTCTGTTTCGTTTGTTCCGTCATTTAATGAACCTGGAAGCATAATCAAACGCTTCTTTAATTTTCCATTTTCGTCTTCGAACAAAATTTCAAATCTTGAACGTGTTAGCCCAATTTTTGCATTTATAAATTTCGCTTCTTTTATTTTACTTCTTTCTATTATTGGAGTTGCAGAGTTATTAATACTTTTTATAATTCCGTAAATTAAGAATATTGCTAATAAACCAAAGAATAAAACTGAAACATTTTCTCCCTTTTGAAAGCTTGAATATGCTGAATATATTAAGAATATTGAAATTGTAGAATAAATTAATAAAATTCTAGAGATTCCATTTCCGACAGTTATTTTCGCTACATTTCCAATTATCCCGTCTCTTGATAAAATTATTTTGTCTGATAAAATATGACAAAATCCTGTTTTAGTTTTGAATGTTTTTTCGTTTTCCATTTTCTAGTTTATTGAAGCATTGCAATTATCATTGTTATTGAAAAGTATAAAAAGAAGGACAGAGATAATATTGTCCAAAGTAATCTTGCTTTTAAAGTTATATTAGTTTCTTTCATTATTAATATTCCATTTGCAACCGACAATGCTAATAATAAAAAAAAGAGAAAAAGAGTTAATGGTTTTCCATTTGAATAAATCCAACGAAATTCAGAATTAAATCTGAAATTATCTGCAAATTTTGATAGTATAAAATTACATACGAAGGCAATTAAAATCAGTATTGTATATTTTCTTAATTGTATCAAATTTGATTTTTTTACGATTTTTCGGATAATGACGGCTAACGTTTTGCAGCTTGGCGCTAGTAGCGAAGCCAGCGAACGTATTATTTTCGGTTAAATATAAACATTTTCGGGAAGAAAATTATGAACTTAAAGCAAATAAGCTATTGCGCCAAACTGCTGTTAGCGGAAGGTTATGTTATCTGATAAGTTTCTTTATATTCACTAATCATATCAAACGGAATACTTACAATACTCATATTGTGAATTCTCCCTTTTTGTTCTTGGTTTAATGTTATTTTCAAAGTATTTGTTTTGGTTTTGTATTGGCCAACAAAGGTTTCTATATTTTGTATAGCAAGATTTAATTCTTCCTTTTGACATTTGTAAATGTATCTTTGAATTTCTGAACCAATCTTTTCTAGTTCTTCGATAAGAGGCTTCAAATTTATAGTGTCGCCATATTTATTTATTTCTTCACAAAGATTACTTTTAAAAATATCTTTTTCCATTGTTAGCATTTCAGTATACAATTCAAGTTTAATTTCTCCATGTCTTTTTTCTGGGTCAATTTCAGATAAATCAGCATCGTAATTTAATGCGACAAGAGGAAATCCTAAATGAACATAATAGTGTCTCAATTTCCATAGAAAACGATATGAAAAATAGTTGTCGTAAAATTTATTTGTTAAAAGTGTAAATTCATCTGATACTTTAGGTTCTCTGTATTTTCTTTTTAAATATTTTAAGCCATTATCTACAAAAAAATTGAATGATGATAAGACGTTAAAAATAACTTTGTTCAATATTAATAGTAAATTCAAATCCTTATTCATGTTGATATTTACATCAGTAACAGGAACTTTATTAAATGCTTCAGCGCATTTTTTAAATTCTGCTACATTAACTTGGAAATATTTAAAAACAATAAATTGGGAATATGCGTTTGTAATTGTATCGCAATCTTGTTTGAGCTCTTGATAACTACTTTCATTAATTGTCTTTACCGGAAAAAGATCGTTATTTTCAAAAGTACAAATTCTGATTAACTCGTTCATAAATGGTTTTTATTTGCACATTAGTTGTTATAACTTTCCGCTAACGTTCTCGCGCCTCTAGCTGTTTGCAACTTATGAAACTGAGTATTTTCGGCTAAACGAAAATAGGAATTAAAAACGATAATTCCACTAAATTTGCAAATAGCTAGAGGCGTGTGTTATGGTGTGTAGCGACACGTCTGTTAAGCACGCACTATTTGCCATTCCAATTATCGATTTCAATTTCGGCAATCTTTTCCGCCTTTCGATTTTCCGTTCTACATAGTTTCCGTCTTTGAATTCCAAACTTTAGTTAAATCTCAAAAAAAATGCGACAAAAAAATCCGCTTTCGGTTGTCCGATAAGCGGTTCACGTTTGTTAGTCCGCAACAATTCGGCACCAATTTCGGTTTCGGTCAGCTTTGTTTTTGCTTCATTTTGTTTTCCGAACTACAACACCGGATTAAAATCAGCTGATTCTCGTCGGCGGAGCTATACACCATAACGTTCCCGCGCCTCTAGCTGTTTGCAACTTATGAAACAGAGTATTTTCGGCTAAACGAAAATAGGAATTAAAAATGATAATTCCACTAAAGATGCAAATAGCTAGAGGCGTGTGTTATGGTGTGTAGCGACACGTCTGTTAAGCACGCACTATTTTCCATTCCAATTATCGATTTCAATTTCGACAAGTTTTTCCGCCTTCCGATTTTCCGTTCCAAATAGTTTCCGTCTTTGAATTCCAAACTTTAGTTAAATCTCAAAAAAAATGCGACAAAAAAATCCGCTTTCGTTTGTCCGATAAGCGGTTCACGTTTGTTAGTCCGCAACAATTCGGTATCAATTTCGGTTTTGGTCAGCTTGGTTTTTGCTTCATTTTGTTTTCCGAACTACAACACCGGATTAAAATAAGCTGATTCTCGTCGGCGGAGCTATACACCATAACGTTCCCGCGCTACAAGCAGTTTGGGACTAAATTAAGCCCATTATTTGGATTTGCCAAATCTTCCAAATACAAAACCATTTTTCCATTAAGCCAAATCCCCAAATTGCTTGTAGCGTGTGTTACCACCAGTTTTTCTTTTCGATTGGTTTTATTTTATCAAATATTTCTTTAATTATTTTCTTATTTATAAATGGCTCAAAGTTCATTAACCATAAATCATCCTCAATAATTATATTTACCTCATTTTCAATTAACCTCGTAATTTCCTCAGTAGGAATTATTTTTTCAATTTTTCTTTTAAATGCTATTTCTAAACTTCTTGTATTTTCTATTAACTCGTCATTAATTAAATGATATAAATTTTCCTTTCCACTAAAAAAGTCAAGAGTTAAATTCATATTTTCATTTTCAATCCATTTTTTTATAATTTCTTTATTTACAGGCAATTCAAATTCCGAAGTAATATCTTCATTATACTTTATTTTAGAGTTAAAAACTAAACCAGGTAAATAGAATAATGAATCTCCTAATCCATTATCGTAGGTATAACATTCTCCAATTTCTATTTTTTCTTTAAATGCGTTATATTCTTTTTTCGCGAAATTATAATAAGTTGATATTATCGATTGTGCAAATTTCGGATGCTGGAAAAGTAGTAATATATTTTCATCTTTAAAATTTTCAATTGTTATAAACTGAAATAACCTAAAGTAATAATTACTTAAATTATCAGAGTTTACTATTATTATATTTTCTAAATTCCAATTTGCTTTTTTTGAATAATTATATGACCCAGTAATCGTTGTTTGATTATCAATAATCATAAATTTATTATGAAGAAATATACCCGTTAAATTCTTTTTTACTTTAATGCCAACAGAATCGAAGTCAGATTTTGTATTTGAAAAATAATTGTCATTTATATAATTATCATCTACTACAATTTCTATAATTATGTTTGGATTCTTTTTTTTTAAGTTAATAAGACTATTTTTTATATCATTATTAGTAAACCAAGCCATTGCAATATATATTGACTTTTCTGTAGAACTAATGTATTCTATTAACTTTTTTTCAATTCCTTTTATATAGACTTTTGGTTCGGCAATCATTTTTTTAAAATTGGTGGTAACGTTCTCGCGCCTCTAGCTGTTTGCAACTTATGAAACAGAGTATTTTCGGCTAAACGAAAATAGGAATTAAAAATGATAATTCCACTAAATTTGCAAATAGCTAGAGGCGTGTGTTATGGTGTGTAGCGACACGTCTGTTAAGCACGCACTATTTTCCATTCTAATTATCGATTTCAATTTCGGCAATCTTTTCCGCCTTCCGATTTTCCGTTCCAAATAGTTTCCGTCTTTGAATTCCAAACTTTAGTTAAATCTCAAAAAAAATGCGACAAAAAAAATCCGCTTTCGTTTGTCCGATAAGCGGTTCACGTTTGTTAGTCCGCAACAATTCGGCATCAATTTCGGTTTCGGTCAGCTTTGTTTTTACTTCATTTTGTTTTCCGAACTACAACACCGGATTAAAATCAGCTGATTCTCGTCGGCGGAGCTATACACCATAACGTTTGGCCGCTTGGCGATGTGGCGGATTAAGAAAGCCTTAAATTTCGGTTAAACACTAATTTTCCAAGTACAAAACCAACTTTAAATTAAGCCTAAACCCGCCATATTGCCAAACGGCGGTTGTATGCTGTTTATTGGATTATTTCTGTATACATTGTTACAGAAACAACATAATTTATTAGTTCGCCACTTGAACTTACACCTTTTCCGCCCATTCCTTTTCCATATGATTCAAATTGGTATGTTTCAACTCTATTTCCAGAATTATCGTTAGGACTTTTATTCGATTGCATATAAATTATACTTCCCGTTTTTATTTCGCTGGTTTTCGCTAATCTTTTTGTTGTTTCAATTGCATCAAGAACAGCTAATTCTTGTGCTTTTTTCAAAAAATCAAATGCTTCTGTGTTGAAGTATGAAATTTTTTCAATTTTATTGAATTTAGTGGCTAATAATTCTTCTGTAAAATCCTGCATTCTTTTAATGTCTTTCAAAGTAAATATTAACTTTTGAGATGATGCAAAACCAATAAAAACTTCTCTATTCAATTTTTCATCCCATCTGGTTGATTTATTTGTTGATATCAAACTTGTTTTAATATCTAAAGAATCTGCAACATATTTTTTTACGATTTTTAAAACTTCATTTGTTGTCTTTTGATTTTCATTGATTGCTTCTCTCAAAGTAGGCTTCACGTGATTGAAGGCAATCGTAATTTGACAAGCATTTGGAAATGCTGTAACAGTTCCTACACCAATTGCACTGATTTTTGGTTTATTATTCTGTTCGTTTTGAGCAAACAAATTACAGCTAATGATTAAAAGGACTAGACAAATTCGGTTCATATTTTTCGTTTTTTTTGGTTAAATAGCATACAACGTTCCCGCGCTACAAGTAGTTTGGGACTAAATTAAGCCCATTATTCGGATTTGCCAAATCTTCCAAATACAAAACCAACTTTCCATTAAGCCTAATACCCAAATTGCTTGTAGCGTGTGTTATGCACAGTGCTTTTTTAGTTTCTGTGTAGAATTAATTATAGCTTTTATCACAGTTATTGTAACTAATATTTGAAGAAAAGAAAACAAAGCTATTTCATAATTTAAACCTGTTATTTTTTCAGCAGGAAGTTCTTTTTCAAACACATTCTTCATATTTTGAGCAGTATCAATAAAATTCAAGAAAAAGTAAGTCAAGGCTAAACCAGCTATCAGCAATAATAAATTATGAAAAAGGTTATTGAATTTCTGTTTAAACTGTCTAACTAACGTCAATATGAACAATGAAGCTAACCAAAAAAAAGATAACATTAATCCAGCTGTCATTTGAATGTTATTACCAAAAATGGGGATAACAAAGGTGGTTTTAGAGTATGTAATTCTACTAAGAAAAGCTATTCCAAATAACCCGATTATTAAACTCAACAAAAAATATAGAAATTCAAATAGTATAGTTTTTTTCATGTCGTTTAGTTACTGTGGTTTTGCATTGTGCATAACGTTCTGGCACTACAGCGGGTTTGGGACTAAATTTAGCCCTATTTTCGGATTTGCCAAATCTTCCAAATACAAACCAATTTTTACATTCAGCCAAATGCCCAAATTGCTTGTAGCGTGTGTTATGCGTTCGTGCTTATATTCTCATTTAATCCAAAATCTTTTCTTAAAATTTCCGAATTTATAGTAATTAATCCAATTGTTTCAAATATCTCTTTTTCATGAGCTTTTAACAAGACAATTAATTCTTTAGTTTTATCTATTATAGTGTTGTAAATACTTACACATTCAGAAGTTAATAATCCAAGTTCAACATGATTATCACTCATTTTCTTTTGTTTGACAAAATTGTAGTTGTCACAAAAATTACTAATTGGCAACATTAAAGTATTATTGAGACCTATTAAATCTGGTGATACTAATTGAGAAATATTTGGGCTCATATATGGGTGAATCTGTTTCATTAATTCATTAAAAGATTCAATTTCGTTTGTTCTAAATTCTTCTAAAACAATCGACAATAAATCAATGACTTTAGGAACAATATCTGCAATTCTTTTTTTTCCATCCATTTCAATATTATATTTTTCCTGAAGTTCTACGGGAATTTGTTTAAACATTCCATCCAACATAGTAAATGAATTAAATATATTTTTGAATTGTATAACAGAGGCTTTTCTATTTTCGGGATAGTAATTTGTATAAGCAATTAGATATTCTTCAAGATTTAAAACATCAGTTATTATTTTTAAATTATGCATAGGAGATTGAACCATTAGAACAAGTTCAATCGGACTTTTAGAAGTTTGTTCAATTAGATTTTTCAGGTTGTTATATTGCTCTAAAGAATTTTCTAATGCATATTCCACTATTATAGTGAAATAGAAAAGTTTATTTATTCTTTCTTCATTTTTTTTGGTTTCATCTTTTTCTTTATCAATTCTGTTTTGTTTAACAAAATAATAATAAGCAAAGTATGCTCCTGAAATTGCTATTATGATTGGTAAAATGAAATCTTTCAAACAATTATATAATAAAGAATCTTGTACTTTTAAGTATGTAAAGAAATGTATTATCGAAATCACTTGTTTAATTATTTCCATTTTTAAAACTAAATTTTATTTTCTGTGTGGTTTTTCAGAATGATGTATCACGAGTGTTATGTGTTCATGTTTTTATTTATTACAATTATTCAAGCAATTTCAATGCTTTTTGTAAAATATCCGCTTTTTTCTTTTTAATTTCTAAATCAATATAATTTTTGCTTGTGTAAATTCTAATTTTAGAAATAGTATTTTGTGTTAATAATTGATATTGCTCATTACTAATATTATAACTGACATTAATACCTTGTGATTGAGAACCATTAAATCCAGTAGACCCACAACCAACACAAGTTGTTGTATATTTAATATTTTTTAGAGTTACGATTTCTTCATTTATAAGTTTCAGCATTAATTCGTCATTTTCATTTATGGAAAAGTAAACATCGCCCAGCATTATTTTAAGTTGTATGAAATATTGATTATCAATTTTACTGAATCTATAACTAGTAACTGCTTTCATTTCAAATGTTAATCCTTCCCAATCCGTTCTTTTAACGTGGTTTTTAGTAAACTCGTCAATATGGTCTTCGGATATTTTTTGAGCATTACAGTATGCAGTAAACAGTGCAAATAAAATTAAAAATAGGTTTTTCATAAGGTTGATTTTTGGTAGCATGACGCATAACGTCCCCGCGCTACAAGCAGTTTGGGACTAAATTAAGCCCTTTCTTCGGATTTGCCAAATCTTGCAAATACAAACCAATTTTTCCATTAAGCCTAATACCCAAATTGCTTGTAGCGTGTGTTATAGGTAGCCGTTTTGGCCGTTTAGATACTCAATTTATCATTTTTACTTGTTTTGCCAATTCTTCGTTGTCCGTCACGGTTAAATTGTCAAGCATCCCATAAACTTCTTCGTCGTTTTGGTCAAAAAAACCAGCTACACTTACAAACAAATTCTTGTCATTTGAAAAAGTGATTTTGATGTCTTGCGGATATATAAAATTATTAGTCTTCTGCGTCTTTTCTTCTGTCGTTGTAACTGTTTCCCAAGTAATATTTATATCTGTAATTTTTGTTCCAAGAAATTTTTTCCAAAGGTCGTTCGGCGAAACATTCCATTTTATATTTCCAGAAAAATCAGATTGCTCGTTTATTTTAATGCCAATACCATATTGAAAAAATTTGTCATCCCAATAAATCTCCACCAATTTTTCACTGTCAGTATGAAGAACGATTGAGAAGTCAACTGAGTCAAGGTTTTTGTATTTTGTCGGATAGTTAGGTCTAGGGTTTGTCGGCTCGTAATTAATTTCAGAATATTCGACTTTAATAATTGTCAGCCCAATGAGTTTTCGGCTAAATTTTTCAAAATCCAAATGTTCTTGTGTTAATGTCATTGTTTTCGTTTCTTTTACGGTTACCTATTAACGTTCCCGCGCTACACGCAGGCTGGGATTAAAGATGCGTAATCTTTCGGTTAAAAACAAATGTATCAAACACAAACTATTTTCAAATTAAACCCATTGCCCAGCTTGCTTGTAGCGTGTGTTGGCAGTAGGTTTTTTTTGTTCTACTTATGTTCAGCCCAATTGAGCATATAGTAATCCTTTCCAATGAACGCTTTTATGTCAAATTTATATTTTCCACTTCTAATTTCTTCAACGTCAGTTCCGCAAAGAATACCTGTTATTGTGTCTCGTTGCATATTTTTTATTATTCCATTTGGAGCTCCAAAAGGAAGATTTCCTTGGATTGTTAATTTTCGACAATTAATAACTAATGACTTCTGTTTAGGTATTTTATAAAATTTATCGTCAATTTTTAGAGAGTCAATGTCAAAATCAGATTTATTATAAACTTCTATTTGAACTCTTGCCGAAAAGAAGAAATAGTAAATTGACGCGATTAAGCAACAAGATATTCCTATAAAGATTACTTTCTTTAAGTCTTTATGTTTAATCATCAATTTAATTTTAATTATTACGTTCGGTTAAACTTACCGCCAACGTTCTCGCGCTACAGCGGGTTTGGGACTAAATTAAGCCCTATTTTCGGATTTGCCAAATCATCCCAAATACAAAACCAACTTCCCATAAAGCCTAATGCCCAAATCCGTTGTAGCGTGTGTTGGTGGTAGTATTAATTCCACTCATTTAGTTCGGTATCAAATTCTTTATGGTTATGATTTAAGAATTCAAGTTCTAACACATAGTTATTTTTTGTTATTCTATAATTTATTCTGTTTGCAATATATTTTTGAATTGGATTTAAGTTGAGCTTATCACTTATAGTTTTTATTTCTTTTGGATAAGTTCCAAAATCGTTTCTATAAGTTTCTATTTCTCTAGTCATTTCACTTCCAATTTTGTTTGATGTGTAATCATAAGCTTTAAAAATTAGAAGTATTATAACCATATTAGCAAAACCTAGGTAGGCAATTCTTTCTGAATATTTACGCAATTTGGAATTATTAGTAGTTCCTCTATACCATCTAGCTATCAATCCTCCAATTCCCATAGCAACCATAATTACCCAAAAAGCATAAAAATTACTTAATGAAAGTAAAGCTAGACCAATTAAAATGAACAGATATATAAAATATTTTTTGAAATCTGAATTAGAATTTAATGATTGACTAGAACTGAAGTTTTTTATAAGACTTTGTCTTTCACTTTTTTCTGCAATTCTGATTTTATTTATAAAATCAGTTAGTTTATTCTCATCAATTTTTATTTGACTTAAATTTATGTTTAACTCTTGGGCTCCTAAGTATTTATTAAGTTTATTGATCTTACTAAATACACTTTTTTTAAAAATATAGGTTTCATCAACAGCTATGGAAATAAACTTTTGATTATAAATATCTATGAGATAACTTTCTGTGATTTGTTCCCATTTTATTTCGTTCTGCTTAGTTGTTCTATCCCAAATTCCATTTTCATTTATTTTAATTTGTGGCCTTTTGTCAAACAATACAAAAATGCCTAAAGGGATACCCAAACCAAAAAACGAAGTGATAAACCAACCCATTAAATAATCAAAAGTTTCTTTTTGTTTTTCTGAAATCATCCAAATTCCAATAATTACAAAAGGTAAACATAAAGCTATAATTCTAATACCTTTCCAATTTGATTTGTATAATTTTAGTTCTATCATTATATTTTATTCGGTTGTTTTATGCAGTTAGTTTCTGATATATTACCACCAACGTTCCCGCGCTACACGCAGTTTGGGATTAAATTAAGCCCTATTTTCGGATTTGCCAAATCTTCCAAATACAAGACCAATTTTTCCATTAAGCCAAATCCCCAAATTGCTTGTAGCGTGTGTTGGCAGTAGTTGTTTTTTTTTGAGTTCTCTTTTATATTCCCATATTCAAAAATCCTAATAAATTGCCAATTGATAATCCCAAAAAAAATAAACCCACAATAATCATCAATATTATGCTACCAATATTAAAATCCTTTTCCGTTTTTATTACAAATTTTTCAGGATTTTCTTCACTATAAATTACTGCAATTTTTTTGTTTATGTTATTCTTATATGTTCTAAAAATACTCAAATCTGTTGAAGCATAATAATATGGCTTTTGTTTTATTAGTTCCCCTTTTAGAGTTTTGAATTCAATAATTGGTGTTTTATAACCATCTTTATCTGATTCATACAATAAAATTTCTCCTAAACTTTCAATTCCATTTTTCTTTATATAATTCATAAATGTCAAACTATTTACTCCATAATAAAACATTACAATCCCGAGTATTAAAAAACAGCAAATAGGTTTGTAAAACATAAAAAAAGCAAAAAGGATTACTATAATTAAACCATACTTTTTAATAATTTCCATTTTCAATTTGTTTAATTTTTTTTCGCAATATCCGGATACAATTACTGCCAACGTTCCCGCGCTACACGCAGGCTGGGATTAAAGATGCGTAATCTTTCGGTTAAAAACAAATGTTTCAAACACAAACTATTTTCAAATTAAGCCAATTGCCCAGCTTGCTTGTAGCGTGTGTTGGCAGTAGTTATTATTTTCCCGTTTCATTGAGGAATCTTTTCCATTTTTGTTCTTCTAATATATATGAATATTGATAACCACAGTCATAAATTCTTACTTTGCCTTTATATTCTGTAGTGTCAACGTAAAATAAACCAAACTCTTCGTTATTATCTAAAAGTGATATTGAATAGTTTGATGTTGGACAACAACAATAGCCTGTTTTTTGTGCACTTTCAAAAATACTTTTGAAACCATCTATTTTTTCAGCAGAAACCTTAAATATTTTCTTCGGGTTCGATTCTGTACTCGTTATTTGTTTCTCAACAGTTGAATCATGAAGCTTAATAACTATTTGGTCACTTTCTGCTACAAGTTCATTAAACGGTAAGCTATTTAAATTTTCATATTTTTTATGATTACAACTCGATATAATGATTATTACAAGAAATAATTGTATATTTTTTTTCATATAAGTATTTTCTGGAGTACGTGTTCAAAATCTTAACTAACTCTTAGTAATAGATAATATATCAGTAGTTTGTGGAAGTTTTTTTTAAAATTAATACCTTCTATTTTGTTACTTTTCTGCTGTTAGCTTAATGTGTCAGCTCAAGAGTCTAGGGTGAATTACTGCCAACGTTCTGGCACTACAGCGGGTTTGGGACTAAATTAAGCCCTATTTTCGGATTTGCCAAATCATTCCAAATACAAGACCATTTTTCCATTAAGCCAAATGCCTAAATCCGTTGTAGTGGCTGTTATGGGCAGTTCAAAATTTGCTAACTGCAATTGGGAAATTCGTTTTTCCACTTGATTCGGGCCATTGAAGCAAACCAAATTTTTGTTGTACCGCTACAACCGTACTCGGTAATGTGAGTCGCATTAATTCGTCTATCGGTAATATTGCACAATGTCGCGATGAATCAAGATGCCAATTTATTGCGTGTTGCAAAAACATTTTTGAAAACATAAAACTATATGCTTCTTCACCAATTCTGCAAGCATAGCAAATCATTATTCCTTCCGCACATCTTTTTATATGGCTATCATAAATCTCACGGGACTGTTCCAATTCTAAAGCATTTCTTAGAATTCCACCTTTTTCAAATGCTGGAATTTTATCCGACAAATCTACGAATGGTATAAATTGTGCAAGAACTCTACAGCTTTCAAGAATTATGATTTGTTTTTCGGTATTAAGTGTAAATTGCCCAGGTTTAATTATTTCTTCAGCATTTAATTGAAAAAGTTGATTGTTTTGTTGATTCGCTCCGTGACCGATATAAACGATAATTCCGTAGTCAAGCTTTTCATTATATATGTTTTCTTTAAGATAACTATAACTAGGTTCTGAGAGATAAACAACCTCGTCTAAAGTGTAAGCTCCTCCTGCACATAATTTAAAAAAATCAATGTATGAATTTGCAAAATTTTCGTCAAGAATTCTTTCCTCTGTGGATTTAGAAAAACCTTTTATAATGAATACTTTTCTCTTAATCATTTTAGTGAATTTAGCAGTAAGGTTCTTCTGAATTGCCCATAACGTTTTGCAGCTTGCAGAAGTGGCGAATTAAGGAAGCCTAAACTTTCGGTTAAACACTGACTTTGCAAGTACAAAACCAACTTTAAATTAAGCCCAAAACCCGCCATTTTTGCAAACTGCTGTTGTGCGTTGCTTTTCTATTCGTTTTTTAGTTTTCTATTCATTTAACCAAATATAAACCAAACAGTTTTAGTTTCTCTTTTTAGACAATATTCTAGAAAATTTTTAAAGTTTCTCAAATCTTGACCAAAATTATTGTCAATGTAACCTTTTCCTTTGTCAATTGGAAATGATGAAAAATACTCGTCGTTATTTAAAGTATCAAATTCAGTTTTTAAAAGTAATTTTGGCAAGCTTTCTATTTCATTAAGTTTTGTAATTAATTCAGAAACAGTTTTCAAAACTTTATTTATATTTCCTTCAAGTTTTGCATTATTTAATTCAGCTTTAATAATTTCATCTTCCAATTCTTCTTCGTCAATATATTCTGCAAGTTCTTCAATATCAACATAATTTCCCATTTCATAAATCGCACTAATATCAACTCCGACAATTTTTCCAATCTGGTCTAATTCGGCTTCAGTTTCAATCACTTCTTTTCTGCAAATAAAATTGCAAAATGTTCTGCTCAAACTATGTTTATTAAAATTTTCATCATCATTTTGATGGTAATTTTCATCAAATATGACTTCGTAATTATCAACTCCGACACTAATATCTAATCCCATTTTTATATTTTCTTTTTACTGTAATTTTTCTTTCAAAGTAACGCACAACGTTCTCGCGCCTCTAGCTGTTTGCAACTTATGAAACTGAGTATTTTCGGCTAAACGAAAATAGGAATTAAAAACGATAATTCCACTAAATTTGCAAATAGCTAGAGGCGTGTGTTATGGTGTGTAGCGACACGTCTGTTAAGCACGCACTATTTTCCATTCCAATTATCGATTTCAATTTCGGCAAGTTTTTCCGCCTTCCGATTTTCAGTTCCAAATAGTTTCCGTCTTTGAATTCCAAACTTTAGTTAAATCTCAAAAAAAATGCGACAAAAAAAATCCGCTTTCGGTTGTCCGATAAGCGGTTCACGTTTGTTAGTCCGCAACAATTCGGTATCAATTTCAGTTTCGGTTTCGGTCAGCTTTGTTTTTGCTTCATTTTGTTTTCCGAACTACAACACCGGATTAAAATCAGCTGATTCTCGTCGGCGGAGCTATACACCATAACGTTCTCGCGCCTCTAGCTGTTTGCAACTTATGAAACAGAGTATTTTCGGCTAAACGAAAATAGGAATTAAAAATGATAATTCCACTAAATTTGCAAATAGCTAGAGGCGTGTGTTATGGTGTGTAGCGACACGTCTGTTAAGCACGCACTATTTTCCATTCCAATTATCGATTTCAATTTCGGCAATCTTTTCCACCTTCCGATTTTCCGTTCCAAATAGTTTCCGTCTTTGAATTCCAAACTTTAGTTAAATCTCAAAAAAAATGCGACAAAAAAATCCGCTTTCGTTTGTCCGATAAGCGGTTCACGTTTGTTAGTCCGCAACAATTCGGTATCAATTTCGGTTTTGGTCAGCTTGGTTTTTGCTTCATTTTGTTTTCCGAACTACAACACCCGATTAAAATCAGCTGATTCTCGTCGGCGGAGCTATACACCATAACGTCTTGGTACTACAGCGGGTTTGGGATTAAATTAAGCCTATTCTTCGGATTTGCCAAATCATCCCAAATACAAAACCAACTTTCCATTAAGCCTATTGCCCAAATCCGTTGTAGTAGCTGTTAGCGGTTCGGGCATTTGTCAATTCGTTTTTTATTCGTTTTTATTATTTTTGTTCTGTCGGCACGTTGTCGCTTGTTATTCAATGTGTCTGGTTGTTATTTTGAATACATCATTATTGCTTTTTCAACTTTCATCTCGTTATTGAAAAACAAATTTTCAACGACTTGTTTTTGTATTGACACACTTTCGTAATAAATCGCCAAACAGTTTATTCCGCAACAAATGTTTATCAGTCTGAAATGTAGATTTGGATTATTTTCCAACGCTTTTCCCCAATATGCACGAATTTTATCTTTACCTTTTATAAAACCTTTTGTTTCGGGCAATCTTTTCATCGCTAATGGCGTGTCCACTGAAAAATCTTCAGTGTAATGCGAAAGTATTTTTTCAAGATCGTGTTCGTTCCACCCGGCAATCCATTCCTCTACAAAATGCTCTGCAAAAGTGTCGCCAATTAATTTTCTTGTATCCATTTATTTCGTTGTCTTTGTTTTTTCTGTTGTCTGCTTTGGTGTCGTTTAGTTGCCTGACCGCTAACGTTCTCGCGCCTCTAGCTGTTTGTAACTTATGAAACTGAGTATTTTCGGTTAAACGAAAATAGGAATTAAAAATGATAATTCCACTAAATTTGCAAATAGCTAGAGGCGTGTGTTATGGTGTGTAGCGACACGTCTGTTAAGCACGCACTATTTTCCATTCCAATTATCGATTTCAATTTCGGCAAGTTTTTCCGCCTTCC
>NZ_QJHK01000034.1 GCF_003202435.1 Flavobacterium cheongpyeongense
CCATTTATTGAATTCTAATGACAATACTAAAAAACAAGCTAAAGCAAGATAGAACCTCGTTAAGTATCTAAAAATATACAATATTTAACAAAACGAAATTATTTATCGGACAACAATGATTTTAAAAGATGTATTTTCTTAATAAAATTATTATTTTTATTGCGTATTTTAAATTTTCAAAATGAACTTTCGAAACATAGCCCTTTATTTTAAGTTTACTAGTCAACAGCGTAAAGGTATTTTTCTTCTGTTTATAGTCATTATGGCACTGCAGGTGTTTTATTTTTTTTCAGATTTCAGCCAAACTGAAAAAATCTCTCCGGAAAAAGCAGAATGGCTGTCTTTGCAATCAGAAGTTGACTCCTTAAAAACAATTCAAAATAAAAACAAACCCAAAATCTATCTTTTTAATCCAAATTTTATTTCAGATTATAAAGGATATAAACTTGGGATGTCCATTCAGGAAATTGATAGATTGCTGGCTTACAGGAAGCAAAATAAGTATGTTAATACTGCTGAAGAATTTCAGGAAGTAACAAAAATTTCGGATTCCTTATTGAATGCAATTTCACCGTACTTTAAATTCCCGAATTGGGTACAGAACAAAAAATCTTTTAAAAACTATAAGCAAGAATATGTCCCGATCTCATTTTCTAAAAAAGAAAAAATAACAGTTCTGGATATTAACCAGGCAAGCCAGGAAGACTTAATGAAAGTTCACGGGATTGGTGAAGCATTATCATTACGCATTTTAAAACAAAAAGAAAGTTTTGAAGTATTTGTCTCAATGGATCAAATGAATGATGTCTGGGGACTTTCTCCAGAGGTTATTATCGAATTAAAAAAGCATTTTAAAGTTACAGAATTTCCAAAAATTAAAAAAATACACATAAATAATGCATCTTTAAAGGAGTTGACACAATTCCCGTATTTCAGATACGCATTGGCAAAACAAATTATAACTTTTAGAAGTATGAAGGGGAATATTCAAAATATTGAGGATTTATCAAAAATTAAAGACTTTCCTGTTGAAAAAGCAAATATAATTGGTTTATATTTGGAGTTCTAAAAACAGATTACAATGAATTTTGATTACAATGAAACGCAATCTATGATTGCTCAATCTATAAAAGATTTTGCTGAAAAAAATATAAGACCTTATATAATGCAGTGGGATGAAACACAAATTTTTCCCGTTCAGTTGTTTAAAAAATTAGGAGAAATGGGCTTTATGGGGGTTTTGGTTCCTGAAGAATATGGTGGCTCTGGTTTGGGATATCATGAATATATTACTATTGTAGAGGAAATCTCAAAAGTGGATCCATCTATAGGTTTGTCAGTTGCAGCACATAATTCTTTATGTACGAATCATATTTTGACTTTTGGGAATGAAGAGCAAAAGAAAAAATGGTTGCCTCAATTAGCTACCGCTGAACATATTGGTGCTTGGGGATTAACAGAACATAATACGGGTTCAGATGCTGGCGGTATGAATACTACCGCAGTTAAAGATGGTGATTATTGGATTGTAAACGGTGCCAAAAATTTTATAACGCATGCGATTTCAGGAGATATTGCTGTTGTTGTTGTTCGTACAGGTGAAAAAGGAGATTCTAAAGCAATGACGGCTTTTGTGTTCGAAAAAGGAATGCAGGGATTTACATCTGGAAAGAAAGAAAATAAATTAGGAATGCGTGCAAGTGAAACCGCCGAATTAGTTTTTGATAATTGTCGTGTACCTGATGCTAACCGATTAGGTGAAGTTGGACAAGGGTTTGTTCAGGCAATGAAAATATTGGATGGCGGAAGAATTTCGATTGGAGCCCTGTCACTCGGAATAGCAAAAGGAGCATATGAAGCTGCTCTTAAATATTCAAAAGAGAGACATCAGTTTGGTCAGCCAATAAGCAACTTTCAGGGAATTTCATTCAAGTTAGCAGATATGGCTACAGAAATCGAAGCTTCAGAATTGTTATTGCATAAAGCTGCTTTCTTAAAACAACAGCACAAACCTGTTACGAAATTAGGAGCTATGGCAAAAATGTATGCTTCTGAAGTATGCGTTAAGATAGCTAACGAGGCAGTTCAGATTCACGGCGGATATGGATATACTAAAGATTATCCTGTTGAAAAATTTTACAGGGATTCCAAACTATGCACTATTGGAGAAGGAACAACTGAAATTCAAAAATTGGTTATTTCTAGAAATTTATTGAAAGAATAAAGGATCTCTATTATCTATAAGGTGTATTTTTTTATTTTTTTTTATCATTTATCATTCATAATTCATAATTAAATATTACTTTTGCACCCTTAACGAGAGGAGGTGTCAATATTATGTTAATTATACCAATTAAAGACGGAGAAAATATCGATAGAGCATTAAAGCGCTATAAAAGAAAATTTGATAAAACAGGAACTGTTCGTCAACTAAGAGCACGTACTGCTTTTATTAAGCCTTCTGTTATCAAAAGAGCTCAAATTCAAAAAGCGGCTTACATTCAAAACTTGAGAGATAGTTTAGAGAGTTAGTATATAGCTTTTAAAAATAATTACCGTTAGTTGTCAAAATGTAATAACTTTGATACTAACGGTTTTTTTATGCTTAATTATGAAATTTTTTATAATGAAAGTTGAGATGTTTTTAATGAAGTTTGGTTTTTGTGTATAATAAATGGTCTAAAATGAAAACAAATAAAGAAGCTTTTCGTGATTACCTTCAGTTGGAGAAAAAGTATTCTCTTCATACTGTTAATGCTTATTTAGATGATATCACATTTTTTGAGGTATTCAATATGGCTCATTTTGAACAGGAGGATATTGATAAGGTAAATTATAGTCAGGTTAGAAGCTGGATTGTTTCTTTGGTAGACGGAAATATTTCAAATGTCTCTGTAAACAGAAAGATGGCTTCGTTAAAAGCATACTACAAATTTCTTTTAAAAACAAAACAAATAGAGGTGAGTCCGATGTTGAAGCATAAGGCATTGAAAACGCCAAAAATGGTGCAGATTCCATTTTCGGAAAAAGAAGTGGCAGATTTGATGCAGGAAGTGGGTGATCCGGTTGGTTTTGAAGAGGTACGGGATAAGTTAATTGTAGATTTGTTTTATACAACTGGATTAAGAAGGGCTGAGTTGATTGGTTTGATGATTCATAATGTTGATTTGTCTTCTGGGGTGATTAAGGTTTTGGGTAAAAGAAACAAAGAACGTATTATTCCGGTTTTGCCGATTGTTATAAGGCAATTCAATGTGTACTTGAAAGAAAGGACATCTCTTGAGAAAATAGTTGATGCGGGGTATTTTTTTATTTCAAAAAAAGGGTTAAAATTGAGTGAATCGTTTGTGTATCGTTTAATAAATTCATACTTTAGTAGAGTCTCTGAAAAGGTAAAGAAGAGTCCTCATGTGCTTAGGCATACTTTTGCGACCCACTTGCTGAATAATGGGGCAGATTTAAATTCAGTTAAGGAGTTATTAGGGCATTCGAGTTTGGCATCTACACAGGTTTATACTCATAATAGTTTAGCAGAGCTTAAGAAAGTGTATATTGATGCGCATCCAAGAAACAAATAGTAATTCTGAAATGTTAAACCCTAAAATTTATATTATGAAGGTAGATGTTCATGCGGTTAACTTCACTGTTGACAGAAAGTTGGTCGATTTTATTCAGGAAAGAATGGATAAATTGGAAAAATACTACGATCGTGTTGTTTCGTCAGATGTTTTTTTAAAAGTTGAGAGAACAAGTGATAAAGAGAATAAGACGGTAGAGATTAAGATTAATGTTCCTGGAGATGATTTTTTGGTAAAAAAACAGTGTAAAACTTTTGAGGAAGCTATAGAACTTTCGGCTGAATCGTTAGAGCGTTTATTGGTAAAAAGGAAAGAAAAAATAAGAGCGCACATTTAATTGAAATTTTTTTCAAAAAATGTTTTGATACAAAGATAAAATAGCTACATTTGCAGTCCGTTAGAAATAGCGGACTTTTTTATTGCATTCGCCGATGTAGCTCAGCTGGCTAGAGCAGCTGATTTGTAATCAGCAGGTCGTGGGTTCGAGTCCCTCTATCGGCTCAAAAAAAGGTTTCAAATACGATTTTGAAACGGGTTCTTTAAGATATTGGAGTTTTAAAAAATTAGGGGAGATACTCAAGCGGCCAACGAGGGCAGACTGTAAATCTGCTGTGTGAACTTCGCAGGTTCGAATCCTGCTCTCCCCACAAAAAAAAAGAAGTTAGGATTTCAGATTCTAAGTTTTGGATTTTGAAAAATCTGAAATCTAAAATCATGACTCTCTGCCGACTTAGCTCAGGGGTAGAGTGCTTCCTTGGTAAGGAAGAGGTCACGGGTTCAATTCCCGTAGTTGGCTCAAGTAAGTAGGAAATTGAATTAATATATAACTAAGATTAAAAATTAAGTAAAATGGCAAAGGAGAATTTTAATCGTTCCAAACCGCACTTAAACATAGGTACAATTGGACACGTGGATCACGGAAAAACTACATTAACTGCTGCAATTACAAAAGTATTGTCTGATGCAGGTTACTGTCAAGCAAAATCGTTTGATCAAATCGATAACGCTCCAGAGGAGAAAGAAAGAGGTATTACTATTAATACATCGCACGTAGAGTATGAAACAGCTAACCGTCACTACGCTCACGTTGACTGTCCAGGTCACGCGGATTACGTAAAGAACATGGTTACTGGTGCTGCTCAAATGGACGGTGCTATCTTAGTAGTTGCTGCTACAGATGGTCCAATGCCACAAACTCGTGAGCATATCCTTTTAGGACGTCAGGTTGGTATTCCAAGAATCGTTGTTTTCATGAACAAAGTGGATATGGTTGATGATGCTGAGTTGTTAGAGCTTGTTGAAATGGAAATTAGAGATTTGTTGTCTTTCTATGAATATGATGGAGATAATGGTCCTGTTGTTCAGGGTTCTGCTTTAGGTGGATTGAATAATGATCCTGCTTGGGTTCCTAAAATTATTGAATTAATGGAGGCGGTTGATGCTTGGATCGAAGAGCCAGTACGTGATGTTGCTAAACCATTCTTGATGCCAGTTGAGGACGTATTTACAATTACAGGTCGTGGAACTGTTGCTACAGGTCGTATCGAAACAGGTATTGCTAATACAGGGGATCCAGTTGAAATCATTGGTATGGGAGCTGATAAATTAACTTCTACTATTACAGGGGTTGAGATGTTTCGTAAAATCCTTGACAGAGGTGAAGCTGGAGATAACGTAGGTTTATTATTAAGAGGTATTGATAAAGAATCTATCAAAAGAGGAATGGTTATCATTAAGCCAGGATCAGTAAAACCACACGCTACTTTCAAAGCAGAGGTTTATATCTTGAAAAAAGAAGAAGGTGGACGTCATACTCCATTCCATAATAACTACCGTCCACAGTTCTACGTACGTACAACTGACGTAACAGGAGTTATTACTTTGCCAGAAGGAGTAGAGATGGTAATGCCAGGAGATAACTTGACTATCAATGTTTCTTTATTAAGCCCAATCGCAATGAGCGTAGGCTTACGTTTTGCTATCCGTGAGGGCGGTAGAACAGTAGGAGCAGGTCAGGTGACTGAAATCATAGGGTAATCCTATAAATATTATAAAAAAAGCCAGTTGATTTTCTTAACTGAGATCACTGGCTTTTAATTACGGGCGTAGTTCAAGGGTAGAATAGCGGTCTCCAAAACCGTTGATGGGGGTTCGAATCCCTCCGCCCGTGCAATAAAAAATAGATCAAATGACAAAAGTTATTAATTATTTATCAGAGGCTTTCGAAGAATTAAAGTCAAATGTAACCTGGCCTTCTTGGGCTGAGGTTCAGAAATTGACAATTGTTGTGGCTGTATTTTCGATACTGTTTGCTTTGGCAACATGGGGAACAGACGAATTTTTTGCAAAAGCTTTGGCTGGATTTTTTAACTGGTTAAAAGGATAAATTTTTTGTGATGGCAGATAATAATGTGAAAAAATGGTATGTAGTTAGGGCTGTAAGCGGACAAGAGAATAAAGTCAAAGCTTACATCGAAACGGAAATTGCCAGATTAGGTATGGGTGATTATGTTTCCCAAGTTTTAGTGCCTACAGAAAAAGTAGTTACTGTAAAAGAAGGAAAAAAAATGTCTAAGGATAAAGTTTATTTTCCTGGGTACGTTATGATCGAAGCCAATTTAGTTGGTGAGATACCACATATTATTAAGTCTATTACCAGTGTAATTGGATTTTTAGGTGAGATCAAAGGCGGTGAGCCTGTTCCTTTGAGGCTTTCCGAGGTAAATAGAATGTTAGGTAAGGTAGATGAGTTGGCTGTAAATACAGATACTCGTGCTATTCCTTTCAACTTAGGAGAAACTGTAAAAGTGATTGATGGTCCTTTTAACGGATTTAATGGTACAGTTGAAAAAATTAATGAAGAAAAGCGTAAACTTGAGGTTATGGTTAAGATTTTTGGAAGAAAAACTCCATTAGAATTAAGTTTTATGCAAGTTGAAAAAGTATAATTTTTTGTTACATCTATAATATCCACCGTAATCGCTTCCAAATGATTATGGTGTTAAATTTTTTAAAAAATGGCTAAAGAAATTAGTAAGGTAGTTAAACTACAAGTTAAGGGAGGTGCTGCGAATCCGTCGCCACCGGTTGGACCTGCTTTAGGAGCTGCTGGGGTTAATATCATGGAGTTTTGTAAGCAATTTAATGCTAGAACTCAGGATAAACCTGGCAAAATTTGTCCAGTGCAAATCACTGTGTACAAAGACAAATCATTCGATTTTGTTGTTAAGACTCCTCCAGCTGCAGTACAGTTAATGGAAGCAGCAAAGCTAAAGTCTGGATCAGGTGAACCAAATCGTAAAAAAGTAGCTAGCGTTACTTGGGATGTTATCAAAGCAATTGCTGAAGATAAAATGGTAGATTTAAATGCATTCACAATCGAATCTGCAATGAGTATGATTGCTGGAACTGCAAGATCTATGGGTATAACTGTATCAGGAGATGCTCCTTTTTAATTAAGAGAAAGAAATGGCAAAATTGACAAAAAAGCAAAAAGAGGCTGCTTCAAAAATTGAAAAGAACAAACTATATACTTTAAAAGATGCAGCTGCATTGATTAAAGTTATAGCTTCTGCAAAATTTGATGAGTCTGTTGATATCGCAGTTCGTTTGGGTGTTGATCCAAGAAAAGCGAATCAAATGGTTAGAGGTGTAGTTACATTACCTCATGGTACAGGTAAAGACGTTAAAGTATTAGCATTAGTTACTCCAGATAAAGAAGCAGAAGCGAAAGAAGCGGGAGCTGATTATGTAGGTCTTGATGATTACTTACAAAAAATTAAAGATGGTTGGACAGATGTTGATGTTATCATCACTATGCCGGCTGTTATGGGGAAATTAGGTCCATTAGGTCGTATTTTAGGACCTAGAGGTTTAATGCCAAACCCTAAAACAGGTACTGTGACTATGGATGTTGCAAAAGCTGTTCAAGAGGTTAAAGCTGGTAAAATTGACTTTAAAGTTGATAAAACTGGTATCGTACACGCAGGAATTGGTAAAGTTTCTTTTGGAGCTGAGCAAATTTATGACAATGCACACGAAATTATTCAAACATTAATCAAACTTAAGCCAACTGCTGCTAAAGGTACCTATATTAAGGGTATTCACCTTACAAGCACTATGAGTCCTGCTATTGCATTGGATCCAAAAGCAGTATAATTGGTAGTTAATAATTTTTAGTATGACTAGAGAAGAAAAATCAATCGCGATTGAAGATTTAACTGCACAGTTAGCTGGTTCAAATATCATATATATTTCTGATATTTCTGGATTAAATGCAGAAACTACTTCAAGCTTGAGAAGAGCTTGCTTTAAAGCAGGTATAAAATTAGAGGTTGTAAAAAATACTTTGCTTGCAAAAGCAATGGAAGCTTCATCTAATGACTATGGTGATTTACCTTCAGTTTTGAGTGGTAATAGTGCTATATTTATTTCGGATGTTGCAAATGCACCTGGGAAAATAATTAAAGATTTTAGAAAAAAATCAGCTAAGCCTGTATTAAAAGGTGCTTATATTAATTCTGAAATTTATATTGGTGATGATCAATTAGAGGTATTAGCAACTATCAAATCTAAAGAAGAACTTCTTGGAGAACTTATTGGATTATTGCAATCACCAGCTCAAAGAATTATTTCTGCTTTACAAAATAAATTCGCAGGTAGCGAAGAAGAAACTGAAGCATAATAATTATTGTAAGGAATTTATTTTTCTTGCAGCTTAAATAGCGCACAATAAACAAAATATAATTTTACAAATCATTTTAAACGATAGAAAAAATGGCAGATTTGAAACAATTCGCAGAACAATTAGTTAACTTAACAGTTAAAGAAGTTAACGAATTAGCAACAATATTAAAAGATGAGTATGGTATCGAGCCTGCTGCTGCAGCTGTAGTAGTTGCTGCTGGTGGTGGAGAAGGTGATGCTGTTGAAGCACAAACTGAATTTACAGTTGTATTGAAAGAAGCAGGAGCTTCTAAATTAGCAGTTGTAAAATTAGTTAAAGAACTTACAGGTTTAGGACTTAAAGAAGCTAAAGATGTAGTTGACGGTGCTCCATCAAACGTTAAAGAAGGTGTTTCTAAAGAGGAGGCTGAAGGTCTTAAAAAATCATTAGAAGAAGCTGGAGCTGTAGTTGAGCTTAAATAATTTAACTCAGTTTTAAAACTAGGTTTAGGTCTTGAGTCATAAGCTCAATGGCCTAAACCATTTTTCGTATAATAAAATATATAAAATTTTATTATCAAATAGTTTAAAATACGAAAGAGTTTTTGATCAATACGAAGAAAAAAATTAAACTAAATTTTTGGGTTTATTTTAAAGATGTATTGATTTTAAAAAGAAAGTATAAATTAAACAATGTGTTTTACACAAAAAACTACTTTTTTTTAATCAAAATTTTGTTCATTGATGATAACAAATCAGACTGAAAGATTGAATTTTGCCTCTACTAAAAATATACCTCAATATCCGGATTTTCTGGATGTGCAGGTAAAATCGTTTAAAGATTTCTTTCAATTAGAAACGAAATCTGACGAAAGAGGCGACGAAGGGTTGTACAATACCTTCATGGAAAACTTTCCAATTACAGATACAAGAAACAATTTTGTATTGGAGTTCCTTGATTATTTTGTAGATCCGCCACGTTATACCATTCAAGAATGTATAGAGAGAGGTCTTACTTATAGTGTGCCTTTAAAAGCCAGGTTGAAACTATATTGTACAGATCCAGAACACGAAGATTTTGAAACTATTGTACAAGACGTTTATTTAGGTACAATTCCTTATATGACTCCAAGTGGTACTTTTGTAATCAATGGTGCTGAGCGTGTAGTAGTATCTCAATTGCACCGTTCTCCTGGGGTCTTCTTTGGACAGTCATTCCACGCAAACGGAACTAAACTTTATTCTGCCAGAGTAATTCCTTTTAAAGGTTCCTGGATAGAATTTTCTACAGATATCAATAGCGTTATGTATGCTTATATCGATAGAAAGAAAAAATTACCTGTTACAACTTTATTCCGTGCAATTGGATTCGAGAGAGATAAGGATATCCTTGAAATTTTTGACCTTGCTGAAGAAATTAAAGTTTCTAAAACCGGTATCAAAAAATATATTGGAAGAAGACTCGCTGCACGTGTATTGAATACATGGCATGAGGATTTTGTTGATGAAGATACTGGAGAAGTAGTGTCCATAGAACGTAATGAAATCATCCTTGATCGTGATACTATTATCGATAAAGATAATGTTGAAGAGATTATTGATTCTAACGTTAAATCTATTTTGTTACACAAAGAGGATAATAACCAGGCAGATTATGCTATTATCCATAATACGTTACAGAAAGATCCAACTAACTCTGAAAAAGAAGCTGTAGAGCATATTTACCGTCAGTTGCGTAACGCTGAACCACCTGATGAGGAAACTGCTCGTGGTATTATAGATAAATTATTCTTCTCTGACCAACGTTACAACTTAGGTGAAGTAGGTCGTTACAGAATGAACAAAAAATTGAATTTAGATATCCCGATGGATAAGCAAGTGCTTACCAAAGAAGATATTATTACAATAGTAAAATATTTGATCGAATTGATCAACTCTAAAGCTGAGATTGATGATATTGATCACTTATCAAACCGTCGTGTCAGAACAGTTGGAGAACAATTGTCTCAACAATTCGGTGTAGGTTTAGCGCGTATGGCTAGAACTATTAGAGAGCGTATGAACGTTAGAGATAACGAGGTGTTTACACCAATTGATCTGATTAATGCTAAAACATTATCATCAGTTATCAACTCTTTCTTTGGAACTAACCAGTTATCCCAATTTATGGATCAAACGAATCCATTGGCTGAGATTACACACAAAAGAAGATTATCTGCACTTGGACCAGGTGGACTTTCTAGAGAGAGAGCTGGTTTCGAGGTTCGTGACGTTCACTATACACACTATGGTCGTTTATGTCCGATCGAAACTCCTGAGGGACCAAACATTGGTTTGATTTCATCTCTTGGTGTTTATGCAAAAGTTAACGGAATGGGTTTCATCGAAACTCCTTATCGTAAAGTAACTGACGGTGTAGTTGATTTAGAAAGCACACCTATTTATTTAAGTGCTGAAGAAGAAGAAGGAAAAATGATTGCTCAGGCAAACATTGAAATGGATTCTACTGGTAAAATTACGGCAAGTAATGTTATTGCTCGTGAGGAAGGTGACTTTCCGGTTGTTGAACCTTCTGCAGTACATTATACAGACGTTGCACCTAACCAGATTGCTTCGATTTCTGCATCTTTGATTCCTTTCTTGGAGCATGATGATGCGAACCGTGCGTTGATGGGATCGAACATGATGCGTCAGGCTGTTCCTTTGATTCGCCCTGAAGCTCCGATTGTTGGTACAGGTTTAGAGCGTCAGGTAGCTTCAGATTCAAGAGTATTAATCAATGCTGAAGGGCATGGAACTGTTGAATATGTTGATGCTAATATCATTACTATTAAATACGATCGTACAGAAGACGAAAGAATGGTTAGTTTTGATGCTGATGAGAAAACATACAATCTGATTAAATTTAGAAAAACCAATCAGGGAACAAGTATTAACCTGAAACCAATCGTAAGAAAAGGTGACAGAGTTATTCCTGGACAAGTATTATCAGAAGGATATGCTACTCAAAATGGAGAATTAGCTTTAGGTAGAAACTTAAAAGTTGCGTTCATGCCATGGAAAGGATATAACTTCGAGGATGCGATTGTAATTTCTGAAAAAGTAGTTCGTGATGATATTTTTACCTCTATCCACGTTGATGATTATTCATTAGAGGTTAGAGATACTAAGTTAGGAAACGAAGAGTTAACAAACGATATTCCTAACGTTTCTGAAGAAGCTACTAAAGATTTAGATGAAAACGGTATGATCAGAATTGGAGCAGAGGTTAAACCTGGCGACATTTTGATCGGAAAAATTACACCAAAAGGGGAATCAGATCCTACTCCAGAGGAGAAATTGCTTCGTGCAATCTTTGGGGATAAAGCAGGTGATGTAAAAGATGCTTCATTAAAAGCTTCTCCATCTTTACACGGTGTAGTTCTTGATAAAAAATTATTTGCAAGAGCCGTAAAAGATAAACGTAAACGTACTCAGGATAAAGATGCTCTAGGCGCTTTAGAAATGGAGTTCGAAACTAAATTTGTTGAATTAAAAGACAGATTGGTTGAGAAATTATTCCTGATCGTGAACGGAAAAACATCTCAGGGTGTAATGAATGATTTGGGTGAAGAAGTTTTACCAAAAGGTAAAAAATATACTCAAAAAATGCTTTATGCAGTAGAGGATTTTGCTCACTTAAGTAAAGGTCAGTGGGTTGCTGATGATGCTACGAATAAAATGGTTAATGATTTGATTCATAACTATAAAATCAAGCTGAACGACTTACAAGGAGCTTTAAGAAGAGAGAAATTCACGATTACAGTTGGAGATGAATTACCATCCGGTATCTTGAAATTGGCTAAAATCTATATCGCTAAAAAACGTAAGTTAAAAGTTGGTGATAAAATGGCGGGACGTCACGGTAATAAAGGTATTGTTGCTAGAATTGTTCGTCATGAAGATATGCCTTTCCTTGAAGATGGAACACCAGTAGATATCGTATTGAATCCACTTGGGGTACCTTCACGTATGAACATTGGTCAGATCTATGAAACTGTTCTTGGATGGGCTGGTATGAATCTGGGTAGAAAATTTGCTACTCCAATTTTTGACGGTGCTTCTCTAGATCAAATTAATGAATTAACTGATGAGGCTGGAGTACCGCGTTTCGGGCATACATACCTTTACGACGGAGGTACTGGTGAGCGTTTTGCACAAAAAGCTACTGTGGGTGTAATTTACATGCTTAAATTAGGACACATGGTTGATGATAAGATGCACGCACGTTCTATCGGACCATACTCATTGATTACGCAGCAGCCACTTGGAGGTAAAGCTCAGTTTGGAGGTCAGCGTTTTGGAGAGATGGAGGTTTGGGCACTTGAAGCATATGGTGCTTCTAGTACTTTACGTGAAATCTTAACGGTTAAATCGGATGATGTTATTGGTAGAGCTAAAACTTACGAAGCTATCGTTAAGGGAGAAACTATGCCGGAACCAGGTTTGCCAGAATCATTCAATGTATTAATGCACGAATTGAAAGGTCTGGGATTAGATCTTCGTTTGGAAGAATAAAAAAGTTTTCAGTTACAGTCCCAGTTTTCAGCTTATCACTGAATCTGGGACATGAACTGTTTAATTAGAATAAGTTTTTAAAGATTTATACCCGTAACCCGTTCCGATTTTTTATATACAATATAACTAGCGCTTCAAATTAGATTTGAGGTTTAGAGAAGTAACCCGAGGTAGTAGCTGAATGATTAACTCTTTTCTTTTAAAGAGTAGATTATAAATCTAAAATCAATTTTTAATGCAAATAAATCAATAGTAAAAACTATGATGAATAATAGAAACAATAATAAAGATAAAAATCAGGTAAAAAGATTTAATAAAATCTCTATCGGATTGGCTTCACCAGAATCTATCCTTAAAGAATCACGAGGAGAGGTTTTGAAACCTGAAACAATCAACTACAGAACGCACAAACCAGAACGTGACGGACTTTTCTGTGAAAGAATCTTCGGACCTGTTAAGGATTTTGAATGTGCTTGTGGTAAATATAAAAGAATTCGTTACAAAGGTATCATCTGTGACCGTTGTGGTGTTGAAGTTACGGAGAAAAAAGTACGTCGTGACAGAGTAGGACACATCAACCTTGTTGTGCCAATTGCTCACATCTGGTATTTCCGTTCTCTTCCAAACAAAATTGGTTATATCCTTGGTCTTCCATCTAAGAAATTAGATATGATCATTTACTACGAAAGATACGTAGTAATTCAGGCTGGTATTGCTAAAAATGCAGATGGAGAATCTTTACAAAGACTTGATTTCTTAACGGAAGAAGAATATTTAAATATTTTAGATACTCTTCCACAGGAAAATCAATATTTAGATGACATGGATCCTAATAAATTTGTTGCCAAAATGGGAGCAGAATGTATTATGGATTTATTAGCTCGTATAGACTTAGATGCTTTATCTTATGAATTAAGACACAGTGCTAACAACGAAACATCTAAACAACGTAAAACTGAAGCTCTTAAGAGATTACAAGTTGTTGAGTCTTTCCGTGAGTCTAATTTAAACCGTGAAAATCGTCCTGAGTGGATGATTATGAAAGTGGTTCCTGTTATTCCGCCAGAATTACGTCCGCTTGTACCACTTGATGGAGGTCGTTTTGCAACTTCAGATTTGAACGATTTATATCGTCGTGTAATCATCCGTAATAACCGTTTGAAAAGATTAATGGAGATTAAAGCTCCTGAAGTTATCTTAAGAAACGAGAAGCGTATGTTACAAGAATCTGTAGATTCATTATTCGATAACACACGTAAAGCTTCTGCTGTTAAAACAGAATCTAACAGACCATTAAAATCATTATCTGATTCCTTAAAAGGTAAGCAAGGACGTTTCCGTCAAAACTTACTTGGAAAACGTGTGGATTATTCTGCTCGTTCGGTAATCGTCGTTGGTCCTGAGTTAAAATTATTCGAATGTGGATTGCCAAAAGATATGGCATCTGAGTTATATAAACCTTTTGTTATCCGTAAATTGATTGAAAGAGGTATTGTAAAAACAGTAAAATCTGCTAAGAAAATTATTGACAAAAAAGAGCCAGTAGTTTGGGATATCCTTGAAAATGTAATTAAAGGTCACCCGGTATTACTTAACCGTGCTCCTACTTTGCACAGACTTGGTATTCAGGCATTCCAGCCAAAATTAATTGAAGGAAAAGCGATCCAGTTGCACCCATTGGTATGTACGGCATTCAACGCCGATTTTGATGGTGACCAGATGGCGGTTCACTTACCATTAGGACCAGAAGCTATTTTAGAGGCTCAATTACTGATGTTAGCTTCTCACAATATCTTGAACCCTGCAAATGGTGCACCTATTACAGTACCATCTCAGGACATGGTTTTGGGTCTGTATTATATGACCAAAGAGCGTATTTCTACAGAAGACCACAAAATTTTAGGTCAGGATTTGACTTTTTATTCTGCTGAAGAAGTTAATATTGCATTAAACGAAGGAAGATTAGAGCTGAATGCCCGTGTGAAAATTCGAGCAAAAGATTTTAATGAGAACGGAGAATTAGTGTATAAAATTATCCAGACAACTGCAGGACGTGTATTATTTAACGAAGTAGTACCTGAAGCAGCCGGATATATAAATGACGTATTGACTAAGAAAAACCTTAGAGACATTATCGGACACATTTTAAGTGTGACTGATGTACCTACAACGGCAGCTTTCTTGGATAATATGAAAGACATGGGGTATAAATTTGCGTTTAGAGGAGGTTTGTCATTCTCTTTAGGTGATATTAGAATTCCAGAACAAAAAACTAAATTGATTGCAGATGCCAGAGAACAAGTTGAAGGTATCTCAACCAACTATAACATGGGTCTTATCACAAATAACGAGCGTTACAACCAGGTTATTGACGTATGGACTTCTGCAAATGCGCAGTTAACAGAATTAGCAATGAAAAATATTAGAGAAGACCAGCAAGGTTTCAACTCTGTATACATGATGCTTGACTCTGGGGCGAGGGGTTCTAAGGAGCAGATTCGTCAGTTAACAGGTATGCGTGGTTTGATGGCTAAGCCTAAAAAATCTACAGCCGGTGGTGGTGAGATTATTGAAAACCCAATTCTTTCTAACTTTAAGGAAGGTCTTTCGATCCTTGAGTACTTCATTTCTACTCACGGTGCTCGTAAAGGTCTTGCGGATACGGCTCTTAAAACGGCCGATGCTGGTTACTTAACAAGAAGGCTTCATGATGTTTCTCAGGATGTTATCGTTAATATCGAGGATTGTGGAACTTTAAGAGGTGTTGAAGTATCTGCTTTGAAGAAAAATGAAGAAATCGTTGAGTCATTAGGAGAAAGAATTTTAGGACGTGTTGCATTGCAGGATGTAATTAATCCGCTTACAAACGAAGTAATGGTTCACTCAGGTGAGCAGATTACAGAGTCAATTATGAGAACTATTGAAGCTTCTCCGGTCGAAAGAGTAGAAGTGAGATCACCATTAACTTGTGAAGCTACAAAAGGTATTTGTGCTAAATGTTATGGTAGAAACTTAGCTACCGGAAAAATGACGCAGAGAGGGGAAGCTGTCGGAGTTATTGCTGCTCAGTCTATTGGTGAGCCGGGTACACAGCTGACACTTCGTACTTTCCACGTTGGAGGGGTTGCAGGAGGTATTTCTGAAGAATCTAGTATTGTTACAAGATTCAATGGTAGACTTGAAATAGAAGACTTAAAAACAGTAAAAGGAGAAGACAGCGAAGGAAATTCTGTTGATATCGTGGTTTCGCGTTCTACTGAATTGAAATTAGTTGACGAAAAAACCGGAATCGTTTTAAATACGCACAATATTCCTTACGGTTCAAGTATCTTTGTTAATGACGGGGAAACTGTTGCTAAAGGAACTGTGATCTGTAAGTGGGATCCATATAATGGTGTAATTGTTTCTGAATTTACAGGTAAGATTGCTTACGAAGATTTAGAGCAGGGACAAACATTCATGGTTGAAATCGATGAGCAGACAGGTTTCCAGGAAAAAGTAATTTCTGAGGCCAGAAATAAAAAATTAATTCCGACTTTATTGGTTTATGGTAAAGAAGGAGAATTAATCCGTTCTTATAACTTACCGGTTGGAGCACACCTTATGGTTGAAAACGGGGAGAAAATTAAAGCTGGTAAAGTATTAGTTAAAATTCCACGTCGTTCTTCTAAGTCTGGAGATATTACAGGAGGTCTTCCAAGAATTACAGAGCTGTTAGAAGCTCGTAATCCTTCTAACCCAGCTGTAGTTTCTGAGATTGACGGAGTTGTTTCTTTTGGAAAAATCAAAAGAGGTAACCGTGAGATTGTTATCGAATCTAAATTTGGAGATGTTAGAAAATATCTTGTGAAACTATCAAGTCAGATTTTGGTTCAGGAAAATGACTTTGTAAGAGCGGGTGTTCCATTATCTGATGGTGCAATAACTCCGGATGATATTTTAAGAATTCAGGGGCCGGCTGCTGTTCAACAGTATTTGGTGAATGAAATTCAGGAGGTTTACCGTTTACAAGGGGTAAAAATTAATGACAAACACTTTGAGGTAGTTATCCGTCAAATGATGCGTAAAGTAAGGGTTCAGGATCCTGGAGATACTTTATTCTTAGAAGATCAATTAATTCATACTAAAGATTTCATCGTTCAAAACGATAAACTATATGGTATGAAAGTAGTTGAAGATGCCGGAGATTCTTCTGTGTTGAAACCAGGTCAGATTATCACTCCTCGTGAATTACGTGATGAAAATTCATTATTGAAACGAAATGATAAGAATCTTGTAGTAGCCAGAGACGTAATTACAGCAACTGCAACGCCAGTTCTTCAAGGTATAACAAGAGCTTCGTTACAAACTAAATCATTCATTTCTGCTGCTTCATTCCAGGAAACAACAAAAGTGCTTAACGAAGCTGCAGTAGCAGGTAAAGTTGATGATCTTGAAGGATTGAAAGAAAATGTAATTGTTGGACACAGAATTCCTGCGGGAACTGGTATGAGAGAATACGATAATACAATCGTAGGTTCTAAAGATGATTACAATGAAATGATGGCAAATAAAGAAGAGTATATTTATTAATTCTTATCAATTCCCTCTTCATCTGAAGGGGGAAATTGAAAAAAAATATTAAATTATGAGTAATCCGAAACAACAAGAACAAATTAACATTGAGTTGGACGAAACTATTGCAGAAGGTATTTATTCCAATCTTGCGATTATCAATCACTCATCATCAGAGTTTGTTTTAGATTTTGTAAATATTATGCCGGGTACTCCAAAAGCCAAGGTGAAGTCAAGGATTGTCCTCACTCCACAACATGCTAAAAGATTATTGAGAGCAATTGGTGAAAACATTCATCGTTTTGAAGCCGCTCATGGCGAAATCAAAGAAACTGAACAAGCGCCAATTCCGCTTAATTTTGGTCCGGCAGGACAAGCATAAATTTTTAAAAGCTCCAGAAATGGAGCTTTTTTTTGTGAAATAAACAAGTGAAAGTGTATTTAATCTGATTTAATTCGCTTTTAACGAGTATATTTTGTTTTATTTTGAATTAATCATATTTTTGGGTTAACATAAAATAAAGGAAATTAATTTTTGCAGATAAAGGTTAATTTAATTCCATTAAAAAAGCGCCAACTTTGAAAGTTGGCGCTTTTTGATTGAAAAGATATGGCTTTTTATTCAAATTCTGATGTGAAAAATAATTTCACATTTGGATATTTACTTTGTGTCATCTGAATTGTAAAATCAGAATCTGCTAAGAAAACCAGTTGCCCATATTTATCATGTGCCAGGAATTTTTGTTTGATTCTTTTGAATTCTTTAAACTCTTCACTTTTAGGATCATTTGGTTTTACCCAGCAGGCTTTGTGAACCGGGAAGTTTTCGTAGGTACATTTTGCGCCATATTCATGTTCTAAACGGTATTGGATAACTTCGTATTGAAGTGCACCAACAGTTCCAATAATTTTACGGTTATTCATTTCTAATGTAAAAAGCTGGGCTACACCTTCGTCCATTAATTGGTCAATTCCTTTGTCTAGTTGTTTTGCTTTCATTGGGTCAGCATTATTGATATATCTGAAATGTTCCGGAGAGAAACTCGGAATTCCCTTAAAGCTCATTAATTCGCCTTCAGTTAAAGTGTCACCAATTTTAAAATTTCCAGTATCATGTAACCCTACAATATCGCCTGGATAGGAAATATCTACAATTTCTTTTTTCTCAGCAAAAAAGGCATTAGGGCTTGAGAATTTTAAATTCTTTTTTTGTCGAACATGATAATAAGGTTTATTTCTTTCAAAAGTACCCGAAACAATTTTGATAAAGGCTAAACGGTCACGGTGTTTTGGATCCATATTAGCATGGATTTTAAATACAAAACCAGACATTTTTTCTTCCGCAGGATCAACCAAACGGGTTTCAGAATCTTTTGCCCTTGGCGATGGAGCGATTGAAACAAAACAATCTAATAATTCGCGAACACCAAAATTATTCAAAGCTGAACCAAAAAATACGGGTTGAATTTTTCCATCTAAATAATCCTGACGATCAAATTTTGGATATACTTCATCAATCAGTTCTAACTCTTCACGAAGTTTTTCAGCTGCTTTTTGTCCCACAATTTTATCTAATTCAGGATTGTTCTGAACATCAGAAAAAGCAATAGTTTCCTCAATGTTTTTTCGGCTGTCTCCACTGAAAAGGTTGATGTTTTCTTCCCATAAATTGTATATTCCCTGAAAATCATACCCCATTCCGATTGGAAAACTTAGTGGTGTAACTTTTAAGCCTAATTTTTGTTCAACCTCATCCATTAAGTCAAAAGCATCTTTACCTTCACGATCTAATTTATTGATGAAGACAATCATCGGAATATTACGCATTCTGCAAACAGCTACCAGTTTTTCAGTTTGCTCCTCGACTCCTTTTGCAACGTCAATTACGACTATTACACTATCAACAGCAGTTAAAGTCCTAAAAGTATCTTCGGCAAAATCCTTGTGTCCGGGCGTATCAAGAATGTTGATTTTTTTGTCTTTATAATTAAAAGCAAGCACAGAGGTTGAAACCGAAATACCTCTTTGGCGTTCGATTTCCATAAAATCACTCGTTGCCCCTTTTTTAATTTTATTGTTTTTTACAGCACCAGCTTCCTGAATTGCACCTCCAAAAAGTAATAATTTTTCTGTCAATGTTGTTTTACCGGCATCAGGATGCGAGATAATTCCAAAAGTTCTTCTGCGTTGTATTTCTTTTAAAAAGCTCATATTTTGTATAAATAAGGTTGCAAAAGTACTATTAATTAAGACGATTTAAAAATAAATACTATTCTGTTTTGATTTAGATGATTTAGTTATTTATACTGATAAAAATCAGTAATATGTTTCATCTTTTGTACCCAATTGCCAGCATTGGGTATAATTTTTTGTTAATAGTATAGCTGATAGTTGGATTATGTAATTGAATTGTTATTTTTGTTCGTTATAAGTTGTAAAAAAACGGATGCAATTTTTTTGTATTTTCTACAGTTCTGAAAATATGATTTAATTAATTTCAGTTTTAATGAGAAACTAAAACAAGATCTTACATTCAAATAAAATTTAAAAAATGTTATTAAAAAAATTACAGCTAAAAACTATTGATTACAAGTCAGTGCTAACAATATGTTTTTTACTTTTTTTCAACTCAATAATTTCAGCTCAGGAAGTAATTAAAGAGGTTGTAGCTGAAAAACCGGTTGAAGCGAATTCAATCAATAAACAAAAGGTTGATGGGATTATTGCTACAGTTGGAGACTATATTGTTTTAGACTCAGATATTGATAAGGGTTATCTTGAGATCACTTCTCAAGGGGGATCAATAAAAGATATTACCAGATGTCAGATGTTAGGTAAGTTGTTAGAAGATAAATTGTATGCCCATCAGGCGATTCAGGATAGTATTATCGTAAGTGATGCCGAAGTTAAAAGTATGATGGACGAAAGGCTTACTTATATGATGAGGCAAACGGGTGGAGATATCAATAAAATTGTAGAGTTTTATAAGAAAAGTTCTGTTGAAGAATTTAAAACTTATTTTTCAGACATATTAAAAGAGCAAAAATTATCTTCAGAAATGCAAAAGAAGATTGTAGATGCTGTAGAAATTACACCTGAGGAAGTGCGTAATTTCTTTAAAAAAATCCCAAAAGATGAATTGCCAAGTTTTGGCGCCGAGATGGAAGTTGCTCAAATTGTTGTGGAGCCTAAAGTTTCAAAAGAAGACAAACAAAAAGTAATTGACAGATTAAACGCTATTAAAAAAGATGTTTTAGAGGGTTCTAGTTTTGCAACAAAAGCCGTTTTGTATTCTCAGGACCCTGGTTCTTCTCCAGCCGGAGGATATTACAAAATGACAAGAAAGACTCCTTTTGTCAAGGAGTTTAAGGATGTTGCTTTTAGTCTTGGAGAAGGGGAGATTTCAGATCCTTTTGAGACTACTTATGGATATCATATTATAATGGTTGATAAAATAAAAGGACAAGAAGTTGAATTACGACATATTTTAATATCACCAACAGTTTCTGAAACAGCTTTAAAAGAAGCGAAGGAAAGAATTACAAACATTAGAAATAAGATTGTAAACAAAGAGATTTCTTTTGCGGATGCTGCAAGAACAGAGTCTGATGAAAAACAAACCAGGGCAAATGGAGGTGCTTTAGTAAATCCAAATACTCAGGATACACGTTTTGAACTGACTAAAATGGATGCTAGTTTATACAGTCAGGTTTCGAATTTAAAAGATAATGAGGTTTCTCAGCCACTTTTAGATACAGATGATAAAGGGAAAAAGACCTATAAATTAATTACTGTTACGAATAGAATAGATTCGCATACGGCTGATTATGCGAAAGACTATACTAAAATTAAAGAATTAGCATTAAAAGAAAAACAAATTAATGCAATTGCAAAATGGTTTGATACAAAAATTAAAGATACATACATTAAGATTATTGGAGAATACAGAGATTGTACTTTTACTAATAATTGGTTGAAAAAATAATTTTTATTAAATAAAGAAAAGAGTTAGTTTTATGAATTCATAGAGCTAACTCTTTTAATTTAAAATATATTCATAAATGTCTGACGTAGCAGCAATTCATAATTTGGTTCAAAAAAGAAACGAATTAAAAACCGAGATAGCAAAAATAATTGTAGGGCAGGATGCCGTTGTAGATCAAATTTTACTTTGCATATTTTCGGGAGGTCACGCACTTTTAATAGGTGTTCCCGGTTTGGCAAAAACATTAATGATAAATACGCTTTCTCAGGCCTTAGGTCTGGATTTTAAACGAATTCAGTTTACGCCTGATTTAATGCCTTCTGATATTTTAGGGAGTGAAATTTTGGATGAAAACCGACAATTTAAATTCATCAAAGGACCAATTTTTTCGAATATTATTTTAGCAGATGAGATCAACAGAACACCTCCGAAAACACAAGCGGCCTTGCTTGAAGCTATGCAGGAACGTTCCGTTACCATTGCAGGGCAAAATTACAGATTAGATTTGCCGTACTTTGTATTAGCAACACAAAACCCAATTGAACAGGAAGGAACTTATCCTTTGCCAGAGGCTCAGTTGGACCGTTTTATGTTTGCAATTAAATTAGAATATCCAACATTTGAAGAAGAAGTTCAGGTTGTAAAACGCACCACTTCTGATGTTAAAACAACGATTAATCCGTTATTTACAGCGCAGGAAATTATTGATTTTCAACATCTGATCCGTAGAATTCCTGTGGCAGATAATGTTATTGAATATGCGGTGACATTAGTTAGTAAAACACGTCCTGATAATCCTTTGACCAATGATTTTGTTAAAAATTATCTGGATTGGGGAGCTGGACCAAGAGCTTCTCAGAATTTAATTTTAGCAGCGAAAGCCCATGCAGCTTTCAATGGTAAATTTTCTCCGGATATTGAAGATGTAAAAGCTGTAGCGGTTGGGATTTTGAGACACAGAATTATCAAAAATTACAAAGCCGATGCTGAAGGAATAACAGAAGAAATTATTATACAAAAATTGATGTGAAAAATATATAAAGGATTAACTGCCTGAGCAATTTTTAAGATTTCTCAGGCTTTTTTACTATAAGTATTTTTACGTAAAAAAAGAATCCAAATAATAAACTATAACGATATAAATACTTAATTATAAAAGTTCATTCTTAAAATGGGGTTAAAATCACATTTCCTTTGTAACATTAAAATCCGACTTTGTTAAAGAAAAGATATTAAATTATTGATAATTCAATATTTATGTTTGAAAGTAAAGGATTGGTAATAAAAAAAACAGTTAGAATCATTATTTGTCAATAATTGTTTTTGAAAAAGGCGTATCTGTTATATTTTTTTTAATTCTCAGCTTTAATTCCTAAATTTGCGAACAAAAAATAAAAATACCTAATTTACTATGGCTTTTGATAATACTATTTACAAAGATTACCTTAAAGAAATTGAAGAGCGTAAAGAACAAGGGCTTAACCCGAAACCAATTGATGGTGCCGATTTGTTAAGTGTAATCATTGCTCAAATTAAAGATGTAAATAATGAATACAGAGAAGATTCTCTTAAATTTTTTATCTACAATACTATACCAGGAACTACTAGTGCAGCTGGTGAAAAGGCTCAGTTTTTAAAAGAAATTATTTTAGGGGAATCGGTAGTAAATGAAATTACTTCTGCTTTTGCTTTTGAGTTATTATCACACATGAAAGGCGGTCCTTCAATTGAGGTGTTGCTTGACTTGGCTTTGGGGAATGATATTTCTATTGCGAATGAAGCTGCAAATGTACTTAAAACCCAAGTTTATCTTTATGATGCAGATACAGATCGTTTAAAAGAAGCATTTAAAAGTGGTAATGTAATTGCTAAAGAAATTATTGAAAGTTACGCACAAGCTGAGTTCTTCACTAAATTGCCAGAGGCTCCTGAAGAAATTAAGGTTGTCACTTACATTGCCGGTGAGGGAGATATCTCTACAGATTTACTTTCTCCTGGAAATCAGGCTCACTCACGTTCAGATCGCGAGCTTCATGGAAAATGTATGATTACGCCTCAGGCACAAGAGGAAATTAAAGCACTTCAGGCACAGCACCCGGACAAATCGGTGATGTTAATTGCAGAAAAAGGTACGATGGGAGTTGGTTCTTCAAGAATGTCAGGTGTAAATAACGTGGCTCTTTGGACAGGGAAACAAGCAAGCCCATATGTGCCATTCGTAAATTTTGCTCCAATTGTTGGAGGAACAAATGGTATTTCTCCTATTTTCTTAACTACAGTTGATGTTACCGGCGGTATTGGAATTGACCTTAAAAACTGGGTTAAGAAAGTTGATGCAGATGGTAATGTTTTACGAAATGAAAGTGGAGACCCAATTCTTGAGGAAGTTTATTCTGTTGCTACCGGGACAGTTCTTACTATAAATACAAAAACCAAAAAACTTTATAACGGAGATCAAGAGCTGATTGATATTTCAAAATCATTCACTCCTCAGAAAATGGAATTTATTAAGGCCGGAGGGTCTTACGCAATTGTATTTGGAAAAAAACTTCAAACATTTGCAGCTAAGGTTTTAGAAATTGATATTCCAACTGTATTTGCCCCGTCAAAAGAGATCTCTCATGAAGGACAGGGACTTACAGCAGTTGAAAAAATCTTCAACAGAAATGCAGTAGGTTCAACTCCGGGTAAAATATTGCATGCCGGCTCTGATGTTCGTGTAGAAGTAAACATTGTGGGGTCTCAGGATACTACAGGACTTATGACTGCTCAGGAATTAGAAGCTATGGCTGCTACAGTGATTTCTCCAATCGTTGACGGTGCTTATCAATCAGGTTGTCATACTGCTTCAGTTTGGGATAAAAAAGCCCAGGCTAATATTCCTAAATTGATGAAATTTATGAATAATTTTGGTTTGATTACTGCACGTGATCCTAAAGGTGTTTATCACGCAATGACTGATGTTATTCACAAGGTTCTAAATGATATTACGATTGATGACTGGGCTATCATTATTGGTGGTGACTCTCATACAAGAATGTCAAAAGGAGTTGCTTTTGGTGCTGACTCAGGAACAGTTGCTCTTGCTCTTGCTACCGGAGAAGCTTCAATGCCAATTCCGGATTCTGTAAAAGTTACTTTCAAAGGTACTATGAAAGAATACATGGATTTCCGTGATGTTGTTCATGCTACGCAAGCCCAAATGTTGAAACAATTTGGAGGAGAAAATGTATTCCAGGGAAGAATTATCGAGGTTCACATTGGAACACTTACTGCTGATCAGGCATTTACATTCACAGACTGGTCTGCAGAAATGAAAGCAAAAGCTTCTATCTGTATTTCAGAAGATGATACTTTGATTGAATCATTGGAAATTGCAAAAAGCAGAATCCAAATTATGATCGACAAAGGAATGGATAACCATAACCAAGTTCTTCAGGGATTGATCAATAAAGCAAATAAAAGAATTACTGAGATTAAAACGGGTGATAAGCCAGCTTTGACTCCGGATGCTAATGCTAAATATTACGCTGAAGTGGTTGTAGATCTTGATCTGATTGCTGAGCCAATGATTGCTGACCCGGACGTAAATAATGCAGATGTTTCTAAACGATATACTCACGATACAATCAGACCTTTGTCTTTCTATGGCGGAGTTAAAAAAGTAGATCTTGGATTTATCGGATCTTGTATGGTTCACAAAGGAGACATGAAAATTCTTGCCCAAATGTTGAAAAATGTTGAAGCACAAAATGGAAAAGTAGAATTTAATGCACCTTTAGTTGTTGCACCTCCTACTTACAACATTGTTGATGAATTGAAAGCAGAAGGTGATTGGGAAGTTCTACAAAGATACTCAGGTTTCGAGTTTGACGATAATGCTCCTAAAGCTGCAGCACGTACAGAATATGAAAAAATGTTATACTTAGAGCGTCCAGGATGTAACCTTTGCATGGGGAACCAGGAAAAAGCGGCTAAAGGAGATACCGTAATGGCTACTTCAACCCGTCTTTTCCAGGGAAGAGTAGTAGAAGATACTGAAGGTAAAAAAGGTGAATCATTGCTTTCATCTACTCCGGTTGTAGTATTATCTACAATTCTTGGAAGAACCCCTACAATAGAAGAATATACAGCAGCAGTAGAAGGTATCAACCTGACTAAGTTTGCTCCTTCAAACAAGCAGTTAGTTATGTAATAACATACTTATTTCAATTATAATTCAAAAGCCCGTGTGATAAACCCGGGCTTTTTCTTTAATAGCTGTTCTATTTTTTGTAACTTGTGTTGTTCAAAAAAATAACAAATAACAATTATACAGTATGGCTTTTGATATTGAAATGATTAAAAAAGTGTATCACAACATGCCCGGTCGTGTTGATGCCGCACGAGAGATTGTTGGTCGTCCACTTACTTTAACAGAGAAAATTTTATACAATCATCTTTGGGATGGAAATCCAACCAAAGCGTTTGGAAGAGGAGTTGATTATGTTGACTTTGCACCGGATCGTGTAGCATGTCAGGATGCAACAGCACAAATGGCATTATTGCAATTTATGCATGCCGGCAAATCAAAAGTTGCTGTTCCTACAACAGTTCATTGTGACCACCTGATTCAGGCAAAAGTAGATGCTGCTACTGATTTGGCCAGAGCAAAAACACAAAGTAATGAAGTTTTCGACTTCTTGTCGTCAGTTTCTAATAAATACGGAATTGGTTTCTGGAAACCCGGAGCAGGGATTATTCATCAGGTAGTACTGGAGAATTATGCATTTCCGGGCGGGATGATGATTGGTACCGATTCCCATACGGTAAATGCAGGAGGTTTAGGAATGGTTGCAATTGGGGTTGGTGGAGCTGATGCTGTAGATGTCATGTCGGGTATGGCATGGGAACTTAAGTTTCCCAAACTAATAGGAGTTAAACTTACAGGTAAATTATCGGGTTGGACTGCTCCAAAAGATGTGATTCTTAAAGTAGCAGGTATTCTTACCGTAAAAGGAGGAACCGGAGCGATAGTTGAATATTTTGGAGAAGGCGCAACAGCTATGTCCTGTACCGGTAAAGGTACGATTTGTAATATGGGTGCTGAAATTGGCGCTACCACTTCAACTTTTGGTTATGACGATTCTATGAGCCGTTACCTGCGTTCTACAAACAGAGCCGATGTTGCAGATGCCGCAGATAAAATAGCTTCTTACCTGACTGGAGACCCTGAAGTTTATGCCGACCCTGAAAAATATTTTGATCAGCTTATCGAAATCAATTTATCTGAATTAGAGCCACACTTAAACGGTCCCTTTACTCCTGATTTGGCTACTCCAATTTCTAAAATGAAAGAAGAAGCCATCAAAAATAACTGGCCATTGCAAATTCAGGTTGGCTTAATAGGTTCGTGTACCAACTCTTCTTATGAAGATATTTCCCGTGCCGCTTCTTTAGCCAAGCAGGTTTCAGAGAAAAATTTAAAAGTTAAATCTGAATTTACCATTACGCCAGGTTCAGAAGTAGTTCGTTCTACTATTGAAAGAGACGGATTTATTGACACTTTTCATAAAATTGGCGCAACAGTCTTTGCAAATGCCTGTGGTCCATGTATTGGTATGTGGGACAGGGAAGGTGCAGAAAAAGAAGAAAGAAATACAATCGTTCACTCTTTTAATCGTAATTTCTCCAAACGTGCAGACGGTAATCCAAATACATTAGCGTTTGTAGGTTCACCGGAATTGGTAACTGCCCTTGCTATTGCCGGTGATTTAGGCTTCAATCCGTTGACGGACAAATTGATTAACGAAGATGGCGAAGAAGTAATGCTTGATGAACCAACAGGAGATGAATTGCCTGAAAAAGGTTTCTATGCTGAAGATCCGGGATTTCAGGCTCCTGCTGAAGACGGCTCAGGAGTTCAGGTTGTAGTAAGCCTTACTTCAGAGCGTTTGCAATTATTAGCTCCGTTTGATGCCTGGGATGGTAAAAATATTACTGGTGCCAAATTATTGATCAAAGCATTCGGAAAATGTACAACAGATCATATTTCTATGGCAGGACCATGGTTACGTTTCCGTGGACACTTAGATAATATTTCCAACAACATGCTCATTGGTGCTGTAAATGCATTCAACCAAAAAACAAACTCTGTTAAAAATCAATTAACAGAACAGTATGATGCGGTTCCTGCTGTAGCCCGTGCCTACAAAGCGGCTGGCGTTCCGTCTGTCGTTGTGGGAGATCACAACTATGGCGAAGGTTCATCTCGTGAACACGCAGCAATGGAACCTCGTTTCTTAGGTGTAAAAGCAGTTTTGGTAAAATCTTTCGCCCGTATTCACGAAACCAACCTAAAAAAACAAGGTCTTTTAGGATTAACCTTTGCTAACGAATCAGATTACGACAAAATTCAGGAAAATGACACCATCAATTTTACAGATTTAACGGAATTCGCTCCGGGAAAACCGTTGACATTAGAGTTTGTTCATGCAGATGGCTCAAAAGATATTATTTTAGCGAATCACACTTACAACGAAGGTCAGATTGGCTGGTTTGTTGCAGGTTCTGCACTAAACTTGATTGCTGCCGGAAAAGCTTAATTCAAGATTTCGATTATAATTATGAACGCTCTGTGAAAACAGGGCGTTTTTTTTCAGGAGCCAATCCGGCTGTCTGCTGTATCTTTTGTTTTTTGGCAGCAAAAAACAAAAGGATGCCGCTTCCATCCGGGCTAGGGCATATGTGTTTATTATAAATATTGTTTTCAATTCAAAAAAAACATTTATCTCAGAAGCATTTTAAATGTTAAGCAGAACTTAAAAACATGTTAAAAAAAGTGCTTTTTTTAGTTTAAAAAGTTAAATTCGCTTTACAGGTATACACTGTATTTATTAGATTTTTATAAGTGTATCATACACAGTTAAATAAAAAAAATCCCCCAAATGATTTTTAGATTAGCCATCATAATATTCTTTTTCAGCATAGCAGGTTTTTCTCAGGAAAAATATATCAAACACACCATTTCAAAAGGTGATAATCTTACTTCTATCGCTAAGAAATACGGAGTGAAACCCAAAGATATTGCAAATGCCAATCCAAATGCTCCCAAAATTTTAAAATTAAATTCGGTTTTATTAATTCCAAATACCAATCAGTCAGCAACAATAAAATCTAATGAAACTGCTGCTAACACAACTCCGGGCTTACATGATGTTCAGGCAAAAGAAACGCTGTGGGGAATCTCAAAAAAATATAATGTTTCTGTTGAGGATCTAAAAAAAGCAAACCCACTTTTGGAGACAGAAGGTCTAAAAATAGGACAGCAAATTACCATTCCATCAAATACGAATGCGGATCCGGCTTTGCAAAAACCAATTGAAAACATTCAAACAACTACAGATGTTGAAGTTTCAAGGAAAGTTCAGCCCAAAGAAACGAAATATGCCATAGCTAAGGAATTCGGAATTACTGTAGCCGAGTTAGAAAAACAGAATCCGGAAATCAGGAAAAAATTACCAGTGGGATATGTTTTAAAAATCCTTACTTCAAAAGAAAAAGCGGATGCTTTACAGGCTTCAAAACCAACTCCGGAAATAAAAAAAGATACCTTAGAATCTCCTGAATTTGCATCTGATAAAGGAATAATTAAAAAAGATTCTGCACTAATAAAAGGGAATAATCATTCTGATCTAATAGACCAATTGATATCAAATGCGACCGAAAATATAGGAACGCGTTATCGTTCCGGAGGGACCACAAAAGCAGGTTTTGATTGTTCAGGATTAATGTACTGTACTTTCGGTAATTTTGATATTAAGCTGCCAAGAAGTTCAATCGAGCAGTCCAGAATTGGTACAAAAATCAATACAGAGGAAGCTCAAAAGGGAGATTTAATTTTCTTTAAAACCAATGGAAGGCGCCAAATTAATCATGTTGGTATGGTAGTAGAAGTAGTTGAAGGAGAAATTAAATTTGTTCATTCCTCAACTCATAGCGGAGTTATCATCTCTTCAACCAAAGAGCCTTACTACGAAAGAACTTTTTCGCAGGTAAATCGTATTTTGGAATAGTTTTTTTGCTGGAGTTCTTTACTAGAAATGTAGCAATTGCCACATAATCTTTATTGCTGAAGTTTCTATCTTGCAATAATATTTCTGTGTAAATATTTTGATTTAATTTTTAAAAATAATTTCATAAACCGTTCACAACACTTTACTTTGCCTTTTTTTCTTTTTTATAATTTCAAATATTGCTAACGAAGTTAGAGCTATTATTATTCCCTGAATAAATATCATTAATATTCCAAATGAGAATGAATCGGTAAATTCAACATTTTTCCTTTGTGTTCCATAATCCCGATGATAATTGGTTACAATTATAACAAAACGCTCGAAATAAAATCCGATTTTCATAAAAATTGCAACAAATAGTACATAATAAAAATTGGATGATAGTTTTTTAATGAATAATGTGAAAGGTAAAATCAATGCGGATAAGAACATTGTCCAATAAGCCCAGCTATATGGACCTGTCGCTCTTTCAATGAATGCAAATTCTTCAGGATAGAATATCATTGCTATTAATGAATAAGTCCAAGTAACTATTGAATATAAAATAATTAGCCAACAAATTAAATTAAGGACCTTTTTAGTTTCAAAACGTTTTTTGAAAACAAATTCAATAACTATTAACGTTAGAATTATTGGAATAAGACAGTGAATCAAATTCGCATCTATTATTTCGATAACCCTTTTATATGAATTCATGTTTTCTATGTTTTGGGTTAAGATAAAGCCCAACATCCCCGCGCTACATGCAGTTTGGGATTAAATCAGCGCTATGTTTCGGATTTGTCTATCTTCCCAATACAAAACCAATTTTTCCATTAAGCCAATTGATCAAATCCGTTGTAGTAGCTGTGTGTGCACTGCATTAGCAGAACATAAGCTGTAGTGTTTGATTAAAATTCTAAAATACAAATTTGGTTTTGGAAAACAAATCTTACAGTGTGTTATTTTTCCAGAGGGTGCAAGTCCCTTCCAAAGAAAAAATCGGGACAAGCATGAGCGGTTGAAACCCGAATCATTAGTACGTCGCCTATTTTTGAGTCTACCATTACTTTGAAGCGTTTAAAACAGCGAGGTTATCAATCCTTAACGGATGTTTATATCGAATTGAACTCATCTCTTTGCGAACCGCCGAGTACAGCTTGTCCCGATTTTTATCGGGATGACCCGTACGCTCGGTGGTGTAGTCAGGTTTTTATTGTTTTTTTTGGTTTTCGTGAATATAAATATTTGAGAGGCGCACTCCGTCAGTTGCTGGCGGAGCCGTCTACTCGATTGTGCGATCGTATTTTTATTTAATTTTGTTTCTTCGCTTTATTAATTCTTTAACTCGTTCAATTACATATGTACTTTTTTTGTCAAAATAAAACATTTGGAAATCGCTACTTTCTGTATCGCCACTATTTTCGGTTTTTGCTTCTAGAAATACTTTTTTAAAATAAGCATCTCGTTTTTTTAACCATTTTTGTTGCTCGATTTTTAAATTAGTTTGTTCAGTTGTATTCAATTTGATTTTTAAGTTTTTGTACGCAACATTTAGTAAACTATCAGAAGTTGAATAAAAATCCATAGAACATTTTTTCATTCCATTTCCACTATCCAAACATTCTTGGTACTTATTTTCTAATTCCACAACTTTTTTTATTGTTTGTGAATAACTGCAAAAGTTGAAAGTTAAAATTGCAGTCAATATGATATTTTTAAGCATTTTAAATTATATTATTTTAGTTGATTTAGAAGTTCAATCCCGCCAATTTTATTGTTCTTCAATAAATCGATTACAATTGTTCCAATTTCATTATGTTCAATTATTATGTTATCTTGAAATTGCCATTCTGAATTTGGTTGATTTGCATTATTCGGATTCACAAACCTGAAATGTGCTTTACTTTCCCAATTTCCGCCTTTACAATTTTTACATAATTGTATCAAATTTTCATTTTTCGGCTCTTCTTTCTCAAGAATTTTTATTATTTCAACAAGAATTGTTTCTATTTCCATTTTTTCTCGCAATATGTTGCACAACTTGTATATACACGAAACAAACCTTCGCCAATCTACCCAAAATTGGATATAAACACGAAGGTTTCTTTCGTATTATTCTTTCAAAAATAATAAAAAAGATCTCCAATCACTAAATAACTTTATGAATCGCTAATTAAATATTTCCTTATGAAAACTAAAGCTGCGTGAGGGATAGAGGCCAATGTCATTAAGTTAAGGCTTATATTGCTCTTTTATAATTAGTTATAGATTTGTATTTTCCAGATTGTCTTATTTTTGATTTTTTACGTTCATAATTTCTATTCATCCTAATAGGTTCAAGATGC
>NZ_QJHK01000035.1 GCF_003202435.1 Flavobacterium cheongpyeongense
CATCTTGAACCTATTAGGATGAATAGAAATTATGAACGTAAAAAATCAAAAATAAGACAATCTGGAAAATACAAATCTATAACTAATTATAAAAGAGCAATATAAGCCTTAACTTAATGACATTGGCTGCTATCCCTCACGCGAGCAAAATATCACAGTACAATATTTAGAAAAGAAATAAGTTTCCTATTTTTACATAAAAAAGATTAAAAACTCAATTAAAAGGCCTTATGAAACTTAAAGATATATTGACTATTGCCAAAAACGAACTATCAGATTTATCTACCGTTACAAATCCTGATTTTCGACTTGAACAAGCAATTTTTAAACAGGACGAAAAAATATGGGAAGTTGTAGTTTCTTATTTAGTAGAAAACACAAACAGACCATCTAAGGCTTTCTCCGCTCTAGCGCCTGAATTTGCTTATCTTAGAATGTATAAAAAATTAGAGATAAACGAAAAAAACGAAGTAGTTAGTTTTTTAATGTATGATAAAGCATGATTTTAATTGATTCAAATGCTTTAATAGTTCTATTACTGGGACTTATTGATCCCAAATTACTTAAGACCCATAAGACTACCTCAATATATGATGAAGAGGATTTTTATGAATTATTGTATGTAATCGGGGATCTTAAGCAGATTATTGTTTTACCAAACATCTGGACTGAAGTTGACAATTTACTAAACAGTTTTGGAGGAAATTATAAATATCAATATACCCAAAAAATAACTGAGATAATTAAAACTACTTCCGAAAAGTATATAGATTCACAAACTGGTAGTGAATGCGAAAGTTTTTTTGATTTAGGTCTTACAGACTCTCTTGTTTTAGAACAAGCAAAATTCTGTAAACTTTTAATAACCTCAGACTCCAAACTTTCAGATTATGCAATTGCATATGGTATAAAAGTTTATGATTTAGTCAAGGTCAAAAACGAGAAATTAAATTAGTTTTTTTAATTGTATTCAATATCCTATAGTCTAAAACCCGTTGGATTATTTTTTTTTAAAGAATCTTAAGTCAATACGAATATTTCTCCTAAAAACTTTATACTATATTTACTACAAAGCAATCTCATGAAACGATTTCTTCTTATTTGTACTTTCCTACTTGTAAATCTTGCAGCATTAGCACAGAACAGCGATGTTTGGATTTCATTTCAGGATAAAGATTCAACTTATATCGGATTTAAAGATGAAAATGGCAACGTCAAAATAGAACCTAAATTTATGGGACTTACTTCGGCCAATAAATTTGATGATATTATTGCCGTTACAGAAGAAGTCAATGAGAAATGGAAAAGCTATTATCTTACCAAAAAAGGAAAACTAGTTGGGATTGACAGCTTGTATACTTTTGATAATGGTCCGGATTGCGAGAACGAAGGTTATATCCGCTTCAGGGATCCTGTAACAGACAAAATGGGGATGTTTAATAGCGATGGAAAAATTGCAATTCCAGCAGAATACAGCAATTTAACCAAAGTTAAAAACAAAATGTTTATAGGTCTAAAAGATGCTAAAAAAGAAATCGACGGCGAACATTTTTTCTGGAAAGGAGGAAAAGAATTCTTAATGAATATAAATAACAACATCTTAATTGAAAATTTTCCTTATAATGATGATCTTAATTTTTATTCCTTAGAAAAATCAAAAGAACCTGGCAAAGATGAAATACGAGAAAGTTTTCGCGGAATCGATGGTCAATATTATTCGTTCATTAATTATCACAAAGAGTTTAAATATTGGCTAAAAAACACTTTGCTTATTGATTTATCCAAAGTCAATTTAGAAAAACATTCCTTTGATAAAATCACGTATTGGAAAGAACCAAATACCTGGATCAGCGAATCAAAATCAAAGTTTATGCAACAGAATTACAATCTTTTAAAACTAAAACTACAACAATTAAATTATGCAAAAACAGACTATTTCATTTCCTCTGGCGGATTAAATCCGTTTATTTACGAATCAAGCGAGTATAATACCTATTTCAATAATTGCAATGAATCAAAAGACTGGCAATATCCAACAATGACTATTGTGATTAATCCAAAAAACAAAGCTGATTCAGGACAAGATCATTTTGAATTTTTAAGGACTGAAAATGGTTATAAATTGATAAGTGTTTCTCTTAAAAAAGAAGGTCTCAACTAGTTTTGTTTTTTAAAATTTCACATAGCGCAAAACCTGAAACAAAAACAACAAAAAACATTTCCGCAAGTTTCGGATTTTATAACCGCAAAACCCAAGCGATATTTGTATTATAAAAATTGAACGAAATGAACATACAGGAAAACATCAATTATAATCGGATAGCAGAAGCGATTGACTATATCAAAGCCAACTTTCTGGAGCAACCTAATCTTGATAAGATTGCTGAGAAAGTAAATTTGAGTCCGTTTCACTTTCAACGTCTGTTTACGGAATGGGCTGGAACCAGTCCGAAGAAATTTTTACAATACATTAGTGTTGAGCATGCCAAAAAAATCCTCAAAGAAAACCAAAGCGCCACTTTGTTTGAAACGGCATATCAAACCGGACTTTCGGGCACAAGCCGTCTGCATGATTTATTTGTAAATATCGAAGGAATGACACCCGCAGAATATAAAAATGGGGGAAAGAATTTAGAAATTAATTTCAGTTTTGCCGAAACTCCGTTTGGGAATATCATCGTGGCTTCGACTGAAAAAGGAGTTTGTTTTATGGCTTTCACCAAAGACGAAGAAATAGGTTTTATAGATTTAAAACATAAATTCCCAAATGCCACATTCTCACAAAAACTAGATTTATTCCAAAAAAATGCCTTGTTTATTTTTCAAAATGACTGGAGCAAATTATCCGAAATAAAACTGCATTTAAAAGGAACCGATTTTCAATTGAAAGTTTGGGAAACCTTACTTAAAATTCCAGCGGGTCAACTTTCAACCTACGGTTCAATTGCACAGCAAATACAAAAACCAAACGCATCGAGAGCTGTCGGAACTGCGATTGGCAGTAATCCTGTGGCTTTCTTAATTCCATGCCATCGTGTTATTCAATCTACAGGAACATTTGGCGGTTATATGTGGGGGAACACCCGGAAAACGGCCATAATTGGCTGGGAAGCTGCGCTAACTGATTCCGAAAACTAAAAATCACAGAACCCAGACGCACTGCTATGCGTCTCTCCAAAAAAAAATCCATGCAAAATATACAATCAAAAATTGCTTCTCAGAACTGGGAAAGAATCACCGAATCTATGCACGAAAATGGATTTGCAATCATTTCTAATTTACTTAATAACGAACAATGTGAGGATTTAAAATTCGATTATAACAATCCAAATTTATATCGAAAAACAGTTGTTATGGAGCGTTATCGATTTGGTTTAGGCGAATATAAATATTTTAATTATCCCCTTCCTGAATTGATTCAATCCATTCGGAATTTAGTTTATCCGAGATTAGCACCAATTGCAAATGGCTGGATGAAAGTTTTGAATATCAATACAATTTTTCCAAACACACATGAAGAACTTCTACAACAATGCCATAAAAATGAACAATTAAAAGCAACTGTTCTTGTTTTAAAATATGGCAAAGGCGGATTTAATACACTTCATCAGGATTTGTATGGTGCTGTTTATTTTCCGATTCAGACTGTACTTTTCTTAAATGAGCCTGACGTAGATTTTACCGGCGGTGAATTTGTTCTTACGCAGCAAACACCTCGTGCGCAATCTAAAGCGATTGTTTTAAAACCAAAAAAAGGTGATATGCTGGTTTTTACAACCAATTTCAGACCAGTAAAAGGTACAAAAGGATATTATCGTGTCAATATGAAACATGGCGTTAGCGAAGTTCATTCGGGTGAACGCTATACCCTGGGGATTATTTTTCATGATGCAATATCATAACTCTCACCAATCAAGTATTTCTTTCGCCACGAATTCACGAATTATTTTGAAAAACATAATTCGTGGCAAAATACCAACATATCAGACGCACTAGAGTGCGCGCTGCAAGATAAAAAACGTATATCTTTATGATTAATCATCAAAAAATATCCGATCCTGAATTACTTCGTAAAATTAAAAATGGCGAAATTTGTTTTGGCGGCAATCGTATACTAAAAATCTACGGGACTTTAAAATGTTCTTCCGGCAAAAGAATGAAACGTAAAAACCGGGTTTTCTTTTCTTCTGAAAATAAAGCAAAAGATAGTGGCTTTAGGCCTTGTGGACATTGCATGAAAGCCGAATATCAAAAATGGAAAAATGGACTTATTTAATCCTCAAATAGACGAAAATACCAATTTGCTCCCACAGGACGGAACGGTTAATTACTTCGGGAAATTATTCTCAAGAGAAAAAGCCAACTTTTATCGTGATACTTTGTTAAATACAATTGAATGGAAAAATGACGAAGCGATTATTTTCGGAAAATTGATTTTAACCAAAAGAAAAGTGGCTTGGTACGGCGACAAGGAATTTGAATACACGTATTCTAATACTACAAAAAAAGCTTTGCCCTGGACTGCTGAACTTTTAGAATTAAAGAAAATCATTGAAGAAAAAACTGGAGAAACTTTCAATTCCTGCCTCTTGAATTTATATCATTCTGGTGAAGAAGGAATGGCATGGCACAGCGATGCTGAAAAAGATTTAAAAAAAAATGGTGCTATTGGGTCTGTAAGTTTTGGTGCAGAACGCAAGTTCTCTTTCAAGCATAAACAAACCAAAGAAACAGTTTCGGTAATTCTGGAACATGGAAGTTTACTGGTCATGAAAGACGAAACTCAAACGCACTGGCTTCATCGTCTGCCCCCAACCAAAACCACTTCAAAACCAAGGGTAAATTTGACATTTAGAACGATTGTGGGTTAAGCATAAATTTAATCCGGATACTTCAATCGTATTACGAAAAAACAAAAATAATTTTCCGTTTTTTGACCAGGACCTTAAATTGAAATTCATAATTAAGGCTCTGGTCAATCAATTTTAAAGATATAATTAAAGAAAATTCAAAGTTCTTTCCAAAGCCATACCCCGAGATCCCTTAATCAGTATGGTACTTTCTTCTTTAAATTTATTGGCATTTAAATATTCAGCAAAATCTTCAAAAGTTGCAAAGAAATAAAGTGTTCCACTAGAAATACGATTTTCATAAAACGATTTTCCAATTAAATAAACAGAGGATTTATCCTGATTTTTTAAAGAATCCACAATAAGCTTGTGTTCTTGCCAACTTTCATTTCCAAGCTCAAACATATCTCCAAGAATCATTATCTTATTTGAATTGTCTAATTGCAAAAAATTAGTAATTGCCACAGCCATGCTACTCGGATTTGCGTTATAAGCATCCAGAATAATTTGAAATGATTCTTTTTTTAATAACTGAGATCTATTGTTAGTTGGAATATAGTTTTCGATTGCAGTTTTAATGTTTTTTTCTTCAACCTTAAAATAAATACCAATAGCTGCTGCAGCATTAATATTGTTAGCATTATAAAGACCAATTAAATTAGAATTTACACAAAAATCAATATAATTAATTACCACAAACGGATTTGCCTCTATTTTTTGAACATTTAAATCCGCAGATCTGTTATGCAATCCAAATGTGAAAGATTTTATTTCTTTAGATTTTTCAACCTGAATAGGATCATCTAAATTAACAAACGCCTTTTTTTCGTTCTTAAGCAAGTATTTATACATTTCGCTTTTTCCTTCGATTACCCCTTCAACACCTCCAAAACCTTTTAAATGTGCTTTTCCAAAATTGGTGATATAGCCATAATCGGGTTGTGCTATTTCACATAGGAACTCAATCTCTTTTTTATGGTTAGCCCCCATTTCTACTATTCCAATTTCAGTTTCATCAGTAAACGATAATAAGGTTAAAGGAACGCCAATATGATTGTTCAAGTTTCCAACAGTAGCTTTAGTCTTGTATTTTTGTGCCAAAACAACATTTATAAGTTCTTTTGTTGTCGTTTTTCCGTTACTCCCGGTTAAGGCAACTATAGGGATTTTTAAATATGTTCTGTGAAATTTTGCCAACTCCTGCAACGTTTTTAAACTATTTTGTACCAAAATTGTCCTTTCGTTAATTACATATGACGGATCATCAAGTACAACAAATAAAGCACCTCGCTCCAAAGCTTCCTGAGCAAATGTATTGGCATCAAAATTTTCTCCTTTGATAGCAAAAAACATAGAATCTTTTTCAATTTTACGTGTATCGATTGAAAGAGATTTGCATTTTAAAAATAAGTGATGAATTTCTTTAATAGTCATTTTATAACATTTAAATAGATTATAAAATTAAAAAAACAATAAAAAAAATTCCAAATTCCGTACTGAAAACAGTTTTGGAATTTGGAATTTTTTTATTGGAATTTCTAAAATTTAATTCCTTGGTGATTTTCTTCTTTCAGACTTAGAACCTACTCTTGACATAGCACATCTAAATCCAATGTAGTCTGTAGCCATATCCTGTGGAAAATATCTTCTTTGAGCCGGATCCAACCAGTAAGCTCTGTCTCTCCAGGAACCTCCTTTATAAACTCTTGCATTATCGTTTATTAAAGTTGTTCTTTTGCTTGAGCTGTCATATTTTCTAACCATATTACCTAAACTGTCTGTAGTAACATTGTGTATTGGAGAATTGTACATCGCTACTTTAGTGCTGTCACCTGATTCAGAATCACCAAAGTCATAATATCTTGAAGATTGTTTATCACCATCTCTGTAATTGATATTATCACTTTTGCTGAAATTTTGTCTTAAATAAGTTTCATTTTCATCAACAGGAACACGAGCTATCTCTCCAGGTAAATTCGTAGCAACTACTTTACCATTGCTTAATGTCGTATATTTAATATTATCTTTTGAGATAATTTCTAACTTACCATCTTTACCAATCTTGTTTTTAGCATATTGATTACCTCTGTAATAGTTAAAATCATTTGCCTCGTTATCAATTATTGGTCTGTAAACATCGGCAACCCATTCTGCAACGTTACCAGCCATATCATATAGACCGAAATCATTTGCAGGATAACTTTTTACATTATTTGTAATATCAGCACCATCATCTGACCAACCTGCGATTCCACCGTAATCACCATTACCTTGTTTAAAGTTAGCCAATTGATCACCTCTGTTTTTACGTTTTGCTGAACGTGTATAATCACCGGACCAAGGATATTTCTTTTGTCCTTTGTATATATTATATTCTCTTTGTCCAACATCTGCTGCTGCAGCATATTCCCATTCAGCTTCTGTAGGAAGTCTGTATTCTGGTAAAATAACACCTGAAGAACGTTGTGCATAAACATTTTTTTGTTCTTCTACAGTACCATCTTTACCTTTTTTAGGTCTTCTTCCAGTAGGGCTTTTCTTTAAAACAATTTCTTCATTACCACCATAAGAAGTAGATGGAGATGCAAGATATGCTTCTGTATTGAATAAACTTTCAGCACTAACATCTTGTGTCTTGGCTCCTCTTTTTATATATCTTTCTTTTTCTAAAACAGCTTCATTAACACGGTCTGTTCTCCATTTGCTAAATTCAACTGCCTGAATCCAATTAACACCAACTACAGGATAGTTAGCATATGCAGGATGTCTTAAATAATTATTTGTCATCGTTTCGTTGTATCCTAAACGATTTCTCCATACTAAGGTATCAGGTGATGCCCCGGCATAAATATTTTTGTAACTTTCTTCTGTTGGAGGAAAAACTTTCTTCAGCCATTCCAGGTATTCTAAATACATACCATTCGTAACTTCCGTTTCATCCATGTAAAACGATTGAACATGTTGTTGGGTTGGTGTGTTATTCCAATCATGCATAACATCATCCTGTACTTTACCCATAGTAAATGTACCTCCTTCAACGAAAATTAAACCAGGTCCAGCCTGTTGTTTTTTTCCTGCATTTCTGGCAGACGTTCCGTTCTGACTATCAACATCCCAACCTGTCGCTCTTGAACCGCGGCTAGAACTTGATTTTTTGCTACAACTAGCCGTGCCCAACATCAATACTATTGACATCATTACTTGCAAGGCTACAATTTTGTTTACTTTCATACTCATTCTTAGGTGATAAATTTAGGTGTTGCAATATAATAATTAACCTTTAATTAGCAACATCTGTTCTCATAATTTTATTAAGCTGTTTTTTACCAGAAAATAACCTATTAGTTCCGAACGCAAAAATATACTTTTTATTATTACTATTACATTAAATACTATATTTTTACTTACTAAAAATATTTTAAACTTAATTTCGTTTTCTTTAACTATGAAACAAGCCATACTTTTATATCTTTTTTTGATTCCTTTTTTCTTGTTTTCCCAGAAAAACGGGAATATCACGATAGATTGGCAAAATAAAAAAGAAATGAATTATGGTGATTTTAGAACCATCATACCTTACTTTAAAGGTGATTATTTTAGATATGATATTACTAAAAAAACCATAAGCCTCCTTTTTAAACCGGATTATTTCGACTATTCAGACGTCAGCGGTGTCCAAATCACAAATGTACTATATGAAGATGTTAATGTTGCTGACTTAGGTGATTTGGCTTTGTCTAATATACCAAAACAACCAAACGAAGCACTTAAAATAGCCACTTCAAGAGATCAAAAACAAGGGTTTATTTCCTTATCTCCTATTATATCTGAAGGAAATAGTTTTAAAAGAATAAAATCTTTTTCTTACTCAATTAACAGTAACTCTTCGAACAACAATAAACAAATCCCGACTTCAAAATCAAATATTATTTCAAACTCGGTTTTATCTTCTGGAGACTGGTATCGTTTCTACGTTGAAAAATCAGGTGTTTATAAAATTTCAAAATCTTTTTTACAAAATCTTGGTTTTGACACAAACAAAACGGATCCAAAAAAAATTAAAATTTACGGAAATGGCGGAAGAATGCTTCCTTTAGCCAACAGCATCTATTATCCTGATGACCTGACTGAAAACGCCATTCAGATCATTGGAGAAAGCGATGGTGTTTTTAACAATGAAGACTATATTCTTTTTTATGCAGAAGGAATTAACAACTGGAATACAGAAAGTCAGACTAATATTAACTTATATGACACCAAATCTTACTACTATGTAACTGCCCAAGGCAGCGACGGAAAAAGAATTTCGAATATAACTCAACCCACCGGAAACACTACATTAGAACTCACCACTTTTGACGACCATCAATTTCATGAAATTGACAAAATTAACATTATACATACAGGTCGTCAATGGTTTGGAGAATCTTTTGAAACTAATCCTGAACAGGAGTTTGAATTTAACTTCCCAAATATTGAGGTCACAATTCCTGTAAAAATTGAAATTTCAACCGCTTCTGCTTCATTTACAAATACTTCTTTTGATATTTCTGCTAACGGGCAAAATATTGGGAGTATCTTTTTAAACCCACTCATCGACGGGAATGAAATAAAATTTCACACTAAAAACTTACCCGAAAACACAACTTTTACAGGATCTGAAAATACAAAAATAAAACTTACCTTTAATAATAATGGAGTACCAGGCTCTAAAGGATATCTTGATTATATTAATTTAACAGCGAAAAGAAAACTAATTGGGTACGGCAAACAATTCCTGTTTCAATATGATCTTGCAGGTTCAACTTCCGGTATTGTCAATTACAATATTTCGAATGCCTCTGGTATTTCACAAATTTGGGATATTACAGACCTATATAATGTAACGAAAATCGAAAATAATAATTCGAACAATTTAAATTTCAAAGCTTCTTTAGGAGAAATTCGAAAATATATAGCTATAGACCCAAACGATTACTACACTCCTTCAAAAGAAGGAAAATCTAAAATTGCAAATCAAAACTTAAAAGGAACACTTTTAAAAAACGCTCAAAATAATTTTCAGGACATTGATTATTTGATTATTACTCCGGAAAACCTACTCACTCAAGCTGAAAAACTAGCCAATTTTCACAGGACTTATTCAAAATTAAACGTAAAGACTGTTACACTTGAAAACATCTATCAGGAGTTTTCTTCCGGAAAACAAGACATTGCAGCAATAAGAAACTGCGTAAAATATGTATACAAAAATGCTTCTTCATCTAATAAAAGAGTTAAATATCTAAATCTATTTGGTGATGCCTCATTCGATTACAAAAACCGTATTTCGAACAACACTAACATTGTTCCTATCTACCATGCACTAAACAGCCAGACTATTGCAGAAAGTTCCTTTGCATCTGACGATTTTTACGGACTAATGGATGACACCGAAGGAAACATAACCAGCTATGCATTTGGAATTGATATTGCAGTAGGAAGAATGCTTGTTTCTGATAATGCGCAGGCAGAAGAAATGGTTAATAAAGTTTTAGAATACCATAGTAGTAAGTCATTCGGAAACTGGCGAAATAATTTTGTTTTAATTAGTGATGATTCAGATAAATCTTCGGATGCCACATTACAATCAAGGCAAAATAGTTTAGCAGATAAAATCGCTATTGAGAAGCCTTTTTTTAATATTGACAAAATTTTTCTGGATTCTTATACCCAGGAAGCATCATCAGGAGGTTCAAGGTATCCAAAAGCAAGAACCGATTTTTTTAATGCCTTCGAAAAAGGCGCATTGGTTTTTAATTATTTAGGTCATGGCGGAGAAGACGGGTTATCCAGCGAACGAATCTGGGAAAAATCTGATGGTCAAAATTTAAGCAATCAATATAAATATCCATTATTTATAACCATTACCTGCGAATTCTCCCGTTTTGATGACCCAACACACGCAACTGCCGGAGAATATACTTTTTGGAATCCGAAAGGTGGTGCAATTTCATTAGTAACAACCATTCGTTCAATCGGACAATATAATGCCGAAAATTTTAACGACAACCTCACAAAAAACCTGCTGTCTTTCGGGGCAAATCAATACCCAACCATTGCTGAAGCCCTTCGGATTTCTAAAAATGAAACTCCTAGTACCTCAAGTAACGTTGTTTTATACTTAGGAGATCCTGCAATGATGTTAGCTATTCCTAAACCTCAAATTAACCTGACAAAAATAAATGACACACCAGTTTCAGGAACAATTGAGGATTTTAAATCTTTGGCAAAAATCAAAATCTCAGGAGAAATTACAGATGAAAACAACAATATCTTAAGCAATTACAATGGAGAATTATTTACAGCTATATTTGACAAATTCATTAACAGCACCACCCTTAATAATGATGGTTATAGTCCGGCAATAGAATTCAAAACTCATGGAGAGACTATTTTTAGAGGAAATGCTTCTGTCACAAATGGTCAGTTTGAATTTAGCTTTGTAGTTCCCAGAGACATCAGGATCCCTGTTAACAATGGCAGAATTAGCTTTTATTCGAAAAAAAATGATGTTTTAGAAAACCAATCAGGCTTTAATAATATCATAAAAATTGGAGGAATTAACGAAAATGCACCTCAGGACAATATTAGTCCAAAAGTTCAGTTATATATGAACGATGAAACTTTTGTATCAGGAGGAATTACAAACAATTCTCCTTTCCTTTTAGCGTTTCTTGAAGACGAAAACGGAATAAATACAGCTAGTGGAATTGGGCATGATATTGTCGCTGTTTTAGATGGAGATGTTAGCAATCCTTATGTTTTGAACGATTATTATCAAACAAAACTAGACGATTATACGAATGGAAATTTACGTTTTCCATTACGTAATTTAAGTACCGGAATGCATACGATAAGTTTTACCGCCTGGGATGTTTACAACAATCCGGTAACAAGTGAAATACAATTTATAGTTGTTGGTGACGAATCGCTTACATTGACTCACGTTCTTAATTATCCAAATCCATTTTCTACCTATACCCAGTTTTGGTTTTCACATAATAAACCTTACGAACCTTTAGATGTTCAGGTACAGGTAATGACTATAACAGGAAAGGTCGTATGGACAAAAAATCAAATCATTACCACTGAAGGTTTTTTATCCAGAGAAATTACATGGGACGGCAAAGATGATTTTGGGGACAGGATAGGAAAAGGAGTTTACATTTACAAACTCACTGTAAAATCCAATTTAACAAACAAAAAAGCAGAAAAGTATGAAAAACTTGTTATTCTATAATATATATTTGCATAACTAACATAAACTAACAACTTACTTAATATAAATGAAAAAAATATCCCCTTTATTATTATTTTATTTTATTATAATATCGCTTGCCAACGCACAAGAGAGACCAATTACTACAGGAGTTCCTTTTTTACAAGTTGCTGCTGATGCCAGAGCAGCCGGTCTTGGCGACCAGGGAGTTGCAACATCTGCAGATGTATTCTCCCAACAATGGAATCCTGCAAAATATGCATTTTCAATTGATAAACAAGGTTTCTCCGTAAGCTATACTCCTTATTTAACTGATTTGGTAAATGATATTTCATTAAGTCAGGTAACTTATTACAACAAAATCAACGAACGAAGTGCTTTTGCCGGAAGCATTCGCTATTTCAGTATTGGCGATATTGAACTGCGAACAGATGCAACCGCTACTCCAAATGTGGTCAAGCCTTCAGAATATACTATTGATGGATCATATTCACTGAAATTAAGCGAAATGTTCTCAATGGCTGTTGGCGCAAGATTCATCAGCTCTAACTTAGGAATCACAACCGAAGGACAAAGTTTATCTGCTGCCAGATCATTTGCTTTTGATGTTGCCGGATTTTATCAGTCTGAAGAAATTGCTTACAGAGACTTTAACGGTAGATGGAGAGGTGGTTTTAACTTCCAGAATCTAGGGCCAAAAATCAATTATGATCTAAGCGGAATAACTGACGGATCTGGCTCAAACTTTCTTCCTGCAAATTTAAGATTAGGCGGTGGTTTTGATTTTATATTAGACGATTATAATAAAGTAGCCGTAGGTTTAGAATTCACAAAACTACTTGTTCCTACACCGCAAATACCTACTCCGGTAGATTTAAATAATGATGGCGACACTTCGGATACAGGAGAATCCAATGGTGTTCAGGAAGCTAATAACAAATATAACTCTATAGGCTGGGTTCCTGGAATCTTTAAATCTTTTAGTGATGCCCCAGACGGTTTCAGCGAAGAAATAAAAGAAATCACTTACAGCCTGTCCGGAGAATACACCTATCAGGATTCCTTTTCGATGCGTGCCGGATATTACCACCAAAGTCCTGAAAAAGGTGCGGTAAAATTTTTCTCATTAGGTGCGGGATTTAAATATAATGTCGTAAAAGTGGATGTTTCGTACTTATTCTCTGCATCAAAAGTTAAAAATCCGTTAGAAAACACACTTCGTTTCTCACTAACCTTTAATTTTGGCGAGAAATACGAAGAGTATTAGTCAGACAACAAATAAATTAATATCAAATCCAAATTTCTATTTCTAGAAATTTGGATTTTTTTTCCCATAAAAGCAATGAAAGAAATAAGCGTAACATCATCATTTTTAGTTTTTGATACCTTAGAAGAATTACCAAATGACATTCAGCATTTAATGAATCAGGCCGTAGCCATTCGCAAAAAAGCGTATGCACCTTACTCCCAATTTAGAGTTGGCACTGCATTATTATTGGATAATGGCGAAATTGTTTTAGGATCAAATCAGGAAAACGCAGCTTATCCATCAGGTTTATGTGCAGAACGTGTCGCTATTTTTCATGCGGGAAGCGTTTATCCGGAAGCTAAAATTTTAAAAATGGCAATTACAGCCGCTTCTGATACCAACCAAACACAAGCTCCAATTCCTCCATGCGGATCCTGCCGACAATCTATTGCAGAATATGAAATTAAACAGGATACCCCCATTGAAATCTATTTTATGGGAGAAATTGGCGTAATTTATCAATCTGCATCCCTCAAAAACCTTCTCCCATTTATGTTTGATAAAAAGTTCTTGTAAAAAAAAGCCAAAAAACAAGCTTTTAAATTTTAGTTCTTAAATGTAATGTCTTATTTTTGCATCCCGACCCTTCGGGCGCAAATTTGTGGGAGGAAACTATTTTTGCGTTATAGGTGATAATTTGATAACACAAAAAAACAACTTTAGCAAAAGAAAGAATTCAGATGAAAGAAGTTACAAAAGAGGTTTACTTAAAGTGGTATGAAGACATGCTGCTTTGGAGAAAGTTTGAAGACAAACTTGCAGCATTATACATTCAACAAAAAGTGAGAGGATTTCTTCACCTCTACAATGGTCAGGAAGCAGTATTGGCGGGAGCTTTACATGCAATGGATCTGACCAAAGACAAGATGATTACTGCATACAGAAATCACGTACAGCCAATTGGTATGGGAGTTGACCCAAGACGTGTTATGGCCGAACTTCTAGGAAAAGCAACAGGAACTTCTAAAGGTATGGGAGGATCTATGCATATTTTCTCTAAAGAACACCGTTTTTACGGAGGTCACGGAATCGTTGGAGGACAAATTCCTGTAGGAGCTGGTTTAGCTTTTGCTGATAAATATTTTGAAACAGGTGGTGTAACGATGACTTATTTTGGTGATGGTGCAGCAAGACAAGGTTCACTTCACGAAGCCTTTAATATGGCTATGTTGTGGAAATTACCAGTTGTATTTATTGTTGAAAATAATGGATATGCAATGGGAACTTCTGTTGAAAGAACTGCAAACCACACTGATATCTGGAAACTTGGTTTAGGATACGAAATGCCTTGCGGACCAGTTGACGGAATGAATCCTGTAAAGGTTGCCGAAGCAATGCACGAAGCTATTGAAAGAGCGCGTCGCGGAGACGGACCAACTTTCCTTGAAATGAAAACGTACCGTTACAGAGGACACTCAATGTCTGATGCTCAATTATACCGCTCTAAAGAAGAAATCGAAGAATACAAAAAAATTGACCCAATTACTCAGGTTCTTGATGTAATTATGGATCAGAAATATGCTACAGAAGAAGAAATCGAAGTAATTGACCAAAGAGTTAAAGATCTGGTTGAAGAATGTGTAAAATTCGCTGAAGAATCTCCATATCCAGAATTACAACAATTATACGATGTAGTATACGCACAAGAAGACTATCCATTTACACCTCATAAACTATAATATATTATGGCGATTAAAGTAACAATGCCTCGTTTGAGCGATACTATGACGGAAGGAACGGTAGCGACTTGGTTAAAAAAAGTAGGCGACAAAGTTAGCGAAGGAGATATCTTAGCTGAAATTGAAACAGACAAAGCAACAATGGAGTTCGAATCTTTTAACGAAGGAACTCTTTTACATATTGGAATTCCAGCTGGGGAAACTGCTCCGGTTGATTCATTATTAGCAATTATTGGAAACGAAGGAGAAGATATTTCTGCTTTATTAGCCGGCGGTGATGCCCCGGCTGCTCCAAAAGCTGAAACCGCTCCGGCTGCTGAGGCAAAAACAGAAGCTGCTCCTACAAAAGCTGCAGCTGAATTACCAAAAGGTGTTGTCGTAGTAACAATGCCTCGTTTAAGTGATACAATGACTGAAGGAACTGTAGCAACCTGGCTGAAAAAAGTAGGGGATTCAGTTTCTGAAGGCGATATTTTAGCCGAAATTGAAACAGACAAAGCTACTATGGAGTTTGAGTCTTTCAATGCGGGAACATTATTATACATCGGAATTCAGGAAGGAAATACCGCACCAGTTGACAGCTTACTGGCAATCATAGGGCCTGCAGGAACTGATATTTCTGGAATTGCTGAAGGTTTTACTGCCGGAGGTGCTGCACCTGCAAATGCTCCTGCTACAGAGGAAACAAAAGCTGCTCCTGTTGCTGAAAAAGCTAAGGAAGCTGTTGCAGAAACTTCAAACGGAAGAGTTATTGCTTCGCCATTGGCTAAGAAAATTGCTTCTGATAAAGGAATTCAATTATCACAAGTTAAAGGTTCAGGTGAAAATGGACGTATCGTAAAAAGCGACATCGAAAACTTTACTCCATCTGCACAAACACAAGCTACTTCTGCACCAGTTGCAAAACAAGAAGCTTCTGCTACTGCTGCTCCAAAAGTATTTGTTCCTGCGGGAGAAGTTTACACAGAAGAGATCAAAAACTCTCAAATGCGTAAAATTATCGCAAAACGTCTGGCAGAATCTTTATTTACTGCTCCTCACTACAACTTAGTGATCGAAGTAAGTATGGACGAAGCAATGGGAGCAAGAGCTACAATCAATACAGTACCGGATACAAAAGTATCTTTCAACGATATGGTAATTAAAGCTTGTGCTTTAGCCTTGAAAAAACACCCAAAAATAAACTCTCAGTGGAAAGAAGATGCGATCATCATCAACCATCACGTAAATATTGGAGTTGCTGTAGCTGTTGAAGACGGATTAGTAGTTCCTGTATTGCGATTTACAGATGCGATGAGTTTATCTCAAATTGGTGCTTCTGTTAGAGATCTTGCCGGAAGAGCTAAAAACAAAAAATTAGGACCTCAGGAAATGGAAGGAAGTACTTTTACAGTATCTAACCTTGGAATGTTTGGTATTACTGAATTTAATTCCATTATCAACCAACCCAACTCTGCTATCCTTTCTGTAGGCGCAATTGTTGAAAAACCAGTAGTCAAAAACGGTCAAATCGTAGTTGGAAACACCATGATGTTATCATTAGCTTGTGACCACAGAACAATTGACGGTGCTACAGGAGCTCAGTTTTTACAAACATTAAAACAATACATCGAAAGCCCAGTTACTATGTTGGCGTAATTCTTTGTTGATTTTACATTTAAATCCCGTTTTGAATAACAAAACGGGATTTTTTGTTTAATTTTCATCCTCAAAATTCAATTCTTCATCATATGAAAAAACTAATTCTTGTCTCTTTATTTCTAACAGCGATTGCCTGCCAGCAAAAAGAAAAAACCGAAAAACCGGGAGTTGTTGCAGATGAACACAGTTATTCTAAACCCGAACTTGCGGTCGTTAAACATTTGGATCTTGATATTAAAGTTGATTTTGAAACACAGACAATCTCAGGAAAAGCATCCTGGCTCATTGACAATATTAGCAAAGGAAACGAAATTATCTTCGATGAAAACACTTTAAATATTACAAAAGTAACATTAGGTGATGAGGAAAAAGAAACCAAATTTGAACTTGGAAAAGACGAAGAATTCCATGGGAAACCGCTGCATATTACAATTGAACCCAATACAACCAAAGTAAATATTTACTACAGTACCACTAAAGACGCTGTAGCTTTACAATGGTTAAAACCAGAACAAACAGCAGATAAAAGGAAACCTTTTTTATTCTCTCAGGGTGAAAGTGTTTGGTCGCGTACGTGGATTCCTTGTCAGGATTCGCCGGGAATCCGTTTTACTTATAATGCAAAGGTTACAGTTCCTAAAGATTTACTGGCCGTAATGAGTGCTGTAAACCCACAGGCAAAAAATGATACTGGCATTTATAGTTTCAAACAAGACAAGGCAATTCCTTCTTATTTAATGGCCATTGCGGTTGGGGATATTGCATTTCAAGCTATTGACAACAGAACCGGAGTATACGCAGAACCATCCATGCTAAAAAAATCAGCCTGGGAATTTGCTGAACTGGGAAAAATGGTTGTCGCTGCTGAAAAATTATACGGTCCTTACCGTTGGGGACGTTATGATGTATTGGTTTTACCGCCAAGTTTCCCTTATGGCGGAATGGAAAACCCAAACCTAACCTTCTTAACTCCGGGCGTAATTGCTGGAGATCGTTCACTAACAAGTTTGCTGGCTCATGAGCTAGGACATAGCTGGAGCGGAAACTTAGTTACCAATGCAACCTGGGATGATATTTGGCTAAACGAAGGCTTTACCACTTATGTCGAACACAGAATTGGTGAAGCAATTTTCGGAAAGAAAGAATTTGAGATGCAAAACGTTATCACCAACAAAGAATTAACAGATAACGTGGCAGAATACGGCGATACAAATGCAGACACAAGATTAAAAGTTAGTCTGACCGGAAGAAACCCAGATGACGGAATCAGCATGATTCCTTATGTAAAAGGGTATGCTTTTTTAAGAGTTATTGAAAATGCTGTAGGGCGCAAGAAATTCGATCCGTTTATCAAAAACTATTTCGATGCTCATGCTTTCAAATCCATTACAACAGAAAATTTCGTTAAATACATCAATGAAAACCTTATCAAAGGTGACAAAACTTTAGCTGATAAAATCAAATTAGAAGACTGGATTTACAAACCAGGGATTCCGGCAAACATTCTTCCGGTAAGTTCCACTGATTTTGATGCAATCGATAAAATTCAAAAAAGCTGGAGAGAAACGGGTGTTAATGGATTGAGCAAAAAAATCACTACAACTGCCGAGAAACAGCACTTTATAGATCATCTTCCTGCTGACATTACAGCAAAAGAAATGGCTGAAATTGATTCCGAATTCAACTTTACAAAAGGAGGAAATTTTATCATTAAACGTCAATGGTTCGTTCAGGCAATTCGCCATCAATATAAAGCTGCAAATCCTGCTATTGAGCAATTTTTAATTGGAATCAGCAGAACGGGATCTGTAATGATGCTTTACAAAGAAATGGTAAAAACTCCTGAGGGGAAAGTTGGGGCAAAACAAGTTTTTGAAAAAGCAAAATCGGGTTATCATGCCACAACTATTCAGGCGGTTGAAGATGTTTTGAAATAAACTTTTCATGTAATATAATTTTATTGAGTTAGTCATTTAGTTTCTGTATCTTTATGCCTTTAAAATCATACGTTATGGAAGTGTTTGAAGGACAAAGCATACTAAACTTTATAAAAGAATTGCCAAATGATGAAGCATGCAAAGCTT
>NZ_QJHK01000036.1 GCF_003202435.1 Flavobacterium cheongpyeongense
CTGTAGCAGCTGTTCCACCCGAAGGCGACCATGAGTAGGTATATCCACCAGCACCACCCGAAGGAGTCACTGAAGCAGAACCATTAGATCCACCGTTACAAGACACATTTGTTTGCGCCGCAGTTGCCGTACTGATAGTCGTTGGTTGAGTAATAGTAAAGTTTCGAGTAGCGGTACATGCGTTAGCATCGGTTACCGTTACAGTATATGTTCCTGCACTTAATCCGGTTGCTGTAGCAGCTGTTCCACCCGAAGGCGACCATGAGTAGGTATATCCACCAGCACCACCCGAAGGAGTCACTGAAGCAGAACCATTAGATCCACCGTTACAAGACACATTTGTTTGCGCCGCAGTTGCTGTACTGATAACCGTTGGTTGAGTAATTGTAAAGTTTCGAGTAGCGGTACATCCGTTAGCATCGGTTACCGTTACCGTATATGCTCCTGCACTTAATCCGGTTACTGTAGCAGTAGTAGCACCATTACTCCATAGATAGGTATATCCACCAGCACCACCCGAAGGAGTCACTGAAGCAGAACCATTAGATCCACCATTACAAGACACATTTGTTTGCGCCGCAGTTGCCGTACTGATAGCCGTTGGTTGAGTAATTGTAAAGTTTCGAGTAGCGGTACATCCGTTAGCATCGGTTACCGTTACAGTATATGCTCCTGCACTTAATCCAGTTGCTGTAGCAGCTGTTCCACCCGAAGGCGACCATGAGTAGGTATATCCACCAGCACCACCCGAAGGAGTCACTGAAGCAGAACCATTAGATCCACCATTACAAGATACATTTGTTTGCGCCGCAGTTGCCGTACTGATAGTCGTTGGTTGAGTAATTGTAAAGTTTCGAGTAGCGGTACATGCGTTAGCATCGGTTACCGTTACCGTATATGCTCCTGCACTTAATCCGGTTGCTGTAGCAGCTGTTCCACCCGAAGGCGACCATGAGTAGGTATATCCACCAGCACCTCCCGAGGGAGTCACTGAAGCTGAACCATTAGATCCACCATTACAGGATACGTTTGTTTGCGCAGCAGTTGCCGTACTTATGGCTGTTGGTTGTGTAATTGTAAAATCACGAGTCGTCGAACAACCCATATTATCTGTTACTGTACAGGTCCAGACTCCAGGAGTCAAACCACTAACAGAAACTGTTCCATCACCTGTTGGAGTGCCTGGTGTCCAGTTGTAGGTATATGGTCCTGTTCCTCCAGTAGCAGCATTTACTGTTGCAGCTCCAGTTGAACCACCATTACAAGCAATGTTTGTTTGAGATGCTGCTGTTAGAGTAATCGTAGCTACGGATAATACACCTGAACTTGAATTGGTACTACAAGAACCATCTTTAGCCACGCAGCGATATAAAAAACCGTTCATGCCAGAAGTTGCCCCTGTGATTGTTAAAATATTTGTTGTAGCAGTCGAGTAAACACCACTATTTGTAATATCTGTAAAACCAGAACCCGTATTTACCTGCCATTGGTAAGCCGTCGCACCAGTTGCGGTTGCTGAGAATGTAGTATTACCACCATTACAAATTGATTGGTCTGAAGGACTAGCAGTTACAAGAGGTGCTGTACAAGAAGGAGCATCATAAAGGCGAAAATTGTCTACTGCAATTTCTTGAGATCCAGAAGCATTTACATGACAATTAAAACGGATATCTAAAATAGCTCCTGTTCCGGATATTGATGCTGTTAATTCTGTAAAGGTATAACTTAAAGCTGTTCCGTCTCCTAATAAATCACCGTTAGTATCTACACTAAAGGTATTGGAACTATTAGCGTTATTTGAATATATTCCGATGGCTTTTGTCCATGCCCCTCCATCAATTCTATATTCGATAGCTATAAAATCCTGGGCAGAACCCCAGTCTGTTCCTTGATAACTACCATTAAAAGCATTACAGGCAAAAAGACCTTTAAAGGATATTCCTGATTTTCCACTAATATTAATGCCGGCCCAGGTTACTTGTTGATTGGCACTTATAGAACCGTTCGTACATGTAGGGCCTCTGTCAATATCTTCGGCAGCAAAAAATTTTGTACCTTCAATGTTACTGTAAGGAGGATTATTTTGTAGTGCAATTCCCGTTAGATCGGTTCTTTTAAAGTAAGCAGTACCTGGAGATCCACCGCAAGAAAATTCAGCAATTGATGGTGTTCTTGTTCCGCTTAAAGGAGCATCCGTATCCTCAAAGGTATCGCTCCAAAATAGCGTTTGGGCATTTCCTCCAGTCCAAAACAGGCAGAGGAACAATATAAAAATTAAAGTAAATTTTTTTTTCATGGTTGCATAATTTAATTAGATATTATTTGTTAAAAATTAGTTAGGAATTCCTGCCAGGACAGGTTTTAGTTCTATAAATTGTGAAGCCGTCATTATGCCTTGATCTGCACTAAGAATTTCAATTGCAATTTGTTTTTTATCTTCACAAGCTATATTTAAGGTAGTAGTGAAAGAAACTATTGTTCCCGGTTGATTTTCATGAGGTTCATTTAATAAATGAGCTGAAATTATTTTAATCTGTTCTCCTAATAGGGTTGCATCAGCACCATTATTCCAAGGATTACAAGCATTTATTAGTGAAATTATTTCCTCTGCTGTCATTCGTTTCCAATTAATATAAGTGTCTGACAAATCTGGCTTTTCATAATAATAGGATCGTGTTTCATCTTGTGGCTCGTTGGGAATATTATTTCCAAATTGCAGCATATTTGCCGTATTCAATGCAACCTGAGCCAAATGTTCACTTAGTTTTACTGTTAGTTTGCCATAAGTATCCCCCGTTTCAATAACAATAGGATCATTAAAAATGATATTTCCTTCATCAAATTTTGAGTTCATAAAATGGGCACAGATGGCGGTTTCTGTTTCCTGATTTTTAAGAACTTCAAAAATGGGCATTGGTCCACGATACTGAGGCAGTGGTCCGGGATGAAAATTGATGAATTTATTTTCTCCGTATGCTAAAACGCTTTCAGGAAGTAAAAATGGGAATGAGATACAAAAGATGTAGTCAGGTTGAATCCTATCAATCCATGTTCTCATTTCAGATATGCTTTTAGTATTGGGAAAAGATTTAAAACCAAAATTATTATCTTCAGCTTCTCTCTCTAGCGCGTCTATGATTGTATGGCTTCCTTTTCCAATTCCAATGGCACATATGAATTTTTCAAATGCTAATAATTGTAGTGCTTTAAAAGCAAATTTTCCACCACATAGTACTAATATTTTTTTCTGTGCTTCCATAATTAAATGCACGTATAGCTATTATACCATGCCGATGTTGAATTATTGAGGTTCTGATTAGTTAATTTTTGAAAATGCTCAAATACGTCATTTGCAATACTTTCTATCTGTATTTCACATTTCCCTTCACTATTTGGAATTATAGTTGAGTTGTATAAAGGTGAAATAGAAGTATTTGTTTTAGAATCAAAATAAATAGTGCCTCTTGGACTTTTAAACGTAAAAGATTTGATGCCTGAGGCTATTTGCGTCATGTTATTTTTAGACAGGTCAATTAATTCTATAACTTTTAATGCTAAAGAAGCACTTTCCCAGCTTAGTAATGAAAATATATTAGGAGTCCTGTTCGTTGCTGTGATTGTTTCGATAAATATTTTATTCTCCTCAGAGTCTATTTTTTTAGACCAGGCAGCAATTCCTTTTATGTTGTCGCCAGGGTATTCTGCATCCGCCAGCATCATTTCTTCAAGCCCGAAAGGAGGTAAGTAAATTGGGATATTTTTTCCTTCAAATGAGTTTTTGATAGCTTCAAAATACCAGTGAACAAAATCACCGCTAAACAAGCTCAATAAGGCACTATTAGGGAATTTTTCTAAATGGTCTTTTAAAGGTGCAATCGTAAAGTCATCTTCCTTATACCCTGTGGCATGATTAAAAGTGATTTTTCCGCCATTTTCTTCAAATCCTTTTGATATTCCATAAGTATGTAAATAGCCTCCATCATAATAACCTGTGACCATTCCGGCTGATGTATATCCATCATTTACGGCCTGTCTGGCAGCAATTGAAGCCCCTAAGGAATTGTGTAGTGAATGATAAAAAATATTTGGGCAAGCAGGCCATTCATGTGGCAAATTGGCTCCGGCATCTAAAACAATTAACATTTTGTTGGCTGCAAGAAAAAGAGGGCGAAGTAATTGTGCCATACGGTGCCCTATGTAAGCAATTACTAGAGAAACGTTTTCTTCCAGTAAAAGTTTTTCGGCGCTGCGATAACATTGTTGTTTATCTGCACCAAAACCTATATTTTCCGTAACGATTCGAATGTCGTTTTTTCCTAAATGTTTTAATCCGGAACGTAGTCCTTCATAAAGATCGAAACTAATGCTTTGATAGTATGTTGACCGGGCTAATAAAATACCTATTGTTTGCATATTTTTTAAGTAAAAAAGGAAATTTCCATATTGAAAATTTCCTTTAATGTTTTTAATTAATTTCTGCTTGGGAATATTCCTTCTGTTGCGATGGAATAATTAATAGTTAAGTAGGGATTCATTATATTAAAAGGCGCATTTCCTCCTGTTGCATCTGATGTTCCGCTTACTGTTGTGCCTCCTGTATAAACATTTGGTGAAGGTCCATTACCTGAATAAGTGGGATTTATTGTTGTAGCCGGGAAGTTGCCTTCTGGTATAGATTCATCAGCATTCCCTGATGAGGCCTTTATTTTTACACTAACATTACTCAATGTATGAATATGCTGTGGTAAATTTGACACTAGTAATGTAGTGCTAGGTAAACCGCCCATTTCTCCGATACTATAGTATGGAAGACCAGCTCCTTGTCCCTGACCAATAGGGACACGTCCTTGTAAATTTGGTAATCCGAATGTGGTTTGCCCATTTCCTCCATAATTAGTTCCTAAGAGTGCAAATAAAGCTGTGTTTTGGGCAATACTCATAATTTGTCCCTGACATGTTAAGTAGCCTATGGGAGCAAAATTGAATCCTAATAATTTTATTTCGCCAATAAATGGTTCTGTAGACATAAGGTTTTGTTTTAAGAATTGTTTAATTTCTGCTTGGGAAAATTCCTTGAGTAGCTATCGAATAATTAATAACTAAATAAGGATTCATGATAGATAGAGGAATGCTTCCTCCTGTTATATCTGTTGTACCTGAAACAGTTGTGCCTCCAGTAAAAACATTTGGTGAAGGTCCATTACCTGAATAAGTAGGATTTATTGTTGTAGCCGGGAAGTTACCTTCTGGTATAGATTCATCAGCATTCCCTGATGAGGCCTTTATTTTTACACTAACATTACTCAATGTATGAATATGAGATGGTATATTAGATGTTAGCAATGTTACATTTGGAGTACCAGCAGCTTCACCCATGACATGTAATGGTAATCCAGGGCCTTGACCCTGCCCAATAGGCATACGCCCCTGCAAATTAGGAAGTCCAAAAGTTTGAACTCCGTTTCCTCCATAAGTTGTACCCAGTAAAGAAAAAAGAGCAGTATTTTGTGCAATTGACAAGAGTTGACCGCTGCAGCTCATATAGCCTCGAGGTGCAAAATCAAATCCAAAAATTTTAATTTCTCCAATAAATGGTTCTGTAGACATAGTTTTTAGTTATATAGTTAAAAAATAAATTATGATGTATTTATAATACCCTATTATTTTTTAAAAGGTTATTATAATGAAATTAATTTCCACCCGATTATCAAAACTCGATAAATACTTTTTTTTATAGCTGTAAAATGTCATGAATCGTTATATTTTTGTCATGAAAAAGAAAATTGTGTTGAAAATTTTCAACGAATTCTTTTAATTACATATAAAAATGAGCTGTTTTGTTAATTTCAAAGGTGTTTAGATCATTTTGTTTATTTTGGTTTTTGTAGAAGGATATAAGGAGTTTTTTTATCACTCCAAATAGAATGGGATTGGTTCATAACAAGGGTTTTTTGGTTAATAGCTTTTAACAAAATTAATCATAATAAAAATATAAATACAAGTATTTATACCTGTTTTTTTCTTAAGGCAAGTGCAAGTGTTTGTTTATCAGTATCTTTTTTGAATAATAACTATTGCTTTTTTATCGATAAATGTTAATTTTTTAAAATAATTCCTTAGTTTAGCTAAATAATTGTTCTTAATATTAACATAATAACCTAACAAAATTCAAAATTATGGCAGAAGAAAAATTTCCGGGACCAATTCAAATTTCATTAGCTTTAGCTAAAGAATGGATAAAAAGATACGAAGATGAGAATCTCATAGAGGATAATAAGAACAAAATAAGATCTTATTTAATTCCGCGAGAAAGTTTAGAAACTGTATTGCAACTTGAGGCTGAGGCAGTTCGCGCCTATATTGGTATCAATGATCAAAATGAAAAGACATTACTGTTTGTTGGAGCAAAATTAGACAATGAAACAGGTAAATATATCGACGTTTACGGGCCGCCTGTAAATCAGGATGGGGCAAAAATGTTAGGAGAAGTTGTTTATGATGGAACACGTCCTTCACCTCCTTTTTAAAATACTGAAATTCAATATTAATGATAGATTTTTTAATATATTCAGGTTATCTATTTTTATTAATTAATCTGATTTTATACACATATAGCTTTTTCCAAAAGGAAAAAGCTAATGTTTTTTTTATAAGTTATTTGCTTTTATAATGCAAATTACTATGGAATTTATGTATCATTTTAAATTTGATAATCTATTTGTAATCAATATATTTGTTATTGGACAAATGATTTTGTTAAGTTTATTTTATGCGTCGATTTTAGAATTAAAAGTTCAAAAAAAAATTGTTAAGCATAGTGTATGTTGGGCCTTATTCATTTTAGGGGTGCAATTTTTTATTGATTATACACAATTTTTAAAATTTAATTTATTCGCAATTACGATTACTTCTTTGTTAATAGTAGCATTTGCATTATTGCATTTTTATAATATGCTTACTGAACATAAAACTTATTACTACATAACCATAGCTGTAATCTTTTTTATGTTAGGGTCTACAATTTTATATTTAGTAGGAAATCTTACGCTCAGTTTGAGTAATGATGTAAAGTATCTTTCCTGGACATTAAATGCTTTTTTGTTTTTAATTTATCAATTGTTTATTTTATATGAATGGAAAATAAGTTTTTCAAAAAAGTTTTCTTCAGATTGAATAGTTATTATTTAATTAAAATTAAGTGCAATTATGAAAAAAATAAGAATATTTGGTGTATGTGTAGTAATGTTCAGTATCCTGACATGTCAAAAAGAAGATAACCAGCGCGAAGTTGTTCCATTATTAGTTTCACAAAATGAGAACTGGTTATCTGCCAATTTAGATGCAAAGTTTGCGAGTTCTCAAAAACAGGTGGCAGCTTATTTATTTTCAACTGACGAAATGAAATTATTAATACAAAAACCAAACATAGCTGAAGTGCATTTTGTAATGGGGTTTAATGATGATAAAATACAAATACAAGTAAGTGGCGTTGATGAATCCGGAACCGAACTAGGGACAGTTAAGTCTGCTATATTAAAAGAATCAAATTTCAGAACAGAATTAACGAATCTTAATCAATTATCAGTAAACACAACAAATAAGAGAACACCATTGTTAAATTCACATTTATTGTCTCCTGATAATGCTTTTAAGTGGATTAAGGAATGGCAAGGAAAACTCAAAGTTGTTTCCGACTTAGAAAAGATTACTTCTCATGAAGGCAGTCGTTTTCGTTATTTTAGTTTAGAACCTGAAGTTATTAAAGCGATGTTGTATAAAGACTATGTGAACATTGGCTTATTTTTGGGGCTTAATCCAAAAGGAAAAGTTACTGCTATTTTAATAGGGCTAGATCAAAATAACGCTGTAAAAAAAATAGCTATCAATCCTAAAGAGGCTAATGATATATATGACGGAACACGTCCATGTCCACCTTGTATTGACGAGGAAACTGAAGAGCAAATCAATAGGAAATAATATTTAAATCAGAAAGGATAAAAGGCTTTGTTAATTTTTTGTTTTGACAGAGACTTTTATTTACAATTAACAGGACGGTGCTTCTTTGATGAAATAAATCAATATCTTTGAATACGATTATATTCGATAATAAAAAATACCACAAGTTTATATGAATGTAAATTCCATTCCTGAAAAGGAGGTTGTCGCAATTATTTTGTACAGCTCACTTTTTTTTATGATTGTAGCAGTTGCTTTAATTGTATTTTTCTATTTCTCCAGAAAAAAAATTATTCAAAAAGAATTAGAAAAAAGAGATTTAATATTAGCGCATCAAAAAGAGCAATTATATGCTGTTATCATTACTCAGGAAGAAGAACGAAAAAGAATAGCCCAGGATTTGCACGATGACATTAGCTCAAAATTAAATGTTGTTTCATTAAATAGCTATTTGCTTACTTCAGCAAATTTAACAGAAATAGAAACAAAGGAAATTACTGCTAATATTATCAGTATAACGGCAAAAGCATTAGACAATTCAAGGAAAATTGCTCATAATTTATTACCACCAGTTTTTGATAAATTTGGCCTTCATGCCGGTGTAGAAGAATTATGTGAAGAATTTGAAAGCAGTAAATCTGTTAAAGTTTCTTATGAAAATAAAATTGATTTTGATGAAAGTGAAAAAGATAGGCATTTACACGTTTTTAGGATTTTGCAAGAGTTAATGAATAATTCTTTGCGACACGGAAAGGCATCTGAAATTTCTATAATTTTTGACCAGGTTGATGGAACGAGTAATTGTTTTTACAAGGATAACGGAATAGGATTTGATTCTAAAAATCCAGAAAATCAAAAAGGACTGGGAATGAAGAACATTGATAGCAGAATATCTTTTTTAAATGGTAGCATTACTATAAAATCAGATATAAATAAAGGTATTGAGGTTCTTTTTACTTTTTAACTGAATTATTTATTTTACTATTGGTTAATTTTTTATTAATCCTGTTATTTTAATTGTTTTATGATATAATTTTGTAATTTCGAAATTCTAAAAAGATTCAAACCCAAGGAAAATGAATGATCTTGCTATCAAAATAGTTTTAGTTGATGACGAAGTCTTATTTCGTAAAGGAATTTCTTTTTTACTTCAAAGAGAGGAAAATATTGAAGTGCTTTTCGAAGCTTCAAATGGAGAAGAGTTAATTTCAAATTTGAATAGTAATAAAATTAAACCGGATATTATTATAATGGATTTGAAAATGCCTGTTTTAAATGGTGTTGAAGCAACTAAAGTTATTCGAAAATTTTTTCCCGACATTAAAATAATAGCATTGACCAGTTATGATACAAAATCATTTGTGACTAACATGATTCAGGTAGGAGCAGTTGCTTATTTAGTCAAAAACACGACCCCAAAAGATTTAATAAACACAATCAATGAAGTTGCACAAAAAGGATTTTTCTATAATGAAACTACTTTAAAAACAATACAGGATACTATTTTATCATCCAAAAGCTCTAAGGTCAATTTAGATTCTGGGTTTTTATCACCACGAGAAATTGAAATACTTCAGCTTATTTGCAATCAAAAGACAACAGCTGAAATTGCAGAAGAACTTTTTTTGAGTCCCAGAACTGTTGAAGGCCATAGAAACAATTTATTGCTTAAAACAGAATCAAGAAATATTGCCGGGTTAGTAGTATATGCTATTCAGAATGAGATTGCAGTTTTAACTCTGTAATTTAACTTGTTAAAAATTGAATAGATAAAATATAATACGTTATAACTGTTATTGCTAATATGCAAAGAGCTATTTTTTGTAAAATATTTAATTGTTTTGATTCTTTCTCAGTTTCATTTATTTTCATTGTAATCCAGAAATTTTGTTATTCAAAGGTCAAATTTAATTAGATTATTTTTTTTGATTATAAGTATTTATACCTGTTTTATGTTGTGGTTTGTAAAAATTAACAAAAACAATAATGATTTTTTATACTAATAAATCTGCTTTTACAATATAGTTTTTAGTACTTCTTTATATCTTTACCGTAAATAGCTTTGCCACAATGAAACAAAATTTAATGTATATAATATTCTTTTTAGTCACATTATCCTCAAAAGCTTCGTTTATACTCTTACCTATGGATGAAGCTACACAACAAAATCATCTTAAAGCTTATGGAATAACTTATTGGTGCTTAAGTAAAGATTATAAAGCAAGTTGGCTTTTAAATTATCGCGGTGGTTCTTTCTTGCTACCAGATGCCGATGAAATTCGGAAGGAATGTAAGATACGTGGTGTGAGTTTTGAAATACTTTCTGATAGTGAAGAGATTGCGATTTTGGATGAAATTTCGAGCCCTTCTCAAAACATGGAATCTGTTATTCTTGAAAAAGCACCTAAAATTGCCGTTTATACACCAAAAGGTAAACAGCCATGGGATGATGCAGTAACACTTGTTCTGACCTATGCTGAAATTCCGTTTACACCAATTTATGATGAAGAAGTTTTAAGTGATCAGTTGTTGCTTTATGATTGGCTCCATTTGCATCATGAAGATTTTACAGGACAATATGGTAAATTTTATGCTGCATATAAAAACACGCCCTGGTATATTGAACAAAAAAAAGATGCTGAAGCTTTAGCAGAAAGATTAGGTTACGCAAAAGTTTCGCAGGAAAAAGGAGCCGTAGCTAAAAAAATAAGAGATTTTGTTATTGGAGGAGGTTTTATGTTTGCGATGTGTTCAGCAACGGATAGTTTTGATATTTCTTTGACCGCAGATGGTGTTGATATTTGTGAAGCAATGTTTGATGGTGATGCAAGTGAATCGAATTATCAATCAAAATTAGATTATGGAAATTCTTTTGCTTTTAAAAATTTTACACTTGAAAGAAGACCTGAACAATATGAGTTTTCTGATATTGATATGACTACAAAACGCAGAATCACACCTGATAAAGATTATTTTTCTTTAATGGAATATTCAGCAAAATGGGATCCAATACCGAGTATGCTTTGTCAAAATCATACTCAATTAGTAAAAGGTTTTATGGGACAAACAACTTCATTTGATCAAAACTTAATTAAATCAAATGTATTAGTTATGGGAACTTGTGAACTTAATGGTGAAGCACGTTATATTCATGGTGAAAAAGGTAAAGGGATGTTTACTTTTTTTGGAGGACATGATCCCGAGGATTATCAGCATCAGGTAGGTGATCCTCCAACAGTTTTGGATTTGCATCCAAATTCTCCTGGGTATAGGCTGATTTTAAATAATGTTTTATTTCCTGCCGCAAAAAAGAAAAAATTAAAAACATAATTATTTGCTCCGGTTATATCTAATGTAAGAAATATAAAGGCTTTTCAAAATTTATGAAAAAGCCTTTTTTGTTTTCATTAAGAATTAGATAGCCCTAATCCTGTTGTGATAGCAAATCTATTCCATGAATTGATTGTAATAATAGCTAGGATAATTTCTGCTAAATATTTTTCATCAAATAAACGGGCTGCATTTTGATATGTTTCTTCAGAAACATGATTACTGATCAAAGTTACTTCTTCGGTCAAAGCTAAAATTGTTTTTTCTTCTTTTTTATAAATATTTGGTTTCCCTCCATATACATGTAAGATAAACACACTGTTCGGTTCTCCATATTTTATGGTATCAGTAATATGCATATTAATAAAGAATACATACCCATTTATTTGTGAATCACGAATTTTAATGAATTCTTTATGTGTTGGAGTCAATGATGTTTTAGAAATATAACTTTTTAAATTCATAAGGGCTTGATGAGCTTCTGTAGCAACTGTTGGGATAACGATTCTTGGTTTCATTTTACTTGTTTTTAAAGTTGAAACAAAGGTCAGTCAATCATATTTTTGTAAATCTTGAACCACTTCAAGAAATGCATTTATACCTTTCCAAATCTTATTTTACTCATAAATTCTGCTGAAAAATCTAAGTAGGAGGCAAGCATATATTGATGAACATGCAGAGCAAATTCCGGATTTAGGTTTTAAAATGTATATATCTTTCTTCTGCTGACATCGTAAATAAAAATTTGATGCGCATTTGAGCAGCTCCAAATATTTTTTTTCGACAATTCGAAAACAGCACTCTAATTTTGGAATCTGGATTAATAAATGATTCTAGGAGTGGTTTTTAATTGCAATGATTTAAGGATTTTCTACAGTTTGACTATAAAAGTGTGATAAATATGAAGTATGGCCGTGAAAACTTAAATAAGAAGTAATCGACCAGTTTTCGACTCCAAATTGAAGTATTTATTTTGTTCTGATATATTGTCTTAAAACAGCCTTTAATTGTGAAATATATCGTTTTCCAAACCTGACTTTCTTGTTGGATTATACTCTTTCTTCTTTACTTTATAAATTCTAAGACAGGTTTAGAAAGATCAATTCCTAGTGGTTTTAAGTTTGCGAATTTTTGAATATGATTTATTAAAACGAAATATATAAGACATTTTATATAAAGGTAAAATATAATTGAATAAGTCTAAAACAAACATTATTAAAGCAAAAAACCATTCGCAAATAACGAATGGTTTTTTTATGATAAGTAAGTAATCTTAAATTGAGTTTATAAAACGTTTATTTTACTTTATTAAGAATAGCTTTGAAGGCTTCAGGGTGGTTCATAGCTAAATCTGCAAGAACTTTACGGTTCAATTCAATTCCATTAGCTTTAACTTTTCCCATGAATTGAGAATAAGACATTCCTTCCAATCTGGCTCCGGCGTTGATACGTTGAATCCATAATGCACGGAAATTTCTTTTGTTTTGTTTTCTATCGCGGTAAGCGTAGCACATTGCTTTCTCTACTGCATTCTTAGCAACTGTCCAAACGTTTTTACGTCTGCCAAAGAAACCTTTGGCTTGCTTCATTATTTTTTTTCTTCTTGCTCTTTTAGCAACTGAATTTACCGATCTTGGCATAATTTTAATGTGTTTTTGTAGCAGGCGTCCTGAATTAAATCAAAGGAACTTAAAAGCCATACTCCAAGGTTATATAAATAATTTTTTAACCTAAAGAATTATTAGATAATTCTTAATTGTTGTTTAATGCTTTTCATATCTGTTGAGTGAACTAGCGCTGAGTGAGTCAAAGCTAATTTACGTTTCTTAGATTTTTTAGTCAGGATGTGACTTTTAAAAGCATGCTTTCTTTTAATCTTTCCAGAACCAGTAACTTTGAAACGTTTCTTGGCGCTAGATTTTGTTTTCATTTTAGGCATTTTTCCTAGTGTTTTAATTTATTCTTACTTACTTATATTTTGTTTCGAGTTTCAAGTTTCAGGTTTCAAGTTCGAAAACTGGATACTGAAACGGGGAGACTGAACACTATTTCTTTTTCTTCGGAGCAATGAACATAATCATTCTCTTACCTTCTAAAACGGGCATCGCTTCCACTTTACCATGCTCTTCTAAATCTGTTGCCAAACGTAGTAATAAGATTTGTCCCTGATCTTTATAGATGATAGAACGTCCTTTAAAGAATACAAATGCTTTTAATTTAGCACCCTCTTTTAAGAATTTCTCAGCATTCTTTCTTTTAAATTCATAATCATGCTCATCTGTCTGAGGACCAAAACGAATTTCTTTTACTACAACTTGCGTAGACTTAGCTTTTAAAACCTTATCACGTTTCTTTTGCTCGTAAACAAATTTCTTGTAATCCATGATTTTACAAACTGGTGGCTCAGCGTTTGGCGAGATTTCAACCAAATCCAATTCGAATTGATCTGCTAAACGTAGAGCTTCAGAAAGCTTAAATACACCTGGTTCGATGTTTTCGCCTACTAGTCTTACTTCTTGTACACCACGAATATTATTATTTATTCTGTGTGCATCCTTTTTTTCTACTCGAGGTTGGTAACCTCTGTTGCTTCTTATTGCTATGACTTTATAATTTAAGTTAAACTGTAAAAACTTTTAATGTCTTTTTTATTTCTTCGTTTACAATAGCGACAAATTCATCAATTGTAACTGTAATGTTTCCTTTTCCTTCCTGACCATGACGACGAATAGAAATTGTTCCATTTTTCTCTTCTTCCTCTCCCACAATCAGCATAAATGGTGTTTTTTGCATTTCTGCATCTCTGATTTTCTTACCTATTGTTTCGTTTCGGTTATCAATTAGGGCGCGAATTTCGTGATTTTCTAGCAAATCTAAAACTTTTTTAGCATAAATTTCGTATTTCTCGCTCAAAGACAAGATTATAGCTTGTTCGGGCATTAGCCAAAGCGGGAAATTACCAGCCGTATGTTCTAGTAAAATCGCAATAAAACGCTCCATCGATCCAAAAGGAGCTCTGTGAATCATAACTGGACGATGTAATTCATTATCAGCACCCTTATAAGTTAATTCAAAACGTTCAGGAAGATTATAATCTACCTGAATAGTTCCTAATTGCCATTGTCTTCCTAAAGCATCTTTTACCATAAAGTCCAGCTTCGGTCCGTAAAATGCAGCCTCGCCATATTCTACTACAGTATTTAGTCCTTTGTCAGCTGCAGCATTGATAATTGCATTTTCAGCTTTCTCCCAATTTTCATCAGAACCGATGTATTTTTCTCTGTTTTCCTGATCTCTCAACGAAATCTGAGCGGTAAAGTTTTCAAATCCTAAAGAACCAAATACATAGAGTACTAAGTCAATTACTTTTTTAAACTCTTCGTCTAATTGTTCCGGAGTACAAAAAATATGCGCATCATCCTGAGTAAACCCTCTAACACGAGTTAAACCGTGCAATTCTCCAGATTGCTCATATCTATAAACAGTTCCAAATTCAGCATAACGCTTTGGTAAATCCTTGTACGACCAAGGTCTTACATTGTAGATTTCACAGTGGTGAGGACAGTTCATAGGCTTCAATAAAAACTCTTCGCCTTCAGCTGGAGTATTGATTGGCTGAAAACTATCGGCACCATATTTAGCATAGTGACCAGAAGTTACATAAAGTTCTTTCTGTCCAATATGTGGCGTAACTACTTGTTCGTATCCGGCCTTCTTTTGAGCTTTCTTTAAAAACTGCTCCAAACGATCCCTAAGTGCAGCACCTTTTGGTAACCATAAAGGTAAACCCTGTCCTACTTTTTGAGAGAAAGCAAATAATTCAAGTTCTTTACCTAATTTACGGTGATCACGACGTTTTGCTTCTTCAAGAAGTTCAAGGTATTCAGTTAAATCTTTTTGTTTAGGGAAAGATGTTCCGTAAACACGAGTCAATTGTTTGTTTTTCTCATCACCTCTCCAGTAAGCACCAGCAACGCTCATGATTTTAAAAGCTTTGATAATTCCAGTATTCGGAATATGTCCACCACGACATAAATCAGTAAAAGTAGCATGATCACAAAAAGTAATTGTTCCGTCTTCAAGATTCGAAATCAATTCAGTTTTGTAAACGTTGTCTTTGTACATTGCTAAAGCATCTGCTTTACTAACAGGACGCATTTTAAATTCATGTTTTTCTCTTGAAATCTCAAGTACCCGATCTTCAATCTTTTTAAAATCAGCATCAGTTATTTTTTGATCTTCAAAATCCACATCATAATAAAATCCATTAGCAATTGCAGGTCCAAGAGTTAATTTAATTCCAGGATACAATTCCTCAAGGGCTTGCGCCATTACGTGCGAAGTCGAATGCCAGAAAGCTTTTTTACCTTCCGCATCATTCCAAGTATATAAAATAAGACTACCGTCGGTCGTCAATGGAGTTTCGGTTTCAATCGTTGTACCATTAAAAGACGCAGAAATCACGTTTCTTGCAAATCCTTCACTAATGCTTTTAGCAACCTCCATCGGAGTTACGCCAGAAGCAAACTCCCTAATTGACCCATCGGGTAAAGTAATCTTAATCATTGTTTATAATTTTGTGAATGCAAATATAGCGCATTACTAAAATACATACAATACATAAGTACATGTTTATACTATAATATATAAAAGTGGGATTAAATTCTTGTCGAAGTTTTTATTATATATAAAAGGAGGGAAGTGTTGCTATTATGTATAAGGAGTTTTATGAGGTTGGGTATCCTAGGGCTTTAGGAGAAGTTCTTGCAATTGGAATTTGAATCCGAGTTTAGTGAAGAGATGAAGTAATTTGGGATTTGTAATAATCAGGAGCTTATTCCCGCTATAGACTGCAATTTTTTGCTTTTTAAAGTAAAAAGCAAAAGGATTTTCGTTTCTATCGGGGCTATGGCATCGGTTTTTCAAAGAAGTTTTTCTT
>NZ_QJHK01000037.1 GCF_003202435.1 Flavobacterium cheongpyeongense
TTTGTTTTAGGATAAACCGTTCTCAATTTAAAACAAGTATTTTTCATAAATCCATAGAAAGAATGGTAAATGCAAAACCGATATATCAAAAAAATATAAAACAGATATTAAGTGCATAACTCAATTATTTAAATCCAAATCAGGAGCCACAAAAATCTTGTCGTTTTCAAACATTTCAATCATACGTTGATTGGAAACATAAAAGCGATTTAATGAACTTTTGAAAGCAAAGAAACTACTCTCCAAACGTTTTACCATTTGGGTTTTCATAATCATGGAAAGCTGACGCGAAATGAGTTGCGCATTCTCATAAAGATCAGCAAATTCATCATTAATGAATTCAATAGCCCTGTAACGGTAATAGCCCAAATCATCAACCAAACTAGTTACAGTGCTAAAAAATAATTGCTCTAAATTATCATCAAAATGGTATTCAATTTTTTTCGGATCATTTACTTCAGGGAAAGACATTCCCTGCGAAGTAATATCTTCATTATATCGTTTGATATTTTTGATATCGGCTCTTGTACGACGAATTACTAATTCGGTAAAAATTTTATCGCGAATTGGTAGATAAATATCTTTAACCTTTTGAATCAATTCGCTATGATCCTTTATTTTATATAGCTTTTTATATTCCTCTGCCTTATGCGAAAAGAAGGATTGCAGATTTGGAACACCTTCAATGGTTGATTTACGAGCATCCTGAAATAAATAAATTTGATTCGCAATATCGTCCGGACGATTGTTTAATGGAGTTGCCGTAATCAACATTACCTTTTTCTTACGGTTAATATCATTTCCAACCGTAATTCTCGGAGTTTTACAAATCAACTCTAATAAGCCATACATATTAGAACTAGAGGTTCTGAATTTATGGGCTTCATCAACAACAATTAAATCGTAATCTTCGGGATTGTGGTAATTAGCATTGTCCCCGTCAATAATTTTATGCAAACTACCATTTGAAATAAATTGAATATAGTTTCCTAATCCAAAATCTTTAACGGTATTTTTCCAGTTGATTTCCAAAGCATTTGGATAAACTACTAACACTTTGGTATTGTAACCGTTTTTCTCTATATATTTTTTAATAATACGAGTCGCAATTATCGTTTTACCCAAACCAACTACATCCGCAAGGATAAAACCATTGTGTTTCATTAATTTATCAAAACCTTCTACAACTGCATCTGCTTGGTATTGGAGATTTGTATATCCTTCAGGTAAGTCTTTACCGGAAATTTTGTCTCGAATTACTGCATCTCCAAAATATTCAATGAGCATTTTAATATATAACTCATAAGGTGTAATATCAGCATTTAGATAGGTTTTCTTTTTAAGTCCCTTTATATCTGCAGGTAATAATTCTGTAGCTTCCGACCATAATTCCTCGAATTCGTTTGTAGCAAATTTTACATCTTCGAAATCTTTCAATAGGACATTGAATTCATAATTTGAATCATTATTAGTTCCTAAACCTGCTTCGGTTAGATTCGATGAACCTGTTATAACACTACCGCTCGTGTGTTCGTTGAATGGCTCGGGACGAAAAATATAGATTTTAGCATGCAATGCTCTTTTTCCATGAGCCTTAATTATCACTTTTTTAGAGATAATATCTTCTATAAATTGGATAATTCCTTCTTCTGTTTCTTTCTTGTAAGAAGCTTTAGCAATATCTTCGGCTACAAAATTCAGATATTCTTCTTTTGTTCTATCTGTATTTTCTAGATAGAGCTGTCCTTTCCGCTTAGCTTCAGAAGATAATTCGTCAACGTTGATACCTACCAAGATTCTAATTTCGGGAACATTTTCCAAAAATGGCCTTAAATTAAAATAACCAGATGCTCTAAAATAACCGATTAGAGCGTCAAAATAATGTACATTTTGATGCTCAAAAACTCCTTTAAATTTGTTAATTAGGCTATTAGCGTCTTTATTAGTAAAAAACTTTGTTGACATTTATTAAAAAATATGATAATCTTCAAAAATAGTATTTTAATTCTTTTAATTTTTCTTTTATGACTGCTTTTATTTATCCATTTTTGACTATTATTTTTTTTGCATTATGGGCTAAAATCATCTAGTTCTCTAATATTGACGCAAGCTTACACATGATTGTGAACTTAATATATTAGGAGATTGTAAAAGATAAGCAAGTTCACTTTTAAACTAAAAATTCCTTTAAATCCAAAATCCTAGCCCTCATGAAATCGGCATACCTTTGTGCCGTTGTTCGACATAAAAGAACAATGAACAGTAGAAACAATTCCATAAAAAAAGAGAAACTATTACAGTCTCTCTTTTAAATTAATATATCTTATTAAGATTATCTCCCTTTCAATAATTTCTCCAAATATTCAACCTTATCCTTCTCAGCCTGAACCAATCGCTCATAAAGTTCAATCACTTTATCAACCGGATTGAAAGAAGGTTGGTAGCTAAATCCGGAAGCAACCGCATTATCCTTAAAGTCTTGAAAGGAATAAGTATTTGCAATAACATTCACAGCCTGCTCCTCATCAAAATTCTGAAAAGCCTCAACCGGAATTTTTAATACCGCTGAGATTTGTTTTAGCAGACTATCCTCAATTACATCTTTCTGCTCCAGCATAGAGATTTTCTTCTGATTCCAGTCTTCTCCCAGATCATAAGCCAATGCCTCCTGCTTGATGTTAAGCATTTCTCTGAAACGCTTTACGTTTCTTCCCTGATGTATTTTTTGTTCCATATCGAGTACAATTTCTGAAGGCTCAAAGATAAAGCCATCTGCATTAAAAAGTGTGAATTTCAAAGATAAAAAAATATCCGTAAAATATCCCTTTGTCAGATAGTATATCCAAATCAGGAATAGTTTATCCTTTTGAAAGAATAGAACTTCGTTCGTGAATCGTAAGCTACTCACTATGAAAAAGAATAAAAACGGTAAGACAGAAAAAACACTCATAATAACACCGGCACAGGCAAAGACAGCATTGAATATATTTTTGCAGCATCCGGAAAAAATGAAACTCGAAAAAGGAATTACAGCACTGCTCGAAAAACTCAAAAACCCCGCTGTCAATAGAATATTCGACAACTATCCCGACCTCTTGCAGCAATACGACTTAGAAGAACTGCTTTCAGGCAATCTGGAAATCCCTGATACTAACAAACAGGACGTCAAAACAGCAGGAATTCTTTCGTGTATGCAGGTACTGGTATACTTTTGTGATGACCTAAAAGAAAACCCAAATCCGACTCACAAGCATTTTGACAGTCTCCGGTATATTTTAAAATCGATTACCGCCTCAGAGTTCATAAACGAATTGCTCCTTGTGGTAATCACAGTCACAGGAGTAGGTTATTATAAAAAGTATCGGCAAAAAATACAGCACTTCAATTTTGACACACAAAACGCCATACTGCTGGAGAATGACCCTGAACTGCAGGAACACTTCGACCTAATGGTTTGGTTTGCCATGACCAGACTGTTTACAGAATCAGTATATGTCTATTTCAACCATCCGGACCAAAACCTTAAAACCACAACAATATGAAAACAGCAGCAAAACTTTCATTTCCAAAACTCCAAAACGAATATCTAGCAAACATCCTGCGCCAGTTGGTGAGTCAGCATACCATCGTTCAGGTATTTTTTACCGGAGAACCTTCGCCCCTGTTTTCACAACTCATTATTCATACCGAAAAAAATACCTCTGTCCAGGAGCTTCGGCAGAGCAAATGGGTAGCCAAAGTGAAAACTCAGTACCAAATCAATGTCTGTTTTATCTATTCTTCAAAACTACATCATCAGTATGCTTTAGGAGCACCTTTCACTGCGTTTTACTGCCGTCCGGCTGCTGTAATCTATCAAAATGAAGAATTAGAAGAGGCTGTTTTCAGTACAGGAGAATGGAAAAAATACAAGAAGAAATTGAATGCCTATCAAAACAATTTCTACCACGATCACGAACTTCAGAAATGGCAGATTAAAAACCTCATGGCAGAAGGCGCTTCAAACAGTGTTTTCACCTCTTATGCCAGACTGCTGGAATACGACCTCCAATGTTTAGAAGAACTCTATACCGGAAACACTTGCTGCACCCTAAGTCTCGACGAAAGAATCCGCAACCTGACCGCATGCATTCCGGAAATTCAAAAATACTTTGTCCAAAACAACCGGAACCACTATTTCCTGACAGCCCTTTTTGAAAAAGCCAAACAAGCAGCTTCAGAGGGTGATGCAATCTATAAAGACGAAATGTATCAGGCAGTTGAAAACAGCGAACAAAATCTGCTTCGCCTAGCCACAGAACGTTTTGATGAATTAAAGAAACAAATCAAAAAAGAAGCCGCTAAAAAACACGAAGTTCCCTGTCAAATTGAGAACAAACCAAAAGAGAGCATCCTTGACGCCACCATCGAAAACATCCTAAATTCGGTAGAAGTCGAGCAAATTTACGCCTTCCATCAAATCACTTACGGCGAAAAAACAACCTATTACCTGCTGCTTATTGCCGATACCGTTGGCAACGAAAAAGTAAGAACCCTAACCCACTCCCTCAAAAGCAAATTGGGCGACCAATACGATTTTGTACTATTAAGCCACAGCCGTTACTGGATTCAGAACAATCTGTATCAGTATCAGCATTTCTTTTCCGGCATTATTCAGGAACAGAACCTCATCTGGTCATCCAACCCATACCACCCGGATTTGCATTGGGAAGCCCCCTTCGAGCCCTCGCACGCCGATTTGTATTTTCACTATAAAGCAGCCAAAAATGTGGCTTTCCAGTTTTTTGCAATAGCCGGCAATCCCAAACAAAACTACCAGGGTTTAGACTACCTGTTTGCATTGTTTTTCCTGTCGTTTTGCAGAACCTATATTTTCGTCAAAACATACTACCTGCCCCATTACCTGTCCGCGCAATCCTTATGGCAGCTGTGCAGCTACGCAGACCCCGACATAAGAAAATACCATTACCTGCTCGAACAATTCCCGACAGACATTTTTCTTTACACAGACAAACACATGAGCCTCCACCACAAACTGTCAAAACTCAGCAAAGAACAGGTCAGTCAAATGAACCTCATCGTCGAAAAACTAATCTTCGAATTACACCATCTGGTCATTGAAGGCAAATTAATATACTCTGACAAAGACGAAGACGAGGAATAAAATCCGAGGCAAAACAGAAACAATTGTCACCCTGAGTGTAATCGAAGGGTTATGGAAACAAAAGGCCTCGATAAGTAATTCTTTGCCCTCAAAAAAGTTTACGATTTTGTCTGGAAATAGCATAGAACTAATTACAAATCAGTTTCATTGGTCGCCTAATACCATTGGGGAGTTATACAAAAGCCGTTGGGAAGTAGAAATCTTTTTCAGAGATATAAAGCGCAGTTACTTCACATAAAATCGTTTATAGGAACATCCAAAAATGTGGTTATGATTCAAATCTGGACAACTTTAATTGCCATTCTCATTCTAAAAGCACTAAAAGCTCAATCAAAATTTGACTGGTATTTATGTAGTAGCTTTTATACGTTTGAATCTTTTGTTAAAATTGACTTACAAAAATGGCTAGATAAACCATTTGAAGAACACATAGAGCCTCCCCCGGAAAACATACAGTTTTTTTTTGAAAAATGACCATTTCAAAGGCTAAACACAATGAAATGACCGAATTTGATATGCCGTAATTTTATTTAGGACAGGATTGATTAAAATCAAAGAAAGAGAAAAAAAGTAAATAATACAAATCGATTTTAACATTTATAAAGTATTTTATACATTTGCCAGCAAATTAAAAAAATATTCCCTCGCTTATAAAAAATGACTTTATATTCATTTTATGTAGTGGCTTTTTTTATTAAATATCAAAGTTTAAAAACGAATTACAATTGAAGTTTGTTGATATTATCAGTGCTAAACTTACACTTTCATTAGTAGGCATCGATTGGGCAAATGGTCCTTAATGTTATGGAAACAGCTATTGACGTAACTGGAGGAACCAACTATTCGGTAATGGGAGCCAATCAGATTTCTAAAATAGTTTATTAATTAAAGCAATCCAAAAATACCAGTTGACACTAAGAGAAGAAGAAATTATTGTAATGGTATAGTAAGGTTTTCGACATAAATAAATTTAATAAAGTGAGATATTAAAAAAGGGAAGTGAATATTTAAAATTAACGTAAAACTACAAATTCTTATGAATTCTAAATTTTTCAAATTGTTCTTGGTTGTGTTTTTAATCCAAATATTCATAACAAACAATTTAAAAGCGCAAGAGCTACTATTTGACAATGGCCCTTTTACGACAAATACCGCTGTTGGTTTTGGGGGTTCAGATGTTTCTGTAATGCAAAACGTTACATTAGGATATGGTACATTAGGGTACACTATAAACAACGCCAATAATATACGTTTAACTGATCAATTTACTAATTCTGCGCCATGGTATTTAGATTATGTTGATGTTTTTGCTTACCAAACTGGAAGTTCGGTTTCATCTACGTTTACAAGTGGTGTTGTTAAAATTTGGAATAGTGATCCTAGCAGTGGAACAGCGATATCAGAATTCGGTGATTTTACCACTAATCGAATGATCTTGACTGATTTTACAAATTGCTATCGAGTTCAAGAAAACGTTAGTTTGCTCACGAATAATCGTCCGATAATGAGAATACGGATTTCGATTGGTGCCATAATTCAACCTGGAACACATTGGATCGAATGGGGGTTAACAGGCACATTGGCTTCTGGGCCATTTGCTCCGTCAATTAGTATTTTAGGCACTGGTAATACAGGAGATGCAAAGCAGTTTAATACTACCGCTTTTACAGGCACCTTAACTAATGGCGCATACCAGGTAGGGATGCCTTTCAAACTTTTTGGAAGTCAATTTGTATCCTATTCACCTGGTCCTAATCCTATTTGTTCTGGAAGTAATGTGACTGTTAATTTTTCAGACGCTGTAGTGCGAAATACAGGAAATTCCTACAAATTGGAATTATCAGATGTAAACGGAAATTTTCCTGGGACATTTTTAACGACTACTGTCGTAAGTGCGAGTCAATTATCAGCTGTAATTCCAATATCTACTGTTGGAGGTGCTAACTACAAGATAAGAACTGTTGCCTCCAGCCCAAGTGAAAATAGTTCACCTTCAGATTTTCTAAATGTCTACTCGGCGCCAAACGCTGTCGTAGCATCTCAAACAGATGTTTCATGTAATGGTGGATCTAATGGTTCAGCTTCAGTGACTGCTTCGGGTGGTGCTGGTGGATATACCTACTCATGGTCGCCTTCGGGTGGAACAGCTGCTACAGCAACCGGATTAAGTGCAGGAACATATACGGTAACGGTAACGGATGCTAACGGATGTACCGCTACTCGAGACTTTACTATTACACAACCTACAGCTCTAATAGCTGCTGCGGCTTCACAAACCAATGTATCTTGTAATGGTGGCTCGAACGGAGCGGCTTCAATTAATACGCCTACAGGAGGTACAGGTGGATATACCTATAACTGGACTCCGGGTAACCCAACTGGTGATGGTACAACTTCTGTAACAGGTCTAACTCCTGGTACATGGACATGTACTGTAACCGATGCTAACAACTGTACTACTACCGTTGACTTTATTATTACACAACCAACAGCTCTAGTAGCTACTGCGGCTTCACAAACAAATGTATCTTGTAATGGTGGCTCGAACGGAGCGGCTTCAATTAATACTCCTACAGGAGGTGCAGGTGGATATACCTATAACTGGACTCCGGGTAACCCAACTGGTGATGGTACAACTTCTGTAACAGGTCTAACTCCTGGTACATGGACATGTACTGTAACCGATGCTAACAACT
>NZ_QJHK01000038.1 GCF_003202435.1 Flavobacterium cheongpyeongense
TTCAGAATAAGAATATTACAGTGAATTCGACAGTTGAGAATATTGAGAAGGTGTTTATTTATGACATAACCGGAAAACAATTATACCAGAAAGAGGATGTAAATAATCTTCAGCTGTTGATTGAGAACCTTCCATTTGCTCATCAGGTTTTACTGGTAAAAGTAGTTTTGGACAATGGTTACCAGACAACCAAAAAAGTGGTCTTTAAATAGCAACTAAAACAACATAGATTTAAAAATCCGATAGCGAAAGTTATCGGATTTTTTATGGTATTAAGAACAATTAACTTACTTCGATAGTTCAAGTTCTTTTACCTTTTCATAAACCATACTGTTTTCGTAGCCTCTTCGAAGCAGATAATCACAAAATTTCTTCCTTTTTTTTAAAGGATTTTGTTCGATTAGATTTTCCCAGCATCTTTGAGAAAGCTGATCAAAAGTTGTCCTGTATTCATCGGGAGGTATTTCTTTCAAAGCCAGATTAATGTTAGCCGCAGAGATATGCCTGATTTTGAGTTCATTTATAATTCTAATTTTTCCCCAGTGTTTGATACGGTGTTTACCGCGCGCAAAACTACAGGCAAAACGGGTTTCGTTTAAAAAATTATCCTCAATGAGTTTAACAATAATAATGTCTATTTCATCCAAAGACATTTTTAAAGAGTATAGTTTCGTTACTACTTCATCATGACAACGCTCCTGATAGGCACAAAAATGTTCAAGTTTTTGCAGTGCTTCTTTGATAGTCATAATTATATTGGGTTAAGAACTGTATTCAATTGAATACAAATGTAAAATTTATAAAAAGGATTACAATTGCAATATGTTTAAAAAAAAGTCAAAAAAAATAGTAAATTAATATAAAATGTTTTTATATTTGTAATCGTTATTTTAAACGCCTTAACTTCAGTTGTTTAGTATATATATTTTTTAAGAAAAATGTTACTTCAGATCAACCCCCTATTCTGACAACATTTATTTTTTAATACCACTCTTAATAAATATTAAAAGTATTAATTGTTTTTTAATCTTTACACTCTCTTAATTGTGAGTCTAAGATTGCTTTTTAGTTGTTTTCATTTACTCTTTTATTTCGGTTCAAAGTACGTATTATTTACAATAACCTAATTACAATAGTCTAATTAATATTGAACTGTTGGCCATTAAAAGATATCATGCTAAATGATTTTGCTTTAAATTAGAAAAAAGAATTACATGCCTTACAATAATAAGTTGATACTTATTTTATTTTTCAATTATTACACTTTAATTGGTTTTATCAAAGAATCGCATTACATGTATTTCATCGATTTTTCATGTATTTTGTCGATCTGCTAATGAAAAAATGATTACCTTTAATAGTGTTCTTTGATAGTAAAACTAAGAAAGCTATGCCGTTTTTGTTAAATCCGAATTATTCATTTAATACCAGATTGAGATGAAAAATATTTTTATTACAGTAAGCGTGTTTATGATTTTTACATGCTCGTTCGGACAATCAGTAACTAATGCATTTAATGATGTAATCAGAGTAAAGGAAAACAACCTTCTTAAATCATCTGAAACAGCAAAATCCAGTGTGTTGGAAAGGCATCGTGTCTGGCTCAATATGACAAATACAGAAGGAGCTTTTAAACAATTATTAGTTGGTTATATTCAAGGAGCCACAAATGGATATGACAGCAAATTTGACGGTATAACTTTGGATAAAAACCCTTACATTGATTTTTACAGTATCAACCTTGGCAAGAATTTGGTCATTCAGGGACGTGCTTTGCCTTTTGCAGACTTTGATACTGTACCTTTGGGATATCGTACAAGTATAGCGGGAGAATTTACTATTTCTATAGACGAAGTGGATGGGTTGTTTTCTAATCATTGTGTTTTTCTTGAAGATAAACTAACCAGTACAATTGTTGACTTAAAACAAAGCTGCTACACTTTTACTACTCTAACAGGTGTTTTTAACGATAGGTTTGTATTAAGATATACTGATCGAACATTAGCTACAGATGATTTTAAAGCTGAAACTGATTTGGTTTCAATTGGAGTTAAGAATCAATTAATTTCAATAAATTCAGCCAGTGAAAACATTGATAAAATCTTTGTTTATACTATTTCCGGGGAGCAATTATCGAATAAGCAAAACATCGGGGATAAACAGTTAATAATTAACGACTTGCCTTCTGCGCAGCAGATTGTATTTGTCAAAGTTTTTTTAGAAAACGGAAATTCTGTTACTAAAAAAGCACTGTTTAATTAAAAATAGGTCTGTAAAGACATTTCCTTAAACTTCAAGAAAGAAATTAAAAATTATTGGAGTCATTTACAAGATAAGTCAGTATAGATTTTTTTGATGCATTCAAAAGCGATTTAGTTACCTGGCTGACGTAAATTGGAAAGGAGATTTTAGATGTTCAAAATGTAATCATAGATAAGTCTACTAACGTAAATTAAGTTTTTCCAGATATTTTAACTTATTTTCAGTACGTTGAAAGCCCAACAGTCAATACGATTTTTCACGAAGTGAAATTTGGAGCCTGTAACGCTAATGTGATTGTTTTTGAAATGCGTGCTGCCTCAAAAAATCTTTGCTCGTTCCAATGACAAAACGTTATTCTATGAAGCCAGCCAACAGTATGCTTATTTATGCAAAAGTTTATATATTTATGAATAGCAGTAAGCTAAACACAGTAACTGAAAGGTGTAGGTTGATGATTTTGTTTATTGCGGGAAACAAGTGTTAAAGTAAAGCAGAAGCAATTAAAGTAAGAAAAAGGATTTTAACTTAGTGAATAAATCCAAAAAAGAGGCTGTCCGAAAAAGTAAGGACAGCCTCTTTTTTTTGCTGTTTTATTCTAAAACGGTATCTTAGAGTTGCATAAAAATAAAGCAATATTTAAATCGAAATCGATCACTACTCCGACTTTTTCAGATAAATATTTTTGATCAAATTTCAGAAAACTACCCTGTCTTTACATTTCGGACAGCCTCATCAATTCTTTGGATGATGATATTGAGACCGTTTTTTTATATATGATATTTCTGGAAAATTGATGTATAAAAAGATAATACCATTACGTATATAAAATACTCCAGTCTACTCGCTCTTTATCTTCAATACTTCCTAAAAAACAATTTTGAAGTTAAGGTTATACAAAGATTTTTATCCTTGCCTTGAAGAAAAATAACTTTGCATATTTGGGCTATTTTATACGCATAAATGGTGCAATATAAACAGTACTCAATTTCCCGGAAAGTTAAATTTTGAAAAGCCGGTTTTATGGGTAATTTTTTTTAGAAAAGAATCATGAAGAAAAACGAAAAATTATATTCAGGTAATTTGTTAGTTCAATAATTAGCATAAAAACCGATGGTATATTTATGCTATCGGTTTTTTGGGAGCAGAATGATTTAAGCCATAAACAATTAAAAAATTAGAAAAAAAAGTAAAGATTTGGGGTCTATTAAAAAAATTAATCAGGGAATTTATGAGTTTTAAGTAAAATTTTGCGTTTAAAAAATTTTTATATGCAAAAAAACATGTCTTTTATCCTGTTTTTTTTGCTTTTTATCGAATATTTTAATTTTTGTTAAAAAACTGATTTAGAAGCATTATTTTTGTTCCATAATTAGCCCCAAGTTAATTTAGTTTTTGTTTTATTCTTTATGTTTTGATTATCAGAAACATAAAATCTGCTAACCACAGATTTAATAATAAATTAAGTTCAGGGCGACTAATAAAATTGCTATTTTGATATAAAGCATCAAATAATAAAATCAATTTTAATAGAGAAACAAGTTCTTTTGTTAAATTTAATCCGCCCCAAACATGATTAAAAAGCTAAATTTTATCCGTTTATTTTTTTTAAAACAAAACCAGAATGCCTCATCAATTATAATGACAAAATTATTTAGCACTGAAGCTAAATGGCTATGTTTTGTTTTGTTTGTTTTTCAAATGAGTTTTGCACAGACTTGTAATGTAGTTACCAATTCTACTTTTACAGGAAATTCAACTGGATGGACAGTTGGAGGTACTGGTGTGGGATGGTACTATGAACCAACCTGGGCTCCGAATGAGATATATATTGAAAAAGATGGAGCAACAAATCAGTCATTAAGACAACCTTTAACCGGGCTTATAAATAATTCGTTAACTCTTTCATTTAAAATCAAAGGACAAAACGCAAATCGTTTGTCAACCTGTCCTACCACTGCTACACTTGTCATAAGATTAGGAGGTGTTACTTATATGACAATTAATAATGTGGCAGGATCTGCTACAACTCCAAATACCCAAATAACAACAGCTAATATTACTACTTCGAATGGGGCTACCTACACCCAATCAGGATTTCCTTTAACTGTTGGAGGTGCAACTTCAGCTATAACTATAACACAAGGAACTATAACACTTACAATTCCATGGGTTCCGGCCACTGCTACAGCTGCAGACTTAGAATTTTTAGCTACAACTTCAAATACTGCCAGTGGATCTTGTACTGCCTGGGGAGGAGATGACTGGTTTTTAGATGATATCATGCTTTATACTTCTAATCCTGTAGCTTACAATATGACCGGCTCAAGTGTTTGCTCGGGAACTACAACTACAGTTGGATTGTCTAACTCACAATTAGGCGTTAATTATCAGTTATACCGTAACGGTTCTACAGCCGTTGGAAGCCCAGTAGCAGGTACAGGCTCTGCTATTTCTTTTGGAAGTCAAAGCGTAACAGGTGTTTATACAGCAGTAGCTACGGCAGGAACTTCAACTTGTACAACACCTATGAATAATAGTGTTTCGATTAATCCAAATCCAACATTAACCACAGCAGCACAACCTGCAGCACAACCTGCTGTCTGTTCAGGTTCTGCAGGTACAATCAATTTGACAGGTTTGTTGCCAAGTACTACTTCTACAATCAATTATACGATTAACGGTGTTGCACAAACAGCAATTACAGGTGTCGTTTCTGATGCTTCAGGAGCGGGAAGTTTTACAACGCCAGTTTTAACGGTCGCTAATAATGGACAGACATTACGAATAACATCTATCACAAATACCAGTGCCACACCTAATTGTTCTACAAGTTTTGCTACTGATGTAATTTTAGCAGTTCGATCAACACCAACATTAACAGGTGCATCACAATCAGTAACCGCTTGTGCAGGTTCAGGAGCTACAATCAATTTAACAGGTTTGCTGCCTAGTGTTACTTCAACGATTAGTTATAGTATTAATGGTGTTGCACAATCTGCTGTAACTGGAGTTGTTTCTAATGCATCAGGTGTAGCGAGTTTTACTACAGTTGCTTTGACCACTGCTAATAATGGTCAAAATTTGCAAATTACCGGAGTAACGACAACAAGCACTTCACCCAATTGTACTACGAGTTTTACTCAAAATGTTACTTTGTCTGTAATTGCCAGTCCAACAATAACTACAGCAGCTGCCACAGGTGTAGTTACTGCAATTTGTCAAAGCGCAAGTGCTCAGACTACTAACATGACTTATACAGCTACTACATTATCACCTACTAGTTATAGTATTGACTGGGCAACTTTAACAGATCAGTCATCTACTGCATTTACTTTTGCAGCAGGAGGAGGAACAGTAACCGGAATAATAGTTCCGGCAGGTACGCCTTCAGGAACTTATACAGGAACAATGACGGTTACTAGTGCTAGTGGATGTACAGGGACAAAAGCAATTACCCTTACAATTAATCCTGTTTTGACAGCCTCTGTAAGTATTTCTAATTCACCAGCCGGAACTGTTTGTGCAGGAACAAATGTAACGTTTACTGCAACACCAACAAATCCTGGTACAGCTCCGGTTTATCAATGGAAATTGAATGGAGTAAACGTTGGAACCAACTCAACAACGTATTCAAACAGTACGTTATTATTAAATAATGATGTAGTTACCTGTGAAATGACTTCGAACGCTTCTCCTTGTTTAACGGGAAGTCCTGCAACTTCTAATGCGATTACGGTAGCATCTGCAGGTCCAACAACTACAGGGGTTACTATTTGTACTGGTGGCTCAGGATCTTTGAGTTCTTCGACAACTTGTGCTAATGGAAGTAACCAAACTTCAGGCCCAAATAATGCAAGAAGTGGGGCTAATAATACAGGTGTAGGTACAATTGCCTGGACTAATCCTGGAAATATTACTACAGTTGGAACACCGTATGCCACCAGATCGATTAATAACAATAATACTGCTATAACTAATTATTTGATTGGATCGGATTACGATTTTTCAGGTATTCCAACCAATGCAATTATAGGAGGAATAACAGTAACAATTAATCGTAGAACTAGTGGTAGTGGATCAGTAACTGATAGCGCAATAAGAATAGTAAAAGGAGGTAGTATTGGTAGCACTAATAGATCTACAGGTGCTGTTTGGAATACAAGTGGTTTTACTACAGTTACATATGGAGGTACATCTGATTTATGGGGGACAACCTGGAGCGTATCAGATATACAAAATTCTAATTTTGGAGTTGCACTTTCTGCATTAATTTCTACAAACAATAATAGAACCCTAAGTGTTGATTATATGCAGATTACGGTTACTTATACTGTTCCGGGTTCTATAGATTGGTATACAGCTTCTTCAGGTGGTACATTATTAGGTTCTGGAGCATCTTTTAATCCAGTTGGAGTTGCCGGATCAGGATTGGCTAATACAAACACAGTAGGAACAACAACTTTTTATGCAGAATGTTCTTCAAACCCTGGATGTCGTACTCCTGTAACCTTTGTAATTAATGCTACTCCTACGATAGCTGCTATTTCTTCACCATCGGCATTGTGTCCAGGCGGCTCACTAAATCCTGCAGCCCCTACAGTTACGGCTAATGGTTCAACAGTTACGGCTACAGGCTGGCAGTTGGAAACTACAGTTGGAGGAGGAGCTTATGCGAATTTAACAGTTCCTTATACCGTTGCTTTTGCTGATAGCGGCAAACGAATCAGATATTACGCAACTAGTGGTTGTGGTACTACAAATAGTAATGCGGTAGTGATAACTGTAAATCCAACCCCATCAGCTCCTACTGTAGGCACAATAACTCATCTAACTTGTGCAATAAATACAGGAAGTGTAGTGTTACAAGGTCTGCCAAGTGGAAATTGGACAATAAATCAAGCGGGTGATGCTACGGCAAGTTATAATAATACGGTTCCCAATACAACAAGCACTACAATATCAGGATTAGCAGTCGGTAATTATACATTTTCGGTAACGGATGCCAATGGATGCCCTTCAGCAGTTAGTAATGTTTCTATTTTAGATAATTATAATACGTGGAATGGTAGTAGCTGGAGCAGGGGAGTTCCGCCAAACGCTTCGATGAATGCTACAATAGCTTCTGTAACTCCAAGTTCTCCTTTTACGGTAGATTTAGTAGCTTGTGCTTTGACGATTAATAGCGGTGTAGTTGCAACAGTACCATCTGGAGTAACCTTAACCATTACAAATGAAGTAACGGTTAATGGAAGTTTAACATTTGAAAATAATGCCAGTTTGGTGCAAATTAACAATTTAAACAACAACTCGGGTTCTATCACTTACAAGCGTTCCTCACAGGCTATGAAGCGTTACGATTTTACCTATTGGTCCTCACCTGTAGAGAACCAAACGTTATCTAATTTGTCACCTAATACCCGTTGG
>NZ_QJHK01000039.1 GCF_003202435.1 Flavobacterium cheongpyeongense
CACACCATAACACACGCCTCTAGCTATTTGCAAATTTAGTGGAATTATCGTTTTTAATTCCTATTTTCGTTTAGCCGAAAATACTCAGTTTCATAAGTTGCAAACAGCTAGAGGCGCGAGAACGTTGGCGGTCAGTTGAAGCCGAACTTACGCAGATAAAAACTTTGAAAATAATTGATTTTCTTTACGCACGAACTCCGAAAAATCAAGCCTGAAAATTGGATTTTAACAATTGAATCGTGAAAAACAGAAAAGTGAAAGTGAAAAGAAATATAAAAAAATAAAAACAGATTTCAAACTCAATTAAAAAAATGAATCAACCGCCTTCTAAAATAACAAGAGGAATATTTTGGGTTTGGACTCTAATTTTTTATATAACTACAATAGCCGAAATCGTCCAATTATTTGTAAAAAGTTTTGGAGAACAAAAAATTTTTATGGTTTTTTCTACAGGCTTATTGTTGCTAATATACATTGCTATTTATTTAACCATTATAATGGATAATTTCTCACAAAAGTATTTTAGTAAATTTGAATTACTTTTTTTTATAATTGGAATTCTAATTTCTGTTATTTTCTTTTTTACTTTAAGAAACAATGCAAATATTGTTATTTCATACTAAGAAAAACAAAACTTAAAAATTGAAATCTGTCAACGAAAGTGGAAAAACAGAAACTTGAAATAAGGATTAAAATCGTAATTTCGACTAAAAACAACCGAACCGCCAACAGCTACTACAACGGATTTGGGCAATTGGCTTAATGGGAAGTTGGTTTTGTATTTGGGATGATTTGGCAAATCCGAATAATGGGTTTAATTTAGTCCCAAACCCGCTGTAGTACCAGAACGTTAGGCACAATTATAATAACAGACATTATTAAACTATGAACATTGCTTTTAAAACAAGAAAAATTTATGCCGACGAGTTACGACTTTTAAGGACAATAAAAACTCAAAAGAAAAAAGAAGCAAACGGAAAAATTAAAGTTTATCACTTTATTATTGCAGGAGTTTTAGGAGCCGGATTATCTTATATTACAACGCTAATTCCAGACAGTTTTTGGACTTTCTTTTTTGGAACAATTGCTGTTTTTGCATTTTCATTTATTGTCTTTATGCCGTACGAAATTTATAAAGCAAACAAAAAACATAAAACCTTTTTGTCTCAACTTAATTCATTAATTGACAAAGGTACCGTTGACACTTGGCAAATTAAAACTAAAAGAATTGCAGTTGCTCCAGAATACGAGGATGAAAGCGATTTATATATTATTGAACTTAATGAAAATCAAGTCCTATTCCTTTGGGACACTGAATACAACCTAAGCAAAAAATTTCCTTGCCTAAACTTTGAGATTTACGAAGAAGATTTTTTTAAACTATTAGGCAAACAAATTTATCCTACAAGTGAAAAAATTAAGCCCATAAGAATAGATAAGAAAGCAAAATGGAATTTTATGAAGCAATATGGAGTAAGTGGACACTTAGAAACCGAAAAAATTAACTTTGACGAACTAATATCACGATATAATAACTGTGCCTAACACACGCTACAAGCAAGCTGGGCAATTGGCTTAATTTGAAGATGATTTGTACTTGATACATTTGTTTTTAACCGAAAGATTACGCATCTTTAATCCCAGCCTGCGTGTAGCGCGGGAACGTTAGCGGTAATTTTAACTCAAATTGCGTAAATTCAATAACTTAATGCAACGGATGATAAATATATTTAAAAAAAAATTCAATTCTTTGGAAACAGAAATAACTTTAAATCCTTCTATACTTTTCGATAATTCTGTAACGAGTGATCGATTATCATTTTATCAAATATATTTAGGAGATAGTTCTAATAAAATTGAGTTGGATAATGTAGTTGATACTACCTTAGAAAAATTTCCTGATAATGCAACTTCAAGAAGTTGGCATGATGGAAAAACATTTTATTTTATTAATAATGAAGAAATTGAATACAAATTAAATGATAGAATAAGGTCAGTTTTAAATGATAGTGGATGGATTCATTTGAAAAATGGTATAAAATATAGAATAGAAAACAAAATAATTGTCGAATTTGCAATACATGGTGATTTTCTTAATTTTTATAAAAACATCCAAAAAAAAGACATTGAAAAAAAATTTGGAAAAGCAGATAAAATTGTTGAAAACTGGGAAAATTATGATGGAACACTTTTCAACACTGATTTTATTTACGAAAAAAGAAAAATAAGAATTCATTTTCAAGATTGGGACAAAGAAATAAATGGAATTAACATTGGAGAGAGTCTTAATAATGAAAAATAAAAACTACCGCTAACAGGCGTTTGGCAAGATTGCGAATTTTGTAGTAAATTCACGTTTATTTCTCGCAAGAAATTTTATCTTTAACAGAAAATAATCAGTTCCGAACTTCGCAACCTCGCCAAGCGCCGGAACGTTGGCGGATAGTTTGAACCAAAATTTCGCAGAAAAATAATTGAAATACAAATCAAAATACAAAATATGGATAATGAATTAATAGTTGAGAAAAGTTGGTGGGGGAAAAATTGGAAATGGTTTTTACCAACCCTGACATTAATTTTTTCGCTTTTATTTTGGTTAATTTTGAGTTTAAGTATTGACGGAAATGTAACTGATATTGCTCAAGCATATTCTGATAATTCACTTTATGAAAAAGCAATTGAAAAAGCAAAAACTAATCAAAGGGTTCTTGAAGCTATTGGTGAAATAGAACCAATTGATAAATTAGCAATTTTAGAAGGAAATGCAATATATTCAAACAACAACAATTCAGTTGAGTTATCAGTACGAATAAAAGGAAGTAAAGGAAAAGGGAAAATGGATATTTCAGCTGACAAAAATGGAACTGAATGGAAATATAAAAAAATAAGTATCAGAATTAAAGAGCCGAAAGAAGAAATCCAAATTTTAAAAGATACAATTTAGTATTAACAACAAAACCATCCGCCAACACACGCTACAAGCAATTTGGGGATTTGACTTAATGGAAAAATTGGTTTGTATTTGGGAGATTTAGCAAATCCGAAGGATGGGCTTAATTTAGTCCCAAACTGCTTGTAGCGCGGGGACGTTATGGTGTATAGCTCCGCCGACGAGAATCAGCTGATTTTAATCCGGTGTTGTAGTTCGGAAAACAAAATGAAACAAAAACCAAGCTGACCGAAACCGAAATTGGTACCGAATTGTTGCGGACTAACAAACGTGAACCGCTTATCGGACAAACGAAAGCGGATTTTTTTTGTCGCATTTTTTTTTAGATTTAACTAAAGTTTGGAATTCAAAGACGGAAACTATTTGGAACGGAAAATCGGAAGGCGGAAAAACTTGCCGAAATTGAAATCGATAATTGGAATGGAAAATAGTGCGTGCTTAAAAGACGTGTCGCTACACACCATAACACACGCCTCTAGCTATTTGCAAATTTAGTGAAATTATCGTTTTTAATTCCTATTTTCGTTTAGCCGAAAATACTCAGTTTCATAAGTTGCAAACAGCTAGAGGTGCGAGAACGTTACCGCTAATGTTGTCGGAAATACCACATAAATAAACTATGGAAAAATCAATCTCATATGTTGCAGATAATATCGGAGAAGTATACGAAGAGTATGTTGTAATGGCAGAATATAAAACTGCCGAATCTGAATATCAAATTTGCAAATATTGTGGTGAAAAAGACCCTAATAAATTCAAATCTAAAGCACATCTACTTCCAGAATTCACAGGCAATAAAGAATGGTTTTGCTATAACGAATGTGACAATTGCAATAATAAGTTCGGCGTTTATGAGTATAATCTAAAGAATTTCGGTGCATTTAAAAATTCACATTTACCAATTTCCGGCAAAAAGAAATTTCCAAAATATGTTGATGGTAATAACAATTTTGTTACGCAGTTTAAGAACGAGAATACATTAATAATGAACACCAAAGGAAATAATGATTTTTATAAGATTGTTGACGATAAGATAAAAATTGAGTCTATAACTATGCCTTTCGTTCCACTTTACGTTTATAAAAGCTTTGTTAAATTTGCTTTCTCTTTGATGGAAAAAAAAGATTATGAACAATTTTGTTCGGGAATATCTTGGTTAAATAATCCAAAATCAATAGTCGAGCCTATAATTCCTAATACGATGCTTTATTATCCAAATGGGAAACCTGTAATAAAGCCAATAGCTATATTGTTGAAAAGGAAAAAAGATTATAATTGTCCTGAATTTAGCTTTGTTTTCATTTGGGGCTTTTTGACATTTCAAATTTTCCTACCTTTCAATTCTAAAGATGAAACTCTTGATTATTCAAATATTCAATTACCAATTCTATCAGAATTTATAACCAAGACAAGCGATGGCAAATTTGGTGTTTCTCATTTTGATATGAATTCCTTGACTAGAATACAAAGCTTAGAAAAAATAAGTTTTGGTTTTCGCAAGAAATAAAAAACACTAGCGGTAACACACGCTACAAGCAATTTGGGTATTAGGCTTAATTTAAAAATGTTTTTGCATTTGGAAGATTTTGCAAATCCGAAAATAGGGCTTAATTTAGTCCCAAACTGCTTGTAGCGCGGGAACGTTACTGGAGACTTGTGCCGAAATTACGCAGATAAAAACAATTAGAAAATAAGCACACGTTCCGCAACAAGTTTAAAAGCAGAAGCGTGAAAGTTGGATTTTGCCAACAGAAACTGAAAAGCAGAAGCGTAAAAATTGGAACTTGCCAGCAGAAACATGAAAAGTTGAAAACTGAAAAACGGAAGCGTTAAAATTGGAATTTGAAAAGCAGAAACGTGAAAGTTGTAATCTGCCAACAGAAACCTGAAAAGTGGAAAACTTGAAAATTTTTGCGCAGAATTTTAAAACGAAATGTAAATAATTGAAAATAAAACGTTGAAAATTACGAATCGAAAATCACAAACGTGGAAGTTGGATTTTGCCAACAGAAACGTGAAAAGTTTTCGGTTTAATTGTAATTTCGACAAAAACAAGCCTCCAGTAACACACGCTACAAGCAATTTGGGTATTATGCTTAATTTGAAATTGGTTTTGTATTTGAAACATTTGGCAAATCCGAATAATGGGCTTAATTTAGTCCCAAACTGCTTATAGCGCGGGGACGTTACTAGCAATTTTACACAAAAACCGCATAAACAAACTGAAAAACAATATTTTATGAAAAAAATATTTATTTTTTTACTTATCCTAAACATAAATTTAATTTTTTCGCAAGATTATTTTGAAGGAAAAAGATTGTATTGCAAATCCGAAAATGCAAGAGCAATGGAATTATTCAACACAGGAATTGAAACTTTATATTTAAATAAATCGTTAGATAAGAAATATTTGAAAATGACTTCTGATGTTTTTTTTAGAGCTTATAAAACTGATACAACTTTTTGTGATGCATTATTTTTTACTGGATATACTCTACGTTTATTAAACGACAAAAATGCTTTGGCTTGTTATTATATGGCTGACAGTTTAGCCAATAATAAATCCATTGAATTTAAAACTAATTTAGCAGGAGAAGCTTTAAGATTTGGAAACGAAGCTTCAATAAAAATTGCGAGAAGAAAATATAACGAAATAATTAAATACTTTCCTGAAAGCCCAGAAGGCTATTATGGATTTGCAGTAACATCACCAATTTATGGAGACGTAGAAAAAGGCTTAGAAAATATAAATCTCGCAATTGAAAAATATACTTTAAAAAATTATGAATTGAAAGATGATGTTATATTCTTGAATGGAGTTTTACTCGCATTAAATAAAAAATATGAAGAAGGTCTTGAAAGTTTAGAAAAATGTTATTCGACATATAAAAAAGATGAAAACTTTAAAATACATTATTCTTTGTGTTTGCTAAAGGTTTCAGAAATAAAAAAAGACGAAAAAATGAAACAAAAAGCAATGAAATTTTATGAAAAAATAGAAAATAAAGACCAAATCCCAGAAAACATAAAACCTTTATTGAAATTTTAAAAAAAACTGCTGGTAACAGCAGTTTGCAGAAATGGCGGGTTTTGTGCTTAATTTAAAGTTGGTTTTGTATTTGGAAGATTTGGCAAATCCGAAAATAGGGCTTAATTTAGTCCCAAACTGCGTGTAGCGCGGGAACGTTATGGTGTATAGCTCCGCCGACGAGAATCAGCTGATTTTAATCGGGTGTTGTAGTTCGGAAAACAAAATGAAGTAAAAACCAAGCTGACCAAAACCGAAATTGATACCGAATTGTTGCGGACTAACAAACGTAAACCGCTTATCGGACAACCGAAAGCGGATTTTTTTGTCGCATTTTTTTTTGAGATTTAACTAAAGTTTGGAATTCAAAGACGGAAACTATTTGGAACGGAAAATCGGAAGGCGGAAAAACTTGCCGAAATTGAAATCGATAATTGGAATGGAAAATAGTGCGTGCTTAACAGACGTGTCGCTACACACCATAACACACGCCTCTAGCTATTTGCATCTTTAGTGGAATTATCGTTTTTAATTCCTAT
>NZ_QJHK01000003.1 GCF_003202435.1 Flavobacterium cheongpyeongense
GGACTTAAAATCCAGTGAACAGCAATGTTCGTGCGGGTTCAAGTCCCGCTCTGAGTACAAACAAAAAGCGTAATTACTTATATCAGTTATTACGCTTTTTTTATTTTATGAAATAGATAAGGATTTTGCATTAAATGATTCTGCTGAAGCATTTGTGCTTCTGTTGTCAAAATAGTTTAAGATTGATTGGTAATTAAAAGTTATAGTATTGAGTAGGTTACTAAAGTTTTTAAAACCTGATTGCTCTACATTTCTATACCAATGCGCTAGTTTTGTCATCGCTATATGTTTATCGTTGTTGTTATTGTAAATCCCCGAAGTTGTTGGTTTAAATTGTAAGCTTTCTTTAGATCGGGATATAATTCAAATAAGAGTTAGGCTCTTTCGTTTTGACTTTGAGTCCATTTTCGCTATTACCTTCATAGAATTAGCATGTCGGGTATTATTTGTTTTACGGAAGATCTCTTTTTATAATCGATTGTACAGAGGTATTCTATGACTTGTTCAGCTTTGGTTCTTGCAATAATAGCCACTGAGCAGTCTTTTTTACCTTTGGATTTATTCTTGTTCAAAATTGTATAAAGTTTACCTTGGGATAAAAAAAACGCTCCCTTAAAAAGAAAGCGTTGCTGTAAATTATATATTTATAAACTACCTAATTCCCATTAAAAACCAAATACAAAACCAAAATTGTCAAGCCCAACAACCCAAATAAAATCTTCACTTTCTTACTTGTCTTCGGGACATCCGCTTCATCTGAAAAATTAATTTCCGGATTTTCATCTGTTAATGAAACAATCACAGCAGTAATCAAAAGCACAGCAAAAATGTAAAAAGAAATTAATAAAAAGTGAGGCCAAACCGGATATTTATCGGCAGGAAAAATCCATAGATATAAAACCCCAAGAAATAAACTAAAGGCGGAACCCCAGGAAAGCGTTGTATTTACAGCTCTTTTCGTAGTGCGTTTCCAGAAAACACTCAGTAAGAAAACAACTGATAATGATGGTGCCAAAAATCCTAAAACCGCCTGAAAGATGTTGAATAAATTCTGTCCTTTGATATTGTCAATCGCAATGGCAATCAGAATGGCAAACAGACAGCCTACCCCAATAGTCAATCTTCCAATTTTAATCTGCTCTTTGATAGATGCCGCAGGATTGATTTTCTTTACATAAATATCATTCGTAAAAACGGTACTCAATGCATTCAAAGACGAACCAATTGTTCCTACCAAAACGGCAATCATCACACAAATCACCAAACCGTTCATGCCGCTTGGGAATAAATTGGTCACCATAGTCATATAAGCCAAATCGGAGTTTTTTCCCAATTCCGGAAACAAAACAGAACACAGGATTCCCGGTAAAATAAACAACGGCAAAGCCATTACTTTCAGCCAGCCGATAAAGTTTACTCCCAATTGTCCCTGTTCTAAATTTTTTGCTCCCAAAACACTCTGCACCATCGATTGGTCGGTACAAAAGAAAGCCACTGCGGCCACGGGATAGCCCAACAAAATAGCAGGCCACGGATAATGTGCATCGTCTGAAGGCTGAACTAAATTCCAGAAATTAGATGGCGTTTTGGCAATCAAAACTTCGATCCCGCCTACTTTCTGCAAACCTAAATAAGAAAGTGTAAGTGAAACGATAATTAACAAAATCATTTGAAAAACATTTACTTTGGCAATGGCTTTCAGTCCTCCGGCGAATGTAAAAATTCCCGAAAAAATCACCAATACCGTCACACTCTGCCACATCGGAATGCCTAAAATCTGGCGTACCAAAATGCCTCCGCTAAACAATCCCAACGACAGCCAGCTCACTAAAATCTTGACCATGGCGTACCACGCCAAAATAGTTTGCGTACTGTCGCCATAACGTTTTCCCATATATTCGGGCATCGTGCTGACTTTGCTGGCAATGTATCTCGGTGCAAAAACGATAGCCAAAAGCAATAAAAACACAAAGGCATACCATTCGAAATTTCCGGCTACGATTCCCGTTGCATAACCAATACTCGCAAAAGCCAATAAGGACGATGGACCCACATTGGTCCCCCACATATTGAAACCGATGTTGTACCAGTTCAGGGAATTTCCCGCCATAAAAAGCGTTTCATTCTTCTTGCTTTGCTTCACGCTCACCACATAACCAATGACCAATAACGTCACCAGATAGATGGCTACGATTACAAAATCTAAAACCGTTAACTTATCGTAGATGCTGTTCATAGTCCGTATTCGTTAAGAACATCAGCAATTTTTACTGGCATTCCGGTTTGTAAAGATTTGTCCATTGCCTGTAATAATGCCACGGTTCCGATGCCTTCTTTCATGTCCGGATAGGCTATGAAATTTTGTTCGATACTGTCTGCGAAATAGTCTAGATAATTTTGATATTCCCCGGCGTGGTGACTTTGTCCTTCAAAACGGAAATAATGTTTCAGCGTACTGTCGCCCCAGGTGATTACTTTTTCTTCACCGGTTTTATCCGTAATTGCATAACGCAATTCGTGATAATCGGATTGGCTCGCGCCTTCGGTTGCTCTTAAAATCGTACTCATTCCGCTATCGCGTTGTGTCGGTTGCGTTGGCGAAGTGTAGACTCCACTCACTCTCGCAATTCTTCCATCGGTTGCTTTGAAGATAAAATGCATGGTGTCTTCATTTTTCAAACCTGCCACACTTCCGTTACTGCTGATCATTCCGTAACCCATTACTTCCTGAATGTTCGGCAGGTACCATCTGATGAAATCAACTGGATGACTCAATCCGCCATACAGCCATTTGAAAGACTGCAATAGTGACCATTCTTTCTTTAAAAACCATCTGTGATCAGCGTGATAATGGGCTTCAATCGTAATTAAATCACCAATTAATCCGGCTTCAAAATCGGCTCTTTGTCTTTTTGCCGGTTCAAAAAATCTCGAACTCTGACCGATAAATACTTTCTTTCCGGTCTTTTCGCTAAGTTCCAATAATGTTTTCGCATCCGAAAGATCATCGATAAAAGGCTTGGTACACACCACATGTTTTCCGTGTAACAACGCCTGCTTCACGTGATCGGCATGTAAATGATCGGGTGTATAAATAGCGATAATGTCAATGGAATCATCTTTTAATAAATCATCATAATTGGTGGTGTAGGAATGAAAATCAAATTCCTTTGCTCTTTGCTGGCACAATTCCTCATTTCTGTCGCATACTTTTACCAGCTCTAATTTTGAGCTCGACAAAGCGGCCGACATCGTGCTTCGACCTTCTCCAAGTCCTAAAATGGCTATTTTTAACATTGGTTATTTTATATTTTAAATAGTTAGGTTTAATTTTTTTTCCACGTAGATTACGCAGATTGATTCGCCTGTTCGCTATCTCTGGTGAAGAGATTTTTCTTTATTTTTTATTCTTTCCTCTATTTTCTCTTCCTAAATCTTTTTCAAAAATATCCAGGTTTCATTAGGTTTTGCATCTTCGATTCCGGTTTGGTATTTTTTCATTAAGGTATTCCAATCGTCTACACGCGGATTGTTTTCGGTCGTTTTTGGATTCAGTTTATCTAAACTTTCACCTTTTGGAATACTAATGACCAGCATCAATTGTCTTCCATTTTTGAAAACCTGTAATTGTTGAAAATCGGCATTACAGAAACCTTTGGAAATTTCCGGCCATTTTTCAAATTGGGTAGTGTGATAATCTACGTATTCTTTCTGCATTTTTTCATCGGCAACCAAATTGGCAGTCAAGACAATATTCTCCCATTCGGATGCTACTTTTGCCTCTTTGCATCTTTCGAAATTCTGAAAGTCATAAACCGGGTTTTCGTAGATTTTAATTTCCAATTTTGGAAAAGCCAAAGCCAGTTTTCGTTTCGTTCTTTCCGGCTGATTCATCAATCCGTAAATCACGAGATGGTTTTCCCATTGGTACAATTCTTCGCCTACAATTCGGAAACCTTTTATCGTCGATTTGATTTTTTCGATATCCAAATCTTTTCCGATTAATTCGATCACTACCGATTTAGGCATCTCCTGCAAGCCCCAAACTTCGTCAACAACAACTTCTTTGGCTAAAAGGTTGCTGTATGGCGCACGTATCCCGGCATTTTCTTTAATTTTTGGGTCAACAAAAGCATAATTATCCTGCCAGATATTTCCAGCCGGACCATTTTGGTTTTTTAAGATTTTCTGAATCGGAATCCAGTTATTCTTAATTGTAAAGCCTTGACTTCCCTCATCGGTGTACAAATACAGCCACAAAAACGGATCATGTGCATATGGACTGTTGTAAACCTTATCGATATAATTTTCTTCAATTCGGCTTTCCGGCTGCGAGGAAAGTGTATAAATTCCCGCTACATCATGTAAATGTTTGGCGTAATGATGAATTTTGTTTGCCAATATTTTGTTGTTTCGCATCACATTTTCAGTATGCGTCCAGCCCCAGCCCATTGAAATGCCGCTGTAGGCCACATCTGAAATTTCGTTGTGTTCAATCGTCAGGTTTTTTATAAAGCCGGCTGCAATTCCCAGACATCCCCAATCTTCATTAGCCACATTGGTAATAAGGTTATCGGCAATCAGTTCGTCCGAACAAACTACTCTTTCATCTTTAACGGTATAAGGTAAATGTGCTTCGAATGATTCTTCGGAGAAAACCCCAAGATTAATTCCATTGCCACCAATGTCTTTGAATAAATTTCCTTTAACGATATTGTGATTGGTTCCTTTATGCAAATCCAATCCTGTGGATGACAAATGTTCAAAAGAACATCCTTCAAAAAGTGTATTATTAGTGTAATTCACCTCAACAGCGGCTCTTGGCCTTCCTACCCATCCCTGATTTTCCAGACTAGACTGATTGGGGGTTCCCGGGATTTTTAGTTTATAGGCATCCAGTAAATACATTCCTGCCTGCAATGGAACGTGTCCCTGCTGTGAAGGACGAAGCCAGTTGCTGTACTGAAACGAAATTCCTTTGAAATTAAAATAGCTCACTGGCGAATCCAAAGTCCCTTTTACTTCAACCAAATTTTCTAAAACCGGTGCTGTAATTTTGGCAGAATCGAGATTTTCTCCAGTTCTTGGAATGTAATAAATTTTACCTTTTTTTCTGTCTAAAAACCATTCTCCGGGTTCGTTCAACATCGAAATTCCGTTGTTTAAATAGAATGCCGAATTTCCGTTATTTTTAGAAATCCACGGAGCCGGCCAAGGGTGTTCGCTCTGGATTCGGCTTTCAGGCTGTTCGAATGAAAGCCTTGCGCTGTCTTTAACCACTTCAATATTTTTTATTCGAAGATTGGCAATTGCCCACCATTGCACGATGTACATTTCCATTCCCGGTTCAAATTTAACGGATTTATTTTTGAATGGAATCCAGCAGGTTTCTGTTGCTGCATCCCAGGAAAGAATTCTGTCCATTTGGGTTCCGTTAGTACTTTTGGCTCTGACAGCTTTTACGTTATTCACCCAAAGCTGACGGTAATTGAGGATTTCTCCTGCCTGCTGGGGTGCATCAGCTATCCAGACCGTTCCTTTTTTCAGACCGTTTATAACTGTTGTAGATGGCTTCCAGTTTTTGATTTCGATTCCTCCACTTAGTATTGGTTTTGCGTTAGTGTCAGCTTCGATTGTTGTTGGACTAGTAGCTGTTCCGGAATCTTCTGGTCTTATGAATAAAGGTTCGTTTAAATAATACGTTCCGTTCATTACAATAATACGAATTCCGTCTTTTATGGATGCATCTTTTAATCGGCGCAATTCTCTAGCTTTTCTCACCGCCATCTGAACAGTTGCTAACGGACTTTCTTTGGTTCCGGAATTGGTGTCTTTCCCTTTTGGTGAAACCCAAATTTCGGCTGCATTCAATGAGAATGTGGAAATTGTTATCAAAAAGATAATTAGAGCTTTAGTGAAAGTTTGTAAACGCATTTTTTCCTTTTTAGGTAAAGCTGAAAAGCTTTATTTTTTAACAGTATTTAGACTCGTAGATAAATGTATTTTTTACACTTTTAACAAATAATGGGTACAATTTAACAGAACATAAAAATATAAGTGTCCTGCACCCTCCTGTATTCTTTAAATATGTGGCATTAGTGTGTCTTACTAAAAAAGCAGTAAAGGAACTGTAATCAACTCTACACGCAACAGAATCCTTTTGCATCTATTAAATATATTGTAAATATTTTTTATAAATTTGTGCAATCGATTACATTATTGTATTTTCGTTTTTTTACGAAACTTTTTTTTCAATTTGTAAAAAAAATAGTATCGAGATAAACATATCCCATTATTTTAATACCTACAAAATTAAACTTTAACTAATTCAATACGAATGAAAACTAATCCAACTAACTTTTTCCAAGTACTCTTTGCTGTTTTAGTAGTAGTCTGCTCAGGAAATGTGAAAGCACAAAAGGCAAAGTCCTATGATACTTATGCGGACATTGAATTTAAGATGCCAAAAGTCAATGAACCAAAAATCCCAAAAAACACGGTGAATCTTAAAGATTTTGGCGCTGTAAATGGCGGATATGTTTTGAATACAAAAGCTTTTGAAGATGCCATTAACGCACTTTCTCAAAAAGGTGGCGGGAAATTAATCATTCCTCCCGGAATCTGGCTAACAGGGCCAATCATTCTAAAAAGTAAAATAGAATTGCATGCACAAACCGGAGCATTGATCAAATTCTCCCCTGATAAAAGTTTATACCCAATTATCGAAACCAGTTTTGAAGGCTTAAACACCTGGCGTTGTATTTCTCCGATTTACGGAAAAAACCTTGAAGATGTTGCCTTTACAGGAAATGGTGTCTGGGACGGCTCAGGCGAAGTTTGGAGACAGGTTAAAAAAAGTAAACTAACAGAAAGCCAATGGAAAGATTTTGTTTCTTCGGGCGGAGTGCTTAACGAAAGTAAAACGAGCTGGTATCCATCGGAAACATTCATGAAAGCTTCAGTTGGAGCGGATCAGAATGTACGTTTGGACTTAAAAACTAAAGAAGAATTTGAGGCCATTCATGATTTTCTTCGTCCGGTATTGGTGAGTATCCAAAATAGCAAAAGAGTGATGTTTGACGGACCTGTCTTTCAAAATTCACCAGCCTGGAACATTCATCCGCTAATGATTGAAGATTTGATTGTTAGAAATGTAAGCGTTCGTAATCCTTGGTTTTCACAAAACGGTGATGGTCTTGATGTTGAATCCTGTAAAAATGTAATTGTTGAAAATTCAAGTTTTGATGTGGGTGATGATGCTATCTGTATTAAATCCGGAAAAGATAAAGACGGTCGTGATCGTGGAGTTCCTTGTGAAAATATTATTGTAAAAAACAATATTGTGTATCACGGACACGGAGGTGTAACTGTAGGAAGTGAAATGTCCGGAGGTGTAAAAAACATGCACGTTTCGAATTGTACTTTTATGGGAACTGATGTTGGATTGCGTTTTAAAAGTAACCGTGGACGCGGAGGGGTTGTAGAAAATATTTTTATTTCTGACATTTTCATGACCGATATTCCCTCTCAGGCGATTTCGTTCAATCTTTATTATGGAGGAAAATCCATAGCAGAAACTCTGGCAGAAGGCGGAGATAAAATTGTGAATCAAAAAATGCCTGTAGATGAAAAAACACCACAGTTCAAAAACATTTCGATAAAAAATGTAACGATCAAAGGTGCGCAACAGGCCGTATTTTTACAAGGACTACCTGAAATGAATCTTGAAAACATCGAAATCTCTAATCTGATTGCAAAAGCAGAAAAAGGTTTTACTATTGTTGATGCTAACGGAATTAAAATTCACAATGCAAAACTAGATATTGAAAAACCAAATGTAATTGATATTTACAACGGTAAAAACATGTCGTTTAAGGATATTGAATTCAATTCTACTTCATCTAAAGCCATTACTATTAATGGAGAAGCTACTGAGAATGTAGAATTTGTTTCTTCAGCGAATTCAGATTTTGCCAAAAAAACGGTGATTGGAGAAACTGTTCCAAAATCTGCGGTAAAACTATAGTTAATTAAACCATTATCCTTCAGTTGTGTCTAAGTTCAAACTAAACACAACTGAAGTTCATCAAATTACTATGAAAACATCACAAAGTCTGTCCAGAAATAAGAGTTTATTATTTGGCATCCTACTCACCTCTTTTTCGTTTCTTTATTCAGGCGCTCAATCTGAAAAAGACAAAAAGACGTCGGTAATCAGTACAAAACCATTTAGCGACAGTATGAATCACTGGTATGGTATTGCCGATAAAAACAATATTGTAAATCCGATTCCGAATCAGCCAAAATATGAAGAATCCGAATACACCAAAATTGCGGATAACATCATCTATTTTCAGCGCGATAATGGCGGATGGCCAAAAAATTATGACATGCGTGCTATTTTGACAACTGAACAAATAAATGATATTGTAGGTTCAAGGTCAGTTTTGCATACCACTTTTGACAACGGCACCACTTATACTCATGTCTATTATCTGGCGCAGGTTTATACACTGACCAAAATAGAAAAATACAAAACAGCCTGTCTGAAAGGAATTGATTTTATTTTAGAAGCGCAATATCCTAATGGTGGATGGCCTCAATATTATCCACTCGAAAAAGGATACAGCCGCCATATTACTTTTAATGACGGTGCTTATATGGGGATTATGAATTTGCTGGATAAAATAGTACATAACGATCCTAATTTTAGTTTTATAGATGCTGAAACAAAAAGCAAAGTAAATACAGCTTATGAAAAAGGAATTGACTGCATTTTAAAAACACAAATTTCTGACCATGGAAAACTGAGTGCCTGGTGCCAGCAGCATGACGAGGTAACTTTACTTCCGGTATGGGCGAGAAAATTTGAACCGCCAAGTGTCAGTAATGCAGAAAGTGTTGATATTGTCTTATTTTTAATGAAAATTGAAAATCCGAGTGAACAGGTTATAAGAGCGGTACAAAGTGCCGTTAAGTGGTTTGAGGATTCTAAAATATACAATACCAGAGTAGAAACTTTTGAAGCTCCGGAGATGGATTCAAAATTCAAAAAAATTAAAGACGATCGTCGTGTTGTAAACGATCCTACGGCACCACCAATCTGGACCCGTTATTACGAATTAGGAACAGGAAAACCTTTGTTTTGTGACAGGGACAGTGTGTATTTATATTCATTGGCGGAAGTAAGCCGTGAACGCAGAAGCGGATACGCCTGGTACACTTATAATCCTGAAAAAGCCCTGAAAAAATATCCGGAGTGGCAGAAAAAATGGACTCCTGAAACTGATGTTTTAAAAAAATAAAAAGTCTGACAACTGAAGATAAAAAAAAGCGTGAATTTTTACAATTCACGCTTTTTTTATTAACTGAAATTATGATTTCTTAGTCATTCAAATTATAAAATGATTTCACATTGTTAAACCAAATTTTATTCTGATCCTCTATTGAAAGCTGAGACATATAATCTTCTAATGTTTTAACCAGTTCTTTATAATCTGAAGCTACATTACAAACTGGCCAGTCGGAACCGAACATTAATTTATCTGCAGAGAAGTTTTCAAAAATCACATCCAAATACGGTTTTAAATCGGATGGTTTCCAATTGTTCCAATCGGCTTCTGTGACCATTCCGGAGATTTTACACCATACATTTTCGAATTTTGCAATCTCTTCTATTCCTCTTTTCCATGATGCAATATCACCCGATTTTATATCCGGTTTGGCAATATGATCAATGACAAACTTTTGTTCAGGAAATATTTTTACCAAATCTATTGCAGCTGGCAATTGATGATGAAAAATTAAAATATCGTAGGTAAAATTGAATGCTGCCAAACTCGCAATTCCGTTACGAAATGCCGTCCCAAACATAAAATCATCCGGTTCTCCCTGCACCACATGCCTGAAGCCTTTTAGTTTTTCAAATTGAGAAAAGTGACTCAATCGCTCTGAAATATTTTTACTTCTTAAATCAGCCCAGCCTACAACTCCTTTTATAAAATCATTTTTAGAAGCGAGATCTAATAAAAAATTGGTTTCTTCTTCAGACTGACTTGCCTGAACTGCTACACAACCCGAAAATTGATTTTCTGAAAGCAATGGCGACAAATCTTCGGGTAAAAAATTCCTTTGAATCTTTTTCATCGAATCATCAATCCAGTTATCCCTAACCGGATCAAATATCCAAAAATGCTGATGGGAGTCAATTCGGCTCATACTCATTAATTTACATCACTGATTAGAGCACGGTCCAAATGTACATAACCTCCTTCTACAAAAACAAACTGTCCAGTAGTATGAGAAGAACGATCTGAGATAATAAAAAGTGTCGTATCTGCGATTTCTTCTGTTGTAGTCATTCTGGAATCAAACGGAATGCTTTTATTTATTTTTTTCAAAACGGCTTCGCCATCTGGTACTGTTTTGATCCAGTCTTCGTATGCAGGTGTATAGCATTCAGCAATAATAATGGCATTAGAACGAATTCCATGCTGAATCAAATCTACAGCCCACTCTCTCGTAAGCCCAAGAACACCGCCTTTTGCAGCGGCATATCCTGAAGTTCCGCCTTGTCCTGTCAAAGCTACTTTTGAACCAATATTCAAAATATTTCCTTTTGATTCTTTTAGGTAGGGAAGTGCAAATTTTACCAATAAAAAGTAACTTACTACATTCAGTTTTAATGAATTCATAAATTCTTCGTAGGTAGCATCTAATCCGGCACCGTCATTGACACCTACATTATTGATCACAACATCAATCCTTCCGTATTTTTCAACAATTTTGTTTACTGCATTTTGCATTTCATCCGGATTGGTAACATCCGTTTGTACAAACAAAGAGTCAATTCCTTTTTTCTGCAACGCTTCTGCATAGCCAACACCTCTGCTGTTTCTGTCTACCAAAACCGGAATAGCACCTTCATCGGCCAATCGATTGATGATAGTTTCGCCGATACTTCCTTCTTTTCCGGCAGAACCTGATACGACTACAATTTTACCTTTTAAATGTAAATCCATAATATGATGTTTTTAGAATTAATTTAATTCTATAATTGCTTTTATAGTATTGTTTTTAGGGTCGATCCACTTGCTGAATTCAGAAATCATATCCGAAAAATCAGCCCTGTGTGTAATGTATTTCTTTGGATCGATTTTACCTTCTTTCAGACATTTCATTACATATTCAAAATCTTCAATGGTAGCATTTCTGCTGCTCATCAAAGTAGATTCCCTTTTATGGAAGTCGGGATGACTGAAACTCAATTTCCCTTTTTGAAGTCCAACGAGAACAAATCTTCCACCATGCGAGATATAATTGAAAGCGCTGTTCATCACTTTTTGATTTCCGGTAGCATCAATGACTACATTTGCCATATCGCCATTGGTTAGTTCAGCCAATTTTGCGCCCACATCATCATGTAGCGGATTGATGGTTTCATCTGCCTGAAGTGCTTCTTTGCAAAAGTTAAGGCGATATTCATTGATATCCATTACAATCACTTTGGCACCGGCAATTTTAGCAAACTGTATTAATCCTAATCCGATTGGTCCCGCTCCCATCACCAAAACAGTATCCGTTGCTTGTACTGCGGCTCTTCTTACTCCATGTGCTGCAATGGCTAATGGTTCCACCAAAGCCAGTTCGTCATAATCCAGACCTTGTCCGTGTAATAAATATTGTTCCGGAATCGTAACATACTCGGCCATTCCGCCGTCAATATGTACTCCGAAAACTTTGATATTGGCACAACAATTAGTTAGACCATTTCGGCAGGCCACACATGTACCACAGCTGAAATACGGAATAAACGTTACTTTATCGCCCGGCTCGAAACCTTTGGCATTTCCTTTTATATATTCAGCAGCCAGTTCATGGCCTAAAATTCTTGGGTATTCAAAATAAGGCTGTGTTCCTCCAAAAGCGTGAATATCGGTTCCGCAAACTCCTATTCTTCTAATTTTCAAAAGTACTTCTCCCTCTTTGGGTTCCGGCATTGGTTTTTCTTTGATTAGAAACTCCTGCGGTTTTTCGCAAACAATATATTTCATTTTATTTAGAATAAGCTTTAGCTACTTGTTTACTTGAACCCAAACCGTCCATACCCAATTCGATAACGTCGCCCGGTTTGATATAGATTGGATCCGGCTTAATTCCTAATCCAACTCCCGGAGGCGTTCCTGTACTGATGATATCGCCAGGGAGCAAGGTCATAAACTGACTTAGGTAATGCACTAAAAATGGGATTTTAAAAACCAGATTGGAGGTATTACTGTTCTGGAATTTCTTTCCGTTAACGGTTAACCACATTGGTAAATTATTCACATCGGCAATTTCATCCTGTGTGGCCAAAAATGGTCCAAGAGGTGCGAAAGAATCACAACCTTTTCCTTTTGCCCATTGTCCGCCCATTTCGATTTGAAAAGCTCTTTCACTATAATCGTTCAGCAAAGCATATCCTGCAACATAATCCAAAGCTTCTGCTTCTTCTACATAACTTGCTTTTTTACCTACCACAAATGCCAATTCGATTTCCCAGTCTGTTTTTTCACTGTTTTTTGGAATAATCAAGTCATCATTTGGACCACATAATGAAGTTGTTGATTTGAAAAAGATTATCGGTTCTGCCGGAATTGGAGCCCCAGTTTCATGACAATGATCTACATAGTTCAGCCCGATACATATTATTTTTGATGGCCTTGCAACCGGAGACCCCAAACGTACATTTGCTTCTACTTCTGGTAATACGGGATTACTTTCTAAAGCTTTTTTTAATTTTTCTAAACCATTATCTTCAAAAAAAGCTTCGTTAAAATCAGTTACAATTGAAGAAACATCATATCTTTTTTCTCCAATTATAACTCCCGGTTTTTCTTTCCCAATTGATCCAAAACGTATTAATTTCATTTTTTATATTTTTAATTAGTTATTTAATTTTATAAATCCTCCGTCAATAGGATAGTCGCTTCCTGTCACAAATCCGGCTTCGTCACTGCATAAATAAAGAGCTAAAGCAGCAATTTCGTCTGGTTGTCCCATACGCCCGATTGGTTGTGACTTAGAAAGTTTTTCAAAAATTTCAGCTTCCTTACCCGGATAATTTTTATTAATAAATCCGTCTACAAAAGGAGTATGCACGCGCGCTGGCGAAATCGAATTGCATCGAATCCCTTCGTCAATATAATCTCTTGCGACAGACAAGGTCATAGCCATTACAGCACCTTTTGCCGTTGAATATGCAAAACGATCCTGAATCCCAACCCATGATGCAATAGAAGCCATATTCAAAATGACACCTCCTTTTGACAATCTGAATTGTGGAATCGCAGCATACAAACAATTGTAAACACCTTTTACATTTACATCCATCACTCTTTGGAAATCGATTTCCAAAGTTGTGTCTACTTTTCCAACATGGGCAATACCGGCATTATTGATTAAAATATGGATGTTTCCAATTTTTTCAAATGTAGTAACAACTTCATTTTGATTTACTACATTACATGCATGTGAAAATACTTTTCCTCCCAATTGCTGAATATCGGCAACAGCTTCCTGAGCACTTTCTAGTGTTAAATCAATAATATGAATTTCGGCGCCCTGCTTAGCAAACAAAGTTGCTATAGCCCTACCAATTCCGCTGCCACCACCGGTTATTACAGCTTTTTTATTTTGTAATGAAAACATATATATTTAATTTTTAAATTATCGATTCAATTCTAAAGCCGCCAGCATAAAAGGGCCGGTCGCTTTAGGATCATTATTTTTCTTTTTTTCGTTGATGTAATATTCGTAAGATCCGTCTCGATAAGGTTTTCCTCCTAATCCTGCAACGGCGCAGGCATTTGTTAATTCTATTTGTCCATTGGCATCAATTTTCATGCTTATTGTAGTTAATCCGTCAAAAGCTTTATTAGCGGTTTTTTTGAATTTTTTAGGCAAATATCCTTTGTTTGCTCCTTTTGCAAAAGCATAAGCAAACATGGATGTAGCTGAAGATTCCAGATAATTACCTTCTCTTCCTCCCATATCGGTAACCTGATACCACATCCCGGATTTTTTATCCTGAAATTTAACCAGCGCATTCGAAACACTGTTCAGGTCATCAATTAATTCTTTTCTTTTTGGATGATCTTCAGGAAAGTAATCCAGTACATCTACTAAAGCCATTACATACCAGCCAATTGATCTTGACCAGAAGTTTGGTGAAACACCTGTTTCTTTATTGGCCCAGGGCATTTCTTTACTTTCATCCCATGCATGGTACAACAGTCCTGTTTTTTTTTCTGTGGCATGTGATTGAATCAATTCGAACTGTTTTGCGATATCATCAAAACTTTTACCTTCTTCAAATTCAGCTGTATATTGCGCATAAAATGGTTCTCCCATATACAAACCGTCCAGCCACATTTGGTTTGGATAGATTTTTTTGTGCCAGAATCCTCCACTTGGCGTTCTTGGCTGTTCATCTAATTGTTTGCGTAAGGTCTGCATAGCCGTAAGATACCGTTTGTCTTTCGTTTTGGTATACAAATCAAATAAGATTCTCCCGGAAGGAATATTATCTATATTAAAACTGTCCATTTTAAAAGTTTTAATATTTCCGTCTGCTTCAATTAAAACATCAGCATAATCTTTAATATAAGCAGCATACTTTTCATCCTCTTTTTGCTTGTTCAATTCCTGAAAAGCATACATTACCAAACCGTGGACATAACTCAGATGTGCTACTGGCGCATCATCAATCATATACGATTGGGGGTGACGCTGCATCAGGGTTAAAGCCATTCGTTCTGACCATTTCAATTGAGTCGGAATTGTATTTTGAGCATTTGAAATTGTTGTCACAAAAAGCAGCAACACAATTATTTTGGATAGAAAAGAAATTTTAAGCATGATCGCTATTTTAAAAATTGCATTTTATGTAAATCAATGCAAAAATAAATGTGAATTTTACATTTACAAATATAAAACTTAATATTAATTACAACGACTTATTTTAAAAATCAATACTTAAAAACAGATATAATCAAAAACAATATCACATTTTGATTGCAATTTGTATAAAATATAAAAATCCATTGCAGCAAATGCCAAAAAACAAATATATAATCATGGCATTTGAATCTAATTTCTATATTTGTAAATGTGAAATTCACATTTATTAAATCAGATTATTAAAATGAAAAAACTAAAAGGGATTACGTGGAATCATACCAGAGGCTTATTACCAATGGTTGCCACAGCTCAACGTTTTACAGAATTAAATCCAGACATTGAAATCAGCTGGGAGAAAAGAAGTTTACAGGAATTTGCAGATGCTTCGATTGAAGATTTAGCTAAAAGATTTGACCTGTTGGTTATTGACCATCCATGGACAGGATTTGGTGCCGATACAAAAACCATTCTGCCTTTATCAGATTATCTTTCTCAGGAATATATAAAAGATCAGGAAATCAATACCGTTGGTAAATCTTACGGAAGTTATGTCTTTCACAATAAATTATGGGCTTTGCCAATTGATGCGGCAACTCCGGTAGCAGCTGCCCGATTGGATATTTTAGAAAAACAAGGATTAAAAGTCCCACAGACCTATGATGATTTATTGGCTTTAGCGAAAAAAGGACTGATCGCTTTTGCAGGGATTCCGGTAGATTCGCTTATGACTTTTTACTCTTTTTGCTGCAGTTTAGGTGAAGCTCCTTTTCAGTCTCAGGAAAAAGTAATTTCTGTGGAAACAGGAAAAAAAGCTTTGCAAATGCATCGTGAACTGTCGCAGTTGATGGATCCGGTCAACTTCAACCGCAACCCAATTCAGGTCTATGAATCCATGGTCAATTCGGATGAAATTGCCTACTGCCCATTTGCTTATGGTTATTCTAATTATTCAAGAACTGGTTATAGCAAAAATTTACTTCATTTTTATGACTTGGTAAAATTGAATGACAAACCGATGATTAGTTCTTTGGGCGGAACCGGTTTGGCTGTTTCTTCTTTCAGTCAGCATATTACGGAAGCAATAAAATATGCCGAATTTACAGGGTCTTCTCAGGTACAACAAAATATTTTTTCAGATAACGGCGGACAACCGGGGCATTTGCAAGCCTGGAAAAATGACCGAATTAACGGAATAACCCATGATTATTTCAAAAACACATTGCCTGCTTTAGAAAGAGCTTTTTTAAGACCAAGATATTCCGGACACATGTATTTTCAGGATCATGCAGGTGATGTGGCTCGTGATTATTTAATGAATGGCGGTGATGAAGAATCTGTTTTGGAAGTAATGAATGGACTATACATAAAGTCTTTAAACTTATAACAGTATGAGACCATTAGAAGGATTAGTTGTATTGGAGTTTTGCCAGTTTTTGGCAGGACCTTCTGCCGGATTAAAATTAGCTGATTTAGGAGCAAGGGTCATCAAAATTGAGCGTCCCGTAAAAGGTGAAGCCTGTCGCCAATTGAGCATCAAAGATCTTTTTGTTGATGACAGCAGTTTGCTTTTTCATACCATTAACCGAAATAAAGAATCTTTTGCAGCTGATCTTAAAAATCCTGAGGATTTAATTTTAGTAAAGAAATTAATTGCCAAAGCAGATATTATGACACATAATTTCAGGCCGGGCGTAATGGATAAAATTGGTTTGACATTTGACGATGTTTTGAATATCAATCCAAAAATAATTTACGGAACCATAACAGGTTACGGAGACAAAGGCCCTTGGGCTAATAAACCCGGACAGGATTTGCTTTTACAATCTCTTTCCGGTTTAAGCTGGTTAAGCGGCAGAAACAGTCAGGGTCCCGTTCCTTTTGGTCTGGCTGTCGCCGATTTAATGTGCGGAAATCATTTTGTTCAGGGAATATTAGCAGCATTATTGAAAAGAGCTAAAACCGGAAAAGGGGTTTTGGTTGAAGTTAGTTTACTCGAATCGGTCTTGGATGTTCAGTTTGAAGCCATAACTTCTTATTTGAATGATGGCGGACAACAGCCTCAAAGAAGTGATGTAAAAGGAAGCGCTCATGCTTTTCTAAGTGCCCCTTATGGTATATATCAAACTCAGGACGGTTATATTTCTCTTGCAATGGGCGATTTGCTTTTTATTGGAAGTATTTTGGAAATCGATTTCCAACAATATACTGATAAAAACAAATGGTTTTCTCAAAGAGATGAAATCAGAGAATTATTAGCCGAAAAACTGATTACCCAACCATCAGATTATTGGCTGGATTTATTACAAAAAGAAGGAATCTGGTGTGGCAAAGTACTTAATTACCAGGAATTAGACAGCCAATCCTTTGTGAATGAACTGCAATTGAAACAAACGGTACAAAATTCGGCAGGCGAAAAATTGGTTACAACAAGAAGCCCAATTCAACTGGATGGTGAAATTTTAACCAGTACCAAAGCAGCACCTAAAGTTGGCGAAGATAATGTAACAATACACGAACAATTTTTAAACTAGCAGGATGAAACCATTAGAAGATTATTTAATAGTAGATTTTAGCCAGTTTCTTTCCGGACCTTCAGCTAGTTTACGCCTCGCCGATCTGGGTGCACGTGTGATAAAAATTGAGAAACCCGGAACCGGAGATATCTGTCGGACTTTATATACTTCTGATTTGATTATGAACGGGGAGTCTTCCGTTTTTCATACCATAAACAGAAATAAAGAATCATTTGCTATTGATTTTAAACAGGCAGATGAACTCGAAAAATTAAAAAAATTACTCGCCAAAGCTGATGTTATCATGCACAATTTCAGACCTGGAGTTATGGAACGTGTAGGCCTGAGTTATGATGAAGTAAAAAAAATCAATCCGAATATAGTGTATGCCGAAATTTCTGGCTACGGTACAAAATCCAACTTAAAAGATTTACCGGGACAGGATTTATTATTGCAATCAATGACTGCTTTGACGTGGTTAAGCGGCAATCAGGAAGATGGCCCGGTGCCAATGGGATTGTCAATAGTGGATATGCTGGCCGGGGCACATTTGGCACAAGGAATTTTGGCGGCTTTGTACAGAAAAGCTACCCATAATATTGGAGCAATCGTTCAGGTTAGTATGCTCGAATCGGCTTTTGATTTTCAGTTTGAAACCATTACTACTTATTTCAATGATGGCGGTGAATTGCCTGTTCGTACAAAATCGAATAATGCTCACGCTTATTTGGGGGCGCCTTATGGAATTTACAAAACGAAAAATGGCTATCTGGCTTTGGCAATGGGATCAATTCCCGTTTTGGCCTCGCTTTTACAATGTGATGCATTATTGCCATTTCCTGAAAATAAATTTGAATTGAGGGATCAAATCAAGAATATTCTGGCCTCTCATCTACAAAATCAGGAAACTCAATTTTGGCTGGATATTTTAGAACCCGCTGATATCTGGTGTGCCAAAGTCCTGAACTACAAACAGCTTTTTACCGAAGAAGGTTTTCAGGTTTTAAATTTCACACAGAGAGTGGAAATGCTGGACAGCTACAACTATAAAACAACCCGATGCCCCATTAGAATAGACGGAGAAATTTTCACATCGACTAAAGGTTCACCAAAATTAGGTCAGGACAATGAGCGTATTATTAAAGAATTTATAGGCTAATAATGGAAAAAATAAGAATCGCTGTCCGAAAATTTGATCCTTTTGAAACCACACTTAAAAAGCTGTGGGATTTGTTCTGCCTTAAAAATAACATTACCATTGAAGCAGAAATGATTCCGTTAGAACTGCACGATTTATATCAAGAAACCATTACCAATAAAGGTTTAATAAATGGAACTTGGGACATCGCACACATCAATACCGACTGGATTTTTGATGCTGCGAATGAAAAAGCAGTTCTGGATTTGACTTTATTAATCAATAAAAATCCACCACAGGATTATCCTGAAGGCTGGCATCCCTCTTTATTGCATTTACAACAAATAAATAATGGAACTTTCGGACTCCCTTTTCATGATGGCCCGGAATGTCTGATTTATAGAAAAGATTTATTTGAAAATCCGACTGAAAAAGAAAATTTCAAAAAGCAATTTGGATACGAATTACTTCCTCCCAAAACATGGGAACAATTCACTCAAATTGCCGAATTTTTCAACAGACCCGAAGATAATCTTTACGGCAGTGTTTTTGCTAATTATCCCGATGGTCACAATATGGTTTTTGATTTTTGCCTGCAATTATGGACAAGAGGAGGTTTTTTATTGAATACTCAAAATCAAATTGATATCAATCATATTGCAGCGATTCAAGCTTTAGATTTTTATCGGAATATTGCAAAGAATAAAAAAGCTGTTCATCCAAAGTCAAAAGATTTTGGCTCTGTTGAAGCAGGTATGGCTTTCGCCAAAGGAGAAGCTGCCATGACTATCAATTGGTTTGGATTTGCCTCAATGTGCGAAGTGATTGAAGAATCGAAAGTGAAAGGGAAAGTAGCTATCGCCGAATTGCCACACGATCCAAATCACAAAACAGCTTCTTTGAATGTTTATTGGCTTTACACCATTGGAACAGGAAGCAAATATCAAAATTTAGCATACGATTTTCTGCGGTTTGCCACCACGTCCGAAAGTGATAAATTATTGACGAATGAAGGAGGAATTGGTTGTCGAAAATCTACCTGGAATGATATTGACATCAACAAAACGATTCCATTTTACCACAAACTGGAAATGCTTCACGAAAATGCTTTGACTTTACCTCAAACTCCCGTTTGGCCAAAAGTTGCCGAACTGATTGATAAAATGGTTTTAAAAGCTTTAGAAAGCGAGATCCCATCTCAAAAATTATTAGAAGAAACACAAAATGCTATTCAGAAAATTTTATAAATCATGAATATTCCCTATAAACCATTATTACCAGAAACAACACAGCCGATTATTATCATTGGTGCGAGTGGTATTGTAAAAGATGCTCATTTGCCGGCTTATAAAATGGCTGGCTTTTCGGTTTTCGGAATTACCAACCGAACAATAGCAAAAGCGCACGCAATGGCTGAAGAATTTGGCATTCCAAATGTTTTTGAAAATGTAGCCGAAGCCGTAAAAAATGCCCCGTCAAATGCGGTTTATGATATCACTGTATTACCTGATCAATACATCGAAATATTGGAACAACTTCCGGATGGCGCTGCAGTGCTGATTCAGAAACCAATGGGGAATGATTTGGCTCAAGCCAAAGAAATTGTGTCAGTTTGCGAAAGAAAAAAATTAGTGGCTGCGATTAATTTCCAATTGCGATTTGCCTCTTTTGTTAGTGCAGCACGTTATATAATCAATCAGGGAATCATTGGTGATTTGTATGATCTCGAATTTAAAGTGACCGTAAATACCCCTTGGGAATTGTTCCCGCTAATTAAGCAACATCCCAGATTGGAGATTCTTTTCCATAGCGTACATTATATTGATTGCATTCGCTCGTTTTTAGGAAATCCAAAAGGAGTTTATGCGAAAACAACTAATCATCCGTTGAAAAAACTATCATCTTGCCGTTCGTCGATTATTCTGGATTATGGTGATTCGATGCGGGTGGTTATCAATACGAATCACGATCATCATTTTGGTCCGAAACACGAAGAAAGCTACATCAAATGGGAAGGGACAAAAGGTGCCATTAAAGCCAAAATGGGTTTACTGATGAATTACCCTGATGGTATGCCGGACGAATTTGAAGTGGCACTGGATAAAAATGGCACTTATGACTGGGAAAAAATTAATTTGGAGGGTTCCTGGTTTCCGGAGGCTTTTATTGGTACGATGTCAAACTTAATGCGTTTCAAAGAAGGTTCAGATGATAAGTTATTAGCAAGTGTTCAGGATGTTCTTGACACGATGAAAGTTGTTGAAGCCTGTTACATTAGTAATCAAAAAGGAGGAATTCCACTAAATGAGTTATAACAATAGTTGCCCGCGTTAACGATTGAAGCGGCATCTCCCGATTTAGAAAAACAAAGCTTTTTAGCTGTAGGTTTTCTTAGTCGGGAATACAGCGGAAAGCGTGTTAAAACGCCCAAAAAATTATATAAATATAGTAATTAGTCGCTAGTCCATAGTAATTAGCTAATCACTAAGGACTAATCACTAAGGACTTAAAAACTAAAAAAACATGTATTTCAAATCCACATTTTTCGAAGATTACCAACTTAACGATAAAAGAGTTACATTAGGCAGAACAATTACAGAAACTGATTTTGTAGTCCACGCAGGACATACCGGAGATTTTTTCCCGCATCATATGGATGAAGAATGGTGTAAGACACAGCCTTTCGGACAAAGAATTGCACATGGAACAATGGTTTTTAGTATCGGTATAGGTTTGACAGCATCTGAAATAAACCCGGAGGCTTTCTCTAAAGGTTATGACCGAATGCGATTTGTAAAACCCGTTCATATTGGTGATACCATTCATTCAGAAATTACGATTTCTGAAAAAGGAGAAGCTAAAAAACCGGATATGGGAACGGTGACCGAGCACGTAGAAATCATCAACCAGAGAGGTGAAGTGGTTTTGGTATGTGACCATCTTTTATTAGTAAAAAAGAAATAACCCTAAAATAAGAATCTAACTATGCAAGTAACTAACCAAACAGGTGACCAACACGAAATCCCAACAGAAGGCGGCAAAACAAATCAATATCTTTTGCCTTTTATTTTAATTACCAGCTTATTTTTCCTTTGGGGAATGGCTCATGGTCTTGACGGTATTTTGATTCCACATCTAAAAAAAGCCTGTCAACTCAACAACAGAGAATCAACATTGATTGATACATCGATCTATTTTGCTTATTTTATTATGGCGATTCCCTCTGGAATGCTTATTAAACGATTTGGTTATAAAAACAGTATTATCACTGGATTATTAGTTTTTGCAATTGGAGCTTTTCTTTTTGTACCTGCCGCAAACAGCAGAACTTATGAATTATTTTTGTTTGCCTTATTTGTAATTGGTTGCGGCTTGACTATTTTAGAAACTAGTGCAAATCCTTACGCAGCTATTTTAGGTCCTGCAGAATCTTCTTCATTTAGATTAAATCTGGCTGCCTCATTTAATGGTTTAGCAGCCATGTTAGGCCCCATTTTGGGAGGTATTTTTATACTTTCAGGAATTAACTACACCCCAGCAGAGATGGCCGCAATGTCAGATACGGCAAAAACAGCCTACTTATTAGAAGAGGCTTCGGCAGTAAAATTGCCTTATATTATTTTAGGCAGTGTTCTGGTGTTGGTAGCTATAATATTTTATTTTATGCATTTGCCATCAATGAAGTCTAAACAAACAGAAAACGAAGTTAAACCAGGTTTTTTCTCTGTTTTAAAATTTTCTCATTTAAGTTGGGCAGTTGTAGCACAGTTTTTTTATGTTGGAGCCCAAGTATGTGTAACCAGTTTTTTTGTTCGAGTAGCTCAGAAAGAAGCTGGATTAGATGAAAAAACAGCCGCTTATTTCCTTGGTATATATGGGTTGCTGTTTATGATAGGTCGTTTTAGTGGAACATTCTTTTTGAAATTTGTCAAAGACTATGTTTTACTTTCTATCTATTGTATAATTAGTGCTTTGCTTTGCTTAGTAGCGATTTACGGATCAGGTATTACAGTTATTTACGCATTGGGCGGATTAGGATTCTTTATGTCTATCATGTTCCCAACTATTTTTTCTTTAGGATTGGTGGGTTTAAAATCGAATACCGAAACGGGTTCTTCATGGCTGGTCATGTCTATTGTGGGTGGAGCAATCCTTCCTTATGCTATGGGAACTTTAATAGACATGAAGCATGACGATATTCAGGCTGGATATATTATTCCGTTAATATGTTTCGTCATTATTCTTTATTTTGGTGTATTTGGTCATAAAGTAAAAAACAGCATTTCGTAGTTATATTTCAATTATTTTTATAAATTTCCAAGGGACAATAACGTTCCTTGGAATTTTATTTTTAATCTTTATCATTCATAAATCTAGCCATGAAAAAAACTTTACTTCCTTTTTATTTCTTACTTATTAGTTTCAGTGCCGTTTTACATGCTCAAAAAAACAAAATGATGTATGATATTGTCGTCGCTACGGATGGAAGTGGTAATTACACAAAAGTTCAGGATGCCTTTAATGCTGTTCCTGAAAAAAGCGAAAAAACAACAATAATTTTTGTAAAACCTGGCATTTATAAAGAAAAATTAAAATTAGCCAAAAATAAAAAGGTATCATTAATAGGTGAATCCTACAAAACTACTATCCTTACTTATGATGATTATGCAGAAATAGCAGGTGGTACCAGCAAATCTTACAGCGTTTTAATCGAAGCAGATGATTTCATTGCAGAAAACATCACTTTTGAAAATACGATCAGTAGCGAGTTACCACAATACAAAAAGGGAGGTCAGGCTGTAGCTTTAATGGTTAATGGTGACAGAGTTATTTTTCACAACTGCAAAATGAGCGGTTTTCAGGATACATTTTACCTTAAAGCAAACAAAAGAACCTACATTAAAGATTGTATAATTGATGGGACTACAGATTTCATTTTTGGCGCAGGGATCGCCTTGTTTGAGAATTGTTTTATTCAATGCCGAAAAGACTCGTATGTAACCGCTGGAAATCATGAAGCTGGAAAAAGCAAATATGGCTTTGTGTTTAAAGATTGTGTTATAATGAAATACCCTAAGGCTCCAATTTCAAAAGTATCTCTTGGAAGACCATGGGGAGCAGGAGCCAATACTGTTTTTATTCATTCGTATGAAGAATCTGTTATACTACCGGAAGGCTGGTCTATCTGGTCTAAAGATCCCGAAAATAAAGCGTATGAAAATTGGAAAACTTCATTCTATGCAGAATATGATTGTTATGGCCCGGGATCAAATTCAGATAATCGTATTTCATGGTCACATCAGCTAAATAAAACGGAGGCTTCTGAATATACTAAAGAAAAAATATTTGCTGCCAACACAACGACTGCCAGTAATCTTGAAGGAGATTGGAATCCTGTAATTGAAAAAGACAAATGTAATGTTGTTCTGCCTTCAAAAAAAGCCAAAAATGCCGATTCAAGTTTTGAAAAAGGATTTCATTAGAATGAGTTGTCCTGAAAAAGGCTGATTAGATTAATAATATAAAATTAGTTAGGGGCTGCTGAAAAATCCCAACCATTATATGAATCAATAAATTAGTATTCTATTTGGATACCTCAGTGTAAGGAAATATAAAATCACACTCAAAAAAGTGTGCACCTGTCTCAAAATATGTTAGTCCCAGGCAGTTGGTTTTGAAGGGATTTGCGAGTCCTTTCGAGAAAAACTGAACCCTGAAAACCGTTGGGTTGTCTTCTCCAGATTACTGCCGTGGGATGATTTATGAGAAATTTATGGACAGGAGGTTGTATAAAAATCGACAGTTCATCCGGCTTTAAATCACCGGATCATCATTGATTCTTTGATTATCAGGTATCTTTGCGATTTGGATGACAGGAAAACGGTTCGTCAGATTACCGAAAATGTTTATATGCAGTATTTCTTGGGATATTCGTCTTTTAGTGATGAACTTCCTTTCGAGGCTTCGATATTTGTCTGGTTTCGCAAGCGATTGGGATTGGAGCAAATCAATATCATTAATGAGCGTATTGCTAAGATAAAAGCAAAATTGGAGAAATCCACAATTCTCCATCGTTCAGGCTTCTAGCTCGAACCCACAAAGAAATTCAATTCAAAATTTCTCGAACTTTTTTATCATTCCCCAATTTTTTCAAATCAAATTCAATTTCACAAAAGTCATTGAATTAATTCAATATTTTTATAAAAAACCATAAGTACCTTGTGTCGCTCAAATAAACACAGAACTTATGAAAAAAATCTACTACTTAATGCTGTCCCTTTTGGTATCGGCATCTGTTACGGCAACCACTTATTATGTTACACCAACCGGAAGCACTACCAATTCGGGATCCAGTTTTACTACAGCCATGAATTTTAAAACCGCTGTAGGCAAAGCCGTTGCCGGAGATGTTATTTTATTACAGGCCGGAACTTATACTATTGCGTATACTGCCGGAGCTAAAAATACTATTTCGTTTACAAAATCAGGAACAGCGGCTAGTCCTATTAAAGTAGAATGCGTTAACAACGGAAGAGCCATTATCGATTTTTCTTTTCCGGATCAGGAATGGGTACAGGATTCGTATGGGTTTAGCATTACAGGTTCTTATTGGAGTTTTAAAGGAATTGCTATTACAAGAGCAGGCTATCAGGGTGCTTATGTAACAGGCTCGAATACTACTTTTGAAAATTGTGCTTTTTACAACAATCGCAATACCGGACTGGAAATTAACAAAGGAGGTTCAAATACTACGGTAAAAAACTGTGATGCCTACAGAAATTATGATCCTAAAAAAAAGGGAAGCATGGCTGATGGCTTTGGTCCAAAACAAGAACAGGGACCGGGAAATAAATTTATCAACTGTCGCGCCTGGGAAAATTCAGATGACGGATATGATTGTTTTGACAGTACCCAAAAAGTAACTTTCGAAAACTGCTGGGCAATCAGAAACGGAGTAGATGTATGGAATTATGGAGGCTTTACCGGAAACGGAAATGGTTTTAAAGTAGGAGGAAATTCTGTTCCGGCAGACAATGTACTAACCCGATGTGTTGCTATTGGTCATCCTCAAAAAGGATTCGATCAGAACAACAATACCGGAAGCATAACGGTTTATAATTGTACAGGCTATGGCAACAACATCAACTTTGGTTTTGGAAATCCGGTACAATCGGGTAAAAAACATATTTTCAAGAACAACATTTCCTTATCCGGAACCATCTCCATATCAAATGCAACACAACAAAACAATTCGTGGAATCTGAGTGTGACTGTAAACGCTTCCGATTTTACGAGCACCAGCACTTCACTAGCCATTGGAGCAAGACAATCAAATGGAGATCTTCCAACAAATTTGCCTTTTAAATTAGTTCAGGGAAGCGATTTGATAGACAAAGGGACCAATGTAGGCCTTTCGTATTCTGGTGCTAATCCAGATTTGGGTTATTCGGAGAGCAACTTCACAACCGCAAAAAAAACAAATAATGATCTGACTGAGGAAACGGAAGAGGATAACGCCGGTTTTACATATCATTATTTTCCGAATCCGGTAAAAAATACCCTGACGATAGAATTAGATAATGAAATGGCAAGAGGAGTCATAATTCAATTATTTGATTTATCCGGAAAATTAATTCTGAATCAAACTACGAATGAGCAAACACAAATATTGAGTTTAGAGAGTATACCGGCAGGAGTTTATATATTGACTTTGACAACTGATGGAAATACAATAAGTAAACGAATTGTTAAAAATTAAACCGTTTGAAGAAATGACATTTTTTTGAGCAGTAAATGACTAATAAACCCAAAAGTCGCAATTCATAAAACCTTTCAATTCTAAATTTTAAGGTCTTACGATTTGCGACTTTAGAATTAATAATTCTGGGGTATTATTGTATCATTGTAACAAATTTATGTTTAATACAGAACCTGAAGGAGGACATGCTAACTTGATGAATTGGAAAGATCAAGAAAAAAATAAATATTGAAATAAAAGAAATGATTGGATTAAAATTGAATAAAAAAAATGGAGAAATAAAACTTAGATAGAATTTTGTATTCTTTCATCCACACTAATATTATGTGTTATTTATATTTTAAATGAATCGGACGGGAATATTACATCAGCAATTTTATATTTTAAAGCATTGAAATCAGATTCTATTATTATTGGATTAATAGCTTTAATAGTATAATATTCAATTACAATAAAAACTTTATTCGGAAAATATAGAAATCATTTAAATATTAAAAGTTCCAAAGAAGGTTTAATAATCCCAAATGATTTGAAAGAGCTAAAATAATCACTGCTATACAAATTGAGGTATTTGAGTGAATTACAGTTTTAGATCGTGTTTTTGTTAGATATTAAAAGAATTAACAATAAATTTCAATACAATAAGGATCATTCCATTAACACTCCAAAATGCTCTCAAATTCAGGAGCATTTTTTATTTCAGGACAGTACAGGATGTAAAATGTAAACCTAAAACTTATTTTTAGACCCAAAATATCTTTTTATGCGAAATCGATTTCCAAATTTCAAAAAATTATTTGTTTTTATTGTTTTATTTTCCTCATGTGCTTTGTATGCTCAGGAAAATAAGCCTGCCACATGGATTTGGTATCCAGGCGATTTTGAAGTTTGGTTAAGCAATAAAATGCAGGTAAGACGCACAGAACGCGAAGCCGTTTTTCCTCCCCTTTGGCAATATTACAGTCCATACTCCTTGGTAACTTTTCAAACAGAAGTAGCTATTCCGGAACCAGAAGAGGTAAAAATCTACTCCGAAGGATCTTTTCAATTACTTTTAGATGGTGTTCAGGTTTATGGCCAACCAAAATCATTAAAAATTCCTGCCGGGAAACACAAAATTTCCTTTAAAGTATATAATCAAGAAGTGTTGCCCGCTATTTATATTGCGGGTAAATATGTTAAATCTGATGCATCCTGGAAAGTGACCAACGAAGATAAACTTTGGATTGATGAAAATGGAAAAGCACAACAATCCGGTACGCCGTGGGTGCCTGTTGGTTCCTGGAATTTTGATTTACCAGAACATAAACCTTCTGGATTTAAACTAACAACCACACCCTGGAATGCCAGAAAAACAGAAAAAACAGGAGCTGGTCAGTTGGTGGATTTTGGTAAAGAAACTTTTGGTTATATTAAAATTCACGGTTTAAAAGGAAAAGGCAAAGTAGCACTTTATTATGGCGAATCTCGTGAGGAAGCCCTGGATACTGCCAAATGTGAAACACTAGACCATTTATCTTTTGATGGAAACCAGCCTGAAACATACACACACGATGGATCCAAAGCATTCCGCTATGTTCAGGTACACGCAGATCCAACGGTAAAATACGATTCCATTTCGATGCTTTATGAATATTTGCCATTAGACTATCGTGGCGCATTCAAATCTTCAGATCAGGAATTGAATAAAATTTGGGATGTGTCGGCTTACACGATGCATTTAACCTCCCGCGAATTTTTTATAGACGGAATTAAACGCGACCGTTGGGTTTGGTCCGGCGATGCTTATCAAAGTTATTTAATGAATTATTATTTATTCTTTGATTCGGCTTCGGTAGAACGAACGCTGTTGGCGCTTCGTGGTAAAGAACCTGTAACGGCTCATATCAATATCATAATGGATTATTCACTGTATTGGTTTGTGGGTGTTTACGATTACTATTTGCACACGGGTGATACGAAATTCATCAAAACTTTTTATCCAAGAATGAAATCACTTATGGAATTCTGTTTAGAAAGAAGAAACAAAAATGGATTCCTGGAACCTTTAGAAGGCGATTGGGTTTTTATCGATTGGGCGAACGGATTACCAAAAACCGGCGAGGTTAGTTTTGAGCAAATGCTTTTAGCCAGAAGTTTAGAAGCCATGGCAGTTAGTGCTGAAATTGCAGGTGAAAAGGACGACCATAAACAGTACAAAAAATTAGCCTCTGATTTAAAAACAAAATTATTTGATGTGTTTTGGGATAAAAAAGAAAACGTGATGAAACACCAGCGTATCGATGGTAAAATGCAGAATATTGTCACCAGATACGCCAATATGTTTGGTATATTTTTCAATTATTTTAATGAAGAACAAAAACAAAGCATCAAAAACAAGGTCTTACTTAATGATAAGATTCTTCAAATCACCACACCCTACATGCGTTTTTATGAGTTAGAAGCCTTGTGCGCCATGGGTGAACAAAATTATGTTTTGAAAGAAATGAAAGACTATTGGGGCGGAATGCTAAAAGAGGGAGCAACCTCATTCTGGGAAGAATACAATCCGACCAAAAAAGGAACAGAACATTTAGCGATGTATGGACGACCTTATGGAAAAAGTCTTTGTCATGCTTGGGGTTCCAGCCCAATTTATTTGCTGGGGAAATATTATTTGGGTGTAAAACCAACCGCACCAGGATATGCTGAATATGAAATCAAACCGAATTTAGGCGGACAGGAATGGATGGAAGGAAAAGTACCAACACCAAAAGGTGAAGTTGCCGTATATTGTAGTACCAAAGAAATCAAAGTAAAAGCTTCCGAAGGAGAAGGAAAATTGGTTTTCGAAAGTAAAACCAAACCGAAAGCAAGTTCAGGAACGATTATAGAATTGGCGAAAAATAAATACCAATTGATTATAAAACCAAATGTGGAGTATAAAGTAAGTTATAAAGCACTTTAAGTTTTTAGTAATTAGTGCCTAGTCCTTAGTGATTAGTTGTTAAGTTTTAAACGTCTAGTTTGTCATTCCGAATTAAAGGAGATCTGATAGCGATAGCGAATAGATGAAGTAAATCACACACGTAACCACAAAGATTGTCTCGTCAGTTTTGTCATTTCGAGGAAGGAGAAATCTCCACAAGTAGCTCCGCACAGAATGTCGCCAATCTTTGTAGAGTTTCTCACGAAGATTTCTCGTTCCTCGAAATGACAAGATTGAAGAAATTCAGAGTTAATAAAAAATAAAAAACCAATGTTTTCAAGAATAAAAAAATACCACTTTAATCCTTTAATAACAACTTCTGTATTGTTGTTTTTGATATGCTTTCAATTTTCAGCAAAAGCACAAAATACAGCATGGAAACCTGTTTCTTTTGAAGTTATTAATGATTACAAAACTTTTACAACAACACAATACGCCCACATATTTTCAGGAAGCAAACACAATATTGTTAAGCTTGCCCCGGAATTGAAAGGATTAACAGGAGTTGAACTTCCTTTAGATAAATATAAAAACGGAACAAATACACCTTTGCAATTAAAATTTAAAGAACCAGTTCAGGTATTAATTGGTGTTTTTCAGGAAACAGATAATAAAGAATTTCTGCAATCGAACGCCATAGAAAACGGAAATCTGATTCTTAAAAATGGGGTTACAATTACAGGTTTAGCTCCCGTAAATGTATATGCGATTGCGTATCCAAAAGGAACACAAACCATCAATCCGGGAAAAGGATTATTCGCCATTTTAGGAGTAGTAAAAACTTCTCAAAAATTGGAATTCAGAAACGCTGAACTTCCAGACGGAAAACTTTGGAATCCAACTTATATCGTTGAAGGATTCTCCGATGAAAAACCACTTTTCGAAATCATTGGCGGAGAAAACAAAGCCGTGATCGACGAAGGAATGCCAGGAACCGAAGACATTCAGGGAGGTTTTGAAGGCGGTCGTGTGGTGAAAGTAGACGATACCTATCATATGTTTCCAACCGAAAGAGCAGGCGAAAAAGGAGTGGATTATTATTATGATCGTGTCAAAACCAAAATCGGACATTGGACGAGCAAAGATGCGATTCACTGGAAAAGAGAATCGACAATTTATCAGGCCAGCGGAGTTTACGCCGTTACCGAAGACGATAATCCGATGAACGACCGACGTTCGGCAATTTGGTCGTATATGCCGGTTTTTAACGAAAAAGCAAACAAATGGTACGGCTATTACTTGGCGTACACCGTTCACAAAGAAATTGAACCAAACCATTCTTTTGGAAGAATCTGGCGTTGTGAATCAACTGTCGATGGAATCAACGGAATCGGTGGTCCGTACAAAGATATGGGCATTGTTATGGAACCGGGTTTGGATTCACAGCCTTGGGAAGGACGTCAGGGAGTAGCTTCCTTTTTTCCGTATAAAGTCGGAGATAAATATTTTGGATTTTACAGCGGAGCTTATCCGTTTAGTTCATGGGCAGATTATCCGAAGAAATCAGGGAAAGGCTGGTTTGTGGCTTTGGCAGAATCGAATAGTCTGGAAGGTCCCTGGAAACGATTAAATAAAGGTTTGGAACCAATAAAAACGATACATCCGCAATTTGTCGAAAATCCGATTGTGAGTCAGTTGCCAAACGGTTTATACATCGCCATTTTTGACGGAGGCCCGGAAGGCTGGGGACATCATTTACCCAATATGATGGGTTATTCACTTTCGAAAGACGGAATCAATTGGGGAGAGGCAAGATATTTACCAATAGAAACCAAAGTCGATAAATGGTGGGATATTATGAGAACCCCGCTTTGTTTGATTCCCGAAGGAAATGATGTTTACACGATTGTATATAATGCGATTGATTTGAAAAGAAGATTTCACCCAACAGGAATGGTAAAAATAAAACTGAACAAAGACGTAATGGAATCGAGATTGAAGGAGTTGAAATAGAGCCAAGAGTAAAGAAGCAAGAGAATAGAATAAAGAGAAAAGAAACTTTGCGCCTCGCACCTTGCGAAAACTATCAAGAATAAACCAACAATGAAGTACTCAATTAGATATCTCATCATTGCGATAACAGTTGTATTGATCAGCAGTTGTACGACTACCAAATACAAAAAAAGAGAAATCAACGAAACCGTAATGCAGGAGATTTATAACGAAATCAAAACGCCTTACAAATACGGTTTGGTATTGGTGCCAACGGACAACTCCTATAAAATGGACTGTCCGAGCGTTTTCAGGAAAGACGGAAAATGGTTTATGACCTATTTGATTTATGATGGAAGAGGTTACGAAACCTGGCTGGCAGAAAGCAATGATTTACTAAACTGGAAACATTTAGGAAAAGTAATGTCTTTCTCGGAAAACGAAAAGCACTGGGATGTGAACCAAAAAGCAGGATATATTTCGTTGCAGGATCCAACCTGGGGCGGAAGCTACGAATGGGAAAAATACGATGACAAATACTGGATGAGTTATTTTGGCGGAGACAGCAAAGGCTACGAAGCCGGAGTTTTGTCAATCGGGATGGCATATACCACAACATCTCCGACAAAACCACACGAATTCCAAAGACTGGAAAATCCGGTTTTAACGCCAAAAGACAAAGACGTAAGCTGGTGGGACAATAGCACGATGTACAAAAACAGTGTCATTCGTGACAAAGAGAAATTGACAGGACATAATTTTATCATGTACTACAACGCAAGAGGCGATAGTCTGAAACCGCAAAAAGGCGCAGAACGAATCGGAATGGCGGTTTCTAACGACATGAAAACCTGGAAACGTTTCGGTAAAAATCCGGTACTAAATAACCATAGAGGAATTACAGGAGATGCTTTTATCCAAAGAATCAATGACACCTGGGTGATGTTTTATTTTGGCGCTTTTTGGACGGGTTGGGATCAGGGTGCATTCAATCGTTTTGCTGTATCGAACGATTTAATCCATTGGGAAGATTGGAAAGGCGACAATTTAATACAATCATCAGAACCGTATGATGATATGTTTGCCCACAAATCATTTGTCGTAAAACATAACGGAATCGTATATCATTTTTATTGTGCTGTAAACAAAGCAGAACAAAGAGGAATTGCAGTAGCAACTTCAAAAGATTTAGGAAAAAGTGAAACGAGTTTTGTAGCGCCGCCGGAGAAGAAGAAAAAACAGTAATTGAGTTGAGTGTAAGATGTGAAATGTAAAACATCTTGCGCGGTAATACTCAGCAGAGACAATTGAATCAAATAATAATGAAACAAAATATAAAACCAATGTTAGCGTCAAAAACAAAATATAAAAATCCATTTTTCATATTTCGATTTTCGGCGTATGCATTTTACATTTTACTATTCACATCTTACGCAACACAAGCCCAATCCGTAACCGGTGAACCTGCAGGAATTCCTGAATTACACAAAAAATACGAATTCGCTCCTTGGGAAGATCCAACGGTAACCAGCATCAACAGACAGCCATCCAGAGCGACGGCTTATTCGTATAGCAATATTGAAGATGCGTTAAAAGGCGACAGAACCAAAAGCCGAATCCAAATGCTGAACGGCGATTGGGATTTTAAATATGCCGTGAATCTTGAAAAAGCTTCCAAAGATTTTTATAAAACTACCGTTTCAGGCTGGGATAAAATCGAAGTCCCTTCCAACTGGGAAATGAAAGGCTACGATAATCCTATTTACAAAAGTGCCGTGTATCCGTTCCGACCAATAAATCCGCCTTTTATTCCTAAGGATTATAACGGAATCGGTTCGTACCAGCGTAGTTTTACCGTTCCTGAAAACTGGAAAGATATGACGGTTACTTTACATTTCGGAGCCGTAAGTTCGGGTTTTGAAGTATGGCTAAATGGAGAATTTTTAGGTTATGGAGAAGACAGCTTTTTACCATCAGAATTTGATGTTACACCTTATTTAAAAGCAGGAGAAAATGTAGTTTCTGTTCGTGTAATACGTTGGACAGATGGTTCTTATTTAGAAGATCAGGATCACTGGCGTATGAGCGGAATCCAGCGTGAAGTTTTTATTATGGCTGAGCCAAAACTACGCATTCAGGATTTCTTTGTTCAAACCAAGTTGGATAAAAAATATGAAGATGCGATTTTTAAACTGCGTCCAAAAGTAGAGAATCTTACGGGTGAAAAAGTCAAAGATTATACAATTAACGTTCAATTGTACGATGCTTATAATGTAGCAATGTTCAAAGACCCGCTTCAAAGACCAGTGATCGATTTAATCAACGAAAGTTATCCGCGTCTGGATAATGTTCGTTTTGGATTCTTTCAGGAGACCATTAAAAATCCAAAGAAATGGAGTTCGGAAGAACCTAATTTATACACTTTGGTCCTTTCGATAAAAGATAAAAACGGCAATATTACCGAAGCCAAAAGCTGTAAAGTAGGATTTCGTTCGATTGAATTCGCCAAAGAAAACGGCAAAATGCTCATCAACGGAAAAGAAACTTACGTTTATGGTGTAAACCGTCACGATCATCATCCAACAAGAGGAAAAGCTCTGACAAGAGAAGATATCAAACAAGATATTACCACGATTAAGAAGTTCAATTTCAATTTTATACGTACAAGTCATTATCCAAATGATCCTTATTTTTACGAATTATGTGATCAATACGGCATTATGGTAATGGACGAAGCCAATCAGGAAACACACGGAATTGGCGGAAAATTAGCCAATGACCCAAAATGGACAAATGCCTATTTGGAGCGTATGAGCCGAATGGTAGAGCGCGATAAAAATCACCCATCAGTAGTAATGTGGAGTTTAGGTAACGAAGGTGGAAAAGGACCGAACCATGCTGCAATGTCGGGCTGGGTTCACGATTTCGATATCACGCGTCCGGTACATTATGAACCGGCACAGGGAAATGCGAAGTTAGAGGGTTATATCGATCCGCTGGATGCGGGATATCCTAAAACAATCGATCACGCTTACCGATTCGAAAACCCACAGGATGATTCGTATGTAGATATGGTGAGCCGATTTTATCCGGGCGTTTTTACGCCTAAATTTTTGGTCGATCAAAAGAAAGATACGCGACCAATTATTTTCGTCGAATACTCACATGCGATGGGAAATTCTGTGGGAAATTTAAAAGAATTATGGGATGAATTCCGTTCGCTTCCAAGAGTGATCGGAGGCTGTATCTGGGAATTTAAAGATCAGGGATTGGTGAAATTCGATTCCAGATATGGTCAGAATTATTTTGCCCACGGCGGAGATTTTGGCGAAAGATACCACGATGGCAATTTCAATACCAAAGGAATTGTAGATTCTAACGGAAAACCAAAAGGTTCAATTTTTGAAAACAAATGGGTGTATCAGCCAGCGGTTTCAACTTTAAACGGAAATCAATTAGAAATAAAAAATCGTCAGGCAGTAAAATCGTTGGCAGAATATACTCCGGTTCTTCAACTATTGGAAAACGGAAATGTAATCAAAACACAGATTTTAAAACCTTTCAATGTAGAAGCAGGACAATCGACAACTTTAAATGTAAGTCAGTATCTGCCAAAGATGAAAACAGATGCAGAATACATTTTGAATATTGAATTTCAGCTTTCGAAAGATGAACTTTGGGCTTCAAAAGGGTACGCTGTTGCGGAAGATCAGTTTTTGCTGAAAAAGAAAGAAGTCGTTTTAGAATCTAAAAAAGGAAATGTAAATGTTTCGGAATCAGATTCTGATTTTAACATCAAAGGGAAAGCTTTCGATATAAAAATAAATAAGATAAATGGGGCGTTGAGTTCGTATGTTTTCAACGGAGAAGAACAAGTTTTTGCACCATTGCTTCCCAATTTCATTAGACCACTTACGGACAATGATAAACGCGGATGGAAATCACAAAAATTGCTGAAACAATGGTACAAAGCCAAACCAAAATTGACAAATATCAAAATGGATCAGTCAAATGCCGAAATTAAAATCACCAGCGATTACGAAATTATAAAAGACAGTGCCAATGTGAGCGTGGTGTACAACATCAAACCCGACGGAACAATCAAAGTTGATTATAGTTTGAAAGCGTCGAATAAATTGCCAAACATTCCAAAAATCGGAATGCAGATGGGCGTTCAGAGAAAATTCGAACAAATTTCGTGGTACGGAAAAGGGGAACTGGAAAATTACAGCGACAGAAATTTTGGTTCATTCGTTGGTAAATATTCGCTTATAATTAATGATTTTATCGAACATTATCCAAAACCACAGGAAAACGGAAACAGAACTGAAGTGAGATGGATGGCGTTGACAACTCCACAGAAAAATCAAGGTTTTTTAGTTGTAAATGATTCAAAAGTTTTAAACATGAGCGCGTGGCCATACACACAGGAAAATCTGAGTTCAGCAACACATACGTATGAATTGAAAGATCCGGGACTTTTGACAGTCAATATTGATTTAGTTCAGATGGGAGTAGGAGGAAACGATAGCTGGACATTAGTAGCACAACCCATTGAAGAATACCAAATCAAGTCAGGAGATTATCAGTATAGTTTTTATTTGACGCCTTTTATGGGTTCAAAAAATGAATTGGATAGTAGTTTGAAGAAATTTAAATATTAGACAAAGAAGATCAAAATAATCTGCCAAATCTGCAAGATCTGCGGGAGTAATTTTTTCTCGCAGATTTGGCAGATTAAGCAGATTAGAAAAGCATAATTAATAATGTTTCAAAAAAAACAATTTTTTCTTTTTAATAAAGACTTTCGACTTTCGTCTTTACGACTTTCGACTGCCTTGTTGTTACTTCTTGTGGGATTCGTTTCCGCACAGGAAGTCCATAAAAAAGAAACAACATCTTTTCAGCCCACAATCGAATCCTCCAGACCTTGGGTATATTGGTATTGGATGAAATCGGCGTATTCCAAACCTGGAATCACAGCCGATTTAGAAGCGATGAAAGAAGCCGGAATTGCAGGTGCATACTTAATGACCATCAAAGGGCCGGCAAATCCGCCATTGATAGATCCGCCGGTTTTACAATTGAGTCCTGAATTTTGGGATATGGTTCATTGGGCTTTTAAAGAAGCGAATCGATTAGGATTAAAAATGGCTTTTCACGGTGCCGATGGCTTTGCTGTTGCCGGAGGTCCGTGGATTACACCCGAAATGTCAATGCAAAAAATCGTTTGGTCAACTACTGAAATTGCTGGAGGGGAATCAATTACGAAAAAATTACCCGTTCCCGAACATTACAAAGACTATTATAAAGACATTGCAACTTTTGCAATTCCGATAAAAGAGTTTCAAACCAATTCTCAATTACAATTACCAAAAGTTACTACTTCGAACAATACAGATGCCTCGTTTTTGGCTGATCCTAAAAAAGACGAAAATTTCAAGTTTGCCGAAAAAGGCTGGATTCAATATGAATTTGAAAAGTCTTTTACCTGCAAATCCATTGTAATTGAAACAAAAGGAAGAGATTTTCAGGCACAGCGTTTAATCGTTGAAGTAAGTAATGACGGAGTGAATTTTAAATTCCACGAAAGAATGATCGCACCACGTCACGGCTGGCAGGACATGGATTTTTCGCACACACATACCATTACACCAGTCACTGCAAAATATTTTAGATTTGTGTATGATCCTGTGGGAACAGAACCGGGTGCCGAAGATTTAGATTTTGCGAAATGGAAACAAAACCTGAAAGTGAGTAAAATTACGCTTTCGAATCAGGCGTTGATTGATAATTTTGAAGGAAAATCAGGAGCCGTTTGGCGTTTGAGTCCGGAAACTACATCAAACCAAATTCCGAATACAGAATCATTTAAAAAATCAGACATCATCAATATTTCCAATTTAGTTGATGCCAACGGAAATTTAAACTGGAAAGCACCCAAAGGCAAATGGAAAATTATCCGAATGGGACATACTTCAACCGGACATGAAAATGCTACAGGCGGAGCAGGCAAAGGTTTAGAAGTGGATAAATTTAATCCTGAATTAATTCGTTTTCAACTCGATCATTGGTTTGGTGAAATGGTTCGCACTATCGGACCTGATTTGGCTTCTAAAACTTTAGAAATCCTGCACTTTGACAGCTGGGAATGTGGAAGCCAAAACTGGTCTTCGGTTTTTCAGGCTGAATTCCAAAAAAGACGCGGTTATAATTTGGTAGATTATTTGCCTGTGATGGCAGGAATTCCAATTGAAAGTGCTGAGGTTTCAGAGAAGGTTTTATACGATGTCCGAAAAACAATTGCCGAATTGGTAGCCGATAATTTCTACGGAACCGTTGCTCAGATCGCCAAAGAAAATAACGTTAAATTAAGTTCAGAAAACGTAGCGCCAACCATGATGAGTGATGCTTTGTTGCATTATAAATATGTTGATTATCCGGGAGGCGAATTTTGGCTAAAAAGCCCAACACACGATAAACCTTTTGATATGATTGACGCCATTTCAGGCGGGCATATTTATGGAAAAGATATTATTCAGGCCGAATCTTTCACCGCTTTGAGAATGGATTGGGACGAACATCCCGGAAATCTAAAAACGCTGGCTGACAGAAATTATGCTTTGGGAGTTAACCGATTGTTTTATCATGTTTTCGTTCATAATCCTTGGACGGATAGAAAACCGGGAATGACTTTAGACGATATCGGAACTTTTTTCCAAAGAGACCAAACGTGGTGGAAACCCGGAAAAGCTTGGTTTGAATATTGTCAAAGAGTACAATTTCAATTACAAAAAGGAAAACCGGTGATTGATTTAGCGGTTTTTATTGGCGAAGATTTTCCTTCACGCTCTTTTGTACCCGATCGATTGGTGCCGTTAATTCCGAATGTGTTTGGAAAGGAAAGATTGGAAAGCGAGAAAATCCGTTTGGGAAATGAAGGTCAGCCCACTGCAAAAATGCCAAAAGAAGTTACCTATTCTAAAAATATTACCGATTTATCACAATGGATAAATCCGTTAAACGGCTATCAATACGATTCGTTTAATGCGGATGTTTTGATCAACCGGGCGAAAGTTGAAAATGGGAAAATCACTTTGGGAGGCGGAATCGAATACGGTGCTTTATTTTTTCCGGGAAGTCATAAAATGGCGCCGAATGAAATGCTTTCTTTGGCTTCAGCCGAAAAAATACTGGAGTTAATAAAAGAAGGTGGAACCATTTTTGTAGATGAAAAACCAAACATACAGCCGGGAATGCAATCCGAAGCCGAACAGAAAAAATGGCAGAATGTGATTGATGAAATTTGGAATAACTCAAATGTATCAACTTGGAAAATCGGAAAAGGAACAGTTATTAAACTACCATATTTGGGAAATGATTTTGCAGAAATTGGAATTACGCAGGATGTTTATTTTCCAAATTTAAACAGAGCAGATTCAGAAACTATAGCCTGGACGCATCGTAAAGCTGAAACAGAGGATATTTATTTTATTTCGAATCAAAAAGAAGAAAAAAGATCTTTTGAAGCTTCATTTAGAATAGATGGAAAAGTTCCTGAATGGTATAATCCTGTTACTGATAAAACATCGGCTTTATCCAATTGGAAAATTGAAAACGGAAGAACAATTGTTTCAATAAATTTAGACGCAAATGAATCCGGTTTTGTCATTTTTAAAGAGAAAACTGAAGAAGTTCTGGCGAAAGGAAATCAAAAAGGTATAGAATTTGAGAACGTTCAGACCTTAGATGAAAATTGGGAATTGCAATTTGATTCCGAATATAAAGGTCCAAAAGAAATAGTAAAAATAAACAAGCTTTTTGATTGGGGTACTTCAACAAATGATCAGATAAAATATTATTCCGGAACAGCAATCTATAAAAAAGAGTTTATTTGGAAAGGAAAAAACAAAGAGAAATTTTGGCTCGATTTAGGAACAATTGCGAACATTGCTGAGGTAACTATAAACGGAATCAAATGTGGAACTATCTGGACATTTCCATATAAAACAGATATTTCAGAAGCCTTGAAAAAAGGAAAAAATACTATAGAAATCAAAGTCACCAATACCTGGGCAAACCGATTAATTGGTGATGAAAAGTTACCAAAAGAACAAAGATTAACCTGGACAACGGCACCTTTTAGATTGCAGGAAGGAATATTGTTGAAAGCCGGATTATTAGGGCCAGTTACGATTGTAAAAGAAAAAACAGAAAAGAAATGATATATTTAAGAAACCATATTGTTGCGATTTTTTTGATTTTAGGAAGTCTTCAAATCAATGCAAAAATCAAATTACCGGCACTGTTTTCGGACAATATGATGTTACAGCAAAAGTCCAATGCACCAATGTGGGGCTGGGCGGATAAGAATGAAAACGTGAGCGTTAAAACATCGTGGAATTCTAAAATCTACAAAACAAAAGCCGACAATCAGGGAAAATGGAGAGTAGAATTACAAACGCCAGTTGCCGGAGGGCCATTTATTATTGAAGTGAATCAGGGAAAAGAAACCATTACCATTAAAAATGTTTTGATTGGTGAAGTCTGGCTTTGTTCCGGACAATCGAATATGGAAATGCCTTTAAAAGGTTTTCAGGGTCAGCCTGTAAAAAATGGCAATGAAATTATAGTAAGATCTACCAATAAAAACATTCGTTTAATTACGATTCCGAGAGCGACAGTTTTAGAGCCAAAAGATGATTTTGAAGGAAAATGGGAAGTGGCTTCGCCAAAATCAACTTCAAATTTTAGTGCTACGGCCTGGTATTTTGGATCACTTTTACAGGAAGTTTTAGATGTTCCTGTGGGATTAATTCATGTTTCGTACGGCGGTTCGAGTATGGAAGCCTGGATGAATCAGGAAATGCTGAAGGATTTTGCAAGCGCTAAAATTCCAACGACAAAAGAAGAATTAGCAAAAGACCCAAATCGTGTGCCGACTACTTTGTTCAACGGAATGCTTTCGCCTGTGATTGGGTACGGAATCAAAGGCTGTATCTGGTATCAGGGCGAATCGAATTACGAAAGAGCTTCAGAATACACCGCTTTGATGAAGAAGATGGTCAGTAGTTGGAGAAGCTTGTGGAAACAAGGGGATTTTCCGTTTTACTACGCACAAATCGCTCCGTTTAATTATGCGCAATTTCATCCAAAAGATAATCTGGAAAAATACAATTCGGCTTATTTGAGAGAAGCACAGCTCAAAGCTTCGAAGGAAATTCCGAATTCTGGAATGGCAGTTTTGATGGATGTTGGCGAAGAAAATAACATTCACCCAATGGACAAGGAAAAGGGCGGAAACCGATTGGCGTTTCAGGCTTTGGCAAAAACCTACGGAATCGAAGGCTTCGAATTTGAAAGTCCTAAATACAAATCGATGGAAATAAAAGACGGTTCAGTAACCGTTTCTTTTGATAATGTTGAAAACGGAATTACGTCTTATGATAAAGAAGTAACAGGTTTTGAATTGGCGGGGGAAGATAAAATTTTCTATCCTGCAAAAACGGTTGTTCGCAGAAAATCGGTGGTTTTGACTTCGGATAAAGTTGCCAAACCTGTAGCGATTCGTTATTTGTTTAAAGATTTTGTAAAAGCAGAATTGTTTAGTGGGGGAGGTTTGCCGATTTCTTCTTTTAGAACAGATGAGTGGTAGTTTTTTACACAGTTTGTCATTCTGAGGAACGAAGAATCCTCGTTTACAGCATCGACGAAGTTTGACGCTTTTGATTGCGGAGATTGCTTCGCCAGTTCGCTTTCGCTCGTGTCTTCGTTCCTCAGAATGACAAACTAGAAGAACAATAAAATAAAAAAATAATAAGTTTGAAATACAAGATTTACATATTTTTCCTCTTCACGCTTTTAGTAAAGGCGCAAATCCCTGTACTCAATAATTACAATCAAATCTGGACGACACAAAGCAACAATGCATCAGAATCGATGCCTTTGGGCGGTGGCGATATCGGAGCAAATGTATGGGTAGAAAAAGGCGATTTATATTTTTATTTTTCCCGTAGTGGGACTTTTGACGAACACAATACTTTGTTGAAATTAGGTCGCGTAAAAGTAACTTTAACTCCAAATCCTTTTAAAGATAACGAGGGATTTCGTCAGGAATTGTTTTTGAAAGATGGCTATATTTTGATTGCTCAAAATAATACCAAAATTAAACTTTGGGTTGACGTTTTCAAACCTGTAATTCATTTGGATTTAGAAAGTAAAACACCTTTGAAAATGACAGCTTCTTATGAAAGCTGGCGTCATAAAAATAGAGATTCCAAAGGAAAAGCTAACAATGCCAATTCGTATAAATGGGCTCCTCAGGGCGAAATCGTAATTTTTAAAGATTCCATCTCATTTGAAAATAACGGAGTTCAGTTTTATCACAAAAATAGACAACAAACTGTTTTTGATGTTGCAGTGAAACAGCAGAAAATGGAATCATTAAAAGACCAAATGTTCAATCCGATTGCGAATTTAACTTTCGGTGGGTTTATGACCGGTGAAAATTTGAAACCAGACGGGACGTATTCGGGAACTTATCAAAATACAGATTTTAAAGGATTCAGTTTGTCGAGTGTAAAACCTTCTAAAAAGCATTCATTAGAAATTTATTTGAATACCAATCAATCTGATTTTTCTACTTGGAATAACGGATTGAAAAGTTTGGTTTCTTCGAATAAAAACACAGTAAAACAAGCAGAAAAGAACACGATAAAATGGTGGAATAATTTCTGGAACCGCAGTTTTATTTATACCCAGAAAAGCAATTCCACTACAAAAGATTCGGTGTATCAAATCGGGCAGAATTATCAGTTGTTCCGATATATGCTGGGCTGTAATGCCTACGGAAAATACCCAACGAAATTCAACGGAGGATTGTTTACAGTTGATCCGGTTTTTACCAATCCCGATTTAAATTTCACACCCGATTTCAGAAATTGGGGAGGCGGAACGATGACAGCTCAGAACCAGCGATTGGTTTATTTTCCGATGGTGAAAAGCGGTGATTTTGATATGATGAAATCGCAATTGGATTATTATTTGAGTCTTCAAAAAAATGCCGAATTGCGTTCGCAGGTGTATTGGAATCACGGCGGTGCATCTTTTACTGAACAATTAGAAAATTTCGGTTTGCCCAATCCGGCCGAATACGAATGGAAACGCCCAGCTGATTACGATCCGGGAATGGAATACAACGCCTGGCTGGAGTATGAGTGGGATACCGTTTTTGAGTTTTGCCAAATGATGTTGCAACAGAAAGAATTTGCCGGTGAAGACATTCAGAAATACAATTCGTTTATTATGAGTTGTTTGCGATTTTTTGATGAACATTATCAATATCTCGCAAAACAAAGAGGCAGAAAAGCATTGGATGGCAACGGACATTTGATTCTTTTTCCGGGTTCGGGAGCGGAAACGTATAAAATGGCAAATAATGCGAATAGTACGATTTCGGCTTTGACCGTAATTTCAGAAAATTTATTAAACCTTTCTTCAAAAGAATTGTCTAAGGAAGACTCCGATTATTTGAAAGGTTTTCAAAAACGAATTCCGCCTTTGAATTTTGGTCAAATCGAAAATCATAAAATATTGCTTCCTGCCAAATCCTGGGAACGCATCAATAATTCAGAAGTACCTCAATTGTATCCGGTGTATCCATGGGGGATTTACGGCATTGGAAAACCTGATTTACAAACTGCTTTGAATACCTGGAAATACGATCCCGATGCGATAAAATTCAGAAGTCATATTGGCTGGAAGCAGGATAATATTTTTTCTGCCTGTTTGGGACTGACCGAGGAAGCTAAAAAATACAATCTGTTGAAAATGGCTGATTCTGACCGACGTTTTCCAGCCTTTTGGGGTCCGGGTTTTGACTGGGTTCCAGATCATAATTGGGGCGGTGCGGGAATGATTGGAATGCAGGAAATGCTTTTGCAGGAAGCTGATGGAAAAATGTATCTTTTTCCGGCCTGGCCAAAAGAATGGAATGTTCATTTTAAATTGTATGCTACACAAAATACAACAGTTGAAGCCGAACTTATTAATGGAAAATTGAAAATTTTAAAGGTAATTCCGGAAGAAAGGAAGACAGCTATTATAAATCTGTTGGGCAAATCGACAGAAGAAAAAATAAAATAAAATTAAAAAAATGATAAAGAAATTAATTGGTTATGCTGCTTTGGCAACACTTTTGGCAACAAACCTAGACGCACAAAATACTTCGAAACAACTTGTAAAAGTTGATTTTGATTTTTTTCAGAGAAGACTGGAAGAAGTTCATGCTCCGGGTTATGATTCGTGGGTTATCAACGAGAATAAGGAAGACCAAAAAACGTTCAATGAGGTGTCGTTTAAATTGAAAGGGAATTTTACTTCTAAATGGTATAAAGTTGGTATGAATGCGCCTTATTATAACAGGTTAGGAAGTGACGGTCTGGTTACTGCCGAAAATTTAGAAATGAAAATCAGCGGATTAAAACCGGGAAAACATACCTTGTTAACCTTTCACAATGCTTTTGATATTATTACGGGAAAAACTTTTTCGCCAATAAAAATCTTGGTAAACGGAAAATTAGCAGAAACCGTAAAGGCAAGTCAGAGAGCGAATTCAAAAGTAGAAGCATCAATGGCTTATATCACTTTTAATGCTGTAAAAGCTAAAGATATAGTTATTCGTTTCGAAATTGATCCAACGACAAATCCTGATGTTGTAAAACAAATCGTAATCAATGGTTTTGAAATCGATACACCAAACTTAATGAATCAGGCACGTTCTCCAAAACCCGAAAATGCCAACGAACATGTTGTTACAGTTGATAAAAAGGTTTTGTTGGAATGGGATGCTTCAAAAAACGCTGTTACGCATAAGTTGTATTTTGGAGAAGATAAAAATGCTGTAGCCAATGCTAACGAATCCTCAAAAGAATTCAAAGGAAAATTAACAGACAGTACTTTTTCTGTTTCTGATTTATACAGTGGTTCAACGTATTACTGGCGTGTTGATGAAGTAGATGCTAAAGGAAATGTGACTTTAGGAAATGTCTGGTCATTCAAACCGGCTCAATTGGCTTTTCCGGGAGCAGAAGGATATGGGCGTTTTGCAGTTGGAGGACGTGGCGGAAAAGTAGTAGAAGTAACCAATTTAAACGATGATGGACCAGGAAGTTTGCGTGATGCCGTAAATCAGGAAATTGGACCAAGAACGATCGTTTTTAATGTTTCGGGAAATATCCAATTGAAATCAAGGTTAGTGGTCAATCAGCCATACATCACTATTGCCGGACAAACAGCTCCCGGAGAAGGAATCACAATCAGCAGGGCACCAATTGGATTGACAGGAAATGATGGAGTTGTCCGATTTTTGAAAGTCCGCATCGGTGGCGGAACAACGTTTGACGGTATGGGATTAACCGGAGCCAATGTTAGTATTATTGACCATTGTTCCATTAGCTGGACTATTGATGAGTCGTTTAGTTCGCGTGGAGCACACAACATTACGCTGCAAAGAACTTTAATTTCGGAAGCTTTGAATGTAGCGGGGCATGATAAATATGAGGCTGGAAAAATGCACGGATATGCAGCGACTATTGGTGGTGATGTTGGAAGTTTTCATCACAATTTACTGGCACATAATTACGGACGTAACTGGAGTATTGGTGGTGGTTTAAGTGGTGATGGATTTTATACCGGAAGAGTCGATATTAGAAACAATGTGGTGTACAACTGGGGAAAAAGAACTACTGACGGAGGAGCAAACGAAGTCAATTTTGTGAACAATTATTATAAGCCAGGGGCTTCAACTGATATTTTTGTAGCATTAAATGCACAGCATGAAGGAGTTGGAAAAGGAATGCAGCGTTATTTCTTCGATGGTAATGTGATGCCGGGTTATTTTGATGAGAAGTCTCAGGAAAAAGGCCGTAAGTCAACTATTTCAAATAATGAAGTGTTAAATTACGAAACATTTGTAGAGAAACCTTTCTTTGAATCTTATGTAAACACACAATCTGCAAAAGGAGCTTATAAAAATGTGCTTTCAGATGTGGGTGCTAACCAGCCGTTTTTTGATCAACACGATAACCGGATTATTGATGAAACTCTAAAAGGAACATTTACGTATAAAGGAAGCAAAAGCGGTTTAGGCGGAATGATTGATAATGAATTTGATGCTGGAGGATGGCCTGATTTTACTTCTGAAACCCGTGATGCTGAATGGGATACTGATCATGACGGTCTGCCAAACTGGTGGGAAAAAGCATTCAGCTTAAACGAAAATTCCAAATCAGGAGATTTCTCGGATGCTAACTCAGATCTGGATGAGGACGGATTCACACAGTTAGATAATTATCTGGACTGGATGGCTCAGCCACATTTCTTTATAAAATCGGGAGAGAAAGCAGTTTTAAATGCTGCAGATTATTTTAAAGGATACGAAACAAGTCCGGTATTTACGTTTTCAGATCTTAGAAACGGAAGCGTATTATTAAAAGGGAAAGACATACAGTTTACAGCTATTGAGGCAGGATTGGCATCTTTTGTATTGACAGTTAAAGATGCTGATGGAGATACTATGAGCCGTACCATTAATTTCCTTGTGAAATAATACAAAGGTCTGAGGCAGATTTGATTTAAGAGATCTGCTCAGATTTTAATTTACAAAGCAAAAAATAATCCGCCAAATCTGCGTGAAAATTACGCTCTCGCAGATGTAGCAGATAAAATAATATCAAAATGAAAAAAAACATCATCATATCGTCTTTATTTTTTTCAACAGTAATTTTTGCGCAAAACAAAGGTTTGGTAGCCAATTCTGAAAGCCCATATTCTAAATTACAGTGTGTAGGTTTACAGGATGTGAAATGGACGAGCGGTTTTTGGAAAGAACAATTTGATGTTGAAACCCAAAACACATTGCCGTATATGTGGGATTTGTATCATAATGACGAAGTATCTCATGCTTACGCGAATTTCGAAATTGCAGCCGGAGAAACTAAGGGAACTTTTAAAGGCCCCTCTTTTCATGATGGCGATTTTTACAAGATTTTTGAAGGAATGGCAGCGACTTATGCCGTAACAAAAGATAAAAAACTGGATGCCGAAATGGATAAGGCCATTGCTTTATTTGCTAAAGTACAGCGTAAAGATGGTTACCTGCACACACCGGTTTTAATCGATGAACGCTGGGGCACGCTTGGCCCGGAAGAAGTGAAAAAGCAACTGGGTTTCGAGAAATACAATATGGGGCATTTAATGACGGCAGCCTGCATTCATTACCGGGCAACTGCGAAAACCAATTTCTTAAATATTGCAAAAGGGGTTGCTGATTTTTTGTATGATTTTTACAAAAAAGCTTCACCGGAATTGGCACGAAATGCCATTTGCCCATCTCATTATATGGGAATTGTCGAAATGTACCGTACGACTAAAAATCCCAAATATCTCGAATTAGCGAATAATCTTATTGATATCAGAGGAACTACAAATGACGGAACAGATGACAATCAGGACAGGATTCCGTTTAGACAACAAACTACTGCAATGGGACATGCGGTTAGAGCTAATTATCTGTACGCAGGTGTAGCCGATTTATATGCTGAAACCGGAGAGAAAAAATTACTGGATAATTTAGAGTCTATCTGGGATGATGTGACCTACCGCAAAATGTACATTACAGGTGCCTGCGGCTCTTTGTATGACGGCGTTTCTCCAGATGGTACTTCATACAATCCTGCCGATGTACAGAAAATTCATCAGGCCTACGGAAGACCGTTTCAATTGCCAAATGCTACCGCGCATACAGAAACTTGTGCGAACATTGGGAATGTGCTATGGAATTGGAGAATGCTTCAGATTACGGCCGATGCCAAATATGCAGATATAGTTGAATTGGCATTATATAATAGTGTATTATCAGGAATAAGTCTGGAAGGAAAGGAATTCTTTTATAATAATCCGCTGAATGTTTCTAAAGATTTACCTTTTAAGCAGCGTTGGAGCAAAGAACGCGAAGGCTATATTGCGTTATCTAATTGTTGTGCCCCGAACGTGACCAGAACTATTGCTGAGGTGGGCAACTATGCTTATAACTTTTCGAAAGAAGGATTGTATGTGAATTTGTATGGAAGTAATAATTTGAATTCGGCTACGCTCACAGGCGAAAAAATTGAAATCGAACAGCAAACCAATTATCCGTGGGATGGCAAAATTACTTTGAAAATTCTAAAAGCACCAAAAGATATTTACGCTTTTTTATTAAGAATTCCTGGCTGGAGTCAGGGGACAACGATCTCAGTGAATGGGAAAAGTATCAATGAAACTATAGCTTCAGGGTCGTATCAAAAAATAGCACAAAAGTGGAAAAAGGGAGATGTCATCGAATTGAATATTCCAATGCCGGTTGAACTGATGCAGGCGAATCCATTGGTCGAAGAAATAAAAAATCAGGTGGCTGTAAAAAGAGGACCAATTGTATATTGTTTAGAATCGAATGAGCTTCCTGCCAATACAAAAGTGAATGATGTTGTCTTGGATGTCAATTCTAAATTCACAACAGATTTTATCAAAATCCGCAACAGACAATTGTTGTGTATAACTGCCAGTTCATCAATTAATAATGATACCTCCTGGGACAAAAAACTGTACAAACCGCTTTCGGCAAAAGACAGTAAAGAATATACTTTGAAGTTAATTCCTTATTTTGCATGGGGAAATAACGGTAAAGGCGAAATGTCGGTTTGGTTGTCGCATTAACATCATAAATGAATTAAATGAAAAATAAACAATTATTCCTGCTGGTTTTATTTGCAATCGTTCAAATGCAGGCACAGGAATTTATTCCGCTGTGGACGAAGTACAAAATGCCAAATTCCAAAGGATTAGTTGTTAAGGACAGTATCAATAATGAGCGTGTAATGCAGGTGGGAACGCCGGGTATTCACGCTTTTTTTACCTCCAATCAAGAAAATAAAGGTGCTGCCGTTTTGATAATTCCCGGTGGTGGTTACCATCATTTGTCATATAATATCAGTGGTTTTCAACTGGCAAAGTGGTTCAACACAATGGGAATAAATGCTTTTGTACTGACGCATCGGTTACCCATTTCTCCTGATATTATAGAAAGAGAAAAAGCACCGCTTCAGGATGCTGAAAGAGCGATGAGAATTATTCGAAAAAATGCAGGAAATTGGAAAATTGATACTAACAAAATCGGCGTGATGGGTTGTTCTGCAGGAGGACATTTGGCAGCAAGCCTTGGAACAATAAAAGATGATTTTTCTCTTATTGGTGATGAATATGATCCTTACTCTTTTAAACCCGATTTTATGATATTGATTTCTCCGGTCATTGATATGGGAAAAGAAAGTCATAAAGGGAGTTTTGAAAATCTGCTTGGTTCCAATCCATCTCCTGAATTAATAAAAAAATATTCTTTACAGTTTCAGGTAAGCGATTATACTCCGCCCACTTTTATTGCACATGCTTTTAATGATAAAACGGTATCGCCAAAAAACAGTTTGCTTTTTTACGATGCTTTGCTCGCAAATAAAATCCCTTCGAGCCTTCATATATTCAATCAGGGCGGACATGCGATTGCATTGCGAAACAACCCCGGATCTGCCAATTTATGGACTGGTATTTGTGAAATGTGGCTGATGGAAATGAATATTCTTAAAAATTAATAACCATATCTTAATCTTATGAAATATATTGTGGCTTTTTTTCTGCTCTTTAATATCGCTGTGATTTCAGCGCAAACAACAGATAACCGATTTGAATTAACTGTGGCACAGGATGGTTCCGGAGATTTTAAAACCATTCAGGAGGCGATTAACAAAGTAAGGGATCATGCCGAAAAACGTGTTGTAATTTTAATAAAAGAGGGTACTTATAATGAAAAAGTAGTAATTCCGGCTTTTAAAAGAAACATTACTTTAAAAGGTTTAGACAGAGAAAAGACGATTATTTCATACAACGATTATTCCGGAAAACCTTTCAGAGGAATTGATGTTACGGGAGACACAAAATTTAGTACTTATACGTCTTATACTTTGTTAGTTCAGGGAAATGATTGTTCAATAGAGAATCTGACTGTAGAAAATACAGCAGGAAAAGTAGGTCAGGCCGTAGCCCTTCATACCGAGGGAGACAGGGTTTCTGCAAAAAACTGTTCAATTTTAGGAAACCAGGACACTTTATATCTTGCAAAAGGAGGTACAAGAAATTATTTTGAAAACTGTTACATAAATGGGACTACCGATTTTATTTTTGGTGCTGCAACAGCCTATTTTTACAATTGCACGATTGAAAGTTTAAGTAATTCGTATGTTACGGCGGCATCAACGACTCAGGAAGATCAATACGGATTTGTGTTTGTAGATTGTAAACTTACAGCCAAAGACAATACGGTAGATAAGGTTTTTCTCGGACGTCCCTGGAGACCTTTTGCACAAACTGTATTTATTAATTCGGAATTGGGGTCACATATCGTACCCGAAGGCTGGAATCCGTGGAAAGGCGATAAAAATTTTCCTGAAAAAGAAAAGACAGTGTTTTATGCTGAATTTGGCAGTAAAGGAGAAGGAGCCAAAGATTTATCCAAAAGAGCTTTATGGTCGCATCAATTAAAAAAATCCGATCTTAAAAAGTATAATTTAGAAAAAGTCCTTAATGGCTGGAATCCAAAATTATAAAAACAACTGCAATAACTTTTTCTACTATAATAAGTGTATTTTTAAATTTAAAGGCTGCTTTTAGAAAATCTTTATGAGTTTTCAAATCTCGTTTGATACAAATCTTCTTGTCTGAATAAAATTAAATACTCATTTTCAGACTGTTGGATTGTATAATCTGAAATTTCAAGAGTATTGTGATTATAAAAGACCATATTTTAGTTTAAACACAACAGGTTTATAAAAGATCATTCTCATATTAACCCATAAGAATGAATAAAATCTTATTTACATTAATAAGAATTTACATCAAAAAAGTTGGCTTTTTAATTTTTTTTTAATTTTTTTAATTTTTTTTTGATTATGCAGATATGCTATATTTGTAAGTTTTTTACTTAGAAGAAATCGATTTCCTACGTTCTCTCCATGAAAAAAAAATGCAATCAATTGCTTTTATTGTAACTGATTTAATTAAAACACCTTGATTTTAGGTGTTTTTTCTTGTTTATTTTCTTTGTATCTTGTTATATTCAAAATTTTCCTTTTTTTTTTAGTGTAACATGATTTTGTCTTACACTTTTTTGTTGATATGGTTTTTTTATTGGTTTTTTTTTAAGGATAATTTTGAAGCAGGATGCCACAGGACAGTTGTGATTTTCAATCATTATATTTTTGAAATCAAGTAATAAATGTGTTTTTAACGTTTAAAATTCTGCTGGCATTTAATAGCTGTCAAAATCTGGCTTTTTTTTAAACAATTAAGAATGTTTTTTTATAACTAAAACTAACCTAACTATTAATCTAACTAAATCAAAGATTTATGAAACAAGCACTTATAAAAAGATGTAGTTTTATTCTGTTTGCCTTGATGAGCATTGTTACTTATGCCCAAACTGGAAGCAGTCAAATTAAGATCACAGGTACGGTTACCGATAATTCAGGCTTGCTATTGCCTGGGGTAAACGTAACGGAGAAGTCAACAAAAAATACTGTTACCACGGATTACAGCGGTAGATATCAAATTAATGTTAAGCCTGGCGCAACATTAGTTTTTTCTTTTATCGGGATGAAGAAAATTGAAATTCCATTAAACGGTCGTACAAATCTAGACGCGAAGCTACAGGAAGATTCTAATGTATTAGATGACATTGTTGTTGTAGCATACGGTACGCAGAAAAAGAATAATATCACTGGTGCTATTGCAACTATTGATATGGAAAAAATCCAGGATTTACCCGTATCGAATTTATCAGAGGCTCTGAGAGGGCAGGTTCCAGGTGTTTCGATTAATGGAGGTTCTGGGCGACCTGGAACAGCAGCAGATATTCAGATTCGTCAAACATTTTCTTTGTCAAAAGATGGTGGTAATGATCTTCCTTTGATTGTAATTGATGATATGGTTCAGATAGATCCTACTACTGGCAGATCTTCATTAGATACTTTTAATAGATTAGATCCTTCTGAGATAGAAAGTTTAACAGTTTTAAAAGATGGATCTGCAGCTATTTATGGCTCTCGTGCTTCTCAAGGGGCAATAATTGTTAAAACTAAAAGAGGAAAATCGGGTGTTACTAAGTTTAATTATATCAGTCAATTTGCAGTAAATGATGCTGTAAGTCATAGTAAAACAATGAATTCTTATCAATACGGACTTTGGGCTAACCGATTTTTGATAGCTGATAATAGAGCCGGAACAAATAATGCAAGTCTTTTTTCTGCAGATGAGTTGGAACAAATGAAGAATTTGAATTATGACTGGCTGGATAAGGCTTGGAAACCGGCTATACAACAAAAACATGCACTTACTGTTAGTGGGGGTAATGATAAAGCCACTTACTTTGCTGGTGCTAATTATTTTACACAAGGTGCTAATCTTGGAGAACAACAATACGATAAATGGAACTTTCGTGCAGGAATGACAGCTAAGGTTTCTAAAAATTTAGATTTTTCCGCTTCTGTTTCTGCACTGACAGGTCATACAGAAAAATCTTACTCTAAGGCTTCTGCAAACATTAATGACAGTAGCTATGGTTCTAAAGCAAATGGTGGTGGGGAACAACAAGATTATGGATATTTATTACATATGCCAAAATATATTCCTTGGCAAACAACTGTTAATGGTCAAGAATACTGGATGTCGCCTTTTCCTAGAACTGATCGAAACTTAGGAAGTGCAAATGCTAATACGACAATTGCGGGTTGGAATTACTTTGCAACTTTAGATAACGGTTCTAAATCTATAAATGATGATTTTGGTTATAATGTCAATATGTCTTTAAACTATAAAGTGCCTTTTATTAGAGGACTGTCTTTCAAAGGGACTTTTGCAAGAAGTGAGAATATTGATAAAACTGAACAAATTCAGTTGCCGTATGTCATGGCAAGAATTAAAAATTATGAAACTCAGGATAATCACTTAGCTAGTGGGGCAACTGACTCAGATTATTCTATAGACACTAATGTAAGAAATGCAAGGGTTTATTATGACACAGCTCTTAATAAAAGCACTCAAACTAACTTTTTTGCTAATTACGACAGAACTTTCGGAAATCATGAAATAAGTGCTATGGCTGCTGTTGAAAAGTCAGAAGCAGAATACAATAGTACACGTTTGGCTTATGAAGGAACAACGGCTGACTACTTAGGAACTTATTTGACAGCAGGGACTCTCTCTACTTCTAACTCAACGGCACTAAGAGGCGAATCAGGAACGCTTTCTTATTTAGGTCGTTTGAATTACAGCTATAAATCAAAATATTTATTTCAATTTGTTTTCCGTACTGATGCATCTACAAAATTTGCACCTGAAAATTACTATGGTTTTTTCCCTTCACTACAAGCGGGTTGGGTAATGTCTAAAGAAGATTGGTTTCAGGATATCTTACCAGGCGTAAATAATTTCAAATTGCGTTATTCTATTGGTAAAACCGGAAAGGATAATATTTTACCTTGGCGTTGGGCAACATACTATGATATAATTGCTGATAAAGGATACGTGTTTGGTACGGGCACAACTGCAGGTGTAAATGCAGGAGGTACTTTAGGAAGTGGAATTAATACAAGAGTATCACCAAATAGAAATGTAGGTTGGGATGCTACAGTAAAAAATAATTTTGGTATAGATGCAGCATTTTTAAGAAACAGATTGCAGATAACAACAGATTTGTACTATGATAGGACAAAAGAAATGTTAACAGCAGCAGCAAGTACAGTTGGAGTGCCGATATCTGTAGGGGGAGGTTTTGCAGAAGAAAACTTAGCGAGTATTGATGCTTGGGGAGCAGAATTCAGTATTAATTGGAATGATAAAATAAAAGATAATTTTAGATATAATGTAGGGGTAAACTTCGGTTTTGCTAGTGCTAAACAAGGAGCTTATTACGATGTTCCGTATGCATTACCATCTACTAATCAAAGAAGGGAAGATACATCATTAATTTATCCACAATGGGGATTCCAAACATGGAAAGATACTTCTACACGTGATGGGATCTTACGTACTGATGAAGATATTCAAAAGTATTGGAATTACTTAACTGAAAGGGCTACAGCTGCTGGAGGTACTCCAAATTATAATGGTATTATAGATGTATCAGGAATGAGAAGAGGAATGTTGGCTTATAAAGATTTAGGTGGTGTTTTTGATAGTACAACAGGAGTTCAAAAAGGACCTGATGGAAGAATTATGACAGGAGAGGATTTTACAAAGTTAGTTAACAAGAATAAAACTTATGGATTTACTACTAATTTAGGGATGTCTTATAAATCATTTTTTATGAAGACTCAAATCGCTACATCTTGGGGAGGTTATAGATCAGTTGATGTAGTGAAACAAGGTGTTGGTTCAACTCATAATATGTGGGCACATGAGAGTTATTGGAGTGATATGTATGGAGATGATAACACAGATGGTAAATATCCTAACCTAGCTTATTATGATTCATCAATGCTTGGTTCTGCTTCAGATTTCTGGCAATTAAATACTTTCCGTTGTACAGTAAGAAACTTAACTCTGGGTTTTCAACTTCCTAAAGAAATTTTGTCTGAGCTTAAAATTTCTAATGCAAGCATTGGGGTTACAGGAAATAATCTTTGGGATTTGTATAATCCATACCCAGACCATTATCGTAACATGTATGATACTTCGTATGAAGCCTATCCAACACTTAGAACATGGTCAGTTAACTTAAACATTACATTCTAAATTTAAATTAATAGAAACAATGAGAACAAAGATTAATTTATATATAACATTGGCACTTTTATTAGTTGTAAGTGCTTCATGTAGTGATGATTTCTTGGAGGATAAGAAAAATTACGGTCAGATTGATGATTCATTTTATGAAAGTGAACAACGTACAACTTGGTATATTAATAATGTGTATTATGATTTCTTTTCATCATATACATCACCTTTAGCAAATACGGTTGGTTTGTATACTACAGATCAATCAAAGCTAACTGAAGAAATTGGAGGAATTACCGATCTAATTAACCCAAATAAGACATTTGTTAATGCAGCTGATGGATCGACTTATTATGGAACCACTATAACTTCTAGTACAGTGAATAATCCTTATAGTAGAATTAGAGATATTAATGGTTTTTTGAGAGACATAGATGTAAAAGGTGCAAGTTTAAGTCAAGCATTTCGTGATAAGGCAAAGGGACAAATGTACTACTTAAGAGCTATTCAGTATTTTGATTTGATGCGTACTTATGGAGGAGTGCCAATTGTACTTACCGTACAAGCCGCAAGTTCAACAGACGAAAGTATCAAATTGCCAAGGGCTACTGTTGCTGAAGTTGTATCTCAAATTGTTGCAGACTTAGATTTGGCAGCTACTTTATTACCTGGTCAATGGGATGTTGCAACGGATTATGGTCGTTTTACAAGAGGAGCAGCTTTAGCTCAAAAATCACGAGTGTTGTTAACCTATGCAAGTCCTTTATTCAATAAAAATTGGGATAGTACAACAGACCGTTGGGATGCAGCATTACAAGCTGGTTTAGCTGCAGAAACTCAATTAACTGCAGATGGTTTTGGTCTATATGGGTCATCAGCTAAAGATTGGGCTAATATGTTCTTGATTGACAATGCTTTTTGTAAAGAAGCCATTACGGTTCAGATGTTGTCTTCTAATACTACTGTTGCTTTAAATAATTCATGGGAGAAATCAATTCGTTTAAAAAGTCAATCGACTGCTACGGGAGGAATTTCTGTTCCTAAAGATATGATTGATTTGTTTCCGATGAAAGACGGTTCTAAACCAACAGTAGCAAATGGTTATGATCCATTTCTTTTCTTTAAAGATCGTGATCCTCGTTTCTACAGAACATTTGCTTTTTCTGGAGCTAAATGGCCATACAAAGAATCTACATCTAATACTGTATGGGGGTATCGTTGGGTTGATGCCGCAAATAAAGAATATTTTAGCGATGGTAATCAGACTTCAAGTCCTGCTTATGTGCGCAAGATGTCAAACCCTACAGCTTCTAATGCTTCTAGTTTCCAATATTCAAGTACGGATATTTTTGAATACCGTTATGCTGAGTTATTATTAAATATTGCAGAGTGTTACGCTGCAAAAGGAGATATAGGAAATACTATAACTTATCTGGGTAAAATTAGAAATCGTGTGGGTATTCCTTCGGCTAATAATTATGGTATAGGTACATTAGCTGATAAATATGCCGCAATAAACGCTACTTTATACGAAAGAAGAGTTGAATTAGCTTATGAAGGAAAACGTTTCTGGGATGTGCAACGTTGGATGTTGTACAGTGATGATGCAATTGCTGGTACTGTAGATAATACTAATCAAAAATTAGGTTTATCACCTATTAACGGTACACAAAGAATTGGTCAATTTTTGCAATATAAAAATACTGCAACTTCAACGGATCCTTTATCTGCAGTTAGAGCGAGTATTACAGTAGATCCTGATGATGCAAACTTTAATACACAAATTACAACTCTAGCTAATTTTTATACTAATAATTTTGTATTGACTAATTTGGTCACCCCGATGGACAACAATGGTACTACTACGGCCGTAAATATACTTTGGAGACCAAATTATTATGTAAAAGGTTTGACTTTGACTATTTTAACTCAAAACCCATGGTTGAAACAAACTATTGGGTGGAATGATGCTGCTAATGCAAATGGAACTTACAATTATCAAGAATAATTTATAAAACTAAAAATGCCTGATAATTTTCAGGCATTTTTATTAATATCTTAATAAAACGTTAACATTAAAATTAAACTTTTCACCTGTATTCCTCAAAAAGATACAGGTGATTTGTTTAAAATGAATTACCAAAATTAAAATTAACATGAAAAATTCGGCACTATTTATCTTATCGCTGTTGGTTCTAGGGAATGCAAAATGCTTCGCTCAATATCCAAAAATAAGCCCTGAAATGGCTGCGCAATCAAAAGCTTTTATAGATGAAGCTGATAAACGTTCAGATGAAGCCTGGGAAAAGGCATTAGTTATTATTGAAGAAGAAGCCAAACATGGTAAACCTTTTATTCCATGGGCATCAAGACCAAACGATTTGCCACAAGCGTCTATACCTGCTTTTCCAGGAGCTGAAGGAGGAGGTATGTACACTTTTGGGGGGCGTGGTGGAAATGTCTATGTCGTAACGAGTTTAGAAGACCGTGGGCCGGGAACTTTGAGAGAAGCCTGTGAACAAGGTGGAGCCAGAATTATCGTTTTTAATGTTTCGGGAATTATTAGAATTAAAACTCCTTTAATCATTCGTGCACCTTATATTACGATTGCAGGTCAAACAGCTCCGGGTGATGGAATTTGTGTAGCAGGAGAATCTATTTGGATCAATACTCACGATGTTATTATCAGGCACATGCGTTTCCGCAGAGGAGAAACTTTTGTAGGTCGTCGTGATGACTCCATTGGAGGAAATCCAGTAGGGAATATTATGATCGATCATGTTTCGGCAACCTGGGGATTAGACGAAAATATGTCTATGTACAGACACATGTACAGCCCCGGTGCAGGTTACCCGGACGAAAAAAAACCAACTGTAAACATTACGATCCAAAACAGTTTGTTTGGAGAAGCTTTAGATACCTACAATCATGCTTTTGGAAGTACATTGGGTGGAGAAAATTGTTCTTTTATGAGAAATATGTGGGCTAGCAACGCAGGTAGAAACCCATCCATTGGTTGGAACGGTATTTTCAATTTCGTAAACAATGTAGTTTACAACTGGTACAACAGATCTACTGATGGTGGTGATTATACTGCTAACTACAATATCATTAACAACTTTTATAAACCAGGACCTGTAACTAATTTGGCTGAGCCAATCAGCTACAGAATCTTAAAACCGGAATCTGGCAGAAGCAAACTGCCTTACATGGTTTTTGGAAGAGCGCATGTAACAGGAAATATTGTGAATGGGAACGAAAAAGTAACCAAAGACAACTGGGATGGCGGTATCCAGATCGAAAACAAAAAAGGTGAATTAATGGGTTATGATGAAGCCAAAACCTATTTCGATAAAATGAAAAGCGACAGACCTTTCCCAATGCCTTGGTTTTCTAAAATCATGAAAGCAGATGAAGCTTATGAATATGTTCTGAAAAATGTGGGTGCAACTTTGCCATTGAGAGATAAAGTAGACGAAAGAATCGTAAGAACCGTAAAAACAGGAGTTCCTGAATATGCAAAAGGATTAGATAAAAAAGAATTCTACCAATTCGAACACCGTCGTTTACCAATGGATTCATACAAGCAAGGAATTATAACTGATATTTCACAGGTTGGCGGATATCCGGAATACAAAGGAAAACCTTATGTAGATACAGACAAAGATGGTATGCCGGATGCCTGGGAGAAAAAATACGGTCTGAATCCAAAAGATCCATCTGATGCAAAAGGAGATTTAAATGGTGATGGATATTCTAATATCGAAGATTATATCAATGGAGTAAATCCAGCCATAAAAGTAGACTGGACAGATTTAGCCAATAATAAAGAAACATTGGTTAGACCTTTGTTAGATTTAAATTAAAAAAATGAAGTTAGGTCATAAAGCTTGAGATAAAACTTTTGACTTTATGACCTTTGACTTTAGACTAAAATAATAAATAAGATGATGTCACTAAAAAAAATAAGTCTGATGTTTCTGCTTTTTGCTTTTTGCAAAATAAACGCACAACAATATCAGGACCCGGAATACATAAAAGTAACCAATGAAAGAGCAGCTAAAATTGTTGAGAAGCTGGCTTTGGGAAACAAAGAAAAAGAAACTGCAGTAACGAATATTATCGCACAGCAATTTCGTGATTTAAGCAAAATTCACGATGTTAGAGATACTGAAATCAAAAAAGTAAAAGACGACAGTACTTTAGCCAAAGAAAAGCAAAACGAAAAAATTGAAAAACTGAAAGTTGAAGCCGATAAATCAATTGCTAAACTACACAAAGCCTACATAAAAAAATTAGGAACGCAATTGAACGAAGCAAAAATAACTGAAGTAAAAGACGGAATGACTTATGGTGTTCTTCCAATTACCGTTGACGGTTATAATGATATGTTGCCGAATTTGACTGACGCTCAGAAAAAATACATTTGCGATGCTTTGGTAGAAGCCAGAGAACACGCAATGGATGGCGGTTCATCTAAGGAAAAACACGGTTGGTTTGGTAAATACAAAGGAAGAATCAATAACTATTTATCCAAACAAGGGTACGATTTAAATAAAGAAAGCGCAGATTGGCACAAACGTATTGAAGAAAGAGAGAAAGCCAAATCAGGTAAATAATTTTATTGTCCTTAGTAATTAGTGCTTAGTGATTAGCTTAAAAAAACTATTGACTATCGTTAAGGACTAATTACTAGTTACTAAGAACTAAAATAAAGATTCATGCAAAATATTTTTCCAAATACCACTTTAAAAACAACAATGATGATAATGTCATTTTGTTCTATTCTTTCATCAGCCTATGCACAATACCCTGATATTCCAAAACCGCTTCAGGAAAAAGCGGATGCGCTTTTAGCAGATGAAGAAAAAAGATTACAGGAGATCTGGCAGGCGAATGCACATATCATCAAAGAAGAAACTAAAGCGGGACGTCCGTATTTGCCTTGGGCATCCTATCCAAAAGATTTTGTTCAGGCAGATATTCCTGCTTTTCCGGGAGCTGAAGGAGGAGGAGCATATACACAAGGAGGTCGTGGCGGAAAAATATTCGTTGTAACGAGTTTGGAAGACAGCGGAAAAGGCACTTTCCGTGAAGCCTGCGAAGCGGTTGGAGCAAGAACAATTGTTTTCAATGTTTCGGGGATTATTCAGTTAAAAAAGAGAATCAGTATGCGAGCACCCTACGTAACCATTGCAGGTCAGACTGCACCGGGTGACGGAATTTGCATCGCAGGTGAAACCTTGGAAATAGATACCCACGACGTCATTATTCGCCACATGCGTTTTCGCAGAGGAGCAACAGAAGTTACCCGAAGAGATGACGCATTGGGAGGAAATCCAATGGGGAATATTATTATAGACCACTGCTCAATGAGTTGGGGATTAGACGAAAATATTTCGTTATACAGACACCAGTTTCAGGTAAATGACAAATCAAAACTGGAGAAATTGCCCGCTTGTAATATTACAATTCAGAATACTATTTCATCCGAAGGTTTAGATACTTATAATCATGCATTTGGAAGTACAATTGGCGGGTTAAACAGTACCTTTATGCGTAATTTATGGGCAGATAATATTTCCAGAAATGCGTCTATCGGAATGTATGGCGACTTTAATTTTGTAAATAATGTGATTTTCAACTGGTGGAACCGTTCTTTGGATGGAGGGGATTACAGATCGATGTTCAATATCATCAATAATTATTTTAAACCGGGTCCCATAACACCAACAGATCAGCCGATCCGCTACAGAATTCTGAAACCGGAAGCAGGTTACATGAAACCTAAAACCTATGGAAGGGCGTATGTTTCAGGAAATTTCATCGTAGGTTCTCCCGAAGTCACAGCAGATAACTGGAATGGGGGTGTACAACTTGAAGACCAGTCTGCTGAAGAAACAAAAGATTATTTGGAACAGATGAAACAAAACAAACCTTTTTCAATGCCGAAATTTCCAATAATGAAAGCAGAAGAAGCCTATGAATTTGTATTGAATAATGTGGGAGCAACTTTACCAAAACGCGATGCAGTCGATGAACGAATCATCAAACAGGTTCGCACCGGAAAAATTGAAGTGAAAGACGGATTGGAAAATTCTATCGGTAAAGAGTATATCAAAAGAAGATTGCCTGCCGATTCTTATAAAAAAGGGATCATCACGCATCCGGATCAGGTGGGCGGTTATCCGGAATATAAAGGGAAATCCTATAAAGATTCAGATAATGACGGAATTCCGGATGTCTGGGAAAAGAAATTCGGACTGAACCCAAAAGACGCTTCGGATGCAAATAAAGATTCAAATGGTGATGGATATACCAATATTGAGAAATATTTTAACGGTATCGACCCGAACAGCAAAACAGATTGGACGAAAACGGAAAATAATATCGATACCTTGGCTCAGTTAAAAGGATTATTGCAGTAAAGAGCAAAGAAGAAAGAGTATAGAGTATAGAAAAGAAATTATTTTTTTGGGAAAGTCTATATTCTTTCTTCTATATTCTAAAAAATCAAAAATAAAGTAGAAGTGAATTTTATACAGCTTAAAAATATAGTAACAAAACAGGATTTACTCGTTTTATCCTGTTTTGTTCTTTTCTTTAGTGCCAATATCAGTTCGGCACAAAATGCATTTCCGGATATTACAAAATCTAAAGATGGAAAATTAGAGCTGACAACTGATGCAAAAGGAAATCAGATTCCTGACTTTTCGTATGCCGGATATAAAGCTTCATCAATTGCTATTCCAGATATAACGATTAAAGCTTTTGTGCCGCATATCGATGGAGACGCCACCAAAACAATTCAATCCGCTATAGATTATGTTGCCAAACTGAAAGTTGATAAAAACGGTTGTAAAGGAACGGTACTTTTAGACAAAGGAATCTTCAAAGTTTCGGGTGAAATCAATATTAAGGAAAGCGGAATTGTCTTAAGAGGAAGCGGTTCAGGAAATAATGGAACGATACTTTTAGGAACTTCAACCAACAGAAAAGCAATTGTCAATATAAGCGGAATTAATAATCAGCTTTTAAAGGAAACATTTCAATTAGATGCAAATTATACACCATTAGGAGCAACAGTTTTATCTGTAAAAAATGCTAATAATCTCAAAAAAGGAGATCATATTTTAATCAATACTCCTATCACAAAAAAATGGATTGACCTTTTGTCAATGAATGATTTTGGAGGAGAAAGCGGATGGATTGGCTGGAAAGCAGATGATTTTGTCATTCGTGCCGACAGAGAAATTACAAATGTTCAGGGAAATAAAATCACCATCGATGCACCTTTAACGAATACATTGGATGAAGAACTATCAAAGTCAACTGTAGTAAATTACATCTGGTCAGGGAGAATAAATAATTCAGGTGTAGAAAATCTTACTTTGAAATCAGATTATGATACCACAAATCCAAAAGACGAACAGCACCGTTGGACAGGAATTTCTGTTGAAAATGCTGAAGATGTTTGGGTACGACAGGTCAATTTTGAACAATTTGCAGGCGGAGCCGTTTCGGTTCTAAAAACAGCCAAAAGAATTACAGTTGAAGATTGTCTTTCACTGAACCCAATTTCGGAAATCGCATCTTTTAGAAGAAATACATTTTATACCGAGGGACAGCAGACTTTATTTCAAAGATGCTATTCTGAATTCGGATACAATGATTTTGTAGTCGGAGGTTACGCTACGGCTGGACCCAATGTTTTTTTGCAATGCGAATCACATCAGCCATATAGTTTCAGCGGATCTGTTGGAAGTTGGGCAACCGGAATCCTTTTCGACGTTTCCTTAATTGATGGAAATGCCATCAGTTTCAAAAACAAAGAACAGGACGGAAGAGGTTTAGGCTGGAATGCTGCCAATAGCGTTATCTGGGAAACATCGGCATCCAAAATAGAAAATTACAGTCCGCCAACAGCCAACAACTGGGCATTTGGAGTCTGGGCACAATGGGCAGGAAACGGACACTGGAAAGACGTGAACAATCACATCAGTCCGAGAAGTTTATTTTATGCTTTATTGGAACAGCGTCTGGGTAAATTGCCTATGAATGCTCAAATAATGGATTTAGGTTCAGAACCTTCTTCAAGTCCAACGATAGAACAAGCGACAGCTTTAACCGCCGAAGCCTATAAATTAAACGAAACTTTAAAAGACTTTATTACCAAAGCATCAACCAGAAATCCAATTGCGATTGATTATGCCAAAGTAAAACGAATTGACGAAGTAAAATCCGATGCAGTTGCAAATACAAATTCTGATAAAATCACTATAACCAATGGATTTTTGACCACTTCCAAAGGTGTAATTACCGGAGAAGTAGTAGATGTACCGTGGTGGAGAGGCAGTTTACGTGAATCTGAAATCGCAAAATCAAGACCGCACATTACCCGATTTGTTCCGGGACATTATGGAGTTGGTTATACCGATAACTTGGAGGAAACCGTAAACTATTTAGTCGAAAATAATAAATCAGCGATTGACCATAATTACGGATTGTGGTACGAACAAAGAATGGCCGATCACGAGCGTATTAGAAGAATCGATGCCGATGTCTGGGCTCCTTTCTACGAACAGCCTTTTGACAGAAGCGGGCAGGGAATTGCCTGGGATCATTTGAGCAAATACGATTTGACCCGATACAACGCCTGGTATTGGAACCGATTGAAAACTTTTGCCGAATTAGCAGGTAAAAAGAATAAGATCTTACTAAACGAAGCCTATTTTCAGCATAACATCTTAGAAGCCGGAGCACATTGGGCAAGTTCGCCTTGGCGTCCAGCGAATAATATCAACACGACAGGATTGCCGGAACCACCGCCTTATGCAGGCGATAAAAGGATTTTTCTTGCCGAACAATTTTATGATGTAAAAAATACAGACATTCGAAAACTGCACGTTGCATTCATCGAAAAAAATCTGGAAAACTTTAAAGATAACGCCAACGTATTACAACTCACAAGTGCCGAATATACAGGTCCGTTAAGCTTTATGCAATTTTGGATCGATGTGATTGCCAATTACGAAAAGTCACACCAAAACGAATCTAAAATTGCCTTAAGTGCCACAAAAGATGTTCAGGATGCAATTTTGAATGACGAAACAAGAGCCAAAACCGTTGATGTAATTGATATCCGATATTGGTATTACAGAGAAGACGGAACGCTGTATGCTCCGGAAGGCGGAAAAAATTTAGCACCACGCCAGCACGCCCGTAAAATCAAAACCGGAAAAGAAACAGATGATCAGGTTTACAGAGCAGTTCGTGAATACCGTGAAAAATATCCGGAAAAGGCAGTGTTGTATTCCACAATGGGAGCACCACGATTTGGATGGCCGGCATTAATGGGAGGAGCTTCATTGGCAAATGTTCCAAAAATTGAACTTTCTGCCTTTCATTCTGCCCTTGCTGGTATGAAGTTTGCAGAAGGAACTACTTTTTCAGACAAGTTCTGGGCACTGGAAAATAAAGGCAATGCCTATCTTTTTTATCTGAAAAACGATCAGGATGTTTCAATCGATTTATCCAATCACAAAGGAAGTTTTGAAGTGTATGCAATTAATGCTTCCAATGGAATTATCACCAAAAGAGCGAATATCAGTGGAGGAAAACAAGTCGTAATTCCACAAGCTGAGATCAAAGAAAAAGTACTATTCGTAGTGAAGAAAAATTAAAGACTGATAATAAACAATAAGCAAATTAAATCTGCGCAAATCTGCTGGATCTGCGTGCAAAAATAAATATAATGAACCTGAAAATTAAATACCTATTCGCCCTTTGTATACCCTTTATGTTGACAGCACAAAGCGGATTTTCTCAATCCAAAAACCTGCCAAAACTTAAAGTTTCCCCGAACCAGCACTATTTTGTTACCGAAGACGGGAAACCATTTTTCTGGTTAGGCGATACAGGCTGGCTGACATTTGGTAAACTGGACAGAAAAGGTGTAGAAAAATATCTTCAGGACCGAAAAGCAAAAGGGTTCAATGTCGTTCAGGTAATGGTGTTGCATAATGTGAATGCTGTAAATGCGTACGGCGATCAGGCATTAATGAATGATAATCTGACCCAGCAAATTACTTCACCTGGCAACGACCCAAAGGATGCTCCCGAATACGATTACTGGGATCATATAGATTACACTTTGGAAGTAGCACAAAAAAAAGGAATCTATTTAGCAATGGTTCCGGTTTGGGGAACTAATATTAGTAGTGCTAAAAGCAAAGTAACGAAAGCGGATGTTGAAAAATACGCCAAGTTTTTAGCCAACAGATATAAAAACAAAACCAATGTGATTTGGCTGAACGGTGGCGATACCTATGGAGACAAATTTCAGGAGATTTGGAACGCACTCGGAAGTATTTTAAAAACGAGTAACCCAGATCAATTAGTAACATTTCACCCATTCGGGAGAACCGATTCATCAGAGAATTTTCATAATGCAAGCTGGTTAGATTTCAATATGTTTCAGTCCGGTCACAGAAGATATGATCAGGATTCGGTGAAACCATTCAAAGAAGACAATTACAAATTTGTTCAAAGAGACTGGGATTTAAAACCAACTAAACCAACATTGGACGGAGAACCATCATACGAAGGAATTCCACACGGACTGCACGATACGCTACAGCCAAAATGGACTGCCAGCGATGTACGTCGTTACGGATACTGGTCGGTTTTTGCAGGTGGGGCAGGTTACACTTACGGACATAATGCTGTAATGCAAATGTTCAGAAAAGGCGACAAACCAGCCTACGGAAACAAAAAGTTATGGACATCAGCCATCAATGCACCAGGAGCAAAACAAATGATTTATATTAAGAAATTAATGGAGAGATATAATTCATTGGATCGTGTTCCAGATCAAAGTTTGATTGCTAATCAAGGAGAAAAATATGATTACCAAGTGGCAACAAGAGGAAATGATTATGCTTTGATTTATACCTATACCGGAAGAAAAATCACCGTGAATATGGGGAAAATTTCAGGGAATAATGTTGATGCAAGTTGGTATAATCCAAGAAATGGCAAAATAAAATCGATTGGACATTTTGAAAACAAAGGAACAAAAGAATTCCAGCCTTCCGGCAAAAAAGAAGACGGAAACGACTGGATTTTGATTTTGACATCGAATAAATAATCTGTTTCTCCTGCAAGGTTTTCAAAACCTTGTAGGTGTATTAGCTAAACATACAAATACCTACAAGGTCAAAAAAAGACCTTGCAGGATATGAAAAAAGTAAAAAAATAAATATGAAAAAAATATTCATAATCCTTTTCTTCATAACCGGATTAAACACCGCTTTCGCAAATGACGGCTGGCTAAACATCCTAAACGAAGGCGGAAACAACAAAGGAATAAAATGCACCGAAGCCATTCAAGGTGCTATCGAAAAAGCATCAAAAAACGGTGGAGGAACTATTTTTTTTCCAGCCGGCGAATACCTGACAGGAGCATTAAAACTAAAAAGTAACATCACCATCCATTTGGATTCAGGTGCACTTTTAAAATTTTCAGAGAATTTCGATGATTACCTTCCGTATGTAGAAATGCGTTACGAAGGAATCGTAATGCAGTCTTTCTCCCCATTATTTTACGCCAAAGACGTAGAAAATATCACCATCAAAGGAAGAGGCGTAATCGACGGACAAGGAAAAGCGTGGTGGAACGAAGTGTACCGAATCGAAACCGCCAAAGGTCCGATTCCGGAAACCAAATACCAAAAAATGTGGAGCGAGCAAAACAAAGGAATCGTCTACGAGCCTTACTATAAAAGAACAATTGACAAACACTTTTTCAGACCTTCTTTTTTTCAGGCTTACAATTGTAAAAACATTTTGATTGAAGGTGTCACGTTTAAAAACTCGCCTTTCTGGACCATAAATCCTGAATTCTGTGACAACGTAACCGTAACCGGAATCTCCATTTTCAATCCGCATTCACCAAATACAGACGGAATCAACCCTTCGTCCTGTACTAACGTTCACATTTCAAACTGCCACATCAGCGTGGGCGACGACTGTATCACTATCAAATCGGGTCGCGATGCCGACGGCCGTAAATACGGAAAAGCAACCGAAAATGTAACCATCACCAACTGTACCATGTTAAGCGGTCACGGAGGAGTTGTTATCGGAAGCGAAATGTCGGGCGGAATCAAAAAAATCACGATATCCAACTGCGTTTTCGACGGAACCGATCGTGGAATCCGTATCAAATCCGCTCGAGGTCGTGGCGGAGTGGTCGAAGACATTCGCGTGGACAATATAGTAATGAAAAACATCAAGGAAGAAGCCATTATTCTGGATCTTTTCTACGATAAAGACAATCCCGTAGAGCCGGTTACCGAGCGCACGCCAATTTTCAGAAACATTCACATCAGCAACGTTACGGGCGGAAATGTCAACAAAGCCGGATTCGTTCGCGGAATTGTTGAAATGCCAATCCAGAACATCACGTTCTCCAACATCAATATGGACGGCAAGGAAGGTTTTACCATAAACACGGCGACCGATGTAGAGTTTCACGACGTAAAAGTCAACGCAACAGTTGGTTCTTCTTTCAAAATCAGCGATGCTAAAAACCTGATTTTGGACAATGTAGGTTCTTCTACGCCAATAAAAGGAGTTCCGGTTATCAAAATCGACAACGCCTCGAATATGATGATCAACAACAATTTTCCGTTCAACGCCACCGATATTTTCATCGAAGCAAACGGAAAAGACACGAAAAATATCTTCCTGAAAAACAATGTGTTCAACAATGTGACTACAGTTGTGAAAAAAGGAAAAGACCTGGATAAAAAAGCGATAGTAGAATAATAGAACGAGCTATCCTGCAAGGTCTTTTTTTGACCTTGTAGGTATTTCAACATACAATATTATACCTACAAGGTTTTGGAAACCTTGCAGGAAAGAAAAACTATAAAAGGAACAAATAATAACTCTCCAATTTCGGCTCCCTCTCCTTTGGAGAGGGCTGGGGTGAGGTAAAATATAACAATGAAAAAAATATTCATCATACTAACGCTTTCATTTTTCGCTGTCAGCTATTCCCAGAAAAAAAAGGAAATTTTCCTTTTCACCTCTTTCAGGGAACCCGCTACCGAAGGTTTGTATCTGGCCTACAGTGAAGACGGCTACAACTGGAAAGGTTTGAAAGGCTCATTCCTAAAACCCGAAATCGGAGCCAGCAAAATAATGCGCGATCCCTCCATCACAAAAGGCACAGACGGAATGTATCATATGGTCTGGACAACCGACTGGAAAGGCGGAAATGGTTTCGGCTACGCTAGTTCCAAAGACCTGATTCATTGGTCAAAACAGGAATACATTCCCGTAATGAAACACGAACCCGAAGTCGTAAACGTGTGGGCACCCGAAATTTTTTATGATGATGTCAAAAAAGAATACATTATTATCTGGGCATCCACAATCCCATTCCGATTCGAAAAAGGAGTAGAAGACGAGAAAAACAACCACCGAATGTATTACGTAACGACTAAGGATTTCAAAACCTTTTCGGATACCAAATTATATTACGATCCCGGTTTTAGCGTCATCGATTGTGTGATTGTCAAAAAAGGCAAAAAGGATTATGTATTGGTTCTTAAAGACAACACCAGACCGATGCGAAATATCGAAGTAGCTTTTGGAAAATCACCTTTAGGCTCATTCGAAAAAAGATCAAAACCCTTAACCGAATATTTATCAGAAGGTCCAACGGTTGTAAAAGTCGGTAAAAACTGGTTGCTGTATTATGACAATTACGGATCCAAAAATTACAAAGCTTTAAGAACGACCGATTTTGTGAAGTTTGAAGATGTTTCTTCCAAAATAAAATTACCAGAAGGACACAAACACGGAACGATTACAACAATTTCCGCAGAAGTTCTAAAAGGATTAATTGAAAAGAAATAATTTATCTTCAACGACACCTGAAAGGTTTTTAAAACGGGTCAGGTGTAATTAGAAGCATTAAAATAAAAGCAAATGATTGCATTTCAAAACATAAAAACCAATATCGTAACAGCTACAACCATTTTGTTGAGCTGTGTTGCAGTCAATTCGGCACAAGCCCAACAAGACACGATACGATATACAGGCAAAACACTTTCCAACGTCGATTACCATCACGGACAATTAAGTCCCGCAGTTGGAGTTCACGCAACGCAGATTATGCGCGCCAGCCGTGAACATCCTGAAAAAGCAGATGGATTTGGCTGGACATACAATCACCAGTCGATGATGGCGTATTGGAACAATACCTTTTACCTGCATTATTTGAGTGATCCATCAGGAGAACACATTCCGCCGAGCCAGACTTTTATAATGACCTCCAAAGATGGGGTGAACTGGACAAAACCAGCCGTTCTTTTTCCAATTTATCATGTTCCAGATGGATTCAAAAAAGAAGGAGTAGAAGGCGTTGCCAAAAACATCGATGCCATTATGCACCAGCGTATGGGCTTTTATGTTTCATCCGACAACAGATTGCTTGCAACCGGTTATTACGGAGTTGCCTTAGACAAAAAAGACGACCCCAATGACGGAAAAGGAATTGGTCGTGTAATTAGAGAAATTTATAAAGACGGAACGTATGGACCCATTTATTTTATTCGATACAACAAAACCGGAAACCCGTTGCCAACGACCTTTCCGTTTTATACCAAAAGTAAAGACAAAAAATTCATCAAAGCCTGCGATGAGCTGATGTCAAAACCTTTATTGATGCAACAATGGGTCGAAGAAGCCGACAGAGATGACGCTTTGATTCCATTAAAAAAACAATACAAAGCGTTCAATTATTACCATTTACCAAACGGAAACGTAGTCGGTTTATGGAAATTTGCTTTGACATCCCTAAGTAAAGACGAAGGCAAAACCTGGGAATACACTCCGGTAAGAGCACCGGGATTTGTAAACAGCAATGCCAAAATCTGGGGACAAAAAACTTCGGATAACCGTTATGCAACTGTTTATAATCCGTCAGAATACCGTTGGCCATTGGCGATTTCAACCAGTGATGACGGACTGAATTACAAAGATTTGTTATTGGTTCATGGCGAAGTAAGCCCGATGCGTTACGGAGGAAACTACAAATCTGCCGGACCCCAATACGTTCGCGGAATTCTCGAAGGCAACGGAACTCCGCCTGACGGAAAACTTTGGGTAAGTTACAGCGTGAACAAAGAAGATATTTGGGTAGCTTCGGTACCCGTTCCCGTAACAAGCGAAGTAAAAGAAAACGCCAACGATGTTTTCAATGATTTGCCAAACGGAGAAGAATTAAAATTATGGAACACCTACGATTTGTCCTGGGCATCCACAAAAATTGAAAAGAAAACAGACGGAAAAAAATGGCTGACGTTAAGAGATCAGGATTTTTTTGACTATTCCCGTGCCGAGCGTGTAATTCCGTTTGCACAAAAAATGGAAGCGACTTTCATCGTAAAACCAGAACAAAATAACCACGGATTATTGCAGGTGGAATTCCAAAACAAACAAGGATTGCCTGCGATTCGCATCGTTTTCGATTCGGATGGAGAAATAAAAGTGAAACACGGAGCCCGTCACGGCGGAATTGGAAAATATGAAGCCGGAAAAGAATACACGATTACTGTAAAACTGGACGTAACTTCCCGTTCCTACACCGTAAAAGTGAATGACGGAAAAGAAACCAACAAAATATTCTATGCTCCGGTTGATGGCATTTCAAGAATTATGTTCCGCACAGGGGATCAGCGTTACACACCAAATGCAGATACAGAACCGGACACACCAGATTTTACCGATTTACCGGATACAGGAAAATTAATTCCCGAAGCGGTTTTTAATATTAAGTCGGTAGTTACAAAGAAATTGTAATAGTAAGGATTAAGACTAATAGGTTTTACACAATATTGTCATCCGACGGCGGAGGAATCTTCGTAAGAAGCTCAACAGTGCGGAATAGCAAGCGGAGATTCCTCGTTCCTCGGAATGACAAAAAGAGGCTTTGGCATGGTAATAAACTGTTTGAATACTTTTAAAAAAAAATAAAAAAATAAAATCTGCTCAATCTGCAAAATCTGCGTGCAAAAAATAAAATATGAAGAATTTTAAAAACATATTATTCCTCTTTTGTCTTCTGATTTCGTTCATTTTAAATGGACAAATTTCTGCTGTGCATTTAAGATGCGAAATGACAGAAAACCCATTGGCAGTAATTGAAAACCAACCAAGATTAAGCTGGCAGTTGGTTTCAAAAGAACAGAATGTTATACAATCTGCCTATCAGATTTTAGTTGCTTCATCAGAAGAAAAATTGAAGAAAAACGAAGCCGATATCTGGAACAGCGGAAAAGTAATTTCCAATAAAAATCTTCAAATCAGTTACAGCGGAATTTCATTAAAAAACGAATCCAAATATTTTTGGAAAGTCAAAGTCTGGAACCAAAAAGACAAAGCTTCCAATTGGAGCCAAACAGCCTCTTTTAGAATCGCACCTTCCACATCAGCATTAAATCCAATTTGGATTGGAGCCATTACCAAAGCTGACAGCCATTTACCTGAAGGCAGAAATTACCACACCGCCACGTTCAACAAAGAGAAAAAAGCATCATTAATCAATGCTTCGGATTCGTTGTCCCGCAGAAGTATTATGCTTCGCAAACCATTCTCGGTTAACAAAGAAATCAAGGAAGCCGTAGTGTATGTTTCCGGCTTGGGACATTATGAATTAACGATTAACGGAAAGAAAATCGGCAATAGTGTGTTTGCGCCTTTGTGGACAGATTATGATAAAACCGTGAACTATAATGTTTGCGAATTAAATGCTGATGAACTTCAAAAAGGGGAAAACGTAATTGGAGTACTTTTAGGAAACGGAATGTACAATACTTTGGCTGAAAGATATTCGAAGTTTTACGTGAGTTTTGGCCCGCCGACTTTGTTTTTCAAAATGAAAATCACCTACAAAGACGGTTCAGAGGAAATCGTTAAATCCGATGGAAGTTGGAAATACAGCAAAAGCCCGATTACCTACAACAGTATTTTTGGAGGAGAAGATTACAATGCTAATTTAGAACAAAAAGGCTGGAACGGTAGAGGTTTCAACGATATAAATTGGAAAAAAGTAGTTACTCAGGAAGCACCAAAAGGCATTTTAAGACCTCAGACGACGACACCAGTTACTGTTCAAAAGCGATACGAAGTTAAGGAAGCCAAAGAGCTGAAGCCTAACTTTTATATTTTTAATATGGGACAGAATCTATCCGGATTTACGACCATAAAAGTAAAAGGAAAAAAAGGACAGACCGTTCGTGTCTGGGTAGGCGAAAGTTTAAATGAAGACGGAACTGTCGGACAGGGAAAAACCGGAAAACCCTATTATTACGATTACACTTTAAAAGGTGAAGGCGTAGAAGAATGGCAACCAAAATTCAGTTATTACGGTTTTCAATATGTGCAGATTGAGAACATCAATTATAAAGAAACCAAAGATGAAAATCTGCCAACATTATTAGATTTGAAATCGAATTTCATTTACAATTCGGCAGGAGAAGCTGGAACTTTTGAATCCTCCAATGATATTTTCAACAAGACACATTTGCTGATTAACAACGCCATCAAAAGTAATTTTCAGAGTGTTTTTACCGATTGCCCACAACGCGAAAAATTGGGCTGGCTGGAAGAAATTCACTTAAACGGCCCCGGATTATTATTCAATTATAATCTCGAAAGTTTTATTCCGGCAACAATGCAAAACATTTCCGATTCGCAACGAGAAAACGGTTTGATTCCAACGATCGTTCCTGAATATGTAGTTTTCGGAGGCGATTTTACCGATTCACCGGAATGGGGTGTGACAGGCGTAATTCTGCCGTGGATGTATTATGAATATTACGGCGACGCTTCGTTAATCGAAAAATATTATCCCGTAATGAAAAGATATGTGGATTATTTGGGAACCAAAGCCACCAATCATATCGTTTCACACGGTTTGGGCGATTGGTACGATTACGGAACACATCCGGCGGGTTATTCCAAAAACAGTCCGATTGCACTTTCGGCAACTTCTCATTTTTTTTACGGAGCAAGTTTGCTGGCTAAAGCCTCAAAATTATTGAACAAAACAGAAGATATTGCGAAATACGAAAAGCTGACTTCGGATATCAAAAACGCTTTCAACAAGGAATTTTTCAATCCAGAAACCAAACAATACGGAACCAGCAGTCAGTTCAGCAATGCCGTTCCTGTTTTTATGGACATCGTAGAACCGCAATACAAACAGGCCGTAATGCAGAATTTATTGGCTGACATCAAAGCAAAAGGCGACCGATTGACAACTGGCGATGTTGGCAACCGATATTTGTTTCAGGCTTTGGCACGAAACGGCGAAAACGAAACGATGTACAAAATGAACAATCATTTCGATGCGCCGGGTTATGGTTTTCAGATTAAATTTGGTTTGACAACCTTAACCGAGCAATGGGATCCGCGCAAAGGAAACTCGTGGAATCATTTTATGATGGGACAAATCGAAGAATGGTTTTACCAAAGTCTGGCCGGAATCGTTCCCGATGATCAAAATCCGGGCTTCAAACACTTCTTTATTCAGCCGGAAATCGTGGGCGATATGACTTTTGTAAAAGTAACCTATAAGTCCATTTACGGAAATATCGCTTCGGCCTGGGAGAAAAAAGACGGAAAGTTAATCCTGAAAGTGGAGATTCCTGCTAATACTTCAGCGACCATAAAATTACCAATCGCCAATAATTCAGAAATAAAAGTCAACGGAAAACCGACAAAAGATTTGAAATTAGGTTCAGGAAAATATACAATTGAATGCAAATTATAAGATTTAAAAATGACTACAATTAAAAACATACTTTTTGCTCTACTGGTTTCAATCTTCACATTGACACTCGCAAACGCGCAATGCACATCCGACACTAATTTCAGAAAACCGGTAACGGAAACCATCAAAAATATCGAAACCATTTTCAAAATCACTGTAATTGACGACAGAGGTTTACTAAAAGGAAAAGAACTAGATTACGCCGATTGGCGAATTGAACAAGGCAATCTGGAAGTTTCTCTGGCGAATGTTTTGGTGCCTTTTGAATTGACTTATTTCAAACAGCCTGACGGAAAATACCAAATCCGAAAATATGAAAACCACAAAGTATCAGTCGATAAAGGAAAAGAGCGTTTGGATTATTTAACGACTTTATATTCCAATGTTTCCGACTGGGAAAAAAGAAAAAAAGAAATAAAAGCCTGTATGATTATGTCTTTTGGTTTGGACAAAGCACCGCCAACGCCCAAATCAAAACCTATCTTAACCCCAAAAAGAATCTACAAAGATTACAGCGTCGAGAATATTGCGTTGGAAATTCTTCCGGGCGTTTACACAACAGGATCGATTTACAAACCCTATCCGTTAAACAAAAAATCACCGATTATCTTAACGCCCGATGGACATTTCGGCGACGGAAGATACAGAAAAGACGAACAATACCGTTGCGCCATAATGGCGAAAATGGGAGCAATCGTAGTAAGTTACGACCTCTTTGCCTGGGGCGAATCCCTATTGCAATTCCCCGAAGAAACGCACCGAAACAGCATCGCCTCAACCCTTCAGGTCTTGAGCGGAATCCGATTACTGGATTATCTGGCAACCATAAAAAATGCCGATGTTTCGCGAGTGGGCGTTACGGGCGGTTCCGGCGGAGGTTCGCACACGATGTTTTTGGCCGCTTTAGACGATCGAATCACCGTTTCGGCTCCCGTGGTGATGGTTTCCTCGCATTTTTCGGGCGGTTGTCCATGCGAAAGCGGTCGCGGAATTCATCTTTGCGGAAACGGAACCAACAATGCCGAAATTTCGGCAATGATGGCGCCAAAACCTCAATTGATTGTGTCAGACGGAAAAGACTGGACGCTCGCAGTTCCCGAATTGGAATTCCCTTTTATCCAAAGAACTTACGAACTCTACGGCAAAAAAAATCTGGTAGAAAACGCCCATTTTGCTAAAGAAGGACACGATTTTGGCGTTTCAAAACGTATGGCTTTGTACCCGTTTATGGCGAAATATTTAGGTCTGGATCTGAACAACGTGAAGAACGAAAAAGGCGAAATAGACGAATCGACTTGTGTGATTGAGCCTTACGATAAATTATATGTTTTTGGCAACAAAGCCGAAAATTTACCTAAAAATGCCCTGAAAGACATCAACAAATTATATGAAATGTTCGGAGAAAAAAACCTGAAAGTGTATGAAGTTAAGAAGTAATAGTTGGGCGTGACCCAATTTGAAAAAGGGGGCAACTCTCGATACGGTTCAGTAGCCCCCTTTCCCAAATCGGGTCGGGCTATCCGCGCTACTTCGGTAGCTTGCTTCTATCCCTCACGCGCTTTCGTAACTCAAGAGCATTTGTCTTTTGATTAAAAATTTAGAATAAAGAAATATGAATGAACAATTTTTAATTATAAATTTTACTCCTATAGAAAATGATTTAAAAACAATTGAGAAATGGTTGTTTGAAGAAGATAAAAAATCAAATTCTGGTTTTTATGGTAATTTTCAAACTATAAAAAAATCATTTGAAGAAAATAGACTTGTTATTGTAAAACGAGAAGAAAAAATAGTTGGGTTTTTAGTTTGGATAAAAGGAGATTTACATATAGAAATAGATATTTTAGAAATTCATCCAAAACATAGACGAGAGGGAATTGGTGAATATTTTGTAAATCAAATTTCAAATCATTTTATTCAAAAAGGATTTAAGGCATTAAAATTATTTTGTTCACCAAAAGAATCAGAAAAATTTTGGAATAGTCTAGGTTTCATAAAATTTCCAAATTGTTTTCCTTCAGATCCTGATTTAACTTATTTTAAACCATTAATCGAGATAAAAGAAGTAGAAAATAAAATTGACTCTGAAAATAGAATAGAATTGTGGGATGTTGAACCATATGAAGCTAAGGATAAAGAACCGATATGGATTTGGAATTTTGAAAATCCAGAATTCGATTTATCAGTGCCAATATTACATCCCTGTAATTATAAATGGAAAATAAGTGTAATAAAAGAGGGAGAAGTAATAAAAGAAAATCAAATAAGGTATTTTTCAAGTAAAAATAATCGAATTGAATTTACTTCATTCTTGTTTATAGAGAGTTTGAAAGTAATGTAGACATTACCAAAAAAGTATAAAATATGAAATTGAAAAATAAAATAACAGCGATCTGTTTCGGAATTGTTTCCTTCGCCACAACAGCGCAAACCAACAGCCAACTAAAATTGTGGTACGATAAACCCGCAACCATCTGGAACGAAGCTTTGCCTTTGGGTAATGGCCGTTTGGGTGTAATGGTTTTTGGAGATCCCGCAGTGGAGCGTTTGCAATTGAACGAAGAAACTATTTGGGCAGGTTCGCCAAACAGCAACGCACATACCAAATCAATCGAGGCATTGCCAAAAGTGCGACAGCTAGTTTTCGAAGGAAAATTTGACGAAGCACAAGCTTTGGCAACACAGGATATTATGTCGCAAACCAACGACGGAATGCCGTATCAGACTTTTGGAAGCGCTTATATTTCGTTTCCGGGACATCAAAAATACACCAATTATTATCGTGATTTAGATATCGAAAACGCTACGGCAAAAGTAAAATACACCGTAAACGGAGTGGAATTCACAAGAGAGATTTTGACTGCTTTTGCTGATCAGGTAATTGTGGTAAAATTATCGGCAAGTCAGCCGGGACAGATTACGGCAAACGTTTTTATGAACAGTCCGATTGACAAAACCGTTCCTTCGACAGAAGGCAATCAAATTCTGCTTTCAGGAGTTGGAACTAATTTCGAAAACGTAAAAGGAAAAGTAAAATTTCAGGGACGAATCGAAGCCAAAAATAAAGGCGGAGAAGTTTCGGCAAGCAACGGAATCCTAATCATCAACAAGGCCGATGAAGTAACACTTTATATTTCGATAGCGACTAATTTCAAAAACTATCAGGACATTACCGAAGATGAAGTAGCGAAAAGCAAATCGTATTTGGAGAAAGCTTTACCGAAAAGTTTCGATGAAATTAAAAAAGCACACGTTGCCTATTATCAAAAATTCTTCAACAGAGTTTCGTTGGATTTAGGTTCAAACGATGCCATAAAAAAACCGACAAACGAAAGAATTCGTGATTTCAAAAATCAATTCGATCCGCAGTTGGCGAGTCTGTATTTTCAGTTCGGGCGTTATTTATTGATTTCCAGTTCACAGCCGGGAGGTCAGCCTGCTAATTTACAGGGAATCTGGAACGATATGGTAACTCCGCCCTGGGATTCTAAATACACAACTAACATCAATGCCGAAATGAATTACTGGCCGGCAGAAGTAACAAACCTTACCGAAATGCACGAGCCTTTTATCCAAATGGCAAAAGAATTGAGCGTGACTGGAGCAGAAACAGCAAAGACAATGTATAACGCTAACGGCTGGGTTTTGCATCACAACACGGATATCTGGCGCGTAACCGCTCCGGTTGATTCGGCTGCTTCAGGGATGTGGATGACAGGCGGTGCCTGGGTTTCGCAGGATTTGTGGGAACGTTATTTGTACACAGGCGATATCAATTATTTAAAAGAAATTTATCCTGTAATCAAAGGAGCAACGGATTTCTTTTTGGATTTTATGATTACCGATCCAAACACAGGATATTTGGTGGTGGTTCCATCAAGTTCTCCTGAAAATACACACGCTGGCGGAACCGGAAAATCGACTATTGCATCGGGAACTACGATGGATAATCAGTTGGTTTTTGACTTGTTTTCGAATGTAATCAAAGCTTCGAAATTGGTTGCTCCGGATGAAAATTATACTAAAAAATTAAGTGATGCTTTGGCCAAAATGCCTCCAATGAAAATTGGAAAACACAGTCAGTTGCAGGAATGGCAGGACGATTGGGACAATCCGAAAGACAATCACCGACACGTTTCGCATTTGTATGGCTTGTTTCCGAGTAATCAGATTTCGCCAATCAAAACGCCTGAATTATTTGAAGGAGCTAAACAATCCTTAATTTACAGAACAGACGAATCGACAGGCTGGTCAATGGGCTGGAAAGTGAATTTATGGGCAAGACTATTAGACGGAAATCACGCTTACAAACTGATTCAGGATCAATTGCATTTGGTAACCGCTGACCAAAGAAAAGGGGGTGGAACCTACCCAAATATGCTCGATGCACATCAGCCGTTTCAAATTGACGGTAATTTTGGCTGTACTGCAGGAATCGCCGAAATGCTGATGCAGAGTCAGGAAGATGCGATTCATTTATTGCCTGCTTTGCCAACGGTTTGGAAAGACGGAAGCATCAAAGGTTTGGTAACCCGTGGCGGATTTGTAATAGATATGACCTGGAAAAACAATAAAGTTTCAACTTTGAAAGTGTACTCAAAATTAGGAGGAAACTGCCGATTGAAATTGGAAAACACTTTGAAAGCAGATAAAGGAATTGCACTTAAAAAAGCAAAAGGTAAAAACCCGAATCCGTTGTTTTATGATGTGGAAGTGAAGAAACCGATTATTTCTAAAGAAGCAAAATTGCCTAAAGTACAATTGCCAAAGTACAATGAGTATGATGTGGAGATGAAAGCGGGACAGACTTATAGTTTTTCTGCGAATTAAGTTATTAGACATATCCCATCTTGTTTGTCATTCCGAGGAACGAGGAATCTCCGTTGCAGGATCGACAAAGATTGGCGATTTTGATTGTAGAGTTACTTGCGGAGATTCCTCGTTCCTCGGAATGACAAAACTGTTAGAAAAAAAATAGAAGGAAATCTACAAGTTTTGAAAACCTTTAAGGAGTAGAAATAAAATAAACGTGATTGTTATCCGCGTGAGTGATGGCAGTGGAGCTCTTTTTTTGAGAGGCTTTTTCAGCCGAACAAAAAAAAGCGGGAACGTACAGCACGACCCGAAGTTTTTCACGGAGGGGCACGCCCAAATAATTAAAATAATTTGAATATGTTACACCAATTTAAATACAAAATAATGGCGATTGTGATCCTGATTTCGGCTTTGAACAGTGGTTGTAAATCGGGTGCGGGGCATTCTAAAAAAGGAACTTCTGTTGTTTTGAAAGCGGATAATTTTAAACATTATGTTGATTATTTCAACACGATGGAGGACGAGAATTTGAAATTTGCGATTCCGAATGACAGTGCGTGGGCGTGGATGGAAAAGAATGTTCCGTTGTTTGAATGTCCACAGCAGAATTTTGAGGAGATTTATTATTATCGTTGGTGGACGGCTCGAAAACACATCAAGAAAACGCCACTTGGTTTCGGAATTACGGAGTTTTTAGTAGATCGTTCGTATGCCGATAAATACAATTTGATTGCTTGTGCAGTGGGGCATCATATCAATGAATTCCGCTGGGTGCACGATCCGCAGTATTTGGAGCAGGATGTGAAAATTTGGTACCGTGGCAATGAAGGAAAACCGATGAACAAATTGTACAAATTCAGTAGTTGGACGGCTGATGCGTTGTACAATCGTTATTTGGTGAATAAGGATGAAAAATTCTTATTGGATTTGTATCCGGATATGGTGGCCGATTATGCAGTTTGGGAAAAAGACCGTCAGCGCAAGGATGGTTTGTTTTGGCAACACGATGTAAAGGACGGAATGGAAGAATCGTTGAGTGGCGGGCGAAAAGTACAAAATGCAAGGCCAACGATTAACAGCTATATGTTTGGAAATGCTGTGGCTATTTCGAAAATGGCATCGATGAAAGGCGACAAAGAAGTGGAGGCTAAATTTAAAGCCAAAGCCGATGTTTTACAACAATTGGTAGAAACAAAATTATGGAATCCGAAAAGTGAATTCTTTGAAACGTTTACCGAAAAAGATACGCTGGCGCAGGTGCGAGAGGCAATTGGATTTATTCCTTGGTATTTTAATTTGCCACAAAAAGACAAAGGTTTTGAAAAAGCCTGGGAACAGATTAAGGATGAAAAAGGGTTTTCGGCACCTTTTGGTTTGACAACCGCAGAGCGCAGAAGTCCGCGTTTTAGAACCCACGGAACCGGAACCTGTGAATGGGACGGTGCGATTTGGCCTTTTGCGAGTTCACAGACTTTGACGGCTTTGGCGAATGTTCTGAATAATTACAATCAAAATTTCGTTGCCAAAACCGATTATTTCAAGCAAATGGATTTGTATGTGCAGTCGCAATATTACAGAGGAAGACCATACATTGGAGAATATCTGGACGAAACAACAGGTTATTGGTTGATGGGAGACAAAGAGCGTAGCCGTTATTACAATCATTCGACTTTTAACGATTTGATGATTACGGGACTGGTGGGTTTACGCCCAAGAGCAGATGAAAAAATTGAGGTGAATCCGTTGATTCCACAGGAAAAGTGGGATTGGTTTTGCTTGGATAATGTGCTGTATCACGGAAATATAATTACGATTCTTTGGGATAAAACAGGAGAGAAGTATCATAAAGGAAAAGGGTTTAGGATTTTTAAGAATGGTAAGGAAATTGCTGTTTCAGAAAAATTGGAGAAATTAGTGGCGGAGTAAAAATTTGATTTAAATAAAAATACTTGTATGAAAACAATTTCTGATATTCCAAGAAATCTCAATAAAGATAATATTAATGAGACTATAGAAGCTTATAAACTACTTTTAGCAGACATTCCTTTAAAAATTGAAGAGTCTAATCTTTTAGCTTTATTAAATCGACTTAAGCGAGGACAAATAGGTTCTGGACCTTGGAAAAATGTTTCTATTTTTGAGGCTGCGAATCGAATTATGACAGACTTAGTAATTCTTTTTGGCGTCAAAAAAATTATTAATGGAGAATATCCAGACTTAAATATATTTACTGATTTTGAGGTTGAATTAGGCAACGAAAATAGAAATGACCATGATATAATTAGTTACGCAAATGACAAAGTTCTGATAGCAGAAGCATTCAACGTAGCGCCATCATTTTTCAATGTAAAAAAATCAAAAAGTGTAAAAAAACTGCTTACGAGTAAATTAACTGCTGATCACTTAATTTTATTCTGTAATGCAGATTCTCACGATCGAACAAAATTAAATGATAATATTGAAATTATAAAAGTTGATATTGTACTTTGATAATTGCAACTAAACATAATAATAGTTATACGAGATTTTGATATTTGGCTTAATTTGAAAATGGTTTTGTACTTGAATAATTAGTACTTAGCCGAAAAATAAATCTTAGTTTGTTACAAAACATCGTGTAGTTACTGAATATTATATACAATAAAACTTATGAAAAAATCATTTCTACATACCTTCATCTTCATTGTATCGCTCTGTTTTTCTTTGGCGCAAGCCCAAAACAAAATCAGCGTAACCAATCTTCAATGCGAAATGCTGAACAATCCGGAAGGAATTGACGTTTTAAAACCTCGTTTGAGTTGGCAGATAAAATCCGATGTGAACGATGTAAAACAAACGGCGTATCAAATTATGGTCGCTTCGACTTTGGAAAACCTGAATGCGAACAAAGCCGATTTATGGGATAGCGGAAGAATAACAAGTGACGAATCTGTCAATGTTATCTACAACGGAAAAAAGCTGGGAGACCGACAAAATGCATTTTGGAAAGTAACTGTTTTTACGAATAAAGGCGAAATTAAATCGGCTGTAACTGCTCATTTCAGCATTGGTATTTTAACCTATGCCGACTGGAAATCGACGCGCTGGATTGGGTATGAAAAATTGTCGAAAGATGACAGTGTTTCTCAATATTCGAGATTGTCTGCGCGTTATTTGCGAAAAGAAATCAACCTGAAAAAACAAGTCAAAAGCGCCAAGGTGTATATTATGGGGATGGGCTTGTATGAGTTATACATCAACGGAAATAAAATTGGCGATCAGGTTTTAGCACCCGTTCCGACGGATTACACCAAAAACGTAAAATACAATGTTTTTGATGTGACTTCACAATTGAAAGAAGGCAAAAATATGCTGGGAACGATTTTAGGAAACGGACGTTTTTTTGCGATGCGTCAGGATTACAAACCGTATAAAATCAAATCATTTGGATTCCCAAAAATGGCTTTGCAGTTATTTGTCGAATATGCTGATGGAACGAAAGACATCATCCGAACAGACGACACCTGGAAACTAACAACCGAAGGACCGATTTTGTCTAACAACGAATACGACGGAGAAGAATACGATGCCCGCAAGGAAATGAAAGGCTGGGCGATGACCAATTTTGACGATAAAAACTGGGTAAATGCCAGATACGTTCAGGAACCGGGCGGATTTTATGAAGCTCAGATGATGCCCAATATGAAAATTATGGGAGAGGTAAAACCAATTTCGATCAAAGCGACTCCTAAAGGAACTTATATTTTGGATATGGGTCAGAATATGGTGGGCTGGTTGCAATTGAAAGTTAAAGGGAAAAGCGGTGACCAAATCACAATGAAATTTGCCGAATCATTGCAGGCTGATGGCTCTCTTTACATTGCCAATTTGCGTGATGCGAAAACAACTGACATTTATACATTAAAAGGCGAAGGCGAAGAAATCTGGGAACCTCGTTTTACATTTCATGGTTTTCGATTTGTAGAAATTTCGGGTTTTCCGACCAAACCTACTTTGGATAATTTCGTTGGGAAAGTGGTCTATGACGATATCAAAACGACCGGAACTTTCGAATCTTCGAATGCGACGATGAACCAGATTTTCAAAAATGCGTGGTGGGGAATCAGCGGAAATTACAAAGGAATGCCAATTGACTGTCCACAGCGCAACGAGCGTCAGCCTTGGTTGGGAGATCGTACGACGGGTGCTTATGGCGAAAGTTTTTTATTTGATAATCAAACATTGTATGCCAAATGGCTGGACGATATCAAATATTCGCAAACACAGGATGGAGGATTGCCTGATGTAGCGCCGGCATTTTGGCGTTATTACGGCGATAATGTGACTTGGCCGGGAACGTATATCACAGTGGGCGATATGTTGTACCAACAATTTGGCGATGCCGAAGTGATTAAAAAACAATACCCGTCTATGAAAAAATGGATGGTGTATATGGAAGAAAATTATCTGCAAAATGATTTAATGGACAAAGATAAATACGGTGATTGGTGTGTTCCGCCGGAATCATTAGAGCTGATTCGTTCCAAAGATCCTGCCCGTTTGACGGATGGACAATTGTTGTCGAGTGCGTTTTATTATCAGCTATTAAACATAATGAAAAAGTTTGCCAAAATCGCAAATGCAGAATCTGATATTACTCATTATGATGATTTGACAGCAAGAATCAAAAAAGCATTCAACGCCAAATTTTTAAATACGGAGAAAAACTACTACGCCAATAATACGGTAACAGCAAACGTATTGCCTTTGGCTTTTGGTCTGGTTCCTGAAAACCTAATCGATAAGGTTTTTCAAAATATGGTTCATGAAGTGGAGGTAACTAAAAACGGTCATATTAGCACAGGAGTTATCGGAACACAATTTTTGATGCGTACGTTGACGAATTTCGGAAGAGGCGATTTGGCTTTCAAATTAGCCTCAAATAAAACGTATCCAAGCTGGGGTTTTATGGTCGAAAACGGAGCAACAACCATTTGGGAATTATGGAACGGAAACACCGCCGACCCCACAATGAATTCGCAAAATCACGTCATGCTTTTGGGAGATTTACTAATCTGGTACTACGAAAATATGGCAGGCATCAAGAGTAATCCTGAAACTCCGGGCTTCAAGCAAATTATTATGAAACCGGATTTCAATGCGGGATTGACGTATGTAAATGCATCTTACGAATCGATTTACGGATTAATTAAAAGTGATTGGAAGAAAACCAAAAACACTTTAGAATGGAAAATTACCATTCCGGCCAACTCATCGGCTGTGGTGTACTTGCCAACATCGAATGCTTCATCGGTAACGGTAAATAAGCAAAAACTGGCTCAGTTTTCATCTTCTTATAAAACAGAAAATAACAACATAGTCCTGACTTTAGAATCGGGTTCTTATGTTTTGAATGTGAACTAAAAATAAATTAAGAAGGGTTTTCGTATTATTGTGAGAGTGAGTTTAAAATAGTAGATTTGAAGAACTATTTTATAGAAAAATAACATATCACAAGTAGCAAAAAAGATTAACAAGTTATATAGAATTTGGAATACAACCGATTATTTATGATTTGTTGGTAGCTTATGGTATTTAAAAACATTTGTGAAATAAAGTATTGGTTACCATAAAGTTATGGCAAAAAATAAAAGAAAACTAAAAATAATGATTGGCTCTACCGTTTACGGTTTTGAAGACCAGTTATCGCAAATTGTAGCTCAATTACAATTGTTAGATTACGAGGTACTTAATTCTCATAATGGAAGTATCAAAGTCAATCCGAAATTATCAAATCTTGACAATTGCATAAAAGCTGTCGAAGAGTGCGATTTATTTTTAGGTATCATCAGACCTTTTTATGGAACAGGAAACATAGGAGAGAAAAATATAACTTTCGAAGAAATAAAAAAAGCTATTGAATTAAAGAAACCTTATTGGTTTTTGGTACATCGGGATGTAGTTTTTGCCAGAGAATTGTTTAAATATCTAACTCTAAAAAGTGGTGACGAAATAGTTGTTTCTAAAAATAAACTTTTTGATCCCAAAACGGTTGAAATCTATGAATATGTAATTGAAAACCATATTCCGGTAACCTTAAGAAATGGGAATTGGGCACAACAATTTTATCGTTTAGACGAAATGATGACCTACATCAATACGCAGTTTAACAATAAAGATTTTGTAGAAAATATTTTAAACCATAAACCAGCTCACAATGGATAATAGTTTTATAATAGATAATCTGCTACAGCAACAGGAAGGTGTTCGTTTAGAATTTAAAACGACAGCTAACAAAGAAGCGATTGCAAAAACTATTACAGCCTTCATTAATACACAAGGTGGAGATTTGGTTATTGGTATTGATGAAGAGAAAAATGTAGTTGAAATAAAGAATGCAGAAAAAGTTAGAGTCAGTTTACAAAACCTGTTAATTGATTCGATCAAGCCTAATGCACCCATATCATCACAGGTAATTAGATACAAAAAGAAAGATGTTATTTTGATAAGTGTTTGGGAAGGAGCTAAGAAACCATACCAATTCAAAGGAAAGATTTTTATCAGAGAAAATGATGCAACCAAACTTTCCAATAAAGAGGTTTTAACATTGCTGATTAAAGAACGTAAAGAAGCTGATTTTCATTGGGAAAGAAAAGCGGTTTTGGGTGCAGACTTAGAGGATTTGGATGTACAAGAAATAAACAATACGCTTTCTTTATATAAAACATATAAACCCACTAGTAACTTTGAAGATATTGAGGATTTCTTAATTCAAATGGGGTTATTGCAAAATGGTAATTTAACGAATGCCTGCGTCGTTTTATTTGGAAAACAACCTCAAAGATTTATTCCGCAATCACGAATCAGGGTTACAGTATATCCTTCGAATAAATCTGGTGACCATTTTTTAAATGACAGAACATTTGAAGGTAATATTTTTAAAAATATCACAGCGATTCTTGATTTTATAGATGTCACTTTTGGTAAAAATATTATTGTTGATGGCGTTTTAAGAACAGAAAAATACAATTATCCATTACTTGCTATTCGGGAAGGTTTGCTCAATGCAATGGTTCATAGAGATTATAATTCGGTAAATGGTTTTTTACAAATATCTATTTTTTCAGATCGGACAGAAATAGCAAATTACGGCGGTTTACCTGATGGAATAACTATCAAAGATTTGAAAAGAGAACATAATTCTGTACTTCGTAATCCAGATATTGCCCAAATCTGTTTTATTCGTAAATATATAGAGATGTTAGGAAGTGGTACATTAAGAATGATTAATGATTGCAAGAAAAATAATTTCAGAATTCCAGTTTGGACAGATAGAGAAGATATTACTACAGTTACTTTCCCTGAACTTAGTGTTAATGCTAATGAAGGTGTAAATGAAGGTGTAAATGAAGGTGTAAATAATATAGCTTTTAAAGAAGATAATGAAGGTGTAAATAGAGAGCTTAATATAGTATATAGACTGCTAGATACTAGACCAGGATTAAAAGTGCCAGATATTGCAAGACTATTGGATAAAAGCCTTTCAACAGTAGAGCGTCATATAAAGAAATTAAAAGATGCAGGTTATGTTGAGTTTAAAGGTCCACCAAAAACTGGAGGATATTTTATTGTACCAAATAAAAGTATCTAATTTTAGATAATATCACATTCAAAATACCTTACTAATAAGTAAGGATTAGAAATAATAAAAAATAATCCCACCTAATTTTAAAAACCCTTATTCCTTTTAATTCGGGACAGTACAGGATGCTTATCCGATTATTTAGTGTTATTTTTACACTTAATAAGTTTTTGCATTTGAATATTGCATAATGCATTGAAAATAAATATCATAAATATTTAAAAAATAAATAATGAAACTCAAACACATATCTATAGCCTTTTTTGGACTGCTACTTTTGGGAAGCTGTAAATCTGCTTTGCAAAAAAAGACCTGGAAAGAAGGGATTTTAGTAGATGAATTCATTTATGAGAAAGCACCTTATCCGTCCTGCCACTCCGTAACGATTGTGGAAGCAACCAATGGAGATTTGGTTTCGGCCTGGTTTGGAGGATCACACGAAAGACATCCTGATGTTTGTATTTATTCAGCCATAAAACCAAAAGGAAGCGATAAATGGGGCGATCCTATTAAGGTAGCCGATGGTGTGATGCCAGACGGAACAAGATTTCCAACTTGGAATCCGGTTTTGTACCAAATTCCGAATGGCGATTTGATGTTGTTTTATAAAATAGGGCCTAAACCATCCGAGTGGTGGGGCGTTTACAGAACTTCTGCTGATGGAGGAAAAACCTGGTCTGATAAGATTGATATGCCGAGTAAAGATTTTCTGGGACCCATCAAAAACAAGCCGGTTTTATTGAGCAACGGAACCTTATTGCTTCCTTCAAGTACAGAAGGAAATGGCTGGCATTTGCGTATGGAATCCACTCCTGACTTTGGAAAAACCTGGGTTCTGGGCGATACCATTTCAAGAGGTAAACAAAAGATTAATGCTATTCAGCCAAGTATTTTGTTCCATAAAGACGGAAGTATTCAGGCAATTGGAAGAACGAAAAACAGAGCCATATTCAGCACATTTTCAAAAGACAACGGAAAAACCTGGTCGGATTTAGAATTGATTGGATTGCCAAACAATAACTCAGGAACTGATGCTGTAACGCTTAAAAACGGAAAACATTTATTAGTTTACAACCATGTGCTGCCTCCGGGGAATGAAACCAAAGGACCAAGAACACCTTTAAATCTTTCTATCTCTGATGACGGAATCAATTGGAATGCGGCTTTGGTTTTGGAAGATTCAAAAATCAGCCAGTATTCTTATCCTTCTATCATTCAAAGTTCAGACGGAATGGTACACATTGTCTATACCTGGAGAAGACAAAAACTGAAATACGTAAAAATCGATCCGAGTAAACTGGTAACAATTCCAATCAAAAACGGAATCTGGCCTGGACAGGAAGGTGTTGAAGTGAAAGCTGTTAAGGCGGAAGAAGAGTAAATAGTTTAAACCATATAAGTCATATAAGTTTCATTTAAGCTTTTTCTAAATAAGCTAACTTATATGTTTCTTATATGTCTTAATATGGTAAAAAAAATAATTATGAAGAATAATATAAGTTTCATTAAAGCTACTGTGGTAGTTCTGACAATTGTTTTGGCAGGAACATTCAATAGCGAAGTTTCTGCTCAATCATCAAAAAAGCAACGCTACAAAGTGGCAGTTTGCGACTGGATGATTTTAAAAAGACAAAAACTCGGTGCTTTTGGTTTGGCCAGCGAAATAAAAGCAGACGGAATCGAACTCGACATGGGTGGATTAGGGAAAAGACCAACCTTCGACAGCAAATTAGGCGACCCGATTGAAAGACAAAAATTCCTGGATAAATCCAAAGAAACGGGTGTCGGAATCAGTTCCATCGCAATGTCCGGATTCTATGCGCAATCCTTTGCAAAAAGAGATTCCATTAATTTGATGATTAACGATTGTGTGGCAACAATGAAAAATATGAAGGTGAAAGTCGCTTATCTGCCTTTGGGAACAGAAAGCGATTTGACAAAAAATCCTGAATTACGCCCAATCATTATCGAAAGATTAAAATGGGCAGGAAAACAAGTCGGTAAAATAGGTGGTGTAATTGCTATTGAAACTTCACTGAATGCGACTGAAGAGAAAAAACTATTGGAAGAAATTGGCTGTAAACACATTAAAAGTTCTTTCAACTTTGCGAATGCCGTAGATAACGGAAGAGATATCGCAACCGAATTAAAAATTTTAGGAAAAAAACATCTGGCACAAATTCACGCTTCTACAACGGATACTGTCTGGCTGGAAAACGATAAAAATGTCGATATGCCAAAGATTAAAAAAACGCTGGACGAAATGAAATGGAGTGGCTGGCTGATCGTAGAACGTTCAAGAGATGTTACGCAAGTGCATAATGTAAAAGCCAATTACGGAGCAAACGTTGCTTATTTGAAGAAAATTTTTCAGAATTAAAATAAAAAATCTGCTAAATCTGCAGAATCTGCGTGAGAAAAATTAGCACTCAGATTTAAATAGATTCAAGCAGATTTAGCAGATTTTTTAATCTGTGACAAAAACAAACACGATTGTAATTTGCGATAATTTGCGCAATTTGTGATCAAAAAATAACAATATAATGAAATATCTAAGTTTACTTTTTTTAGGATTATGTGCGACTTTTGCATCAGCGCAAAACATCACCATCGTTCGTGATGCCAATGCACCAAGAGCACAATATGGAGCCGAAAAGCTATCAGAAACAGCAACAGCCAAAGGATTCAAAATAACTTTTTCAGACAAAACCCCTAAAAAATCAAAAGATAAAGTAATCGTTATTGGTGAAAAAGGAACTGATTTTTGGAAGCTAAATGCCAAAACTGCCAAAATCGACGACAGTAAGCTAACAAAAAAAGAAGGTTTTCAAATCCGCACGAAAAAAAACACAATTTTCATCGAAGGAACCGATGCAACCGGAGCTTTGTATGGTGCCTTGGAATTGGCAGACCGAATCAAAACTTCAGGCGAAATTCCATCTGAAATCAATATCGAAGACAGTCCCGAAATGGTATTGAGAGGTTCTTGCATCGGAGTTCAAAAACCGGTTTATCTTCCGGGAAGAGACGTTTACGAATATCCATATACGCCCGAATCGTTCCCTTGGTTTTATGATAAAAAACTGTGGACAAAGTACCTGGATATGATGGTCGAAAACCGACTAAATTCCCTGTATTTATGGAACGGGCATCCTTTTGCTTCGTTGGTAAAACTAAAAGATTATCCTTTTGCTGTGGAAGTAAGCGAAGAAGATTTCAAAAAGAATGAAGAAATTTATAATTATCTGACTGTAGAAGCGAATAAAAGGGGAATCTGGGTGATTCAGATGTTTTATAATATTCTTGTTTCCAAGCCATTTGCAGAGCATTACAATATTAAAACACAGGATCGTTCACGTCCAATCACACCAGAAATTGCAGATTATACCAAAAAATCAATCACAGCTTTTATCGAAAAATATCCAAATGTTGGATTATTGGTATGTCTGGGAGAAGCTATCAATACCATCGATGATGATGTGGAATGGTTTACCAAAACCATTATTCCGGGCGTTCAGGACGGATTAAAAGCTTTAGGAAAAACACAGGAACCGCCAATTATCCTTCGTGCGCACGATACCGATGCGCCTTTGGTAATGGAAAAATCACTTCCGTTGTACAAAAATCTGTACACGATGCACAAATACAATGGCGAGTCATTGACGACTTACACGCCTGGCGGACCTTGGGGAGAAATCCACAAGAAGTTAAGTTCACTGAATTCCGTTCACATTTCAAACGTACATATTTTGGCAAATCTCGAGCCTTTCCGTTACGGATCTCCTGAATTTATCCAGAAAACGGTTCAGGCGATGCACACCGTACACGGAGCCAATGCACTTCATTTGTATCCGCAGGCTTCCTACTGGGACTGGCCTTACACAGCTGATAAAACAAAAACTGGAGAACGATTGCTCGAAATGGATCGCGACTGGATTTGGTACAAAGCCTGGGCAAGGTATGCCTGGAATAGTAAAAGAGACAGAAACGAAGAAATTAAATATTGGAATGAAGATTTAGCAGCTAAATATGGAACTGATGTAGAAGCAGCAAATAACATCCAAAAAGCCTATGATGAGGCGGGAGAAATTGCTCCAAAAACATTAAGACGTTTCGGAATCACCGAAGGAAATCGTCAGACTTTGTTATTAGGAATGTTCGAAAGTCAATTGGTAAATCCAGCTAAATGGAGAGTTTACCCTGGATTCCACGAATCGTGCGGACCAGTTGGAGAATTGCTTTTGGAATACGCCAAAAAAGAATGGAACAAAGAACCACACGTTGGGGAATTGCCAACGCAAATCATTGCCGAAATCACCCAACACGGAAAATTAGCCGTTGAAGCCATCGATAAAGCCGAGTCAAAAGTAACCAAAGACAAGGATGAATTCCTGCGTCTTAAAAACGATATGCACGCTTACAAAGCCTTCGCCGATTTCTTTTCGGAGAAAGTAAAAGCTGCGATTTTGGTCTTGCGTTACAGCTATTCCAACGAAATTTCAGACTTGGATGAAGCGCTTCCGCATCTTGAAGAGAGCATCAAACATTACGAATTATTGGTAAATCTAACCAAAGATCATTACTTGTATGCCAACAGTATGCAGACCGCACAACGCCGAATCCCAATTGGCGGAGACGATGGAAACAACAAAACCTGGGCCGAATTATTGCCGCATTATGAACGAGAACTGGCTAATTTCAAGCGAAATCTGGATCTTTTGAAATCATCAAAAGATGGTAAAATCGTAGCCAAAGAAGGCAAGCCGTGGAAAACCGCTGATGTAACTTTATTAAGCGAAAGTAAAGGAACTTACGCAGTGAAAAACGGAACAAAAGTATACGGAACGCCAATTTCAGAACTAACAAAAATAGCTCCGGAACTGCAAAACTTAAAAGGAATTGCATTTGAGGAAACTGCACAAAACGAAAACGGAACCCACCTGAAATTCAAAAACACCAAAGCTGTAAAACTGGTGGTGGGTTATTTTAATTCCGATCAGAAAAGATTTTTATTCCCGCCAAGTTTAGAAACCGATGCAGCCGGAAATGCCCACGGACAAGCTGAGGTTATTTTGGCAAGTGCCATGAATTTAAAAGAATTACCAAGAATCAACATTCACACCTACACTTTCCAGCCTGGTGAAAACAAACTCGATTTAGGCAAAGGAAGAGTTCTGATTTTAGGCTTTATCGACGCTGATCAAACCATTACAACCCGTGATGTCGGTTACATCGATGCAGGCGAAAAAGGTGCGGTAGACTGGTTGTTTTATTAAAATAATCTGGGCGTGACCCTCCGTTAAAACTACGGGTCGGGCTATCCGCTATATCTTTTGGGGCGAACCCCGCCCCAAAAGGATGTCGCTACTATCCCTCACGCAAACCAGAGTTGATAAGATATTTATTTCCTGCAAGGTCTTTTTTGACCTTGTAGGTATTTAGATTAAAAGCAAACCTACAAGGTTTTAGAAACCTTGCAGGATAGTAAAGAATAATTTCAGCAATGAAACTTAAATGACCTTATATCACTTATATGGTAAAAAAAGGGTTAAAAAGTATGAAGAAAATAGTTTTTTTTATTTTTTGTTTTTTTGTAGGTGCTTGCTTTGCATGGAGTCAAAGCAGCAAGGAGAAGGCGAAGTTTCGTAAAGAAGTTTCGCTGAATTCCTTATGGGAAACCATTGTTTTGAATCAGCTTCCGGAAAAGGAAGAAACTTTTGTGCAAAATCCAAAAGTCAATGCACAATGGCAAAAAGTAAACGTACCCCACAACTGGGATCAGTATTACGGTTTTCTAAGAACCAAGCACGGCAATTTACACGGGACCGCCTGGTATCATAAAACACTGCAATTAGACAAAAAAGACAGTTCTAAAAGACTATTCCTTTTTTTTGAAGGAGTGAGTTCCTATGCTACAGTTTGGGTAAACGGTAAAAAAGTAGGCGAACACAAAGGCGGAAGAACTACTTTTACGGTGGATATTACCAATGCTGTTTTTTTCGAAAAGGCAAATGATATCATCGTCAAAGCATCACACCCATCTTTCATTGCCGATTTACCCTGGGTTTGCGGAGGGTGTTCAGGCGAGTGGGGATTCTCAGAAGGCTCTCAGCCAATGGGTATTTTTAGACCTGTTACTTTAGTCATTACCGATGATGTTCGGATTGAACCTTTCGGCGTTCATATTTGGAATGACAAAGCAACTTCCAAAGAAAAAGCTGTTCTGAATATTACGACCGAAATCAAAAACTACGGAACTTCAAACCGAAACCTAACTATCGAAAACACGCTTTTTGATACAAACGGAAAGAAAGTCGTTAGCGTAAAAACTGATATCAAAAACACTTCAGGAGAAATAAAACAAATAGCACAAACACTTCCAGAGATTTCAAAACCCAATTTATGGTCGCCAAGCAATCCGTATTTATATCAATTGGTGACTGCAATTTTTGAAAACGGGAAAAAAATAGACGAACTAAAAACACCATACGGAATCCGTTGGGTAAGTTGGCCGGTGAGTCGTGGCGGAAAAGATAATCGTTTTTTCATCAACGACGAACCCTTGTTTATCAACGGAACCTGCGAATACGAACATCTAATAGGAAACAGTCATTCGTTTTCGAAGGAGCAAATCCATTCCAGAATCGAACAGATTAAAGCGGGCGGTTTTAATGCTTTCCGCGAAGCGCACCAGCCTCATAATTTAGAATACCAAAAAGAGCTGGACGAAAACGGAATTCTGTTCTGGAGTCAGTTTTCGGCACATATTTGGTACGACACACCCGAATTCAAGGAGAATTTCAAAACCTTATTACGCGAATGGATCAAAGAACGCCGAAATAATGCGTCTGTCGTAATGTGGGGATTGCAAAACGAAAGCACCATTCCGGCAGCATTTGCCGAAGAATGTACCCAAATCATCCGCGAAATGGATCCAATGTCAGCTTCGCAACGCATCGTAACCACCTGCAACGGAGGTGAAGGAACCGATTGGAATGTAGTACAAAACTGGTCGGGAACCTATGGTGGCGATCCGTTTAATTATGATGTCGAAATGAGTACGCAATTATTAAACGGAGAATATGGAGCCTGGCGTTCACACGATCTCCACACCGAAGGTGAATTCGATCAAAAAGGAATTTTGAGCGAAAATCGTTTCTCCCAATTAATGGAGATCAAAGTCCGCGAAGCCGAATCGGTAAAAGATAAAATCGCAGGGCAATTCAATTGGCTTTTTGCTTCGCACGAAAATCCGGGACGCGTGCAAAACGGTGAAGGATTTCGTGATATAGATAAAGTTGGACCAGTCAATTACAAAGGACTTTTCAGTATTTGGGGCGAACCTCTGGATGCCTATTATATGTACCGCGCCAATTATGTTTCGAACAAAACCAATCCGATGGTGTATATCGTTTCGCACACCTGGCCGAATCGTTGGGATGCACCGGGAATCAAAAACGGAATCGATGTGTATTCGAATTGTGATGAGGTAGAATTGTTCAATGATATCAATAAATCATCTTTCGGAAAATTGAAAAATCCGGGATTGGGACAGCATTTTCAATGGAATAATGTCAATATTCAATATAACGTTTTGTATGCCGTAGGATACGTAAACGGAAAAGCAGTTGCCAAAGATTATATCGTATTGAACAGTTTGCCAAAAGCACCAAATTTCAACACATTAGAAACTAAAAAAGAAACGCTTTTACAGCCTCAAAAAAATTACAATTACATTTACAGAGTCAACAGTGGCGGAAGCGAGATCACCGATTCTTTCGGGAATTTATGGCAGGCAGACGTTCACAAAAGCGGAGAAAACACCTGGGGTTCTTTGTCGTGGACAGATAATTTCAAGCAATTACCTGATTTTTATGCCAGCCAAAGAAGTACTTTCGACCCAATTTCAGGAACAAAAGACTGGAAATTATTTCAAACTTTCAGATACGGAATCGATAAATTGCGTTACGAATTCCCAGCTCCCGATGGAGAATATTTGGTAGAATTGTATTTCACAGAACCCTGGTACGGAACCGGTGGCGGATTGGATTGCAAAGGATGGCGTTTGTTTGACGTAGCCATTAATGACAATGTAGTTTTGAAAGATTTGGATATTTGGAGTGAAGTCGGACACGATGCGGCGCTAAAGAAAACGTTCGCTGTAAAAAGTATAAATGGAAAAATCATTATTTCATTCCCAAATGTAAAAGCGAGTCAGGCGATCATTTCAGCGATTGCGATTGCAACAAAAGATAAAACAATAAAAGGAGTCTCGGCATCGCCTCGAAATATTCAAAATGTTGCAAGTAATTCGGAGACTAAAATCGGTTCATGGCTTGATATTAATTCCAAACAATATTCAGATTCTGATGTTGTTTTTACGCAATTGCCTTCGGAAGTTTTCGGAGCCGATTATTTGCAGGTCTCATCAAAATCTTCAGGTTCATTTGTAACAACAGAAGATTCGGAAATTTATTTATTTAGCACATCAAAAGATTCTATTTCTGGTTACAAAAAGTTGTCTGAAACGGCTAAAAATTCAGATAAGGTTGAATTTTCGGTTTTCCATAAAAAAGTAAAAAAAGGAGAGAAAGTTGGTTTTGAAAATACTACAATCGCAGTTGTTCCAACGTACGATATGGGCGAGAAAGACGATTCAAGGCTGGTTGTACTTTTAGAAGCCGAGACCGCCAAAACAACCGGAACCGGAATCGAAAAAGGGAATTTCAAAAAAGCGGATTATATCGAATTCAAGGAAAAAACAAACAACAGCATTCAGTTTGAAGTGAAACCCGGAGTTGCCGGAATTTACCTGATGCGTTTTCGTTTTATGAACCGAAACGAAGTCCCGTTAAAAGTCAAATTCAAAATGGAAGATGCCTACGGAATTATGATGCGAAATGACACCATCGAATTTCCTTCGGCAACAGAAAAATGGAAAGTGTTGAATACGACTTCCGGTGGTTACATCAATGCAGGAACGTATAAAATAACATTGGAAGGTGATGATTTGAAGGGATTAATGTTGGATAATTTTGAATTTCAGTAAATAAAAAATTAATCTCGCAAAGTCGCAAAAGCGCAAAGTTTTTTCTTAACCATATAAGTAATATAAGTTCAAGTAAGGCAAACTTAAATTATCTTATATTACTTACATGGTTTAAATTTCTCTGCGTCTCTGTGCCTTTGCGAGAGAAACCTAAAGAATATGATTTTAAAAAAAATTACAATTGCCTTATTGTTTTCGGTGTCAGTTTTCGCACAAAAACAAGCCAGAATTGTCGAAGATTTCAACAAAAACTGGAACTTCAAATTGGGAGATTATCCAGAAGCGGTAAATGCGAATTTCAGTACTGCCGATTGGAGAACTTTACAACTGCCTCACGATTGGAGTATTGAAGGGGCTTTCGATAAAGACAGTAAAACAAAACAGGCACAGGGATTTTTGCCGGCTGGAAAAGGCTGGTACCGCAAAACATTTACCGTTCCTGCGAATTGGAAAAAGAAAACCGTTTCAGTTGAATTTGACGGTGTTTTCAAAAACAGCGAAGTATTCATAAATGGCCATTCTTTAGGGATGAGACCGAACGGTTATATTTCTTTCGCTTATGAATTATCACAATTTTTGAATTTCGGAAAGCAGAATATCATCGCTGTAAAAGTTGATAACGATGCACAGCCCAATTCAAGATGGTACACGGGTTCGGGAATTTATAGAAACGTGCGATTGGTGGCTTCGGAGAAATTGCACGTGGCAAAATGGGGAACTTATGTAACCACGCCCGAAGTTTCGAAAGACAAAGCAACCATCCATTTGGAAGTGATTATCAACAACGAAAATGCTTCCGTAAAAGAATTCAAACTCGTAACTTCTATTGTCAATGCAGATAATGTTGAAGTTGCGAATACCACTTCTACAGAAAAAATAGGAGCCAAAACATCGGCAAAAAAGATTCACAATCTGGCTTTGAATCAGCCGAAATTATGGAATACTGAAAATCCGTATTTGTACAAAGTCATAACCAAAATTTATGAGAAATCGAAACTAATCGACAATTACGAAACTCCACTTGGTTTCCGCTATTTTAATTTTGATGCTGAAAAAGGATTTTCGTTAAACGGTGTTCCTACTAAAATATTAGGTGTTTGCCTGCATCACGACAACGGCGCTTTGGGAGCGGTAGAAAACATTCACGCCCTTCGCAGAAAACTGACCTTACTGAAAGAAATGGGTTGTAATGCCATCCGAATGGCGCACAATCCGCACTCATTGGAAATGATGAAGTTGTGTGACGAAATGGGTTTTATCGTTCAGGATGAGTTTACCGATGTCTGGAAAAAGAAAAAAGTGACCAACGATTACCACAAAGACTGGGATGCGTGGCACAAACAGGACTTGGAAGATTTTATCAAACGCGACCGCAACTATCCATCGGTGATGATGTGGAGCATCGGAAACGAAATACGTGAACAATTTGACAGCACCGGAATTGCCATTACCAGAGAACTGGCTCAAATTGTAAAATCGCTCGACAAGACCCGTCCCGTTACTTCGGCTTTAACCGAAAATGTAATCGAGAAAAATTTCATTTACCAGTCGGGTGCTTTGGATTTGCTGGGATTCAATTACAAACACGAAGATTATAAAGATTTTCCAGTCAAATTTAAAGGGCAGAAAATAATAGCTTCCGAAAGTGTTTCGGCACTCGAAACCCGTGGTCATTATGATTTTCCTGACGGAATTAAAGCATGGCCGACTAAACACGGCGCTGCATTTGACGGCAATGCAGACTGGACGGTTTCGGCTTACGATCAGGTGAAATCCTATTGGGGTGCTACGCATGAAGAAAATTGGAAAACCATCAAAAAACAGGATTTCATGGCGGGCACTTTCATCTGGACAGGAGTTGATTATATTGGCGAACCCGATCCATATCCGTATCCGGCAAGAAGTTCGTATTTCGGGATTATCGATTTAGCGGGACTTCCAAAAGATGTGTATTATATGTACCAAAGCGAGTGGACGAAGAAACCTGTATTACACATTTTGCCACACTGGAACTGGCAAAAAGATCAGGAAGTCGATGTTTGGGCATATTACAACAATGCCGATGAAGTAGAATTGTTCCTCAACGGAAAATCATTAGGCAAAAAAGCCAAACAAAATGACGATCTGCACATATCCTGGCAAGTAAAATACGAACCGGGAACCTTGAAAGCAGTTTCAAGAAAAGACGGAAAAGTAGTTTTGGAAAAGGAAATTCATACTGCCGGAGAAGCTTCCAGAATAGATTTGAAAGCGGATAAAGTGACCCTGAAAAACGATACTTACGATTTGGTTTATGTAACCGTTTCTATTGTTGATAAAGACGGAAATCTTCTGCCAAATGCCAATGATCTAATCAATTTTGAAGTGACAGGCGGAGGAAAATTAGTGGGTGTTGATAACGGCTATCAGGCGAACCTGGATTCTTTTAAAGCCAATTCTTGTAAATTGTTTAATGGTAAATGCATTGCCATCATTCAGTCGAACGGGAAGAAAAAGGATATTCAGTTAAAAGCTTCTACAGGAGATAATGTTTCTGTGGGAATGGTTACTATTAAAGTTGATTAATAGTATCTTTTTGTTATTTCAAAAAGGAAAAGTCATATCCAAATTTACTTAGTTATCGAGGTAAATTAAAAATGTTATATTAGCAAAAAAATGCACTTATGTCACAAAACTATTCGTATTTGAGTTTGTTTATTGTTATGATCTTTGTCAGGAATTTTTATGAGCTTAATGAAAAAGTGAAATTTATCTATGAAAATAATGTTAATAAACAACTATCTTCACTATGAAGAGTTTTTTGTTGACGATTACTTTGTCATTTTTTATTCTTCCTATTTTTGCTCAAAACGAAGCCTCAAATTGGTATTTTGGAGGATTTGCCGGATTAGATTTTAGGAATGGCCCCCCAATGCTTTTGACAGGAGGCAAAATTCAGACAAATGAAGGCTGTTCGACTATTTCTGATTCAGAAGGTAATTTATTATTTTATACCAATGGAGCGAAAGTATGGAACAAGAATCATAAAATTATGGTTAATGGCAATGGCTTATTTGGGCATTGGTCCAGTTCAAATTCTTCTATAGTAATACCAAAACCTAATTCAACAAATATCTATTATGTCATAACTCTAGATGAGCCAAGTCATTTAACAGCTGCATATTATCCTAATGCAGATCCGGATCCCAGACATTTAAATCCATATGATCCCACTACTGATTCAGACGATGGATTCAATAATGGTTTAAATTATTCGATAATTGATATGAGTTTGAATGGTGGAGAAGGAGAAGTTATTTCAAAAAACAATCATTTAATAACTTATGATACTGCAGACATTGAACAGAAAAAATATAAATGTTCAGAAAAACTAACAGCGGTATATAATGCTGATGGGACCGCTATTTGGTTTTTAACACATTTTATCGATAAATTTTATGTCTTTAAGATTGATAGTAATGGAATTAATACAATTCCCATAATATCTCCTTCTGGTTTTACGATGCCTGTAAATGGTTATTTAAATAATGCAATTGGCTGTGCTAAATTTTCCCCTGACGGGAAAAAAGTGGCAATTGCTAATACTTATTTAGGTCACGATTCACAAAAATTATATCATGGAAATGCTTATCTATTTAATTTTGATAACAATTCAGGAATTGTATCGAGCGGTATTAAAATACTGGACGATAATCATCCTTATGGTGTTGAATTTTCTCCAAATAGTCAGGTTTTATATATAAATTCAAATAGATACAATTCATTTAGCAGTGATTTATATCAGTTTGATTTGACAGCAGCAAATGTTGCTAACTCAAAATACCGAGCTTGGGGCGCTGTTGGGGCAGGAGCTTTACAACTCGCAATTGATGGAAAAATTTACATTTCAATGCCTGACAGTTGGAGCCTCTCTCAAATTCTTAATCCTAATATTTATGGCTCCAATGTTAATGTTACGTGGTTTAATATAGACTTAGACGGGTTTAATTCTTCTCGAAGAAGTACATTTGGTTTGCCTACTTTTATACAATCTGACTTTGAACAAAATTTTACTTTTGAAAATCTTTGTCTTGGAAGTAATACCAGCTTTAATTTGATTAATTATACAAATGTTGCGTCTGTACAGTGGAATTTTGGAGATCCAGCTTCTGGAGTTGCAAATAAATCAACTGATTTAAAACCAGTACATACATATAATGCTGCAGGCGAATATGAAATTACTGCAACGGTAATAAGTAATTCAGGGTTAAAAAAAATTATAAAAAGAAAATTAGAGATTACAAACATACCAAAAGCAAACACTATCAAAGATATATATGTTTGTGCAGAGGACAATAGCAGTTACTCAAATTGGGTATCGTCTTTTCCTGCTTCACATCTTGAGAAAGAAGTTTTGGGAGATCAAACAAACATGATTGTGACCTATTATGAAAAGTATGGAACACCAATCTATAATATAGGAAGTAGATCAATATTTGGTCAGGAAACTATAAAAGTAAGGGTTGCAAGCAAAAACAATCCGAATTGTTTTGATGAAATAAATTTTCAGGTTATAGTTACTGATGGTGCAAAAGCATTTCCTGTTGAGGACATATATGCCTGCGATAATGATGGAGATGGTTTTGCATCATTTGATTTAAGCAAGGTTAAAGAAATGATAGCAGGAAATCAAACAGGCATGACAGTTACTATTTTTGATCAAAACAATAATTTAATAGACCTGTCAGCAATCAATAATAGTTATGTTAACAAAGTTCCTTTAAAAGAAACACTTGTGGCCCGAATTAGCGATAAAAATGCAAAATGTTATCAGGAAAGAAATTTTAATCTTTTAATTACTACGAAGCCTATTGCTAATTCATTGACAACTTTAACCGGATGTGATGATAATAACGATGGTATTTCTGAATTTTTTGACACTTCCAATGTAGAAAAAATTGTTTTAGGAAATCAAACCGGAATGAAAATTACTTATTTTAATTCTATTGGAAAACAATTACCAAGTCCCTTACCAAATCCTTATACAAACACGATAGCAAATCAGGAAAACGTAACGGTAAGAGTTACCGATACAAAGACAAATTGTTTTTCAGAAACATTTTTAAATTTAGTAACATCTTCACAGCCAAAAATCAACCAACCAGTTCCTTTATATACATGTGATGAAGGCAATGGATTTGGAATATTTGATACATCTGTCATTGAAAATCAGTTAATTGGAAGTCAAAAAGATTTGCTTGTTTTTTATTCAGACCAAAACGGTAACCAATTGCCAAGTCCCTTACCATTAAATTTTAGGAATACGTCTGCATGGTCACAAATTATTAAAGTAAAAGTCCAAAATAAATTAAATCCCAAATGCTATTCTGAAACAAGTTTTGATTTAATTGTTAACGAATTTCCTAAAATAAATCTTAGTAATAAATATAATTTATGTGATCTGGAACCTTTCTTAACTATTTCATCCAGTTCAGATTTTGATTCCTGGAAGTGGACTTTCGAAAATGGTACATTAATATCAAATTCAATAGAAGCAAAATTAACCAATGCAGGCAAATATACTCTTCTTGTTACCAAAAATAAGAATGGAATTTTATGTGATGCTTCATTTACATTTGACTTAATTCGCTCGAAATTGCCATCAATAGAAAAAGTTAATACCAAGGATGTTCCAAATAATAATTCTATTGAAGTTGTCACTTCAGGTGATGGCGATTTTGAATATTCAATTGATGGCGAGAATTATCAGGACAGTAAAATATTTAACAATGTTTCAGGAGGGGTTTTTAAAGTTTATGTTAGAGATAAAAAAGGATGTGGTTTTGATAATCAAGAAATTGTGATTGTAGATTATCCTAAATTTTTCACACCAAACAATGACGGCTATAATGAATATTGGCATATTATAGGAATACAAAAATTTCCTAATTCAATTACTAATATTTTTGACCGATATGGTAAGTTTTTAAAAAAATTACAGCATAGTGACATAGGATGGGATGGCAATTTCAATAGTAATCCTATGCCTTCTTCAGATTATTGGTTTACAGTTGAACTTGGAGATGGAAGAAATTTCAATGGGCACTTCTCGTTAAAAAGATAATAATTTTATGGGTCAATCCCAAAAGCAGATCAGGTGCAAAATTTGGGTATTAGGCAAAAAGATTGGATAATCTGAACAGGAAGAAGTTTATATTTCTCACTCCGCTAAATTCACCTCTAATTGCTTTAATTTTTGCATTAAAAGATTCTGCCGAAGCATTTTATTTTAAGCGTTCATACATATCTGTTTTCTTTAATTACTTCGATATAATTTTCATAATTGTAACTATTAAAACAGATACCAAAACCAAAAGTGAATAATAGCTGCTTCTTTTTGTTTTATTATCAATGTTTTTGTTTTTTCTAATTTTAATAAAAGAACTAATCAACATACCACTTACAATTAAGGCAGAAACTCCAACAAGAATTTTATTATCTGAAACATAAACTATAGCCATGCAGCATAGTGTTAATAAAACAAAAGGAATTCTATATTTTTCATCAAATTTGGGTTGTTGAAATTCCTCAATTGGTTTAATTTGGTTACATAAAATCTCTAAATTTTCATAATTGTCAATTTGTGCAGGAATTAAAATGGTTTCAACAGCACTTTTCCCTTTTATTACGTACCCTCCTTTTTTGTCCTTAGTGATTGACTGAATGTCGCTAAATTGAATGTTTATTATTGGAGTATTGACTTGCTCTCTAACAACATTATTCTCTGAAAATATTAATTTGTAACTTTCAAATAGCATTTTTTGTCTTTTCAAACCTTTATAAAGCCCATATCCAAGAGCAAAAAGACAAATTGGAATCATAAATGGTAAAACATCTAACACATCTTCTTTTTCTTTTGAATTAAAAAAAACAATGGCAATTCCAAAAGTCATTGATAATAATAGAGTCGGAACTGATTTTATTATTAATTGCTTTTTCATATCCTCAAATCCATTTGGTCTGATTTTAAATATTTCGTTCATCTAATTTTGATTTTAAAGTGTTGATTTATTTGAGTTGCTTCTTGTAATGCAGAACTTGGTTTATATTTCTGATAATTTATTCCTCAATTAATCCCCGCCACAGCCTCCACAGGAACTGCCACAGGAACTGCTGCAGGAGCTTCCGCAAGAACTCCCGCAACCAGATCCTCTGTTCGAACCAGCATTTCTGTTTACATAACCAGTTAAGGGAATAAAAGAACTCGCTAATACTACTTCTCCGTACAGGAAATAATTCCATTGCCAGTCTTGCTCAGCTTCTGTACTGATCTTTTTGTCTACAAAAGATAACGGAATTGTATTGCTAAACAGGTAGTTTATCATTTTAGTTAAATAAAAATCAGATATTATTACTAAAGCAAAAAGTATAAAAACTAAATACGTTACTGGTTTATCTCTTGAAATTCCTGAAATAAGTCTGCTAAAACCAATACTTAAAACCAACCCTAAAATGAGCATGCTAATTTTTATAATCTCACTAAATTGCTTAGAGTCTGTAATTTTTTGTCTGATTCGCCCAACCGCTCTTTCCATTTGTTCAAATATTGGCTTTTTTGCTATTATTTTAAACAATTGAGGATAAGGCATGGCTTCGTATTCTTTCATGATTTTAATGACACAATTTTCATATTTATTGTCCGTTAAATTTTCATCAATCAGATTCAACCTATTATTACCCAAAACCTCGATTTTATTATTGCTGATCAAATTATTTACAACACCATGAATAACAATTTCTATTTTATTATTTTGAAGAAAAACGAGTTCAAAGGCACTAAGATTTGCTAAAATGAAATTTGATTTGATACTTTCAAAAAGTGAATTGAAGGCTTTTTTTACAAAGCGCATTAATAAAACAATTACCCCTGTGAACAATAAAATATAAAAAATCAAAAAATCAGGATTCTGAATCTGTATTAAAATTGGCTTTATGATATAATAAACCGGAAAAATAGAAACTGCAAATAATCCTAAAAATATTTTTTTTAGTCTGCTAATTTCAATTTTACTTTTATCCAAATTTAAAGAATCAAGTTCATTTGAATACTCCCAAATTTCTTCCGGCTGTTTTCCAAAATCATATTCATACAATTCTTTTATATTTTCTTTAGCCTTATGGAATTTTTCTGCTTCAGCTCTATTATGGGTTGATGGAATATGCTCAATCCTTTTAGAGAGAACAGTGCAAAAATCAGAATAGGAAGTGGTAAAAATCAAGTGTTGATGCCAGACAATATCAACAATTTCTGAAGGTGAAACCATTTCATTTGAAGTTGCGGCCAAATACATGAATTTTTTATATTCCAGAATTGCTGTTTGAGCAAAATAGATTGTCCAGTTATTTTCAAATGCTAATCTTGTGAAAAATCCATATTCATCATTTGGATTATCTAATTCAAATTTTAAAACTTCTTTCCAAAGTACCGCGTTCATCAGTATGGCTTATTTTCGTTAATCGATTCAATTCTTTCTGCAGTCGAACTCTAAATAACGGTTTGCAACTACATATTGTTAATAATCTTATACCGATTATTTCATGTGATTTTTCCTGAAAATTATCAGAAAAACAATTTAAAAACCGGTTCATAAAGAATACCAAAAACAGAGTTTTAGTTCAAACAGAAAACCTAAAAACATCAGAATAAATTGTTTATATGTTTTCATACTCGCAATCACATCTGTTGAACGAATTCGATATATTTGATTCTATTAACAATCTAATGACTAAAAATTATGAAAAAAAACAACGACTTAGGACTATTGATACTACGTATCACAATTAGCGTTTTAATGCTTTTGCATGGTATTTCGAAATTTAGCGGTGGTTTAGAATTCATTAAAATGATGCTTGCCGAAAAAGGTATCCCTGGTTTTATTGCATATGGTGTATTAGTAGGTGAGATACTTGCCCCAATTGCTATTTTAATTGGTTTCAGAACCAGAATAGCAGCCGCAATATATGCTTTTAATTGTCTGGTTGCTGTTTTAATAGCTCATAGCTCAGAAATATTTTCTATAGGAGAACACGGAGAATGGGCTATAGAATTACTGGGTCTGTATTTCTTTGGCGCTCTGAGTTTATTTTTTACAGGAGCCGGTAATATCGCTTTTTCAAAAAACAATCAATGGGATTAAGTTTTCCGGAAAGAGATAAATTGTTTGTATTTCCATCTCTATAATATCACATTACAAACCTCCCAAAGCAGTTAACTTAAGGAGTTTTTTGGACAAAAAAAGGCTGTACAAGAGCAAAACCCTGAAAATAATTGATACTTTTCAGGGTTTTTATTAACTCTAAAAAACTTAATTCGTCTTAATTCAACTTAAAAATATCTTCATATTTCAGATAGTCTTTTCTGCTGATTACGTATAAAGGAGTTCCGTTTTCATCTTTAATCAGCCCCATGCTTTCATCATCGGATTTTGGAAAATTAATTTGATAATTTCTTCCATCAGTCAGTTGTATTCCGTAGGTCGATACAGAATTTTCAATTTGCACAGCATTCTGACTGTACTCAAATTTTTCTTTTTTTCCGGAGCTGTTTCTAACCGTAAAATCTTTGGCATTAAAGAACAATTCAAATTTTTTGCCTTTAGCATCTGTAGCTTTCCAAGAACCACGATAGGTATCAGAGCCACTGCATCCAACTAAAATTACGGCTAATATTCCCAACAATGCGATACTTGCTTTTTTCATTTTTATATTTTTAATTATTTTAGGTTTAATGCTCAACTTTAATTAATGTGTGATTTTCCTACTCAACTTCAAGTTTGTCAAAATCTTTAATTTCAGATAATTTAATGATCTTATTCATTTTTATCTCCTCTTTTGTTTCTTCAAATACTTCATCACCACTTTCTGCTTCCTCGTTTACATTGGTTTTCGTTACTTTCTTTTTAGTTAAAAAATTAATACTGGTTTCACTATTAACAACCGGTCCGAAATTATCACTCGAATCATAGCCAATTAATTCAAAATCTGCTTTTTGATACCTAAAAGTATAACTCCAGTATCCGTATCTTCCGTGACCGTAATGAACATAAAGCTTCCCTTTTTCAATACTAACATCTAATTCTGGCGCAAAATAAACACCGCCATCTTCATTTTCAGATGAAAAACAATTATAATTTTTTACTGCCTCAATGTAATTGGTATTTTTCTTAAAAAGCACAATAATTCCTCTTCGGTTTCGGTCGAGTTTTCCGCGATATTCGTCTGTAATTATATTTTCTTTTTTGGTTCCTTTGATAATTACGACACAGTCTTCTAATCCATCTTTATTCAGGTCTCCTTTAATTTCCTGGAAAAACTTGTAGTCTGCCGGAATAAAATCAGCTATTGGTTTTCCGGTTTGGGGTTTTGGTGTTAGTTTTTCTGATTGATTTTCTTCTTTAACCGAAACTTCTTCTTTTTCAGCTGAAGTTTGACTTTTATTGGAATCATTACAGCTCTGAAACAGAACCACAAAAGATGCTATAACTAAAAGAGAATATTTTTTATTCATGGATTTTGATTTACTTTGATATGATGATATATAATTTTTAGTATTGCAATTTTTATAAAACATCAAAAGAAGACCCCACATAACTTAAAATTTCAACTTTATGCGTGTTGCCCAATCCGCTTTTATCTCTTTGTTCCTGAAAAGATTTAAAAGAGGAAATGTTGAGGATTTGTTTTTGTATTTCTTCATTTTTGTAAGTTGAAAAATGAAGAAACGTTATTCCATCGTCTTGTAAATAGACATTATAACGAAATTCGGATGGGTTCAATTTTTTGAAGTCGCTTAGAAAGGTATTAATATTTGCTTTGTTTGCTTCCACTAACTCAGGTTTTACTGTGTAAGATACTTTTACTGTTATCATATATTTTCATTTTGTGTGACAGTTTTTCATCATTATTACCGCTAATATAGTGTTATTTTTATTACAAATTCTAAAAGTAAACTCAACCCAAAATTTGTTATGAAAACTGCTTTGCATGAGGGATGGTAATGGCATCTCCCGATTTAGAAAAACAAGGCTTTTTGCCGTAGTTTTTGTTAATCGGGAATACAATGGACAGCCCGACCCTTGTGGTCATGCCCAAATTCTTAAACTAATCAAAATTTAATTCCATAAAAAAACTCCATTGAAATAATGGAGTCAGTGTATTTTAAACTGTATCCGGAACACCTTCTGTTTCTTCCTGATTGCCTTTTTTACGCCAATAATTGGCAAGTAAAGAACCCGAAACATTCATCCACGGACTAAATACAGCCGAAGCGAGTCCAACCGTTGCCAGCTTGCCCATAGCACCAGCGAGTCCGGATGCCATTCCGCCGTTTTGAAGCCCTACTTCGAAAGCGATCGTCTGACTGCTTTTTTTGTCGAGACCGCTTAATCTGCTGAGCCAATAACCAAAAAAGTAGCCTGCTCCGTTGTGTAGTACCGAAGCCAGGAAAAGCAAAAATCCAATCTGAATTAAATTATCTCTTCCGGCGGCTGTGGTCACCAAGGTAAAATAGATGATGCCAAACATGGAGAAATACGGCATGATCGCATCAATTTTTGGATAGATTTTATATAATAAATGATATAACGTACCGACGATGAAAGCTCCGCAAGTAAAATTGATAATTTCGAGTATATGGGCTGCAGTTCCCTCTTCTGAAATTGAAAAAGATTTCCCAAAGAAAATAACAATTGTCAGCCAAAAGACCGAAAGGATTGTCAAAACATAAATTCTTTTTTTGGCTGTTTCTCCATAATTTTTCAACATATCGTGAATCATGGCTGCTGCCAAAGGAACCAGAACGATTTTAATAATTTCCATCATCATATTGAAGAAATGCACCTCGACTAAAGTTCCGGCAAATATTTTCATTAAAAACGGCGTCATAATGGGTGCCGCCAAGGTTGACATGGCCGTTACCGTTACGGACAAAACCAGATTCCCTTTGGCAATATAGGTCATTACATTCGAAGCCAATCCGCTGCTGCAGGATCCAATCAGAATAATTCCTGCGGCGATTTCGGGTTCGAAACCAAAAGTTTTGGCAATTAAAAAACCCATAATTGGCATGATGGTAAAATGTCCTAACAAGCCAATCAATACGCCTTTTCCGGATTTTCGGATTCCCGTAAAATCTTCGATGCTCATTTGAGTTCCCATTCCGAACATTACCATTTGAATGATGATCAGAATGAGCCATTTGTTACGCATATCAAAACTGCCTATGTGCAGAAAAAAATCAGGATAGATTAATCCGGCACACACGGCGGTGATAATCCAAAATGTATATTGATATCCGCTTACTACTTTCAGATGTCCTACCCCAATGGCAATACTTGAAAAACCAAAGATTAATCCCAATTTCCACAATATCTCTATTTGCTGTAACCAGCCCAAACCGGCAACGATGAAAAATAGTGGGGCAGCCCAAAGAAAATATTTACGCATACTAAACATTATTAAAACATATTATTTTATTCAAAACTTTTCTTTAAACCATATAAGCTATATAAGTAAATATAAGTTGTTGCCTTTTTGTGCTTAGTTTAAATGTCCTTATATAACTTATATGTGAATTCTTTTTTGGTTAGAAATAAAGTTCTGCCAGTTTTTTCATGGCAATAGCCGGACTTGCCAAAATAGGAACTAGTTTTTCTTCTGCACTTAAGCCATCGACAACTCTTGCCATTGAAGCCTGTGCCAGCACAATTACATCTACTTCTTTCATTAATTCTTTTAGGGCTTTGGCTACCATTTCGTCGTGTTTGGCTGCGTCACCGCTCATTAAAGCTTCGAAAGCGCCTTCGCATAATTTAGAAGTAATCGTTGCATTTTTACCTGCCAGTTCTGCTCTTCTTCTCACCAAATCGCTGGTTGGCTCCAGAGTAGTTGGCAAGGTCGCAATAACACCAATTTTGTTCCCAATTTGAACTGCCTCATCTGCCATCGCCTGATCTACGCGAATAACCGGAACTGTTGCTAACGTTGCAGCCGTTTCAATTGCCACACCAATAGACGAGCAGGTTACTAAAATTACATCGGCACCTGCGGATTCAGCAAGTTTAACGTGACTCACGACTCTGGAAGCCGTATTGGGCATTAATTTTCCTTTTTTGATTACGTCTTTAATCAGGCTGTCATCCACTATATTGAATGTTTCAATTCCCTCTAAAAACTCATTGCTTAATTGCTGAAACAACGGAACCAATGTTGCTGATGTATGTACAAAACCTAAAACTTTTGCGCTCATAATTTTTCTCCTTTTAATACTTTTATAAAATAATCGGCCGTACCTACTTGTCCGCCTTTAAAATTCATTTCTATTTTATTAACCCATTCATTGTCCGAAACGGCCTTGCAAAGCGGTGCTCCGGGCGCTATTGGCGCGATCATTTCCAATGCCAGAATTTCCAATTCGGAGGCAGCATAACTGGAAGTATCGCCACCTGCAAAAAGGATTCTTTTTAGCGGAACTGCTTTTAAAACTTCTTTGGTGATTCTCCCCAAAACACTTCCGTAAAGAGTACTGCATTGTTTCTGAATATCATTTTCCGAAATTCCTTTTGATCTGAAATACGCCTCTGTTTCAGCAATACGCGGGTCACTTGAACCTGTGCTGGTATGCAAAATCGTGCTTTTTCCCTGATTGAAATTGTCAACAATTCGAGCAACGGTGTTTTTTATAATTGCTTCCTGACGTTGAATATCGACAGCTTTACTTTCTAAAGCGATTTCCAGAAACCCATTTTCGAGTGCATATTCAATTTGACTGGATGTTACCGGAGAACAGCTTCCCGATAAAACGAGTATGGGCGAAACTTCTCCTGCTGATTCGAATATCGCTTCGTTTCCGATGATTTTTTCGTTTTTCCAATTCAATCCCAAAGCCATTTCGATTCCGGATGAACCTACTGAAAACAATGTTTTGTCAGTTGCCAATTGGTTAAAAACACTTCCGATGGTTTTGAGATGTTCCAAATTGAAACCGTCAAAAAACAGAATTTCGGCATTGTTGCTTTCTACCGCTTCGAGAACTGCTGATGTGCCTTTTTCGATTGTTGTTAAATTGACAAGATTGATGGATTTCTCCGTTTGTTTTGCCAGATGCAAAGTCAAATCGCCTTCCAAAGCGGGTGTAACAGGATGTTTGCTCATGGATGGATGTCGGTCGATACGATAAATTTCGCCGTTTCCGATCGTTCCCATTCGGGCAAACAGATTTCCGAAAACACAAAATCTCCCTAAATGTGGTGCTGATGGTGAAACCAAAACCGTTTTCTGATTGAAAACTTCGCTTCCAATCTCGATTGCTTTTCCAATATTTCCCACGTGTGGTGCAGAATCGAAAGTGGAACAGACTTTATAATGAAAGTGATTTGGGGCAAAACTTTTCAGATTTTCAAAAGCACTATAAAGTTCTGTTTCCATTTCCGACGGTGACATCGATCGGCTTTTTCCGGCCAGACCTATGGCCTGAATTCCCGGAAAGCGATCCAGGTCTTTTTGTTCCGGTTTTCGAAGAAAGAGAACGGTTTTCACTCCGGCCAGCGTCAGGAATTCCAGGGCATCGGTAGAGCCTGTGAAGTCGTCGCCATAATAGGCCAATAGCAATTTATCGTTCTTCATTATTTCGAAAATTTCTTTACCGACTCGGCAAATTCCGGATATTTCAAAGCCGTTTCTTCCACAGACAAACCGTCAACGGCTCCTGTCCAGGCTTGCTGTAATGCATTTACTCCGGCTTTTGGGCCCATTGGATGTGCCAAAATTCCGCCACCTGCCATATACAGCAAATCGGTGGTTTGGGTTCTTCGGTAGGTTTCTACGGCTTGTCCGCCCCATTGCCCCGAAGACACTACAGGTAATATTTTGTATCCGCCTAAAAAGGGTTTCAAACAGGATTTTATCGAGGTTACCACCGAATCATCCGATTCCCAAAATTTATTCTGGATTCCGTTAACGTGCAGTTGATCGACTCCTGCCAGACGTTGAATTTTTTGATAAGCCGGAAATTCAATTCCCAACAACGGATGTCGGTTCAGCATTCCCCAGCCGTTTCTGTGTCCGTGAATCACGAGTTCGCCCTGATCACAGATTTTCTTTGTTCCGGAAAGTCCCACACTGTTAATGCTGATCATCGCACAGCTTCCTTTTTCCTTTTTAATCAAATCGTATTTTCGTTGCATTTCGTCAATTTCATCACTGATATTGAACGCATACATTACCTTTTTACCTGTTTTTTGTTCGTTGTCACGAATCACTTTCATAATCGCTTTTACCCTTTCATCAAAGGGCGAATTAGCAGCAGACCCCATCAATTCGTCATCTTTGATAAAATCGATTCCGGCATCAATCAGGGATTTTACCAAAGTAGCGGTTTCCTCCACACTCATTCCGATGCTCGGTTTTATAATGGTTCCAATCATCGGCCTGTCGGTTACGCCACAGGATAATTTCGAGCCTTTGATTCCGAATTTTGGTCCTTTGAAATGATTTTGAAAAGAATCCGGCACTTCAAAATCCATTAGTTTTAAACCCGTAAATTGCGTGATTTCATATAAATTCCCTTGTAAAGTGCTAATCAAAACCGGCAGATTATAACCAAAGTTTTCAATCGACCAACTTACTTTTACTCTTGCTTTCTGGTATTTTTTTCCGGGAATACTTCCTCCTGGAATGGACGGTTCGTCTGCCAAATCCAATAACTGAATATCCTCAACACGTGCTGCAAAACGTTTTTTCAATTCTTCGGTTTCGCCCGGCACAGACACAAAAGTTCCCGAGGACTGCTCACCCGCCAAAACCGCTGAAGCCTGTTCTACATCATAAGGGGTTTCGATAAGATATTCTGCAAAAACTCTTTCCATTCTAATCTAATTTTTTTAAGAAATTCTAAATAAATGAATTTATAGGGAGTAAGTGTCCTGCTGTGTACTGTATTAAGGATTTATTTTGAAGATAAGTGAATAACCTGAATCCGATTTTTAATTTCAGGAGCAGAAAGATGAGGCACTATCAGTGAGCATTGTCCCGCTCTTCGTTACAAATCTTGTATGCCGAACCCCGGCACACAAGGGTTTCCACTGCGATCGGGGCTAGAAAACAACATTTTGCCTTTTTGTAATGATTCAAAAAAACAAAACAAGCAAGAATCAAATAGTAAACATCACAAACAAATCAAATGGAAAAACAATTCTTTCCTGTTGCGTTTGAATTCGTATATTCGGCCTTTATTTTGAAAAAAGAAAATGATTGCAAAATTGAATGAAAAAAAATCCTATCCATGGATTGTTGTGGGATTGTTGTGGTTTGTTGCTTTATTGAATTATTTAGACAGACAAATGCTTTCCACTATGAAGTCAGCCATGATGGATGACATTCCTGAATTGGCTAAAGCTGAAAATTTCGGTCTCCTAATGGCTATTTTCCTTTGGATCTATGCGCTTATGAGCCCTGTTTCCGGAATTATAGCGGATCGGTTTAACCGAAAAAGAATCATCATAGGAAGTCTTTTTATATGGTCTGGAGTTACCATGGCGATGGGTTATGCCACCACTTTCAATCAGATTTATATTTTGCGAGGCATTATGGGTTTTAGTGAAGCTTTTTATATTCCGGCTGCCTTATCCTTAATTGCAGATTACCATCAGGAAAAAACACGCTCTTTTGCTATTGCCATTCATACCACCGGAATTTATTTAGGACAGGCACTTGGTGGTTTTGGAGCCACTATTTCTAAATATTTTTCCTGGCATTTCAGCTTTCACTCCGTAGGTTTACTGGGTGTACTTTACAGTTTAGTGCTGCTATTTTTTCTGCAGGAAAAGAAAACGTATTTTTTTGATACTACAAAAAAGTCATCTACAATCTCTGAATTCAGGCAGATGTTTAAAGGATTGGGAATCTTATTTGGTAATATTTCCTTTTGGGTTTTACTCTTTTATTTCGCTTCACCCAGTTTACCGGGCTGGGCGGCCAAAAACTGGTTACCCACCTTATTTACCGAAACGTTACATTTAGACATGGCTCTGGCGGGACCCATTGCAACGGTAACCATCTCAATGTCTTCCTTTTTTGGCGTTTTAATTGGTGGTGCCATTTCAGACAGATGGGTGATGAAACATCTTAAAGGAAGAATTTACACCAGCGCTATCGGATTGTTTCTTACCATTCCGGCATTGTTTCTATTTGGCTATTGCTGTGACACAGCAGCTATTATTTTTGGCGCTATCCTTTTTGGCCTTGGATTCGGAATATACGACACCAACAATATGCCTATTCTTTGTCAGTTTGTTGCGCCTCGCTACCGTGCTACCGGATATGGAATTATGAATTTTGTGGGTATCTCAGCCGGAGCTGTTATCACCGAGTTTTTAGGAAAAGCCGCTGATAACGGAGGAATGAGGCACGTTTTTGTACTGCTGTTATTTGTAGTGGTTACTGCGATTGTTTTACAACTGGTTAGTTTGCATCCAAAGACTGTAGATATGACTGAAGGAGAATGAGGTTTGAGGGTATAAGTACCTAAGAACTGCTCAGTGATTTTTGACGAATTGCAGTTTCAGTCCAAAATATACTTAACTGAGCCATTCTGAATCACGTTTGCTCAGTTCTGATTCAGAAATGATTTTTCCGGTTTGAATATCTTCTTCGCTCATTAATAACATTTCTATTTGTTCTGACGACAAAGCAACAATTTCTTCGGATTGCGTTGAATCAAAAATACTATTTATGGCTTCCAACAACCTTTCATTTTTAGTTGCTAAAACACTGTATATCAGACTATTTTTTATATTATCTAAAGCATTCATAGTTTTGTATTTTCTGTAAGTTCGATATTTATTGTATCTTTTCCAAAAAACTTTTAGATGGCAATTCTAAAGTTTAATAGATAATTCCAAATGCCCACCCAAACCTAATTCAACTATTTTTTGTAATGTTGAAAATCTAGCTTCTTTTACATTATTCTCGATTTTTGAAATATATGATTTTGTAGTTCCTACTTTCACTGCAAGTTCTTCCTGAGTCAAGCCTTTCTGAATTCTTGCATCGTGAATCATCGCACCAATTTTAAAGTTTTCAAAACCTGCATCAAGTTCGTCACGTTTTTCTGTTCCAATTTCTCCGTAATGTTTGGTTTTAAACTGGTCGAGTGTTTTGATATTATTTTTCGCTTTCATATTCCCTTTTAATTTTAATTGCTTTTTCAATTTCGCTTTTTGGTGTCTTTTGCGTTTTCTTCTGAAGCCCGTTCGCCAGAATTATTAATTGACCTTCATCAAAAAAACAAAATATCCTGAAAATATCGCTTCCTTGTTGAATCCGTATCTCAAAAAGTCCATCCGTATTTTCAATATGTTTAAGATACGTTTCTGGAATTCTTTCTAACTCTTCTATTAATTCTAAAGTCCAGATAATTTTAGCCTTTACTTTTTCACGTTGCTGGATAAAGAATTTTTCAAAGTAATCTTTATAGAAAATTATTGCTCGTTTCTTTTTCATTATTTATACAAAGATACAAAAGTTGTTCTAAAGTGAAACTTTTAATTAGTTATAATTTTTTTTAATGATACTGAAAATCCTGTATCTTGATGACGATACAAATCATACCTATTGCTATCATCAGTATCAATAAGAAAACGGTTATTTAAACAATCAGAGATTGCAAGTATTGTTCTCAATAAACCAAATAACGTTTTATCTCCTCCTTCCTGTAAAGTTCCGTCTGATAAAAATTTTGTACTTCGCCCTCTAGTTGTAAAATATCCAACTCGCAATTCTTCTGAACCAGCATCAACTGTTAACGTAGTTTCACATTCCTTATATATAAATACAGAGCTAATAAAAGGAGTATCGCGATAATTTTCAAAAGTTGAATTTTCTTTTAAAATATTAGATAATTTTTTTCTTATCGTTACTCCTGTTAATTGTCGACTTCCATTTGTGCTTCTTTTAAATTCCCAAGCATAAACAAGTAAAGCAGGGACTTTTAACTCTACAGCAATATGATGCTCTTTAGAAAACGCTTTATACTCAATCCACTTATTTCGATAATCCATCAACAACCCGATCGAATCTGTTAAATGTTTTCCATTTAAAGTCCCCTTAACCTCAATAACAGCTTTTACTGATTCAGGAGATAATAAAACAATATTTTCATCTTCAAAAACGGGAGATGATTCAAATACATCATAAACTAATATATCAATTTGTTTCGACATAATATAAGAACTACGGTTCAATGAATCATAATCTTCTGGAGCCTTTTCTGCATTAAAACGTCTTTTCGTTGGGAAAACTACAAATCCAGATTTAGCTTTTAATTTTTTTGGCAAATTATCATTTAAGAAATTAATCAATACCTTTTCCTTGAAGCCTCCTGTAGTTAACCAGTGCTTATCTCCAATGATTTTTTCCAAAAGATTAATCTTACTATGAAAAGATTCTGCTAATTGAGTTTGAAAATCATTCAAAGTTCTATCCATACTAATTGTCTTTTGCGATTGTTGATTATATTATTAATCCTAAAATTAGACACACTGGTCAAAAATTCAAACATTCTAAAATAAAAATGTATTCATTTCATAAACAAGGATTTTATTCTTACGAATATAACGCAATTATTACAAATGGTAAACTCGAAAATAACCCTAAATTCTTTTATGAAACCAACTCCCCGCATAAGGGATGGAAATGGCATCCTTTTGTTTTCTTTCTTTAGGAAAATAAAAGTTATAATGGACAGTCCGACCCGCAGTGATATGCCCAAATAACAAACAAAATTTGCTGCATAAAAAAGGCTTTCCTTTTCGGACAGCCTCTTTTGTCTTTTGTTTAAAATAGCTTTAATTTTTGAAGAAAAGTATTTATTTTAATAAAGATATTAAAAGTGACAGTGTAACGTAAGTAGCATCTAAGTATTCAGTAAAGATTTCTTTTCTGAATAAAGGATTATACATTTGCCTTCTTCAAAAAAAACATAAGAGGATATAAAAATGACACAAAAATTTCAAGTTATAAACAGTACCCTTTCTGGAAATAAACTCCGTGACCTTATACGATATAAATACGATCTTAGTGAAAATGCAGATTGTAAGCTTTTCAGAGTAGCAATGAATCATCTCTATATTGTCACAGATGGTTTAAAAAAGTATGTTTTTAGAGTGTATACACATGATTGGAGAACTAAATTGGAAATAGATGAAGAATTAAGATTTTTATTGCATTTAAAAAATAGTAATACTCCAGTAGCTTATCCAATCACAGATATATCGGATGAATTAGTTCAGGAGTTTGATGCCCCTGAAGGAAAAAGGTATGGTGTACTATTTTCGTATGCGAGGGGTTTAAAAACAGCAAGATTCACTGCTGATTCAAGCTTCTATATAGGCAAAGGATTAGCTAAAGTTCATCAAGCAGCGGAAAATTTTACTTTAAACAGAATAAATTATAATATACAAACTTTACTGGATGAGTCTCTGATAAGGACAAAGCGCTTTTTTAAGGGTACATCTGATGAAGTTCAATTTTTAGAAAGTTTGTCAAACTTCCTTAAGACTAAATTTAATAATTTGAATGAAAAACAAATAAGATCCGGAGCCGTCCATCTTGATGTTTGGTTTGATAACATGCACATTGATAAAGAGAAGGAAGTAACTTTTTTTGATTTTGACTTTTGTGGTAATGGTTGGCTATGTCTTGATATTTCGTATTTCTTATATCAACTTTTTTTGACTAATCTTAATGAAAATGACTATTCAGTTAAAGCTGAGAGCTTCTTAAAAGGTTATGAAAGCGAGACTAAAATATCAGAAGAAGAAAAAAAGTTATTGCCCTATGCCTGCCTTGCTATTATGATTTACTATATGAGTATTCAATGTGATAGATTTGAATATTGGACAAATATATTCCTGAATGAGGATCATCTAAAAAGGTTTGTAGGCAATCTTAAACGTTGGATAACTTACAATGAAATTGACCTAAAGTATTAAAAAGTAACGTGTAATTTATAAAACAAAATCATTGGCTACATGAACTGAAAATCCGTAATAGGTTATTTATGATTTATATTCGATGATTGCTTAATAATAGAAAACAAAGTAGGAAATTACTTAAAAAAACAACGCCATTGGAATCCAATGGCGTTGTTTGTCTTTGTGTGGGCTGTCAGGGATTACAGTCGAACACCTTGTGCCTATTCTAACTCTATTTAGCGAAATTTAAAATCATTAATTAATTGAATTACATATAGTTGGGTATTTTTTTAATCAGGTTAGTAGCTATGCTTTGTAATAACATATTGATTGCATTTTTATAATACTCATGTTCAATTCGGATTAAATCATGTCGAAATCAAGTGAATATAATGTGTGAGGGTTCTATCGAACACAGATTGATTGCTATTGCATCCGCATAATTTTCTTAATAGACCTTAGTATACTAGAAAATCCCGGTAAATTCAGCGATTGAGAACGTCATTACCCAACTTAAACTTATTTGAAATTTGTTTTCAAACGTGTAAACTCTTGCATAACCGGATTCATATATCTGGGTAATACTTGCTCGCTCGATTTTGAAAACATTATCGAACCGATATATTTAAAATCATCAATTTGCTTTGTGTCATATGAATGTGATTTAATTGCTAAATGACTATCAATCATGTAAAATGCTAATATCTCGCTTTTAGCATGTTCGACCCTTTCACGACTGTCTAGGTTATTTATTTCATCTAAATCGTAAATATACATTTCTGTAACGAAAAGGACGTTAACTATTTTATTCGCTTCAATCCGTCTCGCAATTTCATTAAATTTTCTGTATACTGTAGTTTTGATCGAAAATCCGAAAGTAACTAATTCAAACGTATCATCACTATATAATATCAGGCAAGTCGGTAATAGCGATTTTCCCATTTGAAAAATCACCACATGCATCAGTTCAAATTTACTAAATAAGTCACCGTTAGGATACATTTTATTTAGATTCTCAATTGGAACTCTTGTCTGACCTGAACCGGACAATAGTGCAATCCTTGAAGCTTTCTCAAAATATTCTTTTTTACAGTAAAATATATAGTCGTCAATGAAAAGCAAATCTTTTGGTACGCGATAGAAATTCATCTTATCTATTTTCCTTTCGAGTTCATTGGATAATGTACGATCCTCATTGATTGCCTTTTTCATGTCTGCTAATAAGAGTTTCATTTGATTTATCCCTAAAATCAAATTATCATATAAATCTTCACTATGACCATATTCATAAAATAAAAACTCTGCCGAAAACATCACTTCTAATTGACCGAAGCTTATAAATGTCGTCCGCAGCGAATCGACTATCGTTGAAATTTCAACATCATTATCAATGGTAAAAACTAATTCAGGTAGTGACAAAGTCTGACCAGAATAGATACTAATTACAATGCGTTTTTCCAGATTAAAGGGTTGTTGTTTAAGTACCTCGTTCCGCTTTTCTATAAACCATTTACCGACATCATTAACTAGGTACTGATCGCGCAACTTTTCGTACGTAGGCATGAATAAAGTATTAGCCAAAGATTTTTGCAGCACAAAGGTGACATTTCTATATTCCGAAAAGAAATTATCCAGATAACATATATTGTCGAAGAAGTTTGTCCCTTTTTCAAATTTTTCTAAACTGTTTAAGGCGCTATAAAATTTATGCAGTGCCGGATATAATAGGCCTCTTGAGTTATTCATTTATTTTTTTATTAAAAATTAAAGATATGAAAAAACAAATCTAACATCTCATCTAATATGCGTGCATTACGGCTTAGAGTAGTTTAGGTCGATAAAGTACGCCATATAACAGCCTGTAACCTCAATTGCCATGTTTTTAGTAGCTGGATGGGGTTACACGAATAAAGTTTATCTTCGGCAGATAGAACTCTGCTCGCTTTGATCGGCAACTGCCGTTACAGGCGATACGTTAGCACCAATTTAAAAAAACATGGAGAAATTTATAAGACTTTCAACATTTGAGAACAGAAAATTTGACACAATTAAAAATATAAGTCAAGAAACTTTTGATGAGATTCAACTCGATTCTGAAATAATAAAAGTTGCTTATACACAATTTGTTATTTTCAAAAATCTTCAAATGAACGGAAATGAATATTCGAAATTTTTAGAAAAAATATCTGATTTACATATTGGAACTGTTGATATTAAAAAAGCACATAGTCAAGAATTATTATTCCAAGCAAATAGAGTGATTTTGAATTTGCTATCTTCATTTAAGTTTTTTCTCGATAATGGGGAAGCACATTTAAAAAGAAAATATGGAAAAGACTCTGATGAATCTAAAGAGTTTAGAGAACTTACAAGTTATGAATTTGATAATGTTTTTGCATATCGCTTTTTAATAAAATTGAGGAATTATTCTCTTCATTTAGGTTTTCCGCTACAAGGGCTAGAACTAAAAGCCGAAAAGAATATTGAATCACCATTAAAAACGACCGGAAGTTTACAATTATCAATTGACCTCGATTTAATAAAAAAAGAGAAAAGTCTTTTAGGAAAAATTGTTTACGATGATATTAAGAATCTAGAAGAAGATATTGATTTAAAACCTTTGATTGTGGATTTATCTTCATCTATTCTAAAAATTCAAAAATTTATTTTTACTAAACAAAAAGAAGAAATTGAAAATGCTATCTATAATTTAGAAACTTTTGCTGGAAAATATAAAACCAAAACTAATGATATAAAAGTATTTAATAATTTGGAAAGAAATGGAAATCAAGTAACTTTTAATGCTTACCATATTCCATTTGAAGTAATAACTGAATTTAAACGATATATAAAAAACTGGTGCTAACAGCTACCACACATTTTGACAAATTAATCGATATCAAATGATAAAAGAACTCATTGGTAATGGCGCTCATTGGATAGTTTACAGAATTACAACTGTCGAAAAAAACTTATCTAAATCTATAGTTTTTAAAGAGCCTTTAAAAAATCAAAATCGAGATAAAAACATTACGAATTATAACTTAATACTCTCTAGCAACTTACCTACCTTATCAAGGTTTTCAAAAAAAAATATTAATGCAGTTGAAGGAATAGAAGCAGAAGACTTGAATCCAATAAATTGCGACGGTTATTACGTTAGTCCTAATACAGTAAGGGCATCTGAAAATTTTGCCAGTTTATTATTAAAGTATATTCAGAATAGTCAAGAAATTATACCTGATGAGTATAAAGAAGTTATCTCACATTATATGAAGCATCCTGAAAAAATAGCTAACGATAGAGATAAATTAATCGAGATGAAAATTTTAAAAGGCGCTGAAAAATATGTTTATGAAAATAAAATTAGTGCAATTTCAAATTTTAACAGCTTTTTAATTAAGTCAAAAACTGACATGAAAAAAGCATCTGATAATAGGTTAGAATTATTTACTGACGCATTCTTTTTTAGAATTTCTGAAACAACCAAAGAAATCGACTATAAGATTGCCGATTTTGACTGCATTATCTCACACGAAAAAACTAATATATCTCAACTAGATTTGCTAAAAGGAAATATGATTTATTTTGAAACAGCGCTGATTGAATTTATTGAGTTCTTCGTTGAAAAAGTTCATAAGGAGGCATACATAACTGAATTAAAAAACGTGTGGTAATAACCGTTTCACGCGAATAAGCTAAGAATTTTGGGAAGAAAAACATCTTTAAATAAAAAGAACGCCATTGTCTTCCAATGGCGTTCTTTGTCTTTGTGTGGGCTGTCAGGGATTGCAATGAACACTTAATCCCTATTTTAACATTTTTTGAAAATATAAAATGAGATCTTTGGTAAATACATTCCTGTGCTTCAAGTTAAAATACCCTCTACTGCCTCCGCCTATTCATAGGAGTACCAATATTGACTTTTAGTGTTCTCCGACGTCAACATTAAGCCCAACAAATGTTCTCTACATGTCAAAGATAATTGGACTTATTTTTAATGAATTAATATTTTTTAACACAATATTAATATTTTATGTATTTTTATGGGACTGACAACCAGTTTGTTAATGATAAACAAAACCACACCATGAAAAGCTTTATTTTACTATTACTGCTTGTAAGCAATATAGCTTCAGCACAAAAAAATGCACCGGTTGCAGGGCACGCCGCACGGTTAGTTGACCTCTTAAAAAAAGATTATAACGCTACCGATATAGCGCTGCGAACCGAAACCATCAATAAAGACATGGAGGAAGTAATTGCTACACTCATGGTTTATGCCGATGAAGATGCTAAAACAAACCTCGCTTCGGCAGCAGTACTAAATCCAAACACGCTGTCGGCTTATCAGGATGCTATTTATGCATACAATAATTTTAATAAGGCTAGTCAGGGTGTTACATTTTCAAATAGCACTCTCGGCCAAAACCCTGGCTTTACTGCGTTGAACGATGCTTCAACTATACTGACGAAAACTAAAACAGATTTTGACAACCAGAAATACATTCATAATATTACAGCGTTGTATGCAATAAGAAATCATTTTGAGATAACCAACAGCTATCTTTCTCACATAACCTATTTGTTCATACAAAAATTTAATAATGCTAAGAGCCTCAACTTCGATAATTTTGCCGAAACGAATTATACATCATCAATACAGAAGGCATCGCCATTCTTCGGTGGTGATCTGGCTTTCAGTGAAGCCATAGATGGACTGAGCCGTTTTTTGGCACAACGCATAAAAGACGAACTCACCACTTATGCTGTTGAAAAGATACAGGACTACCTGAACAACCCAAAGCCGGAAAGCTATCTTAATGAGCTTATGGTGCTTTTACCTACCACCACGTCTTACCTAAAAACATTTGATGCCAGCCGCACCCTTAATTTTGTTGATGACCTTAAGCAGTATATAGAAGACGATTTAAATAATCTTATTGCTAATGCTGCCAACCTGAAAAACACGCCACGGTTTAAGAAATATATTGCCGACCACCCTGATCTTGACTTTGCTTTTGAAGCGCTCGAAATATTGCCGCAAATATCAAAACTTGAAAACCCGATAGATTATTTTGACATGCTCGAAAACAGCCGCAGCATACAGCGGTGGGCCAGCAGTTATGAAGAGGGAAAAATACAGGTGACAGCTTTACCAGATGCCATCAAAATATATTACGAGTACACAAATGAAGCTGATCCTATTGTCAAAGCCCTTCTGAAAGGTAAGCTTGACATTATTATAAAACAATTGAAAATTTATGATGACAATAAAATTTACATAAATTCATTTAAAGACCTGACTGAAAAATACAGGACAACTGAAATAAATGGCTACCTAAATGCTGCGGATAATAAGATTGTCGACCTTAACGAAGCATTTACATTAAATAAATTATATAAGCTAAGAATTATAAAAAGCCAATCCTTAGACATTGAAGAAATTCTTGATCCCGGGTTTATAACAAAGCTTGACAATGCCATAGTAGAACTTGACTTAAAAATGTGGAAGATCAATTCGGAAAAAGCAAAGATTTTTAATGGTATTTCATTATTGGATAAAGAAGAGATTGATTCCAGGGCAAATAATGTATATGAACTTCTTAAAAATATTCTTATAAATTACAAAGCCGGAAATCTTAACGAATTATACAAGAATATTGAAAGCTTAAGTTTAGTAGATATGGTTAACATACCTACCAAGTCAAAGACAGGAGCTAAAATAATAATAGATAGGTTTATCGAAATCAGAAACATCCAATTTCCAGAATTAAAAGTCTTTATCAACAATTCTACCTATCGTGATACCGGATATAACACCTTTTCGCCAAACTATGATTTCACCGCGGGGTTTACATATGAAGCACTTTTTAATAAAGAAATGGAGCTCATAAAAAGTAAACTTGAAACTTCTGACGATAAAAAATTTAAAGATGCTGCAACTGCAGTTTTTACTCATTACGAAACTCTTAATCCCGGCTTATTAAAAACTGCTATTGAAAATTACAAAAAAATAAATACTGCCAAACCTCCAATTCAATATAATATTGCCAATACTATAAAACTTGCCTCTATGCTTGCACATAGCCTGATGATTGTAGAAGACAGCAAACCCAAATTTGCTAATACGGCCTTTATGTCGGCATACAGCAGCGAGGTTAATTTTTACCTGCTGTATATCGGCTTTTTACAGCAGCAGAACAAAAAGTATTATAATGTGGGTTATCATCTGCAAAACCGTTATAAGCAACTGGATTTCTCAGGCCTGATGGCAAATTTCCCTGCAATAAAAGTAACTCAGAAAGCGGCGGAGTTTAAAGTGGTTTCAGGTAGCCTTATTAAAATAGCATCGAATGCCGAAAAACTTCACAACAGCTTGCTTGATATTAAAAAAGCGAATGCCGCTGGCGAAAAAATAACTGCCGAACAAGTGCACAGTCTTACAGCCGATGTAATCGATTTTTCGGAAGATGTATTGTTTACAGCAGACACATTAGTTGCTAATTCTTCATTAAAATTGCTTGGGGACTTTGATGTAAAACCATTAATCCACAAAACTACACCTTACATTACCACAGCACGTACGGTAAATGACATATTCTTAGACCTGCATACTAAAAACTACACAACAGCAATCATTAAGGCTATAGAGATACCTTCAGCTTTTGGTAAGAGTAATGATCAGTTTAGTTTTTATAGTGAAATGCTTACGATTACTAATAATTTAAACTCGGTACAGCAACTGCAGAACCTCAAAAAATTATTTGAATACCCAAGACTGTATACCAATACTGAGAAGCTGGAAAACCAAAAGGAACTTGCCAGGTGGATTTTAGTTTCTTTACAAAGCAACCCTAAACTTTCGGGATTTATAACATATTTTGATCCTGTATACAATTTAATAGATAGTGGAAAAGATCATGATGCTAAATTTAGTAGCTTAATGACTCAGCTTAAAAAGAACCTTCTGACCAGCAATTTCTATTCAAAATATGCAGAGATAGATGTTACTTCATTAAAAGATAAAGTTGGAAATTATTTATTGAAAAAAGGGGTAACGATTACTGTTAAGGATGAAATAATTAAGAGTGTTGATAGTATACTGAATAATTCTGTAAACTATTACCTTACAAATGATATTGCGTTAAAAGAAAAACTTGAAGATGATAAGAAATTGTTAATTACTAACCTGAAATTTTACCTTCCTGAAATGTTCCCTGATATCTTCCAGTTTAAAGATGAAAACACTGTCAAACTAATACATTTTGTAAATGACGTTGCCAATTCAGACAGTGCCGAAGATGTTGAGAAAGCGTTAAATACATTTGCCCTGCCACCAGGAAGCTCTTCGCTTAAAGAAAAAACCCGAAGTTATTATTCTGTAAATGCTTATCCCGGCTTATACGGCGGATTTACGACAGCCTCACTTGAAAAGGGAGACTCATATACTGCGGGCTTTACAGCACCAATAGGAATTTATGCCCAGCTTGCATCCGGAAGGTCAGTAACATGGGGGCTCTTTATGCCTGTGATTGATATTGCAGCCCCAGTAAGGTTGCGTCTGGGAGACAATACAGAACAATTACCCGATCTTGAATTTAAAGATATTTTCAGTCCGGGGCTGTTTCTAAGCATAGGTTTCAAAGGCCCATTTGCGGTAAATGTGGGGGTACAATATGGCCCAAGCCTAAGAGGCTTTACTGAAAATGAGAATGACCCGGCATTAAAAAACGCAATAGAAGAACAGACTTTTTATTTCAGCACGGCTCTGACGCTTGACATACCGCTATTCACAATTCACGCCCATTCAAAAAATTAATATGAAAGCTATACTATCCTTATCACTGGCATTTCTTTCGACTATGTGCTGGGCACAGGTGGAGAAGGCCATAAAGCAAGAAGCGAAAACCCTTGTAAAGAAAATGGAGGCTGACAAGATAATTTTTGAACGGAACAGCGTTGACCAAATACAAGAAAAAAGTAATAATTTAAAAAAAGAATCGCTGGCAGAACCTGCCGCCGCAACGTTTGAGTTGCAACAGGCTAAAATAAGTACTGAAGGAACGGAATGGATGGGCGAAAAAGCAATATCAGTGTCTGTAGTCCCCTCATTAGAGGAAATTTTTAATCCAAAACGACTGCACGGGCCCGCACAGTTTGACAGCCGGATTGAAATTGCACAACTGAAACCCGATGTTGATTGGCAAGTGGCAATACGCAAATGCAGCGAATCTGTTGCCATGGTGGTAGAAAAAGAAAATCTCACCAAAATCTCTCGTAATCAATACCAGCTCAATACAGCGGTGACTCTTGGCAACAGGTACAATCTTTGTACCGGCCAGGCCTTTGCTAACCAGCTGACGGTAGGTATAGGTACTGCCTTTATTATAGATGAAGACATAATGATGACAGCTGCCCACGTGTTGCAGCGACCATTAAAAGATTATGCCATAGTTTTTGGCTACCGAATAATAAACAGCCTAGGCACAGCCGAGACAGGCATAGCGGCTGAGGATGTATATTATCCCGTAAGCCTGGAAAAGAATTATGGCGACCTTGACCTTATAATATTTAAAACAGACCGGCAGCTGAACCGTCCTGCCTTGGAGTGGGAAAAATCAAAAGCTCTGAAGAAAGGCGACGAAATCTATATGCTAGGTTACCCTATGGGACTACCCCAGAAACTTGCCATTAATGCTGACTTATCCGATAATTCTCATCATCAGTATTTTTATACTTCGCTTGACAGTTTTCAGGGTAATTCTGGGTCGCCAGTATTTAACTATCAAACACATAAGATAATAGGCGTACTTGTATCAGGATATGTAGATTATGAGCTTCATGGTGATTGTTATAAAACTGCTATATGTCGGCAACCATATTGTACTGGAGAAAAAGTAATGCGTATTGAGTTAGCTTTTGATGATTAATTGTAAAAGCTAATTTATAAAAAGTATTGTTTCTTACTAACGTTTAAAAGAGATGATTTGGAGGGGAAAGTAGTCAAACCTCACATCGATGAATTATATAGTATAATTGCTCAAGATTATCATAATTGGGGATTTCCACGAATTTGGCACTGTAATAGAATCGTTTATGGTAGAAGTATATAATCAGAAATGAGCTTTATATCAACTGCCCTCTTTTAATACGGTATATATTTTGTTAGACACTTATGTTAAGTAGTGATATAAAAAAATATTTAAAGAATAAAACTACTGTGTTTCAGTGGCTTTGTTTGTTTTTGTGCGAGCTGTCAGAGATTGCAATCGAAAACTTAATCCCAATCTTAACATTTTTTGAAAATATAAAATGAGATATTTGGTAAATTGAGAGGGATGTTGCGGTAGCATTTTTTAAAATTTATCTTTATTCTCTTTTCCTGACCTTTAAAAATATATCTATGCCAAATTTATCTAAAACTTGCTTTTTCACTGTCTCTTTATATGATCAAGTGCTGCATCAACTGCATCATCTTCTCCATCGTTTAATGTACTATCATCACATGTTTATCATTAGCAACAACTATACCAACAGCTTTACTAAATCAAACAGGCAGCCAAATCATGAAAAGACTCAAAGATAACTTATTCGCTATAGATGTACCATTGTGGAGTACGCAACATGAACTTTACTATACCTCAGATTATACAGTAGTTAAATACCCTGCTCCCTGGGGATGGGGAAGAATTAAAATTCTGAAGGAAGAATATAAAATCATCGGTACTATTACCTCAGACACCATTGATTTTGACCCTGCACCATTTTTGTCTTTAAGAGTTGCTGAAGACACACCTCCTTATCAGGAATACAGATTACATGATTACTTTGGTATTTTTCCTTCGTACACCGAAAATCCCGTTGAAGCTTTTCGATCTCTTTTCTATTTTTATTATCTCCCTGATAATCTTCCGCTGGATTTTGACGAGTGGCCCGAAGAACGCGTAATTATTCAAGACAAAATACTTTTGTTGCAAATGGTTAACTTTACCTCTTAAAATTGGTAACCTTATGAAACAATATGACTTTGACGATGTGAATCTCCCTAAAGTAAACCCGAATGAAGACCTGGAAACAATTTCTAACAATTATTTCAGGCCACTTTTTACCGTAGACAAATTTGAAATACGCTCAGAAACCGCAAGAGACAAAGGAATCGATTTTCATATTGAACTTAAAAAGGAACAATCATCGGGTGATTCGGTGTATACGAATTTCAGATTCGCTGTGCAGCTAAAGGCAACCGAAACGGTTCAGGCAAATACCGACGGAAGCTTCAGCATACAGATTTATTCATCAAACATTAATTATCTGCTTAATAATGGGATGCCCGCCTTTTATGTTTTTTATCACCAACCAACCCTGTCGTTTTATTATGAGAATGTCAACAGTTTTGTAGCTGAGCTGCAAAAGAAAGATGGCGAATGGAACAAACAGGAAAAGCACTCACTACGATTCAGCAAGCTGCTTGACGCTACCGTAATAGCGGATATTTACAAAGAAACATTTGACAACGGAATTTTATTGCGGCAACTTAACCAGTTCCTGAAATTTCCTGTTGCGAAAGATAACGTCGGCGGTGTTATTATCGATGCCAATAACGAGGTTTACAGCGTAGCCGAGAACATTGCCTACATCGATCAATTCGGACCGGATCTCGTCAATGGGCACCAGTTTAATTTTATCATTGAAATTGAGCAGCGATCGCACCCGCGAGCAGAAGTTCCGCCTCGATTTAATCTCATTTGTGGAATCGCATATTTCCAAAGAGGAAACATGTATAAGGCGATGGAACTTTTGAAACTGGCACAACAAAAATTGCAAAGCTTTGAGCCTGAAGTGCAGGCGATGCTCACCTATACTTTGCTAAATACTAAGTTCTTATTGGGTATTATGAGCAAACAGGATTTTGACAAGGAAATGTTAAAAATTACAGATACTAAAAATTCAGGATCGTTCTTCGCCATCGAAAAAGCTTATAACGAACTTTCAAGCCATAAGGTTAAACCGTCAATAGGCATCAAAAAGTTCTACAAAACGATACGTGACATTATTAAAAAGGACCAACGAAACGCACATATGCGAATTACAGCTTATGCCAAAATCCTGGATGCTGAAGCGATATTACTTTTTCATGACCTGGAAATAAACTTCACTTATATTATCAGGTATACTAAAAAACCATTGGAGAGCAAGGTCTATCTGGAATTTCTTAAACTCGGAAAGGCTTACCTGCAACGTATGGACCTGCTTACTGATTTTGCCTTAAAAAATGGATACTTCCTCGGCGTCAGTAATCTTGCATCATCAAAAATAGAATGGAACTACAAGAAAATTTTTCACAAACATCTGCTCAGCCACTGGAATAACAGATCATTTGACCTTAATGCACCACTGAATCAGAACGATATAGCCAGCCTTGTTGAAGGTTGTGAAAAACTGGATAAAATTGCGGGTAGTTACGAAATGCTGGAACATCGTGAGAATATGGTTTCGTGCCTTAATACGAAATATGAAATACTGCATTTTCTCGGGAATATCGAAGAAGCAAAACTAACGAAGGAAAGAATTGTTAACATTATTGAAGCGAACGATTTTGTAGGACTGAAGGCCCGGCACGAAGACATGATTAACGGACGTACCGCACACGAGCGGTTTATTAAAGATTATACTCTTAGATTAAACGGGATTCAGGATCTAATTGATAAGATTGGAATTGAAATTCCCGACGACCTTTCGGAAGATATATATGAACGGAATGAAAAAGAACCTGAGTGGACCGTTTCCGATTTTTTTGAATTTAAGTTCCCATACCAACCTGAATCATGATTTGTCAACTCTGTACAGAAGATAAAAAACTCATAAAGAATTCGCATATCATCCCGAATTTTCTTTATCGGGGATTGTTTGATGCCAAGCATAGGCTTGTGAGTATAAATCTTGATGATTTTAGTGACGCTATTTACCACCAAACGGGGTTTAAGGATAAGGACATCCTATGTGAGCAATGTGAAAACGAGGTGTTGAGTAAGCTGGAACGGTACGCTGCCAATACGATTTTTGGTGATCATACTAAACTTGAAACAGAACAGTTTGCCGGTGATGCAATACACGTTCCTTATATCCGGTTTAAAAATTTAGATTACACTACTATTAAGTTGTTCTTATTATCTATTCTCTGGAAATCACATATTTCGAAGAATCCATTTTTTAGCCAGATTGATCTGGGTCCAAAATATGCTGAGCAATTGCGGAAAATGATTTTTGAGAATTATGCTGGGCCCGAAGATGCTTTTGAGGTTGTATTGGTCAGACCTGACACTAACGGAACGAGACCTACAAAATCAATGGTTGCACCACGATGTATTAAAGAAGACAGCAATACTGCATATGTCTTCCATATCAATGAAATCATGTATCATTTTAATATTTCTCCACATAACAAACTATCAATGTTTGAAAAGGGTATCATTAAAAAAAACGGCATCTTAGATATTGCCATTATCAAAGGTGAATTTGGGGCAGGGTATTTTGATAGTTTTATGGGCAAGAAAATCAAGCTTAATCCAAGGCATTCATAACCATAAACAATTCAAAGAAGGTTACTTTAACTGATTATATTTTAATTATGAAACCAGAAATAATACAGGAAGATATTTTACAAAGAGTTATTTTCCCATCACAAAATAATCACAGTGATTATATTGACAATGACATTAGAAGGATATTTGAAGCAGATGGAAAACACGAATACGAAAACAAAATATTCAATGAGACAGTTGCGTTGTGCCTGCCTGACACGAAGGTAAAAATTATAATACGAAATTGTGATTTCAAAAAAGGGTTGGTTGTGCGCAGAACTGATGCAGGCAGCGATAAGGAGTACAGCATTCACATTTATAAAACAAATATTCCAAATAAGCTTGTCCTGCCTTCCTGGGATGCATGTAATAAAATTGATATTGATACTTGCAAAGTTGACAAACTTTATGTAACGGGAAAAAATAAAAAAATCAGTTTTTATAGTTCTACATTATCTGAATTTCATGCGGAATATGGGCGGTGTAAATTATTTAAAGTAGAAAATTCGGCTATAGAAAAATTTTCATTATTTAAGTTTGAAAGTTCTAAAGTAGAATTTGACACTGACGACCTTGCTATACGCGATAAAAAAAGGTTCATTACCAGAACGGCGCAAACATTTGACGAAGTTTCAGAAATCTATCATAAGCTTGTATTGAAAAGTGCCAAATCAATAAAAGCCAAACGCCAAATTAATTACCAGCTATCGAAGGCCACTTCAAATTGGACAAGTTTAATTTTCGGGTATTTTTTTAAACCACTTTATGTGATATATTGGATGATTGGGGTTGTAATAGTTTATGCCGGATTGTACCATTTATTGCTTCACATCAATTTTGTACAGGCTCTTTATTTTTCGGCTTATACATTCTTGACAATTGGATTTTCAGATGTCGGGCAGTTGTCTGATGCTTCCATTGCGAAAGCAATTTTAATTTTTACGGAAGGATTGTTTGGAATTACTTATTGTGCTGCATTTTTAACATCAATAATTAATTCTTCAAAGAAGTAAGAAAAGGTCTTCTGAATTAAAGATTTTTTAGATAAGATATGAAATGATTTTCAAATAACTCCCCCTATGATTTTCCTCGACAAAGGCAGAAATAAATTTATTCAAAGCCGTTTTTAAATTTTGATTATCAGGTTATGGATACTTTTATTATTTTAATTCTTTTTTTTTACTAGGATTAATGCGTTACATAGGAAAGCATGTTTAAAGAATGGCGCCTGTCTTCAGTTGGCGCCATTTGGCATTGTGGGGCTGTCAGGGACTACAGTTGAACACTTGATATCTATGTTGACATTTTTCGAGAATATAAAATGAAATATTTCGTAACGTTTGGCCGATAAACGAGGTTGCTGATCAAAGCGAGCCGAGTTCGCTCTGCTGAAGATAAATAATGTTCGTGAAAAGCAACTTCCGACTACCTAAATCTCGGCAATTTCGACTTAGTGGCGGTTAGACGCTGACATAGTAGTTAAACCAATACATCCCGAATGAGTTTTTTAATAACAAGGTTTTCAAGTTTAGCTGCAATTGGTGAAACATTATCTTGATGATCTTTCCAATGCATGCCCTCATTATAAATTACTCCAAGTAAATAATGTGATTCTGGAGAAACTACACCCATTTCCTCTGCTTTTTCAAGTTTGCTTCTCGTTTTATGAATTGCCAAAAATGTATCCCTTGCTTGCTGACTTTGAAGTTTATTATAAGCTATTTCCTCGATTCGTACGCGAACAGCACCGCAAACTGCAAATGGGTCGTATGGTTGATTGTTTAAATAGTTTTGAGCTTGGTCTGTCAAGTATTGGTTAAAGTTGTTTGCTTCTCCCCAAAGTTCACGAATTCCTAATGCTCGAAACTCGGCACGTTTATTAATTACACTAGGATCGTAATGAAGTAGGTATTTTGAAACATCGTTCTGAATTGACACATGTTCTCTATTGCGCAACAATGTAGTCATACTCGGATTAACCTGAACTGTTGATGCATCTAAAAAGTAAACCTTTTGATTGCTAAAAGCAAAATTTTTAAAATACTGTGGATTTAAGTGTGTTAAGATAAGTGGATATAATCTTTTTCCTCGTGAAGAATATTCTTTTATAAGATTGGTTATATAATATTGTGCGGCTGTTAAATTGGCATCATCAAGATAATCGAATACTTCATCAATTATCAAAATATTTGCTTCCTTTTTCAATTCTCTTTTAGCTTTAAATAGCATAGCAATAAAAGTTAAAATATCTCGCTGACCATTAGATATACTTACAGCTGGAGGAAATTTTACAATCAATTTCCCTCCCGTTTCGCTGGCTCGAATATTTTGCCATGTACTATTAAAATCTGCTAAAGTTGTATCAAATTCTTGTTTGTCTAATCGATAGTTGTTAAATACGCAAGCATTTTTGAAAGAATCGGGATTCTGATTAAACATCCAGATTAATTGAATAGCTACGAGATAACTTTTTGACTCTGAGTTATAACCTAAGTCAAAACTATGAATAAGGTCACCTAAATTATTTAAGTAATCAATTTGTTTTAGTTCCTGTAGCTGATTATCTCTTATCCAATCGGTTAATATTTGCGTAGAGCCAGTTTGTAAATTTATTTGGTCAATGACAGCATTAGTCTGTGCGTTAATTCTGTTTCCATTTGCACGTTGCAAAAATTGATATAGTTCACTGATTTTTTGCATCAAAGTAAGATTTGATAATGCAGCTGTAGCATTCGGTAAAACTTTAGAATTAGATCCAAATCTCTCCTGTAAATCACGATAAGAATAATCAAATCTAATTCTATCCGGTATACGATCAATCAAAACAATATCTTTTATTTCTAAACTAGCAGTTGCCCTACCATAGATTGATCCGATTCCACGTGGTTTCGTGTTATTATTAATTACAAAATAATCGAATTCAGTACTTATCGAATTTGTTGTATTAGTCGCTTCGACATTGACGATAGAATTGTCGGGCTTTTGGTATTGTAATCTAATTCGAGGAAGGTTAGCGGTATTGCATTGATAACAGTCATCATCTTGCAATATTATTCTTCTATTGTTCATTGATTTGAAAGCGGTAGCTAGAGAACTTTTTCCAAATCCATTAGGCGCGACAAGTAAACTAGGTTTATTTGGAAAAATGTCAAGATTAAAAGTTTTACGATGAATTCCTTTTATGTTTTCTATTTCGATAATTTTTATCATATTGATATAGTTTTAAATTGACTGAGATATACGTTTTACATATTTGTAACTCAGAAATAGATAGTTATTTCTGCCAAGATATAACAAAGTAACCGTTGATATTTACGGATTTCCACAATGCTTGTGATTAATTTATATATGTTTGCTCTTTTAAGTGATCTACCTTAATCATGGGTGCTTATGCGCTACGTAATCAAGCACAAGTTTTTACAATAGTACACAAAACTGAATACTACAATTGATGTTTTTAATAAATTGAGATCTGTTTTTGAAACAATAAAAATTAAGCTAAGTAATTTATGAAGTATGTTAACAAAAAAAAACAACGCCATTGGATCCGATCGCGTTGTTTGTCTTTCTGTGGAGTATCAGGGACAGAAATCCAAGACTTAATACCAATTTGACGTTTTTCGACAATATGAAGTAAATAACTGCTAACGTTTCGATTGTAACCGTCAGTCAGGGATTAAAACGAACTGAGTTTTCCTGCCGAAGATAAACTTTCTTGGTGAAATTATAAACTTCTAGTTATCGGAATCTTTGCGATTGAGGTTACCTGTAGTTGCTGTCTCAAGAATTTTCAACCGATTACAAAGCAAATCTCTCATTTGAATATCTAGAGCCTCAACCTTTTCAAATTGATTTTCTGTTGTTTCTTTGTATTTGTTTTGAATCGATAAAAGTTCTTCAATCATTTCATACCTGATTTTTGATTGTTCGGAAGGATTATTCTTTTCAATAACTAAGCGCATTTCAGCTTTTATAAATGCGTCAAAAAGAGAATAAGTAGTACTTGATACGATTTTATGTAATTCAATTACTTCAGCAATGAGTTCTTCTTTTAAAGCAGTAAACTCATTATCATGCATAAATAGTGTAAGATGTGCAGCAGCCAAGTCATATTCATATTGTCTTTCTTGATATTCTAAATAAGTCAGCCTATTGATTTCTCTATAATTTTCTAGATCATATTTAAAAAATGAAAATCTAATTAAAGAATATATCCAAACAGATTTTCGTTTGTTGAAATCAAATATTGCTTCTCGCTCAGCTGATTTTATATCTAATTGATGCTGATTAGTAAGTAAAAGGTGAGCTTTTAAAAATTCATTTTGTTGCAATAAATCAGATTTTATATGTTCTATAATTTCAGTTATTTCTCCAATATCTTCCTTCGTTGCTTGATTTGTTGCTTTGGATTCGAAATATTTAGGCCAGTAAATTTTAAATATATAAAATACAGATAAAGAGAAAATGATAACAGCAACTTCTAAAATGTAAGGTATAATTTTTTCCATTAGATCATTATTTAGATGCACGTAAATACAATTAAAGCTAAAATTTCGCCGGATGAGCTCTTTGCGTGTAAAAATAACAACTTTCGGCTTCCATTGTTAGTGAAATTTTAATTTTATCGACGTAATTCTTCTTTAAATAATTTGTCAAATTCGACCAATCCTTCGGTACAGATTTTTTCTAAATGAAGAAAATAATTTTCATATGAAGTACAAAAATTAATATTTAATTCTCTCATATAATGAGGGAGAAAATTATCAAACATTTCTATGTCAAATTCTTTGGTCTCTTCATTTTTGTAATCAATATTTGCTGAGGCAAAAACGGGGTTAAAATATTTTTCCGTCAAGTAGTGATATTTTTCAAGTTCATCTTGAGAAAGTTTTGAAAGTTGTTCTTTAAAGAACACCATAAAACCGACACCAACATAATCATATAAAGGTTTTGTCGTCTTGGAAATGGCAATTAATTTTTTTCTGATCCATTCTGCCCTGAAGGTATTTTCAAATTCAGGCCAATTGACTAATTGAACATTGGTGTTTTTAATTGCATTAAATGCCCCACTCTGAAAGCCCATCTTTGAAATTATAAGTCCATAATTGGCTCCATAGTCATTTATAACTGTACGAAAGGAGTGCACAACATGTTTTGGAACTTTTTTTTTCCAGAATTTACATTCACAAATAATTACGCTTCTAGACACTTGGTTGCTTATTTCTGCATACACATCAACATTAACTTTTTCCCTCACCGTAATTATGTCTTTTTCTGTTTCACACAGATAGCCACATACAGTTAAAATCTCCGCAACTTTGTTTTGTAAATCTTTCCATGTTTTTGGTTCATTTTCGTATATAGTCATTTATTTTATATAAGTTTCTCAAGATTTATAAAAGTCATTTTATGCATCATATCAATCTAGTTTTGAACAAGTGTATTCCAATAAACAATTTGTAATATTTAGATTTAATTGTACAAAAGATTAGAAACAATAATATGCTTTATTCTTCCCAAACTACACTTATTATAGTTTTAAGTTGCTTATAGGGAATACAATATTCGAAAAAATCGCTATCATCCTCATCATCTTTTAATTCGAACCATGTAGATTTATATATTGATTGCGCTTTATCTTTTCCTGAATATAAAAAATCATATTTAGCATCAATATATTCCTGAGCAACAGAATCTTCAGGAGGAGATAATTTAGTAATTTCTTTAATCTTTATCCAATAACCATCTGACTTACTCCAATATTTAACTTGACCATTATTAATAAAAACAACAAATAAGGGATAGATATTTAATGATAATAATCTATAAATAATTGAGGTTAAACTGGTTTTGAATCTTTCTGATAATTCTTTTACTAAATCTGGAGAGAATTTTTTTTTAAATGCAGCTTTCCGTATTATATCTTCCGGCATTAAAAGCTCTGATGCAAAATCGTTAGCTTCCCATTCCTGAATTCCTTTTTTTGCTTGCTGCTCTGCATTATTAAACCAGTTTAGTGTATTGGGTGTTTCATCGTGAATTTCTAAATCTAGTTTGTCATGTAGTAAAAAATGTCCGATTTCATGGGCGACAGTAAACCTTTTTCTCTCTTCAAACTGAATATTGGAGTTTACTTTTATTAATGTTTTGGAATTACCTCTGATAATTTTACCGTCCGAACTTGGCAATTTTTCTTCTATTAATGTTGCTCCAAGTCCGGCAACAAAAATATCCAAAGGAATATCAGTAATTTCATCGAAGCCAATTTCTTTCAATAGCGCTTTAGCTCTATTTGAACCTCTACTATTTCTGATCATTTTCCAATTGTTCCAGTAGTTCTAATAAATTTTGATCTTTAATAATTTCTTTAATCTCATCAATTCCTAGATTATCTAAATTTCTATATTGTACCTGAAATTGATTATTTGCAATTAAAGATTTTAAATAACTAATTGGTTTGTCAATATTTTTCTCGATTGCACTTTGTAGTAATGCAGAAGCTTTTTCTAATAAATCGTTGTCTCTCTGCTTATTAATATAACCTTTTAAGAGAAATGAATGTTTACGGAAATTTTTAAGAGCATAATTTTCAATATCATTAATATCGAAACCTTCCTCTTTAAGAATTTCATCATAGGTACTAGAATCTCCGTCAATAATTTGGGAGATAATTGCCTCGTCTATCTTTTTGATGAAGTTATTTTTCATAATTCAACACTTTCAATTTTTCTTTTATAAATGGTAACTTGCGATCTAATCGCTTTTTAATATTTGTCAGTTCATCGATCCCGATACCTAATAACTCTGACAAATCGTTTCGTTTCATACCATTAATTATATATGGTTCAAACAATAATAATTCATCATCTGTCGCTCCCATAGCTGTTAATTCATCATGGCATATAGATAATAATGATTGGTAATCGGAATCGTCAAAAGACATTTCGACATCATTATCCATAATTTCAAATGTTTCATTTGCTTTATCAAGCTCAGCGTTTAATGTGTTTGAAATGACACTATCTAATGCACTTATTATCTGCTTTCGGAAATCAGGAAACTTATCAAGATACCAGTTCCGCCCCCCTTCTCTTAAAAAGGCTTCGATTGTATCATTAATCATGTCTTCAATCATAATACCTCTAAACCCCTTTTGATGATTGTATTTGATTCCAAAAACAGTCTTAAGCCTTATGATAGCGTGTTTGAAAAGAATAGCATAAAATTCCGAAGTATACACCTCCTGAAGTGCTCTGCATTTCTCATCAAAAGTTGCAACTTTTCTATTATCTGACTTCATTTATATAGTAATGCTTAAATTTTAGAAAAAATTTCCATAGCAATGGCAATTTATGAAATTTATATAGCATTACAATGTATACGAGAGGTTTAACTTAAAAAATAAATTATGAGCAAGTCAGCAAACTATTTAATATCTGGTGTTTGGAAAGATTCGAGTGACAATATTACACATGTAATGTTGCATCCGGTAAATGATGGAGATTCCTTCAGCATGGGCGTTAAAACTTCAGAGGGAGATACCATAGCATTACTAAAAAAAGGTAATATTATTAAGACTGTAGTATGGGATTATCCTGGCTTTAGTATCAAATCTAAAGTAACATATGTGCAAAGCCATGGAAAGGAATATTTAAGGAGCGATGCAAATGCTACAACAAAGGATAATTTAGACAATTTAATATCAATGAAAGCAATTAAATAATTATAAATATGGATAAGAGTTTACATTTAGATTCGGTAATTAAAACGCATCAAATTACCAAAGAGGAGCAGCTTTTAAATAAGCACAAAGACAAAAACAAGGAAGTTAAAGAGGCTTTAGAGCAGAAGTATGAAAGTAATATTTACTCTCCTTTTAATTCTGGTTCCTATGCAAAAAATACTGCTATGAATACCAAATTTGATTTTGATATGGTATGCCCTTTTAAAAGAAATGCATTTGGTTCTAATGGCACATTAAAGCAGATGTATGAAGATGTTTTTGATTTTTTATATGAGAAATATAAAGATGACGCAAATGTCAGAAAGCAAAAAGTTTCTATTGGGATTGAGTTTTTTGCCGATGAAGACGGGGATATTGTCAAAATCGATGTGGTGCCGGGGCGGGAACTAAATCAAGACCAATACAAGGATGATGAAAACCTTAATCTTTATGTTTACTATAAATATGGAAACTTTGACCAAGGCAGTGAGAGAATCAAAACCAATGTACAAGCTCAAATAAAGAATATTAAAGATAGAGCAACCAAAGAAAAAGATTCCATTAGAAAGGTCATTCGTCTGCTTAAAGTCTGGAAGAATACCAAGTATAATAACCCTGCGAAATCCTTCTTTTTAGAATTGATTACAATTAAAGCTTTTGACAATAAAGATGTGTCGGGGAATTTATGGGGTAAGCTAGAAACCGTATTGCAATATATCCGTGACGAAGTTACCGGCGAAAGTTTTACATTGAAAGATCCAGGAAATGGTTCTAATGATTTAATCGATACTTTAACGACAACAGAGAGACAGACTCTGTCTGATGATATGAAGAATATGCTTGAAAGAATTGAGGATAACGATGAAAATATCAAAACGTATTTCCCTGAAAATTCAAAATTTCTTGAGGAAGAAGAAAGTGACAACAAATACGAAAACAAAGGAAACGGATTCTATTCTAATCCACCAAAAAATGAAAGATTCGGTTAAATGATAGACAAAAGACTAAATACAATCCAGCAAATTTTTTCTGAACTAAATGGGATTTCAATTGAGACCTCATTTAGTTCAGATTTAGAATTTAATATAGTTGGAAAAATTAAAGTTCCAGTTGAGTCAACAGACGATTGCTTGTTTTTTGATGTTAAGATTTATCCTGAGTACCCATTAAAAAGAATGGATACAGAATCTATTACTTTTTCCAACAGCGATTATTTAGAATATGGTCATGTGATGGGAGATGGATCTATATGCAGACACACTTCTCACCAGACTGATTTAAAGAAAAAAATTGAGATCGATATTAATTCACTAAAAAGATGGATCTGGAAATATTACTTAAATAAAGATAATGACAAGCATTATGAACATTTGATTTTACAGCCTAAAGAATTTAAGGGCAATCATTTTTCTTTTTTGTTTACTGAAGTCGACCATATTTTCAGCAATCAGCAATTTGGTTTTTTCGAGTTTTCAAAAATAAATAACGGACTGTATCATGAAAAGGTTATTTTTAATAATATTATTCAAGAATTCAGAGATTCTTCAAGTAAAAAGGTTACAGAGTGTAAATGGAGTAGTGCTATAAAACAATTATCCAACAAAGACCTTGGTATATATGTTTTTTTAGATAATCCTCCTGCTAAGATGGGTAAATTTATAATAAGCAATTGGGAAGATCTAGAGGGTTTAGTTAATCAAAATCTTCATAATTTCCTCTATAGTGTACAGAAAACCAATTTGAAACTGAATGGAAAACCAATTCCTTTTTTAATAGGTTATAGGGTATCAGATAAAGAAATACATTGGCAGGTTGCTATTTTAGAAATCGGAAAATTTCCAATTGAGTCTTATAAAGAAGACAAAGTATGGAAAGGTGGATTTATTGATGAAGATATTGTATGGGGTATCACTAAAAATTGTTCTTATGATTATTTCTTTGGCAGAGGTAGATTAACCGAAAATATTACTAAAAGCAAAATACTTATTATTGGGATAGGCGCAATAGGTAGTATGGTTGCCAAGACATTGACAAGATGTGGCTGTACAAGCATTGATGTAGTTGATTATGATATTAAAGAGCCTGAAAATGTATGTAGATCAGAATACTCATTTTTGTCAGGAATTTGTAATAAAGTAGATGATTTATCAAATGAATTGTTCTTAATATCTCCTTTTGTTGAAGTCGGAATAATTAATCCAATATTGTTTCATGTTGATTCAAAAATAGCACAAGGATTGAACAGTACTAATACTGAATTGCAAAAAAAACTGCTTCATTATGATATTATAATAGATTGTTCTACGGATAATGATTTGCTATACATTTTAAGTAAATTAGAACTTAATCGACTGATAACATTATCAATAACTAATAATGCTAAAGACCTTGTTTGCTCAGTTGAACCAAAGAGTTATAATTGGGTAATGAATCAATATGAAAATGTTCTGGAGAATGAGATGGAAAATTTACATAACCCAACCGGATGTTGGAGTCCAACTTTCAAGGCTTCATATAATGATATTAACACATTGGTCCAATTTGCCATTAAGCATATCAACATAAAATTAAGTGATAGCAATAAGAACTTGAGAAACTTTGTCTTAAAAACGAACGAGAGCGATGTATTTTCAATAAAATTAGATGAGTTTTGATGTATAGAATTAATGAATTAGGTTTAACACTGGAAATCGAAGATGATTTATTATGCAGTTTAATAGATATTGGAATAAAACATTATCCGAATGAATTTGGCGGCTTTTTAATTGGCAATTATTCAGAGACGCAGACTCATTTAATAATAACCAACACAATTTTGCCAAATAAATTTAAAGGAACACCCTACTTATTTGAAAGGGATACGATAGGTATTGATGATAAATTAAAGCAATTTTATGCTGAGGAACCCAAGAAATATTATCTAGGTGAGTGGCATACTCATCCAAATAATTTACCAATCCCCAGCAGTACTGATATCAATGCCATTAATTCAATTGCTAATCACCCTGAGGTTTCAATTAAAAATCCTTTAATGCTGATTATAGGTTATGATAAGCCCAAGGTTGAACTTGGTTTTTATGTTCAATTTAAAAATAAATTATATAGATATGAGTAATAAAATAAATATAAGTGACTTATTTGCTGGATTGCAAAATCAAATGGTTGCGCAATTAAATACTAATAGAGAATTTATTTTGCATCCTGGATCAAAAGGAGATTCTTTAGAAAACGTTTGGATAGAATGGCTGAGAAAATATTTACCTAATAGATATTGTGTTGACAAAGCAATAGTAATTGATAGTACAGGAAGTTTAAGTCATCAATTAGACTTAGTGATTTATGATCAGCAATATACGCCTTTCGTTTTTACCCAAAATGGCATTCATTATATTCCCGCTGAAGGTGTATATGCAGTTTTTGAAGTTAAGCCTGATTTTCAGGGTAATGCGGCTGGTGATAATTTTTTTGAATACGCCGGAAAGAAAATTGAAAGTGTAAGGAAATTAAAGAGAACATCAGTCGGCATAATTAATGCTGGAATACCTCAAAATCCTCGAGCACTGACAAAAATTGTTGGAGGTATATTAGCTAGTACTAATACCTATTCAAAGAATAATAATACGATTGAATCACATTTAAAAAATTTAACAGGATTGCAAAGTATTGAAATGGGATGTGCAGTAGATTATGGGAGCTTTTATGTAAATTATGATGGTGAGGAAAATATATCAAACACAAATTTCGAGGAACGTATAACAAATTACTACCTTGAAAGGACTTTTAGTAGCACAACGTTTAGTGAAAAGGAAAATTCCTTAGTCACTTTTTTTCTTCAACTCACAAGATATTTGCAACAGTCTATTGGAACAGTAGCAGCCATAGACTTGAATGCTTATGCAAAGGCTGTTGGATTTGAAATTGATGAAAAGATATAAGTATGAATAAAGGAAAGAAATATGCTCAAAATGGGGCTTTAGTATTCGGAATAGGAAATGCAATTATTAATGCATTTAAACAACTCAACAGTAATGACCCAAACAGCGAATTTGATTGGAGTCAACTTTTTGTTGCCGCAGGTAAAGGTGCCTTAGTTGGCGGAACAGGAGGATTAATTTTAGGTGCTATACGTGATAATAAGATGAATAAAGTCCTTTTGGAATTTAATAGTGTCCCAAATTATCTCCATAAAACATTGAATCATTACAAAGATGACAATACCTTACTTTTGAACAAAGCAGAACAATTAAAATCAAACTTTCAGTCCAAATTTAAATCGGAGTTGGCGTTGAAGCCTAAAATTACTGGTTCAGTTGTTAAGGGCACATCTATTTATGGCTCTGATGTAGATATTCAACTTTGTTTTAAAAAAGATTTTGGCTCTATTGCTAGTGTATATGATACTATTTCTGATTATATCTTTGACGAATTAAAAATCAAAGAAATTAAAGAAATAAGAGAACAAAAACATTCTATTGGAATCGGAATTCAACTCGAAAACGAGGTTAAAAGAATAGATATAATTCCAACTCGTTTAATTGAAAATGGAAAAAATGACGTTCAGTTATTTGTCAATAAAATTGGTTTTTTTGAAAAATCAACGTATAAAAAGACAAATCATGAAAAGCAAATGTTGTCTCTAAAGTTAAATTATAGAGAGCAAAGAATTGTAAGATTACTTAAAATTTGGAAGGTTGAAAATAATTTAAAAATTAAATCTATTTTTTTAGAATGGTTAGCTAAAAAATCTTTTGAATCAAAACCAATTACAAATAAAATTGAGAAAGATTTAACCAATGTAATTTATTTTATTGCACGAAATATTGAATTCATCAGAATTGTTGATACAGCAAATTCAAATAATGTAATTTCTAACACACTTACATATGAAGAAAAGAGTAGTGTTAGTCGTTTTTGCTTTAATATGCTAGACAATTTGAGAGTTGATAAACGAAACATTATAGATTATTTTCCTAGTTTGGAGCCAACTATATAATTTTTTATGGAAACTTCAATCCCAACTGATTGCTTGTTCTCTCTCCCAAGATAATGCCCCTTCGTGAAATCGAAACATCATGCTAACGAAAACTCGGCAGTTTTGGTTAGCGGTGGTTATGGGACGTTGCTGTTACTCAATTCTTTTTATAATTTCGGTAATAGCTTCTATTAACTCTGAGATAAGAAGATACCTTACTTTTCCAAGTTCGTCATTTTGAATTTTAATTTGTAATTCTTTATTAACCTTGAGTAAGTACCCAAGGCTTTGCAGTGTATAATTACATAAAGCGATGGCAGTTATTATAGACATTGCGCTTTTTGATACTAATGAGAAATAGATGCCATTGCGGCAGAATACGGCATCTTTTTATAGATTTTCAGCGCATGCTTGGGTTGGGGTCATATCAATAAGGTCAATAATTCATAAGCAGAATCATTAATTTCATCAAACTTGGTAATTTAACATGAAAATTATCAAATTTGAATACTATGAAATCAGCGTATTTATATGTCAGGGTAAGTACTGACGAGCAGAAAAGAAAAGGCTATTCCCTTCCTGAGCAGGAGGATAGGTTGTTAAGGTACTGCGAGCAGAACCAAATTGCAGTCAGGGGTATATTCAGGGAGGATTTTTCAGCCAAGGATTTTAATCGTCCAGAGTGGAAGAAAATTATCAATGCATTAAAGAAGAACAAGAAAAGCCCTCCAGATAGCATACTATTTATAAAATGGGATCGATTCAGCAGAAACATTGAATATGCCTACCAGATGCTGGGGATATTGAGAGGACTTAACACTAAAGCTAGGGCAATCGATCAGCCAATTGATTTCGATGTACCCGAAAGCATAGTGATGCTTGCGGTTTACCTTTCAATACCAGAAGCAGAGAACAGCAGAAGGGGCAGGAATACTTCGGATGGCATGCGAAGATCCCGGAAAATGGGAAGGTGGCCCGGAAAGGCCCCGATGGGATATAGTAACCAGTCAACACAAGAAGGCAGGAAGATTATAGTACCGAAGTTTCCGGAGGCAGATTTAATTAGATGGGCTTTTGAACAGTTTGCAAAAGGCACATTTTCCATTAGGCAAGTTAGGACAATGGCATGTCAAAAAGGGCTTCAATGCAGCAATAACAATTTTTGGAAGATACTTCGAAATCCCATTTATTGCGGAATAATAGTGGTCAGAGCCACGAAGGATGAAGAAATCCAATTTGTAAAGGCTATACATGAACCAATCATATCCGAAGATCTCTTCAGGAAAGTCCAAATACAGCTTACGGGCAGGCGTAAACAGAAAGAAGCAAAATTTTGCAGAAAGCTTTTATTCCCTCTGAGGGGATTTACAGACTGCCCATTTTGCGGATGTAGGTTTACAGGCAGTATATCACAGGGAAAATTGTCAAAATACAGATATTACCATTGCTCTACTTCGAGATGCAAGGGCAGATATAGGGCTGACATTCTGGAGGCCTTGTATGAAAGCCAGTTAAAGAGGATAAGCCTTTCGCCGTCCGTATACGAGCTTTTCAGTTTGGTGCTTGAAGATGAAAATATCTTCTCTGCCAGAAGGCAATGCCTGGATGAAAAAAAAGCTGTCCTTACTGAGATTTCTCAATTTGAAGAGTTGATATCAAAAGCCAGAAGGCACTTGCTTGCCGAGAAAATAGACTTTGAGGATTTCAGGTCTATCAAAAAGGAGTATACTGAAAATATTCATAATTTGAATGGCAGATTGCAACATCTCCTACAGAAACTGAATGGATATGATTCCAGCAATAAAAGTATTTGGTCAGATAGCGGGAACAATATTTTCCAGTGCTACAGCGCACTGGACTTTGTAGGCAAAAGGCACATTGCGAGCCTGTTTTCTCCTTCGTCAATAAACATACAAAGGAGGGATTTTAACCCGCTGCAAATCGATCGGGCTATTAAAAAGATAGTAATTTGTAATGCCATAGATTCAGATGTAAAACAAGCTAATTCTCAAGTTTATGCAAAAGAGTAATGATAGAATTGTGAAGCCTTTTTCAAGCAGAAAGGTTTCTGTCGGGAAGGCCATAAAATTATTAAGACAAAGAGGTATAAAAGTTAATGAAGACGAGGCGGCTATTATTTTGGATTTTCTATATCTGTTGGCAAGTTCTTTCAAGAAAGATGATACAGCAGGCGGATGAGGTGAATGAATGGTCAGGGAGATTTTGAACACGCAACGCTTATATACAGTAAGATTTGATGCTAAAATATTTTAATTGATAAAAATTCAAAAAAAAATCGAACACTTTTTAAAGTAGATGTTATTGGATTTAACTTATTGTAAATCAACACATTGAGTTGATAAAAAAAAGAGACGTCCAAATCTGAACGTCTCTTTAAGTGGGCGATGAGGGGTTCGAACCCCCGACCCCCTCGGTGTAAACGAGGTGCTCTGAACCAGCTGAGCTAATCGCCCTTTCGGGTTGCAATGTCTTTCGTTATTGCGAGTGCAAATATACGTTAGTTTTTCAGTTCTCCAAAGAAATTGCTTAAAAATTCCAAATAATTTACGCTGAAACTTATATTTTGCTGGAATTGAATTTGTTATAAAAGTGATTTTTTTGATTTTTTTAGATGAAAATTTAGTTTCATTTAACCTAATGGCAATTCAGCTACAACAAATGTGCTTCCGCCAACATAAATAAAATCATTTTGTCCGGCATTTTCCTTTGCGGCAGTAAAAGCATTTTCGACAGAATCGTATTTTTCGCCAATTAAACCATGTTTTTTAGCCGCTTCCTGCAGTATTTCGGTTGGTAAACCACGTAATGAATCTGGCTTGCAGAAATAATAGTGCGCTTTTTTAGGAAAAAGAGGTAAAATTGAATCCAGGTCTTTATCGTTTACAACTCCCAAAACAATGTGCAGATTCTCAAAAATTTCTGTCTGAATCTGATTCATTACAACTGTCAAACCATGTTTGTTGTGTGCCGTGTCGCAAATAATTTTAGGATTTTTACCCAATTGCTGCCATCTTCCCTGCAGGCCTGTGTTTTTAGAAACGTTATATAAACCGTTTTTCAAATTTTCATCCGAAACCTTAAATTCTTTTTGACCATTTAAAACTGCAATCGTCTGCTGAACGGTTTTTTTATTATGAAACTGATAAGCACCTATTAAATCAGAAGGAAAAACTTCCGTAATTAAATCGGATGCAAAATAAATCGGTGCCTTTTTTTCTTCGGCTTTAGCTAAAAAAACAGGCTGTGTTTCCGGAGTATATTCGCCAATAACAACCGGGACATTCGGTTTGATAATTCCGGATTTTTCTCCCGCAATAGCTTCCAGTGTATTTCCTAAAAACTGGGTATGGTCTAAACCGATGTTGGTAATTACCGAAACCAAAGGCGTAATGATATTCGTTGCATCAAGTCTTCCGCCAAGTCCAACTTCTATAATGGCAATATCCACTTTTTCAGATGCAAAATAATCAAAAGCCAGACCCACCGACATTTCGAAAAAACTCATGTTGTTTGCCTCAAAGAAGGTTTTATGTTTTGCAATAAATGCAATAACAAAATCTTCTGAGATTTCTACGCCATTAATTCTGATTCTTTCCCTGAAATCTTTCAAATGTGGCGAAGTATATAAGCCAACCTTGTATCCGGATTCCTGTAAAACTGAAGCCAGCATATGTGAAGTCGATCCTTTTCCGTTGGTTCCGGCAACGTGAATGCATTTTAACCTGTCTTGAGGATTATCAAGATGCGATGCCAATAATTTAATGTTGGTTAAGTCTTCTTTGTAAGCAGAAGCTCCCTGAAGCTGATACATCGGCAATTGGTTAAACATCCAGTTTGTTGTTTCCTGATAGTTCATTGTGGAATAAAATAGGGTTTAATTGAAATAATTTTCGATTTTATTAGTTTAATAATAGAGTGAAAATTATCTTTATTGCAAATTTCAAATATTTTTTAGAATTAATTATTATAAACCAGAATTAATATATGTTTAGCTTCATTCAATTACAAACAGATACCATCGCAAACGCCGCATCTAACGTAGTTATCGAAAAAATTGCACCCAATACCGAAATCTCAGTTTTAGGATTTATTTTAAAAGGAGGTTTTTTCTTAATACCAATTGCCATTTTATTATTTTATACTTTTTACGTAATTATTGAACGTTATCTTTACATCACGAAAGCTTCAAAAATAGATAATAGACTGATACAGGATGTAGGCGATAAGCTAAATACAGGAAACATTGAACTCGCCAGAACAATCGTAGAAAGAAGTGATACTGCTGCTGCGAATATTTTAAAAGAAGGAGTTTTGGTTATTGGAAGACCAATTGCCGAAATCGAAGCTAATATGGATCGTGCTGCCGATATTGAAATTGGTGAAATGGAAAGCCGTTTAGGACATCTTGGTCTTATTGCCGGTATTGCACCAACGCTTGGATTTGTTGGAACCATTTCGGGAGTAATTAAGATTTTTTACAGCATTTCGGTAACAGAAAATATTAGTATCGGAAACATTTCCGGTGGATTGTATGAAAAAATGATCAGTAGCGGGGCAGGGCTTATTGTAGGGATTATTGCTTATAGTGCTTATCATATTCTGAATGGTAAAATTGATGATTTTGCCTTAAAAATCCAGAAACAAATATTAGCTTTTGTCAATATAATTCAAAGAGCATAGGTATGTCTATTAAGAGAAAAAGAAGATTTCATGCCGAAGTGGCGACTTCATCATTGAGTGATATCATGTTTTTCCTGCTGTTGTTTTTCCTTATTATCTCAACACTTGCAAATCCGAATGTTATTAAGATGACGTTGCCAAAAGCAAAATCTAACGAAAAAACAAATAAACAACTGATCAGTTTATCGGTTACAGAAGATAAAAAATTCTATATCGACAAACAACCGGTAGAGTTTGAAGAATTAGAAACGAGCCTGATGTCTAAAATTGGAGACGATAAAGAACAAACTGTTGTTGTTCGTATTCCGTTTAATTTGCAAGTGCAGGATTTGGTTGATGTATTACAGATAGGAGTAAAGAATAATTTGAAATTCGTAATTGCCACAAGTCCAAAGTAACAATCATCATTTGGGCGTGACCACAATAAAAAAATGGGCTAATCAGCATTGAGTTGATTGGTCCATTTTTTTATTCCGGTCTGGCTATACGCGCTACTTCGGTAGCCAGCTGCAAACGAAGTTCACTGAACTCCGATGAAAATAAAGATTAAGTGAAGTAATCCCTCACGTGAGAAAAGAGAAGTATGGAAGAAAGAAAAAGGCATAGAGGCAAGAACATAGAAGAAAGAGGAACGAGGAAGAAGACAGATTAAAGAAATAGTAGCCATAGCCATAAAGTATGTCATTTCGATGTAAGGAGAAATCTTCGCAAGTAACTCCGTAACGAAAATCCAATCTTTGTCGAGCCTCTCGCGAAGATTTCTCCTAGCGTCGAAATTGACAAAACTTAAATAAGAAAGACCTTCTGAAAATTTCCAGAAAGCCTTTCTTATTTAAGTTTTATATGTTTTTTTAATTCAAACTAAAATTATAAATAATCTTACCAACTTGTTTGGCAGGAGCATTACTGTCAGCATCCCATTTGGTATTCATGGCAGCAATTTTTGCCTGATCTAATAAACATCTGGCTAAGTTTGTTGTTCCCTTAACTCCGGGAGTGGCGCTGATTGTTTTTCCACTTTGATCAACAGTAACTTCTACTACAACTTTTCCTGCCTCATCGCAAGTGTATTTGGGTGCCGGTTTAGATAAAGCTTTGCGGTTTCCCAAAGAGTATCCTGATCCACCGCCAGAACCTCCGCCGCTTCCGGCTCCATAACCGCTTCCTGTACCAATGCCATTTCCGGTCCCGTTGCCTCCGCCATTTCCGCCACCGGAACCTCCGTTTCCATAATACCCATTGGATCCTAAACTTCCATTAGCTTTTCCTTTATTTCCTGCCACTTTATCATCCCCATCTCCGCCTTTATTTGAGCCTTTTAAAATGCTCGATAAGGCATCATTTGTGGCATTAGAGACTTTAGGTTTTTGAGGAACAGGTTTTTCTTCCGGTTTTACAACAGGCGTATTTTTTTTAGGTTTTTCTTTTGTCGGAATCACTACGTCAGTGGCATCAGTTGCTGCATTTTCCTGTGTAATAATCGATTCGTCCGGAGTTGCTTTTGAAGGAGCTTGTTTGGCTTGGTTTTTAACTTCTAAAACTTCACTTTTGTAGTTGGCTCCTGAGCCCAAATCACTGTCTCCAAAATTTACGGTTACGCCACCACCACCTCCGCCACCATCAGCAAGGGCGACATTGTTTTCCGGATTATAGGGAGGCCAAAAGCGTATAAAAAATAACAGCAATAATAGGATACCATAAATTGCCGTAGAGATTAATAGTGATTTCTTTTTATCTGAAGAATCGGTAGAAGTCATTTTGATTCTGAATTTTGTAATTGTATTTAATAAAAACGCTTAAAAGTACTAAAAATTGTTTAGAATCAAAGGGAGAATTTTACCGTAGAGTTCGCAAAGATGTTTGTATTAATCTTGCAAAGAGGCAGAGTCGCAAAGAAAAACTTAAAAAAAAAACTTTCTGACTTTGGGTCATTGCGAGAAATAAATTAGTGTTCCCTGCGTAAAACTTACCGGACACTGCGGTTAAATTTTGATAAAAAAAACGAGCCAAAAATTTAGCTCGTTTAAAATATATGAATTATAAAAAATTATACTAATTGTTTCAGCGCAATCTCAAAAGCTGTTGCACTGATATTTGTTTTTAACGGATTTAAAGCATATGTTTTTACAATTGCATTTTTAATAATTTCTGAAGTATCGTTAAAAATGGCCTCATCTGTCATTTGAACTTTTTTCTCCATAAAGTAGGCAAAAACCCTTGCCATTCCGCAATTTGAAATAAAATCGGGAATCAAACTTACTTTATGATCCACTTCTTCCATAATAGAACCAAAGAAAATTTCTTTGTCAGCAAAAGGAACATTCGCTCCACATGAAATAACTTCAAGTCCGTTTACAATTAAACTGTCAATTTGATTTTGAGTAACCAATCTTGAAGCAGCACAAGGGGTAAAAATTTCAGCACCAATGGTCCATATTTTAGAATTGATTTCTTCAAAAGGAATCATATTTTTGGCAACTAATTTATTTCCGTCTTTGTTTAAAAATAAGGTTCTGATTTCTTCAAAAGAAAAACCTTCTTCCTTAATTAAACCTCCGTCACGGTCAATAATTCCAATTACTTTGGCCCCCATTTCAGCCAGATAAAAAGCTGCTGCAGAACCAACGTTTCCAAAACCCTGAACAATTGCTTTTTTGCCTTTTATATCTCCGCCGTAAGTTGCATAAAAATGACGAACGGCTTCAGCAACTCCAAAACCGGTAATCATATCGGCAACAGTGTATTTTCGGGTTACATCCGGAGAGAATTTCGGGTTTTCAATCACTTTGATTACACCCTGACGTAATTGTCCAATTCTATTAATTTTATCCGCTTCTGTTGGTTTAAAATGTCCGTTAAAAACACCTTCCTGCGGATGCCAGACACCACATTCTTCTGTCATTGGGATTACTTCATGAATTTCATCCACATTTAAATCCCCGCCTGTTCCGTAATAACTTTTTAATAAAGGAGAAACTGCTTTGTACCAGCGCTGTAAAACACCTTTTTTACGAGGATCGTTCGGATCAAAATTAATTCCGGATTTAGCACCGCCTATTGCAGGTCCTGAAACCGAAAATTTAACTTCCATTGTTTTGGCTAGTGACAATACTTCATTCATATCCAGTCCTTTTCTCATTCTGGTACCTCCACCAGCGGCTCCTCCACGAAGCGAATTAATAACTGTCCAGCCTTCTGCTTCTGTTTCAGAATCTTTCCAGTTAAAAACAATTTCAGGGTCTTTGTTTTCAAATTGCTGCAATAAATCTTTCATTTCGTTAAAGTATGTTTAGTTTTTGTAAAAGTATGAAATAGAATAATGCGAATAATGTATTTTGAATCTATTTTCTTTTATGCAAAAAGAAAGCCGGAAACAAGATTGTTTTCGGCTTTAAAATTTGTAAAATCAGGAAATGTTATTGTCCTAATAAATTTTTCTTTAATGTTTCATCAACCGGTTTGTCAGAAAGCCAGATTCCGAATAAGGCTTTTTTAAAATCAAATCCGGTAATTTTTCCTTTAAAGGCTTCATTTTTAAAAACATTGATGGTCTGGTCAATCGGATTGTAAGCTAAGATAAAAACATCTTTTTCTGTGATTTTATCACTTAAAAAAGTTTTTAACTGTTCGATTCTCGGTCTTAATTCTTCAAGGTTACTTCCAGCAGATTTCTCAAAACCCACATTCATGGCTTTGGTTAATTTGTTAGCAGAGACCATAGAAGAAGTAATTTCAATTCGTATCGCCATTTCAGTATCACTGTCAATGATAAATTGAGGATCCTGGCTCAATTGCGATAAATACAAAGCCTGGACATAAACTTCTAACCACATTTTTGATCTCCCGCCGGCACCGTTAAGTTGTAAAGTTTTGTTTAGGATATCAATTTTTCTTGGAACTGTAACGCCATTTACATCTATATGTGTTTGTGCGGATACTGTAAATTGTAGACTTAAAAGTAACGTGAGTATTAGTAAAATCTTTTTCATAGTCTTTCGTGATAATTGTTTTTTAGTGGTTTTTGTTTTTAGTGGTTTTTGTTTTTTGCAAAAATACCTTTAATTTCTAAAATTGAGAGCTTTAAACGACAAGTTTTTTGTGATATTGTCTTTGTTTTTAAAATATACTGAATTCATAATCAAAATAGTAAGGGTAATTTCACTGCAGATTAGAGAGTCGTTTTATGGCTTATGATTTTGTTTTAATTAATATCTTAATCACTTTCCTTTAATTTTATTATCCATATTTTTCCTCTAAAAATCTGAAATATACTATGAAATCTAAGTTTTAATGATTTATTTTCAACGCAGTTACGAAAACGTTATCGTATTTTTGTATAAACACACAAAAATACTATGCATGCATTGTTATTTGGTATTTAAAATTTATATTTGAAAAGCTTTTTTATGGAAACAGAAAGAGCCTTTAACCACTTTAAAGAACGACTATTATGGATTTTAATCTAACAGAAGAGCATTTAATGATTCAGCAGGCTGCGAGGGATTTTGCTCAAAACGAATTATTGCCGGGTGTAATTGACAGAGATGAAAAACAAATTTTTCCGACCGAGCAGGTAAAAAAAATGGGACAGTTAGGGTTTATGGGGATGATGGTTGATCCAAAATACGGCGGAAGCGGTCTGGATACGGTTTCTTACGTAATTGCAATGGAAGAAATCTCAAAGGTAGATGCATCAGCTTCAGTGGTGATGTCTGTAAATAATTCATTAGTTTGTTGGGGATTACAGGAATTTGGAACCGAAGAACAAAAACAAAAATATTTACCGGGTCTTGCTTCTGGTGAAATTCACGGTGCTTTTTGCTTAAGCGAGCCGGAAGCCGGTAGTGATGCTACTTCGCAAAAGACTACTGCTCTTGATATGGGAGACCATTATTTGGTAAACGGTACAAAAAACTGGATCACAAACGGAAGTACAGCATCTGTTTATTTGGTTATTGCCCAAACGCATGCCGAATTAAAACATAAAGGAATTAATGTTCTTATTATGACTAAAGATATGCCTGGCTTTACTGTTGGGCCAAAAGAACAAAAAATGGGTATCCGGGGATCTGATACGCATTCCCTAATGTTTAGTGATGTAAAAGTTCCTAAAGAGAACAGGATTGGGGAAGACGGTTTCGGGTTTAAGTTTGCCATGAAAACACTTGCCGGTGGCCGTATCGGAATTGCTTCTCAGGCTTTGGGAATTGCTTCAGGAGCTTATGAACGGGCTTTGAAATATTCCAAAGAGCGCAAAGCTTTCGGAACCGAAATCTGCAATCATCAGGCTATTGCCTTTAAACTGGCAGATATGGCGGTAAATATCGAAGCTGCCCGTCATCTGTGTATGAAAGCTGCCTGGGATAAAGACCAGCACAAAAATTATGACGTAAGCGGTGCAATGGCAAAATTATTTGCTTCGCAGGTTGCTATGGATACAGCGGTTGAAGCTGTTCAGATTCATGGAGGAAACGGCTACGTAAAGGAATACCATGTAGAACGCATGATGCGTGATGCAAAAATTACTCAGATTTACGAAGGGACTTCAGAAATTCAGAAAATTGTAATTTCAAGGGCAATTATTGCAGAATAATTTTCCTTGTTTAAATGTATATAAAAACCCTTTCTGAAGTCAAGCTTCGAAAGGGTTTTATTTTAAGATGAAAAATTAAGTACTTTTACAGCAATAGATTTTACTTTTATGTACGAAGAATTAAAATATTGGTATTTGCGCGATCACAAATTGTTCAGGACTTTAAGTTTCAGTCAAATCAGGCAATTATGTATCATTACAGGTTTTAAAAAAGCATCAAAAGGCGAAATTATTTATTTCTCTTCTTCTGATCTGCCCCGTATTTTTTTACTTAAAAAAGGAAATATCAAAATTGTTGCTGTCGATGAAGACGGAAACGAAACCATCAAGGATATTATACAGAAAGGGGATTTATTTGGCGAATTAACTTTAGAGGCAGATCATAAAACCAACGAATACGCAAAAGTACTTTCTGACGATGTTGTGATCTGCAGTTTTTTAATGTCTGATTTTGAAGATTTATTATTAAGAAATCCAACCCTGGCACTTTCTTATACAAAATTTGTAGGCCTTAAAATGAAGCGCATCAAGAATAGTTATGCGAACTTAATTTCTAAAGATGCCAAAACCAGATTATATCAATTCCTAAAAGACTGGGCAGAGCAGGAAGGGGTTAAAAACGGGAATTCTGTTACGATTGAAAATTATCTGACTCAAAATGACATTGCGCAAATTATTTGTACTTCAAGACAAACAGCCACACAGCTCCTTAATGAAATGGAAGCCAATAATCTTTTAATGTACAAGAGAAAAGAGATCCTTATTGCCGATATCAATAAGTTATAATTATTTTGTCTCAAGTGTAACGTAGCCGACATTTTGTTTTTTCAGACTGCAGTAGTTTTACATTATCAAAAGATTAAAACTATTAATTATGAAAAAATTACTTTTTATATTGGTGATACTTACTTCTGTTGCCCATGCACAAACTGCACTTCCCAAATCTGCAACTGATATTGCTCCTTTACTAATAGGAGAAAAAATTCCAAATTCGATTTTAAAATCATCTGAAAACGAAGCCGTAAGTGTTTCTGATTTAATTAAGAAAAAGAAAACAGTTTTGGTTTTTTACCGTGGTGGATGGTGCCCATATTGTAACATGCATTTGTCTGCTTTGGCGGAAGCCGAAAAACAAATTCTGGATACTGGATATCAGATTGTTGCCATAAGTCCGGACACTCCGGAGAATTTAAAAACGACTAAAGATAAGGTAAAATATACTTTACTTTCAGACTCAAAAGGAGAATTAATCAAAGCCTTTGGAATTGCTTTTGAAGCTCCTGAAAACTATAAGTCAGTTATTAACGTAAATTCTAATGTAGCTAATACTGGTTTTTTACCAGTTCCTTCTGTTTTTGTAATAAACACAGATGGTACTGTTGTATTTGAATATGTTTCACCTGATTTTAAACATCGTATGACAACTGAATTATTAGTTTCAGTTTTAAAAAACTTAAAATAAATCAAGATGAGAAAGCTGTTTTCAATAGTGTTTCTTTTCGTATCAGTTGTAACATTATCGCAAAATGATGCTAAAAGAATTACACAGTACAATTTAGAAAGTAAACTCGCTATTCAGGGTTACGATCCTGTAGCTTATTTTAAACAAAACAAGCCTCTAAAAGGCAAAAACGATTTTACGGTAAGTTATATGGGAGTTACTTATAAGTTCTCATCGGGAGCGAACAAAGAAATTTTCCTCAAAAACCCTGCTGGTTTTGAACCTCAGTTTGGCGGCTGGTGTGCTTATGCAATGGGGAGTGCCGGAGAAAAAGTAACAATTGATCCCGAAACATTTAAAATTACAGATGGAAAGCTCTATCTTTTTTATAATGCTTATTTCAATAATACATTAAAAAGTTGGAATAAAGACGAAAATAATCTGAAAGCAAAAGCTGATCTGAACTGGAAAAAAATCTATAAATAAACGGTATGAAAACAACACAAATAAGCTGGATTTTGCGGTTACTTGCTTCGGTAATTTTATTACAGACATTGTATTTTAAATTTACCGCTGCTTTAGAGAGCGTTTATATTTTTCGTAGCTTAGGTATAGAACCATATGGGAGAATAGGCTCCGGAATAGCAGAACTGATTGTTGTGATCTTAATTTTAATACCTAAAACCACATGGCTGGGAGCTTTAGGCGGGTGTGGCGTTATGATTGGTGCGATACTTTCGCATTTATTTGTTTTAGGAATTGAAGTTCAGAGCGATGGAGGACTGCTTTTTTTTCTGGCTGTCATTACATTCTTATGCTGTCTGATATTACTTTATAGGGATAGAAATATAATTATTAATCTTTTAAAAATGAAATAATTATGCTGCTGAAATCAATAAACCAAAGTTTAGATGAATTGGTGAATTTGTTAGATCAGTTGTCTGATGAATCTTACTCAAAATCTTGTAAGGCCTTAACCAATTCCAGTATTGGCGAACATACACGACATATTCTTGAAATGTTTCAATGCCTTGAAAAAAGTTACGATTTTGGAGTTTTAAATTATGATAACCGGGATCGCAATAAGCGTATTGAAACCGAAACACAGTTTGCAAAACAATGTATTTGTGATGTGAAGGCCAGTTTAAAGAAAGAAAACAAAATAGTATTTTTAGATCAAATGATCGATGGACTTACGTTTAGGATTCAAAGTAACTACTACAGGGAACTTTTGTATAACTTAGAACATTGTATTCATCATCAGGCCTTAATAAAAGTGGCTCTTTTGCAATATGAAAATATTGAATTAAATGAAAATTTTGGTGTGGCACGATCTACAATAGAATATAAAAAACAATGTGTACAGTAAGTTTTATAAATAGCAATAATACTGTAATAATCACCTCAAATAGAGATGAGAAAATAGTACGTCCAGGTGCTGTTCCGCCTAAAAATTACATTTGCAACGGCAAAAACATCCTGTATCCCAAAGATCCAAAAGCCGGCGGGACGTGGTTTGCTGTTGACGCAAACGGAACTATTCTGGTGCTTTTAAATGGCGGTATCGAAAAACATAAAGCTCAGTTTTCGTATAGAAAAAGCCGGGGTCTCATTGCTTTAGATATTATTTGCAGTGATTCTCCTAAAGATTTCTGGAAACAAATCAATCTTGAAGATATCGAACCATTTACGCTGGTTTTATATCAGGACAAAAAACTGTATGAACTTATTTGGGATGGCTTCATTAAAAGAGATTCCCAATTAAATGAAAATCAAAATCATATCTGGTCTTCTGTAACTTTATATTCAGAGGAGATTAGAAAAAAACGCTCCGGCTGGTTTGTGAATTTCTTAAAAGAAAAAAATGAGATTACAGCTTTGGATATGCTTGTTTTTCATCGAAATACCGAAGGAGATGATGCTGAAAACGGCTTAATTATCAACAGAGAGAATACTTTAAAAACATTAAGTATCTCCCAAGTTATTGTAGACAAGAACAAGAGTGTTATTGATTACCATGATTTAGTTAACGAAAAGGAGTTTTCTACTGCTTTTATTAGTATTTAATACCCTATCAGATGAAATTGTTTTTCCATAAAATTGCAAATTGGGAGTATTGGCCCTTTCAGGTTCTCTACGTTCCGATTTATTTTCTTTGGGCCTATTATGCGCTTAAAGCAAGATCAGTTTTTTTCTTTAATGCCTCAAATCCGAAAATTAAAAACGGAGGATTTCTGATGGAAAGCAAAAAGCAGATTTATGATTTGCTTCCAAAAAAATATTATCCAAAAACTATTTTAATTAAGGAAAACAGCCAGTTGGAGACGATTATTGATGAGCTTGCTCAGAAAGGGATTTGTTTTCCATTAATCGCAAAACCGGATATTGGTTTACGGGGCTCAGGAGTTAAAAAAATCGATACTGTTTCTGAACTTAAAAAATATAATGAAAGGGCCAATTTTGATTTTTTGCTTCAGGATATCATTCCGTTTAAAAATGAAGTTGGTGTTTTCTATGTGCGGCATCCAGACGAAAATGAAGGCAGAATTACCGGAATTGTTTACAAAGAATTCCTGATTGTTATTGGTGATGGCGTTTTGACTATTGAAGATTTAATTCGTAAAACGCCCAGATTTAAGCTACAGCTGCGAGCATTGCAAAAAGAATATGGAGATTTATTACAACGGACTCTTGCAAAAGGAGAAGAATTGAATTTAGTTCCGTTTGGCAATCATGCACGGGGTGCAAAATTTATTGACGTAAGCCACTGGATTACACCAAAATTAACCGAAACAATTAATAAAATCTGCTCACAGATTCCAGAGTTTTACTTCGGAAGATTTGATATTATGTACAACTCTTTTGAAGAATTAGAAAGAGGTGAAAACTTTCAGATTGTAGAATTAAACGGGGCTGCAAGTGAACCAACACATATATACGATTCTAAGCATTCTGTATGGTTTGCGTGGAAAGAACTGGCGCGACACATTACGTACCTCTACGAAATAAGTGCAGCTAATTATAAAAGAGGGTTTCCTTATTTAGAACACAAAGCGGGTATGAATCAATACCGCTTGCATTTGGCTCAAAACAACAAAATTTTAAATTTTTAAGGAATGTTTAAAAAGGCTCAAAATATAGCTGTAGGATTTGTGGTGAGCTTTATTGGGTCGATTCCTTTAGGGTATCTTAATTTAGCCGGATTAGAAATTTATTCAAAGTCAGGACTTCCTAATTTAGTTTTCTTTTTACTTGGAGTTGTTTTTATAGAAACGTTTGTCATTTATTTTACGCTGCTTTTTGCCGGACAATTAGTAAAGAATAAAAAAGTGATAAAAGCACTTGATTTTTTTGCCGTTTTTTTTATGTTTATTTTGGCGTATTTCTTTTATTTTAATTCCGCTTCACCTTCACGATTAAATAGTAATTTGAGTTCGTATTTAATGTATCCTCCATTTGTAATTGGAGTAGTTTTGAACTGTTTTAATTTTTTACAGTTGCCTTTTTGGACAAGCTGGAATTTATATTTAGTGAATGAGAGCTATATTGCAACCGAAAAAAAGTTAAAATATTATTATATTGCAGGCACTTTGATGGGCATTTTTTTAGGAATGTTAAGTCTGATCCTGGCATTGCATATTATTCTTCAAAAAACAAATCACTTATCAAAGTATATAATGCCTGTATTTATTCCACTCTTTTTTGTTTTATTAGGGAGCATTCAGGTGTTTAAGGTGTATAAAAAATATTTTAAACCAACTGCTTCAGCGTTTTAGCTTTGAAGCTAAAATTCTGCTATGAAAAAACGATACTTTCTTTTACCATTTGTTTTATTGGCTTGTAAATCCAATATAAAAACTGTTAGTGAAAAAACTTATAATGTCGAACAAACAGACGTTTCAGATTTTTTAAAATATCTTTCTTCGGATGAACTGGAAGGAAGGGAAACAGGAACCCGGGGTATTGAAAAAGCGGCAGTTTTTCTGGAAGATTTTTTAAAGAAAAACAATGTAAAACCTTATTTTTCGTCTTATCGCGATACGCTTACTAATTTTGAAACAACGGCTTATAATATTGTAGGTGTTTTAGAAGGAACCGATCCTGAACTCAAAAAAGAATTTGTGGTTTTGAGTGCGCATTATGATCATATTGGTGTGCTTAAAAACAAGCAGGGTGATATGATTAATAACGGAGCAAATGATGATGCTTCCGGAGTAACTGTTGTTGCAGAAATGGCTAAATATTTTGCTCAGACGAAATTGAATAAACGAAGTGTTCTTATTGTGTTTTTTGCAGGTGAAGAAAAAGGACTATTGGGATCTAAGAGTTTGGTTCAAAAACTTAAAAAACAAGATTTTAATTTATACACACAATTAAATATCGAAATGGTTGGCGTACCAATGAAACGCGATTACCAGGCTTATATTACAGGTTTTGATAAGTCCAATATGGCCGGGAGAATTAATCAGTACACAGGAAAGAATACAATTGGTTTCCTGCCAAAAGAAGCCGAATATGAACTTTTTTATCGTTCTGATAATTATTCGTTTTATGATGTTTTCAAAAAGCCCTGTCAGTCTATAAGTACTTTTGATTTTGAGAATTTTGATTTTTATCATCATCCGTCAGATGAATTTCAGGTGATGGATATTCTGCATATCACGAAATTTATTCAGGAATTTTTACCTGCTGTGACTCAAATTGCAACAACTCCAACACAGGAAATTACGATGACAAAATAAAGATTCTTTTTTGATAGATTTGATTATTTTTGTGACATGAAAAATATTATTATTACAGGAACTTCAAGAGGAATTGGTTATGAACTGGCTTTACAGTTCGCAAATGCAGGACATAATGTGTTAGCGATTTCCAGAAAAATTCCACAGGCTCTTTTAGAACACCAAAATGTTACCTGCCTTTCGGTTGATCTCGCAGATGAATCACAACTCGATATTGTAAGCGATTTTCTTTCTTCAACCTGGAAAAAAGTAGATGCTGTGGTGCATAACGCAGGCGCTTTGTTGCTGAAACCTTTTGCAGAAACCACTCAGGCCGATTTTGAAAGTATTTATAAAGTGAATGTTTTTGCTGTAGCCAATCTTACACGTATCTGTTTGCCCTATCTTCAGAAAGGGAGTCACGTCGTAACCATCAGTTCGATTGGCGGTGTGCGCGGAAGTTTAAAGTTTGCAGGTTTGGCTGCCTACAGTTCAAGCAAAGGAGCTGTAATTACGTTAACCGAATTATTAGCGGAAGAATATAAAGAAAAAGGAATTTCTTTTAATGTTTTGGCTCTTGGTTCTGTCCAGACCGAAATGCTTAACGAAGCCTTTCCGGGGTATCAGGCACCCATTTCTGCAGAGGGAATGGCCACTTATATTTTTGATTTTACATTAAACGGTAATAAATATTTTAATGGGAAAGTATTGGAAGTTTCATCGACTAATCCTTAACTAATTATAAATTATGAGTTCTGAATTATGAGTGAAAGTATTGTAAAAACTAAAAGTTTTCAATTAGCTGTAAGAGGGGTTAATTTTTATAAACATTTAGTTTCTGAAAAAAAGGAGTTTGTAATGAGCAAGCAATTTTTGCGTTCTATTACTTCCGTTGGCGCAAATGTTCGTGAAGCTGTCAATGCTCAGAGCAAAGCTGATTTCATTCATAAATTATCAATTGCCCAAAAAGAGTGTGATGAATCTATGTATTGGCTTGAAATCTTAAAAGAAACGGATTATATTTCTCTAGCAGAGTTTGATTCCATACATCAACAATGTAATGAGGTGCTAAAAATAATTAGAAGCATTATAATTACGTCCAAAAAAAAACTTATAACTCATAATTAATAATTTATAACTATTGTGAGCGAAACTTTAGCAAAATATATTCCGGAACATGCCGTAAAGCCCGTTTTCGATTTGATCGTTGCCAATCAGGTGCATCTTAAAATCGTAAACGAACGCCAGACGCGTCATGGTGATTACAGGAGAGGACCAAGCGGCAAGCATGAAATAACAGTCAATGCTAGTTTAAATAAATATCGATTTTTGATTACGCTGATTCATGAAATTGCACATTTAGTAGCTTTTGAAAAGTTTGGACGGAATATTAAGCCCCATGGGAATGAATGGAAATTGACATTTCAGCGTTTGATGGTACCATTTATAAGACCGGAAATATTCCCGGCTCAAATTTTGCCTTTGTTAGCAAGACATTTTAAAAATCCGTCGGCAAGCAGTGATACAGACACAACATTGTCGTTGGCTTTGAAGCAGTATGATGCACAAAACGACAAAAATTATGTTTTCGAGCTTCCGTACGGAAGTGTTTTTAGAATTAAAAACGGAAAAATATTCAGGAAAATAGCTGTTCGGACAAAACGTTTTGAATGTCTGGAAATTAGTTCCGGGAAATTGTATCTTTTTAATCCGAATGCTGAGGTGGAATTGATAAATCAAAAATTTCAATAATTATTATTAAAATCCAATAAAAAAAAACCAAATTCTAACTTTTAAATTGGAATTTGGATTTTTTATTTTGATATTTAAAAGGATTTATCCTTTCAAATATGCCTCTCTGACTTTTTTAAACAAGTTCGAAGAGTAAACAAATTTTACAATATCCTTGTTCTCAGTCCTGAAAATTTCTTCTTTGGTTCCTTGCCATGCTTTTAGCCCTTTTTTCAGAAAAACAATATTTTGACCGATTTCCATAACTGAATTCATGTCGTGTGTATTAATTACAGTTGTAATATTATACTCTTCAGTAATTTCCTGAATCAGGTTGTCAATCAAAGTTGAGGTATTTGGATCTAACCCTGAGTTGGGCTCATCACAAAATAAATATTTTGGATTGTTAACAATAGCACGGGCAATCGCAACACGTTTCTGCATTCCTCCGGAAATTTCTGAAGGTAATTTTTTATGTGCATCGACTAGATTTACTCTTTCAAGAACAAAATCAACTCTTTCTTTTATTTTAGCACGATCGTCACTGGTAAACATTCTTAGAGGAAAAGCCACATTTTCAGCAACAGTCATCGAATCGAATAAGGCACTTCCCTGAAAAACCATTCCGATTTCAGTTCTTAATTCGCGTTTTTCATCTTTATCTAAATCAGAATACACTCTGCCATCAAATTCAATCGTTCCTGAATCTGGGGCATGTATTCCAAGCAATGTTTTTAATAAAACGGTCTTTCCTGATCCACTTTGTCCGATGATTAGGTTGGTTTTACCGGATTCAAAAACGGTAGAAATCCCTTTTAAAACTTTACTGTCACCAAATGATTTTTCTATATTTTTTACTTCTATCATTATCCTAATAATAATTGGGTTAATATATAATTAAAAAGAATGATACAAACCGATGTCCATACAAATGATACCGTACTGGCTTTACCTACTTCAAGTGCTCCCCCTTTCATATAATACCCATGAAAAGAAGGAATGGTAGCCAGTAACATGGCAAAAATTAAAGTTTTGATGAAAGCGTAGGTAATATGAAAAGGTATAAACTCCCATTGAGCTCCGGAAATAAAGTCCTGGCTTGTCGAAAAACCACCATAAGCAGAAGCAAGCCATCCGCCAAAAATACCCAGAAACATACTAATTCCAATTACGAAAGGATACATTAGTAAAGCAATTATTTTTGGAAAAACAAGATAGTTTAAGGAGTTAACTCCCATCACTTCAAGGGCATCAATTTGTTCTGTAACACGCATAGTGCCAATGCTGGAAGTAATATATGACCCCATTTTTCCGGCCATAATTACCGAAATAAAAGTAGGAGCAAATTCCAGAATTACCGATTGACGTGTTGCAAAACCAATTAAATATTTAGGAATTAACGGATTGGTTAAATTTAAAGCAGTCTGAATGGCTACAACTCCTCCGATAAAGAAAGATATAAAGCAGACAATTCCAAGAGAGTCAATAATCAGGTCGTCGATTTCTTTTAAAATTAAACTTTTCATTACAGGCCATTTGGTCTGTTTATTGAAAATTTCTTTTAGCATTAAAAAATATTTTCCTACCTGGGATAAATAACGAATTAACATCATAGTTTTACAAATATTGGCTAAATTAAGGATTAGTTTACAGTTAATAGTTTCAGTTTGCAGTTTTTTAAGTTTTACAACTAAAAAAGCTTCTGTTTCATTTTCTGAAAACGATAATTTCTAATAAATTTAGCCTGTTCAGGTGTAACTAATAGTGGAGTTTTCGCCTTTTTAGCTTTCAAAAAACCTTTTATATAATCAAAAAATAAGAATGGTTTTTTCTTCATCATGGCTAGTTTTGCAGATGCAATTGCCGTAATCAAAAAACCGTATCCTAACGTATAAAAAGCTTCTCCTTGTTTATAACGTGCTGTTTTGTTATAATTGGCACCTGTAGGTTTCAGGTGTTTTACATGTAAGGACTGATCTGTGACGATTTTCCAGTCATAGAACTTACAAAGCAATTCGTCAACTGTATCCCAGCCCATTGCAGGTCGCAAACCGTCTATTTGTTGAAATGTTTCTTTTCGGTATGCTTTTAAGGCTCCGCGAATATGATCTTTATCGGTCAGGTTTTCTAAAATCCAGTCGCCGTTTTTTTCGATGTAACAGAATCCGCCTGCCATTCCAACTTTTGAATCGGCCTCAAAATGTTTGATTATAGTTTCGAAATAATTAGGAGGAAAAATTAAATCGCCGTCTATTTTTACAATAATATCATAATTAGAGTCCAAAGTTTCATAACCTTTCTGAAACGCCTGAATTACTTTGCTTCCCGGCATGTGAATTGTGTCAGAAGTTTTGTTTACAATTGAAATGTATGAGTTTTCTTTGGAGAAACTCAGGACAACTTCTTCTGTTTTGTCAGTAGAGTTATCATTGACAACTACCACTTTTGAAGGTAAAACAGTTTGCGAAACTAAAGATTGAAGGGTCAGACCAATTAAATCCTGTTCGTTGTGTGCGGGAATGACGATATAGTATTTCATTTTAAATTCCAATTTTTTAAATTCCAAATTCCAACGATTTGAAAATAAATTCCAATTTTTTAAATTCCAAATTCCAATTCGAACTGATTTTCAAATTGGAATTTGTGATTCTTTTGGAATTTAAAATTTATGCTTTCTCAGCATATACGATGTAATATCTATTTGTAAAACTTCTTAGAAAAGGTCTTAATCCAAATTTTTTAACGGGGTTGGTCCATTTTTGTCTGTCGATAATTTTCCAGCCGGTTTTTTCTAAAAGCCAGTCCAGCTGCCAGTCTTCAAATTCGTGGTAATGCCTGTCCCACATATCGGTTTTAGAGCGATAAGCCGGAGAGAACCACAAACGCATCGGAATTGAAATTAACAGCTTGTCTGATTTTATTTCGTTTAATATCGTAAAGGGATTCAATAAATGTTCGAAAATTTCGAAAGCTGTTACGACATCAGAATTGGCGTTTTTTAAAGAATCCTGATTCAGATCCAAATCTTCTCCAGTCGTGTTATTTACAGTATATCCGGCTTCTTTCATGATTTTCGAAAACGGATTTTCAACACCTAGATCAAGGATCGTTTCAGAGGTTTTTATATGTTTTTGTAAAAATTCTAAGGTAAGTCTGAATCTTTTATTGGGAAACGTTTTTTCGTACATAGTCATTGCGAGGAACGAAGCAATCTCTCGTTCTTGATTTTATATTAGGTCGCAAATATACAAAGTTATCTTCTTTTTTGTGTTTTTTAATTGGGCGGAAAATAAAAAGTCCACATTTAAAATGCGGACTTTTTAGTAATCATTATTCAGTCTCGGTTTTCAGATCAGCTAAACTGTAATCTGAATACTGAGACTGAAAACTAATATCTATAAACAAAGGCATTAATGTTCATTCCTGCTCCAACTGAAGCAAAAATAACCACATCTCCTTTATTGATTTCATGATTTTCTATTTTGCCCTGAATTAACAGGTCGAATAAGGTTGGAACGGTGGCAACGCTGCTGTTTCCTAAATCGTGAATGCTCATGGGCATAATGTTTTTTGGAGCAGTTCTGTCGTATAATTTATAGAAACGATCGATTATGGCTTCGTCCATTTTTTCGTTTGCCTGATGGATTAGGATTTTTTTAACCTCATCAATTGCAATTCCGCTTTTATCCAGACAGTCTTTCATAGCATTTGGAACATTGCTTAATGCAAATTCGTAAATTTTGCGCCCGTACATTTTGATGTATTTGATATCGGGATCCAGATCCGGATTGTATGATTTTCCGAAGAAAAGGAAGTTGGCTTCATCATTTGCAAAAGTAGCACTTTCGTAAGATAATAATCCGGCTTCATCGTTTGAGGCTTCTAAGATTGAAGCTCCGGCACCATCAGAATAAATCATTGAATCGCGGTCATGATCGTCAACTACTCTGGATAAGGTTTCGGCACCAATTACCAAAACTCTTTTTGCCATTCCGGATTTTATGAACGCATTGGCCTGCAATACGCCTTCTATCCAGCCCGGACAACCAAAGAGAATATCGTAAGCCACACATTTTGGGTTTTTGATATCGAGTTTGTTTTTGACACGGGTAGCTAAACTCGGAATCATATCTGACTGATTTGTTCCGGTTTTTACGTCGCCAAAGTTATGAGCAAAAATGATATAATCTAAAGTTTCTTTATCAATATTAGCGTTTTGGATTGCTTTTTCTGCTGCGTAAAAAGCAAGGTCAGACGATGTATGGTTGTCTTCTGCATAACGACGGTTTTCGATTCCGGTAATGCCTTTGAATTTTTTAATAACTACTTCGTTCGGATATCCAAAAGGAGTTCCATCTTCATTTAAAAAAACATGTTTATCAAAATCCGTATTCTTAACTTCTTTTTGCGGAATGTAACTTCCGATACCTATTATCTTTATTTTCATTAGTCCCTTTTCCTATAAATTCTAGGCTAATTTATAAATAAATATGTTATTACAGGGATAAAAATTACTATGCGTGCATATAATTATGAAATAGTAATTTTTTAAGTAATAAAATGATTATTTTTTAATGATTTTTTAATTTTACAGAGATTTCAAACGATTGAAATTTAGATTTATTATTTTTTAAAATAAAAAGAGGCTGTTCAAAAAGTAGAACCCTGAAAAATATTAATAATTTCAGGGTTTTAATTATCTAGTAAATGAAAAGATGATATTTTTTTGAATTTTAAAAACGTGTTTAAGATCATGATTTCTTTTTTAAACTAAAGTAATAGTTAAGTCCAATGCCTATTACAGTTTCTGTGTTAAATGTTTTATCATGTTTTAATTTATTTAGTGCTTTCCCTAGATCAACATTATTTAAATAAATATTTAATGCTAATGACTGTGATCCATTATCTGAAAGGGCTGTCACATACCCTATCCCAATTCCAAAAGAATGTTGGCTACTTGAAGCTTTTTCTTTTTCTTCAAGCGGCTGCGATAAATTAGCCGGATTTCTTTTGAAAGTAGTTCCTTTAGCGTAAATGTCTGAATAGGTATATTTAGGAAGAATCTGGATATAACCAGAGCCGTCTGGATTCTTATTGCCAAGAATGATTTTGGGGCTGAAACTGTAATTTATAACAGATGCTTTTCTGGAATATTCAGATATAACAAGTCCAATGTCATTACGATTCGTGACGTTTTGAAGAACTCCGTACATAAAATTAATTTCTATTTCTGGCATTAGATAGTATAAAGCTCTATACTCAGCTCCAGCTTTTAGATCTCCAATAACTGATTTATCAAAATCTGTGTGAATATAAGCTGAAACTCCAACAAAAGGCCTGATTTTTTGAGCGAAAGAGCTTATGGAAATTACAAAGAAAAGACCTATAATTTTTTTCATTTTTTTATTATTTACCAATAACCCAGCCTAATGTAAAATTTATTACCGGAACAAAGCTGGCTGTTCTTTCATTGGTTCCAAAATTATAGCCTGTGCCTGTAATTAAGCTAATATTTATTCCGCTTTTGTACGTTCGTTGCAGTCCCCATACTGTTCCTAAGGTTAATCCATCATAGACACTTACATAGTCTGAATTATTGATTGGTTTGAAATAGTAACTTCCGCTTAATGCTATGAAATTCGCAGAATTATTTTTAGTGTTTCTGCTTTTTGAATTTCTCTTTTCAAAATTATAATAGTATCTGTACTGCGGTCTTATGTAAGGTGTAGCCAAAATCTTGGTTCCTGAATTACTATCATAAGCAAAACCGGTACTTAGGTTTAAGTCGGTTGATAGGGTTGTAGATTCTGTTAATCTTTTTTCATAAGTTAAGCCAGGAGATATTATATTAACTTTGAACTGATTATTTTCTAAAGTATTACTTGTTTTCTGTGCATTTAAACTTGTAAAAGACAGTATTATGGTGGTACATATATATTTTATCATTTTAATTTATTTTAAAACCAAGCCAAAACTGGCTTGGTTTTGATTCTCTTTTATTGGTTTCAGTTTGGGTTTTAAAACCTCTAATTTATTACAGAACTTTAGTAATGCAAAAAAATCTAATCTTTAATTTTTAATAACAATAAACAGTTTTCAGAATTAAATTACTTTTGGTTTCTTGTCAAACAAACGAGGCTGTCCTAAAAAAGAACCCCGACAGGTTTTTAAAACGTGTCGGGGTTGGATATGTTTTAAGAAACTAACTTTAGTTTTCCATATATGCTTCAATAGGAGCACAAGAACAAACTAAGTTTCTGTCACCATAAGCATCATCAACACGACGAACAGATGGCCAGAATTTATTTTCAGCGATATAATCTAACGGGTAAGCTGCTTTTTCTCTGGTGTATGGAAAATCCCAGGTATCTGTAGTTAACATTGCTAATGTGTGTGGTGCATTTTTCAATACGTTATTTTTGTCGTCAGCAGTTGCCGCTTCAATTTCTTTTCTAATGGCAATAAGAGCATCACAGAAACGGTCTAATTCGGCTAAATCTTCAGATTCTGTAGGTTCGATCATAAGTGTTCCTGCAACCGGGAAAGAAACTGTTGGCGCGTGGAAACCGTAATCCATTAAACGTTTTGCGATATCACCCACTTCGATTCCGTTTTCTTTGAAGGAACGGCAGTCTAAAATCATTTCGTGAGCCGCTCTTCCACATTCTCCAGTATAAAGAATAGGATAATGTCCTTCGAAACGGGATTTCATATAATTGGCATTCAAAATAGCATGTTCGGTAGCACTTTTTAATCCCTCAGCTCCCATCATGGTGATGTATCCGTAAGAAATCAAACAAACCAAAGCTGATCCGTAAGGTGCAGATGAAATGGCTGTAATCGCTTGTTCACTGCCTACATTAAGGATTGGGTTTGTTGGTAAAAACGGTACCAGTTTTTCGTTCACACAAATTGGTCCAACACCTGGTCCGCCGCCACCGTGAGGAATAGCAAAAGTTTTGTGTAAGTTTAAGTGACAAACGTCAGCACCAATAGTGGCAGGATTTGTTAATCCAACTTGCGCGTTCATATTAGCACCGTCCATATAAACTAATCCGCCGTTTTCGTGGATTAATTTTGTAATATCAATAATAGTAGATTCATAAACTCCGTGAGTAGAAGGATACGTTACCATTAAACAAGACAAATCGTCTTTGTGTTCAATCGCTTTTTCTCTTAAATCTTCAACGTCTATATTTCCTTCCGGAGTGGTTTTGGTAACGATGATTTTCATTCCGGCCATCGCTGCAGAAGCCGGGTTGGTCCCGTGTGCAGATGAAGGGATTAAACATACATTACGATGCCCTTCGTTTCGTGATAAGTGATAAGCACGAATCGCCATTAAACCAGCATATTCTCCCTGAGCACCAGAGTTAGGCTGTAATGTTGTACCTGAAAAACCAGTAATTACATTTAATTGTTCCTCTAATTTTTTAAGCATTGTGATGTAACCTTCTGCCTGTTCAATTGGGGCAAATGGGTGAATGCTGTTCCAGTTTGGCATAGACAACGGCAACATTTCTGAAGCGGCGTTTAGTTTCATGGTACAAGAGCCTAATGAGATCATAGAATGGTTCAATGATAAATCTTTACGCTCTAATTTTTTGATGTAACGCATCAACTGACTTTCAGAATGATGGTTGTTGAAAACATCATGTGTTAAAAAAGAGGAAGTTCTTTCTAATGAAGCAGGTAATTGACTCGCTTCAGTTAACTCAGAAACCGTTAAAGTTTCTTTTTCTAAAGCTTCAGCAAAAATGCTAATAATCTGATTGATGTCGGCAATTGAAGTGGTTTCGTTTAATGAAATCGAAATTGTATCGGCATCAGCATAAAAGAAATTCACTTCGTTTCTTTCTGCAACAGTTTTTACTTTTTGAGCATCGGCTTTTACTAAAATAGTGTCGAAGAAAGCGGTGTTGGTTTGGTAAACGCCTAATTTATTTAAAGCGTCAGCAGTAGTAACTGCCGATGCGTGCACTTTATTTGCTATATATTTTAAACCTTTTGGGCCGTGATAAACAGCGTACATTCCGGCCATAACGGCTAATAAGACCTGAGCTGTACAAATATTTGAAGTTGCTTTTTCGCGTTTGATGTGCTGTTCACGGGTTCCTAAAGCCATACGTAAAGCACGGTTTCCGTTTGTATCAACAGATACTCCAATGATACGTCCCGGCATAGATCTTTTGTATTCATCTTTAGTTGCAAAATAGGCAGCGTGAGGCCCTCCATATCCCATTGGAACACCAAAACGTTGCGTAGTTCCAACCACAACAGCAGCTCCCATTTCTCCCGGAGAAGTTAAGGTAGCTAAGGACAAGATGTCTGCTGCAACAGCTACTTTGATTTCGTTGTCTTTTGCTTTAGCGATAAAAGCAGCATAATCATTTACTTGCCCGTATTTTCCAGGGTATTGCAGAATAGCCCCGAAAAATTCGTTTGAGAAATCAAATGTTTCGTGATTCCCAACTACCAATTCAATTCCGATTGGAGTAGAACGGGTTTGAAGTACAGATAAAGTTTGTGGTAATATTTCTTCAGAAACGAAGAATTTGTTTACATTGTTTTTCTTTTGGTCGCGTGTACGAACGTCAAATAATAACGCCATCGCTTCGGCAGCAGCCGTTCCTTCGTCAAGCAACGAAGCATTTGCAATTTCCATCCCCGTCAATTCGATAATGGTAGTCTGGAAATTTAAAATAGCTTCCAGACGTCCCTGGGCAATTTCAGCCTGATAAGGGGTATATGCTGTGTACCATCCCGGATTTTCGAAAATATTTCTTTGAATTGGGGCAGGTACAATAGTTGGATGGTATCCTAAACCGATATATGATTTGAAAACTTTATTTTTTTTGCCTAATTCCATGATGTGAGCAGCATACTCATATTCGGTCATGGCAGGATCAAGGGTTAAATCATTTTTTAAACGAATTCCGTCCGGAAATGTTTCATAAAGTAATTGATCCATATTAGTAACACCAATTGTTTTGAACATGTGTTCAAGGTCATTTTTACTTGGGCCAATGTGTCTTAAAGCAAAAGCATCTGTTCTCATTTGTAACTGTCTGTTTTTTTAAAGAGAAATGTAATTTGCAAAGTATAATTCAGATTAATCTTGCGTTATACAAGGTTTATTACATTTTATAGTAAATGTGTTGTTTTTTGTGGCGCAAAATTAAGTATTATTAATAATTTAATGGGTATTTTTAACTTCAATTTTTATGAATTTTTCAACCAAAGAGTTGATTTATTAACAATTGATTAGATTTGAAACATGAAACCACTAAAACAAATATTTGATTTTTACCTCAATAGCAGTATTCATGTGGCTTTGTCCTGTTATGCATTGGTACGGATTACTTTTCATGTGTTTCATATTCAGTATGATGAACCCATGGCTTTGTTTGTTTTTTTCGGAACAATTGTGGGGTATAATTTTGTTAAATATGATGCGTTGGTTCGGGTGAAGAAAAATCCGATTAGAAGTCAGCTGAAAATTATTGCTGTTTTGAGTTTTGTTTCGGTGATTTTGGTTGGTTATTATTTTTTTCAATTGAAACAGATTACCCAAATTGTATCTATAGGAATATTTGCCATAACGGCGCTTTATACACTTCCTTTTTTTCCAAATAAAAAAAATGCCAGAAACTGGGCTGGCGTAAAAATTTATATTGTAGCACTTTGCTGGGTAGGGGTAACTTTGGTTTTACCTCTAATAAATGCCGAAATTCTGTTCACTACTGATTTTTTTATAAAATGTATCCAGCGATTTATTCTCGTTTTTGTACTGATTCTGGTTTTTGAAATTATTGATTTAGCGAATGATGATCCGCATTTACAAACCGTTCCGCAGACAATCGGAGTAAAAAAAACGAAACTTTTGGGACTCTTGTTACTGATTCCGTTTTGGTTTCTGGAGTTTTGTATTTCAACATGTAATTATCGTGATCTCTACATCAATTTTCTTATGGTTGGAATGTTGATATCATTTATATTGTTTGCGAATTCAAAACGCTCTAAATATTATACTTCTTTTTGGGTCGAAAGCGTGCCGGTACTTTGGTGGCTGATGATTGTTTTTTTGTGATTCTAAGAGTATTCTGTCTGTCTTATGACAAGGAATCTTTTTTTTGTGGCATTTTTTCTTTTGTATTTAAGTTCCTGCTATAGCTTTGACTTTAGAAATAAAAAAATATTTAACTCCAAGGACTGGAAGATTTTTCTTCGAAGTTGTTGATTCAGATATTTTGGTAATTGAAACCATAAAAGTAACTCAGGCTAATTATGAGTCCAAACAACACTATTACTGTTGAGCTTTATCTGCTTTGTTTTAATGAGGAAAAGATGATTCGGCATACTTTAAATTATTATTCTAAATTCTGTAGTAAGATTACCATAATTGATAATCAGAGTACAGATGATTCAATGCGCTTAGCCAGTACTTATAAAAATGTAGTATTCAAATCTCTGGATTCGGGAAATGAATTCGTAGAAGATAAATTGACAGCATCAAAAAATAATTGTTGGAAAGGAAGTACCGCAGATTATGTCATTGTTTGTGATATGGATGAATTTTTATATGATGAAAATTTACAGGAAAAGTTAGTACAGGCCAAACAGCAAAATATAATTCTGCCTGCTGTAATGGGATACAATATGATGAGTCATGAGTTTCCAGCCGACTATAAAAAAGGGATAACAGAGCAGGTTAAACATGGAGTGCGATCTGAAAGGTTTGATAAACAAATCATTTTTGACCCCAAAAAAATAAAAGAGATTAACTACAGACCCGGCGCACATTTGTGTAATCCTGTCTTTTATGAAAATTCAAATGTAGATTCAAGAATTGAATTAAAACTGCTACATTATAAATATCTGGGTAAAGATTATGTATACAAAAAACATAAAGTATATGTCAATCGAATGAGTGAAATCAGTCGGAAAAAAAAGCATGGTTACGAGTATTTAGAAGGAGAAGCCCATGTTGATTATATGTTTGAATCGGCAAAATCAGTAAAGAGAATCATAAAATAAAATTTCATAAAAAATATAAAATGGACTTTACAATAGAATTTACTTCAGGAGGAAATCACGGTCATCAACTGAAAGATGCTTTAGGCGGTCTTACTATTGGTCGCTTATTTAATTTAAATTATGTGCATACTCCTTACGAATATTTGGATTATTTTGGACTTGGATTTAGATATCCGGTTGTAGAAAGAGCAGATCGTAAATTGAAATATAAAAATATAGTAAGGGTTGAAGGACCTCTATGGTGCGGAATTGATGATTATGAAGAGTTATTACAATATTTTGAAAAAGCTTTGCCTAAAAGGAGTAATGACACACTGGTAATCTTAGAAAATGCTTTGCGAATTCATCCGTTTCAAACGATACCCTGGTATCTGGAGGGAAGAACGACTCGAAATATTTTTGCCGAAATTCAACAAGAAGTATCTCAGAACTTCAATGAACTTCACTCTTTAAAAATAAATAAATTCAAATCGCCTGTAGAAGTTGCTGTTCATATTAATAGAGGAACAGATTATGACAGAGAAAAATTTCCGCAGCACTTTACAAGTCCATTTGCAGTAAGATATATGTTTGATATGGATTATTACGAAAATATCATTTTGCATATCGAAAAGGCGTATGGTACTGGTAATGTTTATTTTAATATCTACACCGAAAAACAAAATGCAGAAGATATTCTACAGCGGTTTGATAAGAGAAAGCATACCAGAGTAATAATTGGCTCTGATCGTGAAGAAAAAAATTACGATCAAATTCATTCTATTTTTAAATCTTTTGTTGAAGCCGATATTCTGGTCTGCTCCAATAGTAGTTTTTCGGTAATGTGTGCGTATTTCCGCAAAGGCAGAAAAACGGTGTATCATCCGCACCTTCAATTACGGTATTTGCCAGAACCAAATTACATAAAAACAGAGGATGATGGCAGCCTGGATATTGCGTTACTGCAACAGGAAATAACTGTTGATACTTTCCCTTTTTATTCGCAGGGCAACATTGTTCAATAACAATAGGATTGTCGATATAACGATGTTTTTCAGAAAGACTGTCCGAAAAAGTGAAATCAATTGTTGTATTTCTTTCGATGAGAATTTAATAAAACATCCTGCTCTCAAAGAGTTTTTGTTTCTACAATTTTGAGCACCTGGAATATCCAAGATTCCCTAAGTGGCTTTTCTTATTTTTTAATAATTCAGATGTATCAGCTAAGGATATAAATGATGAAGAATTAATCAATAAAAAGGAACACAATAATTTGTATCAGATACAACAATGAAAGAAGGTCTCAAATAAATTAAAGTATAATGAGGCAGTAAAAAAGAGAAGTTATTGTAACATTTAAATCCAGGAATAAAGAACAAATTTAATAACAACTGCATTCCTTAAAATAGTAAATGTTCTCATTTTTTTTCTTTTTACAAGCTATTTTTCTGATTGTATTTAACTGTTTTAAGTCTTGATAATAAGTTGATTAAAAATAATAAATTGTTTTGTTATAATTTTTACAGTACCCATACGTAAAAATCTCCTTCCCATACCATTTTTTTATTTCCGATTTCATTTCTGATGTAATTTTATTACAGAAAATAAAGTTGTCAAAAATTTATTTTCAGGATTTGTTTCTGATGTATTTCTTCAAAAGAAAAGTAGTAGGATTCATAAAAACATGTTTGTTGAGAAATGTCCCTCGAGAATAAAAAACGAACTGTTTCGCACAGTGAAATGGAAAGGCGGATCTGAAAAGCCTCATGAGTAGGAATAAAAATTAATTCTTATGCAAGCAATACCTGTAAAAGTTAAAAATGTAAATGTATATCCTTACGTAGATTGGAGCGGAGGAGGCATTGGACCGGTTATTCTTCCGGTTATTGAAGGAGCTAGTGGAACTTATGCTGTGGACACACTTATAATTTCGGTATTTTATAATCTGGATCTAGATTCAGTAAGTCAAAGTGCTAAACTTGGTATGCATCAAAGATATGTGGCAATGGGAGAGACAGAAGACGAACCCCCTTTTACTACCCCTTGGATGTATTGTACCAATACGAGTGATCAGCCGCAATTTGGCAGAACCATTACGATGAACAAACCAGAATCTGAAGCAATTAATATGGGCACTACTGTAGAGCCCGCTTATATTACGCTCGGTCCTCTTACAGATGTCACGGTGAGTCAATTATTCCCGCCTCCTGCAATTGGAGAGATCATGCTAATTGAAAATGGATCGGGGAATGTGATCGCCACTAAAACAGGGACACCTCACGAAATGGGGATTGAAGTAACCGGTGGTAAGCGATTTGGTACATTAAGAGCCGGAATGAAAAATATTATGATTACTGGGAAAAACAAGGAAGGCAAAACTTTTACGATGGGTAATTTAACCTGTTTGAGTCCTAACGAACCTGCACTTTTTTTGCAAGAGTTTAGATTCTAAAAATTAAAACAGATACAAATAAAAAGCAATTATTTATAGGTAAAATCAAATTCGAATAATTCATTAATAACTAAAAAAATAAAATTATGGGAGTAATAATGCCTTATGGAGCAGCAATTAGAGAGGCTATGGCCTCAAACGACCTGGCTAAAATGGAAGCCATCGCAGAGCAAACAAAACAAATAGTGAAGGGACAAGGAGATATGCATGTGGCTTTGCTGGAATTACTAGAAGCGATTGAGTCGTTAAAAAAGAAAAAGTAAAAGGTAAAAACGATTCGAAAAATCAACTGACCTGAATAGAAAAACAAGGGTGTAACCGAAAAACCTCAAGAGTAGGACTAATTATAAAAAACAGAATAGTTATGGGAGTAATGCCAATGTATGGAGTAGCAATTAGAGAAGCTATTGCCTCTAATGATTTAGCAAAAATGGAAGCTGTTGCTGAGCAAGCAAAGCAAACGGTAAAAGAACAAGGAGACATAAGTGCTGCTTTGTTTGAATTGTTAGATGCGATTGATTCGCTGAAAGGCAAAAAATAAAAGAATTCAAAACCAATTTAATATCTAACTGACTTGTACAGAAAAGCAAGGGTGTAACCGAAAAACCTCAAGAGTAGGATAACTATAAACATCACTATTATGGGAGCAATTATGCTTTATGCAGCAGGAATTAGAGAAGCCATAGCTTCAAACGATTTAGAAAAAATGATTGCAGTAGCCACTCAGGCTAAACAAACTGTAAGAGAACAAAAAGATTTAAGTGCAGCATTACTTGAATTGCTTGACGCAATTGAAGCGCTAAAAAAGTAATCTAAATTAGAAAGCGGTTTGTAAAGCAAGACTTTTTAAACCGCTTTTTTAAATAATTAATTAGAACTTTAAATAACGATCTAAGATGGAAAAAACTTCAACACGATATAGAGTAAGAGACGATTATGCAACGGCTACCCCCGTGCATGTCGTTTGGGAAATTACTTTAGCTTGTAATTTAAAATGCTCGCATTGCGGATCGAGAGCTGGAAAAGTAAGACCTGGCGAACTGACTACAGAACAATGTTTTGGAGTTATTGATAGCCTTAAACGTCTTGGCACAAGAGAAATTACCATTATTGGCGGAGAAGCTTTTTTGAGAAAAGACTGGCTTGAAATTATAGAAAGAATAAATCAGAGTGGAATTGAATGTTCCATGCAGTCCGGGGCATATAATCTAACCGAAGAGCGAATTATGGATGCCAAAAAAGCCGGAATAAGAAATATTGGGGTTTCTATCGATGGAATGCCCGAGACACACAATAAAATAAGAGGAAGAAGGGATTCTTTTGAACATGTAATTAACTGCCTGCAATTACTTAAAAAACACAATATACCTTCCAGTGTAAATACCGTAATAACAAAAAGCAGTAAAAATGAATTGGATCAACTTCTGGATGTCCTTATAGAAAACAATGTAAAAAATTGGCAGATACAACTGGCTGTTGCAATGGGAAATGCGGTTGATAATTCGGAGGAATTAATACTGCAGCCTTATGAATTAATAGATTTTTACGACAACCTTATTGTAATATACAGAAAAGCTCTGGCTAATAATGTTTTAATTCAGGCAGGAAACAACATAGGCTATTTTGGGCCTTACGAACATATCTGGAGACAGGGTAACGAAAAATATTATACAGGATGTTCCGCCGGACACACCGGAATTGGTATTGAAGCAGATGGCAAAATTAAAGGCTGTCCGTCTTTGCCAACCACTGAATACACTGGTGGAAACGTAAAAGACATGAAGCTGGAAGATATCTGGAAATATAGCGAAGAAATGGTTTTTTCCCGATATAGAAATAAAGAAGAATTATGGGGAGGCTGCAAAGACTGCTATTACGAATCTTCTTGTCTGGCAGGTTGCACATGGACAAGTCATGTCTTGTTTGGTAAACGAGGTAATAATCCCTTTTGCCACTATCGCGCTTTGGAGTTAAAAAAGAAAGGACTCCACGAACGTATAAGAAAAACGCAAGAAGCTCCCGGACTCTCTTTTGATATTGGTCTTTTTGAAATTATCGTTGAAAATGAAAAAGGAGAAATAGTAGCCATACAATCACCTAATGATGATGTGCCAGTAGTTGTTTCAGATAATTCAAACAGATCTCCCAGAATTCCAAAAGCACTTAAAATGTGTAATGGCTGCGATAATTATGTTTATGAAGAGGAAACTATCTGTACTTTTTGCAATGCTGATATTCAGAAAACAAATGATGAATATGCCGAAAAAATGAAGAAAGCAGTACTTTCTTTAGAAAAACTAGAACTATTAATGATGAAATAAATGGAAGCTTTTGCAAAAATTCAAACTGAAATTGATCAATATGCTGAGGATATTGAAAACGGATTAAGCTTATCCGAAATTACAATTCAACATGGACTCAATTCCTTCAGATATGGCTCCTCCAGTTTTCTTTTCGAACTTTTTGATCGTATTCAAATAACAAGCAAAACAGTATTTTATGATTTGGGTTCGGGCTACGGAAATATTATTTTATACGGTGCTATAAAATATCCTCAAGCACTGTTTAAAGGAATCGAAATTCTACAAGAACGACATCAGGTTTGTGCCGGTCTGATCGAAAAAGAGCAGCTGCTAAATGCTAAAGCAATTTGTGGTGATATTTTAAAAACGGACATTGCTGATGGGAATGTTTTTTATCTCTATAATCCTCTTTTTGATTTTCAATATGAAGAATTGTTGAAAAAGTTACATCAGATTTCATTAACCAAATCGATTATTGTAATCGCTGAGTCACGTTGCAGCTTCTTTGATGAAGCGGTTTGGTTAGAGCAATATCATCATAAAGATATTGATGTAATCAGAAAAATTAAATACTATCGTTCAAAATAGAACAAGCATAATCAGGCAGAAATTTCCCTTTTTTGTGGATTTCTCAGTATTTCGAGTTTTAAGGATAGTGTTTTATACCTTTTATTGTGCAGTTAATTATAAAGAATAGTTCAGGATTATGTTGAGTTACACAGTGGTCATTCCATTATTTAATAAAGAAAAATATATTCAAAAAGCAATTACATCTCTCGCTTTTCAAAGCAAAAAGCCCAACGAAATAATTATAGTTGACGATGCAAGCACGGATGCCAGTTTGATGGTTGCAAAAAATTGCTTTTTAACATATAAAGCAGCTTTTGCTAAGACTAAAATTAAATTCATTGCATTAAAAACCAATTCAGGACCTGGAAATGCCAGAAACAGAGGTCTGGAAGAAGCTACAGGCGACCTTATCAGTTTTCTGGATGCAGATGATTATTATGAAAAAGAATTTATTACTACTGCTGCACACTATATGCACCAGGAACAAATTCATTTTCTGGTTGCTGGAATTAAACTTCATCCCTCTGGAATAAAGTATCCTGAAATCAAAAAAATAAAAGCACACCTTCGACCTGTAAACAACGAGTTGTATGTCTTGCCTAATCCTTTGTTTGCAGTTAGTTCACCTTATTTTTTTATGGGGCGTGGCAGTAATGTTGTTGTTTTTCGTAAATGTATAGGTACGCACCGTTATGAAATTGGCTCTTTGTTAAATGAGGGAGTCGACTTTTGGTATAGAGTTTTAAAATCAGTTGTTGAAAATAAAACTTCCAAAATAGGATTGTTAACCGGAAGTTATATCCGGGTAACAGAAGTTCAGGGAAGTCTTTCAAGAAAGAAATATACCCATTGGAATGAATTGAAGGTTCCTCCAACGGTAAGTCGTTATGTAAAAAGCACCAATGAGTTTGATTTGCAATTAGCCGGAATGCTAAGTTTACGCTGGTTTAGACACGCCATGAATAACCTGAGTACTGTAAACCATAAAGTAGTATTTGTTTACAGACACAAAAAAATTTGGCAAAGGGCATTACTATATAAGTTCAAAAGAAATTTTATTAAAAAGAATATTTTAAAGCAATACCAACTTTAGACTTTTTACCTGACAGCTGATATTTTTTTAAATAAACAAGCAGCAAACTTTTATTTAAGGTTCTCATTTTCTTATTGCATTAAATTATCATTTCATACCCAAAATTAATGCATTTGTAACATTTTGTATTTATCGTTGATTTTTATGAAGTAGGTTTACTAAAAGAACAATTATAAAACTTTCTTTTTCCAGTGCTTTTGATCGTTTTTTTAAATAAAGCTACTTCGGTAATCAAAATTAACCTATTAATTAACCTGTTAAAATCAAATAATTATGACCAATTTAAGCTCAATTATCCTTCCGGTTCTTGAAGGGATGGAGGAATCACATTTAAAAGATCAACTATTAAAATTCTTGCCTAATCAGTTGGAGGCATTTTCAAAAATCGAAAAAAGTTTTAATCAATTGACATCGAAAGTTCAGGAGAAAGAACGCTTACAACGGTTTTTTCATAGTTGGAGCCAAACCAATAATAGTGCCATGACCGTGGCAGGAATTAGCAATCGTATGACGATGCTAGTGCATAAAAAGCAGCCTGTTGCTGACGAAAAAGCACTATTGCAGGCTATCACAAGTTTAAACAGAATTGTAGATGAAGATTTGGCAGTAGTAGGTAGAATTTTACATTCTCAGATGTTTTACACTATGGCAACTACAATTTGTACAGATGATGATTGGCTTTTGCGTAGGTATTTAAATCAAAGTGCTTGCGATTTTAAAGCCTGGAAAGATCAAAATTCGTTGCGAAATAAAGATATCATGATCGCATTACTGACAACTTTGATACACGAAATTTATACACATGGCGAAGTAGAGTTTATACTTCCAAAATTCAAATCGTGGTTAATAAACGATTACAATTTCTCCGAAGAGGAATGCGAAAAAACACTGGCATGGATAAGCGTTCACTGTGGTCCAACTGAAAAAAATCATTTCTTTTTTGCCGTTAGCGCTGTGTTTTATTATGCCAAAGCAATGAATATTGATGTTGAAACGTATGATCTCGAACCAATTATTAAAGATTATTTAGAAAAAAAGTCAGCAGTAATGGAGGATATCATGGAAATGGAAGAACTTAGTTTTTAATTTATTATCCTACTAATGACGATTACAAAGAAAGAAGCGAAATCTCAACTCATGATTCCAAAGATTCGGTTGCAGCAAAACCAGGCTGAAAACCAGAAAAATTGGAATGAGCTGTTTTCTAAATATTTTCAAGAGGCTAGCGGGTTAAGTAGAAGTTCTTTTGCCAACTCTTCGGTGTTATTATCTTCAGATTACTGCCAGAAAATGAATCGCTTGTGTTCTATTTTAAATAAAGCCTGCAATGCAATTGTTCTCAATTATCTTGAGGATGATAGAATTCGAAACTATTATCAATTGGATAAAGACTTAGAAGCTTTATTAAAAAAAACCAGTCACAAACAATACAATCAGGGTTTTTATCGCCCTGATTTTTTATATGACATCAATGATCAGGCAAAAATTTGTGAAATTGGCGCACGATATCCGCTAAACGGCTGGATGATTAGTTATTATTTAAAATTAATGAGTGATCAGATAAATTTAGATGAAGCTATAGCGACTAATTCAGATAAAAATTTAAAGAACATTGTTGACGATTTGTACCATCAATTCGCTCCTCATAAAAAAGTAGCTGTGGTTCATGATGATGAAAAAGGAACAGAGATTTTTTATCTTAAAAGGGAATTAGCAAAGCTGGGAATCGAATTAATTTCTGTGAAACCTCAGGATTTAACCGTTTCAAATAATTCGATTATTGCCAATGGAGCTCCAGTTTCGCAATTTATTCTAGAAATGGATCGGGAAGAATTAAAAAAAATAAACCCGGAGGTACTCGATAAATTAATAGAAGAAAATACTTATTTTAATGATATCCGGACTTTAATTTTAATTCATGATAAACGGGTTCTAGCTGTAATGTATGATGCTCAGATAATGAGCGATTACCTGAGCGAGGAGGAATATTCTTTCTTAAAAAAATACCTTATTCCCAGTTTTGTTATTCAAGATCCTGCGGGTTGTGATCCCTTTATAAACGGTAAAGAGAATTTAATTTTGAAATTGAATAGTGGCGGGAGAGGTATTGGTGCGTATGTTAAAAATGATTGTACAGAGGAGCAGTGGGAAGTCATTATACGGGAAAACTGGAGCAAATATGTTGTTCAGCACTTTGTCGACCAAAAAGAATTTACTGATATCGAAAACCATCGCCAGATTCATCTGGTAGGGATGTTGTTGTGCAAAGAGGATAAAATGTATGGAACAGGGGCGTTCCGTGGTTCAGATGAATCGGTGGTGAATGTGCATGAGGAGAGAGCCTTAATTTATCCATTATTAGAGTAGAAAAATATGAAACATACAGTTGTTATACCCCTTTACAACAAAGAAAACTACATTTATGACACCATACGCTCACTGGCATTTCAGGAAAAAAAACCATCACAAATTATAATTGTAGATGATGCCAGTACAGATAAAAGCTTGGTTTATCTCAAAGATTCAGTATCTTTTTTTGCACCCCAGTTTTTGCAAACCGAGATCCAAATTATTGAATTAAATAAAAATAAAGGTCCGGGAAATGCAAGAAATTTAGGGATCGAAAAAGCCACGGGAGAGCTAATCAGTTTTTTGGATGCCGATGATTGTTACACACCTTCTAGTTTAAGGGAAGCGGGGTCGATTATGGAGCAAAAAAATATAGATGTTTTAATAATAGGGATTTTATTGCTTCCCTCTAATTATTATTTACCCAATATCAAATCTTTTGCAAACGAATTGATTTTACTGTCTGACCAATTGTATCTAATACCCAATGCGCTACATACGATCAGCGCACCAGATTTTATAATGGGTGTAGGGAGTAATGTCGTCATACGAAAAAAATATTTAGATGACATTCGCTACAATGAGAATGTTGCGTTAAATGAAGGGATTGATTTTTGGTACCGTGTGCTCAAAAATATGAAAAAAGAAACTCTTGTAGGATTGCTAAATAAAGCATGCATCGAAGTAAGAGAAATTGAAGGAAGTCTGTCCCGAATTAGTTATACAAACTGGAAAGAAATTGAAATTCCGGTTTCGATAAAGCGGTATGAGAAAAGTTCAAATCAGTACGATCAATATTTAATGGGAATGCTGTCGCAACGATGGTTAGAACATGCCATGGAGCGGTTACCGTCCTGGCGGCAAAAAGCGTTGTTCGTCTTACATCACGCTCCTCTTTTAATCAAAAACTATTATTATTTCAAAAAAAGGAAATAAATAAAACGACCAACTATGCATTCAGCCTGTATTGCTACAAAAACACAGAACCCAGTATTACAAGATTATTTTCTATTAGCCAAAAATAATCCTTTGTATAGTGAATTTTATAAAGGATATGATTCTGCTGCAGACGCTCCAATGTTGAGCAAAAAAGAATTAATGCCAATTTTAAAAACAAAGTTTAAGCTTCACGAAGAAAAGACGGGAGTTTATTTGGTACGCTCTGGCGGAAGTACTCAAAGCCCTTTGGTCTTTCCGGTAGACATACAAGAAAATCAAAATCAACGCTTTGCCATGGCTGCCGATTTGAGTGCCAACAATTTTTTTACTCCTAAAACAGTTGCTTTAAATATTTTTGGCTATTCAGACATGTACCGAACAGCCGCTATTATGGATGATATTTTAGAAAAATGTCAAGCTACTACATTAGCATTGAGCGCACATGCAGGTTATCAGGATATGGAGCAGGCTGCTCGTTACTTTCAACCAGATTTTATACTAGGGACTCCTTCAAAATTGTTGTGTTTTGCTCAGTTTTTAGAAGAAAATAACAAAAAACTGCAGATACAAAATTTGTTTTACGCAGGCGAATTTCTACGACCTAATATCGAACAGTTTCTGCAGAAATCATTCGGTTTTAAACAAATTTATTCAATGTATGGTTCAGCCGAAACAGGAATTTGGGCATGGTCAAATTTTTCTGAAAAGCCATCATTATTTTCAGTAATTAACGGAATTATAGTCGAAATTTTGAATCCGGATACAAACGGATATGGCACCATTGCCGTAACGAATACTTTTCGCAAAAGATTTCCTGTTTTTAGATACGCAATTGGCGATTTGGGACGATGGGTTAATATACAGGGAAAATCTTTTTTGGAGTTAAAATCCAGAGAGACAAAATCTTTTATAATAGGAGAACAACACTATGATGTAGATGAATTCATTTCGCTTACAAATGGATCCACAACTTTTCAGATTCAATTGTCTACTGATGAAAATTTTAAGGAAATCGTTCGGATGTTAATTGTACAAAATGTATCCAAAAACCAAAGGCTGGATTTTCTTCAGGAAAAATGTGCAGCATTAAAACGGCTATTAAATTATAATGAACGTTTTATGGAAGTTGAGGTTTTGTTAGTTACAGCAGCTGATTTATATATAGATCCCAATACTACTAAAACACCAGTTTTATGGGACAGAAGATAAAAGTTTCAAAAAGGACTTTTATTTTTATGCAAAGGAATGTCTGTTTGGTGGATCAAATTTCTTATTTCATAACATTTTTTATTTTTAGCGATTATGTTTATCCTATTTTTAAATAAAGAAATTGTTAATACAGGCAACAGTATTCTGAAGCCTTAAGAATGTATTCGTGCTTTACCAAAATAATCAATGATGGACTACTATTTTTTTGGGGGAAAATTTAAAGTTCCTATTGATTAAAATAAGTATTTTAAAATTGGTCTACTGGTTTTCTGCTGTTTTTTTGAGCATTTTATTTCTTACTATTAGAAAACCAATCAGATGTTTTTTTAAAAATAAAGCATCGAATAATTTTCCGATAATGCTAAACGGAGTTTCATATTGCAGTTGATCTGTCATTATGGTGACTCCGTTTTTTTCTTCAAAAAAATGCTCGTGCCTGAAGGTTTTAAATTTTCCTTTTTCCATCTCATCCACAAAATAGTCATAAAAATCCATTGCTGTAATTCGGCTTTTATGAGTGAGATAGAAACCAAAATGCTTTCCGCGCCAGGTTACGGTTTCGTTTAAATTTATCAATCCTGAAGTTATGCCTGCAATTGCTTTTTCATTTGACTTACTGGCAGATTGTTGATGAATGTCGATATTTCTTGAAACATCAAAAACAGCTTTTTTTGATGCGTTTATTTTTGTTGTGAGGTTTATGGTTGTCATTAGCGCAATAAATTTTGAATAGCCGTTTCAATAGTTCTAAACTTAAATTCAAACCCATTTTCCAAAAGTCTTTTCGGAATCACATTTCTGCTTTTTAAAACCAATTCACCTTCTGTTCGAATGATGAATGAACCAATTTTTAGTAAAAATGTGTTTACAGGAATTCCGAATGGAAAACCAATCGCTTTTCGAAGCTTCTGCATAAAATCAGCATTCCGAATTGGCTTTGGTGAAACTACATTTACAACGCCGGTCATTTCTTTTTCAATAATAAAAGCAACTGCTCTTGCAAAATCTTCTTCGTGAACCCAGCTTACAAATTGATTTCCTTTTCCTTGTTTTCCTCCGAAACCCAACTTTGCCAAATTCTTCAACGGAATAAAAGCACCGCCATTTTTTCCTAATACTATTGAAGTTCGCAAAGCGGTTTTTAAAGTATTTGGCGTTTCGGTTTTGAAGAATGCTTTTTCCCAGGAAAGCGCCACATTGATAGAAAAATCATTTCCGATTTCACCGTCTCTTTCATCCATTTCTTTGTCTAACGAAAAACGGTAGATTGTTGCCGTTGATGAATTCAGCCAGTGTTTCGGCGGATTTTTGCAATTTAAAACCGCCTTGTTTAAAATTCTGGTGCTTTCAATTCGGGATAATAAAATTTCTTTTTTATTTTCTTTGGTATAACGGCAATCCACCGATTTTCCTGCGAGATTAATTAAAACCGTTGCATTTTCTAATTCATTTTCCCAGACGGAAAAAGTTCTGGCATTCCAGTTTACATATTTAATTTTGTCAATTGTTTGAGATTTTCCTCTTGTCAGAATTACAATTTCATCAAATTTATCTTTGAAATGATTTACTAAAACCTGTCCTAAAAAACCGGTTCCGGCTGCGATTATGAGTTTTTTCATGATGTTTTAAAAAGTCTGTTTTTTTTCAATATCAGGGAATACATTGTCAATTCTTCTGGCTAACTCAGGCAGTTTGATAGTAGGAACAGCGGGGAATAAATGATGTTCTAAATGGTAAAACATGCTAAATGTAATTTTGTTTTTCCAATCTTTTCTTTGTGTTCTGGCGTATTCAGGAGATTCTTCTGTGTCATGATGTACAGTCCAAACAGCGAAAAAGGCCATTAAAAATTCGGCGAAGACCATAATTAAGATGTGATAAATCAAGAAATGAACATTGAAATTAAAAATAAAGAATGTTACTATTGCAATTGATAGTAGCTCTAAAACTACATTTTTAATATAATTTTTGTTTCCGAGCTGTAAGGTAATTTTATGGATTAGAAACATATGGACAGGACCATATAAAATGGCTCCGTACCAAGTCATTCGTGCTGATTTACCTTCGTAATCTTCATCTGATAAACAATATTTGTGATGTCTGATGTGATTAAATTTAACGGCATGGATTGAAACCATTAATAAAATACTGTTTGAATAAAGTGTAAACCATGTTAAGAATTTATTTGTACCCAACGAATTATGAAATCCGTTATGAACTTGTCTCAATGCGGTTAAAAAGAAAAAAGCTGAAAATGGTAAGGCTAATAAGTAATATCCAAAATAAGACAGCACCATAGAAATTACAAACCATGGAATTGTCAGGTTATTTTCGATCAGCATTTCTTTAAAGCTTAGACTTTTTAAATCTTTCCATTCTACTTTTTTGAGTATTTCCTGATGTGTCATCTTATTAAATTTTGGATTTATCAAACCTGACAAGCTTTTAAAACCTGCCAGGCTTAGGAGTCTTATTTATGCTTTAAAAACCAATCTTTCTTCCTGAGCTTCTTTAGCTTTTCTTTTTCCTCTAAAGAAGAAATACAAATTAAAGAATAACATAAAGCCAAGATAGATAGAAAATCCGCCAATCTTGTAGCTTAATTTTTCAATCAATTCCTGATAGCTGTTTTCGCTAATATTCATTTGAAGAATCATGAGTGCAAAACCAATATTTAAAAGGTAAAATCCGGTTTCAAAAAGTTTATTTGTAGCCTGGGCAATGTCTTCACGGCCTTTAAAAATGTCCAGCATAAATATTTTTCCGTTTTTAAAAAGTGTTTTAGAAACATAGTAAGTAAGGAACAAAGCTATTGGTAAATAAATACTGTAACCGATTAAAATTTTTGTAGTTTCCATGATATTTGATTTTAGTTGTTATTTAATGAGTTTATGAATGTACTTTGTTATAATTATAATATTGAGATAATGCAATACTGATATAATAAAAATAATAACAGCCGCTTTCGAACAGATGATTTCAGTTAATTGCGTAAGCGATATTATTTTTTGCCAGGAAATCAATGTCATGGCACAATAACCAATATTTAAAAGGTAATAGCCCAAAAGCAAAACCTGATTGATTTTTTGACAGATGTCAGCATGATTTGGAATCAGTTCTGCGACATAAATATTGCCGTTTTTGTAGCAGATTTTTCCAACTCTCAGGATAATAAATATTGTAATGCTGAGGTAAATGGCGTAGGCGATGATGTTGAGGTTCATATATTAGCTTTTTTATAAATTAATACAGAAAAATATATTGCCAATATTGGAGGAAGGGCAAATTGAGTAAATTCCAAAATAGGCATATAGATAATATTTGAGTTGCATATCCAACAAAAGAAAAATAAGCATACACCAGATAAATACCATTTTAGCATGTTGTCTTTGGGGTCGAAAAATAAAAGTGATACACCTGAAACAACTTGAAACAAACCAATTATTGGTGTAAACATTAACCCATGACCAATTAAATTTCCACTGCTTTCTTTTGTTATAAAACCTAAAGCAATAAGGATAATTGAAATTCCAACTAAAAAAATGTTTATGCAGTTTAAAATTTTCATAATTATTGATTATTTTAAACTTTCAGAAAAAAATGAAAGTTTGAGTTAAATTTTTTTATTTCATGATTTTCATAACCAGTTTCCCCAACCAGTTTTCATTGAATTCAGTCATTTTGTCCAGCATATTATCGGCTTTCAAAACAAAATCATACAATTTAGAAGTCTGGTCTACAAAGTGTTTTTCCTCAGCAGAATCTTTTACCTCAATAGTCGAAACTTCTTTTAAGATTTTAAGAGCAGGTTTGATTTCTCTTTTGCTTCTTTCTCTTGAAATTTTAACTGCTAATTCATCCAAATCTTTTTCGGCAGTAAAAAATTCCCTTCTTTCTCCGGCTTTGTATTCTTTATAGACAATTCCCCAATCCATTAAAGCTCTTAAGTTCATGCTTGCATTGCCACGCGAAATCTGTAATTCGTCCATAATGTCTTCCATCGAAACAGCTTCGTTCGAAACCATTAATAAAGCATGAATCTGTGCCATGGTTTTATTAATGCCCCATTGAGAACCTAATGCTCCCCAGGTTTGTACAAACTTATTTTTTGCTTCTTTGAATTCCATACTTCAAATGTAAGTAAAAGTTTTTAAACTTTCAAAAATAATTGAAAGTTATTTTGGTTCTACAAAAAAAGTTAACTGTTGGAAAAGTAACAAACGAGTTTATGATAAAGAATAAAACCGTTTTGAATAAAACAAAAAAGCACCAAAGTATTTTTATTTTATTCCGGTGCTTTTTTATCGTTTATCCTCTTTAGAATAATTTGAAGTGCCATTAATAGGGATAGGGTTTCCTAAAAAACGGGGTTCACGATTTTGTAAAATATCAAAAAAGGATTTGAAAGTTGAAAGATATTCCCTAAAACAAACATACTTATAACCTTTATATTCGCCTGAATTTGCAGAGTAACCTGCACATTTTATACCAAGTCCCTGTCCGATGTAAATTGCCCTGTTTAAATGATATTTCTGAGATATTAAAGTCGCTTTTCTGATTTTGAAAATATGTTGGGCACGATACATTGTCGAGTAAGTATCAAAGCCGGCATAATCAATGAATATTTTAGTTGTATCAACTCCGTGTCTAAAACAGTAATTTTTCATTACCGTTAGTTCATCATATTCTTCACTGCCGTTATCTCCCGAAAGCAAAATTTTATTGATTCGTTTTGATTTGTACAATAAGATCCCGGCATCAAGTCTGTCTTTTAAATATTTACTCGGCTGGTCTCCTTTAATTCCGGCACCGAAAATAATTCCGACATCATTTTTAGGAAACCTTCGAAGTGAATTATAAATATTTTTTTTGGTTGTCGACGTTACATAATAATTTACTGAAAGAATCGCAATCAACCCAAAAAATGTGAGATAAAGAGTTATTTTTAAATATTTTTTCAAAATGATATTTTTTGTAAGATTAAAGTTTAAAAGAAAATGCTATGAATGTAAGTGAAATTTACTTTATAGTTTCAATTTAAAAACTGAAGTATTGCGGCTTCGGTTTCTGCTTTTAAAAGTATAATAAAAATTTAAACAGGCTCTAAGAGAAAAACGACTTTACCTGATCCACATCAAACGATTTTTTCTCCTCATCGACAGTGATAATACTCGTGGCAACAGCTTTCTTTTTACCTTGTAGCAACGCTATTTTTTCCTCGATAGTGTCTTTGCAAATCATTCGGTATGCTATTACTTTTTGCTTTTGTCCAATACGGTAACAGCGGTCAATGGCTTGGTTTTCGACAGCAGGATTCCACCACGGATCTACCAGGAAAACATAATCGGCTTCGGTTAAATTAAGTCCGGTTCCTCCGGCTTTTAGGCTAATTAAAAATACCCGAACATCAGTATTATTCTGAAAGTTATTTACTTTTTCTTCCCTATTGGTCGTTTGACCGTCGAGATATTCGTAATAAATTTGTTCTTCGTCTAATCGTGTTTTAATGAGTTGAAGCATTTTTACAAATTGCGAAAAAACTAATATTTTATGATTTCCTGTTTTTTCTTTGATATTTTCAAGTAATAAATCCATTTTAACAGATTGATTTCCATAATCTTCCTCGTCCGAAATTAAGGCAGGCGAATTGCATATTTGTCTCAATTTAGTCAATCCTTCCAAAATATACATTTGGGCATTTTCGACTCCGTTTTCGTCTATTTTATTGATGAGGTAATCACGGTATTTGTTTTTAAAACTATCATAAACCTTTCGCTGTTCGTTGCCCATTTCACAATAAATAATACTTTCGGTTTTCTCCGGAAGTTCTTTTGCCACTTGCTCTTTGGTTCTTCGGAGTAAGAAAGGAGCAATCATTTTACTTAATAAATGCGAGGCTTCGTGATTTTTTTCTTTGTCAATCGCATCTGAAAATTCGGTTTTAAAATGAGTCATATTACCCAATAATCCCGGATTGATAAAGTTCATCTGAGCATATAAATCGAAGGTGTTGTTTTCGATTGGCGTACCGGTCAGTACTAGTCGATTATACGAATTCAATAAACGAACGGCTTTGTATCGTTTGGAATTTGGGTTTTTAATAGCCTGGCTTTCGTCCAGAATAATATAATTAAATTTGAAGTCTTTCATAAATTCCACATCATTCAATAATGAGCCATAAGTAGAAATAATTAGATCATATTTAGAGAAATCGTCTTTGTTTTCCATTCGATTAGAACCTACAAAAGCCAGCATTTTTAGTGATGGGCAAAATTTAGCAATTTCGTTTTTCCAATTAAAAATCAAAGAAGTGGGTGCAATAATTAATGATGGCAGACATTTTTTGTCTTTCTCTTTCAAATATTGCAAAAATGTGATGGCTTGCAATGTTTTTCCTAATCCCATATCATCTGCCAAGCAACCACCCAATTGGTTTTTGTCCAAAAAGGTAAGCCAATTTAACCCGTGGTGCTGATAATCTCTTAATTTGGCTTTGATACCTTTTGGAATCGGAACTTCTTCTATGTTAGAAATGTTCTGTAAACGCTTCTTTTTTTCTAACAATTCGATCAGAAACGGAGGTTTTTTCTCCATTTCTTCAAACAATTCGTCGATGATTCCAAACTGATAATTTGAAAGTTTGATACCATCTTTCTTGATTTCTCCTACTTTAAAATAGTTGGAGAATTTCTTCATCCATTCTTCGGGCAGAATTCCTAGCGTTCCATCTCCAAGCGCTACATAATTGCTTCGTTTTAAAAATGCTTTTTGCAGTTCTTTTAAACCCACTTTTTGATCACCAAAACTAATGTCAATTTCTAAATCGAACCAGTCAATATCTGATTTTAAACCAATTTTAATAACGGGTTTGTTGATGTTGAATTTGAATGATTTCAAATTCTTGGCCCCAAAAACTTTCATTTCCTGTTGGTGCATTCTATCGGTAGCGTGCAGCATCCAATAGTTTTCCATTAGTTGTTGTGGCGTGAGAAAAAAGAACTCGTCCTGTTCCGCAAATGCGGGATGTAAACCTCTAAATTCTTCTATGAAATTATCCTCAAAAGATTGATTTCTTTTTTGAAATAAAATGGATTTTTTGGCTGTGTCATTCTTTGATTCTTCGAAAAGCATTTCATTCGAAAAAACGGGAATCAATCTATTTGGGTATTGAACTGCAGGTTTAAAAACGATATATTGGCCTTCAAAATCGGTAATATAAACATGTTTTTCGAGAGTTGTTTCCTCGATTTCGGCTTTGCTTTTTTTGAAAATAGCCGATTGAATTTCAAATTTTTCAGATAAGGGCTGTATGATCTTTTCAAAAAAATCAGGTGTGTCTTTTTTTAGATAATTAATCTCTGCATAATCGCTAAAATGGTTGAGATATAGCGAAAGTTTAGCATCATTAATAGGTACAATTACCTCATCTACAAAAATGAATAAAGGCGATATTTGTATGGCAGAGGCATCTAAATTATAGTTTTTTTCGTCTAGCGAAACTTTAGCTTTTAGGGTATAAAAATAGGCCGTTTCACTTATTGTAAAAAATAACTTTATCTTTTTGTTGTCATAGATACAGCGGGTTAAGTTTTTGCAAACTAAGTTTTTACTACCTTCATAAGTATAACTAAAATTGCTCTGAAAAACGTCCAAAAGTTTTTGACTGGCATCTATGGCTTTTTTTAAATAATTTACGTCTTTGGTAGTTTTGTATTTGGACAATGCAGTATTGATTTGCATCGTTTTTACAATCAAACTTTGCTCTTCCTCTGAACTATATATTGTCAAAGCATCTTCAAAATTGTAGGTGTTTATTCGTGTAATCGAGGAAGAAAAATCGGTTTTGGTTTTATTATATTTGGCTTGAAAAAGAATTAGTTCTTGGAATTTTTTTCTCTCAAACTCAAAATAGACTCCTAAACCAAAATCGTTATCTTTATTTTCTGAAAAAGGTAAATTTATGGTAGTTTCTACTTCTTTGGTCTTGAATATTTTGGAGTAGTCTCTGGAGTCGGTAGTAATATTTTTGGCTTTTGGTTTGACTTCAAATCCTTTGGTTGTGATTTTAAAACTAAAAATGCTATTGTAATCATCCTCCGTTGTGAAGCCATATTTCGCAATTGATTCTTTTATTTTTTCTGCGATATAGTTTTTAGCGAAGAAATTTTCTCCAAAAATCATTTCTATTTCTTGTAATGCTTTACCAGTATGCTCACATGGTTTTTTTGCTTTGGTACATGTACATTCAAATTCTAAAACTTCGGTTTCGGGATTGTACTTAAATATTTGTTTAGAAGAGTGCCAACCCGTAGTTTGAGTGTTTACTTCGGTTTGGGATACTGCTGTGATTTTGTAATCATCATAATTGTAGCCACGGTATCTGGGAGCAGCCGTCAAATTAGTAATAGTTTTTTCGGTAATAATTCCGTCGGTTAGTTTGACTTGGTTGCCTTTGAGTTTTTCAGTTTTGTTTGTTGTTGCAACAGGTATTTCTTCGAAAAGAGTATATGTTTTGTCCTGTTTCGGAGCTATTGCTGGTACCACATGACTATAATCTTCAATGATTAGCTGCAAAGAGGCAATTACGTGTTTGCAAATACCAGAATATGTTTTTTTGTAGGGACAAGAGCAAGAGGTATTTATATTATTGTCTTCAATGTCGATTTCTATGATGTAAGCTTCGCCATAGCTGCCTTCGCATTCCAATTCAAACTTGCCAGGAGAGTATTCAGTAACTATGGGATATACATAATTGGAATTACTTCTTGAATTGGGATTGCTATATGTTTTGATGTATTTTTTTATCGCCTTGATGTCCATTCTAATTCTTGTTTTGTCAAAAGTATAGAAAGATTTGTTTTCTAAGAAAACCGAAGTATTCCTACCTCGGTTTTAAAATATCTAATAATCTAAGAAGTCTAACGATCTAACAAATCTATAATAATCCCGCTCTCTTCAACAAAGCTTCCGGTTTTGGTTCCTGACCTCTGAAACGTTTGTATAAAGTCATCGGATGTTCTGTTCCTCCTTTTGAAAGGACATTGTCTTTAAATTTTGTTGCAACTTCTGTGTTGAAAATGCCTTCTTCCTGAAAATATTCAAAAGCATCAGCATCCAATACTTCAGCCCATTTGTAGCTGTAATATCCGGATGAATAACCTCCCTGAAAAATATGCGAAAACGCCGTACTCATCGCATTTTCTTTTACATCCGGATACAATTGTGTGTTCGCAAATTGGTCTGTTTCAAAAGCTTTTAAATCGGTAATATTGATTGGATCCTGTCCGTGCCATGCCATGTCCAGCAATCCAAAACTCAACTGACGCAATGTCGCTATTCCTTCCTGAAAACTGGCACTTTCCTTAATTTTCTGAACATATTCAATCGGAATAATTTCACCCGTTTCGTAATGATTCGCAAACAAAGCCAAAGCTTCCGGCTCATAACACCAGTTTTCCATAATCTGACTTGGTAATTCTACAAAGTCCCAGAAGACAGAAGTTCCTGATAAACTCGGATATGTTGTGTTAGCCAGCATTCCGTGTAATCCGTGCCCGAATTCGTGGAATAAAGTGGTTACTTCGTTAAAAGTTAATAACGAAGGTTTTGTTTCGGTTGGTTTTGTAAAGTTACAAACGTTCGAAATATGCGGTCTTTCGTTTACGCCGTCTTTTACATATTGCGATTTGAATGAAGTCATCCACGCACCGTTTCTTTTTCCTTTTCTAGGGAAGAAATCAGCATAGAAAATCGAAACCAAATTGTTGTCAGCATCTCTTACTTCATAAGTGGTAACTTCTTCGTGGTATTTATCGATATCAAAAACTTCGGTAAATGTTAAACCATATAATTTTTTGGCAACGGTAAAAGCACCTTCTAAAACTTTTTCTAACTGAAAATACGGTTTTAGTTTTTCATCATCCAAATTGAAAAGCTGTTGTTTTAATTTTTCAGAATAATATGCGCCGTCCCATTTTTCTAATTGTTCGATTCCGTCTAGTTCTTTCGCAAAAGCAGTTAATTCAGCAAATTCTTTTTGAGCGGCAGGTTTTGCTTTTGCCAATAAATCATTTAAAAAAGAAAAAACTTTCTCTGGACTTTCGGCCATTCTTTCTTCCAAAACAAAATGAGCATGTGTTTTATACCCTAATAAATTGGCTCTTTCATGACGAAGTTTGGCAATTTTCAGAACATTTTCCTCATTGTTGAATTCGTTCTTTTGGAAACCTTTTGCGCCAAAAGCAATTGCCATTTTTTTACGCAGTTCACGATTGTCGGCATAAGTCAAAAACGGAACATAACTTGGATAGTCTAAAGTAAAAATCCAGCCTTCTTTTTCCTGATTTTTGGCTAATAATCTAGCAGCTTCGATTGTGCCTTCTGGTAAACCTGATAAATCTTTCTCATCCGTTAAATGCAATTCGAAGTTGTTGGTTTCTGCCAAAACATTTTCGCCAAACTGCAAACTCAATTTCGATAATTCTTTGTCTATTTCGCGTAAGCGGTCTTTTTTATCTTCGGCAAGATTAGCTCCGTTTCTGGAGAAACTTTTGTATTTTTTGTCTAAAAGCGTAGTTTGTTCCGGGTTGAGGTTCAGACTTTCCTTTTGATTGTAAACTGCTTTTATTTTGGCGAATAATTCCGCATTTAGTGTAATATCATTTCCGAATTCAGCTAATAAAGGCGAAACTTCCTGAGCAATTTTCTGCATTTCGTCATTCGTTTCCGCCGAATTCAAATTGAAGAAAATACTCGAAAGACGATCCAGAATCTCACCCGAAAATTCCATTGCCAGAATAGTATTCTCAAAAGTTGGTGCTTCCTGATTATTTACGATGCTATCAATTTCGGCTTTCGCCAAAGCAATTCCTTCCTGAAAAGCCGGAAAATAATCTTCGATTTTAATTTGCGAAAAAGGCGCAGTATTATGTTTGGTGTTGAAGTATTGTGTTAATACGCTCATTTTAAAATATAATTTAATTAGAAATCATAGTTTGAATTTCTCCAGATTTTGAAAATTATTCCAAAAACGAAGTAATTCCAGATTGTTGTTTTCGATACGGTAAAAAAGTGAAATGTGTTTTGTAATGACAATTTTATAGACGCTTTTGTAATTCGTTTTAATAAATAAAACATTGTCATTTTGTAAAAGAGTAATTATGGTATTTGCTTTTTCAATGAAATTAAAAGCAACTTTTTCAGACCATTCAGCTTCCAGATAATCGATATTGTTCCAAAAGTCTTTTTTAGCTTTTGGAGCCCAGATTACATTCATTATTTAAAGTATTTTGAATAGCGATTTCTGGTTTCTTCCATTACCACATCATGATCAATCCCTTCATTGTTTTCTAAAGAATAAATAGCTTCGTTAATCTTAGTTTTCTGTTCTTCCGAAAGATTTTCTTTGGATTGAATAAAATCAACAATTTCCTGAATCAAATCAGGATTATCAATGTCTAAAACAATTTTAGCCAATTCTATTTTAGAAGTTTGAATGTTCATTTTGCTTTTTTCTCAAAGTTAAGTTTTTCTTTCAAAAAAGAATAATAATGATTCGTTAAGTTTATTTCACAAAGTTTCACAAAGAAAAAAACACAAAGACGCACAAAAATCTTTGTGTCTCTCTGTGTAACTTTTGTGTCTCTCTGTGAAATTACTTCTTCAAACCTTCAGCCGCTTTATTAACCGCAGCTTTCAACTCTTCTTTGTAAGCAATAATCGTATCCAAAACTTTTTTGTCATGGCTTCCGATAATTTGTGCTGCTAAAATTCCGGCATTTTTTGCACCATTTAGTGCGACAGTCGCAACTGGAACTCCACCCGGCATTTGCAGAATTGATAAAACCGAATCCCAGCCGTCAATCGAATTGCTTGATTTTACCGGAACTCCAATTACTGGAAGCGGGGACATAGAAGCCACCATTCCTGGTAAATGTGCCGCACCCCCCGCTCCGGCAATAATTACCGAAATCCCGCGGTTATGTGCATTTTTACTGAAATCGAATAATTTTTCCGGCGTTCTGTGTGCCGAAACAATATCTACTTCAACTTCTACATTAAATTGTTTTAATATGTCAATGGCATCCTGCATGACTGGCATGTCTGAGATGCTTCCCATTATGATGGCTACTTTGCTCATTTTGTTTGTTTTGTTTCAGGTTTAAAGTTTCAGGTTGTTTTGAGACCTAATTTTAATATGTTTTATTCTAAATCAGGAAGGAGACTTCTGATGTCAATATCAAATTCTTGATCAATTGCTCTCAAATAAGATATTTGTTTAATATCGTCATCAATTAAGACTTTAAAAAAGACTTCTGCTGATTCACCATATATTGAAAGTTCTTTGGCTTTTCTTTTAATATATTTCTTCCTTTCGTCTGCTAAAATGATATCGTCGAGTTTTAAAAGTTTTACTAAATTAATAGCTTCCTGATCATCTAAATCAGAAACATGATAATCGCCATCATCATAAACTATTCTATCATCAAAATTATCATTTGTAGGATGTAAAACAGGTTGAAAGTCTTCCCATTTTGTTGATTTTTCTTTATTCCATTGATGTTTGACTAAAAACCAATTTGAATAGGAATCATCTTTTGTTCCTTTTAAAGTTGGATCAAAATGTTCAATGTCTCTTGCATCAGCTCTTCCTAAATATTCTTCTGTATAAGCGCAAAACCCTTTTTGCTCTTTATATAAAATCTTCGAAATTTTTAAATTATTATTTGAATTGCCTTCGATGTAACCCAAATTAGTTTTTATAATTTCTGAATCTTCATTCTTAAGAACTCTCCTCATATTTAGAAATTATAAGTGTCTCCGAGTTTAACGGTTTCTAATAATAATTCTTTTTTTCTTTTTGGATCAGTTTCGTTAGCTACTTCTTGTTTTAGAGCAACATATTTTTGATAAGCTTCTTCACCATATTTGTTGTAATAATTTACTCCAAAATCATTTTTAAGCATGTCATTGGGATCGTCTCCAATTGGTGAACTTCCTCTTCGAACCGCAACTTTACCTTCATTATCGAAATATAAAATAAACCGCTCCTCTGGTTCAAATGAAGCTGCAATAAAAGGAGAATGTGTGGCAATAATAAATTGTGCATCGTGTGCCAGCCTCTGATAATGATCCATTAATTCCATTTGCATATCTGGATATAATGATCTCTCAGGCTCATCAATTAAAATTATAGAATCTTTAGTTTCTAATTTGAATAGAGGTAAAAATGAAAGTAATAATCCTTTAGTTCCTGTACTAGTATTTTGGATTGGGATAATTTCTTCTGTTTTTTTGTTCTTTATTGGGATAGAATATTCGGTGTTAACCAAATCAACTTCCAAATTTAATTTTTCCAAAAGAGGATTGAATTCTTTTGCAAATTCTTCAATTTTGTTAGGGTTTTCTTTTTGCCATTTATCAAATTCTAATTGGATTGTAGAAATGTCTGTAATTGGTTTTTTATGAACAAAATCAGACATTTTTTGAGTAAAATTTTTACGATAGCGTAAAATTTCTTGTAACAAGAAAAGCCACATTTCAGGCTCTACATTTTCATCAAAAGAGGAATTAAAATCTTCTTGACCGACAAAAGTTGTGTCAACGAGTTGAATCTTTTCTCGATATTTTTCAAATAAGTCAATTGGGTTTTTTGTAAAAATATCAATATTTTTATCTGAAATTAGATTAGCTTTAAAATAAAAAGCATTTTCGTTCTGTTTAGGTGTAATTAATTGTTCTGTTTCCCAATTAGAAAGGACTTCATCTTTTTGAAACTCATAAAAGACAGGTTCAGTATTTGTTTCCCCGATTATAAAAGAACGATTTATAGTGCCTGATATAAAATTGATAAGGCCTGATGGAATACAGTCAGAATTGCTATGGCTTGGTTTAACATGTTCTGTTAATTCTTCAAATCTAACTGCATTTTGTAATCTCAAAGATTCTTTGTAAATTAATTCCAACAAACCAGTCTTCCCAGTAGCACTTTGCCCAATAAAACATATTTTATCTAAAGGCTTTCCTCTTTTTTCTTCAATATGGAAATCTTCAGGATAAGTAAAATCAAAATCCAGATTTTCCAGATGTCTAAATTGATCGATATGTAATTTTGAGATTTTCATGAATTCAATTTTTACAAAGCTAATTAAAAAATCATAGGTAAACAGACTAAGGACTATTTACTAACTACTAGGGACTAATCACTAAGCACTATTGACTAAGCACTAATCACCCGAATAGTATTCTTAACTTCCTGCGCAATTCTTCTTGCCTCAGCCATATCTTCATTTACGATCGTTACGTGACCCATTTTTCTAAACGGACGCGTTTGTTTTTTACCGTAAATATGTGGCGTAACGCCATTCCATCCTAAAATCGTTTCGATGTTTTCATAAATAACGTTTCCAGAAAAACCTTCGGCTCCCACCAAATTGACCATGATTCCGGCCACTTTGCTGTCTGTGTTTCCTAACGGAAGATCTAAAATAGCGCGTAAATGGTTTTCGAATTGCGAAGTATAACTTGCTTCAATAGAATAATGTCCTGAATTGTGTGGGCGAGGAGCAACTTCGTTTACTAAGATTTCATCGTCCTGAGTCTGGAACATTTCAACAGCCAGAAGGCCAACGTGATTAAAATTCTCCGAAACTTGTAAAGCAATTGCTCTGGCTTTTTCGGCAACTTTTTCATCTATTCTTGCCGGACAGATTACGTATTCTACTTGGTTAGCTTCCGGGTGAAATTCCATTTCGACAACCGGATACGTTTTGATTTCTCCTGATGGATTTCTTACCACAATTACAGCCAGTTCGTTTTTGAACGGAACCATCGTTTCGGCAATACATTCTACATTGGGTAAACTGTCTAAATCAGAAACCTGACGGATTACTTTTACACCGTTTCCGTCATAACCAAATTCGGTGCATTTCCAAACGAAAGGCAATTTTAAATCATTGATTTTAGATTTTAGATGGTCTAAATTTTCAAATCGTTCAAAAGGTGCGGTTGGAATAGTATTATCTGCGTAAAATTGCTTTTGGATTCCTTTATTCTGAATTCCTTTTAAGGTTTTAGGAGAGGGATATACTTTTAAGCCTTCGTTTTCTAATTGCGTCAAAGCTTCCAGATTGACCAATTCAATTTCGAAAGTCAAAACATCCACTTGTTTTCCAAAATTGTAAACCGTATCATAATCCATTAAATCGCCCTGGAAGAATTTATTACAGGCAATTTTACTCGGTGCTTCGTCGCTCGGATCTAAAACGTAAGTTTGTATGTCAAATTTTCTGGTGTCGAACAAAAGCATTTTGCCCAATTGTCCGCCGCCTAATATTCCTAATTTAAAATCAGAAGAAAAATAATTCATTTTGCGTTATGTTTTTGCAAAGATACTTCAAAGGATTGAATTGCGAAAAAACACTATTTTATTTTCTTCAAAACTTCTTTAGCAACCGCCTTGTATGCTGCGGAATGATCTCCAAAATCTTTATCAAGAATAACTTTTAGTTCAGGATGAATCCAATCGTAATGATTTCCTAAAACATATAAAGTTCTAATTGAATAGGCTTTTGTCGCGACTTTTACATCATTAATCAGCCAATCAAAAGAGGCTTCGATACAATCCTGAAGATTCTCTTCAGAAAGTAAAATGCTGTTTTTATCTTTATTGTAATGTGATTTTATTAAAAGCTGAACGACTTTTGCAATGGGACGAATCGAACTTTCATCTTTCAAAATTTTTAAATTCGAAAAGAAAAAATCCAAATGGGGCTGAAGCCAAATCAATTCTTCATAAGATACAAATTCTAAAATCCAGCAGGCTTTATGATTGTTTTTATCAGATGGAGAAAAACAAATTGAAATTAGTTCATCAAATAAAGACGGATTTTCTAAAATATCTTGTGCAGCAATGAGCCTATTTTCACGGTAAGCATTTACGTAATCCAGTTTGATTTGCAATTCAGATGGCATCTTTAATTATTTAATTACAGGAAACTAAAATAAATAATTTAATGAAACAGATCCGTAATAATTTACAGGAAGTCCCGGATAATAATATCTTGGAGATGAAGTCCCGACAGGAAGTGCATTTGGTAATATTAAAGAAGCGTATTTTTCGTTGGTCACATTATTAACTCCAAAAGCTAAATTAGAACTTAGATTATGAAGAATTTCAAAACGATAACCTGTTTTTAAGTTTACAATATTATAAGAATCTGAAAAAGCTGTATTCGAATCGTTCATCGGAATTTTATCCACAAATTGATAATCCGCATTCATATAAATTCCCAAACGGGTACTGAAAACCAGTCCGGCATTAATTTTATTGGATGGAACTCCGGTCAGTTTATTTCCCGAATAATCATTTCCGTTATCAACAAATTCTTTAAACTTATATTTTCCAACAGAAGCTCGAATGTAAGAGTTCAGGTTTAAAAATGAACTGATTTGCCAATTGTGTTTCAACGTAATTTCAATTCCTTCATGCAATGTTTTTCCGGCATTCACGCCTTCATATTGATCATCGCCGATTCTTTTGGCAACCAATAAATCTTTAATTTCCATTCGGTAAACAGCAATTTCTGTGTATAATTTTCTGTTGAGAAAATAGAATTTGCCTCCAACTTCAAAATTATAACCGTTTTCAGGTTTGATGCCCGTATTTATGGTTCCGTTGCTGGTCAAAGTTTCTTCGGTTGCCGGCAGTGAAAACCCCCGGCTTGCTGAAAAATAGAGCGTTTGTTGTTGATTGGGTTTGAATAATAAAGAAAGCTGTGGCGAAAAAATTCCATCATAACTGTATTTTTCATTTGCCGTTTTTTGTGGAAGAAAGTTGGTCAGTTCAAAATGGGTTTCATTATAATTTAAGCCAAACTGAAGCTCCAATTTTTCAGAAAGCAACGATCTGATTTGTGAAAAAATATTGTAAAGATGTCTTTTCTGATCGCTTTCTGTCAATTGATTTCCTTGCAAACTGCCTTGTCCATTATTTTGTTTGTATAAATTTTCAAAGGTATTTCCGTTATAATTATCGGTAAAATATTCCATTCCAAAAATGAATTGATTTTTCAGTTTTGCAATTTTGAAAGCTCCGGAAAACTGAGTTCTGGCTCCGGTTGCAAACGTATATTGACGCAACACATCAAAAGGTCGCGGTTCATTGCTGTCTTTGTAATTGATAAAAACAGAAGTGGAGTTATTCAGATAATCATTGATTTTGAAATCATAAGCTAGTCCTGCCAAAGTCGATTTGTATTCTTTAAATCCTCTTGAAGCAACCCAGGTTGAAGCTCCGGACTTTGGATTATTGTCGTAAGACTCTTTATTAATAGAACTCGGAATATAACCTTTCAGATAGGTATAATTAGAGAAATAAGTAAGTTTACTGTTTTGTGTTCGGAATAATTCTCCGGCAATGGTAATTCCTTCACGATTATAGGCGCTGTTTTGACGCCAGCCATCGGTTTTTAAATTATGATAACTAATGTTCAAACTTCCTGATTTTTCGTCCATACTAAAATTCAGACTATTTTTCAATAATCCGTAAGAACCAAAAACCGAACTTGTTCCTGCGCTTTGATTTCCGTTTTTAGAAAGTTGAGGTGAAATTAAAATGGCTCCGCCCAAACCCGCGCCGTAAACACTCGAAAGCGGGCCTTTTATAATTTCGATCTGATTGATATTTTGAAGGTCGATATCATCAATCACCGTTTCGCTATTTCCGGAAGTGAGCGGAATACTGCCATAAAAAGCCCTGATTTTATTGGTTCCGTAAGGCGTTCTCGCTCCAATCCCGCGAATCGAAATTCGGGTTGTCGTAAAATTAGAAGACTGCATAAAAACACCTGGAATCGTATTTACAACATTCGTAATATCAGTAGCGTTATTTTGTGTTAGCTCTTTTTTGGATAAAATGCCAATAGAAGCCGGAGCATTTTGCAGGCTGTCATTAATATGTAAGGAACTGATGATAACGTCTTCGAGTTTTTCTATTTTGAGAGTATCAATAGATTTGCTTTTTTCTTCCTGTGCAAAAGTGTTTTGGAAAACAATTACGGCAAGAAGAAAAAAGCAATATTTTTTTAAAAGCATTTGAGTTTTTGAATTTGGAATTTAAAAAATTAGAATTTTACTTATTCGCAGTCACTTTCCAAATCGTATTTCCGCTATCATCATTTACTAAAAGCGATCCGTCATTCATAACGGTTACTGCAACCGGACGTCCGTAAACTTCGGCTTTATCAGCGTCGGAAATAAATCCGGTTAAAAAATCTTCCGGTTTTCCGGATGGTTTCCCATTTTTAAAAGGAACAAACAGCACTTTATAACCGGAAATTACAGAACGATTCCATGAACCGTGCTGTCCTACGAAAGCTCCGTTTTTATATTTCGCTGGAAAAGCATTTTTCCTATAAAAAGCCAATCCCAAAGAGGCAGTATGTGCACCAACCGGAACATCAGGAACAATTGCTTTTTCGACTAAGTCTTTTCGCTCGCCTTTTAGTCTCGGATCCGGAATACTTCCAAAATACGAATACGGCCATCCATAAAAACCACCTCTTTTTACACTTGTAATATAATCAGGAACCAAATCGTCGCCTAGCTCGTCGCGCTCATTCACTGCAGTCCAGAGTTCTTTTTTATTGGCTGGATTCCAGTCCATTCCCATGGGGTTTCTAAGGCCTTCAGCATAAATTTTTTCTCCGGTTCCGTCAGGATTGATTTCTAAAATGGCTGCGCGTCGAATTTCTTTATCCATACCGTTTTCACCAACATTGCTTCCTGATCCTACACCAATATAAATTTTCGTTCCTTCAGGATTGGTAAGCAGACTTCGGGTCCAGTGATTGTTGTATCCTCCCGCTGGAAGTTCAACAATTTTCTCTCCCTTGGTTTCTAGTTTTAACGGTGCGTTTTTATAAGGATAACGATAAAGCCCATCAGTATTGGCAACATAAAAAAAGTCTTTCAGAATAAGCATTCCCAAAGGCTTGTTTAAGTCTTTCAAAAAGATTTCACGGGTTTCAAAAACACCGTCTTTATCTTTGTCACGTAAAATTATAATTTGGTTTTTGCTCGTTCTAGTTCCGCTTTCAACAACAAAAATATCATTGTTAGGACCAATATAACTCCAACGTGGATTTTCGAAACCGTCAGCGAATTTTGTAACCGTAAAACCTTCAGGAGCTTTTGGCGTTTTTCCTTCTGGCCATCCGATCACTTTACTGTTTTTGGATTTCGATTCTGTTGCGTATGGCGGAGGAAGCGTGATAGAACCAATTGCAGTCTTTACAACACGGGCAGGCTGTTTTACCAAAGCTTCTTTCTCTTCTTTTTTTACCTGTCCGTTGCAGGCTGTTATCATGGCTAATAACGATATAGATAATAATGGTATGCTGGATTTCATAGTGCTTTTTGAGTTAAAAGTTTATAAAATAACAATTTAGTGAATTTTTAAATAGTTGTAAGAAACGATTTGTCCATATTAACTGATATTTAACATTTTCAAAAAAGAAGTTTTTCAGTACTATTTTGATACTTACAATTTGGTTGTAATTCTGTATCTTTGTGCATTATTTTAAATGTAAAAATAATGATACAACTTCACGATAAACAATTTGTTCCGTTTATTTCGGCTAAAGAAATTGATTTTGCTTTAACCAAAATAGTGGCACAGGTAGAAGATGATTTTGGAGATGAAACCCCGGTTTTTGTCGGAGTTTTGAACGGAGCATTTATGGTTGTAAGCGATTTTCTGAAAAAATACAAAAGTCCCTGCGAAGTTTCATTTATCAAAATGGCCTCCTACGAAGGGACCGAAAGCACAAATTCAGTAAAAGAGTTAATAGGAATCAATCAGGATTTTTCCGGAAGAAGTGTTGTCATCATTGAAGATATAGTCGATACAGGCAATACAATCGAAGAATTAAAGCACTTGTTTAAAGCACAAAACGTAAAGCGTTTTAAAATAGCTACTTTGTTTTTTAAACCAGAGGTGTATAAAAAAGAGATAAAAATTGATTACGTTGGAATCAGGATTCCAAATAAATTTATCGTGGGTTACGGACTAGACTATGATGGATTAGGAAGGAATTTAACTGAAGTATACAAATTAGCCGAATAATTTTAAACAGACACAACTAAATATTCATTTAAAACTTCTTACATGAAAATAGGAAGTAAAGTAACACTTACATTATGATTAACATCGTTTTATTTGGAAAGCCGGGAGCAGGAAAAGGAACTCAGGCAGAATTTTTAAAAGAAAAATACAATTTAACACACCTTTCAACAGGAGATATTTTTCGTTTTAATTTAAAAAATGATACTGAACTAGGTAAAAAAGCAAGGGTTTTTATGGACAATGGAGAGTTGGTTCCTTGCGAAGTAACAACTGCAATGTTAATTGATGAAGTGAAAAAACATCCTGATACAGCAGGGTTTTTATTTGATGGATATCCAAGAACAATCAATCAGGCTGAGGCTTTAGATAAATTTTTGCCAACAATTGGTTCAGAAGTTACCGCTACAATTGCTTTAGAAGCTGATGACGAAATTTTAGTAGCACGCTTACTTGAAAGAGGAAAAACAAGTGGTAGAGCTGATGATCAGGATGAAGACAAAATTCGTGTGAGATATCAGGAATACAATGAAAAAACAGCTCCGTTAATTGGATATTACAAAGAGCAGAATAAATTTCATGCCGTAAACGGTATCGGAACTATTGAAGAAATTACAGAAAGATTAACGTCAGTTATAGATAATTTGTAATAAATCTGTTTTGAAGTTAAAAGTTAAATGTTAGGAGGAAATTTGAAATACTCAAAACATTTAACTTTTGACTTTTAACTTTTAACTTAAAAATGGAAATACTAATAATATTTTTTCTGATACTATTAAACGGCGTTTTCTCGATGTCAGAGATCGCATTGATTTCGGCAAGAAAAAACAGACTGGAAACGGCAGCAAAAAAAGGGAATAAAAGTGCCAAAACAGCACTTGATCTGGCCAATTCCCCAAACAAATTTTTATCAACAGTACAAATCGGAATTACCTTAATCGGAATTTTGACCGGTATTTACAGTGGCGATAAAATTACCATGGATGTTGAAGCCTTTGTAAGCGGATTTGTCGTTTTAAAACCTTACGCACATTCAGTTGCAGTAGGGATTGTGGTGGTCGTTTTAACCTTTTTCTCTTTGGTTTTAGGAGAATTATTACCGAAAAGAATCGGTTTGAATTATCCGGAATCGATTGCCAAAATGGTAGCCATGCCAATGAAAATAGTTTCGATTATTACCGCACCTTTTATCTGGCTGCTTACATCATCAACAGATTTTTTATTGAATGTTTTTCAAATAAAACCAACTGCTGACGGAAAAGTTACCGAAGAAGAAATAAAAGCAATTATCAAAGAAGGAACCGAAGGCGGAGAAGTTCAGGAAATTGAACAGGATATCGTGGAGCGTGTTTTTCATATTGGCGACAGAAAAGTAAATTCATTAATGACACACCGTAAATCGGTAGACATGCTCCCTTTAAATGCTGATAATGCCAAAATCAAAGAATTAGTTTTACAGGATTTACATACGATTTATCCGGTGTATAATGATAACTACGACGACATTGTTGGTGTTGTAACGCTTAAAAATATATTTGCCAATATAGAAAGTGATCATTTCGATTTATCGGCAATAATGACAGATGCTCCGTATTTAATGGAACAGACAACGGCTTATAAAGCTTTGGAAAATTTTAAAAAAACAGGCGTTCATTATGCTTTGGTTTCTGATGAATATGGTGTTTTTCAGGGGATTATTACCTTAAACGACATTCTTGAGGCTTTAGTTGGAGATGCCTCAGATTTTTACAAAGACGAATTTCAGTTAATCGAAAGAGAAGACGGTTCCTGGATGGTAGACGGCCATTATTCACTGCACGATTTTCTAACCTATTTTGAGTTAGATGAATTAACAAACGATTACGAAGTAAACACCGTAAGCGGAATGATTATGACCGAGCTTTCGCATATTCCAAAAGAAGGTGAGAAATTAATCTGGCAAAAATTTGTGCTAGAAGTGCTAGACATGGATGGCGTAAAGATTGATAAGGTGTTGGTAAAAACACTAAAAGAGTAAAAATAAAATAGTTTTCAGTCTTAGTTTTTGGTCGCAGTTTGCACTGAAAACGGAGACTGCTACTGAATACTAAAAACAATGACAGAAGGAAATTTTGTAGATTACGTTAAGATATACGTTTCTTCCGGAAAAGGAGGAAAAGGATCTACGCATTTACATAGGGAGAAATTTATTGAAAAAGGAGGACCGGACGGTGGTGATGGAGGACGCGGCGGGCATGTGTATTTGGTCGGTAATAAAGGGCTCTGGACATTATTTCATTTAAAATTTGCCCGTCATATTAAAGCCGGACATGGTGGAGACGGAGGAGGAGACCGCAGTACGGGTGCAGATGGCGAAGATAAATTTATCGAAGTGCCTTTAGGAACTGTCGTAAAAGATAAAGAAACCGGAGAAACTTTATTCGAAATCACAGAAGACGGTGAAAAAAGAATCCTTTCAAAAGGAGGAAAAGGCGGATTAGGAAACTGGCACTTTAGAAGTTCAACCAACCAAACGCCACGTTACGCTCAGCCAGGTTTACCAGGTGTAGAAATGGACGTAATTCTGGAACTTAAAGTTCTGGCAGATGTTGGTTTGGTAGGGTTTCCAAATGCTGGAAAATCTACTTTGTTGTCTGTATTGACTTCAGCAAAACCCAAAATTGCCGATTACCCGTTTACAACCTTAAAACCAAATTTAGGAATTGTTGCTTACCGGGATTTTCAGTCTTTTGTAATAGCCGATATTCCCGGAATTATTGAAGGTGCTGCCGAGGGTAAAGGTTTAGGGCATTATTTCCTGAGACATATCGAGCGTAATTCAACTTTGTTGTTTTTAGTACCTGTTGATACACCAGATATAAAAGCTGAATATGATATTCTGGTAAACGAGTTAACGAAGTACAATCCTGAAATGCTGGATAAAGAACGTCTTTTGGTAATCTCAAAATGTGATATGCTGGATGACGAATTGAAAGCTGAATTGAAAGCCGAATTAGATGTTTCTTTCAAGGATATTCCTTATATGTTTATTTCTTCTGTTGCCCAGCAAGGTTTGACAGACTTAAAAGACAAGCTTTGGAAAATGCTGAATGAATAATATAATCAAAAGTTTTATATTAAAAATGCTCTGGATACAGGGCATTTTTTGTTTTTAGTACTATTGAATTCGTAATGAAATTGTAAAATTAGATCTCTAAAATACATTTTCGATGACAACTGAATGATGAAACTGTGAAAATGAAGTATCTTCGCAATACTAATTCAATTATTATATGAAAAAAATAATCTTATTTTTAACAATGTGCCTTATGGCATTTCCTGTAAGAGCCGACGAAGGAATGTGGTTCTTGATGTTTATCGAAAGACTGAACCATAGAGACATGCAGAAAATGGGTCTGCAATTAACAGCGGAAGAAATTTACAGTATCAACCATCACAGTTTAAAAGACGCTATCGTACAGTTCAATGGAGGTTGTACCGCTGAAATTGTTTCTAAAAGCGGACTGGTTTTAACAAATCACCATTGTGGCTATGATGCTATCGCTGAACTTTCAACTGCTGAGCAGAACTATTTGAAAGATGGTTTTTGGGCAAAAGAAAAAAGTGCCGAAATGAAACCAAAATCATTATATGTTCGTTTCTTCGTGCGTATGGACGATGTTTCAAAAAGAATTTTGTCAAAAGTAAATCCTACAATGACAGAGACCGAAAGAAATAAAATCATTCAGCAGGAAATTGCTTTGATCGAAAAAGAAAACAACGAAGGCGGAAAATACACTGTTTCTGTTCGTCCTTTCTTTCAGGGGAATGAATATTATTATTTCGTTTATCAGGATTATACAGATGTTCGTTTAGTGGGTACGCCTCCTGAAAGTGTTGGTAAATTTGGTGGCGACACAGACAACTGGGAATGGCCTCGTCAGACAGGAGATTTCTCAATGTTCAGAGTGTATGCTGACAAAGATGGTAATCCTGCAGCATATTCTAAAGACAATGTGCCTTTACAGCCAAAACATTATCTTCCGGTAAGTATCAAAGGTGTAAAAGAAAATGATTTTGCCATGATTTTAGGTTATCCGGGAAGAACAAACCGCTGGATGCCGGCCGGAGGAATCGAACAAAATATAAAATATGCTTATCCTGCCTGGGTTGAAGGTGCTAAAACCGGAATGGATCAAATGAAAAAGTATATGGATAAGGATGCAACTGTTCGTTTACAATATGCTTCGAAGTATGCTTCGACTGCCAATTACTGGAAAAACCGTCAGGGTATGATTGACGCCTTGACAAAAGCAGGAACAGTAGACATAAAAGCAGCTCAGGAAGATAAATTCTACGAATGGGCAAGTAAACCAGCTAATAAAGAAAAGTACGAAAATGTTATTCCAACAATTAATGATTATTACAGAGAAACAAATTTAAAAGCGACTCACGATAATTACCTGATTCAGCTTTTGCGTACTTCAGCGTATGCAACCGGACCTGCCAATTTAGGAAATGCATTAATAGCATACTCTAAAGAAAATGACGCTAAAAAAGCAGAAATGCTGCCGAAAATCAACGCGATGGTTGAAGATATCTACGGTGAATTTTATGCTCCGTTAGAAAAAGATGTATTAACGGCACAATTAAATTTATATGCTGCAAAAGGAGCTGAATATGGTTTGGCACCACAAATTGCTAAAATGAAAGCGGCTAATAACGGTGACTTTACTGCTGATATAGCAAAAGCAACTGAAACAAGTTTTTTTACTTCTAAAGAAAAAATTTTAGAATACTTAGCAAGTCCAAAACCGGCGGCTCTTCCACTTGATCCTTTGTATATTATCTCTACTGATTTACTGACAAAATATCGTACTAAAACAGATGATCAGGCAAAAGCTGATGACGGATTTGCTACTGCTTACCGTGTATTAGTTGAAGGTTTAAGAGAATCAAAATTAAATGCAGTAAAATATCCGGATGCAAACTCTACTTTGAGATTAACTTACGGAAAAGTTCGTGCTTTGCCTGCAGATCCTCGTAATGATGCTAAGATCAACAATTATACTACCATGGAGAGTATGGTGAAAAAGTATAAAGCAGGAGATCAGGAATTTGACTTACCGGCTCGTTTGTTAGAGTTGAACAAAGCAAAAGATTACGGACAATATGCTGATAAAGCTGGTTACATGCCAATCAATTTCCTTACGGATAACGATATCACAGGAGGAAACTCTGGTTCACCTGTGCTTAATGGAAAAGGAGAATTAATCGGAATCGCTTTTGACGGAAACATCGAAGCGATGGCTGGAGACGTAATTTTTGACTCTAAATTGCAAAGAACAATCAACGTAGATATTCGTTACGTACTTTGGATTATCGACAAATACGCAGGAGCGAAAAACATTATTGACGAATTGACGATTGCAAAATAGTCTCAATTTAGTTTTAAAAATTAAACCCGACAGATTTCAAATCTGTCGGGTTTTTTATTGGTCTCAGATTGGGGTTTAAAACCCTGCAATTTATTGCAGTACTTTAGTAATGCGAAAAAATCTTTATCTTTAGATTATGAGTGCAGATGTAAGAAAAAGTTCGCATACAGTAAGCCGATTAACATGTCATGTTGTTTGGGTAACCAAGTATAGGTTTAAAGTTTTGAAGGGAGATATTCAAAAGCGTTGCCGTGAACTTTTAATACAGATATGCGAGGCTGAAGGAATTGAAATTTTAAAAGGAGTTGTGAGTTCAGCTCATGTTCACATGCATATCGAGTATGCACCAAAGCAGAATGTTAGTTCGATTCTAAAAAGTTTAAAAGGACGTACCTGAAGAAAATTGCAAATGGAATTTCCAGATCTTCAAGCCCGTTACTGGGGTCAGCATTTTTGGGCAAGTGGTTACGGAGTTTGGAGTACAGGAAATATTACTGATGAAATGGTAAATGAATATTTAGAGCATCATAGAAGAAAAGAAGGGGATGATAATTCAAATTTCATTCTTGAATGAAATAGAAAGAGGGACTTTCAGTCCCTCGTCAAACAAACCTCTGCACTTTCAGTGCAGAGTGGTTTAGTTTAAGCAAATACTTCTTCAAGTATAAAGTCTAATTGAGGAAATAACGGACTTTTTATTTTATCTTCTTCAATTAACGGATGTAAACCGATAAATTCATTATCTCTAAGAACATAAATTAAAAAAGTTTTGTCTTCGGGATTTACAATCCAGTATTCTAAAACTCCTGCTTCTTCATACAAATCAAATTTATATTTTAGTTCCTTCTTCGAGTTACCCGGTGAGAGTATTTCTATTACTAAATCTGGTGCACCGAATGCACCTCTTTTGTCTAATTTATTTTCATCACAAATTATACATATATCAGGTTGCACTACAGTGAAAATTTCATTGTCATTTGTTGATTTTTTTTTATTTAGCAGTCGAACATCAAATGGAGCATTAAATAAATTACAAGGACGATTTTTAAAACTATTCCATAAAATTCCATGCAGATTTCCCGCTATTTTTTGATGAGAAGTGCTTGGAGCAGGACTCATTTTTGAAATCTTTCCTTTAAAGATTTCAAGTCTTTCCTGAAATCTCCAGGTAAGATAATCGGCATAAGAATACGTTTTGTTAAAATCTAATTGATTAATATCTGTTACCATAATAATTCTATTTAATACAAATGTAGCTAATTTTAGAGTTTTAATTTAGGGATTCACAAAGTCTTATTAATTAACCTTTAGTCTAATTCCCTTCGTATGACTTGCAAATTCAGGAGCATACATACTTTGAATAGTTGTAATTCCATTAGAGAATTCTCCGCTGTTATTTACTCTGATGTCATATTCTAAAATATAAGTTCCTTTGTTTATTTGATTAAAAAAGAAATGTGTTGCAGCATCTTTGGTACTCATATAATAACCCAATCTATCTTTGTACTGATATTGTGAGAGTACATTTACAGGTTCAAAACAAGAAGCACGCATGTCTTTCAAATGAATATATTCTACATCTTCTTTAGTAGTAATAACTAATCGGACAGTTACCAAATCACCTGTTTTTAAAGGATTTTTAGTTGTGATTCTTTCTAATTCATCACCTTTCAAAGTATTTTTCTTCAGATATAATTCTTTGGCAACAGATAAAACCGCGCCGGAGTTATTTTTTATTTTATCCAAATCTTCAAAATACTGCCAGTAAAGACCTCCAAATCCTGGAACTTTAGATTTGTTTTCAATTTTTACCGAAGCCATTTCTTTTTTCACTTCATCTGCTTTCCAGTTCATTTTAATATAACCGGTGGCAGCTTCTTTTTCGTTTTCGGCTAATTTTTTGGTCATGATTTTTTCATCTCCCAATTTTATTACGGTATTATCTTTTACAGAAAGCCAGTCGGTTCCCTGCAGCAGTAATGCATAAACTGCTTCTGTGGTTGATTTTGTTGTCGGCCAGTTTTTGGTTTGTTTATTTTTTAGTAACCAGACTTTCATTGCATCCACAGATTTGGTGTCCTGAGTAACTTCGGCGAAGGCCTCAATCAATAATGCCTGAGTTTCAATTGGAGCCTGATACCAGTACCAGCCTGCTTTATTGGCAATCCAGTACATTCCCCAATCTTCGTTATTGGAAGCTGTTTCTTTCAGACTTTCGATGATTTTTCTGGCGGTTTCTTTTTCTCCAAAACGACTTAAGGTCAATGTAGCCAAACCTTTTTCATAAATTGAATAAGTAAGCCATTCTACTTTTGCTCTTTCGAAATAGAGTTTAGTTGCTTTTTTTAAAGTATCTGAAAGTGGATATTTCTCTAAATAAAAACTTCTGGTATAAAGGTAATGCAAGTCAGAATACGGATTAAGCCACAATAGTTTTTCTCCTTTTCTTAAGTTAACGGTTCTCGTTTTATGATATTCTAAAAACTTTTGATCTAAATACGGAATTCCGGTTTTAGCAATCTCATCCATTTTAGAAACATTGCTTTCATCTTTACTCAGTTTTGATAAATGTCCTAAACCTGCCAAAATATGTCTGGTAATATATTCGCTTTCATCGCCACCTTCAAACCATGGAAAACCTCCGGAGCTGTTTTGTTTCTTTTTTAGTTTTTCAAAAGTAGCTTCCTGCGATGTTTTCATTTTTTCTAAATCAAACAAAAGAGCCAGATTCTTTTTCTTTTCCTCTTCGCTTTGTGCAGCATCATTCAGCCATGGTGTTTCTGCCAGAATAATCGATTTTAATTCTTCGTTTTCTTCTAACTTGGAATTCAGTTTTCCATTTTTTCTCCAGTCTTCAAAAACAGTTGCGATTTTAGGATTGCTCGAAATGATTTCAGAAGCGAGTGCATTTGCATAAAAACGGGCAAAAGTCTGTTCGGCACATTCGTGTTCATATTCCATCAAATAAGGTAATGACTGAATGGCAATCCAGGTTGGGTTTGACGTATATTCCAGTGTGAATTGGTGATTTCTTAAAGTGCTTGAAGTATTATTTTTTAAATTTTCAAAAGTGTATTCTTTTACTGAGTTTTCACGTACCCAAACCGGAATACTTTCGGTAACAAGCATATTGTTAGTTAGGACTGGAAGGATGTTTTCTTCTCCATCAGAGAAATTACCTGATTTGGCTACAATTCGATATTGAACGCCTTGTAAACCTTCAGGAATTGTAATGGTCCAGTTTGCTGTTGTGTTACCATAAGCTGAAATGGTAAAGTTTTTAATGTTATTCGTATTCAGCATTTTGGCATCAATTTGTTGCATGGTTACAGCGTCAAAGAATTGTAAACTGGCTATTCCGGTTTTTGCTTCGGCGGTAACATTTGAAATTTTGGCACTGATTACAATCGTATCTTTTTCTCTAAGGAAACGAGGGAAATTCGGCAAAACCATCAATTCTTTTTGTGTAATGACGCTTTTCTCTAAATAACCGGAAACCGCATCTTTATTATGTGCCAATAAACGCAATTTCCAGGCGGTGAGAGCTTCAGGAGAAGTAAAGTTGAAACTTACATTTCCTTTAGCATCGGTTTTTAAATGAGGTAAAAAGAAAGCGGTTTCAGATAAATTTTTTCTGGCTTTTACTTGTGTTAATTCTTCTAAAGCTTTTTTTGTTGTGATAATAACGACTCCGTGTTCGCCTTTAACTCCGTAACTGGCTTTTGCTTCTTCATCTTTTACAACCGCCATGTCTAAAATATCTGTTGGATTTAGTTTTTTAAATTCTTCAACAGTTGCTATTTTTCCATCGATGATATATAATATGGATTCATCAATAACCAGATTAGTAAGACCGCTGATAATTTTTTTTCCTGGTATAAATTTTATTTTACTTGATCTAAAATAATATTCCGGATTCAGGCTGTCTTTTGAATTGACAAAAACAGGTTTTACAAATTTTACCTGATCTACTTTTGTTTTAAACGCTGCAGCATCAAGCCTTATTTCATTTATAGCTCCAGCTCCAACAGATTCTTCGGGTGCAAATGCGGCATCAGCATCTCCTTCAATTGTTTCACTTCCTATTTTTTTATCCTTTAATTCGGTAATAGTGATGCCAAGGTCTGTGTATCTGCTGTTGTAAAAGTCAAAGCCAAACCATTTTAATCTTGTTTCTTCATTACTAAAATTAATTTGTGGATACATTTCATTGAGATTTTCCACAGTTGTGAAAGTACTATCAAACCCTAATTTGGTTTTGAAATTAGCATAATTAGAATTGTACTGATTAAGATTTAAAAGATTCCAGTTTTTTACAGAAAATTGATCTAAAGAGCTGTCATACATAGACGCTAAAACTTCAGCTTCGTTTTTGGTTTGAAGACCGTTTAATTTGAAAGACCAGTTTTCTGCAGTTCCAGGTTGTATTTTGCTTCTGAAACTTTCAACAATCCATTCCAGTTTAGGTTCTTTGTTTTTAAGGATAATGTCAATCTGATTTGTGAAAGTTTCATTTTCAAAAACAGATTGGAATCCTAATTTTAATTGTTTTTCAAATTCATTTTTTAATGGAATTTTGACCGTTGTTTCATGGTTTTTTAAATGAATTACATCCTCAAAATAAACTTTACTTTCATAGTTTCCATTAGCCATAATAAATAACTCAGGAATTACAGATGATAATTTTACAAGGATGTATCCATCTTTTTTAGCATCAGTGTTGAGCTGTTCAGCAGTAAATAATTTACCTGGATTGAATTTGTCTTTACTTTGTTTAATGCTGAAGTTTGATGTAGTTTCAATAGGGTTATTAAAACTGTCATTAGCAGAAAATACAATTTTATAATTACCGGATTTATAATTGGAAATAAAATCCAGAACTAATTTTTTGTCTTTTTGAGTATCGATTTTTTTTGAAAACAATAAAGTTTCTGAAGCTTTTGCAGCGGTCTCATTTGAAATTTCATACGGGAATAATTTTTCAAAATCCTGTTTTGAGATCATTTCAATTTCAGGCTTGTCAAAAATTCTGGGTTTGAATTTGTTTAAAACAGGACTTAGAAAATATAATTTGATTTCACCTTTGGCAGCCAAAAATTCTCCATTTAAGTTCGTACTGCTTAGCGTAATTTCATTTTTGTTTCTGGTCTCAATTTCATCAGGAATTTGGGTATTTAAAATTAAATCATGATAACCAATTTTTACTGTAGTTTGTGCCGAATGGGTTTCGCCGTTTATATCTGTAATCGTGGCTTCAATTACGTAATTAAAAATGGGTAATTTTTCTTTTATATTGTTTTTCGAAGGCAAGGCTGTAAAATCAATAATAAATTTTCCTGAAGCATCAGTTTTTGTTTCTCCTGCAGCTAAGGTTTCATTTTCTTCATTGCCAAAATAATTTCTAAAATAACTCGTAAATCTCTTTACGGTATACTTCACAATAGCATCAGAGACATTGCTTCCGGCAAAAGCTGTTGCATTTCCTTTTATCTTAACTGACTGATTAAGCTGAAAGCTTTCTTTTTTGGGCTCGAAATTTACCTCGAATTTTGGACGTTTGTATTCTTCAACGGTAAAATAATGAGTAGAGTTTTCAAAAACTGTATTATTCCAAGAAGCTATATCATTTTCTTGTATGTCATCCGGTTTTTGCGCTTTAATATGATAATTACCCGTTCTTCCTGTTTTTGGCAATATAAACTCTCCTGAGAAAGAACCAAATTCATTTGATTTTAATTCAAATTCTTTTATGTTTTGATAGTTGGCATCTGTTACTATAATTTTATATAAAGTGTTCGCCTTGATACTTGTTTTGGTTTTATTTTTCTGGAAAGCAATTCCTTTAAAATACACAGTTTGACCAGGTCTGTAAATGGCACGGTCTAAATAAAATTCAACTTTTGTATTTGTTTTTTCATTCCCGGTGATTTTGTAATTCGACGTATACGGAATATAATTTTTATGAATAATAATAGTATCATTCGCATGCGAAAATTTAATTGGTTTGTAATTGTAATCACTATTAGAAACCTGAAAGTATGTTTGTCCGTTAGCATCTGTTTTGGAAATCTTACCAGAAAATTCTACAGTAATATTTTCGAGCGGTTTTCCGCTTTTTCGATCTAAAACCTGATACGTTTCAGTCTGATCTTTTTTAGAAGCAAGTACTGAAATATTCGAAATTGTAATCATTTCATAACCATACGCTTTTTGATCTTTTATATCCGAATTGCTCTCGAAATAGACTAAATAATTCCCGGTGTCTAGTTTTGGCAATAATACTTCGGTTGAATGATTGAAATAATCTTTTTTATCAATTAAATTATAGCTTTCCGAGCTTATTTTGCTTTGTTTTTGAATGATTAAATTAACCAGACTGTCTTTTCCGGATTCTGACAATTGGTAAAATTTGTCCCTCTTAGATAAGTCAATTTTGTAAAAAGAAATTATAAATTGATTTACATTTTTATAATTAATATATGCTCTGGTATTTTCATTTTGATAACTGTTCTTTTGAAGTTGTACAGACAGAATTTTTGAAAGAATTTCTCGTTTTTTTAAAGATGCAAGTTTTGAAGTATTTGTATTACCGTCTATTTTTATAATTTCGTCAATTATTGAAAGGGCTTCAATATTATTATTTGGATATAATTCTTTAGAAGCTTTTTCAATCAGGATTTCTGCTTTTTGCAGTTTTATATTTTGAATAAGGTTTTTATCCTGAGTTTCTTTTTCAAGCTTATCTAAAAAGGTATTGAAATTTTCATCGGATTTGAGCAAATAATTATGGCAAAATTTAGCACGTTCAAATTGATTCTCAATGGATGGATTATTTGCTTCTTTTTTTTGATACAATGATAAAACTTTTTTAGCATTCTCTTCTTTTACAAAATCCAGATTAAGTTTTAAAAATGATTCAGAATTACCCAAGAGTTCATTTCTTTGGTTGATAAAATCAACGTCCTGAATTGTCCAACTCTGTATTTGTTCAGTGTAAAAATCAATATTTTCCTGAAGTAAGTAATTGTATAAATTTTCTTTTTTGAACTTTTCTAAAACAGGAAAATCAAAAACAGCTTTGTAATTAATCAATGGAGTCGTTTTTAAAGTTGCTTCGTTTTCTAATGTTTTTTCAAAAGCTGCTATCACATCATTTTCAGATATAATTTCTGCAGGTAAATAATCTGATTGTGGGACAGCTACAGAGTCTATGGAAACATAGGTAGTATCAATAACTACAGCGGCAGTATCAATTGTAGCGGCAGCCTCATCAATTAGTGCTGCAGCACTATCCACGACTGCAGCAGCATAATCAACTGTAACAGCGGTACTGTCAACTGCATATGGCTCGCCGTAATTGAGGTAATCTTTCAGGTATTTTGCATAAATCAGATTCAAAATCGCTTTTGATGGAATGGAAACACGATTAATATCTGTTTTAAGATTAGTTATAATTTTATTTTTTGCATTCTCCTCAAGTATCTGAATATACTTAGACTGATAAAAAAAGCATTTTATCATTTGTACTTCATCTTTTTTAACAACTGCTTTTTTATAAATTTTCGCAACTACTTCATTTGCAGACTTGATTTTGCCTTCATTTTCGTAAGTGATCGCTTTTGCCCATTTTTTATCATTTTGTTGTGCAAATAGTGTTGCGGAAAAAAGCAGGAAAACAAAAAGTATATTTTTCATAAAGTGAGTTTAAAGGCATTAAATAATTTTCGTACAAATTACTAATTTATCTCTAAAAGCAAAGAATACATTTTATATTTTGTTATTTTTGATTGATGAGACAACTAATGATTTTTTTCGTTTTGACACCATTTTTTTTGTGGTCACAATCCAATTTTGAAAAAGGGGAGCAGTTGTTTCATGCCAAAAAAAACAAAGAAGCCGAAGTTGTTTTCGAAGAAAATCTAAAGCATCATCCCAATGATATTAAAACTCTGGAGCGTTTGGCAGATATATCTGCAAAAGAAAAACAATGGGAAAAAACAGCCTCATACTACAAAAAGCTAAAACAGCTAAAACCTACTGAAGCGGATTATTTTTATAAATACGGAGGATGTTTGGGTATGCGTGCTTTGGAGGTGAATAAATTAAAGGCATTTGGAATGGTGGATGACATGAAATCATCATTTGAGAAAGCGATTGATTTAAATCCTAAACATCTGCCAGCACGTTGGGCGTTAATCGAATTATATCTGCAGCTACCCGGAATATTGGGAGGGAGTGAATCGAAAGCATTGAAATACTCTAATGAGCTGGCAAAATTATCACCCGTTGATGGTTATTTGTCTAAAGGAAGAATTGAGGAGTACTTCAAAAGATATGATTTGGCAGAAAAAAATTATCTAAAAGCACATGAAATTGGCAATTCAAAAGTTACATTTCAAAAATTATATAATTTATATTTGAACAAATTAAAAGAGTCTAAAAAAGCTCATGAATTAAAACGAAAATTCGACTCGAAATAATCAAATCTCAAATACTGAATTCTGAAAACAATTAGAATTTAGAACTTAAAAATTGAAATTTTAAATGAAAACACATTTCATCGCCATAGGCGGAAGTGCGATGCACAATTTAGCATTAGCGTTGCATAACAAAGGATATCAGGTAACAGGAAGCGATGATGCAATTTTTGAACCTTCAAAATCAAGATTAGAAAAAAAAGGAATTCTTCCTGCAGAAATGGGATGGTTTCCTGAAAAAATTACTGCCGATATTGAAGCAGTAATTTTAGGAATGCATGCCAAGGCAGACAATCCTGAGTTATTAAAAGCACAGGAATTAGGCTTGAAGATTTATTCGTATCCGGAATTTTTATACGAACAATCTAAAAATAAAACCCGAGTTGTAATTGGTGGTTCTCACGGAAAAACGACAATTACTTCGATGATTTTGCACGTAATGCATTATCATAATATTGAGGTTGATTATATGGTGGGAGCACAGTTAGAAGGTTTTGATACCATGGTGCATTTAACAGAAGAAAATGATTTTATGGTTTTAGAAGGAGATGAATATTTGTCTTCTCCAATTGACCGTCGCCCTAAATTTCATTTGTATCAGCCTAATATTGCTTTAATTTCAGGAATCGCCTGGGATCACATTAATGTGTTTCCAACTTATGAAAATTATGTTGAACAGTTTGAAATTTTTATTTCTAAAATTACAAACGGCGGTATTTTGGTTTACAATGAAAATGATTCTGAAGTAAAACGTGTTTCAGAGGCTGCAACCAATCCAATTCGTAAACTACCTTATCATACACCGGAATATTCGGTAAGCGATGGTGTAACCTTATTAAAAACGCCAGAAGGAGATATGCCAATCGAAGTTTTTGGAGCACATAACTTAAATAATCTTGCCGGAGCCAAATGGATCTGCCAAAATATGGGTGTTGATGAAGCCGATTTCTACGAAGCGATTGCAAGTTTTAAAGGTGCTTCTAAACGATTGGAAAAAATTGCAGAAGGAAAAGGAAAAGTCGCCTATAAAGATTTTGCGCATTCACCAAGTAAAGTAGCTGCTACAACAAAGGCAGTAAAAGAGCAATATCCAAACAGAACTTTAGTAGCTTGTTTAGAACTTCATACTTACAGCAGTTTAAATGCCGAATTTTTAAAAGAGTATGAGGGCGCACTAGAGTATGCTGATGTTGCTGTTGTGTTTTATTCACCTGATGCTGTAAAAATTAAACAATTAGAAGAAGTGACTTACGAACAAATCGCTAATTCTTTCAATAGAGAAGATTTGATTATTTATACCAATCCAGCTGAATTCAAAGAATATCTATTCAATTTAAATCTGGACAATTCAGCCTTGCTTTTGATGAGTTCAGGTAATTATGGAGGTTTGAATTTCGATGAAGTTAAGACCTTGATTGAGTAAATTAATTCGTTAATCAGATAATTTGATAATGTGCCAATTGCTATGCAGTTGGCATTTTTTTTAAAATTATCTAATTGACACATTCTCTAATTTGAAGCCCCTTCGTATTTAAAGTGTCCCACAATCTTATACTCAAACAAACAGTCTTCCAAAACCTGACCGCCACCAACATTATGAACAATAAGATTTCGTTTGCCGTCTTCTGATTTTTTATTTGTGATAATTCCAATATGAGGTAACTTTCCATTAATCATCCAGGTTACAATTTCTCCTGTTTTATAATCTCTTGCATCTTCAGAAACAGGTAATTTTGTTCCTTTTCTTTCAAAGAAAACTTCTAAATTAGGAACTCTGCGATGATCTATGTTGGTATCGGTCTTGGTCATTTCCCACTTTTTTAAGTTTGGATATTTAGAGAAATTTTCGATCATGTCTTCATGTACTTCTTTTTGTAAATCAATATCTAATTTTCGATAGCTGCGAATAACAACATCCGTGCAAACACCTTTGTTTACCGGGATGTCTCCATTTGGGTATTCTATTGCAAAATAAGTTGGATCATAATCTATCGAGGGGTCAATTATAGATATTGCCGCTTCTGAAAGTTTTTCTTCGAAAGTTTTTACGACAGGGTTGTTGTTTTTAATAGCTAAATTGCTGTTTTCTTTTTGATTACAAGAAAAAAGGCAAATCATGATTAAAAAGATATAGTTGAATTTCATTTTTTTTGTTTTAAAATTAAGGATTATCAGAATAGTAAATGTATTTTAATGAATGATTTTTCTTATTTTTGAAAATATTGATAAAACTATATGCCTGAAAAAATTAAAGTTGTTCATACAACAAGCGAAAATCCTGATTTCATATTTTTATACAACACCTTTGATACTTTTTTGTGGGAACGCTATCCTGAATTAAAAACGGATTATTGGGGTAATAACGTAATTGAATTCAATCCAAATGTGGTTATCGTTTATTTAGATGATAAAGCGGTGGGTTGTGGCTGTTTTAAAAAGTATCATGAAACTGCTGCCGAATTGAAAAGAATGTTTGTTTTACCAGAAGGAAGAGGGTTAGGAATAGCTCAGCACATTATTAAGGAGGTTGAAAGTAAAGCAATTGAACAAGGTTTTAAGATGTTGATTTTAGAAACTTTGTATAAACAACTGGAAGCAATTAATCTGTATCAAAAAATGGGTTTCGAAATAATTGAAAATTATGAACCTTATGTAGGCCTTACAAATAGTATTTGTATGAGCAAGAACATTATTTAATATATAGCCCTGAATGGAAGTAGCACATTTTCCTATTACAAACTGGTCAGAAGACGACCGTCCACGTGAAAAACTAATGCTGAAAGGCAAAAATGCTTTGAGTGATGCCGAATTAATTGCCATTTTGATTGGCTCCGGTAGTAGGAATGAATCGGCGGTTGATTTAAGCAAAAGAATTTTAGCTAGTGTAGATACCCTGAATTCGTTAGGCAAGATGTCTGTTTCCCAATTGATAGATTTTAAAGGAATAGGTGAGGCTAAAGCTATTACTATTATTGCAGCATTAGAATTGGGCAGAAGACGTAGGGCAGAGGATTCAGTTGAATTAACAAAAATCACATCCAGTAAGTTGGTTTTTGAAATCATGCAGCCTGTCATTGGTGAACTTCCTCATGAGGAATTTTGGGTGCTTTTTCTGAATAATTCAAATAAAGTTATTTTAAAATCTCAATTAAGTAAAGGAGGTATTTCCGGAACTATTGTTGATGTTCGTCTGGTTTTTAAATTAGCACTTGAATCTGGTGCTACAGGGTTAATTTTATGTCATAATCATCCTTCCGGTACTTTGATTCCAAGTGATGCAGATAAACACATTACCAAAAAATTAAAAATGGCAGGAGATAGTTTAGATGTTAAAGTTTTGGATCATGTGATTATTACTGAAACAAAATATTATAGTTTTGTAGATGAAGGAATTTTATAAATTATGCATACAAATATTACCGATATTTTTTTTGACTTAGACCATACACTTTGGGATTTTGATCGAAATTCAGAAATGGCTTTTGACCGAATTTTTAAAAGCAAATTTCCTGAAATCAAATGTCAGGATTTTATCCAAAAATATATTCCGATAAATCAGGCCTGTTGGAAGTTATATCAAAATGATGCAATTACACATTTAGAATTGCGTTACAACAGATTAAAGTTTTCTTTCGATGCCTTAAATATTGTTATTTCTGATGCAGATATTGATCAGATTGCGAATGATTATATTGAATTTCTGATAGAAAATAATCATCTTTTTGATGGGACGATTGAGATTTTAGACTATTTAAAATCAAAGTATAAATTACACATCATAACAAATGGATTTGCTACTGTTCAGGAAAAGAAAATAAACAATGCAGCTTTGCGTGATTATTTTACTACAATTACAAATTCAGAACTGGCAGGTGTAAAAAAGCCAAATAGTATTATCTTTGATTATGCAATTAATTCGGCAAATGCTTCAAAAGAAAATTGTATTATGATAGGTGATTGTCTGGATGCTGATGTTAACGGTGCCCTGAATGCAGGATTAGATGCTATTTTTTTTAATGATAAAAAAATCCAGGCTCCGGAAAATATTAAACAAGTTAATCATTTATTAGAACTCAAAAAATATTTATAATTATTAAAATCGCCATTATAACAAGTTTGTTGTAAATCTTATTAAATAATTGGCAATAGGATATGTTACCGCTAACAAATAAATTTTACATATATGAAAATTAAACTTTTTTTAATAACACTTTTTATTTCTGCTTTAGGTTTTTCTCAATCAATTAATGATTATAAAGCTGTTATTGTGCCTATTAATTTTGATTTTGCAAAAGGGATCAACCCATACAGGCTGTCAACTATGACAAAGGCAAATTTAATAAAAGCAGGTTTTCAGGCTTTTTATGAAAATGAACAGCTACCGGCAGAATTTTCAAATCGCTGTGATTTATTGTATGTTGATGTAAAAAGAGACAATGCTTTTTTAGTAACAAAACTTTTTGTAGAATTTAAAGACTGTTACGGAAAAGTAGTTCATACTTCTGAAACCGGCAAAAGCAAAGAGAAAGAATATGAAGCAGCCTATCGTGAATCATTAGATATGGCATTTATATCGATATATGGTTTGAATTACAAGTATAGTGGAAAAACTGCAATAATAACTTCTGGTGTTGCTTCAAATGTTGCTGTGAATGTCCAGGCAGTTACTGCAAATTCAGTTTCTACGCAAGTGGCTACACCAATTGCAGATGTTTCTGATCCAAATTTATTGTATGCACAACCAACTGAAAATGGATATCAATTAATTGATAAAACACCAAAAGTGGTTATGAAATTGCTTAAAACCTCCCGTCCGGATTCATACATAGCAATAAAAGATGGTGTTCAGGGAACTTTGAATGCAAAAGACAATCAGTGGTTTTTTGAATATTATCAAAATGATAAATTAGTTTCTGAGAAAGTTTCAGTTAAATTTTAAATATAATTTGGTTTAATAACCATATTTATCTTTCCAACGGTTCTTTAAAAATTCACGGTTGCTATTCTCTCTTGAATTCTGACCTGGATTATAAAGAACCGTTTCTTTTATAGCATCTGGCAAAAATTCTTGTTCTGCAAAGTTATTGGCATAATCATGCGAATATTTATAGTCTTCACCATAACCTAATTCTTTCATTAGCTTTGTTGGAGCATTGCGCAAATGAATCGGAACAGGCAGATCACCGGTTTGTTTTACCAATTGCTGCGCACTTCCAATCGCCATATAGGATGCATTACTTTTAGGCGAAGTAGCCAGATAAATAGCGCATTGACTCAGTATAATGCGACTTTCAGGATAACCAATAGTAGAAACAGCCTGAAAAGTATTATTTGCCATGATAAAAGCTGTAGGATTGGCATTTCCAATATCTTCACTGGATAAAATCAACATTCTTCGGGCAATAAATTTAACATCTTCACCGCCTTCGATCATTCGGGCGAGCCAATAAACAGCACCATTAGGGTCGCTTCCACGAATTGATTTTATAAAGGCAGAAACAATGTCATAATGCTGTTCTCCGGTTTTGTCATACAAAACAGTGTTTTGCTGAACAAGTTCAAAAACCCTATCGTTTGTAATAATGATTTCATTGCTATCAGAAGCGTTAACTACCAACTCAAAAATGTTTAATAGTTTTCGGCCATCTCCGCCAGATAATCTTAGGAGTGCTTCGGTCTCTTTTAGAGTAATATTTTTTGTAACTAATTCTGCATCCGTTTTCATGGCACGATGCAACAACGCTTCTAAATCGGTTTTTGTAAAAGCATTTAGTATGTAAACCTGACAGCGTGATAATAAAGCAGGAATCACTTCAAAACTTGGATTTTCTGTAGTGGCACCAATTAATGTAATCCATCCTTTTTCAACAGCAGCTAAAAGCGAATCCTGTTGTGATTTGCTAAAACGATGAATCTCATCAATAAATAGAATTGGATTTTTAGCAGTGAATAATCCACCGCTTTGTTTTGCTTTTTCAATTACATCACGAATGTCTTTTACACCGGAATTTATTGCACTTAAAATATAAAATGGTCGCTTAGATTCCTGGGCAATAATCTGTGCAAGAGTTGTTTTTCCTGTTCCGGGTGGTCCCCAGAAAATAAGTGACGGAATAATTCCTTTTGAGATTTGTTGCGTTAAAGATCCGTTTGGTCCTACCAAATGACTTTGACTAATATAGTCTTCTAATTGCTGTGGGCGAATGCGTTCTGCTAAAGGTGCTTCCATTTTACAAAATTACGAGTTTCAATTTAATTTTAATTTTTTAAGGAGCTAATTCCTGCTGTCCGCTATATCTTTTTTGGCAGAAAAAGCCAAAAAAGGATGTCGCTTCCATCAGGGCTATGAATTGTATCTTGAGAAATTTATATTCTGCTGACAAATTATCAGTAAATGGTATTTGGATAGTTTTTTGATGGTAAATTATTAATTTGATTGTTAAAAATATGAACGATAACCATTTTAAATTTTCAATCGCAGTTATTGGACTTCCGGTATTTTTTGTCCTTTTTTTGTGGATTGTTTATTGGATACAGATTCGGTTTGATTTTGATTTTTATCAAAACGGAATTTATCCACGAGATTTCTCAGGTTTGCAGGGCGTTTTGTTTAGTCCCTTCATTCATGAAAATTTAAATCATCTATACAATAACTCAATTCCACTTTTAGTATTATTGGCGGCCATGCAATTTTTTTATCCAAACCAATCTTTTGCTGTAATAGGTTATGGGATTTTATTTTCAGGTCTTATAACATGGTTTATCGGCAGGGAAAATTATCATATTGGAGCAAGTGGATTGATTTATGTTTTGGTGAGTTTTATATTTTTTAAAGGTATTCAAACCAGATATTATCGTTTAGTAGCACTTTCATTTGCTGTAGTTCTGCTCTATGGTGGAATGATTTGGTATGTTTTTCCAGATGTAGATCAAAATATTTCATGGGAAGGACACTTGGCAGGTTTTATAACAGGCTTCGTAATATCTTTGTTCTATAAAACACCCGAATATACAAAACCAATTGTGTATGATTGGCAAAAACCTGATTTTGATCCCAGTGATGACCCTTTTATGAAGCACTTTGACGACAATGGTAATTTTGTTAATACTGAAATCCCTGAAGAAGATTCTCAAATGGTATCTTCCTATTTCAATTCTGATGTTTCAGTTCATTATATTATAACTAAGCCAAAATCAGAAGAGGAAGATTTGTGAAAATTTATCGATGACTAGTTATTTTAGTCTTATATAGAACAAAACCTTAACAAAAAACACCTCAATTGAGGTGTTGAAATTCTTCAGAAAAGATTATTATTTATTTTCTTTGGCGAACAGTTTCATATAAGAATGCTCCGCAGGCTACCGAAACATTTAATGATCCGATTGTACCAAACATGGGAAGTTTTGCTTTTTCATCGACGATTTTAAGAACAGAAGGATTGATACCTCTGTCTTCAGATCCCATGATGATTGCTAAAGGTTCATTTAATTCCAAATCATAAATATTTTGTTCTGTTTTTTCAGTAGCAGCAATAGTTTTGATTCCTGAACCCTGAAGGTAGAAAATAGCATCTTTGATATGCTCCACTTTGCAAATAGGTACATTAAAAACAGCTCCGGCAGAAGTTTTTACGGTATCTCCATTTACAGGTGCTGATCCGGCTTTTTGAACAATAATTCCGTTTACGCCAGTGCATTCAGCCGTTCTGATAATGGCACCAAAATTTCTGGCATCAGATATTTGGTCTAAAATTAAAAACAAAGGTTTTGCACCAGACTCAATTGTTGATTCAACCAGATGTTCTAAATCGATAAATCCAATCGGAGATATCGTCGCAACAGCTCCCTGATGGTTATTTGGTGTTAAACGGTTCAGTTTTTCAACAGGAACGTAGGAGAAATTAATGTTGGCACGTTTCATTACCTTCATTAAATCCTTCATTAACTCACCCGAAATTTCTTTTTGGATAAATACTTTGTCGACTTCTTTTCCTGCCTGAATGGCTTCTATAATAGCTCTGATTCCAAATATTTGATGTTCTTTTTCCATGGTGTAAATATAGGCATAATGTTTTTATAAAAAAAAACCACCAGAAATGCTGGTGGTTTTAGTTTATTCAAAAAAGAATTTTTTTAATCTTTATTCTTAATCTTCTGCTTCAAAAGTAACAGTTGTAGAAATTACATCTGTTTGATTTCCAGCAGTTACAGTAAATCTATAAGTGATTTCATCTCCATCAGCAATTCCTCCATAAGTTGAGTAAGGAATTGCCGCAATGTCTACTGTTTGTTTTACTGTTGAAAATGTCCCAGGAAGTGCTAAGAAAGTTTCTCCATCTTTAGACCATTCACCAACAACGTTATTTACAGTTGTTGCTGCTTTGTTAACGACTGCATAGTTAATTTCTACAGGAGTTAAGTCATCGATCGTTACAGTTGATACTCCACTAGTTGTGCTAGTAACAAGATCACCATCTGAATTTAAAACTTTCCAAACAATACCTTTTACTATTGTTAGTGTGTAAGGTACTTTTGTAATGGCACCATCAGAATATGTGCTTACAAAAACCAATGGTACAGCACCTGGCGCTAAGCTTTTTAATGAAGATGCATTGAATGAAGCAGCTGTACTTTCAGAATTAATAGTAGCATCAGCAATTTTGTCTCCAATAATCACAGGAGCATTTGCAACTGTATTATTATTGTAATACACCTCAATTTTATTAGCTTTAACTCCAGCTTTAGTAATAACTTTTATTGCTAAATCGACGTTTTTGTCTAAATTACTAATTGATGTTGTTGTTAGTACAGCGTTTCCACCACCTAAGTTGATAGTGTCAACTCCTCCGTCATCATCAAGAGAATCACAAGAAGCGAAACTACCTGCTAATAGAGCAATGCATAATATTTGTTTTATATATTTTTTCATTGGTATTGTTTTATATTAATATTTATCCCAGAAGATTTTAACTGTAAGACCATCTCCTCCAATAGCTGTTATTGCAGCCTCAACATTTGTTGCATTAAGGGTCTGTTCTCTAGCAGGGTATGAATATCTTGTTGGAACAGCTGTTAAATCGTTATATGGGTTAAGTGATGGTAATAAATTAGGATAATCTAATCTTCTGTAAGAAGTCCATGATTCAAAACCTCTGTTATATAAAGCGATCCACGCTTGTTCACCAATGCTTTTTTTCCAGTTAGCAGGATTATATTCAACAGATGACTGTTCTAAGTATGAATTAATATCACCAGATGCAACACCCCATTCTTTCATAGAAGCTGTAATTGCTGCATTGTAGTGATCAACAGCAGTACCGCCTACACTAATTCCTCTTGCTGCTGCTTCTGCTAATAAAAATTCAACTTCACTATAACTTAAAAGGGTTCCCGGAAAATCTTTCTTTGTAATTTCAGCATTCACATGAGAATAGCTTGCATAACTATTTGTAGCTCCAATAGTTCCTCCAATATATGAGCCGCCTACCGTAGTCATATATTTTGGTCTTCTAGGGTCATTCAAAGAATTCATTGCATCAACAAAAGTTTTACCAATAACATAATCATTTCGACCACTAGCTACTAAATCATTGTAGATTGGATTTACATTGTTAGCTTCAGCAGCTACATAATGAATTAATGCATTATCTGCATTACTTGTTAAGATTCCTTGTGCTACAGCTTCTGAAACTTGAGTTGAAGCATAGGTGTGATCTGTGTCATCCATATTGATTGCAAGTCTTAATTTTAAAGAGTTTGCAAATTTTTTCCAACTAGCAGCATCTCCTTCATAATATAAATCAGCTGTACCAAAACTTTCTTCAGAAGCTGTAATTGCAGCTGAAGCGGCAGTTAACCTAGAAATTAAATCTCTATAGATTGTTTGTGCATCATCATATTTAGGTTGTGGATGACCAATAATGTCTAAAGCTTCACTATAAGGGATGTTTCCAAAAGTATCAACTAAAACGCTATAACTATATACAGACATTATTTCTAAAATTGCCTTTTTATTGTTTAAGATAGCAATCTCCTTCGTTGTTGCGGGAGTTTCTTGATCAAGTAATTTTTTACACTCTAAAAAGTCTCTTAGAACATCTCTATAAATAATTCCCCAATGTGAATTTGGGATATTTCTAGTAGTAATGTTATACTGAGTTTCATCTAAATAGGTTGTTTCTGTCCATTGTTGAGTAAATAATCTGAACACGTTTAAGTTAACTGATGTATTAACCATTTGATCTGACATAGCTTTTTGTGCATTTGTAAAAAGGTATTCAGATTTGGTCGTAGTGGGGTTCTTTGTATCTTCATTTAGTCCTGTAATATCATCTGTACATGATGATATAGTCACAGCCATAAATGTTAAAAATAATGCTATCTTTTTCATGTTTTAGAATTTAAATGTTAGGTTACAACCAATATTTCTAGTCGTTGGTAATGATCCTACTGAGTAAGCATTTGATAAGTTTCCAGCACTCAATCCACTTTCTGGATCCGCATCCGGAAGGTTTTTGTCTATTATCCATAGGTTAGAGCCTACTATGCTAACACTCATACCAGTAAGTTTCATTTTTGAAACTAAATCAGTTGGTAAGTTATATGTGATGTTTACTTCTCTTAATTTGATGAAAGAAGCATCATAAACAAACGCTTTAGCTGGATTTCTTGCATATCCTCCCATGCTACCAAATGCCTGTGGACTAGCAGTTCTAATAGTATTTGGTGTTCCGTCAGCCTGTACACCGTCTAAAATTACACCACCACCATTAGCGATAGTATTTCTAACGGGATATCCAAGATCGTTAAGACCGGCAGAAGCTTCATATAAACCAGTCGCTTGTCCGTAGTATTGATCAAGAGAGAAAATATCTCCCCCTTTTTGCATATCTATTAAGATTCCAAGAGAAAGATTTTTGTATGAAAATTTATTTCTGATACCTCCAACCCAGTCTGGAGTTATATTACCAATATTGTTATTTACACTTGTATTCATAACATAACGACCTGAAGCATTAACTACTCTTTTACCGTCCAAGTAAGTGTAATCAGTTCCTTTGATAACACCGTAAGACTCTCCAACTACTCCGTTAATTGTTACACCTCCTTGGTAGCTTCCCAATTGTAATACATCTAATCCGTCAGCTAAACTAAGAACTTTATTTTCGTTTTTAGACCAGTTTACAAAGATGTCCCATGTAAAATCTTTCAATTTTACAGGAGTTAAGTTAAACTGAACCTCAATACCTTTGTTTTCGATCCTACCAGCATTAACATATTGTGCATTGTGTCCAGTTGATGTAGCATAATCTACAGGGAAAATTTGTTTATCACTTATTGTTTTATAAAGTGCTACATCGAAACCAATTCTACGTTTCAAAAATTGCATTTCTAAACCAACCTCTTCTGTTTTTGAGAAAACAGGTTGTAAGTACGGGTTGTTTTTAGTACTTGCTACAGAATACATTTGATTTCCATCAAATGGATCGTTTTTAGTATAAGTATCGATAATTGCCTGTGTTGGAGAACCAAGTGGGCTTTCAGCGTAACTACCTCTTAATTTTCCAAAAGTTAACCAGTCAGCATTTACGTGTTTTGTAAATACATAACTTGCAGATATAGATTTTGTTCCTAAAACATTATCATTTGCAGGTAATGTTGAGAAAGCATCTCTTCTGTATGTTCCATCTAAGAAAATGAAATCATCATAGCCAAAAGAAACAGAAGCATAATAACTGTTTACGCCACTATTAGTTTCGTTTTCAATAGGGAAAGGCACAGAGTTTACAGAGTTAGTTAATGCATAAATACCAGGGATAATTAGGCCTCCTTCAGTAGAAGCTAATATAGAAGTGTTTCTAATTCTGTTTACAGTTCCTCCAGCAATACCATTAAATGTAAATTTCTCACTAAAGTTCTTTTTGAAAGTCAAGAAGAAATCATAGTTTTGTTCAGAATAATTCCTGTTGTATCTTTGATATCCAGAGCTAACTTCGTTTCTGTTGATACCAAATTCAGAAGCAACTGATCCATCTGCTCTTCTTTCTTCACGTAAATCTGAATATGAGTCTGTAGATATTCTTCCAGTAGCAGTTAACCAGTCAGTTATAACATAATCGAGTTTAGCATAACCATTGAAACGATTTCTTTCATCGTTTTGATAGTTTTTATATCTTGTGAAGTAAGGGTTGTCCCAGTATATTGGTTTTAAATTATCTGGATCAGACCAGTTCCAGGTTACGTTTTGACCACCTGATCTTTCAAAAACTTGTTTTAATTCTTTTACATCTACGTTTGTTTGCCACCATTGACGGAAACTAGACATAATGTTATCGTTATAACCAGTTGAGTTTCTACCTACTGTTTTATTAGCGATATAGTTTGCATAGCTAGAAAAAGTTAATCTATCTGTGAATTTATGGTTTAATTTAACACTTAAACTGTTTTTCTTTAATTCACTGTTAGGCATAATACCATTTTGAATATAGTTGTTGAAATTAACTACAATATTCGATTTTTCATTCCCATCTTCAAATGAGATTGAGTTATTGAAAGTTGTTGGGGTTTCGAAGAAAGTTGTTGGGTCATTTTTCGCAGCTGTCCAAGGAGTCGCTTTCCCATAACTGTCCGAATATGGTGTAAAAGCATTCCAGTTATAAACCATTTTATTAGAATCGAACGCAGCTCCCCATGATGCGTCTTCAGAAGTAGGTACTACTAAGTCTTCTGTTCCGTCCCCATCAATATCTCTGTATAAGAAATATCCTGATGGATCTTCGTAGCCAGGCCCATAACCAGCTCCGTATTTGTTTTGGTATTTAGGGAAAGTTGATTTATCAATTTTACCTGTTACAAATTCACTAGAAACAGTAATACCGATTCCTTTTTTTGCTTTACCTTTTTTTGTTGTAATCATAACAACTCCATTACCAGCTTGATATCCGTATAGCGCAGAAGCTGCTGCACCTTTTAAGATGTTTACGTTTTCTATATCATCAGGATTGATGTCCATTGCAGAGTTTCCGTAGTCATAAGTTGTACCTCTACCAGTTGATTGACTTCCTTGATTTGAGTTTGTTGTTACGTTGTTGATAGGCACACCATCAATAACTATTAACATTTGGTTACTACCTGTTAAGTTTTTAACACCTCTTGAAACAATGCTTGTTGAACCTCCAAAATTGTTGTTTCTTTTGATTTGAACACCGGCAGCTTGTCCAGATAGCTCATTGATGAAGTTACCACTAGAGGGCCCAGCAGTTAAATCAGCTCCTTTTACTTCCTGAGTAGCATAACCAAGAGATTTTTTCTCTCTTTTAATACCTAAAGCTGTTGTTACAACAACACCTTCAAGTTCTTGTGCGTCTCCGGCTAATTTCACATTGATGTTAGCTGAAGTTGCAGTTATTTCCTGCGTTTTCATCCCAATGTAGCTAAAAACCAAGACTTGATTTGGTGATGCTTTGATAGAGAATTTACCATCAAAGTCAGTTTGTGTCCCTACTTTAGTCCCTTTAATCAATACACTGACACCTGGTAATGGCATGCCTGAATTGTCAGAAACTGAGCCAGAAACAGCTCTTTCTTGCGCAAAAGTTAGTTGCGCCACTAGTACTAATAGAAGTACTAAGAATCCATTGAACTTTAGTTTCATTTTTAAATATTTTGAATTAGTATCGCAAAACTCTTAATAATTTGTTAACTATCCTAATAAATAAAAATGTTTTTTCGGTAAACATCAAAATTTAACATTATAACATATGTTTATGATAGTGTTATATAATTTTAAATTCTGACCACTTAAAACACTATTTGTAAGGTTAATCCTTAATGGTCCGTTTGTTGTTTGTATCGTTGTTCCAGCGCCAATTCCTGTTAATTTGTCTATTTTGTTTTTATTTATACTTCTTGTCAGGTCTTGATATATTCCATAATCAAGAATTGAATTTATATATAAATTTTTAGAAACAATATATCTGTATTCTGTAAGAATGGATGAAAAAAAATTTCCTTGCAAACTATTTTCTAAAAATCCTCTTATTGAATTTATTCCGCCAAAACGAAATAATTCATTAACGATGTAATTATCGCTCTTAAGATAAAAATTCTGTAAATTTATGTTAATGAAATTTTTCTCATTTAGTTCAAAATTATAGGAGAAGTTTAAATTTGTGTAAAATTGATTACTGGAAGTGGCAGTTTCGGGTTGGTTGTTTGTGTTTCTTTTTCCAAAACCAAATACTAAGCTAGTATTAGCTTTTTTGGGGAACAAATAATTAACAGCGTCTGTTTTTGTGTAATCAAAGGTTGAAGTTATAAAGGTGTTTTTGAAATCGCTTATAGTTGTGTTGTTTGTGTTTTGGATATCACTTGATTCTGTTGACTGATATCCTAAATATAATTTTGAATTATATTTGATGTAATAACCTAAGTCGATTGCTGTTTTTGTATTTTGAAAGGTGCTGTCCTGTTTGAATATGTTTAATTGAGCTTTAATTCCAAGTGGTGACTTGAAAATATATGGAATTTCTAATTTTGTATTAAAGGTTTTTTGCTGGTTTCCATCGCTTTTCCAATACAAGGAAAATTGTTCGCCCGCTTTAAGTGTGTTTTGCAATGTCACATCTATATAACCATTCAGGTTTAATTTTTTGTTTTCATCATTAGAAAATCCTATGTATCCGTCAAAGGTATTTGCTTTCCTTTTTTCAATATAAACATAAATTTTTGTTGAATCATTTGTGAATAATATTTCTGGGTATTTTGTCTGATTTATAAAACCGAAATTATTTATATCCTTATAAAGTTCTTTGATTATTTTTTGGTTAAATGTTTTACTGATGTATGTTTTATGGAGTTGTTTTAAGTGCCCTTTCGGAAAATAATCCTTGCGATTGTTATTTGTGTAATTTATGATAATGGAATTAACATTTCTTTTTTTTTCGGAATTAAAATTTAAGTCGGCATATATTATGGAATTCTTTGTTTGGATATTTTCTAGTTTTAGTTTACTTAGTGCAAATCCTTGTCTTTCGGCATCAATAATTATTTGATTCATGAAGTTTTCAGTTTCTTTATATGGGATAATTACAGTGTCGTTTTTTGTTTTGTATGAGTCGAAAAATGAATTATTTCTACCTATATATATATAGGTGTATTTTATTTTACTTCCAAGTGAAAGTTTGTATGTATAAGTTGAGTCGTTTTCATTTTGATTTTCAACGGTTTTTACATCTAAGTACCCTTTTTTGTATAGCTTTTCTATGCTTGAAATAGATTCATCAATAACAGATTTAGTGTTTAAGTGTTTTTTAGTATAATTTAATGAGTCTATGATTGCGTTTTCTATTTTATTTGTACCGCTAATTTTTAAATTAAAATTTTGGCCATAGCCAAAAATGCTTATTAGGAGGAAAGTGATTATTTGTAATAACTGTTTCAAGAGCAATTGTTTGATTTATTAAAAGTATTGCAAATATCTATTATTTGTTTGTAAAAGTTTAAGGTTAAATAATGTTATTGAAAATTAATGGTTTAACGTTTGTATAGTGGAAATTATTTTATACATTTGCAACCCCGTAAAAAGCGGGGATTTAATAAACATAATAATTTTTAGTATTAATTATGCCAACAATTCAACAATTAGTAAGAACAGGAAGAACTCAGATCACTAAGAAGAGTAAATCGGTTGCTTTAGATTCTTGTCCTCAAAGAAGAGGGGTTTGTACGCGTGTTTACACTACTACACCAAAAAAACCAAACTCTGCAATGCGTAAAGTTGCGCGTGTACGTTTGACAAATGGTAATGAGGTGAATGCTTACATCCCTGGAGAAGGACATAATCTACAAGAGCACTCGATAGTATTAGTGCGAGGTGGAAGGGTAAAAGATTTACCAGGTGTTAGATATCATATCGTTCGTGGAGCGCTTGACACGTCAGGAGTTGCAGGAAGAACGCAAAGAAGATCTAAGTACGGTGCTAAACGCCCAAAAGAAGCAAAAAAGTAATTTAAACTTTTAAGAAAAAGACATGAGAAAAAGAGCGGCAAAGAAAAGACCACTTTTACCAGATCCAAGGTTTAATGACCAACTGGTAACGCGTTTTGTAAACAACTTAATGTGGGACGGTAAGAAATCTACAGCTTTCAAAGTATTTTATGATGCAATTGACATCATCGAATCTAAAAAGCAAAATGATGAGAAAACTTCATTAGAAATCTGGAAAGATGCTTTAACAAACGTTATGCCTCACGTAGAAGTGCGTAGTCGTAGAGTAGGTGGTGCTACATTCCAAATTCCAATGCAGATTCGTCCGGATAGAAAAATTTCTATGGCAATGAAGTGGTTGATACTTTATTCCAGAAGAAGAAATGAAAAATCTATGGCACAACGTTTGGCGTCAGAATGTTTAGCTGCGGCTAAAGAAGAAGGTGCTGCGGTTAAGAAAAGAATGGATACTCACAAAATGGCAGAAGCTAACAAAGCATTCTCTCACTTTAGATTTTAATTCGTAAGAAATGGCTAGAGATTTAAAATATACAAGAAATATCGGAATTGCTGCTCATATTGATGCTGGTAAAACAACAACAACTGAGCGTATTCTTTTTTACACTGGAAAGTCACACAAAATTGGTGAGGTTCATGATGGTGCTGCAACAATGGACTGGATGGCGCAAGAGCAGGAAAGAGGTATCACAATTACTTCTGCAGCTACAACTTGTACTTGGAACTTTCCAACTGAACAAGGTAAGGTTTTACCAGAATCATTGCCATACCATTTTAATATTATTGATACTCCTGGACACGTTGACTTTACTGTAGAGGTAAATCGTTCTTTACGTGTACTTGATGGGTTGGTTTTTTTATTTAGTGCTGTTGATGGTGTTGAGCCGCAATCAGAAACTAACTGGAGATTAGCAGATCAATATAGGGTTCCACGTATGGGATTCGTAAATAAAATGGATCGTCAGGGTGCAAACTTTTTAGGAGTATGCGGACAGGTTAAAGATATGTTGAAGTCGAATGCGGTTGCAATTACTTTGCCTATTGGTGATGAAGCTGATTTTAAAGGTATTGTTGACTTAGTTAAAAATCAGGCTATTGTATGGCATGATGAAACACAGGGTGCTACTTTTGATATCGTTGATATTCCTGCTGATATGGTTGATGAGGTTAGACAATATCGTTCTATTCTTATTGAAGAAATTGCTACTTACGATGAAAATCTTTTAGATAAGTATATGGAGGATGAGAACTCTATTACTGAAGAGGAGATTAACAATGCATTGAGAGCTGCTACAATTGACATGGCAATCATTCCTATGCTTGCAGGTTCTTCTTTTAAAAACAAAGGAGTTCAATTTATGTTAGATGCAGTTTGTAAATATTTACCATCTCCTTTAGATAAAGAAGGTATCGAGGGTATTCATCCTGATGATGCTGATTTGTTGGAAGAAGATCAAACTAAAATCTTGCGTAAACCAGATGTAAAAGAGCCGTTTGCTGCTTTGGCATTTAAAATTGCTACTGATCCATTCGTAGGTCGTTTAGCTTTCTTTCGTGCTTATTCTGGACGTTTAGATGCGGGTTCTTATGTTTTAAATACTCGTTCTGGTAACAAAGAGAGAATTTCTCGTATCTATCAAATGCATGCTAATAAACAAAATCCAATCGAATTTATTGAGGCTGGAGATATTGGAGCGGCTGTAGGATTTAAAGATATCAAAACAGGGGATACATTATGTGATGAAAAAAATCCAATTATCTTGGAGTCTATGAAATTCCCGGATCCTGTAATTGGTATCGCTATTGAGCCTAAAACTAAAGCTGACGTAGATAAAATGGGTATGGCTTTGGCTAAATTGGCTGAAGAGGATCCAACTTTTACGGTTAGAACAGATGAAGCTTCAGGTCAAACTATTATTTCAGGTATGGGTGAGCTTCACTTGGATATCTTGGTTGATAGAATGAAGCGTGAATTCAAAGTTGAGGTAAACCAAGGTGAGCCTCAGGTTGAGTACAAAGAAGCATTTACAAGATCTGCAACACACAGAGAAACTTATAAAAAACAATCTGGAGGTCGTGGTAAATTTGGTGATATCGTGTTTACAATTGAGCCTGCAGATGAAGTTGATGGTAAAGTTCCAGTTGGATTACAGTTTATTAATGCTGTAAAAGGTGGTAACGTTCCTAAAGAATATATCCCTGCTGTAGAAAAAGGATTTAGAGAAGCTATGAAAACTGGTCCATTGGCAGGATATGCTGTAGATAGTTTGAAAGTGACTTTAACTGATGGATCTTTCCATCCTGTGGATTCTGATGCATTGTCTTTTGAGTTAGCTGCAAGAATGGGTTATAAAGAATCTGGTCGTGCTGCTGGAGCTGTTATTCTGGAGCCAATCATGAAAATCGAAGTAATTACTCCAGAAGAAAACATGGGGGATATTGTAGGTGACTTGAACCGTCGTAGAGGTCAGGTTAATGATATGGGTGACAGAAACGGAGCTAAAACTATCAAAGCTGATGTGCCGTTATCTGAAATGTTTGGTTATGTTACAACATTAAGAACATTGTCTTCAGGTAGAGCTACTTCAACAATGGAGTTTTCTCACTATGCAGAAACGCCTTCTAATATTTCAGAAGCGGTAATTAAAAAAGCAAAAGGTAACGCTTAATTCTTAAGAAAATGAGTCAAAAAATTAGAATAAAACTAAAATCTTACGATCACATGTTGGTGGATAAATCTGCTGAAAAGATCGTAAAAACGGTAAAAACTACTGGTGCAGTTGTAACAGGTCCAATTCCGTTGCCAACTCACAAAAAACTTTTCACTGTGTTGCGTTCTCCTCACGTTAACAAAAAAGCGAGAGAGCAATTTGAAGTAATGTCATACAAGAGATTGATTGATATTTATTCGTCTTCATCTAAAACTATTGATGCATTGATGAAACTTGAATTGCCAAGTGGAGTTGAAGTGGAGATAAAAGTATAATTTTTTATATTTTTTTTTCATATAAAAAGCGAGTCATGAATGGCTCGCTTTTTTGTTTTTAAAATGCTGTTTTTGTGTTTTGTTTGCTGTGTTTTTGTTGGGCTTTTGTTTTTAAGTTTTTATGTGATCCTTTGTTTTAGGGTAATTCGGGTGTTTTTGTTGGGCTTTTATTAATTAATCATTAAGGTTAAATGTTTTTAAATTTAAAATAAGTTTTTAAGATATTGAGTGATAAAAGTTGTTTTTGATGTCGGTTTGAAGCTTGGATTTTGATAATGAGCAATTTAATTTTTGTAACTGTTTGGTATATTCAAATTTAATATCTACTTTTGCACTCCCTGTTTGAAAATTTCTGTTATTTTTAAATTGAAGGGAATTTTAGTAATTAATAATTAATATTTATGTCTGGGTTAATTGGTAAAAAAATCGGCATGACTAGCATTTTCGACGAAAACGGGAAAAACATTCCTTGTACAGTAATCGAGGCTGGGCCGTGTGTTGTTACCCAAGTCAGAACCAAAGGTGTTGACGGGTACGAAGCGTTGCAACTAGGTTTCGATGACAAAAACGAGAAACATTCCACTAAAGCTGCTTTAGGGCACTTTAAAAAAGCTGGAACTGTTGCTAAGAAAAAAGTCGTTGAATTCCAAGATTTTGCAACTGAACAAAAATTAGGAGATCTTATTGATGTTTCTATTTTTGTTGAAGGAGAATTTGTAGATGTACAGGGTGTGTCTAAAGGTAAAGGTTTTCAGGGTGTTGTAAAGCGTCACGGTTTTGGTGGTGTTGGTCAGGCAACTCATGGGCAACATAACCGTTTAAGAGCGCCAGGTTCTGTGGGAGCTTCTTCATATCCATCTAGAGTATTCAAAGGAATGCGTATGGCTGGAAGAATGGGAGGAGATAATGTAAAAGTACAAAACCTTAGAGTTTTAAAAGTAGTTGCTGAAAAGAACCTGCTTGTTATTAAAGGATGTGTTCCTGGACATAAAAACTCTTACGTAATCATTCAGAAGTAATGGAAGTAAAAGTATTAGATTTCAACGGAAAAGATACTGGAAGAAAAGTTCAACTTTCTGATTCAGTATTCGCAATTGAACCAAACAATCACGCAGTTTATCTTGATGTTAAGCAATATCTTGCTAATCAAAGACAAGGGACTCATAAAGCTAAAGAAAGAGCTGAAGTAACTGGTAGTACGCGTAAGATTAAGAAACAAAAAGGAACTGGTACGGCTCGAGCGGGAAGTATTAAGAATCCATTGTTCAAAGGTGGTGGAACTATTTTTGGGCCAAGACCAAGGAGTTATTCATTTAAATTGAATAAAGGCTTGAAGAGATTGGCTAGAAAGTCAGCTTTCTCAATCAAAGCAAAAGAATCGAATGTTATCGTTCTTGAGGACTTTAATTTTGAAACGCCAAACACTAAAAATTTCATTAACGTTTTGAAAGCTTTAGGGTTAGAGAATAAAAAATCCTTATTTGTGTTGGGAGAGTCAAATAAAAATGTATATTTGTCGTCACGCAATTTAAAGGCTTCAAATGTCGTAACTAGCTCAGAATTAAGCACTTACGCAATCTTAAACGCTAATAATTTAGTGCTTTTAGAAGGTTCTTTGGAGTTAATTGAAGAAAATTTAAGTAAATAATAGGAATATGAGCATTATTATCAGACCTATAGTAACAGAAAAAGTAACCAAAGAAAGTGAAGTTTTAAACCGCTTCGGATTCGTAGTTGATAAAAAAGCAAATAAAGTTCAAATTAAGAAAGCTGTTGAAGCTGCTTATGGAGTAACTATTGTTTCAGTTAATACGATGAATGTAAGACCGGACAGAACTACAAAATACACTAAAAGTGGTTTAATCAGTGGAAAGACAAATGCAATTAAAAAAGCAATTGTTCAAGTACAAGAAGGAGAAACAATTGATTTTTACAACAATATCTAAGATAGAAAAATGTCAGTAAGAAAATTAAAACCTATTACCCCAGGTCAGCGATTTAGAGTTGTGAATGGTTATGACGCCATTACAACTGATAAGCCGGAACGCTCTTTGATAGCGCCGATAAAAAACTCTGGAGGTAGAAATAGTCAAGGAAAGATGACCATGCGTTATACGGGTGGTGGTCACAAGCAGAGATATCGTATTATTGATTTCAAAAGAACTAAAGACGGAATTCCGGCTACTGTGAAATCAATTGAATATGATCCAAATCGTACTGCATTTATCGCTTTATTAGCTTATGCTGATGGAGAGAAAACTTATATTATCGCTCAAAACGGATTGAAAGTTGGTCAGAAATTAGTTTCTGGTCCAGAATCTCAACCAGAGATTGGTAATACTTTACCTTTAAGCAGAATTCCTCTTGGAACTGTTATATCTTGTATTGAGTTGCGTCCAGGACAAGGAGCGGTTATTGCTCGTTCAGCTGGAACTTTTGCTCAGTTAATGGCAAGAGACGGGAAATATGCAACAATTAAAATGCCATCTGGTGAAACAAGATTGATCTTGTTAACTTGTTCGGCTACAATTGGGGCTGTTTCTAATTCTGACCACCAATTAGTAGTATCTGGAAAAGCAGGTAGAACAAGATGGTTAGGAAGAAGACCTAGAACTAGACCGGTAGCGATGAACCCAGTTGATCACCCTATGGGAGGTGGTGAAGGACGTTCTTCTGGAGGGCATCCACGTTCAAGAAACGGATTGCCAGCTAAAGGTTACAGAACTCGTTCTAAGAAAAACCCGAGTAACAAGTATATCGTAGAACGTAGAAAGAAATAATAAGATATGGCACGTTCATTAAAAAAAGGACCTTTCGTTCATTATAAATTAGACAAGAAAGTTCAGGAAAACATTGAAAGCGGAAAAAATGGAGTAGTAAAGACTTGGTCTAGAGCTTCCATGATTACTCCAGACTTTGTTGGGCAAACTATCGCAGTTCATAACGGTCGTCAATTTGTACCGGTTTACGTAACAGAAAACATGGTAGGTCACAAATTAGGAGAGTTTTCACCAACTAGATCTTTTAGAGGTCATGCTGGAGCAAAAAATAAAGGTAAAAAATAAGAAGCAATGGGAGTTCGTAAAAGAGAAACAGCAGATGCGAGAAAAGAGGCTAATAAGTCTATTGCTTTCGCAAAATTGAATAACTGCCCTACTTCACCTAGAAAAATGCGCTTAGTAGCGGACTTGGTAAGAGGTCAGAAGGTAGAAAGAGCACTTAACATCTTAAGATTCAGTTCTAAAGAAGCTTCAAGAAAATTAGAAAAACTATTATTATCTGCAATCAACAACTGGGAGCAAAAAAATAGTGAAGGTAATTTAGAAGAGGCTGGATTATTTGTTAAAGAGATCAGAGTAGATGGTGGAATGATGTTGAAAAGACTTCGTCCAGCTCCACAAGGTCGTGCACACAGAATAAGAAAACGTTCTAACCACGTTACAATCGTGCTTGGAGCTATCAATAACACACAAAGCAATTCTTAAGCAGCATGGGACAAAAGACAAATCCAATTGGAAATAGACTTGGTATCATCAGAGGGTGGGACTCAAACTGGTATGGTGGAAATGATTACGGTGATAAACTTGCCGAAGATCACAAAATCAGAAAGTATATCCACGCTCGTTTATCAAAAGCTAGTGTATCAAAAGTAATCATCGAGAGAACTTTGAAACTTGTAACCGTTACTATCACTACTGCAAGACCTGGTATCATTATCGGAAAAGGCGGACAAGAGGTAGACAAGTTAAAAGAAGAACTTAAGAAAGTTACTGACAAAGAGGTTCAAATCAACATCTTTGAAATTAAAAGACCTGAATTAGATGCTTATCTTGTGGCGACAAGCATCGCTCGTCAAATCGAAAGCCGTATCTCTTACAGACGTGCAATCAAAATGGCTATTGCTGCCTCTATGCGTATGAACGCTGAAGGTATCAAAGTTTTGATTTCTGGTCGTTTGAATGGTGCTGAGATGGCGCGTTCAGAAGGTTTCAAAGAAGGTAGAATTCCTCTATCAACTTTCAGAGCTGATATTGATTATGCTTTGGCTGAAGCTCATACTACTTATGGTAGAATGGGTATCAAAGTATGGATCATGAAAGGTGAAGTTTATGGAAAGAGAGATCTTTCTCCACTTGCAGGAATGGATAAAAAACAATCTGGAACTGGTGGTGGTAAAGGTGGCGATTCTCCAAGAGGAGATAGAAAACCTTTTAATAAAGGTGGAAAACCAGACGCTCGTAAAAGAAAGTAAATTTTTAAACTAAAGAAAAATGTTACAGCCTAAAAGAACAAAGTACCGTAAGGTGCAAAAAGGTAAAATGAAAGGTAACTCTCAAAGAGGGCATGAACTTTCTAATGGAATGTTTGGTATTAAATCTGTACATGAAGATGGAATGTTCTTAACGTCTCGTCAAATCGAAGCTGCTCGTATTGCTGCAACTCGTTTCATGAAGAGAGAAGGACAATTATGGATCAAAATATTTCCAGACAAACCAATTACTAAGAAGCCTCTTGAGGTACGTATGGGTAAAGGAAAAGGTGCCGTTGAATATTGGGCTGCCGTTGTTAAACCCGGAAGAATTATGTTTGAAGTTGGAGGAGTTCCTTTATCAGTTGCAAAAGAGGCATTACGTCTTGCAGCTCAAAAGCTTCCAGTAAAAACAAAGTTCGTCGTTGCTAGAGATTTCGAAGCATAATTTATATTATATTATGAAACAATCAGAAATAAAAGATCTTTCTGCAGCGGAGTTGCAAGAAAAACTTAGTCAAACTAAGAAGATATATGCTGACCTAAAAATGGCACATGCTATTTCTCCAATTGAGAATCCGCTTCAAATTAGAAGTGTAAGAAGAACAGTTGCAAGATTGGCTACAGAGCTAACTAAAAGAGAGTTACAATAATTGTATTCTGCTGAAAGATGGAAGAAAAAAGAAATTTAAGAAAAGAAAGAATTGGTGTTGTTACTTCAAATAAAATGGATAAGTCTATTGTTATTGCAGAAGTTAGAAAGGTAAAACACCCATTATACGGTAAGTTCGTGTTGAAAACTAAGAAATATGTTGCGCACGACGAAACAAACGACTGTAACATTGGAGATACTGTAAGAATTAGCGAAACGCGTCCTTTAAGTAAAACAAAATGTTGGAGATTAGTTGAAATCTTAGAAAGAGCTAAATAATTATGGTACAACAGGAATCAAGACTAAAAGTAGCAGATAATACGGGAGCAAAAGAAGTTTTAACTATCCGTGTTTTAGGAGGTACCAAAAGAAGGTATGCCTCTGTTGGTGACAAGATTGTAGTATCTATTAAGGATGCAACTCCAAACGGAAACGTAAAAAAAGGAGCTGTATCAACTGCAGTTGTTGTACGTACCAAAAAAGAAGTGAGAAGAGCCGATGGTTCTTATATCCGTTTCGATGACAATGCATGTGTTCTTTTGAATGCAGCAGGAGAAATGAGAGGAACTCGTGTTTTTGGTCCGGTAGCAAGAGAACTTCGTGAAAAACAATTCATGAAAATTGTATCATTAGCACCAGAAGTGCTTTAATTCGTTTTAAGATGATAAAGCTAAAAATAAAATCAGGAGATATCGTAAGAGTAATTGCTGGAGACCATAAAGGTGCTGAAGGTAAAGTTTTACGTGTTTACCGTGAGAAAAATAAAGCGATAGTTGAAGGTGTAAACATGGTTTCAAAGCATACAAAACCAAGTGCTAAAAACCCTCAAGGTGGTATCGTTAAGAAAGAAGCTTCTATACAAATATCTAACATTTCACTAATTGATCCTAAAACTAAGGAAACAACTAGAGTTGGTATTAGAGTAGAGGGAGATAAGAAAGTAAGATTTTCAAAAAAATCTAATCAAGTACTATAGAAATGGCATATACACCTAGACTAAAAGAAGAATATAAGAGTAGAGTGATCTCTGCTCTTAAAGAGGAGTTCGGATATACAAACGTAATGCAAGTTCCAAAACTGGAAAAAATCGTTTTGAGCCGTGGAGTTGGTGCAGCTGTATCTGATAAAAAACTTATTGACTACGCAGTTGATGAGTTGACAAAGATCACTGGACAAAAAGCAGTATCTACAATTTCAAAGAAAGACGTTGCGTCATTTAAATTGAGAAAAGGGATGCCTATTGGAGCAAAAGTTACTTTACGTGGTGAAAAAATGTATGAGTTTTTAGACAGACTTGTTACTTCTGCTTTACCGCGTGTTAGAGATTTTAGTGGTATCAAAGCTACTGGTTTCGACGGTAGAGGTAATTACAACCTTGGAGTTTTGGAGCAAATCATTTTCCCAGAAATTGATATTGACAAAGTAAACAAAATTTCAGGAATGGATATTACTTTTGTTACTACAGCAAAAACAGACAAAGAGGCAAAGTCATTATTGGCAGAATTAGGATTACCTTTTAAAAAGAATTAAGACATGGCTAAAGAATCAATGAAAGCCCGTGAGGTGAAAAGAGAGAAAACGGTAGCTAAGTACGCTGAGAAAAGAAAAGCTTTATTAGAAGCTGGAGATTATGAAGGCTTACAGAAATTGCCTAAAAATGCTTCACCAGTTCGTTTACACAATCGTTGTAAATTAACAGGTAGACCAAGAGGTTATATCCGTCAATTTGGTATTTCACGTGTAACTTTCCGTGAGATGGCTAATAATGGATTAATTCCTGGTGTTAAAAAGGCGTCTTGGTAATCTCGCAAAAAGTTATTACTTTTGCAAACCAAAAAATAATTTTTAATTGATTAAAGGTTCGGGAGGCGGGTGTCTCCCGAAAACCATAATCGCAATCAAATACATATGTATACAGATCCTATTGCAGATTATTTGACTAGAGTTCGTAACGCTGTGGCTGCAAATCACAAAGTTGTTGAAATTCCCGCATCTAATCTAAAAAAAGAAATAACTAAGATCTTGTTTGATCAAGGTTATATCTTAAGTTACAAATTTGAGGACAACTCTGTTCAGGGTTCAATCAAAATTGCTTTGAAGTATGATAAAGATACTAAAGAGCCAGTAATTAAAGATATCCAAAGAATTAGTAAACCTGGTTTACGTAAATATGCAGGTGCTGCCAAATTACCAAGAATCCTTAATGGATTAGGAATTGCTATTGTTTCTACATCAAAAGGTTTGATGACAGGAAAACAAGCTAAGCAATTAAATGTAGGTGGTGAAGTAATTTGTTACGTATACTAATTTTAAAGACTAAATAAGATGTCAAGAATAGGTAAAAGCCCAATTGTAATCCCTGCTGGTGTAACTGTAGAAGTTAAAGACGGTATTATTACAGTAAAAGGAAAAAAAGGTCAACTAACTCAGGAGTTTTCGGACGTAACTGTGACAGTTGAAGGCGATCAAGCTTTAGTAGAAAGATCGTCTGATCATAAAGACCAAAGAGCAAAACATGGATTATACAGATCTTTAATCAGTAATATGATTGTTGGTGTATCTGAAGGTTTTACAAAAGAACTTGAATTAGTTGGTGTTGGTTACAGAGCTTCAAACCAAGGTCAAAAATTAGATTTAGCTCTTGGATATTCTCACAATATTGTTTTAGAAGTTGCTCCGGAAGTAGTGGTAGAAACAATATCTGAAAAAGGTAAAAACCCTATCGTAAAATTAACATCATTTGACAAACAACTTTTAGGTCAGGTAGCTGCGAAAATCAGAGGTTTCCGTAAGCCTGAGCCATACAAAGGAAAAGGTGTTAAATTTGTAGGTGAAGTATTAAGAAGAAAAGCAGGTAAATCAGCTTAAAAAATAAGATTATGTCATTAACAAAATCTGATAGAAGACAGAGAATTAGATTCAGAATTAGAAAATCGATTAGTGGTACTGCTGCTAACCCAAGATTATCTGTATTTAGAAGTAACAAAGAAATTTACGCTCAACTTATTGATGATGTGAATGGAGTTACTATTTTAGCTGCATCTTCAAGAGAAAAAGAAATAGGAAAAGGTACTAACGTTGAAGTAGCTGCTGCAGTTGGAAAACTAGTTGCTGAAAAAGCGTTAAAAGCCGGGATTGATACCATCACTTTTGACAGAGGTGGATATTTATATCACGGTCGTATTAAATCATTAGCAGAAGGCGCAAGAGCGGCTGGACTTAAATTCTAATATATTATGTCTAAATACAAAAATGTAGAATTGGTAAAACCAAGTGGTCTTGAACTTAAAGATCGTCTGGTAAGTGTAAATCGTGTTACTAAAGTTACAAAAGGAGGTAGAGCTTTCGGTTTTTCTGCTATTGTAGTGGTAGGTGATGAAAACGGAGTAGTTGGTCACGGATTAGGAAAATCTAAAGACGTTTCTGAAGCAATTGCGAAAGCAGTAGAAGATGCTAAGAAAAATTTAGTAAAAATTCCTTTGAACGGTCAATCTGTTCCTCACGAACAAAAAGGTAAGTTTGGTGGTGCACGTGTATTCTTAATTCCTGCTTCTCATGGTACAGGGGTTATTGCTGGTGGAGCTGTACGTTCAGTTCTGGAATCAGTAGGTATTCATGATGTATTATCAAAATCTCAGGGATCATCAAATCCTCATAACGTAGTGAAAGCAACTTTTGATGCTTTATTACAAATGAGAAGCGCTTATACTGTTGCAAAACAAAGAGGTGTTTCTTTAGAAAAAGTTTTTAAAGGTTAATTCAAGGAAATTATGGCTAAATTATTAGTAAAACAAGTAAGAAGCAAAATCAACTGTCCTCTTTCTCAAAAGAGAGGTTTGGAAGCTTTGGGTCTACGTAAAATGGGACAAGTTGTAGAGCATGATTCAAACCCTGCTATCCTTGGGATGATAAACAAAGTTAAACACTTAGTTTCTGTAGAAGAAGCTAAATAACAAATACTGTTATGAATTTAAGTAACTTACAGCCAGCTGAAGGGTCAACGCACAATCAAAATAAAAGATTAGGTAGAGGAGAGGGTTCTGGAAAAGGTGGTACTTCTGCAAGAGGTCACAAAGGTGCAAAATCTCGTTCTGGTTATTCTAAAAAGATTGGTTTTGAAGGAGGGCAAATGCCACTTCAAAGACGTGTGCCTAAGTTTGGTTTCACAAACATCAACCGTAAAGAATACGAAGGTGTTAATTTAGATACGCTTCAATTATTAGTAGATAATGGTGTAATTACTGACTCTGTTTCAATGACAGATTTCGTATCAAACCGTTTGGCTACAAAAAATGAAATCGTTAAGATTTTAGGTAGAGGAGAATTGAAAGCAAAATTAAAAGTAACTGCTCACAAATTTACTGCTACTGCAAAAGCTGCTATTGAAGCTGCTGGTGGAGAAGCTGTAACAATATAATTTTTCTATTGTATGAAGAAATTTATTGAATCAATAAGTAATGTTTGGAAAATCGAAGAACTGAAAAACAGAATCCTGATTACATTAGGTTTGCTTTTAGTATATCGTTTTGGAGCACACGTTACGCTTCCTGGAATTGATGCAACTCAATTGACTGGTTTAGCGGGACAAACAAAAAATGGTTTAGGATCCATCTTAGACATGTTCACCGGAGGTGCTTTTTCTAAAGCTTCAGTTTTTGCTTTAGGTATCATGCCTTATATTTCTGCGTCTATTGTTGTTCAGTTAATGGGAATTGCGATTCCATATTTGCAAAAACTTCAAAACGATGGGGAGAGTGGTAGAAAAAAAATTAATCAAATTACACGTTGGTTAACTATTGCTATTACATTGGTTCAAGGTCCAACTTATATCTATAATTTATACAGAACACTTCCTGGTAATGCTTTTTTGTTAGGATTTAACTCTCCGGAGTTTTTGTTTTCTTCTGTTATTATCTTGGTTACCGGTACTATTTTTGCTATGTGGCTTGGAGAAAAAATTACAGATAAAGGTATTGGAAATGGAATTTCATTATTAATTATGGTTGGTATCTTAGCTCGCTTACCACAAGCTTTTATACAAGAATTTACAACCAGAGTTACCAATAATAACGGTGGTCCAATGTTATTGGTTATTGAAATTATTGTATGGTTACTTGTTATTATTTCTTGTGTATTGCTTACAATGGCAGTACGTAGGATTCCAGTTCAGTATGCTCGTCGTACAACTACGGGAGATTACGAGCAGGATTTAGCAGGTGGTAACAGACAATGGATTCCGCTTAAGCTTAATGCTTCTGGGGTTATGCCAATCATTTTTGCTCAGGCAATCATGTTTATTCCTGCTGCTGTGGCTGGATTATCTAAATCTGATACATCACAATCTATCGTTGGGGCATTTAGTAATATGTTCGGTTTTTGGTATAATTTTGTATTTGCAACTTTAATTATTGTATTTACTTTCTTTTACACTGCTATTACTGTACCTACTAATAAAATGGCCGATGATTTAAAAAGAAGTGGTGGTTTTATTCCAGGAGTTCGTCCAGGAACTGAAACTTCAGAATTTCTTGATAAAGTGATGTCTTTAATAACTTTCCCAGGATCTTTATTCCTTGCTTTAATTGCTGTGTTCCCAGCTATTGTTGTAAGTGTTATGGATGTACAACAGTCTTGGGCAATGTTTTTTGGAGGTACCTCATTAATAATTATGGTTGGAGTTGCAATAGATACTATTCAACAGATCAATTCATACTTGTTAAACAAACATTATGATGGTTTAATGAAGACTGGTAAAAATAGAAAAGCGGTAGCTTAATATATTTATGGCAAAACAATCAGCAATAGAACAAGACGGATCAATCATTGAAGCATTGTCAAATGCAATGTTCCGTGTAGAATTAGAAAATGGACATATTGTAATTGCTCATATTTCTGGAAAAATGCGTATGCATTACATCAAATTATTACCTGGTGATAAAGTGAAACTGGAAATGAGCCCTTATGATTTGTCAAAAGCAAGAATTACTTATCGATATTAAAGGATATTCACTATGAAAGTTAGAGCATCAGTAAAAAAGAGAAGTGCCGAGTGCATTATCGTGCGTAGAAAAGGGAGACTGTACGTAATAAACAAAAAGAATCCTAGATTTAAACAAAGACAAGGATAATTATGGCAAGAATAGCAGGGGTAGATATCCCAAAAAACAAAAGAGGTGTTATAGCACTTACGTATATCTTCGGATTAGGAAGAAGTAGAGCAATTGAGATTTTAGAGAAAGCTCAAGTTAGCCAGGATAAAAAAGTTCAAGATTGGAATGATGACGAGATCGGAGCAATTCGTGACGCAGTTGGATTTTACAAAATTGAAGGAGAATTACGTTCTGAAGTTTCTTTGAACATCAAACGTTTAATGGATATTGGATGTTACAGAGGTATCCGTCATAGATCTGGTCTTCCGTTACGAGGACAAAGAACTAAAAACAACTCTAGAACAAGAAAAGGTAAAAGAAAAACTGTTGCTAACAAGAAAAAAGCAACTAAATAATAAGTAATATGGCTAAAGCAACTGCAAAAAAACGTAAAGTTATCGTTGAATCAACGGGTGAAGCTCATATTTCTGCCACTTTCAACAATATCATTATTTCTTTAACAAATAAGAAAGGTGAAGTTATTTCTTGGTCTTCAGCTGGTAAAATGGGTTTCAGAGGTTCTAAAAAGAATACTCCGTATGCAGCTCAAATGGCCGCAGAAGATTGTAGTAAAGTAGCTCTTGAGGCAGGACTTAAAAAAGTTAAGGTTTATGTAAAAGGACCAGGAAACGGACGTGAGTCTGCTATTCGTTCTATTCATAACGGTGGAATTGAAGTTACAGAGATTATCGATGTTACTCCAATGCCTCACAACGGTTGTCGTCCTCCAAAGAGACGTAGAGTTTAATAATATATTTAAGTATAACAAGGTAGAATAAACGATTATCGAAGGATTTGACCTGAATTCATAATCTCTACCTTAAATTTAATTTTTTTAGAAATGGCAAGATATACTGGTCCTAAAACTAGAATTGCTCGTAAATTTGGCGAAGCAATCTTCGGAGATGATAAATCTTTCGAAAAAAGAAATTACCCACCTGGACAACACGGGATGGCTAAAAAAAGAGGAAAAAAATCTGAGTATGCTGTTCAGTTAATGGAAAAGCAAAAGGCTAAATATTCTTATGGAATTTTAGAAAAACAATTCAGAGGTTTATTCAAAAAAGCATCAGCTACTAAAGGTGTTACTGGTGAAGTTCTTTTACAACTATGTGAAGCAAGATTAGATAATGTTGTTTTTAGAATGGGGATTGCTCCATCTCGTAGAGGTGCAAGACAATTGGTTTCTCACAGACACATTACCGTAAATGGTGAAGTTGTAAATATCCCTTCTTACCACCTTAAGCCTGGTGATAAAGTTGCGGTTCGTGAAAAATCTAAATCTTTAGAAGCTATCGAACGTTCTTTATCAAATTCAAGTCATGTTTATGAATGGATTACTTGGAACAATGAACTTAAAGAAGGAACTTTCGTTTCTGTACCTGCAAGACTTCAAATTCCAGAAAACATTAAAGAACAATTAATCGTAGAGTTGTACAACAAATAATAATTGACTTAGTCGAAATTTATGGCAATATTTAATTTTCAAAAGCCCGATAAAGTTATCATGATCGATTCAACCGATTTTGAAGGTAAATTCGAATTTAGACCTTTAGAACCTGGTTATGGATTGACAGTTGGTAATGCACTTAGAAGAGTTTTGCTTTCAGCATTAGAAGGTTATGCAATTACATCTGTTCGTATCGAGGGTGTAGATCATGAGTTTTCTACTATTTCAGGTGTTGTTGAAGATGTTACCGAAATTATTCTTAATCTAAAACAGGTACGTTTTAAACGTCAAATTGAAGATATAGATAATGAAGCAGTTACAATTTCTGTTTCTGGTAAAGATCAATTGACAGCAGGTGATTTTCAAAAATTTATATCAGGTTTTCAAGTCCTTAATCCAGACTTAGTTATCTGTAATTTAGATTCGAAAATCAAATTGAATTTCGACTTAACAATCGAAAAGGGTAGAGGATATGTTCCTGCTGAGGAGAACAAAAAACAAAATGCGGCAATTGGTACTATTTTTACGGATTCTATTTTTACTCCGGTAAAAAATGTAAAATATGCAATTGAAAACTTCCGTGTTGAGCAAAAAACAGATTATGAAAAATTAGTTTTTGAAATTAAAACTGATGGCTCTATTAATCCAAAAGATGCTCTTACTGAAGCTGCTAAAGTTTTAATTCACCACTTCATGTTATTTTCTGACGAAAGAATTACACTCGAGGCTGACGAAATTGCACAAACAGAATCGTATGATGAAGAGTCATTGCATATGAGACAATTGCTTAAAACTAAGCTTGTTGATATGGATTTATCTGTGAGAGCATTAAATTGCTTGAAAGCGGCTGAAGTTGATACACTTGGTGATTTAGTATCGTTCAATAAAAATGACCTAATGAAATTCCGTAATTTTGGTAAAAAATCTTTAACTGAGCTTGATGAGCTTGTTGCAGTTAAAAATTTAACTTTCGGAATGGATTTAGCTAAATACAAATTAGATAAAGAATAATTCAATTCCGCTTGCGGGGTTAAATTTAAAATAGCAATGAGACACGGAAAAAAATTCAATCACTTAAGCAGACAGACTGGACATAGAAAAGCTATGTTGGCTAATATGGCTTGTTCTCTTATTGAGCACAAGCGTATTAATACTACTGTTGCTAAAGCTAAAGCGCTTAAACAATTCGTTGAGCCTTTAATTACAAAATCAAAAGAGGATACGACTCATAACCGTCGTATTGTTTTTGCTTACTTACGTAGCAAATATGCTGTAACTGACTTGTTCAGAGATGTAGCTGCTAAAGTTGGTGACCGTCCAGGTGGATACACTCGTATCATTAAAGTTGGAAATCGTTTGGGAGATAATGCTGATATGGCAATGATTGAACTTGTAGATTTCAATGAACTTTACAATGGTGGTAAAAAAGAAGTTAAAAAAGCAAAAAGCCGTCGTGGTGGTAAAGCTAAAAAAGCAGAGGAGACAACTCCTGAAGCTCCGGCAGCTGAATCAGAGTCGACTACTGATGCTTCTGAATAATTATGAAAGTAATGATTCTATAGAAATCAAGGATAAACTAATTTTTAGTTTATCCTTTTTTTTTGATTTTTAAAAGTGGGACAGATTTAACTTATTTCAGTTCTATGGTTTTATTTTTATGAATGAAATTTTTAAAAAATCTTGGAAGCACTCTTTTAAAAAAGTAAATTTGCAAAAAGATATCTAATACAAATAAACGAGCTACCGCTTGTTTTAGAAGACGATAAAAAACAATACAATTAAAGAATGAAATACACAACACGACAAAGTGCCATTTTACTACTAAGCGATGGAACTATTTTTCATGGTAAGTCTATCGGTATTAGCGGTAAGACTTTCGGAGAGGTTTGTTTTAATACTGGGATGACCGGATATCAGGAAATCTTTACTGATCCTTCTTATTTTGGTCAAATTATCGTGGCGACCAATGCTCATATTGGGAACTATGGTGTTAATGATTTGGAAATTGAATCTGATAGCGTAAAAATCGCTGGTTTAGTTTGTAAAAATTTCAGTTTTAATTATTCAAGAGAGGATGCGTCAGGAAGTTTGGAAGATTATTTTGTCAAACAAAATTTAATCTGTATATCTGATGTTGACACCAGAGCACTTGTGAGTTATATTCGTGACAACGGTGCTATGAATGCTGTTATTTGCACGGATGGTACTTCGGTTCAAGATTTGAAAAAAGAATTGGCTAATGTACCAAATATGGAAGGTTTAGAGTTGGCTTCAAAAGTTTCAACTACGGAGCCATATTTTTTTGGTAATGAGGGTGCTAAATATAAAATTTCGGCCTTAGATTTAGGAATTAAAAAGAATATTTTGCGAAATCTTGCAAAAAGAGATTGCTACATAAAAGTTTTTCCATATGATTCTACCTATGAAGATTTGGTTGCATTTAATCCCGACGGGTATTTTTTGTCAAATGGTCCAGGTGATCCCGATCCGCTAAACGGTGCGATTGAGGTTGCAAAAAGAATCATTGCAGATGACAGGCCTTTGTTTGGAATTTGTTTAGGTCATCAGATTATTGCTCTGGCAAACGGAGTTCAGACATACAAAATGTTCGGTGGACACCGAGGTATTAACCATCCAGTTAAGAATGTAATAACAGGTAAAGGCGAAATTACTTCTCAAAATCATGGTTTTGCTGTAAAAAGAGAAGCATTAAATGAGCATCCGGAACTAGAACTTACACATGTGCATTTAAATGATGATTCAGTTGCAGGTATGAGAATGAAAAACAAAAATTGTTTTTCTGTACAATACCATCCAGAGGCAAGCCCTGGACCCCACGATTCATCTTATTTATTTGATCAATTTGTTGAGAATATAAAATTAGCAGGGTCTAAAACGATGTAGTTAATAAATAAAGGTGTTTAATAATGAGAATGCGTTTTTAGTATTGAATATTTTTATACTTTCGAAAAAAAAACATAATTTATTAATAAAAAACAAAAATAATGAGTATTATAATTAAAGTTCACGCAAGACAAATTCTTGATTCCAGAGGGAATCCTACTATTGAAGTTGATGTAGTAACTGAAAATGGTGTATTAGGTAGAGCTGCTGTTCCGTCTGGAGCATCAACTGGAGAGCACGAAGCTGTTGAATTACGTGATGGAGGTAAGGCTTATCTTGGAAAAGGGGTTTTGAATGCGGTGAATAATGTTAATACTGTTATTGCTGAAGAATTAGTTGGAACTTCTGTTTTTGAGCAAAATACTATCGATCAACTAATGATCGATTTAGACGGAACGCCAAATAAATCTAAATTAGGCGCTAATGCTATTTTAGGAGTTTCTTTGGCTGCTGCAAAAGCTGCTGCTAATGAACTTGGATTGCCGTTATACAGATATGTCGGTGGAGTTTCTGCAAACACATTGCCTGTTCCTATGATGAATATTATCAATGGAGGGTCTCACTCTGATGCGCCGATTGCCTTTCAGGAATTTATGATTTTCCCTGTGAAGGCTACTTCTTTTACACATTCTATGCAAATGGGGACTGAAATTTTTCATAGCTTGAAAAAAGTATTACATGACAGAGGATTAAGTACTGCAGTAGGTGATGAAGGTGGTTTTGCTCCAAATTTGGCAGGTGGTACAGAGGATGCTTTGGATACTATTAAATTGGCCGTTGAAAAAGCAGGATATTCTTTTGGTGATGAAATTATGATTGCACTTGACTGTGCTGCTTCTGAATTTTATGTAAATGGTAAATACGATTATACAAAATTTGAAGGAGAAACTGGAAAAATCAGGACTTCTGAGGAGCAGGCTTCTTACTTGGCTGAATTAGCTTCAAAATATCCTATTATTTCTATTGAAGATGGAATGTATGAAGATGATTGGGATGGTTGGAAGTTACTTACAGAGAAAATTGGAGACAAAGTTCAGTTGGTTGGAGATGATTTGTTTGTTACAAATGTCGAGCGTTTATCTACTGGGATTAAAAAGGGAATAGCAAATTCTATTTTAGTGAAGGTTAATCAAATTGGTACCTTAACTGAAACTATTGCTGCTGTAAATATGGCTAAAAATGCGGGGTATACTTCAGTAATGTCTCATCGTTCTGGTGAAACAGAAGATAATACAATTGCTGATTTAGCTGTAGCTTTAAACTGTGGTCAGATTAAGACAGGTTCTGCTTCCCGCTCTGATCGTATGGCAAAATACAATCAGTTATTAAGAATTGAAGAAGAATTAGGAAGTACTGCTTATTTTCCAGGGCTAAATGCTTTTAAGATTAAATAATTGTAAGAGTTATATTGTAGAATTAAACCATTCGTTTAACGGATGGTTTTTTTTTGGAGTTTTAACAAATTGATGGCATTATTCCTTTTTTAATTAGTCTTAAATTCCTTAGATTTGATAAATTATTATTTTAAAGAATTATTTCCGATATATTATGTCAAAAATAGCTACATTAGAAGTAGATGGTAAAAAAATTGAACTTCCGGTAATAACTGGAAGTGAAAATGAATCAGCTATCGATATTAACAAATTACGTGATTTAACTGGTATTATTACGATTGATCCGGGTTATAAAAACTCAGGATCTTGTAAAAGTGAAATTACTTTTCTGGATGGAGAACTAGGAATTCTGCGTTATAGGGGGTATTCAATTGAAGAGTTAGCTGAAAAGGCCAGCTTTTTAGAAACTTCTTATCTTTTAATTTTTGGGGAGTTACCAACTGCCAAAGAATTAGAGCAATTTGAAATTGATATTAAAAAACATTCTTTGGTAAACGAAGAAATGAAAAATATTATCGATGGGTTTCCAAAAACAGCACATCCAATGGGAGTTTTGTCTGCTTTGACAAGTGCACTTACAGCATTTAATCCAAAAGCTGTAAATGTGGATAATGACAAAGAAATGTATGAGGCTATTTGTAAAATGATGTCTAAATTTCTTGTAATTGCTACATGGACATATAGAAAATCAATGGGGTATCCTTTAAATTACTATGATAATACAAAAGGTTATGTTGAAAACTTTATGCAGTTAATGTTTCAATTGCCTACAGGTCCTTACAAAGCAAGCCCTGTTGTTATAGATGCATTAGATAAATTGTTTATTTTGCATGCTGATCATGAGCAAAACTGCTCAACTTCTACGGTAAGAATGGTGGGTTCATCTCACGCTGGCTTGTATGCTTCAATTTCTGCTGGAGTTTCTGCTCTTTGGGGGCCACTTCATGGAGGAGCAAATCAAGCAGTACTTGAGATGTTGGAGGATATCAATAAAGATGGTGGAGATACTGATAAATTTTTAGCGAAAGCAAAAGATAAAAATGACCCATTCAGGTTAATGGGATTTGGCCACAGAGTTTATAAAAACTTTGATCCAAGAGCTAAAATCATTAAAAAGGCAGCTAAAGAAGTTTTGGAAACTTTAGGTGTTGAAGATCCAATTTTGGAAATTGCAAAAAAATTAGAATCAGCTGCTCTTGAAGATGAATATTTCAAATCAAGAAACTTATATCCAAATGTTGATTTCTATTCGGGGATTATTTACAGAGCATTAGGGATTCCAACCGATATGTTTACAGTAATGTTTGCAATTGGTAGATTGCCTGGCTGGATTGCACAATGGAAAGAAATGCGTGAAAACAAAGAACCAATTGGAAGACCAAGACAAATTTATACTGGACATCCATTGAGAGATTTTAAATCAAATAAATAAAATGAAAGCTTCACTTAACTGTGAAGCTTTTTTTATATTTGCAACAAAATCTAACTTTTATGTTGCAATTAAATATCAAGAACGAAACTTCAAGATTGCGTGCTGTAGTTTTGGGTTCTGCCGTTCACAATGGGCCAACGCCATCAATTGACGAAGCTTATGACCCTAAATCATTGGAACATATTAAAGCAGGAACTTATCCTGTAGAAAAGGATATGGTTGCTGAAATGGATGCTTTTAATGCCGTTTTTCAAAAATATGATGTAAAAGTTTATCGTCCGGAAATGATAGAAAATTACAATCAAATTTTTGCCAGGGATATTGGTTTTGTAATTGATGATGTTTTTATAAAATCAAATATTTTGCCAGATAGAGAACGAGAACTTGATGCAATTCAATATGTGGTAAATAAGATTGATCCATTAAAAGTAGTTCGTCCGCCAGAAGAAGTTCATATTGAAGGTGGAGATGTAATGTTATGGAATGATCATATTTTTATAGGAACTTATAAAGGAAGTGATTATAAAGATTACATAACAGCAAGGACCAATATACAAGGAGTAAACTATATTAAAAATTTGTTTCCGAATAAAATTGTTAAAGAGTTTGATTTGGTTAAGTCCAAAATCGAAGCCCGTGACAATGCCCTTCACTTAGATTGTTGTTTTCAGCCCGTGGGAAAAAACAAGGGAATTATTTATAAAAGAGGTTTTCGTGAAGAAGCTGATTACATGTATCTGGTTAATCTTTTTGGAAAGGAAAATCTATTTCATATCGAAAGAAACGAAATGTATAATATGTTTTCAAATGTATTCTCAATTGATGAAAATATTGTGATTTCAGAGAAGAATTTTACACGATTAAATAATTGGCTGCGTGCTAATGGTTTTATAGTTGAAGAGATTCCTTATGCTGAAATTGCAAAACAGGAAGGTTTGTTGAGATGTTCAACTTTGCCTTTAATTAGAGATTAATTTTATTTTTTAAAATATGAAACAAAGTACAAGCTCAATTGTAATGATTCGTCCGGTTGCTTTCAGAATGAATGAACAGACGGCTGTAAATAATTATTATCAAAAAGTTTTGGACGGGCTTTTGCCAAGTACAGTGAATACAAAAGCACAACAGGAGTTTGATGCATTTGTAGAGAAATTGAGAGCAGTTGGGATAGACGTTACCGTTATAGAAGATACTTTAGAAACAGATACACCAGATAGTGTTTTCCCTAATAACTGGATATCATTCCATGAAAATGGAGATGTGGCCTTGTATCCTATGTTTGCAGAAAATCGTCGTCAGGAACGTCGTGAAGATATTCTAGATGTTCTTGAAGAAAAAGGTTTTGAGATTGCCAATATAATGGATTATACTTCTGCAGAAGAGGATGGCATTTTTCTTGAAGGAACTGGAAGTCTGATTTTAGACAGGGGAAACAATAAAGCATATTGCGCTTTATCACCTCGTGCTGATGAAGAATTATTTATCGAATTCTGCGAAGATTTTGATTATGCTCCGGTGATTTTTGAAACCTTTCAAACTGTTGATGGTGAGCGCAAATTGATTTATCATACAAACGTGATGATGTGTATTGGTGAGACTTTTGCTGTTATTTGTGCAGACAGTATTGATGACAAAAAGGAGCGCAAAATGGTTCTGGAAAGTTTAAAAGCTGATAAAAAAGATATTATTTTAATTACCGAAGCACAAGTAAATAATTTTGCTGGTAATATGTTGGAAGTAAAAGGTGAAAACGATAAGAAATATATTGTTATGAGTGCATCGGCCCGTCAAAGTTTAACGGCAAAACAAATTACCCAATTAGAAAGTCATGGTGAAATTTTAAGTTCTAGTTTAGATACTATTGAAGCTTGTGGCGGAGGAAGTGCAAGGTGTATGATGGCTGAAGTTTTCTTGCCAAAAACTAAAAAATAATTTAAAATAAAAGGGATGAAATTTATATTTTATCCCCTTTCATAACCATTTGCGCATAGAAAATAGTATAAAGAAAGAGTATATTGGACTATTTTGTATTACATCAAATTCACTTTTATGATATTGATTATGGAACTTACTATATATTGAATTCCTATAGCAATTACTATGAAACCAATTATTCTGGAAATAGCAACAATACCTGAAGCTCCCAGGATACGAGCTAAATAATGTGCACTTTTTAAGATGATAAAAATGGTAATTGCTATCGTTAAAATAGCTAAACTTGAAATTATTATTTCTTTTATCTCATGATGCTCCTGATAGAAAGCAATTAACAATGAAATAGATCCCGGACCCGCCAGCATGGGAATTGCTAAAGGTGTTAATGCAATGTCATTTCTCTTCTGTGCATCATGTTCAACCTTTTTATTAATTCCTCTTTTCTTGCTTATCTTTCCCGATAACAAGGAAAATCCTGAATTTAAGATTACAAGACCACCAGCTATTCTGAGTGCATCAATGCTAATTCCAAAAAAAGTAAGGACATACTGTCCAATAAAAAAAGAAACCATTAAAATAATAAAAACATTAATGGCTGTCCATAATGAAATTCTGGAGCGTTCAGAATTCGAATCATCATGAGTAAGTCCTACAAAAATAGGAACAGTACCAATTGGATTTAGGACAGAGAAAAGAGCAGCAAATAAATAAATAAATAAATCCATAATGTTGTAGATTGATTGGGTAAAAATAATCAAATTTAAGATTTTACCCGAATATCATCTTAGTATATTGTTTTTTCATTTTAAACCTATAAATTAATAATGCGCAGCTAATTCAGTCTTTTTTAATTACTTTTGTGGCTTATTCAGAAATAATGAAAAATAAAAAAACTTTAGTTCTCGGTGCAACAACAAAACCGGAACGTTATGCTTATAAAGCAATGAATATGCTGACTCAAAAAGGGCATACTGTACTGGCAATTGGTCAAAATGCTGGTGAAGTTGCAGGGGTGAAAATTCAAACTAAAGCCATTCCGGTTAAAAATATAGACACTGTAACTTTGTATTTAAATCCCGTTCGCCAGCGCGATTACTATAACTATATCATCGAAGCGCAGCCTAAACGGGTAGTTTTTAATCCCGGAACCGAAAATCCTGAATTTTACCAGCTTCTGGAACTTAATAATATTAAAGCCGAAGTCGCTTGTACATTAGTTTTACTGGCTACAAATCAATATTAGTTTTTGAAGCTATTCCTGCTATATACTATATCTTTGTTGTGAATCTGATACAAAAACATGTAGTTTCTCCATTTGGGCTAAGAATGATGTATTCGGGATGGCTTTATGATATTGCAAACATGTTTAAATTGTAAGTCCTGCTAAACCATATAAAAGTATTATTTTTGTTCCCATGGAATTTTCATCAAAATTAATAGAAAAAGCAGTCAATGAAATGTCTCAGTTGCCGGGAATTGGCAAACGTACGGCTTTGAGACTGGTACTTCATTTATTAAAACAGCCCAAAGAACAAACCAGATTTTTATCACAGGCATTATTAAATATGCGTGAGGATATAAAATTTTGCGAAAGCTGTCATAATATTTCGGATACAAGAGTGTGCGAAATTTGCGCCAATTTAGCAAGGAATCATCAGACTATTTGTATTGTTGAAGATGTCAGGGATGTGATGGCTATAGAAAACACTGGACAATATAAAGGGATTTATCATGTTTTAGGAGGGAAGATTTCTCCAATTGAAGGAGTTGGGCCGAGTCAGCTAAACATAACAACTTTAGTCGAAAAGGTAAAATCAGGTAAAGTTGTCGAAATTATTTTTGCATTAAGTTCTACAATGGAAGGAGATACTACAAATTTTTATATTTATAAACAAATTGCTGATTCTGGAATTATAATTTCTACAATAGCAAGAGGAATTTCAGTAGGGGATGAATTAGAATATGCTGATGAAGTTACATTAGGCCGGAGTATTTTAAATCGAGTGCCTTTTGAAAAAACATTCAAAAACAATTAAATTAATACAAATTAACTAAGATTTCCTTAAGACTTCAGGAATAGCTATATTTGCTTATAAAATTTTAAAAATGACAAAAAACTGTTTTTATTTATTATTACTAATCAGTGTATTTTTTACGTCATGTATTCCTGTAAAAGATTTAGTGTATTTGCAGGATAAAGGAACTGCTGGAAATGAAACGACGGTTTCAGCAGTTGAATCAAAACCATACAGACTACAAGTAAATGATGTTCTGAGTGTAGATATTAAAGCAATAGACCCAAAATTGGTTGCTATTTTTAAATCCTCAGAAAATTCAAATGCTAATGGAGGTAAATCTGAATCAGAATTGTATTTTAATGGCTTTACCGTTGACGATCATGGAAATATAAGAATGCCAATTCTAGGTGAAATAAATGTAATTGGATATACACTCGAAGAGGTACGTCTCAAAATTGAAAAAAAACTACTTGAAGAGTACTTCAAAACAGAGGCAAATATATTTGTTACCGTAAAATTATCAGGTTTCAGATACACGATAAACGGTGAAGTAGGAAGTACAGGTACTAAAACATTATTTCAGGAGCATGTAAACATCATGGAAGCCATCGCAAATGCTGGTGATATTACAATTGTTGGTAACAGAAAAGCAGTGACCATAATACGTCAGACACCTACAGGGGTACTGATGAATGATATTGATCTTACAGATGTAAATGTGATGAAATCGCCTTATTATTACTTACAGCCAAATGATTATGTTTATGTAAAACCTCTAAAGCAAAAAACGTGGGGAACGGGCCAGACAGGAATACAATCTATTGGAACAATTATAACCTTATTATCTTTGGCAACAACGGTTTATTTATTGTTGAAAAATTAAAAATTATTTCATAGATGTTAGATATAAAAGATTTTTCAATTTTTGAAAATCATCCCAGTTTTGATTTTAAGGGATTTTTACTAAAAATTTTAAGTTATTGGAAATTGTTTCTACTGAGTTTGCTGATCTCTTTTACTATAGCCTATCAGGTTAATATTCGAAAGGAAAAGATTTATGCCATGCAAACTTTAATTTCGATTAAAGAAGAAAGTAATCCTTTTTTTACATCTAATACAAGTTTAGTTTTTAATTGGGGTGGTATTTCAGATCAGGTAAGTGGTATTTCGACTATTTTGCAATCTAGATCCCACAATGAGTTGGTGGTTGATAAATTACAGTATTATATAGATTACCTTGAAAAAGGAGAATATAATATGATTGATGTTTATGGTAGTGTCCCATTTTACCTGAATATTGATAAAACAAAGCCTCAATTAGCCGGAACTTTAATTAGTGTTAAGTTTTTAAGTCCAAACGAATATGAAATCAGAATACCTTTTCAAAATCAATCAGTTTCATTATTTACTTATTCAGATAATAGCTATAGCAATACAGCAGTTCAGCCCATTGAATTTGTAAAAAAATACAAGGTTGGAGAGAAAGTTATATTGCCATTTTTAAATTGGAAATTAGAAATAAATGATAAACCTGGCTTCTATTCAGGTAAAGAGTATTTTATAAGATTTAATAATTTTGATGCTACAGTTTCCCGTTACCGAGGAATAGGGGTTGATGCAGATCAAAAGGCTGGCTCAATTCTTACACTGTCAATGCAGGGTACAAATAAAGCCCGAATGGTAGAATATTTGAATTCGACTGTTAAAATGTTAATCAAGATTCAATTAGATGGTAAAAACCAATTTGCTACAAATACCATAGCATTCATAGATAGTACACTTGTAGCTATGGAATCCCAGTTAAAAGAAACAGGTAATGAGCTTAAATCTTTCAGAAAGGACAAAAATATTTATGAAATAGAAGAAGGCGGAGAAAAGTTTTCTGATAAGATCCTTAATTTTGATGTTGAAAAAGATGCAGTCACACGTAAAATTGCATATTACAATTCTTTAAAAGCATATTTAAAAAATAGTATCGATTATTCTAAGTTGCCTGCGCCATCAGTTGCCGGAATTGAAGATCCAAATATTGTCACAAACGTTTCGAAACTTATTGCTTTATCAACTCAGAGATCTGAAATGTCTTATGCTGTAAAAAGTGATAAAATATTTAAAGATTTTGATAAACAAATGATGGCTGTAAAAAATGTTTTGCTTGAAAACATCGCAGCAGCCAAAGCTTCTTTGCAATATGATTTAGCTTTAGTAAATAATAAAATAGGTCAAGCTGAGAATACAATTAGGAAACTGCCGGAAGAGCAACAGGAATTATTAAAAATTAAAAGAAAGTATGATTTAAGTGATAATATTTACAGTACATTTCTTCAAAAGAGAAATGAAGCAGAGATTGTAAAGGCTTCTAATTTATCTGATATTCATTTTATAGATAGTGCAAAAGATATAGGAGAAGGATTGATTGGCCCCAAAACATCTGTGAATTACGTGTTAGCTTTATTTTTAGGAATTTTATTTCCATTAATTATCGTTTTCATTCTTTTCTTTATCAATAATACCATCCAGAATACCGAAGATATTAATAAACAAACACAAATTCCATTGATAGGAGTTGTAGGTATTAATAAAGATAATACAGATTTAGCAGTTTTTCAGAAACCAAAATCAGCATTATCCGAAGCCTTTAGGGGTATTCGTTCATCGCTGCAGTTTTTATATAAAAAGAAACAATTAGATGGTGCAAAAACATTAATGATTACTTCTTCAATTAGTGGAGAGGGAAAGACATTCTGTTCAATTAATATTGCGACAGTTTTTGCGTTGAGTGAGAAAAAGACGGTGATAATAGGAATGGATTTGAGGAAGCCAAGATTGGCAGATGAATTTAATCTGATCAATCAATACGGAGTTGTTAATTATTTAATAAAGCAAAAAACGCTCACAGAAATAATAAATAAAACTCAGATTCCATATCTTGATGTTATTCTTTCAGGACCAATACCACCAAATCCTTCAGAACTAATTATAAGTGAAGTAATGGGTGAGTTTATTGAAGAACTAAAAAAAACATACGATTATATAATACTTGATACACCTCCAGTCGGGCTCGTATCAGATGCATTAGAATTGATGCAGTTTAGTGATGTTACACTATATGTTGTGAGGCAGAATTATTCAAAAAAAGAAATGATTACATTGTTAAATAATCGTGTAAAAAGAGGCGAGTTAAACAATGTTAGTATTATTTTGAATGGTTTTGAAAACAAGGCCAAATACGGATCAGCATATGGTTATGGGTATTACGGTGGGTATGGGGCATATTCAAACGGGTATCATGAAGAGGAAAAGGAGGCAGGATTTTTTAAAAATATTTTTAAAAGATTGAAAAAATAATCACCTAGAATAGATGAAAGAAAACGGGCAATACACTATTTTAATAACAGGCGGAGCTGGTTTTATTGGCTCTAACCTGTGTGAATATTTTTTAAATTCAGGTCAAAAGGTAATTTGTTTGGATAATTTTTCAACTGGACACCTTCATAATTTAAACGATTTTATAACTCATCCAAATTTTAAACTAATTGAAGGCGATATTCGGAATATATCTGATTGTTATTTAGCTGTTGATGGAGTAGATTATGTATTGCATCAGGCAGCTTTAGGTTCTGTACCGCGCTCAATAAACGATCCGATCACAACTAATGATGTTAATGTTTCAGGTTTTTTGAACATGTTGGTTGCCGCCCGTGATGCGAAAGTAAAACGATTTATCTATGCAGCAAGTTCTTCTACATATGGCGATTCTGAAGGATTGCCAAAGACAGAAGAGGTAATAGGAAGACCATTATCACCATATGCAATAACTAAATATGTAAATGAATTATATGCTGATATTTTTAGTAAAACGTATGGATTGGAAACTATAGGTCTGCGCTATTTTAATGTTTTCGGAAGAAAACAAGATCCAAAAGGAGCTTATGCAGCAGTGATTCCTAAATTTGTAATGCAATTAATGAATTACGAAAGTCCTGTCATTAATGGAGATGGGAATTATTCAAGGGATTTTACTTATATTGATAATGTAATTCAGATGAATGCTCTAGCCATTTCATCCAATAACTCTGAAGCAATTAATACTGTTTATAATACAGCATTTGGAGATAGAAATACTTTGAATGATTTGATTAGATATCTAAAAAAATATTTAACTGAATTTGACCCAAAAATTGCAGATGTATCAATTATTTACGGCGAAACAAGGACTGGAGACATTCCGCATTCTTTAGCCAGTATTGATAAGGCAAAAAAGTTATTAGGGTATGATCCTAAATTTTCTCTGGAAGAAGGATTAAGAGAAGCGTTAGATTGGTATTGGAAAAAATTGAAGTAATAGAAGATTAAGATAATATAGAAAATATGAAAATCACAAAAATCACAAAAATTTGTTGTATTGGAGCAGGTTATGTAGGAGGACCGACAATGGCAGTAATTGCACAAAAATGTCCCCATATTCAGGTAACTGTTGTCGATTTGAATGAACAAAGAATTAAAGACTGGAATGATCCTAATACAGACAATATTCCAATCTATGAACCTGGTTTGGCTGAGATTGTAGCTGAGGCAAGAGGAAGGAATCTTTTCTTTTCAACTGAAGTAGAAAAAGCAATAGATGATGCTGAAGTTATTTTTATTTCAGTAAATACGCCTACGAAAACATATGGAAAAGGTAAAGGAATGGCAGCTGATTTAAAATATATAGAGTTGTGTGCCAGACAAATTGCAAAAGTTGCTAAAAGCAATAAAATAGTTATTGAAAAATCAACTTTACCTGTTCGTACCGCTGAAGCTATTAAAAGTATATTACACAATACAGGAAATGGGGTTCAGTTTCAGATTCTTTCCAATCCTGAATTTTTAGCTGAAGGAACTGCTGTTGCAGATTTATTAAATCCTGATAGAATTCTTATAGGAGGAGATTCCTCTGCGGAAGGTGAAGCGGCAATTAATGCCTTAGTAGATGTGTATGCGAATTGGGTTGCTAAAGATAAAATCTTAACAACTAACGTTTGGTCCTCTGAATTGTCTAAACTTACAGCAAATGCATTTCTGGCACAACGTATTTCGTCAATTAATGCGATGTCTGAATTGTGTGAGAAAACTGGTGCAGATGTAAGCGAAGTCGCCCGCGCGATTGGAATGGATAGTCGTATTGGTTCTAAATTTCTAAAGGCATCTGTAGGTTTTGGTGGCTCTTGTTTCCAAAAAGATATTCTCAATTTAGTTTACATAGCAAAATCTTACGGTTTAAATGAAGTTGCCGATTATTGGGAACAGGTAATTATTATGAATGATTATCAAAAAAGAAGATTTTCGAATAAAATAGTTCAGACTTTATACAATACCGTAGCTGATAAAAAAATAACATTCTTAGGATGGGCGTTCAAAAAAGATACAAACGACACCCGAGAATCTGCCGCTATATATGTTGCAGATGATTTAATTAATGAATTAGCAAAAATTTCAGTCTATGATCCTAAAGTGTCGAGAGGAAAGATCTTAAATGATTTAGATTATTTAGAAACCAGAAGTTCTTCACAGAATAACGATGCGGTTTTAACATTTCAAGATCCTTACGAAGCTTGTAAAGACTCTCATGCCATTGCTATACTTACAGAATGGGATGAATTCGTAAAATATGATTGGCAAAAAGTATATGATTCAATGCAAAAACCTGCTTTTGTTTTTGACGGAAGGAACATATTAAACGGAAAAGAGTTAAAAGAAATTGGTTTTATTTATAATGGAATAGGCTCTAATTAAAAATAAATAACATGAATTGGTATGTTGTTTATACGAAACCTAAATGGGAAAAAAAAGTAGCTGAAAAGTTAAGTGAAATAGGAATTGTATGCTACTGCCCTTTAATCACTCAGATAAAGCAATGGTCTGACAGAAAGAAAAAAGTTGAAGTTCCTCTTTTTAATTCTTACGTTTTTGTTCAATTGTCAGAAACAGATAGAAATTTGGTTTTTCAGGTTGCGGGAGTAATCCGGTATTTGTTTTGGTTAGGAAAAGCAGCAATTGTTCGAAACGAAGAAATTATAACCATTAAAAAATGTCTTTCAGATAAAAGTGTTTCTGATATTTCAATAGTGTCTTATAAAAAGGGTGATAAAATAAAATTAGAATCAGGTATTTTTAGTAGTCAAAATGCAGTTATTCAGGAAGTGACAAATACTCATTATATTTTGGTTTTAGAATCATTAGGATGCATCTTGAAAATGAAATACAAAAAAGATGTCTGATGATTCTTATATAATAAAGGAGGCAAAAGTTGAAAAAGCAAAAAATTACTAAGATTTAGTGATTTTTTGCTTTTTTTTTGAAGTTTTTTTCTTTTGTTTGTTGACTTATAGGTTTTTAAATTATTTATTTATTTGAATGATTATAAGCTTTTTTAAGGGTTGAAAAAATTGACTTATTGTGCTATATTTGCTGAAATTGAATTCTTCGATATTCATGTCATTTACGTGACTTTGAATGGCGAAGCCGTGCCATGTGATAAACGAAATTAAGGAAAAATATGAAAAATGAGCTAAAGATAGCCGTTATTGGGTTAGGTTATGTAGGTCTGCCTTTGGCTCGTTTATTTGCTACAAAATATGAGGTAGTAGGCTTTGATATTAATGAATCCAGGATAACAAGTTTAAAAAATGGTATTGATACAACATTAGAAGTTGAAGATGCTGTTTTGCAAAATGTTTTAAAAGAAACGTTAAATGGAACAAAGGGACTTTATTGTACATCAGATATAAAAAATATTGCAGAATGTAATTATTTTATTATTACAGTTCCGACTCCGGTAGATAAAAATAATCGCCCGGATTTAACGCCTCTTTACAAGGCCAGTGAAACTGTCGGTAAGATGCTGAAAGCAGGAGATGTTGTGATTTATGAGTCAACAGTATATCCGGGTGTAACTGAAGAACAATGTGTTCCTGTTCTGGAAAAAATATCTGGATTGAAATTCAACGTAGATTTCTTTGCAGGATATTCCCCTGAAAGAATTAATCCAGGCGATAAAGAGCATACTGTAGAGAAAATTTTAAAAATTACTTCAGGATCAACTTATGAAACAGGATTAAAAGTTGATGAGCTTTATAAATCGGTTATTACAGCGGGAACATATTTAGCACCAACGATAAAAATTGCAGAAGCTGCTAAAGTAATTGAAAATTCACAGCGGGATATTAATATCGCTTTTGTAAATGAACTCGCAAAAATATTCAATTTGATGGATATTGACACACAAGAGGTACTGGCTGCAGCCGCTACAAAATGGAATTTTCTTCCTTTTAAACCAGGATTGGTAGGAGGGCATTGCATAGGTGTAGATCCATACTACTTAGCCCAAAGAGCGCAAGAATTTGGGTATCATCCTGAAATAATTCTGGCAGGTCGCCGTTTAAATGATAGCATGGGGGAGTACATAGCCTCTCAGGTAGTGAAATTAATGATTAAAAAGGGGATTTCGGTAAATCATGCAGAACTTTTAATGCTTGGAATTACTTTTAAAGAAAACTGTCCGGATGTCCGAAACACAAAAATTGTAGATGTTATAAGAGCTTTAAAAGAATATGGCATTTCGGTTACCATTTATGATCCATTAGCAAATATTGAAGAGGTTAAAAAAGAATACGGATTATCAACTATAGATGTTCTTCCAAATGAAAAATTTGACGCTATAGTTTTAGGAGTTGCACATGCTGAATTTTTAAAGTTGGATTTTCCGGAAATTCAAAAAACAAATAGTTTAATATATGATGTAAAGGGAGTATTAGGAGCTATAGCTGATAACAGATTATAGTTTCTAAACTTCTTTTTTTATTTAAAAAGATATGGAAGCAAACAATGCAATTACACATGTTATTTTAACCGGCGGGGTTGGTAGCAGATTATGGCCCCTTTCGCGCAAAAGCCAGCCTAAGCAATATTTAGAAATATTTGAAGAGAAATCTTTATTTGAAATGACTGTTGACCGCAATAGTCATTTAGCAGATAAAGTAATGGTTGTAGGGAATGTTGACAATCATCATTTGAGCGGCAATGTTATGAATAAATCCCAAACGGCATATATAAATATTGTTGAGGCAACTCCAAGAAATACAGCAGCAGCAATTGCATTTGCAGCATTTGCTTCAAATCCTGATGATATATTAATTGTTACGCCATCGGATCATATTATCGATAAAATTGAAGATTATAATAATGCGATAAGCCAGGCAATATTAAAAGCTAAAGAAGGATTTATAGTAACTTTTGGAATCATTCCAACCAAACCAGAAACGGGTTATGGTTATATTGAATCAAAAGGGGATAAAGTGCTTTCATTTAGGGAAAAACCAAATGAGACAACTGCTAAAGATTTTATTGCAAAAGGGAATTTTTTATGGAATAGCGGGATGTTTTGTTTTAAAGCAAGTGTGCTTTTGGATGAATTAAAACAATTTCAGCCTGAGGTTTACGAAAAATCCAAAACAGTTTGGGAATCAAATAAGCAAGGCTTTCTGGATTTAGAAACCTCTTTAGAGATTCCATCGATAAGTATTGATTATGCCGTCATGGAGCGAAGTAAGAAAATTAAAGTTGTTCCTGCATCATTTTCCTGGTCTGATTTAGGTTCGTTTGAATCAGTTTATGATTATTTAGTTTCTAAAGGTCATCCAATTGATAAAAATGGCAATATGGTAATTGGCTGTAATAAACATACCGTTTTTTTAGGATTAAAAAATACAATCTTTGTTTATACAGATACAGCTAATTTAATTTTGCAAAAAGAAAATTCACAAGACGTCAAAGACATATATAGTGAGTTAGAAAAACAAAACTCAAAATTATTAAATTAATAATATGAAAAAAATTCTTATAACTGGTGGTGCCGGTTTTATCGGTTCTCATGTTGTTAGACGTTTTGTAAATAAATATCCTGAATATCAAATTTACAATTTAGATGCCTTAACTTATGCAGGGAATCTTGAAAACATTAAGGATATTCAAAAGCATTCCAATTATAACTTCGTAAAAGGAGATATTGTTGATGAAGTTTTTATTAACGAACTTTTTTCCATTCATAATTTTGATGGTGTATTACACCTAGCAGCAGAATCACATGTTGACAGGTCAATTGAAGATCCGTTGGCATTTGTAAAAACCAATGTTATCGGAACAATGAATTTACTTAATGCTGCCAAAAATCAATGGAAAAATAATTTTGAAGGCAAAAGATTTTATCATATCAGCACTGACGAAGTGTATGGCTCTTTAGGAGCCGAAGGACTTTTTACAGAAACGACCCCATATGCTCCAAACTCTCCTTATTCAGCATCAAAAGCAAGTTCAGATCATTTTGTAAGGGCTTACGGAGAAACTTACGGGCTTCCATATGTTTTAACAAATTGTTCTAATAACTATGGGTCATATCATTTTCCTGAAAAATTAATTCCGCTTTTTATAAATAATATTATAAATAATAAACCACTGCCGGTTTATGGAGATGGTAACTATACCCGGGACTGGCTTTTTGTTGAGGATCATGCCATTGCGATTGACTTGGTTTTTCATGAAGGGAAAAACCAAGAAACGTACAATATTGGTGGTTTTAATGAGTGGAAGAATATAAATTTGGTAACGCTTCTCTGCGAAATAATGGATAAAAAATTAGGCAGGGATACCGGTACTTCCCAAAAATTGATTACTTATGTAAAAGACAGGCCAGGACATGATTTACGTTATGCAATTGATGCTTCTAAAATTAATAAAGAACTAGGCTGGAAACCCTCTGTAACTTTTGAGGAAGGTCTTGAAAAAACCATTAGTTGGTATTTGAACAATGAAGAATGGTTGAAAAATGTGACTTCTGGTTCGTATAAAGATTATTATAAAAAACAATATTCTTAAAAAAATCTGATTTGAATTTTTTATCAATCAAAACATCATTCAATATGAAAAATGTAACCGTTCTTCTTTTATTGTTTTTTACTTTTTTTACCTTTCAGATTAATGCTCAGGATTTAATGAAATCAAGTGATTTGAGTACTGTAAAAGTAGATTATTTGTCAGACAGCGATATTGCTAAAATACGAAGTCAACTGCAAAGTAATAATATGACTATTGAGCAGGCTGAGCCTATGGCTTTATCCAAAGGTATGAGTGCCGCTGAATTTTCAAAATTAAAAGTAAGGGTAAATGAAGGATTAATAACGACTACAACAAAAAAAAATACCGAAACGAGTCCTGTCAATAAAAAGGATTCTGGACGAACTCAGGGAAAAATCGTAAATAATAAAGTTAAAGATTCTGCAAATGCTTTAATATTTGGTTCTGAATTATTTGATAATCCAACTTTAAATTTTGAGCCTGACTCCAATCTTGCTACTCCGATGAATTACGTTTTAGGTCCCGGAGATGAACTTCAGGTAAGTGTTTATGGAGTACAGGAATATAATGCCAGTATCCCTGTAAGTGTTGAAGGAAAAATTACGATTCAGTATGTTGGTCAAATTCCAGTTTCCGGAATATCAATTGAAGCCGCAACTCAAAAAATTAAAGCCGCAATTGCAAAAGTTTACAGTACAGTAAGATCAGGCCAGTCTAAGGTAAGTGTTAGTCTGAGTCGAATTAGGACTATAAAAATTACTATTGTTGGAGGGAAACAGCCAGGTAATTATTCTATTTCATCATTAGCTACAGTATATAATGCTTTACATTTAGCTGGAGGTCCTGGGAAAAATGGTAGTTACAGAAATATCGAATTGATTAGAAATAATAAAATTTATAAAAACATAGATATTTATCGCTTTTTAGTAAAAGGAGATCAGTCTGACAATGTAAGTTTAAAAGAAAACGATGTAATTCGAATTCCTGTTTATACGCAAAGAGTTACTGTTGAAGGAGAAGTAAAGAGACCAGGGATTTTCGAGATGAAAAAAGGAGAAAAATTCACCGATTTATTAAATTTTGCTTCAGGATTTAATGAATTTGCTTATACTGCATCAGTGAATGTTTTGCAAAAAACGGGAAAAGAATTTAAGGTTCATGATATTAATGAAAGTGAATTTTCATCATATTTGCCAAGATCAGGAGATGTTTTCAGAATCACTAAAATTTTAAACCGATTTGAAAATCGTATAAAAATAGAGGGAGCCGTTTTTAGACCAGATTATTACTCATATGATGAAGGAATGAGAATTTCAGATCTAATAACAAGGGCAGAAGGACTTAAAGAAGATGCTTATACCAAAAGAGCCAGAATTATTCGTTTAAAATCTGATTTAACAACAGAAATAGTAAATGTAGATTTAGCAAGTGCTTTGTCTGGAAATTTAAATGCAGATATCGAGTTAAAAAGAGAAGACGAAGTAACCGTATACTCAATTCTGGATTTTAGAGAAGAGTATAAAGTTACTATTGATGGTGAAGTAAAAAATCCAGGTGAATATCCGTTTTTTGATAACTTAACATTAAATGATTTGGTTATTCAGGTAGGAGGTTTAACAGGTTCAGCTTCCAAAAGAGTTGAAATTGCAAGAATGATTAAATCGGATGAAATTGATGATGCTAATCCTAAACGTATTGAATTAGTTGAATTAGAAATCACAGCTGATAATAATGAACAAGTTAAAAACTTTGTTTTAAAACCTTTTGACGTTGTTAATATTAGAAGAATGGCTGTTTATGAAAAGCCACAAATGGTCACAATTAGTGGGGCAGTAGCGTATCCGGGAAAATATGTATTAGCCAATAAAAAAGAGTCTGTTTATAATATAGTGATGCGTGCTGGAGGACTAACATCCGTTGCTAATTTAGAGGGGATGAAAATTAAGAGACCTATCAAACAAGAACAAATTGACGATATAAAAAGAGTAGATTTGAATTTATCCAAAAATGATACTTTAAAAAATGATCTTGTTAAAAAATTAAAGGAAGAGTTGAAATATGCAACAATTCCTTTGGATTGGAAAAAAATTGTAAACGATAAAAAATATTATTCTAATGTAACCTTATTTCCAAATGATGAAATAGAAATTTCAACATTAAATGAAGGAGTTAAAGTTACAGGCAACGTACTACTCAATTCTGAAATTCCTTATAGAAGCGGGAAAGGATTCAAATATTACATAAATGCAGTCGGAGGAGTTGATAGTAAAGGATGGAAGAAAAAGGCATATATCATTTATCCTAATGGAAAAGCGGCAGTTACAGGTTCATTTTTGTTTTTTAGATCCTATCCTAAGGTTACACCTGATTCTCAAATTGTGGTACCTGAGAAGCCGGAAACAAAGAAATTATCAACAGGTGAATGGGTAAGTATTGGAAGTGTCATTACAAGTTTAGCTTTGCTAATTGTTACAGCGTTCAAGTAGTTGTTCTAAAGGAAATTAATGCTAATAGGGTAATATTATGTATTATTGGATTCTGAATTAATTATTAACTATTAAGAGTAATTGGCAAAAAGAAATACATTTATGGAAGAAAATAAAAGAGTTACAAAAGATGTAATGACTTTGAAAGAAATAATTAAGGACAGTAAGGAATGGTTTTTTTATGTTTTATCAAAATGGAAAATTATTGTAATAGCTGGATTTACAGGAGCAATTTTAGGATTAACTTATTCTGTTTTTAAAAAACCTATCTATACAGCGACTTTGTCTTTTGCACTGGAAGATGAAAAAGGAGGTGGTGGATTTGGAAGTGCACTTGGACTGGCAAGTTCTTTTGGTTTTGATTTAGGTGTTAATGGAGGTAGTATTTTTACTGGTTCAAATTTGGCAGAGTTATTAAAATCCCGTGCTATGGTTGAAAAAACACTACTAACTGATATAACTTATAATAATAAAAAAATTTCGTTAGCTGAATTATATATTCAGGATCAAGATTGGAGAGAGAAATGGAAAGACAAACCAAATTTAGCCAAACTCCAGTTTTTGCCTAAAATTAAGAGAACTGCTTTTACCCGGGTACAGGATAGTATTTTAGGTAGTATATATGATGCTTTGTCAGAAGAAAGCCTCAGTGTTCTTCAAAGAGATAAAAAAATCTCAATAATTAATATTAATGTAAGTTCTGAAAATGAGTTGTTTTCTAAGTTTTTTTGTGAAGCTTTAGTTAAAGAAGTTTCTAAATTTTATGTTGAGACTAAAAGTAAAAAAGCTAAAGAAAATATGCGGATTTTAGTTCGACAAACAGATTCTATACGTAGAGAATTAAACAGTGCTATTACAGGGGTTGCACTTGCTAATGATAATACATTTAACTTAAATCCTGCTTTGAATGTAAGGCGTGTGCCTTCAGCTCGCCGTCAGGTTGATGTTCAGGCAAATACAGCTATTTTGACAGAATTAATTAAGCAAAGTGAGTTGGCCAAAGTGAGTCTGCGTAAAGAAACACCTTTGATTCAGATAATTGATAGACCTATTTTGCCTTTAAAAAAAGACAGGTTTGGTAAAGCTAAAGGTATTGTAATTGGAGGCTTTTTAGCTGGTTTGTTAATGCTGCTAGGATTGGTTCTGAAACGAATTTTAGATATTAACTATAAATAGCAATTGATAAAAATAAATAAATGGGATCGTTCAATTATTAAATATAAATGATACTAAAGCTGAAAATTATTTTTAAAAATAACAAAGTTGTTTTTGAAAATTACTTTTTTATGACGATTCTGCAAGTACTTAACTCATTATTTTATTTACTAATATACCCATATCTTATCCGTACTTTAGGAAAAGAAAGTTACGGGCAATATGTATTTGCTATGAGTATAATAAACTATTTTATAAGTCTTGTGAGTTTCGGATTTGATTTTCCTGCTGTTAAAGAAATTGCAAAAAATCCAAATAATAAATCAATAAAAAGTCATGTCATTTCATGCGTTTTTACAGCTAAAATTTATTTAGAAACTCTTTCTGCATTAATTTTTACTTTACTGATATTATTAATACCAGTTCTTCGACAGTATTGGTATATATATGTCATTCTTTTTGGGAACACTTTTGTAAATATTTTATTTCCAACTTGGTTTTTTCAAGGTATCCAAAAGATGCGTATAGTTACTTATATTCAGTTAATATTTAAATTTTTATCATTGCCCTTTATTTTTTTATTTGTACTTGGTCCTAATGATATAGAAGAGTTTTCATTTATTGTTACCTTTTTTAATTTTGCTGGTGGGATAGCAGCTTCATATTTAATTCTATACAATGAAAAAATTAAAATTCATTGGATTAGTTTTGGAGAATTAAAACTATGGTACAAAGATGCCTTGCCTTTTTTTTGGAGTAACGCTGGTGCAGCAATAAAGCAACAAAGTATTGCTATTATGATTGGAACTTATTTTAATATGGCTGATGTTGCTTTGTATGATTTGGCTTATAAAATTATTTCTATTCCTAATATATTATTTGGAAGTATTAATGGAGCTCTTTTTCCTAAAATTGCAAACGATGCCCGTAAAGAAGTTATTAAGAAAATATTTAAATTTGAAGCCCTTGCTGGTTTAATAGTGATTTTGCTAGTAATATTGTTTGGCAAATTTATTATTTTAGTTATAGGTGGGCCTAAAATGATAGATGCGTATCCAATTGCTGTGGTTCTGAGTTTTGGAGTTTTAACTCTATTGTTAGTCAGTGCTTATATTAGTTTTATTTTTGTGCCTCAAAACAAGTATTACCTTGTAACTCAAAATCAACTTGTCGCTTTTATTAATTTTTTTACTTTTAGTATAATAGGCTTGATTTTGTATAAAAATATATTATCAATTGCTGTTGCTTGGACGTTAGCCGGATTGTTCGAAATAGTTTACTGTAACATTTTAATAAAAAAACATGAATTATTTTAAACGTTTTTTTTTATTTACTGCATTATTAATAAAGACTTTAGGGGGTAAGGCTTTTAAAACAATAAAGTTTGTTAATTTAAAAACCAAATGGTATTTAAAAAATGCTAATAATAAAACATTCCCTGTAAAATATTTTCCAATAAATTTAGTTAACGTTGGAGATCATTCATATGGTCCTATTGATATTTATACATACGGAGCTAAAGATGAAGGCTTACAAATAGGAAAATATTGTTCTATTGCAAGAGACGTTAAATTTATATTAGGAGGAAATCATAAAACGGATTGTTTCATGACTTTTCCAGTTAAAAATAAGTTTGGTGGTGCTAATGAGAATGTAGCTTTAACTAAAGGGAAAATAACTATTGGGGATGATGTTTGGATTGGAGTAGGTTCAATTATTTTATCTGGGGTTAAGTTAGGCCAAGGTTGTGTCGTTGCTGCAGGATCGGTTGTCACAAAATCATTTGGACCGTATACAATTATAGGAGGTAATCCATCCAAAATAATTAAAATGCGGTTCGAAGAAAATATTATAAAAATATTAGAGAAGCATAATCTTAAGATTGGCGCAATTGAATCAAATGAGATAAGTAATAATATAGCACGTTATAGTGATACTTTAAATGAAAAAAATATTCAGGATTTAATTAATCATTTAAAAAAATGAAATATTAAAAATGATAATTTTTATTGCTATAACATTTTTGTATGTAATTTTTATTTATTGGTTTGAGATATTTCAATATCTTCTCATTAATAAGCTTGCCAGTTTGTGTTTAGGAGGGATTATATTTTATTTACTATTGTATAATGTTACCTACAATAGTGACTGGGATATGTATGATGCCATCTATATGGGACACACAGAGTCTAGTGATTTTTTATTCAATTTTATTTCTAAGATATTTTCAGAGAAGGGATATGATTACTCTTCTGTATATAAATTACATATTTTTTTAATTGGTGTAGGGTTTATTTATTTTGCAAGCAGAAATTCATTTTCGAATGTTTTTGGAATTATCACTACTTATTTAATATTTCAAATTGTTCCTGTTTCTAATCAAATTAGATATTATGTTGCTTTTTCCTTTTTTTTAATAGCTATTTATAATTTAATAGTTTTAAAAAATAAGCTTGTTTTTTTTGTTTTTGGTGTTTTAGCTCTCATTTCACATTCTGCTATAATATTAATGTCTCCATTTATATATTTTTATTATACAAATAATGAGAAATATATCCCTAAATTAATTTTATCCAGCCTAATTTTAGCAAGTGCTTTCTATTTTATTTCTTTTGTAGGATTTATTTTTTCGTTTCATTTTGGCAGCTATTTTCAAAAGGATTTGGTGTCTTCTTTCTCCGGTGGTTTATTTAACAATTTTATTTGGCTATTCTGGTTTTTATTTGTTTATAAAATAAATAAAAGATTGTTAAAATCTAATTCTCTTAAAATTGAATGCGATGTTAAATATCAGTTTCTTTATAAAATTTCATTGTATTCGATAGTTTTTTTTCCTGTTAGTTTGCTTATTCAGGTTCTGGCTCATCGTTACATTATAGCATCCCTTATTTTTTGGCTCTTATTTTATTATTATTCGTTGAATTTTGAAGAATCTTTAAGTAATCGATTGCTTTCAATGTTAGTGTTTATTGTTTTAATTTTGGTTACATTTTTTTATATGTATATTTTGCCAACTTTTTTGCTTGGAAGTTCGGCTACTGAAGCCGTTTTTCAACTTTTTTTGTCAAATAAAATATTTTTTAATAATATATGAATAAACAACTTTCAATTATTATTGTTACATACAATTCACAAGAATTGATTTTCAATTGCTTAGATTCTATTTTTAAATTTAATGATATAGGGGATAAATTAGAAGTTATAGTGGTTGATAATTGTAGTGATAACTATGATGAAATGTTTTCGAAAATTAAATTGCAATATTTAGATAAAGTTAGTTTAATTAAAAGTTCTGTAAATAAAGGATATGGTCACGGTAATAATCAGGGTGTAAAAATTGCTACATCATCGCGGTTAATTATAATGAATCCAGATGTTCGCTTAATTAAACCTATATTTAGTGAGATTATCAATAAGTTAGATTCGAATAAAAATATTGGAATGATAGGAGTTCGTTTTATTGATGGTTCAAATCATCTTGTGTTTAAACCAGAGTTTAGTAACTTATTTCGATTAGTATTTGGGCGTCAATTAATTAAATTAGGATTATATAAGATAAACCAGGTGTTTTTTTCAGGAAGTTTTTTAATATTTGACAAGTCTTCTTTTTTTGAAGCAGGTTTATTTGATGAGAATATTTTTATGTACCATGAAGAGGCAGATATCTCGAATCGATTAATCTCTATCGGAAAAGAGACTGTAATGGTTAAAGATTTTTATGTTTTGCACTTGGCGCATAGAAGAAAAGTAAATTATAATTTACTAAAGATTGGCTCTGAATCCCGTAATTATTATTTTAAAAAATATGACGCTAATATTGATAAATATTATAAAAATTTACTAATCATTTATAGGGTGAAACATGCAATAGCTTTTTTGATTAATAATAAACTAAAAATAGAAGAATTTAAAGCATGGATTCAAATGTGTAAAAATAATGGAAAAATATGATTGTAAAATAACTACTTAATTCTTCAATGAAAACTTCATTAGATTTTTTGATAATTAATAATGTGCCTTCCTTTTATAAAATAAATTTATATAACGAATTAGCAAAAAGTGCCCAGATACATGTTGTATTTATAGCTTTAACTAATCAGGTAGTTATAAACAAATTTTTTCAGGAAGAAATTTTGTTTTCTTATGAATTGCTCTCTCCCATCCAGATAGAAAAAAGGAATAAGTGGCAATCTTTAAAAAAGCTATATTCTATTTGTGATAAATACAATTACAAAAAAATTATTTATGGTGGATACGACGATTTAGAAGAAAGAATTTTTATTTTTTTGACACCAAAACGTAAAAATTGTTTACAATTTGAATCTTCTATTAGAGAAAGTAAGGTAACCGGAATTATAGCTATTATTAAAAAGCTGTTTTTTAATCGATTTTCTATTGCATTACCATCGGGGAAACTACAAACTGCTGTATTTAAAGAATTAGGATTTACAGGGACTATAATTGAAACCAAAGGTGTTGGGATATTTAACAAAGATCAGGTTAGTAAAATAATCAATCACGACCCTAAATATATATATGTGGGGCGCTTAATATCAGAAAAAAATTTGGAGTTTCTTATTGAAGTTTTTAATGAAATTAATAAACCACTTACAATTGTCGGGTGTGGAATTTTAGAAGAGGTTTTAAAAGAAAAGGCAAATTCAAACATCCAATTTACTGGATTCGTCCCCAATAATGAAGTAAACAGATTGTATAACACACATGATATTTTTATCCTTCCCTCAATTTCAGAGCCTTGGGGTTTAGTAATAGAGGAAGCTATATATTTTGGACTTCCAGTGTTAATAAGCAATGCTGTTGGTTGTCAGGAAGAAATGGTTTTAAAACCGAAAACAGGAATTGTTTTTTCGCCTTTTGATGTGAAAAGTTTAAAAAATTCCATTATAGAGATAGAAAAGCATATTGATTATTACATTGATAATTGTAAATCTTTCAACTTTAATGAAAGGGATAAAATGCAAATTGAAGCATATCTAAAAACACTTTCTATATGAAACTTCTTTATTGTATTCCTTCATTGTATAATGCTGGTGGAATGGAGCGGGTAATTTCTGAAAAAGTAAACTATTTAATTCAATTACCTTATTACGAAATAACGATTGTCACAACTGACCAAAAACAGAGAGACATTCGATTCCCACTGGATGAGAGAATAAGGCTTATTCATTTAAATATTGATTTCGATGGTCATTATTCTGAAAATTTGTTCACGAAATATTTTTTACATCAACGAAAGTTAAAAAAATACAAGAAAACTCTCATTCAATTAATTAGAGATCTGGAAGTTAATATTTGCATTTCATTATGTGGGAAGGAAATAGATTTTTTGAATGGTTTACCAGTTAAATGTAAAAAAGTAGCTGAAATGCATTTTGGTATGAACGTTCGTAAACAATTTTTAATGTCTCGCCATAAAGGTTTTTTATGGGGTTGGTTAGGAGAAATACGTACCTGTCAATTAAAAAAAGCAACAAAAAAGTTGGATAAATTAGTTGTTCTGACTGAAGCAGATCAAGAAAAATGGCAAAAAACACATAAGAATATAACTCAAATTCCTAATTCAAATCCTTTTGATAATAAAACAGTGTCAAAACTATTGAACAAACGTGTAATATCTGTTGGAAGATTAGATGCTCAAAAAGGTTATGACATGTTAATTGACGCCTGGGAACTTGTTGCTGTTAAGAATCCGGATTGGGTATTGGATATTTTTGGAATTGGGGAGTGGGAGCTAAAACTAAATAACAGAATACAAGAACTTAATTTAACGGGAAAAATTAATTTGTGTGGACTGACTTCAGATACTGTCCCACATTATATTAATAGTTCAATTTATGTAATGAGCTCAAGATACGAAGGATTACCCATGGTACTTATTGAAGCAATGTCATGTGGCTTACCTATTATTTCATTTGATTGTGAATATGGACCACGACAATTAATAAATGATGGTCAGAACGGTTTGCTGGTCAATCCTAATGATATAATACATTTGGCAGAAAAAATTTCCTTTTTAATTGAAGATAAAGACCTCCGCTTAAAAATGGGTAAGCAGGCATTGGAAAGTGTTAAGGAATACTCAAAAGAGCCCATCATGCAAAGATGGGTTGAGTTGTTCAATCAACTTTGTTAATAATAAAGAATTTTTTAAATTTTGAAAAAAATATTTTTCACAGGAGAATTGCTACCAAAAAGCGTACATGGTGTGGCAATTTCAAATGAAATTAACATAAGATTCCTAAAAGAACGGTTTAATGTTTTAATTGAAGAAGAATATGTAGCTCTAAAATTTCATGGAAAGTTTAATAATATTAAATTAAAAAATTACTTAGATAGGTTAACAAGGATTATTCTTTCTCAAGATTTTACCAGTTCTCATTGGTTTTATTTATGCAATCTTTGTAGAGTTTTTTGTATGAGGTGTAGGGTATTTTTCGCCGAGTTTGTTTTATTTCTTGTAGCCTTATTTATTTATAAAAATGAAGATTTAGAATTAATTGAATAAAAATTATTAATTTTTTAGAATCTTTCACATGGAGTTGTATTTATATTCTTTTACATTTAAGCGAGGAGGAGCTGGCTTTGCGGCTGATAAGTTCAAAATTTTAGCAAAAAAATTAAAATTTGAACCAGTATTAGGTATTAGTCAGGATAATGCGTCAAGTTTTCAATTTTTTAAAAGATTGATTTCTTTTTTTTTAAGTAAGTTTTTAGTTGACAATAATCCAATAAAGCATTCTTTAAATTTATTTTCATGTAATTCAGTTTTAAAGGCATTTAAAGATACGGAGGCACTACATCATATACATTGGATTAATAACGATACTTTGAGTATATTTGATTTTAATAAGATTCCTAAAGGTGCCATTATTACGCTGCATGACGAGTGGTTATACTGTGGAGCGGAACATTGTTATGATGTTAATGATAATTTTTTTTATTTCATTAATGGTTATAAATTTTTTAAAAAGGAATGGAATGGATTTAATTGGAATTATATCATATGGAAAATCAAATTTAATAAGCTTTCAAAAAGAAGAGATCTGATTTTTACTGTTCCGTCCAATTGGATGTTAGAACGAGCAAAAAAAAGTTTGATTTTAAAAAATGCTGATGTTCGTTTACTACCTAATCCTATTGATACAAAACTTTTTAGACCAATGAAGGATGAGAAAAGATTCTTTGATATAGATAGGACTCAATTTGAGTTTGGAAAAGATGAGTTTATAATCTGTTTTGGGGCAATTGTAGGTATAAACAATTATTATAAAGGTTCTAAATTGCTTGAAGAAGCTATGAATATTTTAAGAAATTCAATTGATAAAGAGAAATCAAAAAAAATTAAAATACTAACATTTGGTGGTAAAAAGGAAGAAGCCTCAATTAAAAACGGATTTGAAACATTTTCTATAGGACATATCAATAAACCTCAACAGTTAGTAACGCTTTATTCGAATGTTGATTGTGTTATTGTTCCTTCTTTGGTTGAGTCGTTTGGGCAGGTAGCTGCAGAAGCTTTGGCATGTGAGACCCCGGTAATTTGTTTTGATTGCTCAGGGTTAAGAGATATAGTCAAAGATGGGGTTACCGGACTATTGGCGAAAAAATATGATGCAAATGATTTAGCTCTTAAAATTGAAATTATGTTTAAAAAGGATGCACTAGAACGCTTACAATTAGGACAGAACGGAAGAAAGCATATTGTTAAAAATTTTTCTTTTGAAGTAATTCAAAATAAATATGGTGATATTCTTAATGATGCATTAATTTTAGCAAGGGATTCTAAATGATAATATCAATAATTACAGTCTGCTATAATAGTTCAACTACAATTGAAAAAACGATTCTTTCTGTAGCTAGCCAGACATGTCAGACTATAGAGTATATTATTATTGATGGAAATTCAAAAGATAATACTTTAGAAATTATTCAAAAACATGAGGATAAAATATCAAAGTGGATTTCAGAACCAGACAAGGGGCTTTATGACGCGATGAATAAAGGAATTGAAATGGCAACAGGTGATTTAATAGGCATTTTAAATTCTGATGATGTATTTGCATCAAATACCATAATACAAGATATTGTCAATTTTCATAAAAAAAATAATATAGAGGCTTCTGTTGGTAATATTGTTCAATACAAAGAGAATGGTAAAGTTGTAAGGATATATTCTTCTAAATATTGGAATCCAGAAAAGCTAAAAATTGGATTTATGCCTCCCCACCCTTCTGTTTTTTTTAAAAGAGAATTGTTTAACAAGTTTGGATTTTATGAGTCTGGTTTTAAAATAGGAGGAGATTATGAATTAATTACCCGTTTTTTTCTTAAAAACAATATTACTTGGAAATATTCAGGAATTACTACCACAGCCATGCTTTTTGGGGGGGTGAGTAGTTCAGGATCAGATTCTTATAGGTTAATAACTAAGGAAATTCAAAAAGCCTTATATATGAATAATATACAATTTAGTCCATATAAAATTAAAATTCGATTTGTGTGGAAAATTATTGGATTTTTGAAAAAATGAAAATAATAATTACAGGTGCTTCAGGTTTTGTAGGATTTAATCTTCAAAAATACTTGGTAATTTCACATGAAATAGAAACACTAAGTGTTCGATATTTACCGAATCAGTATATTGAAATCAATGCAGAGGCAATAATTCATCTTGCAGGGAAAGCACATGATTTAAAAAAAGTATCTAGTTCAACAGAATATTATGAAGCTAATTTTGAACTGACAAAACAGTTATTTGATGCTTTTTTGGAGTCTAAGACTAAAGTTTTTATTTTCATGAGTAGTGTAAAAGCAGTTGCTGATGCTGTAACTGGAATTCTAACAGAAGACGTTATTCCAAAACCTAGTACAGATTATGGTATTTCTAAACATCAGGCTGAAGAATATATTTTAAGTAAAACGATCCCGATTGGGAAGCGTGTTTATGTTTTAAGACCATGTATGATTCATGGTCCACAGAATAAAGGTAATTTAAATTTATTGTATCAATTGGTTTCAAAAGGTTTACCTTGGCCTTTAGGATCTTTTGATAATCAGCGATCTTTTTTAAGTATTGAAAATTTATGTTTTGTTATTGATGAATTATTAAATAATGTTTCAGTTCCTTCAGGTATTTATCAAGTAGCAGATGATAAATCATTATCGACAAATCAATTAATCGAAATATTAGGAATAAGTCTTAAAAAAAAGCCTAAAATTTGGAAGATTAATTCTTCCTTCATAAAGTTAGTTGCTAAATTTGGGGATCTTACAAATTTACCATTAAATTCAGAACGTTTACAAAAGTTAACGGAGAATTATGTAGTAAGTAATAAAAAAATAGTAACTGCTTTAGGTAAATCTTTGTCAGTTTCTTCTGAGAATGGATTGATGACTACTTTTGATTCATTTAGAAAATTAAAATAACTCTAAAAAGTTTTGGTGCTAATTTTAATTGATTAAATGATTTTTAAAAATCAAACAAATGCAATACACAATACTAAGCTTTCTTTTAATAATTTTGATGCTGCTATATTTTAAAATAGCAGATCGTTTTAATATTATTGATAAGCCCAACCAAAGAAGTTCCCATACCGAAATTACATTGCGCGGAGGAGGAATTATTTTTTGGTTTTCAGCTTTGATTTATTTCGTTCAGTATATACAAAGCAACTATTTTTTCTTTACAGGAATCACATTAGTTAGCTTGGTAAGTTTTTGGGATGATATTCGGAGTTTGTCTAATAAAATTCGAATTTCTATTCACTTTTTGGCCATCACATTAGTTTTTTATGACTTAGGAATTTTTGACAATTTTTCTTTTTATCTGATTATACTGGCTTACATATCTTTTATAGGCTTTATAAATATATATAATTTTATGGATGGCATTAATGGTATTACAGGGTTATACACATTGGTGGTTATGAGTTCATTGTTATATGTAAATAAAAACATTCAATTGTTTACAGACAGTAATTTTATAAAGTATGCAATGATTGCAAGCTTGGTTTTCCTTTTCTTTAATTATCGAAAAAAAGCAAAGTGTTTTGCAGGAGATGTTGGCAGCATAGCGATTGCTTTTTGGATTATTTATTTGGTCATGAAACTTATTTTGGCAACCAATTCGGTAATTTGGATTTTGTTTTTAGCAGTTTATGGAGCCGATGGAATTTGTACTATTTTGCATCGTTTATATCTGAAACAAAATATTTTTGAAGCGCATCGTTTACACTTATATCAAATTTTGAGTAACGAATTTAAAATTCAGCATAGATTAGTTGCTCTTTATTATGCTTTGGCTCAGATAATTGTGTCTTCTGTAGTGATTCTGTTATATCAAAAAATTCCGGAGGTATTACTATTTCTAATTATTATAAGTTCTTTAACCTTGATTTATAGTTCGAAATTTTATTTGTTGAAAAAAAGTAATTTAAAATTAAGTCATGAATCCTGAAATAATTGAAGGAGGCAATTTCTCAGATTCTCGCGGAACCATTTCCTATGTAAACGATTTTAGTTTTAAGGATATCGAAAGATTTTATGTTATCACTAATGCTGATGAAAATCCAATTCGTGCCTGGCAGGGTCATAAAGTAGACGCTAAAAATTTTTATTGTATAAGCGGATCTTTTAAAATTCATTTTGTAAAAATTGATAATTGGGAAAACCCGTCAAAAGATTTAAATATTGAAACCATAACTATGAATGCTTCAGAAAGCAAAATCGTACATATTCCTGCCGGTTATGCAAATGCAATTCAATCTTTAGAAACAAATGCAAAATTAATATCATTTTCAACTTTGCCTTTAGCAAATAGTAAAGATGATGATGTTCGGTATGCTTCAGATTATTGGAAAATTGATGAATAATAAAAGAATCTATTTATCCGTATCACAACCAAGTGGTTTTGAACAAAATTATATTCAAAAAGCACTTGATGATCATTGGATTACCTGTGGTGGTCCCAATGTAAATGATTTTGAGAAGATTCTGGAGGATTATCTTAAAGACGAATCATATGTTACAGCTTTGAATTCCGGAACATCGGCTATTCATCTGGCATTAATTTTATTAGGGGTAAAAACCGGGGACGAAGTTATTTGTCAAAGCCTTACATTCTCAGCATCAGCTAATCCAATTTTATATCAGGGAGCTATTCCTGTTTTTGTGGATAGCGAACCGGAAACATGGAATATTTGTCCTGAACATCTTGAAATAGCCATTAAGGATAGAATAAAAAAAGGCACAAAACCTAAAGCTATTATAGCTGTGCATGTTTATGGCAATCCATATAAGGTAGATGAAATTCATGCTATCGCAGAAAAATATAAAATTCCGGTAATTGAAGATAGTGCTGAAGCTCTTGGAAGTTCTTACAAGGGAAAAAAATGTGGTACCTTTGGTACTTTTGGAGTTTTTTCATTTAATGGAAATAAAATTATTACTACTTCTAGTGGAGGAGTACTAATTTCGAATTCAAAAGAATCAAAAGAGAAAGCTATTTTTTATGCAACTCAGGCTAAAGATGAAGCTGTTCATTATCAGCATAGTGAAATAGGATATAATTACAGAATGAGTAACATCTGTGCCGGTATTGGACTTGGACAAATAAAAAAACTGGATGAAAATATCGATTCACGAAGAAGAATGAATCATTTTTATAAGGAGGTTTTTAAAGATATTGAAGAGGTAAAGTTGCTACAAACGGTTAACAATGACTTGTTTTCTAATTATTGGTTAAGTACCATTTTAGTTGAGAAAAATGCAAAAAAAAATATAAGTAGGGAAAGTTTAAGACTCGCTTTTGAAAGTAAAAACATTGAATGCCGCCCAATTTGGAAGCCAATGCATTTACAGCCTGTTTTTAAGCAATACCCTTATTATGGCAAAGATATTGCCGAAGATTTATTTGAAAAAGGATTATGCATGCCTTCAGGATCTGGACTTACAATCGAAGATAAAAATAGAATTAAGGAAGTAATTTATACTTTTTTTAATAACGAAAAATAAAAAAGAGTTACATTTTAAAATGAAAATTGAAAATACGTTTATACAGGATTTAGTTGTTATTGAACCAACAGTTTTTGAAGATGAAAGAGGTTATTTTTTTGAATGTTATAGTAAAACTAAATTTGAGAAATTAGGAATAGATATTGATTTTGTTCAGGATAATCAATCTTTTTCGAGAAAAGGAACTTTAAGGGGGTTGCATTATCAAAATCCACCTTTTGCACAAACGAAATTAATTCGTGTTTTAGAAGGCGAAATTATTGATGTTGCTGTAGATTTAAGAAAAGACTCCCCAACTTATGGAAAATCATTTAGCATTTTACTTTCTGCAGAAAATAAAAAACAATTGTTAGTTCCTCAGGGGTTTGCCCATGGTTTTTCGGTTATTAGTGAAACTGCTACAGTAATATATAAATGTGATCAGTTTTATAATAAAGGTTTTGAGGGTGGAATTAAATTTGACGACCCATCCTTAAATATTGATTGGGGAATGAATCCGGAGGATGCAATTGTATCGGATAAAGATCAAATTTTGCCTTTTATAGAAAACTGTAATAGCTTATTTTAATGAAGAAGGTATTAGTAACAGGGGCAAATGGTCAATTAGGATCTGAACTTTTAGTTTTGTCGTCAAAATATTCACAGTATGAATGGTTTTTTGCAGACAGAACTCAGGCTACTTTAAATGATTTGAGTACATTAAAAAGACAATTAATTCAGATAGCCCCTGATATAATCTTAAATTGTGGTGCTTATACAGCGGTTGATAAAGCAGAATCAGAAAAAGAAAGTGCATACATTGTAAATTACTCGGCTGTAGAACTGATAGCAAAATACGCCCAGGATAATGATGTAAAATTAATACATATTTCAACAGATTATGTATTTGACGGATCTTCTTCAGTTGCCTTGAGTGAAGAAGCAGAAACAAATCCGGTCAATGTTTACGGAGCCAGCAAACGTGCTGGTGAAGTAGCTTGTCTGAATGAAAACCCTAATTCAATTATAATAAGGACATCATGGGTTTATAGTAAATTTGGCAATAATTTTGTAAAAACCATGCAGCGACTGATGCAGGAAAAAGAATCAATTAATGTAGTTAACGATCAAATTGGTTCTCCAACTTATGCAGCTGATTTAGCTCAAGCCATGTTGGATATTTTAGAGTCTCCAAATTGGATACCGGGAATCTATAATTATTCAAATGAAGGGGAAATAAGTTGGTATGAATTTGCGTTAAGCATAAAAGAATTTGGAGGGTATAGTTGCACTGTGGAAGGAATTCCGTCAGTATTATATCCAACTCCTGCCAAACGCCCTGAATTTTCATTATTAGATAAGAAAAAAATAAAAACAATTTATAATTTAGTTGTGCCTGATTATAAAGAAAGCTTAAAGAAATTGTTTGTATAATAATTTAAGAGATCCATAATGAAATCTTAAATCTAAATTTATATTATGAAAGGAATTATATTAGCAGGCGGTTCAGGAACACGATTACATCCTTTGACTCTTGCTATGAGTAAGCAAATGATGCCCGTATATGATAAGCCAATGATTTATTACCCATTGTCAACCTTGATGATGTCCGGAATAAACGAAATATTGATTATTTCTACGCCACATGATCTGCCAAATTTTAAAAAATTATTAGGAGATGGATCTAGTTTGGGATGTAAATTTAGCTATGCAGAACAACCTATTCCCAATGGTTTGGCTCAGGCCTTTGTCATTGGAGAAGAATTTATTGGAAATGATGATGTTGCATTGATATTGGGAGACAACATATTTTTTGGGTCTAACATGCAGGAACTTTTAAAATCAAATACGAAACCAAAGGGAGGGGTAGTATTTGCTTATCACGTTTCTGACCCGGAACGTTATGGGGTCGTTGAATTTGATGAAAACCTAAAAGCTATTTCTATTGAAGAAAAACCAGAAGAGCCAAAATCCAGCTATGCTGTTCCGGGCTTATATTTTTATGATAATTCAGTTGTAGAAATAGCCAAAAATATTCAGCCAAGTGGAAGGGGAGAATATGAAATTACAGATGTAAATAAAGTTTATTTAGAAAGAGATTCTCTAAAAGTTGGAATTTTAAGCAGGGGAACAGCCTGGTTAGATACCGGGACTTTTAATAGTTTAATGCAGGCAGGACAATTTGTTCAGGTTTTGGAAGAAAGGCAGGGCTTAAAAGTTGGGTGCATTGAAGAAATTGCATGGAGGCAAGGCTTTATTTCAGATCAACAGTTTGAACAGCTTGCGTTACCTTTAGTTAAATCAGGATACGGGGCTTATCTAATAGAATTTTTAAAACAAAAAAGAAAGGGAGCGAGAATTTAATTTGAGAAAGAAATATTTTTTTGAAATCTTTAATCATTACTTTTGTAACTATGCTGAGGTTTCAATACTAAATAAAAAAGAATTTGAATACAGATAAACCAACCAAAATGTCTGCTTTGCTGCATAACATTTTTTCACCCAGAAATCTTAAAGCAAATCTGAATAATCTTAGTTATTTGCCAAGATGGATTATCGTTGCTATTGATATAATGGTTCTTGTGTTTTCCTTTACATTGACTTATATGTTGTTTGAGGGAACAGCATTAGGCTATATTATAACATCAAACTTTTTTTATTTTGTATCAAGTCTTATTTTTGTAAATGTATTTTTTTTCTGGTTGTTTAGGACATATTCAGGAATCATCAGGCACTCTTCCTACATTGATGCAATAAAGCTGTTGTTTTCTCAAATGTCAGTTTTGATTTTCTTTTTGATTTTCAATTTAGTTTTTGAGTTATATTCAGGCTATAAGGCATTTTTAAATACAGGACTTTTTATAAACTTAGTACTTTCTTTTTGTGGATTATTCTTATACAGAGTAGTTGTAAAACAGACTTTTGAAATCTATTTTTCAGAAAAAACAGATTCTAAATTAATACGGACAGTTATTTATGGTACGGATGCCAATGCAATTTCAGTTGCAAACGCATTAAAATTTGAAACTCCTTCAAGGTTTAAGATCGTTGGTTTTGTGGATAAAAACAATCAAAATGCTTCTAAACGAATGCTGGATTTACCTATACTGATTCAAAAGAAAAAATTACCGGCTTTAATGAGGTCGGTAGCGGCTGAAGCTGTTATTATTGCAGATAAAAGTTTGTCTAAGGAAGAGCAATTAATTATTGTTGACCAATGTTTAGAGTTTAATTATAAAGTATATGCTGTTCCTTTAATTTCAGATTGGGAAAATCAAAAAGAAATTTCTCAAAAGGTAAAGAATATTCAGATTGAGGATTTACTAGAGAGAAAGCCAATAGTATTAGACAGTAAATTAATATCCAAACAATTAAAGGATAAGGTTATACTTATCACAGGTGCTGCAGGTTCAATTGGAAGTGAGATTGTAAGACAGGTCTTAGGATTTAATCCAAAAACTATTGTGATTTTAGATCACGCAGAAACACCATTACATAATTTATGTTTAGAAACTCTGGCATTGGGTTCTCAAACTATTATAAAAGCTGTTATTGCCGATGTCAAAAGTAAAAAAGCGTTAGAAAAAATATTTTCTGATTTTAGGCCACAGGTAGTTTTTCATGCAGCGGCTTATAAACACGTTCCTTTAATGGAAGACAATCCTTCGCAGGCAATCCTTACAAATGTTAAGGGTACAAAAAATTTAGCCGATTTATCTTGTAAGTATAACGTTAAGAAATTTGTAATGGTTTCTACTGATAAAGCGGTAAATCCAAGCAATGTTATGGGAGCCAGCAAACGTATTGCCGAGAAATATGTTCAGTCTTTGTTTTTGAAAAACAAAAAAGAAAAAGAGGAAGGTGTTACAAAATTTATTACAACCCGTTTTGGAAATGTTTTAGGTTCTAATGGTTCTGTAGTACCATTATTTACAAAGCAAATAGCAGAGGGAGGTCCTGTCACTATAACCCATCAGGACATCATTCGTTACTTTATGACTATTCCGGAGGCTTGTCAGTTGGTTTTAGAAGCTGGAGCAATGGGAAATGGAGGAGAAATATATATCTTTGACATGGGAAAACCGGTCAGGATTATTGACTTAGCCAAAAAGATGATTAAGTTAGCCGGCTTTATTCCTGATAAAGAAATAAAAATAAAAATTGTGGGGCTTAGGCCAGGTGAAAAATTATATGAAGAGTTATTGAACGACACTTCTAAAACCTTGCCTACGTATCACAATAAAATTATGATTGCTCAGGAAATACAGGATGAATATGAAAATTTGCATACTGAAATTGAAGAACTCATAGCGATTGCGAATTTTTATAGTAATGATGACATAGTGGGTAAAATGAAAAAAATTGTTCCTGAATTTAAAAGTATGAATTCTGCTTTTGAAGTTTTAGATAAATAAATGTTTGATTATAATAATCTTATTGTATACATAAAAGGTGTTTTATAAAACGCCTTTTTTGCTTTTTAATCTTTTTCTGATTAGGTAAAAATCCTGTTAATTAACAAAATGAATAATAATACTCAAAATAATAAAGACTGGCTGTTTGAAATAACACCGAAAAACAATTTCTTTTCTTTAAATTTTAAAGAAATATGGCAATACAGGGATTTATTATTTCTGTTTGTGAAACGAGATGTTATAACGGTTTACAAACAAACAGTTTTAGGGCCACTTTGGTATTTGATTCAGCCTTTATTTACATCAGTCACGTTTACTATAATTTTTAATAATGTTGCCGGAATTAAAACAGGTGAAATACCTTCATTTTTATTTAATTTAGCAGGAATTACGGTTTGGAATTATTTTACTGCCTGCCTTACAGGTACATCTGATACTTTTAAAGCAAATGCCAATATTTTTGGAAAAGTTTATTTCCCCAGAATCATTACACCACTCTCGGTCGTAATTTCTAATTTAATTAAATTCGGAATTCAATTTCTGATCTTTATAGTATTTTATATTTTTTATTACTTTCAGGGGTATAATTTGATATTGAATACGACTATTTTATTTTTTCCGATTTTAATAGCTGTTATGGGTATTTTAGGATTAGGATTAGGAATGCTAATCTCCTCTATGGTTACCAAGTATCGTGATTTAAGTAATTTGGTTACTTTCGGTGTTCAGTTATTAATGTATTTATCTGCAGTAATGTATCCTATGGAGCTGATAAAAGATAAATTACCTAAATTTGGCTGGTTGGTAAAATATAACCCATTAGCATATATTATCGAGACCTCTCGTTATATGTTGTTAAATACCGGAGAAATTTCAATTTTAGGATTAGGCTATACTTTATTAGTTACCATCGCCGTCTTTTTTGTGGGGCTTTTAATTTTTAATAAAACAGAGAAAAGTTTTATTGACACTGTTTAAGAAATCATTATTGATAATTAGTGTTTCAAATAATTTACAATTCATAATTTACAATTTATAATTGAAAAAGGATATAATATTAAAAGCCGAAAACATTTCTAAGCAATACCGTTTAGGACAAGTAGGTACAGGAACTTTAAGCCATGATGTAAACCGTTGGTGGCACCAGATACGTGGTAAAGACGATCCATATTTAAAAATTGGTGATACAAATGATCGTTCTACTAAAGGAACTTCTGATTATGTCTGGGCTCTGCAGGATATTAATTTTGAAGTTGAACGCGGAGAAGTTCTCGGCATTATTGGTAAAAACGGAGCAGGAAAATCCACGCTTTTAAAAATTTTATCTAAGGTAACAGCTCCAACTACAGGAAGTATCAAATCGCGTGGCCGTATTGCTTCACTTTTAGAAGTTGGTACCGGTTTTAATGGAGAAATGACCGGGCGTGAAAATATTTTCTTAAACGGAGCCATTTTAGGAATGACAAAAAAAGAAATCGCCTCAAAGCTCGATGAAATTATTGAGTTCTCTGGATGCCAACGCTATGTTGATACTCCTGTAAAACGATACAGTAGTGGTATGACTGTACGTTTGGCTTTTGCCGTAGCTGCTTTTTTAGAGCCCGAAATCTTGGTAATTGATGAAGTTTTGGCAGTAGGTGATGCTGAGTTTCAAAAGAAAGCCATAGGCAAAATGCAGGATATTTCTAAAGGAGAAGGAAGAACTGTTTTGTTTGTAAGTCATAATATGGCAGCAATTAAACAATTGTGTACCAAAACTATAATGATGGAAAATGGAATTATGGTTTTTGAGGGTAATACAAATGAAGGTATAGATTATTATTTGAAGTCAAATCAATATGGAGGATATGTTAATCAATACATTAATGATACATCTAAAGGATCTGGTTTTAGAAAACTCTCATTAGTAGATGATAAAAAAGATTTACGTACTGAATTTGGTTTTGATGAAAGTATTTTTATTAAAATAGAAGTGAAAATAGATGAGTCGCATTTAAAAGCACATTTAGGATTCAGATTGGTCGATATAAAAGGAAGAGTTATTTTTACATCAGAAATAAAACTAGGAGAAAGGATAAAATCAGCGGGTTTATATGAATTTGAAGTTAAAATACCAGAACAATTTTTAGTGCCAAATCAATTTAATCTTACTTTTGGTCTACATATTCCTAATTTAGAGGTTATAGATTATAAACAAGATTGTCTTTCTTTCGAAATTGTTGAAACGGGTTCAGATTTTAATCTCTATAGCGGAAATGATTATGGATGTGTTTTTGTGGATTGTAATTGGAAAATTATATAAAAGTGATACATAAATTAAAGAGATATATTAAGATTTTTTTTTGCAAAAAGAACTCTAAATTAGCGTTGAAGGTTTCTGATTATATAGTTTCTCCTATTTCATCAAATATTAAAGGAGCTCATATTTCGCTTAGAAACCCAATAAAAAATAAAAAATATATTCTAATAGGAGAGAATTGCCATATTACAGGCAACTTTATTTTTGAGATTCAAGATGGTAAAATTACTATAGGTGATAGAACATTCATTGGAGGTGGAACTTTTATTTGTATTGATGAAATAGAAATTGGCAATGATGTTATGTTTTCATGGGGATGTACAGTTGCAGATAATAATTCTCATTCTAATATTTGGTCTGAACGTAAAGATGATGTTTTAGATTGGAAAAAAGGCTTAGATGAAAATAAAATAGGTGCTTACAAAGATTGGACGAATGTAAAAAAAGCTAAAATTACAATAAAGGATAAAGCTTGGATTGGGTTTAATAGTATTATTTTAAAAGGAGTAACTATAGGTGAAGGAGCTATCGTTGGTGCAGGTAGCGTAGTTACAAAAGATGTCCAAGACTGGACGATTGTAGCAGGGAATCCGGCACGAATGGTAAAAGAAATTCCAGAAAATGAAAGATAGAATGACTTGGGAAGAAACTATTAAGTTTATTCGGACGCAGCCAGAATTTGATTATTTAGTGGATAAAGCTTATTTTGAAGAAAATCTTCCTTTAAATGTAGAACGTTTTACAAAAAGTGAAGAATTTATTGAAACTCTAAAAATTTTAAAACAATATCAACCTTTCGCTAAAACAATTTTAGATATTGGTAGTGGAAACGGAATTAGTGCCGTGGCATTGGCCTTAGAAGGTTATCATGTTGTATCTATAGAGCCAGATCCAAGCGAGACTATTGGTGCTGGAGCAATTAGGAAATTAAAACATCACTATAATTTAACTAATTTAGAGATTTACGAAGCTTTTGCTGAAGAACTCCAACTGCAAAGTGAAAGTTTTGATATAGTTTATACGCGTCAATGCATGCATCATGCATACGATCTGGATAAATTTGTTGCTGAGGCAAGCAGAGTCACAAAAAAAAGGGGATTATTTATTACCATTCGGGATCATGTAATTTTTAATCAAAAAGACAAAGAATGGTTTTTAGAAAATCATCCCCTGCAAAAATTTTACGGAGGGGAAAACGCCTTTCAAACTGTAGAATATAGAACGGCGATGGAAAAAGCAGGCTTAAAAGTAGAAAAAGAAATCAAATATTATGAGAGTGTCATAAATTATTTTCCGGTTTCTAAAGAAGAAATTCTGAATAACTTTCAAATTAGAAGATCAAAAGCAATCTCCAATTTTAAGAATAAATTTGGCATTTTATCAAGGCTTACTTTTTTTCAGTATTTATATTTAAAGAGGAAAGGTTTAAATGAAAGTAAGAAGTTAAATGAAAATGAAATTCCAGGAAGAATGTATTCTTATATAACAATAAAAACATGAAAATCTTAATTATAGGTTCCAGTGGATTTATTGGCAGTCATTGCGTTGATTATTTTTCTAATAAAGGATTTGAAGTCTGGGAAGCAGATGTTAATGCAAGTCAAAAAGAAAAATTTTACAAAATAGAACGTCATAACTCTGATTTTTCTGCAGCTTTTAAGGAAAACAAATTTGATGTTTGTATTAATGCATCAGGCTCTGCACATGTTGGTTTTTCTTTTGAAAATCCTTCACAGGATTTTGAACTTAATGTTGTTAATGTACAGAAAATATTAGTAGCGATTAGGGACTATAATAGTAATTGTAAGTTTATTAATTTTTCCAGTGCTGCTGTTTATGGTAACCCGAAAGTTTTACCAATTGCAGAGAACAGTATTTGCAAACCATTGTCTCCTTATGGTTTTCATAAATTGCAAAGTGAACTGCTCTTAACAGAATATCATAAATTTTTTGGGTTGCATACTTGTAGCTTACGCGTTTTTTCGGCATACGGACCAGGGTTAAGAAAACAGCTTTTTTGGGATTTGTACCAAAAGGCAATTGATAATGAAATAGTTTCTCTTTTTGGTTCCGGTACTGAGACCAGGGATTTTATATATATAGATGATTTAATACAAATTTTAGATTTAGTTATTCACCATTCTTCTTTTCAAGGCTCCATTTATAATGTGGCAAGTAATACTGAAACTACAATTGCTCAAGCAGCAAAAGTTTTCATTAAAGAGTTTTCTCCTCAAAAGAAACTTGCTTTTAACGGAGAAACTAAAATTGGAGATCCTAATAATTGGGTAGCAGATATTACCGGAATTATTCAAATGGGTTTTCAAAAGACATTCAGTTTAGAAGAAGGGATTAAAAAATATGTTTTATGGCTAAAAGAATTAAAATAGGGATTGTTTATTCTTACGACGAAAATTGGATTGGAGGGACCTATTATTACCAAAATCTCATACAGTCTCTTAATTTATTAGCTGATAATCAAAAACCACATCTGATTATCTTAAGTAACGATCCATCTTCTTTTGAATCAATTCACTCATTTAACTATCCATTTATCACTTATAAGCAATTAAATAAGCCACCGTCTTTTTTAAAAAAATGTTTGAACAAGTTGTTTAGAATGATGTTCAGAAGGGATATAGCGAAAAAAAAAGTAAACTATGGGATAGATGTCTTGTTTCACCCCACTGAAATACAAATTCCAAATTCAATTAGAAAGCATTTATACTGGATACCGGATTTTCAGGAACTTTATCTGCCTCATCTTTTCTCAGAAGATTATTTGTATTTTAGAAAAAAAACGCAAAAAGAACTATTGTCAAATGATAAATATATTTTGTTCAGTAGTAATGATGCAAGCCATGATTTTAAGAAACTGTATCCTAATGCAAAATCAAAGACCTATGTAGTGAATTTTAGTGTTTTTCACCCCAATTATTCGAATATTGACATTGAAAAACTTAGAATTAAATATAATCTAGATGCAGTTCCGTACTTTTTTTCTCCTAATCAATTTTGGAAGCATAAAAACCATATTATTGTTTTAAAAGCTGTAAAGAAAATCAAAGAAAGTTATAATTATAACTTTCAGGTTGTTTTTTCGGGTAAAGAGTATGATCATAGAAATCCTGCTTATTTTGATGATATAAAACAATTTGTAAAAGATCATAACTTACAAGATAATATTAAATTTTTAGGATTTATTGACAGAGGAGAACAGTTGTGTTTTATGAATAATGCTTTATCCGTAATACAACCTTCGTTATTTGAAGGATGGAGTAGTGTGGTTGAAGATGCTAAAGCCATGAATCAAAATGTTATAGTTTCATCCTTAAATGTTCATAAAGAACAATTAGGCAATCAGGGGTATTTTTTTGATCCTGAGAATGAAGAAGAGTTGATAAATAAAATGGTTTATTTTTTAGAAAATAATGTCAATAGGCCAGAGTTTAAATATAAAGACCAATTGTATTTATTCGGACAGAAATTTATGGATGTAATTTCAGTAATCAATTAAAAATGAACTACCCGAAAATATCAATTGTAACACCAAATTTTAACGGAGGAGAATATCTGGAGGATACTATTCTGTCTGTTTTATCTCAGAACTACCCTAATCTGGAGTATATTATTATTGATGGTGGCAGTACTGATAATTCAATTGATATTATTAAAAAGTATGAAGACCAATTAACATACTGGATAAGCGAGCCTGATAATGGTTTATATCAAGCAGTCCAAAAAGGATTTGATAAATCGACCGGTGAAATTATGGCGTGGATCAATTCAGACGATGTGTATCATCCAAAAGCTTTTTTTACGGTTGCTGAAATATTTAACTTAGACGGAGTAAACTGGCTTCAGGGAGTTCCCTCTACTTTAGATGAGGGAGGCAGGACAATAGGGGTCAGTAAAGTAAAAAGATGGTCCAAATTTAATTATTATACAGGTAACTTTCATTGGATCCAGCAAGAGTCTGTTTTTTGGAGACGATCTTTATGGCAAATCTCAGGAGGGAAATTGGAAACTGAAATGAAATATGCAAGTGATTTAGAATTGTGGCTTCGTTTTTTTAGGTTTGAAAAATTATTTGTTACCAATGCTTTGTTAGCAGGTTTTCGGGTAAGATCCAAAAATCAACTGTCTTTAGATCATAAGGATGCCTATTTCATAGAAGCGAGTGATAGAATAAATATTGAGGTTAACAATGCCATTTCACTTGAAGAAAAAAAAATAGCAATACAAATAAGAAAATATGACCTTGCAATAAATAAATTCCGATTCAAACCTTTTAAACAAATATTTGGTGCCATTTTTTACCTGAAAATGAAAAAAACGAAAGAATCACTATTTGATTATCCGCCTTTGATAACCTTTGACAGAATCAACCAGAAATTTAAAATTGAATAAAGTATGCTAAAAATAAAAAAATTAAATAATCAAGAAACATTAGATATATCAAATAAAATCAGAAATAGATATTTACAAGAACATTCAAAAGATCAACAGACAATAAATAAATTATCCAATGCGAATAGGCTATAATCCTCATAAAGATAAAGAAGATTCAAAGTCTGATTCTTATTCCCATCAGGTAATTATTCCTGTCTATATTCCAGATCATAAAGGATATTTTAAGGACAGTTTTGCTATTTTAAAATTATGTCTAACCTCGTTATTTAAAACATCCCACAAAAAAACTTTTATAACAATTGTAAATAACGGAAGTTGTAAAGAGGTTACTGATTATTTAAATGAGTTGTTTTTAAATGAGCAAATTCATGAAGTTGTCACTACCACAAACATTGGTAAACTAAATGCAGTTTTAAAAGGGATTATTGGGCATAATTTTTCTCTTGTTACGATTGCAGATTCAGATGTTATGTTTTTAAATGGCTGGCAAAAATCGACTTATACTATCTTTGAAAACTTTCCTAAAGCCGGTGCTGTTTGCCCTACACCCTCATCACGTTCCTTAAGAACTTATACAGCCAATATTTATTGGGATATGTTTTTTTCAAAAAAAATCCTGTTTTCAAATGTCATCAATCAGAAAGGATTAAAGATGTTTGCAGAAAGTGTTGGTAACCCGGAATTTTATAATAAAATTCAATTGCAAAAGTTTTTGACAATTGTGAACAAAAATCAAAAAGCAGTTATCGGGGCCGGACATTTTGCGACAACGTACAGAGGCGATATTTTTGAAAGTGTAAAAATGAAATATTCAAATTATAAACTTGGTGGTAATAGTGAAAATCAAATTTTAGATATACCAGTCATTAAAAAAGGTTTTTGGCGTTTGTCCACAACAGAAAATTATGCCTATCATATGGGGAATACTCTTGAAGACTGGATGCATGCTGAAAGTGATAAAATTGTTACTCAAGAGGTAATAGATTCGGTTATCCTTAAAGGCAAGCTAAGTAATTCAAAGGCTTTGTATTTTATAAAAAACAGATTGTTTGCAAAGTTTATTTTAAATAAGAAGGTAATGCGTTATTTTATTATTTGGAAAGGATTGTCTAAAGTAGAAGCTAAAGAGTATCTGGTATAATTTATTTAATCATTAGAAAATTCTCAATGGCATGAAAATATCCATTATTACGATCAATTACAACAACGTTGAAGGGCTTAAAAAAACCGTAGAAAGTGTTGTTAATCAATCCTCAAAAGTATTTGAATATATTGTTATTGACGGAGGGTCTGCAGATGGGAGTGCCGAATACTTACTTGCTCATAATGAAAACTTAAACTATTGGGTAAGTGAGCCTGATAAAGGTATTTATAACGCAATGAACAAGGGGATATTACAGGCCAGAGGTGATTACTTTTTGTTTTTAAATAGTGGCGATATATTAGTAGATGATAAAGAAATTATAAATAAAATTGTTTTGACTTTAAATCACCAGGCTGTTTATTATGCACCCATATATTTGAAGAAAAATAATTTAACTGAAAGTAAGATTGAATATCCGGAAAATTTAGATGAACGGTTTCTTTTTACCAATACGATATGTCAACAGGCTGTAATTTACCATAAATCTCTTTTTGTAGATAATGTTTTTGACGAAAAATTAAAATACATTTCGGATTGGAAAATGCATTTTTCTTTATTTAAAAGTAAAACTAAATTTATTCATTTCAATATCCCTTTTGCAATTTATGATTTAAATGGATTAACCAGTAAAGGAGCAACAAAATATAATTCGCATAAGGAGAGGCTAAAAGTGCAATTTTTAGAGTTTCCATTCTATTTTTTTAAATATTACGGCAAGAATTGGAGGGTGCAGTTGAAGCTACTTAAAATTCTCTTTAAAATTAATTAAATATTTAGAGTAGTAGGATTTTTGAAAATAAACTAAAAGAATTGTAATGGTTACTATTTTATACGCTTATCGAAACCGGGAAATTAATAGGGTTAAACGTTCTCTAAATTCATTAGCTTCACAGGCAAAACAAAATTTTAATGTTATTTTTGTCGATTACGGATCTAAAAAACAAATTGCTTCAGAAATAAAAAAACTGGTTGAGCAGTTTTCTTTTTGTAATTATCATTATCTGTTTTCTGAGTTTCAGCCTTGGAACAAGAGCAAAGCTTTTAATTATGTTTTAAAAAACCTTGATTCCGAATATTGTTTTACAGCTGATGTGGATATGATTTTTCATCCTGAATTCACATCGGTTTTAGAAGAGAAATGCAATCCTGACAAGATAACTTATTTTCAGGTTGGCTACATGTCTGATGACGAGAATAAAAAAGAGGATGTTAATTATGATGATTATAATATTAAATTTTTAGGCAGCAGGGATTCCACCGGAGTGACCCTTTTCCCGGTTGAAAAGTTAAAAAGTATTCAGGGATTTGATGAATTTTTTCATTTTTGGGGAGCAGAGGATACAGAAATACACAACAGAATAAGAAAAGCGGGTTGTGAGTTAGAATTTTATGATCAAAAAATATTGATGTTACATCAATGGCATAAAAATTACAGAAAAAGAGAAACAGTACATTTAAACACAGAATTACAGTTATCGCAAATTGTAGAAATAAATCATCGTCATTTAGTACACAATTCTCAAAATGAGATAGAGAATGTAAATTCTCAAAATTGGGGAAAAATAATTTCAGAATCAGAGTTTAATGAATTAGAGTGTTTTGACACCAATCTGGTTTTGAATAATAAAGCAGAAGTAATCGAACATTTTTTATTTGTTGAGCTTCCACGATTTCAGGAAGGTATTTTATCAGTTTGTTTTGTTGAAGATGATTTTCAGACATCCTTGAAATACAAACTCAAAAAAAGAATGGGTAAAAAAGTACCCAAATATTATAGTTTAAAAGAAATAAATGATAAGTTACTTTTACATATAATTTCGTTTTATCACCAGTTTCCTTATACGTATAAGGTCAGCAACGATCTAAAAAGTATAAGTTTTAAAATAAAAAAATAGTTAGAATCTAAATTTATAAAACGGATGGCACAAGTAATTTTAGTATCACAATTTCCACTTCCCTATTCTAAAACCGGAAGCTGGACAACAATGTATTATAATTATCTGAGTAGTAATCATCAAATAGATTATGTAATCTGTCATGCACCTGACAAGGTAATAAATACTGTAAAATATCAATTTGTGTCTGAAACTATAATTGATAAAGTAAAAAGAAAAATCTTTAAAAAAACCTATTTAGGATATTTAAAAGCTTTTAAGAAGGTAATTAAAAAAGATGGCAAATATATCATCCAGATCGTTGATAATTTTGGCATAATAAAACCTTTACAAAAAATTTTGATTGAAAATGGTTGGAGAGAAAATTGCCAGGTTCAGTTTTTTTATCATGGATACCCTCCTTATTTAGCCAATTTTTATGGCAGATGGTTTTTCGAAAGTATTGACGAAATGATTTTACTCACGCATGATAGTTATAAGGTACACAAGGATACCTATACCATATTGCCTTGTAAATTTTCGGTATTGCATAATGGAATAGATACAGATCAATTTCATAAAATTTCCTCTGAAGAAAAGTTAATTTTCAAAAACCAATTAGATTTAAAAGACAAAAAGGTTTTTATTTGGTGTTCTAAAGATCATCCCAAAAAAGGATTGGACTTTATACTGGAAGTTTGGAAAAAGATACATGTACAAAACAAAAATATAGCTTTACTGGTCGTTGGAGCTACCCGAAATCACGAAATTGAAGGAGTTCATTTTTTAGGAAAAATTCCAAACAATGAACTTCCAAAATATTACCAAATGGCAGATTGCTATTTGTTTCCAACACTTTGTCATGAAGGTTTTGGGATGAGCTTAATAGAAGCCCTGCATTCAGGTTGTTATTGCATTGCATCGGCAATAGGAGGCGTTCCGGAAGTTTTACAATATGGAGCGCTAGGCAGACTAATAGAGAATCCGCATTTTCAGCAGGAATGGGAAGACGCCATATTCGAATTTCTAAATAAAGAAGAAATAAAAGATATTGTAATTCCCGATAATTTGTATTCAGCGCAAAGCTGGAATTCAGGTATGAATAAAATTATCGAAAATGCTAAAAACAGGTTTTAACAAATGAGAACTATTGCCATCATTCCAGCTCGTGGAGGCTCTAAAAGATTGCCTCAAAAAAATATAAAACTGCTTGGAGGAATTCCCCTGATTGCCCATAGTATTTTATATGCTAAGGCAAATAGTGATATAATTAATGAAATTTACGTGTCAACTGATGATGATGAAATAAAAAATGTAGCATTGCAGTTTGGGGCAAAAGTAATCGACAGGCCAAAATCATTATCAGGTGATTTTGAGCCCACAGTTTCGGCCCTCAAAAATGTATTGCAACAAATCGATGAAGAAATAGAAAATATTATTCTTTTACAACCTACTAATCCTTTGAGACCTGAAAATTTGCTAAAAGATGCTTTCAAATATTATCAGAAAAATCAACAAGACAGTTTATTTACGGTCACCAGAAATCATCAAAAATTTGGAAAAATTGAGGATAAAAAATTTATTCCTTTTAATTACGAAATAGGACAACGCAGTCAGGATTTAGAGCCTCTTTTTTTCGAAAATGGATTGCTTTATATTAGTAAGGCTAAATTGATTTTAGGGGATAAAATTATTTCTGAAAATGCTTTTCCATTCGTAATAGATTCTATTTTTGACAAAATTGACATAGACACTCAGGAAGATTTTGATTACACAGAATATTTATACAATAAATATATAAAAACATAATTCAGAACACCCTTTTATGAACACATACATTGAAATTGCAGGAAGAAAAATAGGTTCCGATTTTCCGCCTTTAGTTATTGCCGAAATAGGAATAAATCATGAAGGTTCTTTACAGGTAGCTAAAGAAATGGTAGATGCCGCGTACCGGGCAGGAGTGGAGGTAGTCAAGCATCAGACACACATTGTAGAAGACGAAATGAGCGGAGCAGCCAAAAAAGTAACACCCGGTAATGCTGATGTTTCTATTTACGAAATCATGGAACGCTGTTCTTTGAATGAAGCGGATGAGTTAGAACTTAAAAATTATGTAGAAAGCAAAGGAATGATTTTTATTTCTACACCGTTTTCTCGTGCTGCTGCAGAGCGTTTGAAAAAATTTGATATACCTGCTTATAAAATTGGTTCTGGTGAATGTAATAATTATCCATTACTTGAACATATAGCCTCTTTTGGCAAACCTGTTATTTTAAGTACGGGAATGAATACGATTGAAAGCATCCGAAAAGCTATTGCTATTTTTGATAAAAATAATATTCCTGTAGCTTTATTACATACAACAAATTTATACCCAACACCAATTCATCTGGTTCGTTTTGGTGCCATGATAGAAATGCATGAAGCTTTTCCGGATAAGGTCTTTGGTTTGTCTGATCATACCTTGAATAATAATGCGTGTTTAGGAGCAGTAGCTCTTGGGGCAAGTATTTTAGAAAGGCATTTTACAGATCACATGCAGCGTACAGGTCCGGATATTGTCTGCAGTATGGATGAAAAAGCTTGTCAGGAATTGATTGTTTCAAGTGCAGAAATAGCTCTGATGCGTGGTGGAACTAAAAAGCCGGCCTTAGAGGAACAAGTTACAATTGATTTTGCATTTGCAACAGTCTGTGCTATAAAATCAATTAAGAAAGGTGAAAAACTATCTAAGGAAAATATTTGGGTAAAACGACCTGGGACAGGAAAAATCCCCGCTGAACATTTTAATGATTTGATTGATAAAATTGCCCTGAGGGATATTAGTAATGATGAGCAATTAGATTTTTCTGATTTCGATTAAAGTATTTAAATGAAAAAAATCCTTTTCCTTACCGGAACCCGGGCAGATTTTGGGAAAATAAAATCATTAATTCAAATTCTGGAAGAAAAGTCCGAATTTGAAGTTTTTGTTTTCGTAACAGGAATGCACCTACAGGAAATTTATGGTTATACGTTGATAGAAATTGAGCGTTGTAATTTTAAAAACTTATTTACTTTTGAGAACCATACGCACGAAACCACAATGGATTTAACATTAGCTAAGACCATTGAAGGCTTGTCGGATTATTGCAAAAATATAAATCCGGATATGATCGTAGTTCATGGCGATCGTGTAGAAACTCTTGCCGGAGCTATTGTAGGTTCGCTCAATAATATTTTAGTGGCACATATAGAAGGTGGAGAAATTTCAGGAACAGTTGATGAGTTAATTCGCCACAGTGTTAGTAAATTAAGTCACATACATTTTGTATCAAATAAAGAAGCTGAAAAAAGGCTGATTCAAATGGGAGAAATAAAAGAATCGGTTTTTACAATTGGGTCTCCGGATATTGATATTATGTTTTCCAATCAACTACCAGAATTGAATATTGTAAAGGATTATTATGAAATCCCATTCCGTAAATTCGCCATTGTAATGTTTCATCCGGTAACTACTGAGTTTCAGTCGATGCAGCAGTACGCAAATTCTTTTGTAGATTGCTTATTGAAAGACAATCATAATTATGTGGTTATTTTTCCAAATAATGATTTAGGAAGCCAGTTTATTCTTGATGCTTACGAAAAGTTAAAACATCAAGAAAAATTCAGAATTTTTCCTTCAATTCGGTTTGAATACTTTTTAACATTATTAAAAAACAGTCAATTTATTATTGGCAACAGCAGTGCAGGTATTCGTGAAGCACCTTATTATGGAATTCCAATTATTAATATCGGAACCCGTCAGCAAAATAGAGCTGTTCATGCTGACATTATTAATGCCGATTATTCTGAAAAAGGAATAAATGAAGCACTTTCCATAATAGACAGGCACAAAATTAAAGTTTCAAATAATGATTTTGGTCAGGGAAATAGTGCTGAATTATTTCTTAAATGTCTCCAAAATTCGGATATTTGGCAGCTCAATCATCAAAAACAATTTAGAGACAGTTAATGCCAAACAAAAAGATATTTATTTTATTACCTGACGGGATTGGTCTTCGGAATTTTGCTTTTTCTAATTTTCAAAAAATAGGAATAGAGAAAAACTTTGATATAACCTATTGGAATAACACACCGTTTGATTTAACAACATTAGGTTTTAATGAAATTAAGATCAAAAAAGCAAAATCAAATCCTTTAACTGATAGTTATAAAAATGCCCGTAAGCATATTGAAATTAATTTGAATATAAAAAAAGAAAACGATCCGGTTTATCATACCTATAGGTTTCCTTTCTCTTATAAAAAAATTAAACCAGCTTTAAAAAATTTACTTTCACTATTTTTAATTACTTTTTATTCCTCAACCAAAGGATTAGAAAAAGTCCGAAAAAGAATTTTAAAATTAGAAAGTAGTACCTCTTATTTTAATGAGTGCCTGGAAACTTTACAAGATCAAAAACCAGATTTTGTGTTTTGTACCAATCAGCGTCCGGTCTTGGCAATCGCCCCCTTACTGGCAGCCAAAAAAATGAATATTCCAACGGCAACATTCATCTTTTCCTGGGATAATTTGCCAAAAGCCACTATGGTGGTGGAAACTGATTTTTATTTTGTGTGGAGTGAACACATGAAAAAGGAATTACTTCATTATTACCCCTACATAAGCGAAAAACAGATAATCATAACAGGTACACCTCAATTTGAAAATCATTTTGAAAGTAATCTGCGTGTTGCAAAAGAGCAATTTTATAAAGAACATCAACTCGATTTAAATAAAAAATACATTTGCTATTCGGGAGATGATATCACAACATGCCCGGATGATCCCCAATACCTGAGTGATGTAGCAGAAGCTGTGAGAAAGTTGAATGTAAAGGGATATTCCCTGGCAATACTTTTTAGACGTTGTCCAGTTGATTTTTCGAATAGGTTTGATACTGTAATAGCTAATTACCCGGATATTATCATGCCAATTACTCCCTTATGGGAAAGAATTGGACAAGGGTGGAATACCATTTTACCAACCAAAGCAGATGTGATCCTGCAGACTAATACGATACTGCATACCGAAATGGTGATAAATTTAGGTTCGTCGATGGTTTTTGATTATGCAGCTTATAAAAAGCCATGCGCATTTATTAATTATGATGTAAAGGCTAAAATAGATAAGAATTGGTCTGTTTCGAAAATTTACAATTATGTTCACTTTCGTTCAATGACTAATAAAAATGCAGTAATTTGGTTAGGTTCTGCGAATGAAATCGCTGATAAGATTGAATTTGGTTTACAGCACCCGCAACATACTATTGAAGATGCTAAGACATGGTTTGAAATAATAAACCAGCATCCTCCACAAGAAGCATCCAAACGTATTTGGGAAGCAATTAAAACTATTATTTCTAAAGAATAATCTTTTTATTTGCATCTTTATTTAAAATATAATTTTAAACTACTTTATGTTTTTTAACTCCATAGCATTTGCTATTTTTTTACCAATCGTTTTTTTCTTGTATTGGTTTGTTTTTAATAAAACCAAAAGCACTCAAAATGCTTTATTAATTATTGTCAGTTACTATTTTTATTCATGTTGGGACTGGAGATTCCTTTTTTTATTGGTGTTTTCAACTTTTTTGGATTATTATACGGGAATACAGATCGAAAAGGGAAAGTCAGAGAAAAGCCGTAAATTTTGGTTTTGGCTGAGTATATTAGTCAATTTAGGGTTTTTAGGAATCTTTAAATACTATAATTTTTTTGCGGCTTCCTTTTCAGAATTATTAAATTCAGTAGGGTTAAAAACAAGTCCAGTTTTATTAAATGTAATTCTTCCTGTCGGAATCTCATTCTATACTTTTCACGGCTTGTCTTATGTAATTGATATTTATTATAAGCGAATTAAAGCCGAATATAATTTTATAGATTATTCATTGTTTGTAAGCTACTTTCCGCTTCTTGTAGCCGGACCAATCGAAAGAGCCACTCATTTATTACCACAGGTAAAAGTAAAACGAGAATTTGATTTTGAAAAAGCCAAAGAAGGGTTTTGCCAATTAGTATGGGGATTATTTAAAAAGGTAGTTATAGCAGATAATTGCGCAATATATGCAAACAATATATTTGATAACTATGCTTCGATGGATTCCTTTTCATTGATTTTGGGGGCAGTATATTTTGCATTTCAAATTTACGGAGATTTTTCAGGTTATTCAGATATTGCATTAGGCGTTTCAAAATTATTTGGAATAGATTTATTAAGAAACTTCAATTACCCTTATTTTTCTAGAGATATTGCTGAGTTTTGGCGTCGTTGGCACATCTCTCTTTCATCATGGTTTAGGGATTATTTATATATTCCTTTAGGAGGGAGTAAGGGCTCAAAGTTAATGCAGATACGAAACGTATTTATTATTTTTCTCGTAAGTGGATTTTGGCATGGTGCAAATTGGACTTATATTGTTTGGGGACTAATACATGCAACTTACTTTTTAGTACTATTGTTGCTAAAGAAAAATAGGAATAATTTTGGAAAAATACGTATTTCATGGAATGTTTCTTCTGCAAAAACAATTGGGAGCATCTTAGTTACATTTGCGATCACCTGCTTTTCATGGATATTTTTTAGATCTCTAAACATTTATATGGCGTTAGATTACATTAAAAGAATTGTTTCTTTTAATTTTACTTTAGATAGTTTTAAAGAACATGTAAGTTTTATTATTATAATTATTTTACCTTATTTGATTCTATTGGAATGGAATAACAGAAACAAAGAATGTCCGTTATTTGACAGATTTTCAAAGATTAAAGTAGTAATCACTATTTTGTTTATTTTATTGTTTGGACAATTTGATATTCAAAGTAAATTCATTTATTTTCAATTTTAACTGGTTTATAATGAAGGTTTTTTTAAAATATATCATTCAAATTATTGCTGTTACTTTAGTTTTTGCCTTTGGTATTCAGTATTTTTCAGACAATGGATTTAAGCAACTTAAAAATTCAAGATATAATGATTGGGCAAATATTCTGAATGGTAAAATCAATAGTGAAATTATTATAAATGGTTCTTCAAGAGGTTTCGTAGGATATAATCCGGTAATTATAGGAGATAAACTAAATTTAAGTTGTTTTAATCTAAGTTTTAATGCGGGATCATATAATCTTCAGCAATCTAAATTTGATATTTATCTTAAAAATAATAAAACACCAAAAGTAATAATTCAGAATATTGATCTTGCATATTTTGTTAAAAGCACTAAACTGCCTGATGAAGAACAATTTTATCCTTTTATTTATAACAAAAGTATAGATTCATTAACAACAAAATTTGATAATAGATTTAGTCTTTTTAGGACGATACCATTGTTGAAATACAATCAAAAAATTAAAATGCTGGAAGAAGGAGTTATAGCTAATTTTTCAAATCCTTTTGAAAAAAATGTAAAAACAATTCAAGGATATTGTCCTCAAAACAGAATTTTTAAAGTTGATTATCATAATTTAAGTCGATTCCCAAATTTAACTTTTAAAGCTGAAAATAAGCATGAGATACTTCTTTTGCATGATATGATAAATTTTTACACTTGGAGACTTCATAAAGACGCAAAAATTATCTTTGTCTGGATGCCCGAATACAAACTCAGGTTAACTAAAAGTTTTGATTTGAAAAGAGAATCAATAATTGACGAACTAAATTTGATTCAAAAAAAAGATAAAAACTTCCTGTTCATTGATATGGCTTATGATGAAATGTCAAATCATACTCAGTATTATTACGATACATTTCATTTAAATGAAGTAGGTTCTAACCTTTTTTCTGAAAAAGTTTCTATGAAAATTAATGAATTTTTAAATTAATTTATGTTTTTTAACTCCATAGCATTTGCTATTTTTTTACCAATCGTTTTTTTCTTGTATTGGTTTGTTTTTAATAAAACCAAAAGCACTCAAAATGCTTTACTGATTATTGCCAGTTATTACTTTTATTCTTGTTGGGACTGGAGATTCCTTTTTTTGTTAGTTTTCTCTACTTTTTTAGATTATTATACCGGAATTCAGATCGAAAAAGGAAAGTCAGAGAAACTCAGGAAATTTTGGTTTTGGCTTAGTATATTAGTCAATTTAGGGTTTTTAGGAATCTTTAAATACTATAATTTTTTTGCGGCTTCCTTTTCAGAATTATTAAATTCAGTAGGGTTAAAAACAAGTCCAGTTTTATTAAATGTAATTCTTCCTGTCGGAATCTCATTCTATACTTTTCACGGCTTGTCTTATGTAATTGATATTTATTATAAGCGAATTAAAGCCGAATATAATTTTATAGATTATTCATTGTTTGTAAGCTACTTTCCGCTTCTTGTAGCCGGACCAATCGAAAGAGCTACTCATTTATTACCACAGGTAAAAGTAAAACGGGAGTTTAATTTTGAAAAAGCCAAAGAAGGTATTTACCAAATCATCTGGGGATTAGTTAAAAAAGTTGTCATTGCAGATACTTGTGCCACTTACGCTAATGCCATTTTTGATCATTATACTTCGATGAATTCTTTCTCCCTTATATTAGGGGCAGTTTATTTTGCATTTCAAATTTATGGGGATTTTTCAGGATATTCAGATATTGCCCTTGGGGTTTCGAAATTATTTGGGCTGGATTTATTACGAAATTTCAATTATCCCTATTTTTCAAGAGATATTGCAGAGTTCTGGCGTCGCTGGCATATATCGCTTTCATCGTGGTTTCGTGATTATTTGTACATACCATTAGGAGGAAGCAAAGGAGGATTATGGATGAAAATCAGAAATACTTTTATCATTTTTGTCGTAAGCGGATTTTGGCATGGAGCCAATTGGACCTACATCGTCTGGGGATTTATAAATGCAGTTTACTTTTTACCCTTATTGTTGCGAAACAGTAATCGAAACAATATGGATGTCTTTCAGTTAAAATTTGATTTAGATTCTGTCAAAATCTTGATAAGTATTTCTTATACTTTTTTTCTAACCTGTATCGCCTGGATATTTTTTAGAGCTAAAACCATAACAGATGCTATTTTGTATTTGAAACGAATTTTTACTAATAAAGAATTTGGCTTTCAATATTTAGACAACGAGCGTTATAATTACGAATTGCTTCTTATGATTGGATTATTTGTTTTGGTAGAATGGAATAGCCGGGCTAAAATTGAGCCTCTTTCAGGTAAAAGAAGCCTGTTAAAATTGGCTTTCGCAATTATGGCAATTATGGCTTTTGGAACCTTTTCAGATTATAAAGAATTTATTTATTTCCAGTTTTAATGAAGCAATTTCTAATTTATACAGCAAAAGTTTTACTCATAACAGTTTTAATTGCCGTTTTGATGGACGGACTCTATACTTATGTTTTTTTACAATCCAAAAACAGAGGGAAAATTGAAACTGTTTTTAATTCAAAATCACAAAATTATGATGTGGTAATTTTGGGTTCATCTCGGGCTAATAATCATTTTGTTTCAAAAATGTTTGAGGATAAAGGATTGAAAACATTTAATTACGGGATGAGTGGAGGGCATTTGTTTGAAGCATCATTATTGCTGAAATTAATGATTGAAAGAAAATATAGTATTAAAAATGTAATTTTAGAGGCTGATTTAAATCTTTCCAATGATCATCAGGCCGAAGGAATAGCTGCATTATTTCTTCCATATATTCATAATTCTCAAACTATAAAGCAACATTTTCAATCGAACGAAAATTTTAATGAGCTGTATTATATTCCTTTTTACAGGTATATAAAATATGACGGTAAAATTGGATTTAGGGAAACTTATAAAATAGTAAAGAGAGAAAAAACAAATGCTTTAGATAATTTAGGTTATTACCCGTTAGCAAAACACAAAAATGGGAATATGAAAAATAATATTGTGAATCTAAATCCTTTAAAGCACAATAAGTATTATGAAGAAATAAAGAATATTTGCAAAGAAAAAAAAATCAATTTTATTGCTGTAATGACACCAATGTGCGAAAATGTAGCAGGAATGAATTATTTTGAAAAGGTAAAAAAAGCTTATCCAGAAATTCATAATTACGAAAATGCGGTTGTCGAGAATAAATATTTTTCATCTTGTGGACATATGACTGATACTGGTGCCAGATTATTTACAGCCACTATTTTAAAAGATTTCTTTAATAAATAAAAATGAAAATAGCCTTTTTAACTCCGGAATACCCACACTCCAAAACAGGAAACTCAGGAGGAATCGGGACAAGCATTAAAAACTTAGCAATTGGACTTTTAGCAAAAGGAATTTCTGTGCGCATATTAGTTTATGGTCAAAAGGAGGATAACACATTTAGTGATGATGGAATTTTTGTTCAGCAAATAAAAAATGTAAAATTCAAAGGCTTATCATGGTTTTTAACCAGAAAAAAAATCGAAAGAATAATTAATGAACTATATTCAGAAAAAAAAATTGATTTAGTAGAAGCACCAGACTGGACAGGGATAACTTCATTTATAAAACCAAAATCATGTCCGTTAATTATAAGATTAAATGGGTCAGATACGTATTTTTGTCATTTGGAGAATCGTAAAGTAAAAAATATTAATAAATTTCACGAAAAAAGGGCATTAGAAAATGCAGACGGATTATTGTCTGTAAGTCAGTATACAGCAGATAAAACAAATATAATTTTTGGATTGAATAAGAAATTTACTGTAATCCCTAACCCTATTGATGTTAATTTATTTCAGGCAAATAATGAAACTTACAGGCAACAGCAAACTATATTATATTTTGGAAGTCTAATTAGAAAAAAAGGGCTTTTGGAGTTGCCGTTGATTTTTAACAAAGTATTAGAAAATATCCCTGATGCAAAATTGATTTTGATAGGTAGAGACGTTCCTGATATTATTTCAGGAAATTCTTCGACCTGGCAAATGATGCAGGAATTATTTTCAGATAAGGCCAAGCAAAATGTAGAATATTTAGGAAGTGTTCCATATATCGAAATAAAAGAAAAAATTCAACAAGCAACAGTTTGTGTTTTTCCATCCTTTGCAGAAGCTTTCCCGGTTTCCTGGTTAGAAGCCATGGCAATGAAAAAACCAATTGTAGCCTCAAATGTAGGTTGGGCAAAAGAAATGATTGATGAAGGGAAAAACGGCTTTTTAGTGCATCCAACCAATCATGAGGTTTTTGCACAAAAAATAAATGACTTAATGAAGGATGAAGTTTTGTGTTTTAAATTTGTACAGGCTGCGAGAGATAAAGTAGAAGAATATTTTGACATAAGTATAATAGCTAGTCAGAATATAGAATTTTACAAAAAAATAATTAGTCAAAAAAATAAATAATAATGATAATTGTTTATCATGAAAATAATAAAGTAATCGGCGTTAATGATGGAATTAAAAAGCTGTCTTTTTCAGATAAAAATATTGCAGTAACTTTATTTGAAATTGCAATTGCTTTTCCTGAAGAGTTAGTGATTTGGTGCCATTCAGATTTTAAATCTAATTTGAATGTTGCTGAATTTCATACAATTTTTCATCATCAAAAGATAATGGCATCTTATAATCCTTTTCAGAATTCATTTTTGTCAGACGCTATTGGCTATGTTGAAGAATCTCCTTTTTTGAATATCAATAAAAATGTTATTTACCCTACCTGGTTGATGAGTAGTAGTGTTGGAGGTATTCACGCTTCTGTTTTACTAGCTTTGAAGGAGGATGTTAAGGTTTCATATAATTTGGATTATTTTCTGTATTCATTGGCAAAACTCGCAATGCCACACGGACTTTTTTGTTATTCTGAGCCCCAATTATTGTGTGGAATTAAATACCAAAACAAAATTCATAAAAACAGCAATTTTATTTTATTTCGTTTTGTAAAACAACATTATAAAACCCGTTGGATATTTTTGTTATTTCTTAATTTTCTTTTATATAAAAATAGAATTGCTTTGTTGCCTTTATTTTATTCATTCCTTTATTCTCAAAGAAAGTTAAAAGATAATTTGTTGGAAAAAATTGATGTTCAGTCAACAAAAAGAGTAGTTGAACTAGGGACTGTAGATGTCATTATACCTACTATTGGAAGAAAAGAGTATCTGTATGATGTTTTAAAAGATTTAGCAAAGCAAACCCATCTTCCTAAAAATGTTATTATTGTTGAACAGAATCCAAATCCAGATAGTGTTTCAGAACTTGATTATCTTGAAAATGAAATTTGGAATTTCGATATAAAACATATTTTTACACATCAGGCAGGCGCATGTAACGCAAGAAATTTAGCTTTGGCTGAAGTAAAAAGCGAATGGGTATTTATGGCTGATGATGATATAAGGATAGATAAAGGCTTTTTGGATGGGGTATTTTTAAAAATTAATCAATTTGGTGTCAACGTGCTAACATTGGCTTGTTATGAGGAAGGATATTCTTTCAATAAAAAACTTGAAATCCAAATGCAATGGAGCTCATTTGGTTCAGGTTGTAGCATGGTAAAAAAACAATTTTTAGAAGATATAAAATATAATAAAAGGTTTGAGTTTGGTTATGGAGAAGATAGTGATTTTGGAATGCAATTAAGGAATTTAGGAACCGATATTTTGTATTTTCCAAACCCAGAAATTATTCATTTAAAGGCGCCAATTGGCGGATTTAGAACCAAACCGGTTTTGGCATGGCAAAAAGATGTAATTCAGCCTAAACCATCACCAACAGTTATGCTCTATAAAATATTGCATTTAAATGAAAAGCAAATAAAAGGGTATAAAACTATTTTGTTTCTCAAATTTTATAAAAAACAGTCCATAAAAAATCCGATTAGGTATTTTTCCAATTTTAAAAAGCAATGGAAGAGAAGTTTGTATTGGGCTAATCAGTTAAGAAATCAGGAATGAAATTTTCTTTAATCATTTGTACCTATATGAGACCGGAGCCTTTACTGAGATTATTGCAGTCAGTGAAGGAACAGACTTTATACCCTGATGAAATTTTAATTGTTGATGGTTCCCTAAACAATGATACAGCACTTATTGTTATTCAAAATCAATTTCAGAATTTAAAATATTTTTTAGTTGATGAAGTAAATAGAGGTCTTACGAAACAAAGAAATTTTGGAATTAATAATGTAGATGAAACGATTGAAGTTATTTGTTTTTTAGATGACGATACAGTTCTGGAAATTGATTATTTTGAAAATTTATTGAACACATACAAATTGTTCCCTGATGCATTAGGAGTTGGAGGTTATATCTCTAATGAAATAAAGTGGGAAAAAACAGATAATTATATACCTCAGGTAAATGAATTTTATTTTGATGGATGGAAAAGAAAAGATGGAAGCAGGTTTGTTTTAAGAAAAAAACTGAACTTAGATAGTGATTGCCCACCAGGCTTTTCTCCGGGTTTTTCTCACGGCCGCAGTATTGGTTTTTTGCCTCCAACAAATAAGATATATCAGGTAGAACAATTAATGGGCGGAGTTTCGTCTTTTAGAAAATCTGTTTTTAAAAAGTTTTCATTTTCTACTTATTTTAAGGGCTATGGTTTATATGAGGATGCTGATTTTACTTTACGAGTTGCTAAAACAGGAAAATTATATATAAATACTGCTGCCCAATTGTCTCATTTTCACGAACCTTCCGGCAGGCCTAATCAGTATAAATATGGTAAAATGGTCGTTAGAAACGGATGGTATGTCTGGAGGGTCAAAAATCCTGATCCAATTTTAAAAGATCGTCTAAAATGGAATTCCATAACTATTTTGCTAACCTTTATCCGGTTTAATAATGCTATAACCGGTAAAAATAAAAAGGAGGCCTTTACAGAAGCTTTAGGCAGAACTATTGGATGGTGGAGTTTACTATTTAATAAGCCAAAATAAAAAAAATGATATTTATATTAAAAAAGAAGATTTTAAAAAAGCTAAAAGAGTTTAGATTAAATTATTCATGTGTTCGGTATTATAATCAGGACAATCCGGTTATTTATGTTAATTTAAACCATCGCACTAAAGTCAGGACTTACCTGAATCTTTTTTTTAGAATTCATGAAGTTTATAAGGAGCCAATAGTTATTAAGTTTTCATTATTGAGAATGATTTTTTTGGCAAAATGGTTTAATGAACTCGATTATATTTATTTTAAAAAGCCATTTTCAAAAATAACAAAATTAAAAACCTTCAGCCATCATAAAAAAGCAGACTTTAGAGTTCATTACAATTACAAAAAAATATATTCTTCGCATCATTATCAAAAAGATGCTTTGCCCTATATTATGCATCCGGCCAATTATTTAAACTCCGATTCTAATACACTCGAAAAGAATATTGGTATTCTCATAAGTGGCAATTTTGATGAGAAGATATATGATACAAACGTTATTGAGCATAATTTTGGATTGCTTAACAGATGGGAGATTTACAACGAAATTGTGAAGCATAAAAAAGTGCTTTCAATTTCAGGAGATGAATTGGTAAAAGATTTATTTACAGGGTGTTTTAAAAATAACTTAGTCTTAATGAAGTGGCAGTCAGGAGCTATTCCAACATCCAAATGGCGCTATTATTTATCATCAGCTGATTTTATTTTTTGTGCTCCAGGAATGACAATGCCCATGTGTCATAATATTTTAGAGGCCATGTCTGTGGGGGTTATTCCAATTTTAAATTACCCTCATTGGCTAAATCCTTCTCTGGAAAATGATTTGAATTGCCTCGTATATAAAAATATTTCCGATATTAATTTTATAATAGACAAAGCACTTTCTATGTCTGATAATAAAAAAAATGAGATGCTAAAAAATGTAATTGAATATTATAAAAGCTACTATGAAAAATATGTTTTTAACGAGAATAAAAACAGTGATCTAATTGTTTTAAATGAAAATATTAAAGATTTAGTTTGATGAAATTTGCTATCATCACACACGTCGTTCACAAGCAAAAAGGAAACCAATATTTTGGTTATGCGCCCTATGTACGTGAAATGAATATATGGTTTAAATATACTGATGAGGTCATTGTGGTGGCTCCATTGGAAAATAAAGACATAACAGCAATCGATTTGGACTATAATCATAAAAGAATTGATTTTAGAGTTATCCCAAATTTCAATTTTATTGGTTTAAAAAATATTTTTTTGGCAGTTTTAAAATTGCCTGAAATTTTCTTGAAGATATTTTGGGCCATGAAAAATGCCGATCATATTCATTTGAGATGTCCGGGAAATGTGGGTTTGATTGGTTGTTTGGTTCAGGTTTTGTTTCCAAATAAGATAAAAACTGCAAAATATGCCGGAAATTGGGATCCAAAAAGTAAACAGCCATGGTCATATCGTTTGCAAAAATATATTTTGAATAATACTTTTTTGACTCGAAATATGCAAGTTTTGGTTTATGGAGAATGGGAGAATCAATCAAAAAATATAAAACCCTTTTTTACAGCTACATATTCAGGATTAGAAAAAGAAACAATTAAAAAGAAGGGTTTCGATTCAGGGACTCATTTTGTTTTTGTAGGGAGTTTAGTTTTAGGCAAAAATCCTCTGTATGCAGTAAAATTAATTGAAAAGCTAATCAGAAAAGGTAATAATGTTACTTTGGAATTATATGGTGAAGGTTCAGAAAGAGAAAATTTAGAAAATTACATTCAGGAAAATTTGCTCGAAAAGTATGTAGTTTTGAAAGGGAATCAAAATCAGGATGTCATTAAACAAACTTGCAAAAATAGCCATTTTGTAATATTGCCTTCTAAAAGCGAGGGTTGGCCAAAAGCTATTGCCGAGGGAATGTTTTGGGGATGCGTACCTGTTGCAACCAAAGTTTCATGTGTTCCGTTTATGCTGGATTATGGAAAGAGAGGTGTTCTGCTGGATATGGATTTAAAAAAAGATGAACAAAAAATAAAAGTAATCCTTAGTGATTGCAACAGTTTTTTTTCTAAAAGTAAATCAGCAAGTGACTGGTCACAAAAATACACGACTGATGTTTTTGAAGCTGAAATTAAAAAACTACTAGTAAAATGAGGATAGTACAAATCATAGATTCTTTGGAAGCTGGCGGTGCAGAGCGCATGGCTGTTAATTATGCGAACGCTTTAGCAAAAAAAATAGAGTTTTCAGCATTAGTGACAACCAGAAAAGAAGGCGTTTTGAAAAGTCAAATTTATGCAGAAGTACCGTATTTGTTTTTGGGCAAAAAGAAAAGAATTGATGTAAAAGCTGTTTTTAGATTAAGGAAGTTTATAAAAAACAATAAAGTAGATATAGTTCATGCACATAGCTCTTCTTTTTTTATAGCTGTTTTAGTAAAATTGACTTTTCCAAAAGTAAAAATTATCTGGCACGATCATTACGGAATTTCTCAAGATTTGACTTTTAGAAAAAGCCTTGGATTAAAGTACGGATCAGTATTTTTTAAAGGAAGTATTGCTGTAAATTCATCATTAAAAAAGTGGGCTGAGTCTTATTTGTTGTGCTCTAAAGTTGTTTATTTTCCAAATTTTATTTCAAACATTTTTCAGTTAAATGATAAAATAGAATTAAAAGGTATTGAAGGCAAAAGAATTATTTGTGTAGCCAATCTTCGCCCTCAAAAAAACCATAAATTACTTATAGAAGTTGCTGGTGTAATGAAGAAAAAATTTCCAGATTGGACATTTCATTTATTTGGAAAAGACTTTGAGGATGATTATTCAAGAGGAATTAAGAGGCATATCAAAAAATTAAAATTAGAAGAAAACATTTTTTTTTATGGAACTATACAAAATATTAGTTCGGTATTAAAACAGTGTGATATTGCTGTTTTAACTTCTTTATCAGAAGGTTTGCCATTGGCAGTTTTAGAATATGGTTTACATCAGATGCCAGTTGTAAGTACCAATGTGGGGGAAATTTCGAAAATTATTACATCAGACAGAGAAGGTTTTCTTGTAGAGTCAAATAATGTAGATCAATTCACGAACGCACTTATAAAGTTTATTGAAAACAAAAGTCACAGAAATGTTGTTGGACAGAGGTTAAAAAATAAAATAAAATTAAATTTCAGTGAAGAATCAATTACTAACGAATATATTTTGTGGTTGAACTCGTTGATTTATTCACATTAAAATAGTCAAAATTAAAATGAATAACATTCGATTATCTTATTTTTATCTTTTAATAATCCATGCATTAATTGCTTTGGTCGTTTTTGTTGTTCCTTTCGTATCAAAAATTTATGCGCTTTTAATTCCTGTTATTGGGTTTTACTTTGTCTATATAACCAAAAACAAAAATAACGAAGTTCTTATTATCGCTGCATATATGGTGGGTGTTGAGGTTTTTTTACGAATGACGGGAGGGAATTTTAATAATGAATATGTCAAAGTAAATGTGATTTTTTTCATGTTTTTGGGTATGACATATAGTAATTTTTCTATGAATGCTTTTGTGTATTGGGCTTTTTTATTGCTATTAATTCCAGGTATTTTAGTCACATCCTCAAATGCCAGTTTTAATTCAGATGTTCGAAAATTATTGGTTTTTAATTTATCAGGCCCGGTATGTTTAGCAATTTCAGCTATTTATATGTATAAAAGAAGGGTCTTGTTTTCCGATTTACAGAATGTTGTAGTTACAATGGGATTACCTGTTGTTACAACTGCAGTCTATTTATTCTTATATAATCCAAGTGTGAAAGATGTTATTACTGGAACACAATCCAATTTTGAAACATCCGGTGGTTTTGGCCCTAATCAGGTTTCTACTGTTTTAGGTTTAGGAATGTTTGTTTTTTTTACGCAATTAATTTTGTTCTCAAAAACAAAAAAGATGATGATTTTGAATGGGTTGTTGCTGCTCTTTATAAGTTATAGGGCTGTTGTTACTTTTTCAAGGGGAGGCGTCATGACTGCAGTAATCATGATTATGTGCTTACTATTTTTATTGTATTATTTCTCCAACTCAAAAAGCAGGACAAAATTTACTTTAGTTTTTGTCTTAACGGGCTTAATGGCAGTAGGTATCTGGACGTATAGTTCATTGCAGACTTCAGGTCTGATTAATAAACGTTATGCAAATCAGGATGCGGCAGGAAGAACAAAAAAAGATCGTTTGGGAGGAAGAGAAGAAATTATGGATGCAGAACTTAGACTCTTTATAGATAATCCTGTTACAGGTGTTGGGGCAGGAATGGGAAAACAGGTAAGAAAAGAGTTTTTTGGGATGGAAATTGCGTCACACAATGAAATAACACGTATGTTGAGTGAGCACGGACTATTTGGTATTTTTGGTCTGCTGATACTTTTTATCACTCCATTTATTCTTTATATTAACAATAGACAGCATTTATATTTCTTGTCATTTTATTTTTTTTGGCTCCTGACGATTAATCATGCTGCTATGCGAATAGCTGCTCCTGCTTTTGTTTATGCTTTGTCACTTCTTTTAGTTCAGGTGAAAATTCCTGAAAAAGCAGAAAATTCAGTCGATTAAATTGTGTTTTTTATAATACATTTGTCTCAGATTAAAGAGCTTCAAATCAAATACTATATATGCAAACAAACAAAAAAATGCATTTTGAAATTTCAGAAAGAAAAGTACTTCTTAGGCTTTTTGATATTGCTTTTATTTTGCTTGCTTTGTATCTAATGGATATGTTTTTTTATTATCCATACTTTAATTTGGATAATGCACATTATTTTAGGCCAGTTTTACTCATTGTTTATCTTAGCGGTTTCGGGGCGATCTTCGAGATGTATAATCTTCAGATTGCCAGCAATCAGTTCCAGATCCTCAGAAGCGTTACCCTAACGGTGACAACAGCTACTTTGGTGTATTTATTTACCCCTATTTTATCCCCGGAACTCCCAAAACAACGATTGATTATTCTGATTTTTTATTTTACAATTCTTGGGGCTTTATTGCTTTGGCGTTTTTTTTACGTTTTCTTTTTAGCAACCCATCGATTTTCACAAAACGTAATTTTAATTTGTAATAAACATCAAGCTGATGAACTCGTTTTGGGACTTGAAAATGTTGATCCTCATTATAAGATTATTGGTTTTGTAAATTCAGATTTTTTGGATAAGCAAGATTTTTCTTTGAATTATATAAAAGAAATTGAAAAAGATAATTTATTGAATTTTGTTAGAGAAAATAATATTTCTGAAATTATAATAGCTTCACAAAAGACAGAAGGTATTACAGCTGATTTATATCAGGATTTGCTTCATTTGCTTGAGTCGGGAAACATTATCAGAGAATATACACAGGTTTACGAAAGCAAAACGCAACGTATTCCGGTTCAGTATATTGCCAGAGATTTTTATCGCTTTTTTCCATTTAGCCGTAGTAATAATAATAAGCTGTATTTATTGTTAGTGGGCTTTATTGAACTTGTTTTTTCCTTAGTTGGTCTGGTTTTTTGTGCGTTTTTTATTCCTTTAATTTTTATATTTAATTCCTTTTGGAATAAAGGCCCGTTATTTTACACACAAGAACGTGTAGGTAAAAACGGAAAAGTGTTTCAAATTTATAAATTCAGGACAATGGTTGAAAATTCTGAAAGTAATGGAGCTGTTTTTGCAAAATCAAATGATAAAAGGATTACGCCATTTGGAAAATTCATGCGCAAAACAAGGATTGATGAATTTCCACAATTTATAAATGTGTTAAAAGGAGATATGGCTATTATTGGACCAAGACCAGAACGACCATTTTTTGTTAAGGAAATTGCCGAAATAATGCCTTTCTATGAAACCCGTCATGTAATTAAACCCGGTCTGACTGGCTGGGCACAAGTGAATTATTCATACGGAGAATCTATAGAGGAAAGTTTGATAAAGCTTCAATACGACTTATATTATATTAAGCATCGAAGTATATTTCTGGATTTAAGTATTACCTTCAAAACCATAACTACAGTTTTATTCTACCGGGGTCAATAATCTTAGATTATTATCGGAATTCTTTTTTTATTTCTAATAGCTACTCTTACCAAAACAACTCCACTAGTAACAATCATTGGTAAAACAATTAAAAAGTGTGCTTTGTTAATTATGAAAAGCGTATAAATTATTAATAAGATAAAATGTAAGACAGCTGATTTGTAAGTCCATTTTTTGTTGTTAAGTACTGAGAAAATAATTAAAACCAATAAAACCGGACTAAATAATAGAAGGTTATAATTCATCGCCAATTCGTGATGGAAAGAATAAAATCCCATTGAAACAAAAAAGATTCCCATTATTGATAAAATAAATAAATAGATTTTATCAACAAACCTTTTGTTTATGAGGATAATAAAGCTAAGCATAATAATATAGCTGTAAATATTATTCCACCAGGAAGAAGGGCTTTCTTTTTCAAAATTTAAAATAGTTTTGCTTTTACTTACAAAGGCATGATTTTGAAAAGTTGTTTTCTCTAAACTGTTTTTCAGTTCAAAGGGAAGGAATATCTTAGTGCCTAACTGATCTACTTTTGTTCCAAAAATAATGCTGGTGCCTAACTTTTCATAAAAGTGACCATCAAAATAAGGGAATAAAATACTTCTGTATGTTTTATCCGTATTTTCCTTTTTGGTAATTACGTCTTTTTTTAATGTTTTATTAATGACATCAACCACCATTGAAGTACAGTTTTTATCAATGAATTTGTAGGTATAATAACGATTTTCTGAAAGAAGCGTAGTGTTTAGATTGTCGAAAAGCTTTTGTTTGGCATCTTGTGGAATAAGAAGCTCCTGTTCATAAACGCTTCTTTTTTCATAGTTGTATTCATTTATAAAATCAGCGTAAGAATGTGTAATTACGAAATACTGTAAGTCTCCTTTTGCAAATTTGGCCACAAAATTTGGGGTTCTGAAATCAAATGCGCCATAATTGTATACAACATCAATGTTGTTTGAAGGATCAGAAACACGAATTGCTGTATGTCCAAAAAAAGAATAAGATTCGTTGCCAAGACCACATGTTAATACACTTACATGTGCTCCTTTTGATAAGGGTAAACTTTGTCCAAAACTAAAATTGAACATCAGTAATAACAATATTATTTTTTGAAATGTAAAACCTCTCATTGCTGGATTTTTTTAATAATAAATCTTATCTGAAGATTCCTAAATCTACTTTAAGTGAAAAAATATTAGAGTAAAGAGCTGTACTTTGATTTCCTAAATCAGTCAGTGCATAATCAACCTGAATTCCTTTATATTTAAAACCAAGTCCGATATTAGGCTGAAAATTTAATTTTTCGGAATTGTCTAATTGCGTCACGTTTTGAAAGTTTCCTACTCCTCCTCTTAAAAAAACAAGTTCTGTATAGCCAAATTCAAGTCCCAACGCCGGATCAATGCTCACAATATTGGATGAAATTATATCATTTGTCTGTTCAAAACGCATATTTAAATTTGTCGCAACCAAAAGACTTGTGTCATTATGAAATTCAAACTTCCTTGAAATTCCTAATTGTGCCTTTGGTAAAGTAATTTCAGTACTTTCTGGTAATTCCTGATTTTCTCCGGGAATAGCATCTGAGATTTTTTTATATTCCTCTTCATCAATATTCCAAACGTTGTAGGTAGTTGTAATATCCCGAAGCATCAGTCCGAATTTCCAGTCGTTTTTCTCAAACTGGAGACCAAAATCAAATCCAAATCCCCATGAATTTGCAAATTTTCCAATCACACGTCTAATGATTTTAGCATTTACTCCATATTGAAATCCTTCAATGGGTAATTTTCTGGCGTACGAAAACGTAAACCCATAATCTGCTGTAGAGAACAAACTAATTCGATTATAGTCAATATTACCTTGATTGTCGATTAGCTGGGTAGTGTCCATAATGTCATCTACCCCAAAACGAATCATCGAAATTCCCCACACACTCCTGTCGTCAATAGGACTAGCGTACCCAATATAATCGTATTGTGCAATATTAGCAAAATAGTTGGCATGCATTAACGAGATTTGATGATCTGCAAGATGTGTTAGACCTGCCGGATTCCAATATACAGAATTGACATCATTAGTAGAAGCCACAACAGCACTTGACATCCCAAGGGCAGCAGCATCTACCCCAATATTCATAAATTCATTCGAATATTTTCGGACGGTCTGTGCATAATGTGAAGTGCAATTCCAAAACAATAAAAATACTAAGATTTTTTTCAACGTATTTATTTTTTCAAACCTAAGCTTGTTTAATTTTTTACCAAAAATATAATTTTTTACCGAGCTTATTTCTTCCTTTTGATAAATAATGTAAAAGTCAGATGTCAGAATAAAAAACTCTATTAAAAACGCATATAACATTGAGTTATTATGCTAAATTTGTTCTCTATGTTTATCAAATTTATAAAAAATGAATATTAAAAAACACATTCCTAATTTAATTACACTAATCAATCTTTTTTGTGGCTGTGTTGCAGTAGTTTTTGTTTCGGGAAAAAATTATGAAATGGCCTTTTATATGGTTTGCTTAGGAATATTTTTTGATTTTTTTGATGGTTTTTTTGCCAGATTATTTAAAGTTTCAAGCCCTCTTGGTTTACAGTTGGATTCTTTGGCAGATATGGTAACCAGCGGGGTAGTGCCGGGATATGTTATGTACAGTTTGTTTGTAAAAAGTGCCAATCCTAATGATGTAATCGCTTCTGCTTTTATTCCGTTTTTAGGATTTATTGTAACCTTGGGATCGTGCTACCGATTAGCTAATTTTAACATAGATACACGTCAGACGGATTCTTTTATAGGTTTGCCAACGCCTGCAAATGCACTTTTTATATTGAGTCTGCCTTTAGTAATTCAGTATTCAGATTCTTTTATGTTATTCGAAATCTTAACTAATCATTCGGTTTTGCTGGCTATTGTGCTGTCCAGTGCTTATATTTTGAATGCTGAAATTCCGCTATTTGCATTAAAAGTTAAAAAGTTTACTTTCAAAGATAATGTACTTCAGATTGTGTTTTTAGCAATTTCTATTGTTTTGCTTTTGTTGCTTCACTTTAGTGCAGTTCCTGTAATTATCATTTTTTATGTATTGTTATCAGTGATTAATAATAAATTTTTGAAAAAAGTAGTTCGTTAGAATGGCAAGAAAAGCGACTTATCGTAAAACCACTTCCAGAAAAACCGGCAGATCTATTTTTAGCAGGATAGTACGTTTTATTTCTTTATCAATTTTTGCATTATTTTTTGTTGCAATTATCTATCACTATCGCAGAGGATTAGCCTATTATTTAGGTTTTAAAACTAATAAGTTGTCCGAAAAAGAAATTGAAGATAAGCGATTGTCTGATATTCGTAATTTTCAGGTTCTGGTAAAACATGAAGGGAAATCAATCGGACTGGATGTGTCTGAATATCAGGGTAAAATAAGCTGGTCGTATGTAGATACTTTAGAGCAAAAATACCCATTGGATTTTGTCTTTATCAGGGCTACGGTAGGCAGAGACAGAAAGGATTTTCAGTTTAAAAGAAACTGGATAGGTGCCAAGAAAAATAATATGATTCGTGGGGCATATCATTATTATCGTCCAAATGAAAATTCGATTGAGCAGGCTAATTTGTTTATTAAAACAGTAAAATTAGAAAAAGGAGATTTGCCACCGGTTTTGGATATCGAAAAATTGCCAAAAAATCAATCTCTTGATAGTTTGAAAAAAGGATTAAAACGCTGGCTGTTAAAAGTAGAAAACCATTACAAAGTACGCCCGATAATTTATACAGGAGAACGATATTATGCAGATTTTCTAAAAGATGAATTTGGGGAATATCTTTTTTGGATTGCCAATTACAATTTTTACAGAGAGAAAATCGAAGAGGACTGGCTTTTTTGGCAGTTCACTGAAAAAGCAACTGTCCCCGGAATTGAGCGTACAGTTGATATAAATATTTATAACGGAGATTTACAGCAATTGCAATATATAACTGTGGATTAGTCTTTTTTGAAAAATTGTAAAATGTGATAAGTAAAAAGCAAAACAGGCATTTCACCTTCACATTTTACTAATTTTAAAACTCCAGTTTCTTTTTACGTAATTCGAAATTTTGTCCCAAATAAACACGGCGAACCATTTCGTCTTCAACTAATTCCTCAGGAACTCCTGCTTTCAGAATTCCACCTTCAAACATTAGGTACGTTTTGTCGGTAATAGCCAAGGTTTCCTGAACGTTGTGGTCGGTAATTAAAATTCCAATGTTCTTGTTTTTTAACTGAGCTACAATTCTCTGAATATCTTCAACCGCAACAGGGTCAACTCCGGCAAAAGGTTCATCCAGTAAGATGAATTTTGGGTCTGTGGCCAGAGCACGAGCAATTTCGGTACGGCGTCGTTCACCTCCAGAAAGTAGATCACCACGGTTCGTACGAATATGCTCCAGGCTAAATTCTTCTATTAAACTCTCCATCTTTGCAATTTGAGCTTCTTTTGAAAGTTTAGTTAATTGTAATACACTCAGGATATTATCTTCAATGCTTAGCTTCCTAAAAACAGATGCCTCCTGTGCCAGATAACCAATTCCCTGCTGTGCACGTTTGTACATTGGATAATCGGTAATATTTAAATCATCTAAATAAATATTTCCCTGATTTGGTTTTACCAATCCAACAATCATATAAAAAGAGGTTGTCTTTCCGGCACCATTTGGGCCCAAAAGCCCCACGATTTCCCCCTGATTTACTTCAACAGAAATTCCTTTTACAACACTGCGTCCTTTGTAGGTTTTGATTAAATTATCGGCTCTTAATTTCATTTTCTTAGTTTAATCGTTTAAACGTTCAAATCGTTTATTCGGCACAAATTAACGAATAAACGATTCAACAAATAAAGCTATTAACAATTATTTAGTTTCAGCTTCCTCTAAAGCTTCCCAAAATTCGTAAGCTCTTCTTAAATGCGGAATGACAATTGTTCCTCCAACCAAAGTTGCGATTCCCATAGCTTCCATCATTTCTTCCTTAGTAACGCCCTCTTTATGGCTTGTTTCCAAATGATATTTTACGCAGTCATCACAGCGTAAAACTGCAGAGGCTACTAAGCCCAGAAGTTCTTTTGTTTTGATATCCAAAGCTCCTGGTGCATAGGCATTAGTGTCAAGATTAAAAATTCGCTTTACAATTTTATTGTTATCGGCAAGTAATTTTTCGTTCATTTTAGAACGATAGTCGTTAAATTCTTGAATAATATCAGACATTTTCTTTGTTTTTATTATTATAAACAATTTTGGATATAAGAATACTAATTTCGTATATAATTAACATTGGTATCGCTACAATTGTTTGACTTACAACATCTGGGGGAGTAACGATTGCAGCTACAATAAGAATGATAACTACAGCATATTTCCAGTATTTTCTTAAAAAATCAGGTGTTACCAAGCCTAATTTGGTTAAAAAGTAGATAATGATTGGTAACTCAAAAAATAATCCACTGGCAAGAATACTTGTTTTTACCATCCCCATGTAAGAAGATAAAGTAAATTGGTTTTGAACAAGATCACTCACAGAAAATGTTGCAACAAAATTTACCGACATCGGAATTACAACATAATAACCAAATATAACACCTAAGAAAAAAAGTAATGAAGAGGCAAAAATAAACAACTTTGCATTTTTTCTTTCTTTCTCATATAAAGCAGGACTGATGAACTTCCATATCTCCCATAATATATAAGGGAAACCCAGAATAAATCCGCATAAAATACACATCCATACAAATATGTTAACCTGACCTTCCATTTCAGTATTTTGAATGATGAAATTCATTTCAGTAATACAAATACTGTCAGCAAATCCTAATTGATGTGATAAGTCGCAAAACCATTGATAGGTAAAAAATGAAGGTCTTGTAGGGCCTAATAATATAACATCGAACAGATAATCGCTAATAAAGTAGGTGAAAAAAGCCATTACAAGTATGGCAATTGTACTTCTTACCAATAACCATCTTAATTCTTCAAGATGATCTAAAAAAGACATTTCGTTAAGATTTTTCTTTGCCATTATACAATCCCTTCTTTTAATATATCATGTAAATGCAATACACCTTTGTATTGCCCATCGTCAGAAACAATCAATTGTGTTATCGAAAAATCTTCTAAAATATTCAGGGCATCTACGGCCATGGCGTTTGAAGAAACTAATTTTGGGTTTTTACTCATAATATCTTTGGCTGTTAAATCTGCTATTGAATCTCGGTCGTTTAGCATTCTTCTTATATCTCCGTCAGTAATAATTCCTATTATTTTGTCATTTTCGATAACAGCAGTTACACCAAGTCTTTTTTCGGAGATTTCAAAAATTACTTTTTTGACAGATGTGTCCGGCGAAACCATCGGCTTTAAAGAATTCTCAATCATGTCTTTTACGCGGAGTAATAATTTTTTTCCTAAAGCTCCTCCAGGATGATAAACCGCAAAATCTTCGGGTTTAAAATCACGCATTTCCATAAGACAGACAGCAAGAGCGTCACCCATGACAAGCTGTGCTGTTGTACTGTTTGTAGGAGCCAGATTTATAGGGCAGGCTTCCATCTCAACAGTGGTGTTTAAAACATAATCAGAACCTTTTGCTAAAAACGAAGTTATATTTCCAGTCATTCCAATCAAAATATTTCCAAAACGTTTTAGTAAAGGGACTAAGGCTTTGATTTCAGGACTGTTACCGCTTTTTGAAATACAAATGATAATATCGTCGTTTTGAATCATTCCTAAATCGCCATGAATCGCTTCAGATGCATGAAGAAACATCGAAGGCGTTCCGGTTGAATTGAATGTGGCAACCATTTTTTGTGCAATGATGGCACTTTTTCCAATGCCTGTAACAATTAATCGGCCTTTTGTTTCGTAAATACGTTGGGTTGCCTCGTAAAAATTTTCATCAAGAAAATCAATTAGCTTTGTAATTGCTTCGCTTTCAGAGAGTATTGTTTTTTTTGCGATAGCTAAAATATTTTCTTTTGTAACCAAAACAGGAAAGTTAAAATTTGTGAATGTGAAAGAAATTTGTATCTTTATAATGCAAATTTATACAAAAATACCATTAATATAAAGAATGAATTCAAACGAAATTGAAATACATAAAGAATTAAAGAAGTATTTCGGCTTTAGCCAATTTAAGGGTTTGCAGGAACAAGTCATTACAAGTATTTTAAATAAAAAAAATACTTTTGTAATTATGCCAACCGGAGGTGGTAAATCTCTTTGTTATCAACTGCCTGCTTTAATTCAGGACGGAACAGCTATCGTTGTTTCTCCTCTAATTGCATTAATGAAAAATCAGGTTGATGCCATTCGAAGTCTTTCTTCGGAAAATGGGATCGCTCATGTGCTGAATTCATCTTTAACAAAAACAGAAATTGCTCAGGTAAAAAAAGATATTACCTCTGGTATGACCAAGCTTTTATATGTTGCTCCGGAGTCCCTGACAAAAGAAGAATATGTAGCTTTTTTACAAAGTGTGCCTATTTCATTTGTAGCAATTGATGAAGCACATTGTATTTCAGAATGGGGTCATGATTTCAGACCTGAATATCGAAATCTGAAAAATATCATTAAGCAATTAGGAAAAGTTCCAATTATAGGGCTTACTGCTACTGCAACTCCAAAAGTTCAGGAAGATATTTTGAAAAACCTGGATATGTCCGATGCGAATACCTTTAAAGCATCATTTAACAGACCAAACTTATACTACGAAGTTCGTACTAAAACTAAAAATATCGAATCAGATATTATTCGGTTTATTAAACAACATAAAGGGAAATCCGGAATTATTTACTGCCTAAGCCGTAAAAAAGTAGAATCGATTGCCGAAGTTTTACAGGTAAACGGAATCAGCGCTGTTCCGTATCACGCAGGTTTAGATGCTAAAACCCGTGCCAAACATCAGGACATGTTTTTGATGGAAGATGTTGATGTGGTAGTCGCTACAATCGCATTTGGAATGGGAATCGATAAACCGGATGTTCGTTTTGTAATTCATCATGATATTCCAAAATCTCTCGAAAGTTATTATCAGGAAACAGGTCGTGCCGGACGTGATGGAGGAGAAGGACATTGTTTAGCTTACTACTCTTATAAAGATGTAGAAAAGCTAGAGAAATTTATGTCTGGTAAACCGGTAGCCGAACAGGAAATAGGTTTTGCTTTATTACAGGAAGTTGTGGCTTACGCCGAAACATCAATGTCAAGAAGAAAGTTTCTTTTGCACTATTTTGGTGAAGAATTTCCGGATGACGGTGATGGAGCTGATATGGATGATAATGTTCGTAATCCTAAAAATAAAATTGAAGCAAAAGATCAGGTTGTTAAATTGTTAGAAATTGTTCGTGACACCAAGCATATTTACAAATCAAAAGAAATTGTTTTTACATTAATAGGGCGTATTAATGCTGTTATAAAAGCACACAGGACAGATGCTCAGTCTTATTTTGGATCCGGATCTGATCATGATGAAAAGTATTGGATGGCATTGCTGAGACAAGTACTTGTAACAGGTTATTTATCGAAAGATATTGAAACATACGGTGTGGTGAAAATTACTCAGGAAGGTTTGGGTTTTATTGAAAAACCGGTTTCGTTTATGATGTCTGAAGATCATGAATATAACGAATCTGAAGATGATGCTATTGTTACCGCAGCAAAATCATCCGGAACTGCAGATGAAGTTTTAATGGGAATGTTACGTGAATTGCGTAAAAAAGTAGCCAAAAAACTTGGAGTTCCTCCTTTTGTAGTTTTTCAGGATCCATCTCTTGAGGATATGGCTTTAAAATACCCGATTACCTTAACCGAATTGTACAATATTCACGGAGTTGGTGAAGGGAAAGCTAAAAAATATGGTAACGATTTTATTGCTTTAATAAGTCGCTATGTAGAGGATAATGACGTTATTCGTCCGGATGATTTAGTAGTGAAATCTACCGGAGTCAATTCAGCCAATAAATTATATATCATTCAGAATATAGATCGAAAATTACCATTAAGTGATATTGCTTCTGCCAAAGGGCTTTCTATGGATGCCCTGATTAAAGAAATGGAAATGATTGTGTATGCAGGAACTAAATTAAATATCAAATATTGGGTTGATGATATGCTTGATGATGATCAGCAGGAAGAAATTCACGATTATTTCATGGAATCAGAATCTGATAAAATCGAAGATGCACTTAAGGAATTCGATGGTGAATATGATATTGATGAATTACGACTGATGCGTATTAAATTTATTAGTGAAGTAGCGAATTAAAAAAGCTTACAGTCTCAGTTTCTAGTTTACAGTTTTTTACTGAGACTGAAAACTGAGACTAAATTATTCCTCACTATACACTTCCCCACGATGTGGTTTCAAGGCGTCTCTTACGACAATCATGTTTTCATCGGTAACAACCATAAAAGCGGTTGCGTGTATGTCGTTTATGATTTTAAAACCCGTTATATTTAAGGGAAGTTTTTCGATTGCGATATATTCTTTCAAATGAATTTCATGATGTTCCGCAGTTTTAGCAGAAGCAGGACCACGAAAATCCCAAATTAGTTTTATTTTTCTGGACATTATTATAGATGTAAAGTTTCAAAGATACAAAGGTACAAAGTCTCAGTGCAAAATGTTATTTTTGCATATTCTTTTCATAAATAGAAAAGCTAATTGATAAATAAGATACAATGCCAAGAGAACTTTTACTTCAGGTGACGCCGGAAATAGCTGCAAACGAATTGTTGCTAAAAGACTATCTATCTAAACAAATTAAAGTTTCTCCCAAAGAAATTCAGCATGTTTCGATTCTGAAACGTTCTATTGATGCACGACAAAAAGCTGTCAAAATTAACCTTAAAGTAACTATCTATTTAAAAGGAGAAGCTTTTCAGGAAACCAAAATAGAATTACCAATATATAAAGACGTTTCAAAAGCGCAGGAAGTAATTGTAGTGGGTGCTGGTCCGGCAGGGCTTTTTGCAGCATTGCAATTAGTTGAATTAGGTCTAAAGCCAATTGTAATAGAGCGTGGAAAAGATGTTCGCGGACGCCGGCGCGACTTAAAAGCAATAAATCGGGAACATATCGTAAACGAGGATTCTAATTATTGTTTTGGAGAAGGCGGTGCAGGAACATATTCTGATGGAAAGCTATATACACGTTCTAAAAAACGTGGCGATGTAACCAGAATTTTAGAACTTTTGGTGGCATTTGGCGCTTCTGGAGATATTTTGGTAGAAGCACATCCGCATATTGGAACTAATAAATTGCCTAAAATAATCGAAGACATTCGTAATAAAATTATCGAATTTGGCGGTCAGGTTTTGTTTGATACCCGGGTTACGGATATTTTGGTGAAAAATAATGAAGTAGAAGGGGTCGTAACTCAAAGCGGAGACAGGATTCTTGCCAATAAATTGATTTTGGCAACCGGTCATTCAGCCCGGGATATTTTTGAATTATTAGACAGAAAGAAAATTTTTATCGAAGCCAAGCCTTTTGCTTTAGGTGTTCGTGCAGAACACTCACAAGAATTGATAGACAGCATTCAGTATAGCTGTGATTATCGTGGCGAACATTTGCCACCTGCACCCTATTCTATAGTGAAACAAGTTAACGGACGCGGAATGTATTCGTTTTGTATGTGTCCGGGAGGAGTAATTGCACCTTGCGCAACGAGTCCGGGTGAAGTGGTTACAAATGGCTGGTCACCATCAAAACGTGATCAGGCAACTGCAAATTCCGGAATTGTAATCGAATTGAAACTGGAAGATTTTAAACCTTTTGCAAAATTTGGCGCCTTGGCCGGAATGGAGTTTCAAAAAAGCATAGAACAAAAAGCTTGGTACCTGGCTGGACACTCGAGCGTTAGCGAACAGGTGAAGCAAACTCAAAAAGTCCCTGCACAGAGAATGGTTGATTTTACCCAAAATAAAGTCTCTGCAGCTATTCCAAAAACCTCTTATGTGCCCGGAACGACTTCAGTTGAACTGGGGCAGGTTTTCCCGGGATTTTTGTCACAGATATTACGCGAAGGATTTAAAGAGTTCGGTAAATCAATGCGTGGATATTTAACGAATGAAGCGATTTTGCATGCGCCGGAAAGCCGGACTTCATCACCAGTTCGTATTCCGAGAGATCCTTTGACTTTAGAACATTTGCAGATCAAAGGCTTGTATCCTTGCGGAGAGGGAGCCGGATATGCTGGAGGGATTATTTCTGCAGCAATTGATGGTGAAAAATGTGCATTGATGATTGCCGGGTCTTTGAAGTAATTTATTTTTGTTTTATTTCCCGGGATCATTAAATCACGAAAAAAGCCATAGCTAAATTAAAAAAAGAACTGGTTTCAAAAATTCGCATGAAGTTTTAAATGAGATTTATAAAAAACAGTAATATCTGGCCAATTTCCGGGTAAAATATGTTTAAACGTTTAGGATATGATTTTGTTTTTATTCACTCGAAAGTGAGTAAATGAAAATGTATTTTAAACAAATCTAAAAAGAGGATATTTTTTTGTACGAAATCACCTTGTAATTATAAGCTTTATTAAAGAAAACAGGTTTTTTTTCTAAAATTGCAGAATTCTCATTTCTAAAATATTCAATGATTCAGTAATTATTTCTGGTTTTTATTAGTTTTGTGTATTTAGGTTTGTTTTTGATTGTAAATTCTCATTTTAATGCCTGTTTTTTAAATAAATAAAAAAAAATATGCAAAAAAAATATAATGAATTTAAAAAAAAAGATATATTTTTATGCAATCGATTACAAATAGATATTTTGATTAATTATTTATTGGTTATTTTTTTTAAAAAACCTATCTTTAATTTTTGTTTTCCATTTTCCTTTTGAAATCAGAACATTATCTAATCCAAAAACAGCGAAAAAATGAAAAAAATTAGAACCTACCTTTTATTATTACTGACAAGTACTTCTTTTCTAATTCATGCACAAAAAGCACCAAAGATTGATTTAAACCTATGGAAGTTAACAATACCTGAGGGTTCGGTTACTACATACAAAGCACCAAAAATTTTGGATTATGCTGAAAATAAGGAGATTCAGAAATTTATGTTTAATGACTATAACGACAGGTCTTTAGTGTTTTATGTATATCCGTCTATAAAGTCTAAAAGATCTTTTAATAAAACAGATTTAAAAGAACAAAACTCTTTTGGCGGTGATGCAAGTTGGTCTTTTAAACAAGGAGCTAAATTAAAGGCATCATTAAAAATGGGGGAAATTTATAAAAAGAATGATCAGTATCCACGGATTATATTTGCTCAGATAGGGGGAAGATTAAAAGAAGAACAGGTTAACCAGATAGGTGCAAGAGATAAAAGTGCTCCATCCATATTAAAAGTTTATTGGGACAATGGCTATGTGAAATTAAGATCAAAAAGACTTGCTGATCCTTCCATTACCGGAGTAGATGTGCTAAAAGAGGATTCATGGATCGATGACGACGGCTATACTTTTAAAAATAAGGTAGATTTTGATAAATTTAATTTTCAAATTGAAATTAGTGACGGAAAGATGGAAGTTAGTGTGAATGGTGAAAAAAAGGTATATTCAGGAGGTGATTATAAGTTATGGAATTCATTTGATAATTATTTCACAGTAGGATGTAATCTTCAGGGTGATGAAATTGGAGCTTATGCAAATGTGAAGTTCTACTCTTTAGATGTTACTCACTAAAAACCTCCTTTTTTATAAAAACATAAAAAGTCTGTGTCGTTTATTTGATACAGACTTTTTTTTGATAGTATTAAAAAGAAATGAATTCAGTTACAGTAGATTTCTAATTTGGGTTTAAGGTTTCTTTTTTAATTTATTTTTAAAAACTTTTTCAAATTTTTCTATTTTCGGTTGAATAACCATTTTGCAATACGGTTGGTTTTTGTTGTTTGCAAAATAATTCTGATGATAATTTTCAGCTTTATAAAATTTTGTAAAAGGCGCTACTTTTGTCACAATAGGGCTGTCATAAACTTTTGCTTTATCAAGCTCTGCAATAATATTTTGGGCTGCTTTTCTCTGTTCTTCATTTATATAAAAAATTACAGAACGATATTGGGTACCAATATCAGCACCTTGTCTGTTTAAAGTTGTAGGGTCATGTACCGTAAAGAAAACCTTGAAAATTTCATTAATGTCAGTTGTATTTTTATCGTAAGTAATTTGTACCACTTCGGCATGGCCTGTGGTTCCTGTACATACTTCATCATAAGTTGGGTTAACGGTTTTTCCTCCGGAAAAACCTGAAACTACAGATTTTATTCCGTCTAAATTTTCATATACAGCCTCAACACACCAATAGCAGCCTCCACCAAGCGTAATGGTTTCCAGATTTGTTGTTCTCTTTGTTTTATGTTCTTGGGAAAAAACACTAATTGATAATGCGATAAAAAAGATTAAAATTGTATTTTTCATGAGTTAATTATTTTTGAGAATCAGCAATAAAATCAAGTGCAATCGAATTCATACAATAACGTTTTCCAGTTGGTGCCGGGCCATCATCAAATAAATGGCCTAAATGACCGCCACATCTGCCGCAAAGAGCTTCAATTCTTTCCATTCCTAAAGAATTATCATTTTTATAAACTATACTTTTCTTGTTCTCCTGCTCGAAAAAACTCGGCCATCCACAACTGCTGGCAAATTTTGCTCCGGATTTAAAGAGTTTGTTTCCGCATGAAGCACAGTAATAAGTTCCTTTTTCATCTGTGTTCCAATATTTCCCTGTAAACGGTCTTTCTGTATCAGCTTCACGCATTACTGCGTAAACATCTTCTGGTAGTACTTTCTTCCATTCGGTATCAGTCACATTTAGCTTTGTTGAATCTGTATTAGAATAATAAGGATTTTCGGGCTTGTGTATTTTGTTTTCTATATTGGTTGTTTTTGTATTTGATTTTTTTGCTGACTGTCCGCATGCCTGAAGGATGAAAAGCGGAATTAAAAAGCAAAGACTGAAAAATTGTGTTTTTGTTTTCATTGTTTGGATGCTTTAATTTTATTTTCAAATGTACGACTAGATTTTACATACATATGTCGTATGCTTTACAATTGATATTTTTTTAAGTATGTTTTAACTTTAAGTTATTTACGTAAAAGAGGGGTCGACAGTTTTTGGTTTCTTGTTTTTTAAGGTTTTGTTGCGTTTTTTTTATTTGTAATTTTTTGTTAATCAGAAAAATAGAACATTGTTTGCCCGTTAAACTTTTCACAATCTTTTCTGAGATTTTCCAGCCAATTCTTTTTTCGTATTTTTGTTACATCAACAAACCTTATGATAGAAGATAACGTAATATTAGTGAATAAAAATGATGAGCAGATAGGCTTGATGCCAAAATTAGAAGCACATGAAAAAGCTCTTTTGCATCGCGCTTTCTCAGTTTTTATTTTAAATAGTAAAAATGAAATTATGCTTCAGCAGCGTGCTCATCAAAAATACCATTCACCTTTACTCTGGACAAATACTTGTTGCAGCCATCAGCGTGAAGGAGAATCCAACATAGAAGCCGGAAGTAGGAGATTATTGGAGGAAATGGGTTTTAAAACCGAATTGAAAGAACTGTTTCATTTTATATATAAAGCACCTTTTGACAATGGATTGACAGAACATGAGCTTGATCATGTCATGATTGGATATTATAACGAAAATCCACAGATTAATGTAGAAGAAGTGGAAAATTGGAAATGGATGAAAATTGAAAACATAAAGGAAGATATTGAAAAACAACCCGAAATTTACACCGTTTGGTTTAAAATAATTTTTGATGAATTTTATCATTATTTGGAAGACCATAAAATTTAACGATACTAACCAGAAACCTAATGAGAGTAACGATATCAAGAAAAGCACATTTTAATGCTGCACATCGACTGTATAGGAAGGACTGGACATTTGAAAAAAATGATGCGGTTTTTGGTAAATGCAATAATCCCAATTTTCATGGTCACAATTATGGTTTGACAGTAAGTGTTACAGGGAAAATTGACCCTGAAACCGGTTTTGTTTTAGATGTGAAAGTATTAGCGGATATTATACGTCAAGAAGTAGAAGTTCCGTTTGATCATAAAAACCTGAATCTGGATGTTCCTGAATTTCAGGATTTGAATCCAACTGCAGAAAATATTGCTGTTGTGATATGGAATAAAATTAGAAAAAGAATTCAATCCGATTTTGATTTAGAAGTCGTTTTGAATGAAACGGACCGCAATTTTGTAACTTATAAAGGAGAATAAAGAATGTCGTTGAAAATAGGAGATATAGTCCCAAATTTTACTGCAAAGGATAGTCATGGCGAGGTTTTTGACAGCCAGAGTGTGTTGGGTCGAAAACCACTTGTGATTTATTTTTACCCTAAAGATAATACGCCCGGATGTACTGTTGAGGCATGTAGCTTTAGGGATCAATATGAAGATTTTAAAGATTTAGGAGCCGAGGTTATAGGAGTTAGTGCAGATAGTGTAAAATCGCATCAGAAATTTGCCAATAAACACAAGCTGCCTTTTATTTTGCTCTCAGATGAAGATAAACGATTAAGGCATCTTTTTGGTGTGAAAAATAATTTGTTTGGTCTTTTGCCAGGAAGAGTGACTTTTATTATAGACAGAAACGGATTGGTTATTTATATTTTTGACAGTATGAATGCTGCAAGACATATTCCGAAAGCCCTGGACATAATAAAAGAGTTAGTGTTGTAGATTTAAAAAAAAAAAAAAACTATTAGATCGTTGCTTAATTAATTATTAGATATTTAGCCATAAAATTAGAATATGAAACCAAACTTATACCCTTTACAATTTGAGCCAATCCTGAAAGAAAGAATCTGGGGAGGTGAGAAATTAAAAACATTATTAAACAAACCGATCACTTCTAAGATTACAGGCGAAAGCTGGGAATTGTCTACCGTACAAGGCGATGTAAGTACTGTTGCCAATGGACAGTTAAAAGGAAAATCTTTGATGGATCTTATTAATGATCTTCCAAATGAAATTCTTGGAACCCGGGTTTATGAGCGTTTTGGTAAACAATTTCCATTGCTTTTTAAATATTTAGATGCTCGTGAAGATCTTTCTATACAGGTTCATCCTAACGATAAATTGGCAAAAGAACGTCATAATTCATTTGGAAAAACTGAAATGTGGTACATAATGCAGGCTGATGCTGATGCACGGATTATTGTTGGGTTTAAAGAAGATTCAGGTAAAGAGGAATATTTACAGCATTTAAATGATAAAACTTTGGTTTCTATTTTAGATGATGTCAAAGCAAAAGCAGGAGATGTTTTCTTTTTAGAAACCGGAACAGTTCACGCAATCGGGGCAGGATTAGTTGTGGCAGAAATTCAGCAGACATCTGATATTACCTACCGTTTATATGATTTTGATCGTGTGGATGCACAGGGAAATAAAAGAGAATTGCACGTAGATTTGGCATTAGATGCTATTAACTACAATAAAGTTGATACCCAGAAAAAATACGGTTCAAAAGCAAATGTTTCAAACGTTGTGGTGGACTGTCCTTATTTTACAACCAATTTTATTCCGTTAGAAGATAGAGCAGAGATTACTAAATCAAAAGAGACTTTTACAGTTTATATGTGTATTGAAGGCAGTTTCGAAATAGAATATGACGGATTCAAATATACTTATATAAAAGGTGATACGGTTTTAGTTCCAGCTGAGATAAATGTATTTGTTTTGAGTGGAAAAGCTTCAATTTTAGAAATTTACATTTCTTAACGTATATTCTAAAGATAATATGTACTTTTGCAGACGCAAATTAAAATAATAAATAAAAATGGCAAACGTTAAAAATTTAAAGAAAGACATCAATTTCGTATTAGGGGATATTATTGAGGCAGTTTATTTGTTTGAGATGTCTACAACAGGAAATCCTACTCCAGAAACGAATGCTTTGGTTGATGAAGCTATTAATGCTTTTGATACTTTGATCACAAAAGTGAATGCTAAGAACGTTGAAAATAAAAAAGCGCACTTCAAACAAATCAATATTGAATTGGAAGAAACTGCTAATCAATTGATTGCTAAAATCAACGAATTGTAAGAAAAAAAAAGTATAAAAAAGTGCAGATTTATTTTGGCAAAACCAAAAACCGCTTTATATTTGCACCCGTAATGAGGCCGATGTAGCTCAGCTGGCTAGAGCAGCTGATTTGTAATCAGCAGGTCGTGGGTTCGAGTCCCTCTATCGGCTCAAGGGAAACCATCGCAGAAATGTGATGGTTTTTTAATTATAAAAGAGCTGTAAAATTTATTTTGCAAATATAAAAAAACAATTTTATATTTGCACCCGTAATGAGGCCGATGTAGCTCAGCTGGCTAGAGCAGCTGATTTGTAATCAGCAGGTCGTGGGTTCGAGTCCCTCTATCGGCTCAATAGAAAACCATCACAGTTTTGTGGTGGTTTTTTTTTTGAATGTCTAGTCCTGAAATAGTGATACACAGGATCAATGGGGGATCAAAGCATATTGTGGATCAATCCCAAAACCTGTGGAGCAAGAAAATTTAAGCATAAAAGAAGCGTCCCAATTTTTATCTCGGGACGCTTCTCTTTTTTTAAGTCAGATATTATTAATGCGCTTCTAGCCAGTCTTTGCCTAAGCCTAATTCTACTTCCAGAGGAACAGCCATTTTAAAAGCATTTTCCATTTCGTGTTTAATCATTGGCTGGATTTTTTCGAGTTCCTCATTATGAACATCGAATACAAGCTCATCATGTACCTGAAGCAGCATTTTAGACTTCCAGTTTTCTTCTTTTAGTTTTTTATGAATGTTGATCATCGCAATTTTAATCACATCGGCAGCACTTCCCTGAATTGGGGCGTTAACAGCATTTCTTTCGGCTGCGCTTCTTACTACAGCGTTAGCTGAATTAATGTCTTTTAAATACCGACGTCGTCCCAGAATCGTTTGCACATAGCCATTTTCGCGGGCAAACTCGACCTGGTCTGAGATGTATGATTTTAATCTTGGATAAGTATTGTAATAAGCTTCAATTAAAGTTGCGCTTTCACTACGGGATAATGATGTTTGGCTGCTTAATCCGAAAGCGGAAACACCATAAATAATTCCAAAGTTTACGGTTTTTGCATTGCTTCTTTGTTCGCGGGAAACTTCATCCAAAGGCACGTTAAAGACTTTTGCAGCGGTTGCTTTATGAATATCTTCTCCGTCCTGAAACGCTTTAATCATATTTTCTTCACCGCTTAAAGCAGCAATAATCCTTAATTCTATCTGCGAGTAATCGGCAGAAATTAAGGTGTGGTTTTCATCACGTGCAACAAAAGCTTTACGTATCTGACGACCTCTTTCGGTACGAATTGGAATATTTTGTAAATTCGGATTATTAGAACTCAAACGACCTGTAGCGGCAACTGTCTGCATATAATCAGTATGAACGCGTAATGTTTTTTTGTCAACTTGTTCCGGTAAAGCCAAAATGTAAGTGCTTTGTAATTTTACCATTTGTCGCCAGTCCAGAATTTCTTTTACAATTGGATTGTCGTTTGCCAGATAAGTCAAAACTTCTTCTCCGGTAGCATATTGACCTGTTTTGGTTTTCTTTTGTTTAGCACCTCCAATTTTAAGTTTGTCAAATAAAATATCACCTAATTGTTTCGGAGAGGCCAGATTGAATTTCTCACCCGCAGTTTCGTAAATGTTTTGTTCTAAAGCTTTAATTTCAACATCCATTTCTTTTGACATTTCCTTTAAAAAATCAACATCTAAACGAATTCCTTCTGTTTCCATAGCGGCCAAAACGCTTACCAATGGTATTTCAATTTCGTTAAACAGTTTTTTTGTTTCGGTTTTGTCTAATTCGGCTGTAAAGATTTCTTTTAATTGTAAAGTTATATCAGCATCTTCTGCAGCATATTCTTTGATTTCTTCAAGTGCGACATCACGCATTGAAATCTGATTTTTGCCTTTTTTACCAATTAAAGTTTCAATTGATTTTGGTGAATATTTCAAATAGGTTTCAGCTAAAATATCCATATTATGACGCATATCAGGATTGATCAGATAATGCGCAATCATAGTGTCAAAAAGTTTTCCTTTTACAGTTACTCCATAATTAGAAAGAATCTTTAAATCGTATTTTAAATTCTGTCCAATTTTTTCGATGTTTTCATTCTCAAAAAAAGGTTTGAATTTGTCGATCAAAACCTGAGTTTCTTCCTGGCTTTCCGGAAACGGGACATAATATCCTTTTCCTTTTTCATAAGCGAAGGAAATCCCGACAAGTTCTGCATGCAAGGCATCTAAACCTGTAGTTTCGGTATCAAAACAAACTGAAGACTGTTTTTGTAAATTCTGTAAGAGTAATTTAATTCCTAAATCGCCTTCTATCGCCTGATAGGAGTGAGGTGTGTTTTCTAAAGTATTGTAAAATGAAGCTCTTGTGTCTTCCGGATTCTCTTCCGGACTTCCTCCTCCAAAAAGATCAAATTGATTTTCGTTTTTAGGTTGCGTTTTTTTATATAATTTAGCTTCTGTAGTGGTGTCTGCTAATGTGTTTCCACCTCCTGCTTTAAATAAATTATCAAATTGTTCTGCCATTCTTCTGAATTCCAATTCCTGAAAAATAGCATCGGTTTTTTCAATGTCAGGACGCGAAAGTTCATAATCGTCTTCGTTAAAGATTACGTCGCAATCGCAAATAATGGTTGCCAGTTTTTTAGATAAAATACCCTTGTCTTTATTGGCTTCGATATTTTCTTTCATTTTACCTTTTAGTAGATGTGTATTGTCCAAAAGGTTTTCCATTGTTCCAAATTCTTTCAGGAATTTTTTAGCAGTCACTTCACCAACTCCGGGCAATCCCGGGATATTATCTACAGCATCACCCATCATGCCCAGGAAGTCAATTACCTGCTCAGGTCTTTCGATTTCAAATTTTGCCAGAACTTCAGGAACTCCCCAAATTTCTATACCATTTCCCATACGTGCTGGTTTGTACATGAATATATTTTCAGAGACTAATTGGGCAAAATCCTTATCTGGTGTAACCATATAGACTTTGTAGTTTTCTTTTTCGGCTTGTTTGGCAATGGTTCCAATTAAATCATCCGCTTCACAGCCTTCTATTTCGATAATTGGAATATGCATGGCTCTAAGTAGATCCTGAATGTATGGAATTGCAATTTTAATCGCTTCGGGTGTGGCATCACGATTGGCTTTGTATTCAACAAACATTTCGGTTCTGACATGACTTCCGCCTTTATCAAAAGCTACAGCCAAATGATCTGGTTTTTCACGTTTAATAACATCCAAAAGCGAATTCATGAAGCCCATGATCGCTGATGTATCCATTCCTTTAGAATTAATTCGGGGATTTTTTATAAAAGCATAATAACCACGAAAAATAAGTGCGTAAGCATCGAGAAGAAAAAGACGTTTTTGAGTTGACATAAAAAAAATATTAGTCTGTAAAAATAAGCAATTGGGTTTTAAAAACTAATTTGTTAATTAAAATTATATATTCCTTAGTTTTTAATTTTATCAACGAATTTCCATTCTTTAAAATAGCACTGTTTTCTAGTTAAAATTTTGATAATATACATTTGTAAAAACGCCATTCTTTGTTACTTTGTTCAAAACTGCAAATAATGATTCTTCGTTTTATAATTCTGTGTACTTTTTTTTTATTTATTGAGTTCTATGCATATCAGGCCTTTCGTGCTTTAATCAAATTAAGATGGGCTTTAATAGCTTATCAGTTAATTAGTGTGTTGCTTTTGGTTTTTATTGTCTATTCGTTTACACAATTTGACCGTTCTGTTGGGCAAACCAAGTATACCATGTTTACAATGGGTTTGATGTTATTGGTTTATGTTCCTAAAATTGTAATTACGCTTATTTTGTTTGGAGAAGACATTTTTAGGATAGGAGCTAGTATTTTAAACTACTTTATGTACAATGCACCACGAAAAGAAATGATGCCAGAAAGGAGAAAGTTTGTGAGTCAAATTGCCTTAGGCCTGGCGGTAGTGCCTTTTTTGTCTTTGATTTACGGAATTTTTGAAGGGAAATATAATTTTAAAGTACTTAAACAAACGATCTTTTTTCCGGATCTGCCCCATGCTTTTAATGGATTTAAAATTACTCAGATTTCAGATGTACATAGCGGTAGTTTCGATGACTCTGAAAAAATAAATTATGCTATTGATCTTATTAACCAACAGGAATCAGATATGATTTTATTTACAGGTGATATTGTCAATACACATGCTAAAGAAATGCATCCCTGGATAGATACTTTTAACCGGATAAAAGAGTACAAATATGGCAAGTTTTCGATCTTAGGAAATCATGATTATGGCGAATATGTTACCTGGTCGTCCGAACAACAAAAAGATGAAAACTTTCAGGCAATTAAGAATCTATATGGACAAATTGGATTTAAATTAATGCTCAACGAGCATGCTTATATTCACAAAGGAAATGATAAAATTGCGTTGATTGGAGTAGAGAATTGGGGAGTGAATTTTAAAAAGGCAGGCGATCTTAATAAGGCGTCTGCGAACGTTGCTCAGGATGATTTTAAGATCGTAATGAGCCATGATCCAAGTCATTGGGACGCTGAAATTAAAGATCATCCCAAAAATTTTCATTTAACATTATCAGGTCATACACATGGAATGCAATTTGGTATTGAGATTCCAGGCTATTTTAAATGGAGTTTGGCACAATACATTTACAAGCAGTGGGCAGGGCTTTATGAGAACTTAGGGAGGTATGTTTATGTCAACAGAGGTTTTGGATTTCATGCTTATCCAGGCCGTGTTGGTATCATGCCGGAAATCACAGTTATTGAACTAAAAAAAGGTAACAGTGTGGCTTAATTCGGTAAAAATGCTACATTTGTATAACATTAATCTCTTTTTAGCAGATTTAAAAATTTAAATTTTTGGTTTTATGTCAAAATTTGGAGAACTAATAAATGCTCAGGTTCCTGTGTTGATAGATTTCTACACAGATTGGAATGAATCGTCAGTTTCTATGCATCCTGTAATTAAGGATGTTGCGGCTGCGCTAGGCGATAAAGCCAAGGTTGTCAAAATTGATGTTGATAAAAATCAGGAACTGGCAGAGGCTTTACGAATTAAAGGTTTGCCTACACTGATGATTTATAAAGAAGGACAAATGATCTGGAGGCAATCTGGTGAATTGGATGCTAATACTATTATCGGAATTGTTCAGGAGCAGTTTGGAGTCTGAGAACTTCTTCTTTTTTGGATGTGTTGTTTTATCGGATAACATCAAAAGTATATCCATTTTCTTTTAAAAAATATAACGTTTTAGGAAGTGCAAATTTTAAATTTTGCCAAGCCTTTATACTGTCATGAAATACAATTACGCTTCCGGATGTTACATTTTTGGTAACATTTTCAAGGCATTTTTCAGGGCTAATACTTTGGTCGAAATCTGCGCTTAGCACATCCCACATTACAATCTTGTAGCCTAGTCGGCGTAAAACTTTTGATTGTGCCTTTTTTATTTTCCCATAAGGCGGGCGAAATATCATATTGCATGTTTTTTCTTCTTCTAAAACCGCAGCACAATTTTTTACGTTTTCGATGTAATCATTAGTGTGGCTTTTCCAGCCATTCACATGGTTCATCGTGTGATTTCCTATAGAATGACCCTCAGTAATTAATTTTTCAAATAAGGCTAAATTTGCTTTAATGTTTTTTCCAATACAGAAAAAAGTTGCCTTTGCATCAAATTTTTTCAATTCTGATAAAACCCAGTCTGTAATTTCAGGAGTTGGACCATCATCAAATGTAAGGTATATTTTCTTTTCTTTGTTTGGAATGTCCCAGCAATACTTAGAAAATACCCTTTTAATGAATGAATTCGTTTTAACCCAATAAAAGCTCATGTTGAAACAATTTAGAGATATGTAAAATTAAAAAATGCAGCGCTATTTAGCTAATAGGGCTGCATTTTTTTAATTAGTTTATTTTTTGTATATTTTATTCTTTTTCCCGTCCAAAACGTTCGAACATATTTATATAAGTGTTGAAGGTTTTTTTATGATTATTATAAAAAGTCTGGTCTTTATGGTCTTTCATTACCTGCAGAAGGCTTCTGTAGCGTTCAATATCAGTTATGATATCAATGGCTAAATCAGATTGGTCACCTGCACTTAAAGTTGCATAATAATTCAGGTTTTCTTTGTATTTGCGAACCAGTTTATTTAGTAAGTCCTGCGCTTTTTCTTTTTCGCCTACTTTGTAATAACCGCCTGCAAAGGGTTCAACTAATGAATAATACCCATATTGATCCAATGGCATTTTTGTCATTGCAAGATTGATAATATTTTTAGCTTTATCAATTTTGCCTTCAGTGATAAGCTGGTTCATTAATCGGGAAAGATTCGTGCGATAGGTGATACTGTTTCTTCTGGTTTCGGGGTCGTGATAGATGTTGCCATTACTGTTTCCCCAATCCCATTTTGTCACGATATCATACATTTTATCACCATCAATTTGTCCCATGTCCATTGGCCCTCCGTCTTTTGAAGGAGTGTTTTTAATTGGTACTAATTTATACGCCATTCCGTCAAGCTGTAAGTAGTCTTTAAGCCATAAATAATCTTCATCATCAAAAGCACCGCCACTAAAATAGATGGGTCTTTTCCAGTTGTTATTTGCCAAAATGTCCAACATCATTAAGCGATTTTTATATATTGCGCTTCCTTTGATGTCTATGTCCATATACGATACAATAGAATCGTTGTATTTAGGATTGACTACCTGGTTTTTGATAATTATACTTTTGTCAACTGAAATTCTGATTTTGTTAGTTGGGAAAAAGTGAATGGTTTGGCCGTTTTGTAAACTAACAGTTGATTTTGGGTGTTTAATAAAAGTAATAAAATCTTTAATATCCCAACGAGTCTCTACTTTTGGAATATGGGCAACATAATCTAATTTGTCACCTACATATTCATCATGTTTGAATGATATTGGTAAAGGGGCAGATTCGTATGACTTGGCTTTCATTTGATCAATATACCAGTCAGTCATAAAAAGACTTGTGTTTACAATTTTTATGTCTGTACGAATGCCTTCAATTTCTTGTGCATACCATAGCGGGAAAGTGTCATTATCCCCAATTGTAAATAAAATGGCGTCTTTATCACATGATGTCAAATAGGCTTTTGCCATTGCAACCGCTGTATATTTACCCGACCTGTCATGGTCGTCCCAGTTTTGAGAAGCCATTAAAACAGGGGCAGCTAATAAACTTGCGGCAATAATAACCGGGCCTGCAATTTTTGGGGCAAGGTATTTTTGAATAGATTCATAGAGTGAATAAACTCCGAAGCCTATCCAAATTGCGAAAACATAAAAGGAACCAACTAGTGCATAATCCCTTTCACGAGGTTCAAAAGGTCTTTCGTTTAGGTAAATTTTAAGTGCGATTCCGGTAAATAAAAACAGTGCTAAAAGAACATAAAAACTTTTTAGGTCTTTGTTTGCGTGATACATAATCCCAATAAGTCCTAAAATGAACGGGATGAAATAATAAGTGTTTCGGCCTTTATTATTTAAAACGTCTGAGGGCAAATTATCCTGAGAGCCCAAATGAACTGAGTCGGCATATTTAATTCCGCTGATCCAGTTACCGTCCAGATTATCATATTTTCCCTGAACATCATTTTGACGCCCTGCAAAATTCCACATCAAATATCTCCAGTACATGTATCCGAATTGATATTCGAACATAAAACTGAAATTATCAACAGTTGATGGTTTTTCTAAGATTAAGTAATCTTTATAACTATTTAGGAACTTAACATAACCTTCGTTATCAATTTGCTTTTGCGCATACGCTTGTCTGAATTCTGAAACTGTTTTTTCAACCTCATTGCGTAGTTGAGCAGTAGCTTTGTTGTATTCTTCCTCAGATAATTGACTGGCATCAATTCCGTATTTTGCTAAATCATCCTCGTAAGCATAATTAGGATTTATTTTGAATTGAGGAGGGTTTGTAAAATTGATATAATTTTGAATATGTTGTGTTTCTGTACTCCACATTCTAGGCAGAATCGTTTTTTGATTGTCATCACTATTCTGATCTGCATTTTTATAATTGTTGGTAATAATGTATTTACCGGTTTTATAATCTCTTTCGTAGTTTGGTTTTTTGTCCAGATATGGCGTTTTTTCATCCAATCCGGCAAAAACTTCGGTATATTGAGGTCCGTAAAACAATGGATTTACACCGTATTGCTCACGATTATAGTATGCTAAAACTTCGGTAGCATCAGATGGTTTGTTTTCGTTGATTACTGTATTCGCATTAGCACGAACAGGCAACATCATCCAGGTTGAGAAACCAATTAAAATAAATAAGACGCAAAGAATTATAGTGTTGTAGAAAACCAGCCCTTTTTGTTTGGTATATTTTAATCCAAAATAAAAGAAAGCAATAAAAAGCAAAGCAACAAAGATAGTTCCTGAGTTAAAAGGCAATCCCATGCTATTTACCATGAAAACTTCGGTTTTCCCAAAGAATGCCATGGTTAAAGGAAGAAGTAATTTGAAAATAAACAATAAAATTGCTATTACTACAACATTTGCAATGATGAAATTTTTTAGGGTAACTTTTTCGTAATGTTTAAAGAAGTAGAGAAAACCAATGGCAGGAATGGTTAATAATGCCATAAAGTGTACTCCAAACGAAAGACCAATTACAAGAGAGATAATAAGAAGCCATTTGTTTCCCTTAGGTTCGTTCATATCTTGCTCCCAGCGTAATCCAAGCCAAAAAAGCAATGCGATTAATAAGGATGCCATTGCATAAACTTCGGCTTCAACAGCGTTAAACCAGAAACTGTCTGAAAACGTATAAGCTAAAGCTCCGACGAAAGAACTTCCTAAGATTACTATTGAATTATTTTGATCAATTTCGGCAAAACGTGAGATGATTTTTTTCAAAAGCATAGACGATGACCAAAACATGAATAAAATAGTAAAAGCACTGGAGAAAACAGACATCATATTTACCATTACGGCAACATGTTGATTATCGATTGCGAACATGGCGAAAAAAGCTCCCATCATTTGAAATAAAGGTGCTCCCGGTGGGTGTCCAACTTCAAGTTTTGCTGCTGTGGCAATATATTCGCCGCAATCCCAGAAACTCATGGTGGGTTCAACGGTTAGTGTATAGGTAATTAAAGCGATTGCAAATGCAAACCAACCAATAATTGTATTCCATTTATTGAAATTGAATTGTGCCATATTTAGGTGTTAAAATTTTGTATGTTTTTCTATCTACAAAGAAAATGTTTTTTTATGTAAAGAAACGAGCATTAACAAAAAAATCTACAAATCTGTAGAGCGAAATTAAAGTATTGTTTATGAAATACTTGTGTGTTTGCCGGGGCTTTAAAAGAAAAAAAAATCAAAAAAAAATAAATTTTTTGCTCAAAAAGTTTGCACAAACTAAATAAAGTTTTAAATTTGCACTCGCTTAACCGCACTACTTTATTGGTCTATGGTGTAATGGTAACACAACTGTTTTTGGTGCAGTCTTTCTAGGTTCGAGTCCTAGTAGACCAACTTAAAAAGCCTCTCAATCGAGAGGCTTTTTTATTATGTGTCTTGTCCTAAAAAATGGATCATAATTATTATTGGGATCAGGTTCAAAAGTTGGGGATTAGGCAAAAAGATGAGATAATCTGAATAAGAAGAAGTTTGTATTTCTTACTCCTCTAAATGCTTTAATTTTTGCATTAAAATATTCTGCTGAAGCAGTTACTTTTATTATCAAAATTAATTAAGGTGTCATAGCAACAATTTTGTGGCGTACTATTGTATATGAAGTCAGGCTTGCGTGGTCTGGCAAAGCTAGATGTGGGCTATTCCTTATCGCTCTTCGATTTTAATGCATTGCCTAAAAAACAAAAAGTCCTGAAATTCTCAGGACTTTTTGTTTTAAACATATTTCTGAATTATTTCTTTTGTTCTTTTTTAATTTCATTTACATACTTCGTGAGCTTTTTACCGTATAATGAATTAGCTACTTTAGGGGTCATTGATTTTTGAATAGTATCCAAAAATTTAATATTGATGTCGTAAATTTCTGCCAGGGCTATGTAAGGTGCTATTTCATGGTCTTTGTTGTTGATGGCAAAATTAGTAGCAAACAAATATTTTCGTTTGATGTTCGAATCCCCTTTTGCTGTAATGCTGTCCATTGCTTTTTGATCCTGTCTTTTCAGTGCTTTGAATTTTGCTTCAATTAAGGATAAATTTTCATCTTTAAAACGAGAGTTTATTTTTTGGTATTCTTCAAATAGTTCATGATTTTTTGAACCTGTAATTTTGGCGCCATTGATAAAGTTATCAAGATTTGCATCAATGTTTAGGTTTCCTGGTTCTGCAAAAAACATAATATTATTATCTAGTGAATTGCTAACTCCACGATCCAGAAATAAATAAAGCATTTCTGGTGATTCTAGTTTTATATTGGTTTCAAAAGCTGAATTTCCGTCAATTTTAATGCTGTCAATCGCCACCAAGGCAGTATCATTATATCTTTGAATGTATAATTTTCCTTGTTTTAGTCCTTTTATATTTCCTGTAAGATGTAAACCGTCTGTTGATTCTTTTTTATCACACGATACAGCTAATAAGCCAATTGCAATAAATGCAATAATTGTTTTTTTCATTTTTTTTCGATTTGAGTGCAAAATAAAGAATTTTTTTAAATGAAGCAGATCGAAGTTTTAATTTTTCAGAAATAAATGCAATCGATTCATGAAGTTAAATTTTTCCTTTTCCAATTTTTAACATTGAGCTAAAAACTAAGTAGTATCTTTGCGGGCTAATTTTTTTTAAAATAAAACAGGAATGTCACAAAAAAATGTCCTAAAAGGGGTCTTTCTGGTTGCTTTAGGTGCTACAAGTTACGGTATGCTGGCCACTTTTGTAAAAATGGCCTATGCTGACGGATTCACTACTGCCGAGGTGACTACTGCTCAGTTTGTATTAGGAGTTTTAGGTGTTCTGCTGATTAATGCTTTTCAAAAGGCAAAACATAAAGAAAATGTAGTAAAAGCAACTCCCCAAAATATTTTTAGTCTAATGCTGGCAGGAACTTCTTTAGGCATGACCAGTTTGTTTTATTACTTGGCAGTAAAATACATTCCGGTTTCTATTGGTATTGTTTTACTGATGCAGACGGTCTGGATGGGTGTTTTGCTCGAAATGGTTTTAGAAAAGAAATTGCCGTCACTTCAAAAAACAATAGCGGTTTTCATTGTTCTTGTCGGAACTTTGCTAGCAACAAATATTTTGAAAAACGATATTCAATTAGATTGGAGAGGTATTGTCTGGGGGGTACTTGCAGCTGCGTCATTTACAACAACTATGTTTACTGCAAATCGTGTGGCCGTCGAAATTTCTTCGGCCCAACGTAGTTTATACATGCTTCTTGGGGGAAGTGTTATTGTTTTTTCGTTTGCATTAGCTACACAAAACACACCTTTTAATTTTTTAATTTTCCTGAAATGGGGTATCGTGCTTTCTCTTTTTGGGACTATAATTCCGCCAATGCTCATGAATGCCGGTTTTCCATTAACCGGAATTGGGTTAGGAAGCATTGTTTCGGCACTTGAACTCCCGGTCTCAGTGATGATGGCTTTTGTTTTATTGGACGAAAATGTGGTTTTTTTTCAATGGGTTGGAATTCTGCTCATTATTTTGGCTATCATTATAATGAATATTAATTTCAGAAAAAATAACGGATCTGTCTGTTAATAAAAAAGGATTCTTTGAAAATAAATGTCTTTAAAAATTATTAAATTGGTTTAAATGTGATTATCATGGATTTACTCTGGCATTTGTATTTAATGGCTTTTCTTTATATTGTTGCCGGAATTAATCATTTCAGGTCTCCCGGAATGTATCTGAAAATTATTCCGCCTTGTTTTCCAAATCCTAAACTGTTGAATATTTTAAGTGGAGCTGCCGAAATAGTTTTAGGTATTCTACTGATTTTTCCTTTTTTGAGCCATTTTGCTGCATGGGGAATTATAGCTTTGCTGATTGCTGTGTTTCCTGCAAATCTTTTCATGTATCAAAACAAAAAGGCAGGTTTTGGTTTGCCAAAATGGATGTTACTGCTGCGTATGCCGTTACAGCTTTTGTTGATTTTATGGGCATATCAATATACCTTTTAACTGTAATCATAGTAATTTACGTGTTTAGATAATTATGGTATTACAACTGGTTTTGTAATTGACATTAAATCAAATTAGATTAAGAATGTATTTATGGTTTCAGAATAAGTGATAAATTAAAAGATCTGTAAATTTTCTTTAAAAATTTACAAGTCATAAAAAAAAGCTAAAATCCATAAAAAAAATATAGAGAATCTGATCAACTAATTATTTTTTTTATTAATATTGATACTGAAATTGAAAATCAATCTATTAATCATTAACCACTATTTTGAATTAATTTTCACGAGATGAAAAAGAGTAACCGCAAAGAGTTGAATTGGGAACAAACTGAAAAACTTGTTTCCCTGGCATTAGAAGAAAGAAATCCATTTGAAATTATAAAAAAAGAATTTGGATTGTCGGAAAAAGAAGTTCTGGAAATAATGAAAAAGAAAATGCCTCTTGAAAAATTTGAGATGTGGAAAAAGAAGGCAATAGCAAATAAACCAAAACCGAAGCCAGTTAAAATAGACGATTTTGATGAAGATTTGGATGGGAAGTATTATATAAAAAATAAATTAGACTAACTAAAACTCCTGGATTTCAGGAGTTTTTTATTTATATCTTTTACTGTAACAGTTTTGCAATTTGTAAGACTTATATCTAAAATTAAACTTTTAATAAATGAAAAAAATAATTTGCACATTAGCTCTTGCACTGACTTTTTTGGGTTGTAAAACGGGGATGTCAACTGCAGCTAAAAATGATGTAGCTGTCAATATTAACCTTACTGATGTAAAAGATGACAAAGTTTTAGTAACAGTTACGGCACCGGAGATAAAAACTGATGAAGTAATCTACAGTATTCCAAAAACAGTTCCGGGGACCTATTCAACAGATAATTATGGAAAATATTCAGATAGTTTTAAAGCTTTTGACGTTAAAGGAAACGCTTTAACTGTAAAGAGAATTGATGATAATTCATGGTCAATTTCGGATGCAAAAAGGCTAAAAACGATAAGCTATTTGGTTGGAGATACTTTTGATACAGAAAAAGGAACCGGTTTTGGTAATGATGATGTGTTTTCGCCAGCGGGAACAAACATTAATGCCGGAATCAACTTTATGGTTAATACACATGGTTTTGTGGGGTATTTTCAGGATAAATTAGATATTCCTTACAAAGTTACAATTACACATCCTGAAACACTCTGGGGCGCAACCTCAATGACGGATGAAGATGCAAGCAAAACAAGCGATGTTTTTACAACATCTCGTTATGCGGTTTTGGTGGAGAACCCAGTTATGTACTCGAAACCAGATTATACAACATTCAACGTTAATGGAATGGATATTTTAATTGCAGTATATTCTCCAACAGGAAAATTTACAGCCGAAAGTATTACTCCGGAAATGAAAACGATGATGACGGCACAAAAAAACTTTTTGGGAAAAGTAAATGCTACTAAAAAATATACCGTTTTATTGTATCTGTCAAGTATGGCCAAAGATGATGCACACGGTTTTGGAGCTTTAGAGCATCCAACAGTTACTACAGTTGTTTTGCCTGAATCAATGCCAAAAGATAAATTGGTAGAATCTATGAAAGATGTGGTTTCACACGAATTTTTTCATATAGTAACGCCTTTAACAATTCACTCTAAAGAAATTCAGTATTTTGATTATAATGCTCCAAAAATGTCTGAGCATTTATGGATGTATGAAGGTGTAACGGAATATTTTGCCAATCTTTTCCAGATTAATCAGGGGTTAATTGATGAAGCTGAATTCTACACACGTATTGCTGATAAAATTGAACAGGCTAAGGGATTAAATGATACGATGTCGTTTACAGTAATGAGTAAAAATGTATTGGAACAGCCTTATAAAGACCAATACTTAAACGTGTACCAAAAAGGTGCTTTGATCGGAATGTGTATCGATATTATTATCAGGGAAAAAAGTAACGGAGAAAGAGGAATTCTTGATCTAATGCACAAACTATCTGAAGAGTATGGAGTTGAAAAGCCATTTAATGACGATGAACTTTTTGATAAAATCACGAAATTAACCTATCCTGAGGTTGGGGAATTTTTAAAAACCCATGTTGTAGGAACAACCCCAATTCCTTACGATCAGTATTTAGCAAAAGTAGGAGTAACGAAAGCTTCTGAGAAAAAAGCGGGTTCGGTTTTCTTAAAAGGACAGGTTCCTTATATCGGAATAGATCCAAAAACAAAAGAAATAAGTGTTCGTCCGGATATAGCGTTAAATCCGTTTTTTACGAATTTAGACCTTAAGCCGGGAGACATCATTTTGGCTATAAATACTAAACCATATTCATTAGATAATATTTATGACTTAATTGGTGAGAGTGAAAACTGGAAAGAAAATGATCCGATTACGGTTCAGATAAAAAGAGCCGGTGCTGATAAAACCATAAAAGGAACTGTGAAGCTGCCTTACGAGGAAAGTGAAACTTTTAAAGCTACAGATGTTTCAAAGGAAAAGCTTAAAAACGACTGGTTAAAAGGTTAGAAATAAATAAAACTAAAATGAAGGTCTCTAAAATTATTTTTTAGGGACTTTTGTTTTATTATGATAAAAAAACAACAATTCCTTAGTACCAATTTATATATTTAAAAGTATATGAAATGTTAATTACGAAAAAAGTGGTAATTTGTACTCTGATATTTTAAAGTATACTTAGATTTGCAGTCCAATTTTTAACAAATAAAAAAAAGAGTATGTATCATTCAAAAATAGCGGGCTTAGGATATTATGTTCCTTCAAATGTTGTAACAAATGATGATTTGTCTAAGATTATAGATACCAATGATGAGTGGATTCAGGAGCGAACCGGAATTCAGGAACGAAGACACATTATTCGTGGGGAAGATACCACAACTTCTATGGGAGTAAAAGCTGCCAAAATAGCGATAGAACGTTCAGGTGTGGCCAAAGAAGATATTGATTTCGTGGTTTTTGCAACATTAAGTCCTGATTACTATTTTCCGGGTCCGGGAGTTTTAGTACAGCGCGATTTGGGTTTAAGAACCGTTGGGGCTTTAGATGTAAGAAATCAATGTTCGGGTTTTGTTTATGCAATTTCTGTAGCAGATCAATATATTAAAACCGGAATGTATAAAAATATTTTGGTCATTGGTTCTGAGGTTCATTCAACAGGATTAGACATGACGACCCGAGGACGTGGCGTTTCGGTAATTTTTGGGGATGGGGCAGGAGCTGCAGTTTTAAGCCGTGAAGAAGATTTGACTAAAGGAATTTTATCTACTCATTTACATTCAGAAGGACAGTATGCCGAGGAACTGGCTTTGCAGGCACCGGGAATGGGAGCACGTTGGGTAACGGATATTATTGCCGATAACGATCCTAATGACGAAAGTTATTATCCCTATATGAATGGCCAATTTGTGTTTAAAAACGCAGTCGTTCGTTTTGCAGAAGTCATAAATGAAGGTTTGGAAGCGAATGGCTTACAGGTTTCCGATATTGATATGCTGATTCCCCATCAGGCTAATTTGAGGATTTCGCAATTCATTCAGAATAAATTCAAATTATCAGACGATCAGGTTCATAATAACATTCAAAAATACGGTAACACTACTGCGGCCTCTATTCCAATCGCTTTGACAGAAGCCTGGGAACAAGGGAAAATTAAAGCAGGAGATACTGTTGTGTTAGCAGCCTTTGGAAGTGGATTTACGTGGGCAAGTGCAATTATCAAATGGTAATTAGTTTTCACAACCTTAAAATAGTAGAACCTGCTTTATTTGAAGCAGGTTTTTTTATAAATTTAGCGGGTAATAATTGTTTTTAAGAACATGAAAAAAAATCAACTCGAAATAGCATGTTTTAATTACGAATCAGCTTTGATTGCCCAGGAAAATGGTGCTGATCGAATAGAATTGTGCGAGAATATGCAGCTTGGCGGTACAACACCTAATTATGTTTTAACGGTAAGAGTTCGCGAAAAGCTTTCAATAAAAATGCATGTTATCATAAGACCAAGAGGTGGCGATTTTGTTTATTCAGATGAAGAAATTGCTGAAATGAAGCAAGATCTAAAACAGTTTAAAAAGTTAGGTGTTGATGGTTTTGTTTTCGGGATTTTAAATGAAGATGGCAGTATCAATAAAAAGAAAAATCAGGAATTAGTTAATTTAGCTTATCCGCTTTCCTGTACTTTTCATCGTGCTTTTGATGTAGTCAAAAATGTCGAACAATCTCTAGAAGATATTATAGAGTGTGGCTTTAAAACCATTTTAACTTCGGGGCAGGAATTAAATGTTGAAGAAGGTGTTTTTAATCTGGAGAAAATTCAAAAATTAGCCAATAACAGAATAGAAATCATGCCTGGCGGAGGATTAAGATCTTCAAATATTAAATTATTACAGGATAAACTAGAACCTACTTTTTATCATTCTTCGGCTATTACGGATGCCACAGAAATTGCAAATCCCGAAGAAATAAAAGAAATCAGGAATTTTTTATAGCATTTTAAATAAAACAAAAGATCCCTGAAGCTGGCAAACTTCAGGGATCTTTTTCTACAAGTACTAATAAAATTATTAAGATCGATCAATAAAAGGCTAAAACATTCCGCCCCCGTCTTTACTGGTATTATCTTCTCTTTGCTTACGCTGTAATTTTTTTATTTTTCCGCCACCAAAATTATACGTTAAACCCAAATAAACGGTCTGGCTTTCCCATGTAAACTGCCCTGATTGTGGATAAGGATACTGGGTATCAAAAGCATATTTCATGGTGTTGAAAACATCATTAAAACGTAAGCTAATATTCATTTTGTTGTCTAATAATGTATAACGTGACCCAATATCCATTTTGTACATTTCATGACTGTTGTTCTGAACTCCATCAACAGCACCTCTGTAAAAACCGAACAATAAGAAACTTAAACGTTTTGTTGCTTTAAAGTTAGAGTTCATGCGTCCGTTGAAGGCTGCAACTGTAACCGGATTGTTTTTTGATGTCCCGTTTGCTAAAAACACAACGCCATCCTGGTCAATACTTGAAAAATCGATAGACGGTTGAATATCCCACCATTTTGTAATTTTGTAATTTAAAGAAACTTCAAAACCATAAGCTGTATTGTGATCATAATTGGCAAACGTTAAAATTTGTTTATTTCCGTTTAAATCTGATTCATCCGGACGTAAAATTCTGCCAATCTGATCATTAATGCTTCTAACAAAAACACCTGTAGTAAAACTGCCTTTTTCTAAGGTTTTAGTATAATTTAATTCAACAGAATTAGTAAACTGAGGTCTAAGTTCTTGATTTCCATATGAAGTAACCAACGGAGTAGAAAACTCACGAATAGGTTTTGTCTGTTCTAAACTCGGGCGGTCAACACGACGGCTGTAGCTAAGTTGCAAAGTGTTTTTCTCATTTAAATTATAGGTTAAATAAGCTGATGGATATAAAGTAATATAATCATCATCAAATTTTTTAAGACCTTTATTTAAATTGGCAGTTACTTTATAGCTTTCAACACGGGCTCCTAATTGGTAACTTAATTGTTTAAATTTTTGTCCAAATGTTACATAGGCAGAATAAATATCGGTGTCATATGTATAATTTGAGATCTGGATAGCAACTAAAGGATTGTTTGTCGTATAGTTATTCTCTGATTTCGTTAGTCTGGCTTCTGCACCGGCTTCGAGGGTCGTCTTTTCGTTTAACGGATTTACATAATCAACATTAAAAGTGCTTAATTTTCGTTTGTCATTTATAAAATCATTGTAAACAATATTGTTGGATGTATTATCCGTTTTTGTTGTTTCAGTGTCAAAAGCCGCATTTTGAGTTTCTTTTGTATCACTATAATTTCCTTCAAAGTCTAATGTATGACCTTCTTTTTTAAAGATGTGTTTATAAGCTAAATTATAAGTACCGGTTTTGTTTGGCCCCTGATATCTTGATTTTTGATGCATATTTGAAATGTTATCGGCTGAATTAACATAATCAATAGTAGTATTTACAAAGCCAAGTCCAGTTGCTTTATTTTGAGTGGTGTAAAAAGATAAAGTATTATGATCATTAATTAAATAATCCATCCCCACTTTGTATAAGTAGGAGTCGTCTTCGTTTGAAATGTCTAAATCCTGTGTAATGCTCTTGTCCGTTTTTGTGATAAATCCATCGTTAAAATGTGTTCCAAAGTTATTACCTGCATTCCCAAAGAAGTTTACTTTTCCGGTCTTATAATTCAAATCCAATGACTGATTGTATTTTGCAGTTTGTCCGAAGGTGATGCCTCCGCTGTAAGTACCGTTAAAGCCGGTATTCGCATTTTTGTGCAAAACAATATTAATGATTCCCGACATTCCCTCCGGATTGTATTTGGCACTCGGATTGGTGATCAATTCAATTTTTTTGATAGATGTTGACGGAATCTGTTTTAGTAATTGCGCCGGATCCAGATTTGTTGGCCTTCCGTCAATTAATACTCGAACATTGTCGTTTCCGCGAAGCGAAAGTTTTCCGTCCTGATCTACGTTTACAGATGGAATATTATTCATAATATCAGATGCAGAAGCTCCTGCAGTTGTGAGGTCTTTTCCAACATTAATCACTTTACGGTCAATTTTTTGTTCAATTGTTGAACGTTCCGCTACAATGTTCACACCTTTCAGCTGAGTTGCTTCTTCTTCAAGGGATACATTAAAAGCAGCGGTTTTTTTATTGTCGCTTAATATGACAGAACCCATATATTTTCTAAAACCTATATACTGAATTTCGATAGTATAACTTTTTAGAGCAAGGTTTTTAATTGTAAAATCTCCGTTGTCATCTGTGTTTACTCCTGATACCACTTTTCCATTGTCTTTAATCGAAACTGTAGCATAAGAAATGGGTGCCTTATTGGATTTTTCAATAATTTTCCCGGAAACCGTTCCCGTATTCTGGGCCTGTGCTGTTGCAATTACAACCAGTAATGCGAACAGAAAGAATTTTAATTTCATAATTTGTTAATTGATTATTTTGATTTGATTGATGAAGATTGTATTTCGAATTTGCTAGTAAGACATTTTTACTAACGATTTGTTACAAGAAATTAACAAGAAAAAATTAATATTTTCTTAGATGTTCTGTTTTGTAAGAGATTAGTGTTTTTGTTTTTTGATAATTTTAACAATTATAGCAAGTCTGTTTTTAAGAATTTCTAATTATTCTTTGATATTTAATATGTTTTTCGTTTTCTCTAATTGATGAATAAGCAGTATATTTGCTCACTTTAAAATAAGTTTACATGTCATTATCACAAATTCTTACTCCTTCTATACAAAGCGCCATTCAGGCATTATTTGACATTACTGTTGATAAAATCGAATTTCAGACTACACGAAAAGAGTTTGAAGGCGATATTACTATGGTGCTTTTTCCTTTATTGAAAATGATTAAAAGCAATCCTGCTGAATTAGGAAATAAAATTGGAGATTATCTGGTTGAAAATGTGGGTGAAGTTGCACGATTCAATGTTGTTTCCGGTTTCCTTAATATTGTAATTGCAGATCGTTATTATTTGAATTTCTTTAATGAAATAAAAGACAATTCGAAGTTTGGATATGTAACGCCAAATCATGAAGAGAAAGCGATTATGGTCGAATATTCTTCGCCAAACACCAATAAACCTTTACATTTAGGTCACGTACGTAACAATCTGTTAGGGTATTCTGTTGCTGAAATTATTAAAGCTTCGGGTAAAAAAGTATACAAAACCCAAATCATCAACGATCGCGGAATTCATATTTGCAAATCGATGCTTGCCTGGGAAAAATTTGGATATGGAGAAACTCCGGAAAGTTCCAATTTAAAAGGAGATAAATTAGTTGGAAAATATTATGTTGAGTTTGATAAAGCGTATAAAGCTGAAATTTCTCAATTGATAGAAACTGGAAAAACCGAAGAAGAAGCAAAAAAGCAGGCACCAATTATTATAGAGGCGCAGGAAATGCTGAAGAAATGGGAAGCGGGTGATGAAAAAGTAATTGAGCTTTGGAAAATGATGAACCAATGGGTTTATGATGGTTTTGCTGCAACATACACGAATCTTGGAGTTGATTTTGATAAATATTACTACGAAAGCAATACCTATTTATTAGGTAAAGATGTGGTTCAGGTTGGGCTTGATAAAGGTGTTTTCGAAAAAGATCCTGATGGTTCAGTCTGGATAGATTTGACAGACGAAGGTTTAGACCGTAAAATTGTATTACGTTCTGACGGAACTGCGGTTTACATGACACAGGATATCGGGACTGCGATTCAGCGAGTAAAGGATATGCCGGATGTTGGCGGAATGGTTTACACCGTTGGAAACGAGCAGGATTATCATTTTAAAGTCTTATTTCTAATTCTGAAAAAATTAGGCTTTGACTGGGCTTCAAGCTTATATCATTTATCATACGGAATGGTTGATTTGCCTTCCGGAAAAATGAAAAGCCGTGAAGGCACTGTAGTAGATGCTGATGATCTGATGCAGGATATGACCGATACGGCCAAACAAATTTCTGAAGATTTAGGAAAACTGGATAGTTATTCAGACGAGGAAAAAGCCAAATTATACAAAACAATTGGACTCGGAGCTTTAAAGTATTACATTTTAAAAGTAGATCCAAAGAAACGTATTTTGTTTAACCCTGAAGAATCTGTAGATTTTGCAGGAAATACTGGTCCGTTTATTCAATATACATACGCCAGAATTCAATCCATTATCCGTAAAGCCGATTTTGATTTTTCTGTTAAAACGATTGTTGAAGAATTGCACGAAAAAGAAAAAGAGCTAGTAAAACAAATCGAACTATTCCCTGAAGTAATTCAAAATGCGGCTCAAAACCATAGTCCCGCTTTGATTGCCAATTATACCTATGATTTGGTAAAAGAATACAACTCATTCTACCAGTCAGTGCATATTTTAGGGGAAATTGATTTGACTAAAAAGATTTTCAGAGTGCAGCTTTCTCAAAAAGTAGCTGAAGTGATAAAATCTGCTTTTGCTTTATTAGGAATTGAAGTTCCTGAGAGAATGTAAGTTTTTATGAGTCATTATTTGAACAAATAAAAAGAGCCGGTAGTTCTGAAACTATCGGCTCTTTTACAACTAACTAATACAACTTCTATTTTACAAATTTTTCGATAACCGCATCCGTTTCTGCTTTTGTTGCATTTGGTTTCAGATCAAACAAAAGAGAGTATAATGTCTTTTTGTCAACTTTAGCTTCTAAGTTCAGGTCTTTATTTCTTTCAAAAAGAGTCTGCCATTTATCACGCACATTTTTCCAGAGCGCATTATTCTCTTTCCACCATTTTTGACCGGCAAGACATTTAATATCCGGAACTTTAGTATAAACATCCATTCCTTTTTCTTCGGCCAACAAAACATCTTTTCCGCTGTCATCTCTTATAAGTTTTTGATTATCCTGTTCATGATTCCATCCCGTTGAGGTGATTTCATGAATGTTTCTTCTTTTAAGGACATTATAATCATTACGTTTTGTGTGTTCTCTTCTAGGTAAAGGAGCATCAGTAACGTTTGCCCAATAGTCTTGTCCGTCAACATGAACCCAGGTGGCAGATCCTTCGTATCTTGGGCTGTCATCTACCTGATATACTTTTTGGGTCCATTGCCCTTTTACGGTTTTTTTATCTAGTTTTTTATATTTCCAGGAAGTGTTTTTGTCGAATAAATATAAGTCAGTGTTTTCGTAAAGCCAGTCTTGTCTCCAGTGTTTGATAATCATATCGTCGCTTACAATTAGTAAATGCTGCATTACGATTTTGTTTGGAGTATCTTCTACCAATTCTACCCATTCCAGAGCCGACTCATGTTTAGTCTGAGAGGGTTTATAGTTGAGAGAGTCTTTAGGATATTGAAAAGTTTCGGTAAAATTAAACTTCACTTCATAACATCCGCACATCGATTTGATTGATTTAATGTCTTGCTGTTTTTTATCCTGACTAAAACCAAGACTGCAAGCTAAAGCCATTGCGGCAGAAAAATAGAGGCTTTTTGTAATCATAACTTAAATATTATAGGTTTAAATTTTTTTGACAAATGTATAAAATTTATTTAGAATAAATAAAAATAATTATATATTTGCACAAGTTATTAAGACTCAATAAAAATAATGAAAATTAAAATTACCTTTTTTGCTGCTTTCCTTTTTTCTACTTATTCTTTTGCTCAGCAAAAAGATACTATTGTATCGCAGGAAAAATTATCTGAGGTTGTTGTGACAGGACAATTAGGGCCACAGTCCATAAAAAGATCTGTATTTAATGTACGTGTAATTTCAAAAGAGGATATCAAGCAGTTAGCAGCAAATAATCTATCTGATGTTTTAAATCAGTATTTAAATATTACGATTCAAAATAGTGGAAGTGATGGACGTTCGACTGTTTCTATGTTTGGATTAGATTCACAGTATTTTAAGATTTTGGTTGACAATATACCATTAGTAAGTGATACTGGTATGGGAACTAACGTTGATTTGACGCAGGTTAACTTGGATGATATAGAAAGAATCGAAATTATCGAAGGTTCAATGGGAGTAACCCATGGAGCAAATGCTGTAAGTGGAATTTTAAATATTATTACTAAAAAAGGTGGTGGTTATAAATGGCAGATCAGCGCTACCGTTCAGGAAGAAACTGTTGGAAATGAGTTTGCCTTTTTTGACAAAGGGCGTCACATCCAGTCAGCAAAAGTTGCCAATAACTTTAATAAAAATTGGTTTGTAAATATAGGAGGAAATCGCAATGATTTTGCAGGTTTTTATGACAATAAAGAAGGGAAGGATTACGGTATAAATAATGGTTTACGTGGATACAGCTGGCTACCAAAAGAACAGTTGGTTGGAAATGCCCTTATAGGATATCAAAAAGATAATTTTAGAGTTTTTTACAAATTTGATTATTATGGGGAGAATGTTGATTATTATGACCCAATCTTAAATCCACAGGATAATTATCCATTTCCGGAAACTTACTTTGCGAGAGATAAAAGATATTTAACTAATCGTTTTTATCATCATTTAAATGCAAATGGAAAGCTTTTTTCTAAGTTAAATTTTAATGTTTCAGTTTCACATCAAAAGCAGGAACGTGATGTTGAAAAATTTAATTATCAAATAGAAACTAAGCAAGAATTTGGTAATGTGAGAGAAACATATCAATCTAAGGAGGTATTGTATTCAACCGGAACTTTAAGTAATTTCTTTAATAGTAAAAAAGTTGATTTTCAGTTAGGATATGAAATCACAAACGAAAATGGGTTTTATGGTGGTTCTGCCGGAACTTTTTTTGACGATAATTTGCAGCAGGTAGAGGTTAGAAAAAGACTTGAAAACTATGATATTTTTACAGTTGCTGAGATTAATTTATCAGATAAATTTTCAATTCGTCCAGGACTTCGTTATTCAATACAATCTGCTTTTGAAGATCAATACGCTAGTTCTTTAGGGTTAAGATATCTTTTCAAAAAAGGATTAGAGGTAAGAGGTTCTTTAGGGAAATCTTACCGGATTCCAAATTTTGATGAACTTTATACATATATGGTTGATACTAATCATAATATACAAGGGAATCCTAATTTGGTGCCGGAAAATAGTACATCTTACGAAGTAAGTTTTAAGAGATCTTGTTATTTTGATTCAGGTGCTCAGCTCGCAAATAATTTTGCAGTGACTTTCTTGGACGTAGATGATAGAATTGATATGGTTTTGACACACACAGTTCCTAGTTTGAACTATAGATATGTAAATATTAATAAGTATAAGATGTGGAATGTTTCTACGGCTGAACAATATTCTTATAAAAACTTGAATATAAAAGTAGGAGTGGCTGTTGTTGGAATTTCCAGGAAACTAGATTTGGCAGCATTGAACCTAACTTCTGATGATAAATTTTTATATTCCTTCCAATTAAATTCTAGTATTTCTTATAACATTCCAAAATGGAATACTTTGTTTGCTCTTTATTACAAATACAATGGACAGCAACAACAATTTGTTGCCGGAACAGATACAGATGGAAAAGCTAAATTCTTTTTAAATCAAATCCAGCCATATAGTTGGATGGATGCTTCTGTCCGCAGGTTGTTTTTCAAGAATCAATTTGAAGTTACATTCGGAGCTAGAAATCTATTTGATATTACAAATGTTCAATCGGTTCAAAACGGCGGAACAGATTCGACTGGAGGTGCACATGCAGCTGGAAACACTGATCTATTATTAGGTTACGGGCGTTCTTATTTTCTTAAACTCACATATAATTTAAATCTTAATTAATAAATCCCATGAAAAAAAACTTTATCTTAATTCTTTCTTTTGTATTACTTGCTTTTGGAGCTTGTAATAGCGATGATAATGTAGTTCAGGAAAATGCAGTTGCATTTGCAGCAACATCTCTAAATCTTACTGCAGTAACAACTCCAATCGAAATTAAATTTGCTTCTCCAACAGCTTCAGCTGGATCATTAACATTAACTGTTACTGAAACTGCTGTAGCCAATGGTACAGATTTTACTACTTCGCCTGCAATAACAGCAAATACAGTTGTAATTCCTTTTGCAAAAAATGTTTCATCTGTATCTTTTACTTTTAACAAACTGATTGATGCTGTTGAAGGACAAGTAAAAAATGTTGTTTTCACTATAACAAGTGTAATGATTGGTAATACAATTACTACAGTTAGTGAAAATAAATCTATTCAGGTTAGTTTTAATGAGACTGCTTCTTTAGGAAGTTCTTTGTCCCCTGAAGTTGGTGGCCCATTAGAGCCAAATCAAGTTTATGTTGATTTGAGCAGCGGAATGATGACATACGCAGTAAGATCTTCTTGGGACTTAGGGTTCTATTCTGGAACAGAATTTAGAGTTGTATTAAACAGTTCTATAAATATGGCTGCTAAAGAATTGTCAACTACTAATATTGATGAAGTTCAGGTTGAAGATAATTCTATGATTATTTCTCAAGGAAGTGGCGTTGCGACTCAAATTGATGACCCAACAGGCGACATCTTAAAAACTGCGATTGCAGAAGTTTCAGCGACAGATGATAACAATAAGGTATATTTAATATATTTAGGAAACGCTACAGCCACAACAGATCCTGTTTTAGGGAAAGAAGGTTCAGTTGGAGGAGGAGCAAGAGGATGGAAAAAAATTAGAGTTTTAAAAAGTGGAAATGATTATAAAGTTCAATATGCTGATATTGCCGCAACAACTCATGAGGAAGTTGTAGTAAGTAAAAATACAGCTTACAACTTTACTTTCTTTAGTTTACTGGACAAAAAAACTGTAAGTGTTGAACCTCAAAAAGCGCAGTGGGATATCAATTTCACAACTTTCACAAATATCATTCCTGGTGCTACAGCGACTCCATATTTCTATCCAGATTTTGTTGTGAGTAATTTAAAAGGTGGAGCAAAAGCATATCAGGTTCTTGTTTCAGATGCTGTTACGTATGATAATTTTACATTAGCAAGTGTTGATAATACTAAATTTACTGCAGACCAGAGAAATATTGGATCAAACTGGAGAGCGACTAGTGCTACTGTAGGTGGAACGACAGTTTCACAGTTTGTTCTTAAAACAGATCGTTTCTTTGTTGTAAAAGATCCAGCGGGGAATGTTTATAAATTGAAATTTACAGGTGGAGCATTAGTTAACCTAGAAAGAGGACATCCAACATTTCAATACGCTATTTTGAAATAAAAAATAATACTAATTAATAACCTCGGATATTATTATTCGAGGTTATTTTTTAATCAATAATTAATTTTAGCATGAATAAGTTTGTTTCTTTTATTGTGTTGTAAATTTCATTTTAAGTTTTTTTGATAAATAGAAATCTAAAATAAAACTTTGAACCAGATGAAAATAATTATTTCATGTTAAATAGTCAATTTATGGATATAAAATTAAGATCACTGATAATTCATGTTAAATAGTCAATTTATGAACATAAAATTAAGATCACTGATACCTACCTTCAATTACCCAAAAGGAATTTATTTCTATAAAATCTTATCAGACAATAATGAAGTCAAATCTGGGAAATTTATTTTCAGATAAAACACATTTAACGTCTTAATTAGTTAATAACTTGGTTTTTTTTATTTTTTTTTTGAAAGAGGTTAGATTTTTCTAATCTCTTTTTTTATTTCTTTATTGTTAAAGTGAATTAAAAATGAATGTTTAGTTCTATCTTTGCACCTTATTTTTTTATAAGGAATTAACACGAATTTTGGACAGCCCTGTTTTTGTTGTCCCAATCTCAAATTTATAGTTATTAAGTGAATACAAAATCTTATTTCTTTCAGTCTTTTGCAATTGTAGCATTGGCTTTTGTAGCTTTCATAGGATTTAAACAAATTTTACCAAATAAGCTATTTTCGGATAGTAAACTGGATTCAAAAAGTGTACTCATTGACAGCTTGCTCTTAGAGTCGGTTGCCAATGATTCTTTATCTTTAGATGCAGATAGTGCGGGTACAAACGAAGCAAAACTGGGTAAACAGAAAATTGTTTTTGAGGACAATGAAGGAATTGAATTTCCCGCAGAAACTTTTGACGACTACAAAGGGTATCAATACCTGATTTCTTTTTATGAAAAATTGTATCAGTTAGAAAAAAATCCTCAGAACAAAGTAAGGATTGCTTATTATGGAGATTCGATGACCGACGGAGATTTAATAGTACAGGATGTCCGTGCCAGTTATCAGGAACGTTTTGGAGGAAACGGAGTAGGTTTTGTTTCCATAATTTCAGAGTCATCGGCTTCAAGGGGATCTGTAAAAACACTATATTCTAAAAATTGGAAAATACAATCCTACTTAAATGTAAAAAAACCAATAAGCCCTTTTGGTGTAAACGGTCACGTTTTTTTTGCGAATGAAAAAAATAATGCAACATGGGTTCAGTATGAAGCAGGATTGAATAAATATTCTACGTCTTTAGATAATCCAACATTATTTTATGGAAGATCCTCTAAAAAAGGAAACGTCAACTTTATTATCGGGAAAGATACATTAAGAAAAAACCTTTCTCCAAACAATTTGGTAAACAGCTTAAAAGTAACTTCGGGAAGCATAAAATCTTTTAAAGCTAACTTTATTCAGGCTGATTCAATTCCGATTTACGGATTTAATTTTGACAATGGGGTTGGTGTTCACGTTGATAACTTCTCTCAAAGAGGGAATTCAGGGCTCCCAATCTCGATGTTTGATGCTAATGTAATGCAGGCATTTCACAACAGTCTGAAATATGATTTGATTATTCTGCATTACGGAACCAACGTATTGAATTATGGAACCAAAAATTATTCATGGTACCAAAAAGGAATGACTAAAACGGTAAATAAAATTAAAGAATCCTTTCCTGGAGTTTCTATTCTCATTATTTCTACAGCTGATAAATCAACCAAGTACGATTTAGAAATGAAGACTGACTCGGCTGTTGTGCCTTTAATGAATGCTCAAAAAAAATATGCCCTGGATACAGAATCAGGTTTTGTTAGTTTATATACCCTGATGGGAGGCGACGGGTCTATGGTAAAATGGGTAGAAGAAGTTCCTGCAAAAGCGAATAAAGATTATACACATTTTAATCAACGTGGCGCAAAAGCAATAGGTAAACTGCTCTACGGTCAATTAAATAAAGGCTATGAAGAATATAAAGTACTGCGAGAAAAACGTAGTGCGGATGTAAGTAAGCGACGAACATCCAAAAAAACGAACGCAGATTCTGTCTCCGTAAAAAATGACAGCGTATGATGAATAAACTTATTTTTTTCTTTTTTTTTCTTTTTTTTTCTACAAATGAAAACAGACCTAAAACAGACTCAGTCCCAACATTCAAAAGCATGATTCGAAAAGGTGATACCGTCAAAATAGATTCTTTTTCTGAGGATCATATTTTCAACGCAAATGTGTTAGAAAGTTTTTTTAAGAAATTAAAGGAAAACGAAAATCAAAAAAAGCATAAAATTAATATTGTACATATAGGTGACTCTCATATTCAGGGTGATTTAATGACCAATGAAATTAGAAAACGTTTGCAAGACCAGTACGGAAATGCAGGTCGCGGATTGGTTTTTCCATATCAGCTTGCAAAAACAAACGGATCTTACAACGAACGCTTTAAATCAAACAGAGCCTGGGGAAGCTATCGAAACATTCTTCCATTTAAGGATAATCCCGTAGGATTAAGCGGTATTGCACTTTGGAGGGATTCAGGAGGATTTGTACTGGAAATGAATGTAAAAGATCCTGCTTATAAATTTAACATTATAAAGATTATTACCCCTCAAAATCAAGATATGTTTGATGTGGCAGTTTCTTCGAAAGTCAATTCTATTCAGACCACAGAACGAAAAGTAATCACACATAAAATTAAAAAGGGCGAAGTTTTGGGTGCAATTGCAGACAAATATAAGGTCTCAATTGCTGAAATTAAAAGGCAAAATTATTTAAAATCGAATGCCATACGCGCAGGAAGAACTTTGAAGATTTTAACAAATGAAACAAGACCAAAAACAGTTTCAATGTCAGAGTTTGTGCCTTTAGATTTAGAATCAGATTCTTTTTCTCATTATTATAATTCTGAAAATTCATTAAGCCGAATTTTTCTTGTTCCAAATAAAGAATCTTCGGATTATAGATTAAACGGATTAATCTTAGAAAAAAATGCTCCCGGAATTATTTATAGCGGAATAGGTGTAAACGGGGCAAAATATTCAGATTATAACAAATATCCTTTGTTCTTTGAGCAGTTAAAATCCCTGCATCCGGATTTACTTGTTTTTTCTCTCGGTACAAATGAAAGTTATGATAAAATGGAATCTGAAAATTATATTAAACAGTTAAGGGAGTTCATTAGCAATATTAAAGCACAGAAAATAGATGCACCAATAATTATAATGACACCGCCACCCTCTTTACTACGAAGAAAACCAAATACCTATATCGCTTCCTACACCAGAGAAATTATTGATATAGCAAAAAATGATGGTTTTGCCGTTTGGGATTTATATCATGAATTTGGTGGTATGAGCGGAATCAAACAATTAAAACAACAAGGATTAATTGGTTCGGATTGGGTTCATTATTCGAAAAAAGGATACGAAAAACAAGGAAGAATGTTTACGAAAGCTTTAGTAAAAGCGTACGATAATTATAAAAATTAAGAGAGAGCATTGATAACAATAGAACGCATCAATAATTGGTTTATTGAAAATTTTGGTGCAATTACGACGGAACAGGTTAAAGGTTGGTTTGTTTACAATCCAGACGAAAAACTATTATTTAATACAGGATTATTCTTAGGGTTATTTCTGGTTTTTTATTTTGTGTATGGTTTTTTACGCAAAACATTTTATTTAAGATTAACATACGTTATACTGTTTTCGCTTTTCTTTTATTATAAATCAAGCGGAATTTACTTTTTGTTATTATTACTTTCGTCAGTAGTAGATTACGGGCTGAGCCAGATTATTTACAAAGAAAAGAAAGACAGTGTCAAAAAGATTTATCTTGTAATAAGTGTAATCCTGAACTTAGGATTGCTGGGGTATTTTAAATACATGAACTTTATGATCGGGACCTATAATGATATGTTCAACGGTCATTATGCGTTTCATGATATTTTTCTTCCTGTCGGAATTTCGTTTTATACTTTTCAGTCGATGAGTTATATAATTGAGATTTATCGTGAAGAAATCAAGCCAACAAAAAACTATATCGAATATTTGTTCTTCGTTTCATTCTTCCCACAACTAGTTGCAGGGCCAATTGTGCGGGCAAAAGATTTTCTTCCGCAGATCTATCAAAAATTAAATCTTACGAAACAGGATGTAAACAATGCTCTGTTTCTGATTATTGGAGGTTTAATCAAGAAAACGGTAATCTCAAATTATATTTCAGTAAATTTTGTGGATCGTGTTTTCGATACACCAATGACTTACACGTCATTCGAAAATTTGATGGCCTCTTACGGATATGCCATTCAGATTTATTGCGACTTTTCAGGATATTCAGATATGGCGATTGGTGTTGCTTTATTGTTAGGGTTTAAATTACCTGTTAACTTTAGAACGCCTTATAAATCTACTTCGATAACAGATTTCTGGAGAAGATGGCATATTTCATTATCAACCTGGTTAAAAGACTTTTTGTATATTTCAATAGGAGGAAATCGGGAAGGTTCTTTTGTTGGATATTTATTTCCTAGTTTATTCTTTTTCGGAATATTGCTTTGGGGAATTACCAGTTACAACACCAGCATAATTCCACTCATTGTAGCTTCGGTTTCCATATTGCTTTTTTGTTTGTCCTTCCTGCTTTCTGGCAAAAGAAAACAAACTTTAGTAACCAATTTGAATTTGTTCACCACAATGCTTTTAGGCGGATTGTGGCATGGAGCAGGGGCACAATTTATTATTTGGGGAGCTTTACACGGATTGGCTTTGGCAGTTCATAAAATTTTTATAGAACTTTTTCCTTCCAAAAAAGAAACAAAAATCAACTTTCTCTGGAGATTTTTTTCAATAGCAATCACTTTTCATTTCGTAGTTTTTTGCTGGATTTTCTTTCGGGCAAGAGATTTTGATACGGCATTGCAGGTAATCAATAATATTGGTCAGCTAACATTTGAACCACAACAATGGCAAATCATTGCTTTAGGGTATAAAAATGTATTTTTATTAATGTTGTTTGGTTACGTATGGCATTTTCTTCCGGAACGTTTTACAAACGGAATGAAATCGGTTTTTGATAAAACTCCTTTATTAATAAAAGCCATAATTCTGGGTTTTGTGTACTGGATCGTTTATGCAACAGCGATAGCAGGATCACAGCCTTTTATTTATTTCCAATTCTAAGATTATAAAAGAAACAAAAAACATGGCGTTATTTTGTAAAACATGGCGTTCATTGTGGTTAAATGCAACTAAATAAAAATTGCCTGAAATATCTAATTAGATTATCTTTGCACTTCAAATAAAGAAAATGATATGTTTGATAATTTAAGTGATAAGTTAGATAAAGCGTTCCATATATTAAAAGGACACGGAAAAATTACAGAAGTAAACGTTGCCGATACCTTAAAAGAAGTTCGTCGTGCTCTTTTAGATGCCGATGTTAACTTTAAAATTGCTAAAGATTTTACAACCAAAGTAAAAGAAAAAGCAATTGGTCAGGATGTTTTAACAACATTACAGCCAGGGCAATTATTGGTTAAGTTAGTAAAAGACGAGCTTACTGAATTGATGGGTGGTGATGTTGCAGGGGTTAATCTTTCCGGAAATCCGACAGTTATTTTAATGTCAGGACTTCAGGGGTCTGGTAAAACGACTTTCTCAGGAAAATTAGCTAATTTCTTAAAAACAAAGAAAAATAAGAAACCACTTCTTGTTGCATGTGATATCTATCGCCCTGCGGCGATTAATCAGTTACATGTAGTTGGAGATCAAATAGGAGTTGAGGTTTACTCAGAACCTGAAAATAAAAATCCTGTAGAGATTGCTCAAAACGCAATCAAACATGCCAAAGCAAACGGTTTCAATGTTGTTATTGTTGATACAGCCGGACGTTTAGCCGTAGACCAGGAAATGATGGATGAAATTGCACGAGTTCACAAAGCAATTCAGCCTCAGGAAACCTTGTTTGTCGTCGATTCTATGACAGGACAGGATGCTGTAAACACGGCAAAAGCTTTCAACGATATCCTGAACTTTGATGGTGTTATTTTAACCAAATTAGACGGTGATACCCGTGGTGGAGCTGCGCTTTCGATCAAATCAATTGTAAACAAACCAATTAAATTTGTTGGTACCGGAGAAAAAATGGAAGCCATTGATGTTTTCTATCCGGAGCGTATGGCTGAGCGTATCTTAGGTATGGGTGACGTTGTGTCGCTTGTAGAGAGAGCACAGGAACAATTTGATGAAGAAGAAGCCAGAAAACTTCAAAAGAAAATTGCTAAAAACGAATTTGGTTTTGATGATTTCTTAACCCAGATTCAGCAGGTAAAAAAAATGGGTAACATGAAAGACCTGGTCGGAATGATACCAGGGGCTTCAAAAGCCATGAAAGATGTTGAAATCGAAGATGATGCTTTCAAGCATATTGAAGCAATTATTTATTCAATGACTCCACGAGAAAGAAGCAAACCTGCTATTATTGATGTAAAAAGAAAAGCCAGAATCGCTAAAGGTTCCGGAACTAAGGTTGAACAGGTTAATCAATTAATGAAGCAGTTCGATCAAATGAGCAAAATGATGAAGATGATGCAGGGACCAGGCGGAAAAAACCTGATGAAAATGATGGGTGGTATGAAAGGTATGCCAGGCGGAATGCCGAGATAATAAAATTAAAAGTTTCAAGTTTCAGGTTTTAAGTTGTTGAGACTGGAATTTGAAACTTTTTTTATAAAAATAAATAGGATTTTGCTTTGATGTGAAACCTGAAACTTTAAACCTGAAACTAAAGAAAATGCAAATACTAGACGGTAAAAAAACAGCTGAAGACATTAAAAACGAAATTGCAGCCGAAGTTCAATCCATAAAAGCAGCAGGAGGAAAAGTACCTCATTTAGCAGCAGTATTAGTTGGAAATAACGGAGCAAGTTTAACTTACGTGGGAAGTAAAGTAAAATCATGCCAGCAGATTGGTTTTGATTCTACTTTGGTTGCTTTGCCTGAAGATATTACCGAAGCAGATTTATTAGCAAAAATTAAAGAATTAAATGAAGATGAAAACCTGGACGGTTATATTGTTCAGTTACCATTGCCAAAGCATATTGATGAGGAAAAGATTCTTTTAGCAATCGATCCAGATAAAGATGTTGATGGTTTTCATCCGACAAACTTTGGGAGAATGGCTTTAGAAATGGAAACATTTATTCCTGCAACTCCTTTCGGGATCATGCAATTATTAGAGCGTTATAAAGTTGAAACTGCCGGAAAACACACAGTTGTAATTGGAAGAAGCCACATTGTAGGCCGTCCTATGAGCATCTTAATGAGCCGTAAAGGAAATCCCGGGGATTCAACCGTAACCTTAACACATAGCCGAACTAAAAATTTAGAAGAGTTCACTAAAAATGCTGATATTATCATTACAGCTTTAGGAGTTCCTGAATTTTTAAAAGGCGATATGGTAAAAGACGGAGTTGTAATCATTGACGTTGGAATTACGCGTGTAGACGATGCCTCAAACGCAAAAGGTTATGTGATCAAAGGCGATGTTGATTTTGACGAAGTAAGCAAAAAAGCATCTTTTATCACACCTGTTCCGGGAGGAGTAGGACCAATGACTATTGCAATGTTACTTCAAAATACACTTTTGGCCAGAAAAATCAGAAGCAGAAAATAATATTTCATAAAAAACAATACAGGAACCCATTCAATTCGAGTGGGTTTTGTTTTTTTATATCTGGGCGTGACGTATTGCAATAGACACTCCATTTAGTGTCGCTTATGTACGCCTTTTGCAAATACGGTCGAGCTTTCTATGCTACTTCGGTAGCGTATTCCAAACGCAGTTCACTGAACTCCGATGAAAATAAAAGTTAAAGTGAAGTAGTCCCTCACGCACTCATGTGTCAATAAGAAGATATTCTTTGCGAAAGGGTTGCAGCCCAATGTCATTAAGTTAAGGCTTATATTGCTCTTTTATAATTAGTTATAGATTTGTATTTTCCAGATTGTCTTATTTTTGATTTTTTACGTTCATAATTTCTATTCATCCTAATAGGTTCAAGATGCCTTTGAAATAAATTTTGTAATTCTAAAAGCACTACTTTGGGTTGCTCTGTAAGTAATAAAACCACTATTTTATTTTTCATGCTTCCAATACTCAATGTTCTGTTAATTTGGTAATCATGCTTTCTAATTTTATTTTTAATTTTCAGATACGATTCGCATTGCTTCTCTATTATACTTTGCAAGTTTGACACAAAAGTTGCGGCATAA
>NZ_QJHK01000040.1 GCF_003202435.1 Flavobacterium cheongpyeongense
TCTACTTTTGCACCCGCTTTGAGAGACAAACGACAAGCGAAAAAAGGAATAATAAATATTACGTTCGTAGACATATTGAATTGACAGCCGTTTTAACAGAGATGTTAGAACAAAAGAATAAAGAGTAAGATAATCGAGAGATTGAGAATGAACCGATAGAGACTGATTCGAATAATAACTAGCTTGAGCAATCGGGCAAACAATATACGATGAAGAGTTTGATCCTGGCTCAGGATGAACGCTAGCGGCAGGCTTAACACATGCAAGTCGAGGGGTATGGTTCTTCGGAGCCAGAGACCGGCGCACGGGTGCGTAACGCGTATGCAATCTACCTTTTACAGAGGGATAGCCCAGAGAAATTTGGATTAATACCTCATAGTATATAGAGTTGGCATCAACACTATATTAAAGTCACAACGGTAAAAGATGAGCATGCGTCCCATTAGCTAGTTGGTAAGGTAACGGCTTACCAAGGCTACGATGGGTAGGGGTCCTGAGAGGGAGATCCCCCACACTGGTACTGAGACACGGACCAGACTCCTACGGGAGGCAGCAGTGAGGAATATTGGACAATGGGCGCAAGCCTGATCCAGCCATGCCGCGTGCAGGATGACGGTCCTATGGATTGTAAACTGCTTTTATACGAGAAGAAACACTCCTTCGTGAAGGAATTTGACGGTATCGTAAGAATAAGGATCGGCTAACTCCGTGCCAGCAGCCGCGGTAATACGGAGGATCCAAGCGTTATCCGGAATCATTGGGTTTAAAGGGTCCGTAGGCGGTCTTGTAAGTCAGTGGTGAAAGCCCATCGCTCAACGGTGGAACGGCCATTGATACTGCTGGACTTGAATTATTAGGAAGTAACTAGAATATGTAGTGTAGCGGTGAAATGCTTAGAGATTACATGGAATACCAATTGCGAAGGCAGGTTACTACTAATTGATTGACGCTGATGGACGAAAGCGTGGGTAGCGAACAGGATTAGATACCCTGGTAGTCCACGCCGTAAACGATGGATACTAGCTGTTGGGAGCAATTTCAGTGGCTAAGCGAAAGTGATAAGTATCCCACCTGGGGAGTACGTTCGCAAGAATGAAACTCAAAGGAATTGACGGGGGCCCGCACAAGCGGTGGAGCATGTGGTTTAATTCGATGATACGCGAGGAACCTTACCAAGGCTTAAATGTAGATTGACCGTTTTGGAAACAGAACTTTCGCAAGACAATTTACAAGGTGCTGCATGGTTGTCGTCAGCTCGTGCCGTGAGGTGTCAGGTTAAGTCCTATAACGAGCGCAACCCCTGTTGTTAGTTGCCAGCGAGTAGTGTCGGGAACTCTAACAAGACTGCCAGTGCAAACTGTGAGGAAGGTGGGGATGACGTCAAATCATCACGGCCCTTACGCCTTGGGCTACACACGTGCTACAATGGCCGGTACAGAGAGCAGCCACTGGGTGACCAGGAGCGAATCTATAAAACCGGTCACAGTTCGGATCGGAGTCTGCAACTCGACTCCGTGAAGCTGGAATCGCTAGTAATCGGATATCAGCCATGATCCGGTGAATACGTTCCCGGGCCTTGTACACACCGCCCGTCAAGCCATGGAAGCTGGGGGTGCCTGAAGTCGGTGACCGCAAGGAGCTGCCTAGGGTAAAACTGGTAACTAGGGCTAAGTCGTAACAAGGTAGCCGTACCGGAAGGTGCGGCTGGAACACCTCCTTTCTAGAGCCTCAAGTGTTAGTTGATTTATCAACACGCTGAGGAAAGAAGAAGAAGCTTTAAAGGTTTTGATTTTAAGACTATTTTACTCTTGCTGTTAATTTAAAAAAATAAAATTAAGTAAAACAGAGTCTCGTAGCTCAGCTGGTTAGAGTACTACACTGATAATGTAGGGGTCGGCAGTTCGAGTCTGCCCGGGACTACTTTTTTAGAGTTTTGAGTTATAAATTAAGAATTATAAGTTATAACAAAAAGCCATAAACTAAAAAAGACTGAATTATTTAAAAAAAAGGAAATTTTAGAGGTTGAGACCTTATGAGCACTAATTCATAACTCATAACTAATAACTCATCACTAAGAAAATGGGGGATTAGCTCAGCTGGCTAGAGCGCCTGCCTTGCACGCAGGAGGTCAACGGTTCGACTCCGTTATTCTCCACTATTCGAGTGAATAGTAAAGAGTAAAAAGTAATTAGTCAAAATCTAGTTACTAATTACTAAGAACTCATCACTAGAAAAAAGTTCATTGACATATTGAGATAAGAAAATAATAAAAAGTAGAAAGCGTTTTTTGTTATAAGTAGTAATACGAGTAATAAAAGACAAAAAAAACGGTCTTAATTAAATTTAAGATTGGTACAATAAGCAAAATAAGGGCGTATGGGGGATGCCTAGGCTCTCAGAGGCGATGAAAGGCGTGATAAGCTGCGAAAAGCTACGGGGATCGGCACACACGAATTGATCCGTAGATACCTGAATGGGGCAACCCACTATGTTGAAGACATAGTACACCGATAGGTGGGCAAACCCGCTGAACTGAAACATCTAAGTAGGCGGAGGAGAAGAAAACAAAAGTGATTCCGTAAGTAGTGGCGAGCGAACGCGGATTAGCCCAAACCAATGTTGTTACGGCAATGTTGGGGTTGTAGGACCACGATATTTTATGTACACGGAACCAGAAGTTACTGGAAAGTAGCGCCATAGAGAGTGATAGCCTCGTATGGGTAACAAGTATAATAGATAGTGGTATCCTGAGTAGGGCGGGGCACGTGAAACCCTGTCTGAATTTGGCGGGACCATCCGCTAAGGCTAAATACTCCTGAGAGACCGATAGTGAACCAGTACCGTGAGGGAAAGGTGAAAAGAACCGTGAATAACGGAGTGAAATAGATCCTGAAACCATACGCTTACAAGCGGTCGGAGCCCTTTCGTGGGGTGACGGCGTGCCTTTTGCATAATGAGCCTACGAGTTAACGTTGCTGGCAAGGTTAAGTGGTTAAGCCACGGATCCGTAGCGAAAGCGAGTCTGAATAGGGCGCTTAAGTCAGTAGTGTTAGACGCGAAACCGTGTGATCTACCCATGGGCAGGATGAAGCGCTGGTAACACAGTGTGGAGGTCCGAACCGGTTGACGTTGAAAAGTCTTCGGATGACCTGTGGGTAGGGGTGAAAGGCCAATCAAACTCGGAAATAGCTCGTACTCCCCGAAATGCATTTAGGTGCAGCGTTATTTTAGTTATATAGAGGTAGAGCTACTGATTGGATGCGGGGGCTTCACCGCCTACCAATTCCTGACAAACTCCGAATGCTATATAATGATTGATAACAGTGAGGGCTTGGGTGCTAAGGTCCAAGTCCGAGAGGGAAAGAACCCAGACCATCAGCTAAGGTCCCCAAATATACGCTAAGTTGAAAGAACGAGGTTTGTCTGCCCAGACAGCTAGGATGTTGGCTTGGAAGCAGCCATTCATTTAAAGAGTGCGTAACAGCTCACTAGTCGAGCGGACGAGCATGGATAATAATCGGGCATAAGCGTATTACCGAAGCTATGGATTTACAATTAATTGTAAGTGGTAGGGGAGCATTCCAGCAGGGTTGAAGGTGTATCGTAAGGTATGCTGGACTGGCTGGAAAAGAAAATGTAGGCATAAGTAACGATAATGCGGGCGAGAAACCCGCACACCGAAAAACTAAGGTTTCCACAGCTATGCTAATCAGCTGTGGGTTAGTCTGGTCCTAAGGCGAACCCGAAAGGGACAGTCGATGGCCAACGGGTTAATATTCCCGTACTACTAATTACTGTGATGGGGTGACGGAGTGATGAAAGCGCCGCGAACTGACGGAATAGTTCGTTGAAGTAGCTACCTATAAGATGCGCAGGCAAATCCACGCGTCTTGGGGAACTACGATAGTACTCGGCGTCTTCGGACAAAGAGATAGTGCGCCTAAGGGCTTCCAAGAAAAACCTCTAAACTTCAGGTAATTAGTACCAGTACCGTAAACCGACACAGGTAGTTGAGGAGAGAATCCTAAGGTGCTCGAGAGATTCATGGCTAAGGAATTAGGCAAAATAGACCCGTAACTTCGGGAGAAGGGTCGCCCCGAGCAATCGGGGCCGCAGTGAAGAGGTCCAGGCGACTGTTTATCAAAAACACAGGGCTCTGCAAAATCGTAAGATGAAGTATAGGGCCTGACACCTGCCCGGTGCTGGAAGGTTAAGAGGAGATGTTATCTTCGGAGAAGCATTGAATTGAAGCCCCAGTAAACGGCGGCCGTAACTATAACGGTCCTAAGGTAGCGAAATTCCTTGTCGGGTAAGTTCCGACCTGCACGAATGGTGTAACGATCTGGACACTGTCTCAGCCATGAGCTCGGTGAAATTGTAGTAACGGTGAAGATGCCGTTTACCCGCAGTGGGACGAAAAGACCCTGTGCACCTTTACTATAGCTTAGTATTGACCTTGGATAAATGATGTGTAGGATAGGTTGGAGACTATGAAGCGGCGTCGCCAGGCGTTGTGGAGTCATTGTTGAAATACAACCCTTTGTTTATCTGAGGCCTAACCCCATATTGTGGGGGACAGTGCTTGGTGGGTAGTTTGACTGGGGTGGTCGCCTCCAAAAGAGTAACGGAGGCTTCTAAAGGTTCCCTCAGTACGCTTGGTAACCGTGCGTAGAGTGCAATGGCATAAGGGAGCTTGACTGAGAGACATACAGGTCGATCAGGTACGAAAGTAGAGCATAGTGATCCGGTGGTTCCGCATGGAAGGGCCATCGCTCAAAGGATAAAAGGTACGCCGGGGATAACAGGCTGATCTCCCCCAAGAGCTCATATCGACGGGGGGGTTTGGCACCTCGATGTCGGCTCGTCACATCCTGGGGCTGGAGAAGGTCCCAAGGGTTGGGCTGTTCGCCCATTAAAGTGGCACGCGAGCTGGGTTCAGAACGTCGTGAGACAGTTCGGTCTCTATCTACTGTGGGCGTTAGAAATTTGAGTGGATCTGATTCTAGTACGAGAGGACCGAATTGGACAAACCTCTAGTGTATCTGTTGTCCCGCCAGGGGCACCGCAGAGTAGCTACGTTTGGAAGGGATAAGCGCTGAAAGCATATAAGCGCGAAACCCACCACAAGATGAGATTTCTTTTAAGGATCGTGGAAGATGACCACGTTGATAGGCTATAGATGTAAAGGCAGTAATGTCATAGTCGAGTAGTACTAATAATCCGTAAGCTTATGTACACCCTTTTCTCCCGACTACGGTCGGGAGAAGAAACTTTCTAAAACAAGACTACTTTCTTTATCTCAGTATGTTAAGATATTTGCTCGACGCGAGCAGTGACTAGTGAAGAGTCAGTAGTGATTAGCCCAAAGCTAATTACTAATCACTAAAAGCTAATCACTTATAACCTTAAGGTGGTTATTGCGGCGGGGCTCACCTCTTCCCATCCCGAACAGAGAAGTTAAGCCCGCCTGCGCAGATGGTACTGCAATTTTGTGGGAGAGTATGTCGTCGCCTTTCTTTTAAACCCTTCATCAATCGATGAAGGGTTTTT
>NZ_QJHK01000041.1 GCF_003202435.1 Flavobacterium cheongpyeongense
ATAAGTATATGGCGCTGTACCTGTACCCACAGTAGCCGTTACAGTTACAACTGCGGCCTGTGGTACATTGCCCGAATTACAACCAAATGGCGTAACTCCTACTGTAGCTGCCAACTGTAATGGCTGGGTAATCGTTATTGGAGTTTTTGTATAAAGACATGATTTGGCATCTTTAACTGTAATAGTATAAGTTGTTCCAGCAGCTAATCCTGTGAAGACATTAGAAGTTTGGAAAGCTCCCGCACCCAATCGATATTCGTAAGGACCTACTCCAGAAGTTACATTTACTGTGATAGTACCATCAGCTAAACCATTACAACTTACATTGGTTTCTGTTGTAGTAAATACTGTTGGTGTAATTGGATCTAAATCGAAACTGGTTGTAGTTTGACATACTGTTGCATTATTAGCATCTGTAACTCTAAAAACATAATTACCAGCTGCAGCAGCTGTGTATGGATTAGAAGCAGAAACAAAACCTACTCCATTGAAATTTACTTCATAAGTATAATTAGCGGCCGGAGTAGTATTTCCTCCTGTTGCTGCCAAAGTAATTATAGCTTCAGGAGAAACTGTACAATCTAATTCTTTGGTCAAAGATGCTGATAAATTTAATCTAGGATACACCTCAAAATCAACATTTGCTGTACAACCATTACCGTCTTTAATCACTAAATTATAAGTACCGGCAGCATTAAATGTAAAACTTGGTGAATTTTGGAAAGCACTTCCGTTTACGCTATAAGTAGCTCCTCCAATTATATCCGGATCAACAGTACCAGAAAAAGTAATAGTAAACGCTGTTCCATCATAGCAAATTGCAGCTGCTGGTGGAATAACTGTTGGTGCATCATCTGCATCCAATGTTACTGCTGCTGTTTTAATACAACCATAAGCATCTTTTGTATAAACAATATAATTACCTGTTACACTTGTTGCAAAAGTTGTATTTCCAGTCCAACCTGCTGTTGAAGCAGTAGGAGCAGCAGCAGATGCTAATAAATACTGATATGTATAAGGTGCTGTACCATCTTTAGCAAGAGCAGCAATTACACCATTTTCATTACAGTTTACATTTTTAATTTTTGAGGCTGTAACTGATAAATCAATAGCAGATTCGGTAATATCAAATGGAGCTGAAGCAGCACTACAACCTGCATTTGTTGCTCCCGTATCTTCTGTAATTAAAATAAAATAATTACCTAATGGCAATGTGCCAAAATTGTTTACTACCAATGATCCACTAGCAGGAATAGTAGTACTTACTAAACCTCCTACCGGTACAACATTTTGAGATTTATAAATTTGGTATGTAATTGGTGTCGCTACACCATATGTATGGTTCATTGTAAATGTTACATTACCATTTGCGTCACCTTTACAAGTAATATTATTTTCTACTAAAGAATTAACAGTAATTGTAGAATTTGTTCCTACTGGAAATTGAGATGTTTCAAAATAGTAACATCCTGTTCCTGTCCCTCCATGCGCTGCATCTGCATCATATACTACAAAAGTATACGTTACTCCTGCTATCAAATTAGTAAATGTAGTTTGTTTACTGCCTACAGCATCTTCTGCCAGCCATGTTCCTGATGGGTATGAAGGAACAGAACCAGTATACAAACTGAAATAAAATGGTCCCGAACCAATTGTACTTGTTGGCGAAGAACTTACGGCAACTAGCGCAGATCCTGTACCTGAACAAACTACAGGAGATGGAGAAACTGTAATATCTAAATCATCTGGCGGTGATGCAACCAAAATATTCTGATGTAATTTTTGACAACCATTAACATCCGTAATAATTAATTCATACAATCCAAAATCGACAATATCAAACACTTGTGATGTACCTGGCTGATTTGTGAACTTTTGATTGTAACCATTCACTCCAGTCACATGATAAGTATAATTTGGAGTTCCACCCGTTACACCATTTATAATAATTCTTCCTAATGAAATACCTCCTGCTCCACAAGTAATCGGGTCAACATCATAATCAACCACAATAGGATTTGGTTCCGAAATACTAATACTTCCAGTATCTGTACAACCTTTAGCATCAGTTACAGTAATTGTATAATTACCTGCTCCTAAGCCAGAAGTCTGAGTTCCATAATTAATTCCTGTTGTTGTATTCAATACATTGAATACAAATGGTGCTAATCCTTTTGTATTATCAATTGTTATATTAATTGCTGCAGTATCATCACCATTACAATTAATAGATTGCGTTTGAACAACTCCTGTAATATCAGGATTAACTGTTGGTGTAACCACAATAACTGTTGTAGTTGAAGCAGAACATGAATTGGCATCCGTAACCGTAAAAGTATAGTTTCCAGGAGTACCTGTAGTAAATACATTTCCTGCAAAAGTTCCTGTATTTGGTGAACTTGTGTAAGTAAATGATCCTGCACCACCAGTTGGTGTTATTGTAATTTGCGCAGCAGTTGGAGCTGGATTACAAGTGATGTCTTTATTTAAAACTGCACTTACTGTCAATTGTGGTGATACTGTAACTGCATCACTATTTGCCGTACAACCATTAGCATCTTTTACACGTATAGTATAAATACCTGCCGCTGTTATTGGAAAAACATTTGATGCCTGATAAGAAGCTCCTGCATTAATACTGTAGGTCAACGTTCCTGTTCCTCCTGTAGTAGTTGCTGTAATTATATATCCTCCTACAGAACCCAAGCAACCTGATCCAATAGCAGTAACTGCTGTTGGCGCATTATCTGTATCAATAGCAACATTTAATGGAAATATACATCCGTTAGCATCTTTTACGTAAACATCCCAGTTCGCATTTGTTGTCGGGTTCAAGTCCGCAACGTTGCTGGCAACGTAATCTGCTGCAACCGGAGCAACACCATCTTGCTTGTAAGCATACGTATAACCCGGTGTACCGCCTGATGCCGTTATGGTAACCTTAGAGGTCG
>NZ_QJHK01000042.1 GCF_003202435.1 Flavobacterium cheongpyeongense
CCTGTGAGGAACGCTTGTAAGTGATAGAACCCGAGTTGTTGTTTAAATTGTTAATTTGCACCAAACTGGCATTATTTTCAAATGTTAAACTTCCATTAACCGTTACTTCATTTGTAATGGTTAAGGTGCGTCCTGTTTTTATAGTAACTTTCGTGTCACTTCCTGAAACCCGGCAACTACACCCATATAAATCAACATTAGGATCTACAGCAGGAGGATAATTTGCTGTAAAAACGATGTTTTGATCTAGAGTAGGTAGGGATCCCGTTGACCATCCAGTTCCATTCCATGTATTGGTTGTCTGACTGATAATTGAAGTGCCAGTTGTTAAAGGTGATTTACATCCACTGCTGTTATCGGTCACTTTAAAAGTATAGGTTCCAACTTGTAAACCAGAGACCATTGTTGTGGATCCGGAACCAGAAGTATTTACTGTACCGCTTCCTGAATTCATTTCTAAGGTCCATGAACCTGAAGGTAAATCGCTTAATACAATAGTTCCTAATGAATTACAAGTTATATTTTTTATTGTCCCTACTCTTGGAGGTGTCAATAAGTTTGTTATAGTTGGTACATCATCTCCGTTAGTTTGTCCAGAAATATCTTCAACCGTATTTAATGAAGGATCTATAGCTGTAACTTTTGCTGAATTGGTAACCCTTCCTAAAGCCACATCAGTACCATTAATAGTATAATCTGCGGTCAAAGTTGTCGTTGCACCGACAGCTAGAGAGACAATTGGCGAACCTGATATTGTACCAATCATAGGATCGGTGACTACTATATTTGTCAAAGGAACTTGTCCGGTATTAGTAACTTCAAATGTATATCTAATTACACTTCCAACACCGCATCCAATTAATTCGGCTTTTTTTACCAAAGCCAATTCTGCTGTTTTTAAGGATCCTTTATTAAAAGCAATGAAAGCACAATCCGAACCTCCTGAAAAATTAACTACAAACCTATCAATTTGTGCTGCATTTGCAGCTGTAATGCCAAAAGATGATAAATCCATCCCAAGCAAACGAATTTCTCTAGTATCATTAGCTGGATAAGTAGCTGGAGTACCATTATTAGCGTTAAATAAATCCAGTCGGTATGTTCCAACAACGGGAATAGAACTAGAATTAAAAGCCACATTTACAACATTCCCTACAGTTACATCATTGACATCAACAAACTTAAATGTATCCACTGTAGAATTCGGTGATGCAACTTGGGTAACCACTATATCTGGTCTATTGTCAGCAATTGCACCTATTTCTACATTATTTGTCCCAATTTTAAATGAAGAGGAACCAGAAAGTATATTTGCAATTCCAGTTCCTAGTGCCAAACCATTAATACCATCTGTCAGCCTTGAGGCTAATTCGGAAGGAAGTGAAGTACTCCCTGAGATAGGAGGTGTCAGTATCCTGCCTGTTAAGGAACCATCTATCATTGATCCCTGTAGAAAAAAAGTCCCTGAACCATAATTTAGGGACTGAATTTTTAAAGCCCTGAAAAGAGTGTTTTCGAAAACAACTGAATTTGTTGTTAAAACGCTATTATTAACACCCGTAGAATAGGTTTTACCTCCCCATACAAAGGCTAGCAAGTTATTTTCGGTGTTTGGCTGATTAGCAACTACACTAGTAGCAGAACTTGATGTAAAATATCCATTCCAATCGGTATAAATTCTTGTTACACCAGTTTGGCTTAAAGTTTTAGAAGTGATAAGAAAAAAAAATAAAAGGACAAACTTTACATGTAAAGTTCGTTTCAAAAGTATTTTTTGAATCATTGTGGCAGGTAGTATTTAATTAAATTTTGGCAATTAATTTATACTGAAATTTTAGGCCGAGTTTAATTTAAGATTAAAGATATATATAAAATCTGTCTTAAATTAAACATATAGTGCACAAAAATAAATAGTTTTGTTATAGGTTCTTTGTCTAGCAAAAATAAATTCGATTAAAATCATAAATATTCGATGTAATACGTTTTTTAAATACAAAAAAAAAAAAAATTATAGGCAAAACCCTATTTAAAAATTTTCACTTTTAATCTAATTATAAAAAACAACGGCAAAAATTTATCTTTCAATGAAATTAATACCATAAAAAATCCGATAACTTTCGCTATCGGATTTTTAAATCTATGTTGTTTTAGTTGCTATTTAAAGATTACTTTTTTGGTTGTCTGGTAACCATTGTCCAAAACTACTTTTACCAGTAAAACCTGATGA
>NZ_QJHK01000043.1 GCF_003202435.1 Flavobacterium cheongpyeongense
CAGCTAATACCTTATCAGTATCCGATAATGGAACAGACCAGGTTATTGTTTATTCAGTAATGGATGCTAAAGGCTGTATTGTTGGAGGAAATATTACAGTAGATAAATATTTACCGTTGACCGGTATTACCTTTAGTGTTGATAAAGCACCAGTTTGTCCAACGCATGTTGCTGATATCAGAGTTGCAGCAGTTGGGGGCTATGCGATTGCTAAATACGAGATCATTTCTCCGATCACAGTTGATAACGGAAATAATCCTTTATTTACAGATTTGGCAACCAATGTTACTTATTTATTCAAGGTAACCGATGCCAATGGATGTTCAATAGAGGATAATTATAAAGTTGAGCCAGTGGTTAATATTACGGTTTCTGGTGAGCTAGTAAGCGATGTTACTTGTAATGTAACACCTGCGGTTGCTAACGGGGCTGTTAAATTTACAGTTGGCAGTTTTGCCACTACTTACAGTTACTCTGTTAACGGTGGTGTGGCAGTAACAGGTCAGACTGCATCAACTATTGACCTTACCGGTTTAGGAACAGGTCCTTACGTAATTGTTGTGATAGATGAAGTTACAGGTTGTGATGCTACAGCAACAGTTACAGTTGGCCAGCCAAACCCATTGACCCTTACAGAGGTTAGCAATATCAATGCAAATTGCAACAATGGTGCTCAGGTTACAGTTCTTGCCGGTGGAGGCACACCAGCTTACACTTATGCATTTGTTGCCAATAATGTTGCGCCAGTTGCAGCAGACTATACTTCTAGTGCCAGTGCAGTGCTGCCATTTACGGCACCAGCACCTAATGATTATGATGTTTGGGTAAAAGACAGCAATGGCTGTACCTTTAAATTGGATATTGTGATCAATGAAGATGCTTCCCCGGTTATCGTTATGCCGGCAGCACAGTGTTTTGTTGGAACAGCATTTACGATTGATTTATCGGTAGGTCAGACAGTTTCTAAACTTCCGGCTACTTATACTATAAACGGCTCAGGCCAGTCAGCTTCAACTTATAGCATTACTGCTCCTGGTACTTATCAATTGAGTATTACAGATGGCAACGGATGTGTTTCTAACACGGTATCGTATGAGGTTAAACCACAGTTAACCTTGAGTGCTAATATGACACAGGATTTAACCTGTATTGCTAATGCAAGTGTTACTTTAACAGCATCAGGAGGAACTTCTACGTATGTGAGTTATGAAGTAAATGATGGTTCGGGCTATGTTGCTTCTGCGAATCCGTTTACAACAGGTACAGATGGTACTTATAAATTTAGGGTAACGGATTCCCAAGGATGTCAGGCTGAATCAGGCGATGTTATTGTAACGCCAAGAACTACTCCTACCGCTTTGGTTGCAGAAACCCATGTAAGCTGTTTTGGAGGCAGTAATGGAACCATTACCTTGACACCTGCTGATGGACTTGCTCCATATAGCTATACCCTTACAGGTGCAGGTGCCAATACAAGCGGAGATGTTACAGGAACTTATACAGGATTGCC
>NZ_QJHK01000044.1 GCF_003202435.1 Flavobacterium cheongpyeongense
CATTGTTGTCCGATAAATAATTTCGTTTTGTTAAATATTGTATATTTTTAGATACTTAACGAGGTTCTATCTTGCTTTAGCTTGTTTTTTAGTATTGTCATTAGAATTCAATAAATGGAAAATATAATTTTCAGTTTGATTTATCAAATTCTCATCCTGTGGCTAAATAGTCATCGAATAGTCCTAATTGCCCATTGATTTTTGGATCTAATTCCCAATCTTTTTCGGGACTTTCTAAAAATTTAGTTAGATGAATATAGTTGAATAAATGAATTCTACAAAAACTGACTAAATTAGAGAAAGACCATTGTCGTTTCAAACTTTTCTTTATCACTCCCATCAGAAGATTTACTATCAAGACACAATAAATTTGGATTTTGATAGCGTTCTCATTGTCTCCTAAAAAATATTTTAGCGGGAAATTTTGTTTAATCTGTTTAAACAATAATTCTATCTGCCATCGGATTTTATAAAGCGCAGCTATTGTGTCTGCTCTAAATTCAAATAAATTGCTAATAAACTCGAAAGTTCTTTTGTGTTCCCTGTCATAATATTTTATTTTTCTTAATTTCAATTTGCCTTTGGTACTTTCTTTATCAATTTCAACTTCTATAATTTCGTCCGACAATACACCACTGTGAATCTCTTCTGGAATGGTGTTTTTTTGAGTTACTTCATATTTTGCATTCTCTTTTATTCGGGTTACAAAGCCTGTTTTTTGCTGGGTAAAGTGTTCAAAAGCCTTGTAATCATTGTATCCTTTGTCAAAAATATAAACGGTATTTTCATCACATTTTAGTTTTTCTAAAAACTGATGGTCGTGAGTTGTAGCAGCTGTAAACCATACTAAATTAGGAACTTTTTCATCTGCATTTATCACACTGTGTGATTTAATTCCACCCTTACTTTTTCCATTGCTGGACTTCCTTCCAACGCATTTTAAGATGTCTTTAAACAAGCTGATAGTGGTACTGTCAACAATTTTAACTTTCTTTTCTAATGCTATTTCAACTCGACTGTCCGATAAAACAAAACTATATTTTTCCAATAGCTTGTTGTAGATTTCTTCAAAAAACTCCACTTTTCTAATCTTGTTTGCATCGGATAAAGTACTTTTTTTAGGAAGATGATTTATCCTCACAGTCTCTTCTTTTCCTGATAATCCTAGCATTCCAGAAGAAACTTCACGCAAAGAATTGCACTTTTCCAAACAACAAAAAACCATACTAAATAAATGATCTTGACTTTTGAAATATTTTACATAACGGTCTGAATTATGTTTCTTAACCGCTGTTGAAATCATAGAATCATCTAGTAAAGAAATCAACTGTCCGAAAACAGATTTAGTCGAAAAATACTTATTTTTACCCATCGTTATTTGAATTTTGCAACTCTAAATTACGATGTTTTTTAAGAAGCCATTAATTTGGCTTCTTTTTTATCGGACAACAATG
>NZ_QJHK01000045.1 GCF_003202435.1 Flavobacterium cheongpyeongense
TTTTTTCTTTATTCTTCAAGGCTTTACGAGGTTTTAACCTAGTTCAGCTTGTTTTCGACTACTTTATTGAGAATTCGATGTACTAAAAAATATAATTTTTGGTTTGTTCTATCGAATTTTATCCGGTTGCTAAATAAGCATCAAACAAACCTAATTGACCATAGTTTTGAGTATTTAATTCCCAGTCTTTTTCAGGACTTTCTAAAAATTTAGTTAGGTGAATGTAATTGAATAAATGAATTCTACAAAAACTAACTAAATTCGAGAAAGACCATTTTCGTTTCAAGCTTTTCTTTACCACACCTAGCAAAAGATTTACTATTAGAACACAGTAAATTTGGATTTTAATAGCGTTTTCATTGTCTCCTAAAAAATATTTTAGTGGAAAATTTTGCTTAATTTGTTTGAACAAAAGCTCTATCTGCCAACGTATTTTATAAAGCGCAGCTATTGTGTCTGTTCTGAAGTCAAATAGATTACTAATAAATTCAAAGCTTCTTTTGTGTTCTCTATCATAGTACTTTATTTTTCTTAATTTCAATATGGTTTTTGCACCTTCTTTATTGACTTCAACTTCAATGATTTGATCCGATAAAATACCGCTGTGAATGTTCTCTGGAATGTCATTTGTTTGTGTTACTTCAAATTTTGCATTCTCTTTTATTCTCGTTACAAAACCTGTTTTTTGATTTGTAAAATGCCCAAAAGCTTTGTAATCATTGTATCCTTTGTCAAATATATAAACGGTATGTTCATCGCATTTTAGTTTTTTCAAAAACTGATGATCATGTGTTGCCGCTGATGTGAACCAAACTAAACTTGGTACTTTTTCATCAGCATTTATTACACTATGCGATTTAATTCCTCCTTTGCTTTTTCCATCAACAGACTTTCTGCCAACACATTTTAATATGTCTTTAAACAAGCTTATTGTGGTGCTATCTACAATTTTAACATTCTTACTCAAAGCTTCTTTAATTCGGCTGTCCGATAAAATAAAGCCATATTTCTCAAGTAAATTGGTATAAATTTCTTCAAAAAACTCAACCTTTCGTCCCTTGTTGGCATCCGACAATGTACTCTTTTTGGGAAGAGAGTTGATTCTAACAGTTTCTTCTTTACCAGACAAACCAAGCATTCCTGCAGATACTTCTCGTAAAGAGTTGCACTTTTCTATGCAACAAAAAATCATACTAAATAGATGATCTTGACTCTTGAAGCGTTTTACATATCTGTCTGAATTATATTTCTCAACAGCTTTCTGAATCATTGAATCATCTATTAAAGAAATTAGCTGTCCGAAAACAGACTTAGTCGAAAAATACTTATTTTTACCCATCGTTATTTGAATTTTGCAACTCTAAATTACGATTATTTTAGAAGCCATTAATTTGGCTTCTTTTTTTAGCGGACAACAATG
>NZ_QJHK01000046.1 GCF_003202435.1 Flavobacterium cheongpyeongense
GCTTCCAATACTCAATGTTCTGTTAATTTGGTAATCATGCTTTCTAATTTTATTTTTAATTTTCAGATACGATTCGCATTGCTTCTCTATTATACTTTGCAAGTTTGACACAAAAGTTGCGGCATAAAAATCCTGTTCTATACTCCAAAGTGTATGCCCGCTGAATTCCCCTAATTGCAACACATTTTTATCATGATTGTAGCTAGTCTCTATTTTCCACCTCATGAAATAAAGGGTTTTAAAAATTTCTTTTTTATACTTGACACTATCGTACAGATTGGTTAGTAAAACTTCTGTTTCTCCTGTCTCCAATACAACTTTAATCATTCTTACGGGTATTGTTGTATGAAGGAAAATGCTAAATCCGTATTCTTTCATTTTATGGATAGCCCTGTAATTCGGACCAAGATTTATAACTTTATCATCATCGCAACTTAGCATAAAATCACTTACTTCTTTATTAAATCCTTGTTTGCATCGCATCACAAAATGCTTTGTTTTTTCCTGATGAATCAATAAGTACATCAAGGAAAAACTGGCAAATCCCCTATCATAAATAGATAAGCTACCCTCTGGAATACTCTCAATATGCTGGGCAACTATACTTTTTTCGCCAATTTTTATTGGATGTATTTTTGAGAATACAGTAATTTTATTCAGCACATCATAAAACTTCATTATTCCGGCCATCGGAACTTCTCCCAGATGATTTCCGTGGGTGCCAAAATGATTTTTTACTTCCTGCTTATCTACAAGATTAATGGTAGAACCATCAACTGCTATGAGTAAAAAACCATTCCACTTTTTTACTTTCTCTCCATAATAATTATAAAAGCAATCTACCAGTAACCGATTCCAAACCTCAAAAAACAATGGCTTTAGCTTTTTTCTCTGAATACTCAAAGCTGATTTGGTGCAACTTAAATTCCCCGAAATGCAGTTGTCAAAAAAGTTTTGAATCTCTATAGACAAACTCTTTTTGAGCATATTAATAATCAAAAATACTGTTCTGTTATAGGTCAGCTTTCTATTCCGTGTAAAATCGGATGCCTTATTGGTAAATAACTTTCTTAAATCAGAATCAGTATTAATAATTTTTAAAAATTCCTTTAACTCTTCTATTATTTTTATATTTGCTTCTACCATTGGGTTTGTTTTTTTGTCAATTACAAAGAACCTAATTTAGGTTCGTAACCCAATGGTTTTTATCTATTTATGTCTTAACTTAATGACATTGGGATAG
>NZ_QJHK01000047.1 GCF_003202435.1 Flavobacterium cheongpyeongense
TTCTCAATCAACAGCTGAAGATTATTTACATCCTCTTTCTGGTATAATTGTTTTCCGGTTATGTCATAAATAAACACCTTCTCAATATTCTCAACTGTCGAATTCACTGTAATATTCTTATTCTGAATTACAACCCAAACCGCATCAGCTTCTGTCTCAAAATCTCCTGTGCCTAATGTTTTGTTGGTATAACGAAGAACAAAACGATTGTTGAAAGTACCTGCTTTTGTCGTAAATGTATAGTTACTGGCGGTCAGTTCGCTAATCGTACCGGTTTGCTTGTCTTCAAGATAGATTCTCTGACTGGCCAAATTACCATCTGCCTGATCGATTGCAATGGTAAAACTTCCTGCAATAGACGAACGGTAACCCAATGGAACCACATCGGTATCCGTAAATGGCAAAGAACGTCCCTGGATGGTCATATTAGATGCATCGTTGATACTATAAAAATCAATATAACTGTTACCATCAAAGCTCAAACCATCGAATTTTTTATCATATTTATTGGTAGCACCTTCTATGTAACCAATAAGGGTTTGTTTGAAAGCTCCTCCTGAATTGGTCATGTTTAGCCACAAACGGTGTTTCTCCATTACTCCTGATTTGGATGTTTTAGCGGGTTTGAAAAATTGTGAATTGTGTGTTCCACCATAACGCATTTCATTGGTAAATTCTACATAACCCGAACCGGATTCAGCACTGGTAAAAAACGATTGACCTGCAGCTATATAACCGGTTGGTTTTACACCATTATCTACTCCGCTAACATCATGATTTGGGTCACTCAACGCAGAAGCAACACCTCCTGTAAGGTTATAACTCGCATAATCATCTGAAACATAAGCATATTTAGAATTGACTAATTTAATAGCCGTATTGTGCGTCCAGAAATACACTGTTCCGCCTAAGATATTACTATTATTGGCATTACCATACAAAAAATCATCTGCATTTATAGC
>NZ_QJHK01000048.1 GCF_003202435.1 Flavobacterium cheongpyeongense
ATTGAGTTAGTCATTTAGTTTCTGTATCTTTATGCCTTTAAAATCATACGTTATGGAAGTGTTTGAAGGACAAAGCATACTAAACTTTATAAAAGAATTGCCAAATGATGAAGCATGCAAAGCTTATTTATCACAAATTAAATGGAAAGATGGCTTTACTTGTATAAAATGTGGACACACTAAAGGCTGTGAAAAATCAGGATATAATTATCAATGTTATGGTTGTCAACATGTAGAAAGTTCTACCGCAAATACATTGTTCCATAAAGTTAAGTTTGGTTTACACAAAGCTTTTTGCATTGTATTTGAAATGACCACCAGTAGCAAAAGTGTATCAAGCATTCAAATGGGAAAACGTTTTGAAATACGCCAAGGCACTGCTTGGTATTTTATGCAAAAAGTACGCAAAGCAATGCAAAGCAGTCAGAAATATCCTTTGTCAGAATTAGTTCATGTGGATGAATTTACTGTTGGAGGAAAAGAAGAAGGAAAACAAGGAAGAAGTTATGATTCTAAAAAGAAAAAGGCAGTAATAGCAGTAGAATTAAACCAAAAGCATCAGATAAAAAGAGTTTATGTAAAGTCTATTGATGACTATTCTTCAAAATCATTAACCCCAATTTTTGAAGAGCATATAAGTAAAAGCGCACAGATAGTTACCGATAAATGGAGAGGATATGAACCTCTAAAAAAGGTTTATAATATTGAACAAAAATTAAGTGATCAGGGGAAAAATTTCAAGGAATTACATATTGTAATAATGCAATTGAAATCTTGGATTAGAACAATACCAACTCACGTTAGCAAATGGCATATTCAAGCTTATTTTGACGAGTTTTGTTTTAGGATAAACCGTTCTCAATTTAAAACAAGTATTTTTCATAAATCCATAGAAAGAATGGTAAATGCAAAACCGATATATCAAAAAAATATAAAACAGATATTAAGTGCATAACTCAA
>NZ_QJHK01000004.1 GCF_003202435.1 Flavobacterium cheongpyeongense
AGTTTTGTTTTAGGATAAACCGTTCTCAATTTAAAACAAGTATTTTTCATAAATCCATAGAAAGAATGGTAAATGCAAAACCGATATATCAAAAAAATATAAAACAGATATTAAGTGCATAACTCAATAATTTTATAATAGGTTGTTCTTTTGAGGGCAACCTATTTTTTTAGCGCAATATTTGTGATTTCGAGTAACGAGAAATCTTCGCAAGTAACTCCGTAAAGAGAATCCAATCTTTGTCGAGCTTCTCACGAAGATTTCTCGTTCCTCGAAATGACAAAATTGCGGAAGAGCTTTACGACGAACTTTGACAAAGCTTACTACACGTAAAGTTTGTCATTCCTGACAGAACAAACGAAAATACTCTTATGAAAATGACTGCCCTAGCCCCGATAGCAGTGAAATCCTTTTGTGGCGGGGTTCGCCACAAAAGATTGCAACGGATAGCGGGATTAGCTCCTAAAAAATTCTTTTTTCCATAGACAATCGAAATGATAAAATCACGCTGTTTTACTCAAAATAAAGAGAGGGAAAATTATCCATCACATAGCGTACATTCTCCATGTTCTAAAATCTGTAATCGTTGCAACTTTGTAATGTCAAAAGACAACAACAAATAATAACAATTAAAAATCAAATAAAATGACACGATTAACAGCATTAAACCCGGAAGAAGTAACAGGAAAAACTAAAGATTTATTCAACGCTGTACAGGCAAAATTAGGCGTTGTTCCGAATATGATGAGAACAATGGGGAATTCTCCAGCAGTTTTGGAAGGATATTTAAACTTAAGCGGTGCATTAAGCCACGGAAAACTGAGTGCTAAAACAGGTGAATTAATTGCTTTGGCAGTTTCAGAAAGCAATTCATGTGATTACTGTTTAGCGGCTCATACTTATATCGGAGAAAAATTAGTTAAAGCTGATCCTGCAGTTTTAAAAGCGGCAAGAGCAGGAAATTCTACAGATGTAAAAACAGAAGCGATTTTACAATTGGCTAAAACATTAATTAGCAAAAATGGTTTAGTAAATGATGAAGATGTAAATAAAGCTAAAACCGCGGGAGTTTCTGATGCTGAAATTGCAGAAACTGTTGCACATACAGCATTAAATGTTTTGACAAACTATTTTAACAATTTAGCAAATACTGAAATTGATTTTCCGGCTATAGCTGAATTACAAAACTAATTTTACCAAAATTCATTAGAAAGATAGTTATGAATATTTTCATGACTATCTTTATATTTTTTAAAACAGCACTTTATGAGTTCTCAAAATGTTTCTACTTTAATAAATCCAAAAACTGGTAATTTAGCATTCAAAATTCTTCCATTTGAGGACAACGTTCATTTTGATCATTTACAGCGCAATAATTATTTCTCTTTAATTTGGGTGACCAAAGGAAAAGGGAAAGTAAAGGCCGATTTTGCAGAACATCATTTTGAAGAAAACTCCCTTCTCGCCTTTTCTCCATATCAACCCTTTATGCTGTGTGTAAACGAGTCAATTGAAGGAGTTGCGATTCAATTTCATCCTGATTTTTATTGTATTCACATGCATCAAAAAGAAGTTTCATGCAATGGTGTTTTATTCAACAATATTTATCAGCCCCCTTATGTGCAGGTTACAGAGCAAGCAGAACAAACTTTTAAAATGATTTTAGAGCAAATGAAGGCTGAAATTAAAAATGCAGAATTGGCACAATATGAATTGCTTATTTCGTATTTGAAAATCTTTTTGATCACAGCTTCAAGATTAAAAACAGAACAATTAGAGGAAATGAATTCAGTTCCGGATTCAAAAGAGCCTATAATTCTTCAAAATCTGAAAGATGCCATTGAACTCCATTTTAAAACCAAACATTCAGCGGGAAATTATGCTGATTTACTGAACATCTCTCCAAAGGCTTTAGCCAAATTGTCCAAGAATTATTTCAACAAAACCTTAACCGATTTAATTTCGGAAAGAATTATTATCGAAGCCAAAAGAGAATTATACCTGACCAGTAAAACAGTCAAAGAAATTGCCTACGAATTGGGTTATGACGACGAGCATTATTTTAGCCGTTTCTTTAAAACCAATGCAGATGTTTCACCTCAAATTTATCGCGAAACGGTAGGTTTTGGAAAAATGGATACTTAATTTTATTCTTATCTTCTATCCATTTTGCTATGTATTTTGTGCTTTTAGTGTATGCTACTACAGCAAACTTCCTATAAAAACTATTCTTCTTTAATACATTTAACCGAAAAACAATATCGCTTAAAAATACTGTCTCTCCTTACATCTGCAAAAGCCTGAAACATTCTGTCACTCCAATTGTACAATTCAAAACTTCCATTGACAGTCCAATAATATCCGTTAGATCTAAGCATATAAAAAGCTCCCTCCTCGTCCCGATACCCGCCCGGCAACGCATTAAAACCAGTTACATTATTACCCACCGTATTAGACGGCAACCAATGTGTGTTTCCTTTTTCTTTTAAAAAAATCCCTATTGAATTGGAATTAATAAAAGACTCCAGTTCCTTTAAATCTTCTTCTGTCGGAATCCTCCAGCCTTTTGGTGCAATACGTCGGATATCTTTAAGGCAATTGTAATTGTATAAAAGTCCGTACTCTTTTACAAAAGCAACATCATTATTATAGAAAGAATAACCCGCTTGTTCTGCCTTTTTCCAATCTTTATTCGTTGTGATTTTTTTAATCGAATCTCCATTATTAAACCGGGTGACTTTAAGGTTTTCTACCATCCAGGTCTGCTTTCCAATCTTTGTTGTATGGTATATGTTACCGTCTAAATCTTCTACTGTTTCAGCATTTTTACAAGAAAAGAAAGAAAGAAAAAAAAGAAGAACAGCTATTTTGTAAATATCTTTAATTTGTGTCATTATCCATTATTCTAAAGCATTTTAAACATCTTTATTTCTTTATTGGTTTCATAAAATATAAAACAATCCTGTTCCAAATTCTTTATAAGAAATCCGTTTTTCTTTATTACAAGAGATTCCGGTACTTTTTTTACAATATCTGTTCTTCCCGCAGGTTTTACGGACACACAAAAATGCACTCCTTCAGGTTTTATATTCTCAATTGAAAAGGGAGAAATCCAATATGAATAATCCTTATGTGAGGATAAAATAATTCCTAATTTTAATTGATTACCATCCTTTATCAATACAGCATAATCAAGTATTTGGTCATTATTAATATCCGTATAACATTCATTTGGAATCATATTGCGATCATAAAAATCCCAAAACAAATTAGAATACTCTTCTTTTTTTATCATTTCAAGCTTTGGGAATTTTTGCAGAAAATCATTTTCTACCTTTTGAGGGATTGTAAAAAGATTATTTTGCTGCGGAACAGACCTTTCAAAATCCATACTACGTTCTTTGGAAGCATCTTTGCATCCGTAAAAAGATAATAGAAAAATAAAAAAAATAAATCGGCTTATTGATCCGTTCATAGAAAGAAATTTATAAAAGCGATATGAAAAATCACATCGCTTTGTTTTTTAAACTATACTATTACCACGTTCCGTTCACAGCCGTATAAGTCTGACCGTTTACTTTAGTACTGCAATTCGTTGCATTTTGATGCTGAACATTAGGATGCCCATTACTTACTGTACCTGCCAGGACCTTTGTATTGCTTGCATTTTGCAATAAAATACCCTGAATGGCTGTATTGGCAATATCAACAGTATTTACGGTACAACCGTTGCTGCCCGTAACGCTAAAGAAACCGCGTCCGCTGCCTCGGGAATATACTTTACTACAAACTACATTTGGTCCGTTATTATTGGCACAACGAAAAGTCGCATAACCTGTAACTGAACCTGTTGTACTGTTATTGGTTCCTGTAACCGTACCCACAGTTCCATTTTTGGATTGATTGAGTAATACTCCGCAAGCAGCATTATTGCTGGAAGTCACGTTGCCAATAGAAAACCCGTCAACACCATAGGTTTCAATAGAATTATCTCCGCCAGTAATATTAATAGTTCCGCTGATAGTCAAATTGCTGGTTGCAGCTGTACTGTTATCAACCCTGATTCCTAATCCTAAATCAGCCTGAGGCACCCCTATATTCATGGTAATATTACTAATATTCATAACTGTACAGCCTTTAAACCAAATACCGTAGCGCGGTTTTCCCGAAACCTTAAGATTTTTTACCTCAATATTCGTTTTTCTGTCTGCCCAAACTGGAATAACCAAAGCATCGCCGCTATTTGCATTGAAAGTATTGTTTGCAAAATCTAAACCCGTATAGCTTGCCATATTTACATATTTCAGAGATCCGCCTGTTGAACCCGACGCACCTGAAACGCGAACGGTTACCCACTCTTTTGTATCTCTCCCTGAAGTAAGATTGTTAATCGCAGCCTGTATTGCAGCCACATAATCTGAACCGGTGTATTTGGTTACACCATTTACTTTAGCAACATAAGCTCCTGTTGAGCCTGTTACTTCACCTGAAAGATTCCCGCCTTTTGCTGTTGAAGGTTTAATGATTTCATTTTGTACTGCAGCTTCTTCGTTTGTTTCTAAGCTTTCGCTTTCGCAACCTACAAATAAGTTTAGGCCAAAGAATAACATTGAGACGATAAAAAGTCTCTTAAACATTTGTTTTTTCATAATAACGTTTGGTTTGATAGTTAATAAGCGAGTAAATTATTACTATTTATCTCGTAAACTATCCTGTACAATCCTTCTTTATAAAAACACAAATAATTAAAAACACAAATGATTAAAAACCAACTAACTAAACCTGATTTAAATCAATAAATTGAGCCTATTCAAAATGCAAAAAAAATTAAAGATGCTTATTCTTTGCTTCTATCCATTTTGCCATATATTTAGTACTTTTTAAAGTATGATGCTGCAATAGGCTTCCCATGAAATTATGAAGGCGATGAACCTCATAATCATTCAATAAAGCATTAACCCTATTTATTAATTTTTCTGAATATTTATCTTTTAAATAACACTCATGTACAATAGCAATTCCGTTTTTCTGAGCTTGTCCCCAGAGATTCTGATCCTTATAAAGCGAAATTGCTTTTTTAGCAAACTCATCTGGAGTATCTTCAATGAAACCATTCCAGGGTAAATTTTCATGCATAGCTTCAGAACCAATTACTGAAGTTACACTTGGTGTTCCGCATTGCATAGCTTCTAATAATTTGCCTTTTAAACCTGCTCCAAAACGAATTGGAGCCAAAACAATTCTGGCATTTTTTACAATCTCATTCGCATCAGTAGCCCTTCCCATAATAAAAAAACCGTTTTTAGGCTGATGCAATTGCAAAACTTTTTGCGACGGATAAGCCCCGTAAACCTGCAAAACCGCTTCCGGAAAATCTTTTCTAATTAATGGCCAGATTGTTTCTTTTAAACACTGAACCGTATTCCAATTGGGTTCATGAAGAAAATTTCCGATGAAAACAAAATGCTGACGATCTTCAAAAGAAGGCAATTTCAGTAAATCTTCCTCAGACATTTCTTCAACCAAAAAAGGCAGATATTGCAATAAAGCAGAATCGATTTTAAAAACATCCTTTAAAACCTTCAGTTCAAATTCTGAAATAATATACGATAAATCACATCTCAGAATACTGGCAATTTCGCGTTTGGCAACTTCTTCAGAAAGTAAATCCGTCAGTTTAAAAGTGCTGTTTTCCTTGAAAGCTTTTTGTCTCGCTGTTCTTAAGCAATGTAAATCTTCTGTATCTAAAATCCGGATGGCCTTCGGGCAATTCTCTGCAACACGCCAGCCAAATTGTTCTTCAATCATAAAACGATCAAATAAAACGACATCCGGATTTAATTCGATTATAAAATCATCAAAACTTGAATTATTGAGTTCAATTGATTTTTTTTCAACACCAAATTGAGACAAATCAACCATAAAATCGCTGTCTAAGGCAGGACTTGCAAAAGTAATTTTAAATCTATTTGCTGCAAAAACAGAAATCAGCTGCATCATCCTCCCGCCAGCCGCAGAAGAGTTTGGTTCAGGCCATACAAAGCCAATAATTAAAAGTTTTTTCAACCGTTCGGTTTTAATTGGTTTCATTTTACAAAATAATGGTTTTCTGAACGTTTTTGCACCATTTTTTCTAACTTTTGGTTGTAAAAAAAGACTAATTTTGCAGCATATAAACTACCGTCGTCATGTTAGGATTAAAATTAGCAACAGACCCACGCTGGGTAAATATTGTCGAATCGAATATCGAAGAAATTTTAACGGATCATGCCTGGTGTGAGCAAAAAGCTGCTTCAAATGCCATTAGCTTAGTAACATATAACTCTGAATTAGAAGAACTTGTAACAGAAATGCTTGTAATTGCCAGAGAAGAACTTGAACATTTGCAATTGGTTCACAATTTAATCAAGAAAAGAGGCCTGACTTTGGGACGTGAAAGAAAAGATCATTATGTAAATGAACTTTTCAAATTCATGAAAAAAGATGGCAGCCGAAAAGACGCGCTTTGTGATCGGTTATTATTTTCTGCCATGATTGAAGCCAGAAGCTGTGAGCGTTTTAAAATCCTCTCAGAAAATATCAAAGACGAAGAACTGGCCAGATTCTACCGTGATTTAATGATTTCTGAAGCAGGTCATTACACTACATTTTTAGGATTTGCCAGAAAATATGCTGACAATGTCGATGTAGACAAACGCTGGAAGGAATGGATTGAATACGAAGGCTCCATTATTACTAATTATGGCAAAAATGAAACTGTTCACGGGTAATCATCCTATTCTATAACCATTATTTAAATATAAACTAGACAATATTTGTTATGTTAAAAAACAAATCCAAATCGATCTTATTAAAAATTGGAAAATATACCGGAATAACTTTTTTTGTTATTTTAGGATTACTTTTTTTGACACCGATTGTTTTTGCCGATAAAATCAAGGAACAGATTAAAAAAACTGCCAATGAAAAATTAAGTGCACAGCTCAATTATTCTGATGTTTCACTTTCTTTTTTTCATCATTTCCCTTCACTGACCCTAACTTTAAACGATTTAAACCTTAACGGATCAGCACCTTATACAAAGGAAAAATTCATTACCGCAAAAGAAGTCTCTTTTGGAATTAATGTTGCCAGTCTGATATTTAGCAAAGAAGTCAAAATTGACCAGATTTATTTATCGGATTCGTTTATTAATGTCAGAGTGAATCAAAAAGGAGCTGCGAATTACAATATCTATAAATCTTCTTCACAGCAGGAAAAATCGAAAGACAGTACAGATACGGCCTTAAAACTGGAAAGAATTGAAATTATAAACAGTAAAATAATTTATGATGACCAGTCGACCAAAGTTCATTTTGACGCATTAGGATTCAATTACTTAGGAAAAGGGGATTTAAACAAAGCTGTTTTCGATTTGTATTCGAAAGCTAAAATTGAAAAACTCAATATTGTTTATGAAGATGAACCGTATTTAATGAATAAAAAGATTGATGCTGATTTAATAACTAAAATTAATGTAAACTCATTGTCTTTTTATTTCCAGCAAAACAACTTAAAAATCAATCAGCTTTTGGTTGATTTTAAAGGGAATTTTGATTTTTTAAAAGACGGATACAATATAGATTTTGTTATCAAATCTGACAATAGTGACTTGTATGATGTTTTTACAGCATTCCCTCCAAAATACATTACATGGCTTTCTAAAACCAAATTAAAAGGAAAAACCAATTTACTTTTTACCCTGAAAGGAAATTATATAGCATCTCAAAAAATTGCGCCTGATTTAAATTTAGATGTAAAAATAGACAATGGATTTGTGAACTATAACAAAAGTGCTTTTCCGGTTTCAAATTTAAATATTGAAGTAAAAACGACCGTTCCATCTTTAAACCCAGACCTTTTAATTGTTGATGCTAAAAATTTATCTTTAAATGTAGGCAAGGATTATTTAAAATCTAAATTTTACATGAAAAGCATGAATACTCCTGACATTAATGGTGATTTTAAAGCTAAGATTGACCTTGAAAAATTAAATAAAGGTCTTGGAATTCCTGATTTAACATTAAAAGGAATTTTAGTTGGTGACGTTAAAGCAAAAGGGAAATTTGATCAGAAGAATAAACTTTTTCCAGTTACAAACGGAGTAATTGATTTGAAAAATGGTTATTTAAAAACAAAATATTATCCAAATCCGATTACCAATATTACTTTAAAAACTAAAATTGAGAATCAAAAAGGGACTTTTCAGGACTTAAAAGTTAATCTGAAACCTGCTCAATTTACTTTTGAAGGAAAACCTGTTTTTGTACAAGCAGAATTGAGCAATTTTGATGATTTAAATTATGACATCAAAGCAAAAGGTGAACTTGATGTTAAGAAAATATATAAAGTTTTCTCCAAAAAAGGACTTGATTTAGACGGTTTTGTAAAAGCTGATTTGGCTTTGAAAGGTAAACAAAGCGATGCTGAAAAAGGAAATTACAGAAAATTAAACAACAAAGGAACCCTTGAACTTAGAAACATAGGAATAGCTTCTGAGTATTTGCCTAAAAAGTTTATAATTAAAGAAGGCTTTTTTAAAATCAATCAGGACAAAATGTCTTTCAATAACTTTTTGGCGGCTTACGGCCAGTCTGATTTTAAGATGAATGGTTATTTGCAAAATGTTTTTAATTATGCTATCACTAAAACCGGAATCCTGAAAGGTTCTTTTACGGTTTCAGCACGATATATTAATGTAGATGAGTTTATGTCTATTACGCAGACCAATACATCGGCAACGAAAAACCCGGCTTCAAAACCTGAAACAAAACCCACCACAACAAACCAGACAGGAGTTATCATAATTCCGGCCAATTTGAATTTACAGTTAATAGCAAATGCCGAAAACATATATTTTGACAAACTTAACCTCCAAAATGCAAAAGGAAATTTAAGCATGAAAAATGGCAAACTTACCATGCAAAATACAGGCTTTAATTTAATTGGCTGTAACGTGAGCATGAATGGTAATTATCAGTCCACAACATCTCAAAAGGCTAATTTTGATTACGCTATCAAAGCTTCAGATTTTAGTATCAAAAGAGCATATAACGAAATTGAAGTCTTTAGAAAAATGGCCAGCACCGCCGAAAAAGCGCAAGGAATTGTTTCTTTAGATTACCAATTAAAGGGCAGATTAAATGAAAATATGGAGCCTGTTTACCCATCTTTAGCAGGAGGCGGAACACTTTCTGTAAAAGATGTAAAATTAAGGGGATTGAAAATGTTTAATGCCGTGAGTAAGAAAACAAGCTCAGAATCCATGAAAAATCCTGATGTTTCCAAAGTAGATATTAAAACTAAAATCAAAAATAATATTATAACAATTGAACGTTTTAAATTTAAGTTTGCCGGATTCAGACCAAGAATTGAAGGAACAACAAGTCTGGACGGAAAACTGAACTTAAAAATGCGTTTAGGACTGCCACCGTTAGGCATATTTGGAATTCCGCTGACTGTTACCGGAACTCAGAATAACCCAAAAGTAAAAGTGGGACGAAATACTGAAAACCTTGAGGAAACACAAGATACTGAGTAATTTCAATAGCAAAATTCAATTGTAATATCAAATTTTAATTTTGGAAATTCCAAATTCCAATCATTAAACAGCCTTTGTCAAAGTTTACAAAGGTTTTTCTTTTATATGTTATCGATACGATTCTTGCGATAAATGACCGAAGTGTGAGTGTGCCTTTTAAAATGAAGATATCACTTTATATGGTAAAACAAACTTTGCTATTTTAGCAAATAAAAAACCCGATCTTTTTCAAATCGGGTTTTGTATAATAATTTATCTAATGATTATGCTTCAAATGGAAGGATAGATACATAAGATTTGTTATCTTTTTTCTTTTGGAACTTAACAACTCCAGCTACTCTTGCGTGTAGTGTATGATCTTTACTAATGTAAACATTTTCACCTGGATTGTGTTTTGAACCTCTTTGTCTAACGATGATGTTCCCAGCAATAGCAGCCTGACCACCAAAAATCTTAACGCCTAGACGTTTTGATTCTGATTCTCTACCATTCTTCGAACTACCGACACCTTTCTTGTGAGCCATGACGTATGAGTTTAAATATTGTTATTATTCTTCTTTAGCTTCTTTTTTTGCTTTTGGAGCTGCTGCTTTTTTTGCTTTTGGAGCTGCTTCAGCTTCAGTAGCCGGAGCTTCTTCTGCTACAACTGCTTTTTTAGCTGCCGCTTTTTTAGTTCCGCCTGCTGCAGTAATACCTTCAATTACAATTTGTGTAAGATATTGTCTGTGACCATTTCTTTTTTTGTATCCTTTTCTTCTTTTCTTTTTGAAAACGATAACTTTATCACCTTTTAAGTGTTGTAACACTTTAGCTTCTACTGAAGCACCTTCTATAGCTGGGGCGCCTAAAGTTACATTTCCGTTGTCATCTAATAAAAGAACTTTGTCAAAAGAAACTTTTGAACCTTCTTCATTAGCCAAACGATGAACATAAACCTTTAAGTCTTTGCTTACTTTAAATTGTTGCCCTGCTATCTCTACGATTGCATACATACCAAATTGATTTATTGATTTTTAAGGTTGCAAATATACAATTAAAAATTTACTGTGCAATCTCTTAATCCAAAAATATTTTTCACGCTTTAAAGTCTGCTTTTCAAGCTGTTTGTTCTCTTTCCTAAAAACATTCAGAGGTAAAAGATTGTTAAAATACAACCAAAAAAAGCACCTGTTTTTAAATGATGAACAAAAAAACTTATTTTTGGTGTAACATAATCAACTCTTGAATATCTAATTTAATTTAGATAATTATAAATTATTAATCTTTATGAAAAATTCTATAATGATGTTAAGTGCAGCAATAATGCTCGGTGGAGTAGCTAGTGCCCAAAAAGTAGCTTTCGAAGAATACAATTTAGACAATGGCCTGCATGTTATTTTACACAATGATCCTTCAGCCCCTGTTGTTATTACTTCTGTAATGTACCATGTAGGATCTAAGGACGAGCGCCCGGACCGAACCGGTTTTGCACATTTCTTTGAACATTTATTATTTGAAGGTACCGAAAATATAAAACGTGGTGAATGGATGAAAATCGTTACCGCAAATGGAGGCGTAAACAATGCAAATACATCCGATGACAGAACCTATTATTATGAAGTTTTTCCATCAAACAGTTTAGAGCTTGGTTTATGGATGGAATCCGAACGATTGATGCATCCTATTATTAACAAGATTGGTGTTGATACACAAAACGAAGTGGTAAAAGAAGAAAAAAGAACCCGTTACGATAATCAGCCTTACGGAAATATTTTAACTGAGGTAAAAAAATACATGTTCAAAAACCACCCTTACCGATGGACAACCATTGGTTCGATGAAAGATCTTGACGCTGCCACTCTTGAAGAATTCCAGGCTTTTAATAAAAAATTCTATACGCCAAACAATGCCGTTTTGGTTGTTGCCGGAGATTTCGACAAAACCAAAACCAAAGAATGGATTCAGAAATATTTTGGACCAATTCCGAAAGGAGAGGTGGTGAAAAAACAAACTTTTACAGAAGAACCGATTGCACAAACGATAAAAGCCTCTTACGAAGATCCTAATATTCAGATTCCGATGGTCGTTGCTTCTTACAGAACTCCATCAATGAAAACAAGAGACGCAAGGATTTTAGATCTGATTTCTTCTTATTTGAGTGATGGAAAAAGCTCAAAATTATACAAAAAAATAGTTGACGATAAAAAAATGGCGCTTCAAATTGGCGCTGTTGGTTTTAATCAGGAAGATTACGGAATGTATATTTTGTACGGTTTACCAATGGGAACTTACACAACAGCCGATATCTTAAAAGAAATGGACGAAGAAATCGTAAAAATCCAAACCGATTTAATTTCAGAGAAAGACTATCAAAAATTACAAAATAAATTCGATAATAATTTCGTAAATGCAAATGCAAGTGTTGAAGGAATCGCAGAAAACCTTGCTTCTTATTATTTACTATACGGAGACGTAAACCTAATCAATACAGAAATCGACCTTTACCACTCTATCACACGAGAAGAAATCAGAGAGGTTGCCAAAAAGTATTTAAACCCTAATCAGCGTTTAATTTTAGATTATGTTCCTTCAAAAAAAGTTCAAAACTAAGCACCGAACCATGAAAAAAATACATACAATTTTAATCCTTTTATTCCTTAGCGGAATTATGCAAGCACAAAATCGTCCACAACCCAAACCAGCAAATGCACCAGTAGTCAACATCAAAAAACCACAAACTTTTGTTTTAGCAAACGGTATGAAAGTTTTGGTGGTTGAAAATCACAAATTACCAAGAGTGAGTTTTAATCTAAAACTGGACAACGCTCCTTTTATTGAAGGAAAGAAAAAAGGCGTCGATGAGCTAACCAGCAGTTTAATTGGTAACGGAACAAAAAAAACGAACAAAGAAGCGTTTAACGAAGAAATTGACTTTTACGGAGCCAGCATCAATTTCTCATCATCTGACGCTTACGCAAGTTCTCTTTCGAAATATTCAGGACGTATTTTAGAATTATTAGCGGAAGGTGCCTTACAGCCAAATTTTACACAGACGGAATTTGATAAGGAAAAAGCAAAAATGCTGGAAGGACTAAAAGCTGATGAAAAAAGCGTTCCTGCTATTGCCAGCCGTATTGTTGATGCTTTGGCTTTTGGAATAAACCATCCTTCCGGAGAATTTGTTTCTGAAGAAACCCTGAAAAATGTCACTCTTGCTGATGTTGAGGCTAACTACAATACTTATTTTGTACCTGAAAATGCTTATTTAGTTGTAATTGGCGACATTAAATTTAAAGAAACAAAAGCAGCTGTAGAAAAACTTTTTGGAGGATGGAAAAAACAAACCACCCCAAAAAATACATATCCAAATCCAGAAAATGTTTCTAAACTTCAGATAGACTTTGTAGATGTTCCAAATGCGGTTCAATCTGAAATTTCGTTGGTAAATACCGTAAACTTAAAAATGAGCGATCCTGATTTTTTCCCTGCCGTAATCGCAAATCAAATTTTAGGAGGAGATTTCAATAGTTACCTGAATATGAATTTAAGAGAACAGCATGCCTGGACTTACGGAGCAAGTTCTAATATTGGAAGCGGAAAATACGTAACCAAGTTCAAAGCTTCGTCTGCAGTTCGAAATAGTGTTACGGATAGTGCTGTTGTTGAATTTGTAAAAGAAATTAAAAGAATCCGGACTGAAAAAGTTTCTGAAGACGTATTAAAAAACGTAAAAGCAGGATATATTGGAAGATTTGTAATGCAAGTTGAGAAACCTCAGACTGTTGCACGTTATGCCTTAAATATCGAAACCGAAAAACTTCCGGCTGATTTTTACGAAAAATACATTCAGACTATAAATAATGTTACTGCAGATGATATTTATCGTGTATCCAACAAATACTTCGCAATTGATAATATGAGAATTGTAATTGTTGGAAAAGGATCAGAAGTTATTCCCGGATTGGAAAAACTTCAAATCCCGATTTTTTATTATGATAAATACGGGAATCCAACTGACAAACCTGTTAGTAAAAAAGAAGCTCCGGCAGGAATTACAGCAAAAACTGTTTTTGACAATTATATCAAAGCAATTGGCGGAGAAAAATCAGTTGTTGCAGTAAAAACATTATTTATGAACGGAACTACTACAATTCCGCAGGCTCCATCTCCACTGGCTTTTGTTTCAAAGTTAGATTCGAAAGGAAAAATGATGGTTTCGCTTTCTATGGGAAGTATGGCTTTGATGAAACAAGTTGTAAACGACAAAGGAGCTTATATTGAACAACAAGGACAACGCAAAAATCTGGAAGGAACAGATTTAGCCGAAATGAAGGCAAACGCAACTCCCTTTGAAGAGTTACAATTAAACAAAAGAACAGATCTAACTGTAAGCGGAATTGAACAAATAAACGGTAATGATGCTTACGCCATAAAAGACGGAAAAACGATTTACTTCTATGATGTAAAATCAGGGCTAAAAGTAGCCGAAACGAAAGTAAAAGAACAAAGCGGACAATCGACTACACAAACCACCTATTTTAATGATTATAAAGAAGTAAAAGGAGTAAAAGTCCCTTTTAACCTAATACAAAATGCAGGTTTTGAATTAGACATTAAAATGTCTGATATTAAAATAAATGAAGGAGTTACAGAGAAGGATTTTCTTTAAGTATCTGAGTTACTAAGATGCTGAGATTCTAAGATTTTTTTTTAACAGAAAGGCTGTCGTAACTGACAGCCTTTCTGTTTAACTCATATTGTTTTTTTGTCAAGCTGAGCGGAGTCGAAGCGAGTTCCAATGGATAATAATCTTTGACTTCGCTCAAGGTGACACGACAACAACATTTTACATCTCACAAAAACCATTTCACAGCCAAAAATTATTTTTTAGCCGACAAATAAACCCCAATTAAAATAACAAAAGCACCAAAAAACTGAATAGGCGTTAACATTTCATTATCCAGCAATCCCCAAAAAAAGGCCACTATTGGAATCAGATACGTTACGGAGGTCGCAAATACAGGCGAGGACATCTGAATAAGTTTAAAAAACAATACATTTGCAATTCCGGTTCCTAAAATACCCAAAATCATTACAAACAAAACAGCATGTTGTGTTACTTCCAGATTTATTTTTTGTGTAAAATCTGTTGTGCCTAAAATAAGTAAAGCAGGTAAAAGCAAAATTGCAAAATTTCCTGTTGTAATACTCAACGAATTCAGATCGGAAAGATATTTTTTTATCAGATTCACATTAACAGCGTAACAAAGAGAGGCTGCAACTACAAAAATCAAATAATAATAATTTTGCCCCGCATCATTTGAAGCACCGCTTAAAATCAACAACAAACAACCTATAAGTCCGATAAAAACTCCTATGCCCTGACGTTTTTTAAACTCAACTCCGAAAAAAATTATCCCTAAAATCAGTGTATTTAAAGGTGTTAATGAATTCAGGATTGCTACAATCGAACTATCAATCTGAGTTTCGGCAATAGCAAAAAAGAACGCTGGAATAAATGTTCCAGAAAATGAAGTTAGAGCCACAAATTTCCATTGCCGAAGTGAGATTTTCTTCAAACTTGAAAATCCTACTATCAGCAAGAACAAAGCCGCAAAAATAATTCGGAGCGAGCCTACCTGAATTGCCGTTAATCCAACCAATCCTCTTTTTATCAAAATAAAAGAGCTTCCCCAAATTAGCGAAAGCAGGAATAAATAAAACCACTTTAATTGTTTTGCATCCATAAACCGAATTTTGATACAAATTTGTACTATTTTTAGGAACTGACCTTCTGATTTTTATTAATTTTGCAACAAATAATATTGACGTCTAAAATTATACATAATGAAAATCACAAAAATACTCGTATCATTAACAATTGCCGGTCTGGTATTGGTAAGCTGCAAAAAAGAAGAAGATAAAAGTTTGGCAGTCGCAAAAGGCGAAAAAACAGAAACTCCAAAAGAGCATAAACCAATTGCAGCAGAAAATGTACAGACCGCGAGTTTTACAATCGAAGGAATGACCTGTGCTGTTGGATGCGCTAAAACTATCGAAGAAGAATTAGCAAATCTTGACGGTGTAGAAAAAGCCGCTGTTGATTTCGACAAAAAAACAGCAACTGTAACTTTTGACAAAACCATTCAAAATACTGAATCTTTGACAAAAGTGGTTCAGGAAACCGGAGACGGAAAAACATATAAGGTTTCTAATTTTAAATCGTAATTATCAACTCTCAAACAAAAAACGGCGCTCAATCTGAACGCCGTTTTTTGTATAATCTACTTCCACTTTAAGGTTTCCATCAGCCTCTGCATATCATTTTTGATATAACTCGCTGCGGGCATGATTGAATCAAAATTTGGTTTTGTGTAAAAATAAACCGATCCTGTTATAAAGTGCTTTGTACTGTCAGTAACATAAAATTGTGAGTTGGTTGCCGCATTTCCGTTTACCTGATAAAACATTCCGTATACTTTTTTGGAGGGATTTAAATACGGCTGTTCTAATATATCATCTGCTTTGATAACATGTTCATACGTTAGTTTTTGGGCATCTCTAAGCAATTTATCAATATTATTATGTACAGGTTTATAGGTTAAATAAATAGTGGCTTTCATTTTTGGATACGTAATGGCAAAACCACACTCTTTTTCACCTTTAATTACTGCTGCTTCATTCATTTGAAAAGAAAACGGACACGTATTTTCGAAGTTTACATATTTAGCTTCCGGATAATCCAATCGCAAAAAACCGGCAGGTTTAGGCAGTACATCGTCTTTACAGCTTGCAACAGTCAGTCCTATTAAAATTACGGCCAACCACATTGTTTTTTTTAACATCTTACTCTATTGTTACTTTTATTTGTTTTACTCGTTTATTATCGACAGCTTCTATTGTAAAAACACAGTTTTCAAAAGTGATCTTCTGATTTTTTTTTGGAAAGTTACCCAGAATTTCCAGAATAAATCCGGCCAGCGTCTCGGCCTCTCCTTTGTGATCTTCAAAAATTTCTTCATTAACTTCAACAATTCTGTAAAAATCCTTCAAATTAATTTTGCCTTCAAAAAGGAAGTTTTTTTCATCGATTTGAGAATAATTCAAATTTTCATCATCAAACTCATCGCTAATATCCCCAACTATTTCCTCAATTACATCTTCTAAAGAGACCAAACCTGAGGTTCCGCCATATTCATCAACCACAATGGCCAGGTGGCTTTTAAGACTTTGAAAATCCTTTAGCAGGTTGTCAAGTTTTTTATTCTCCGGTACAAAAAATGCTTCCCTGATTAAATTGCGCCAGTCGAATTGCGGATTATCTATATGAGGCAGCAAATCCTTAACAAATAAAACACCTTCAATCTGGTCAATATTATCACGATAAATTGGAATCCTCGAATACCCTTTATCAATAATTTTTGGATAAATCATTTCAAAAGATTCCGAAATTTCCAAACCAAAAATATCGATCCTTGGACTCATTACCTGTTTGGTATCAGTATTTCCGAAAGAAACAATTCCTTCCAGTATTTTTTGCTCCTCAGTTGACGTTCCTTCAGAATCGGTAAGTTCCAGGGCCTGAGAAAGCTGATCAACTGAAAAATTAGTCTTTTGCTTTCCTAATTTATGATGCAAATATAACGTAAGCGAACGCATTGGCAAACTTACAGGAGAAAGTAATTTATCTAAAAAAGCAATTGGATAGGCTACCCTTTTTGCAAATTTTATATTGTTACGGCTGGCATAAACCTTGGGTAGAACTTCTCCAAAAAGCAAAATGAGAAAAGTGACCAGAATAACTTCTGAAATAAATTTTAATAATGACGATTCGATTCCTTCAAAGATGTTTCTGCCAATAAAGGAGAACAGTATGACAACTCCAATATTCAAAAAATTGTTGGCTACTAATAAGGTAGCTAAGAGTTTTTTTGGTTTTTCCAATAGATTTGAAATTATTTTACCCTTTTGGTTATTTTCCTGCAGTGTATTGTCAATATCTTTTTGAGACAAGGAAAAAAAAGCAACTTCAGCACCTGAGACAATGGCTGATAAAAAAAGTAAAATAAATATACCGACAAAACCAATAATCAGGTTGTTGTCAGCAGATTCTAAAAATAAACCGGGCTCCGGGTCCAAAATTAAAAGAAATTAGTTAAACAATTAAAAAGGCAAATCATTTATAGGTAAGCCCTCATTAGGATTTTCAAAGTTAGCATTTTTTGGTGATTCTGCCGCTTGGGTTTGTTTATTGTGATCGGTTTCTTTTTTGGTGGTCAAAAAAGTAAATTCGGTTACCTGAATCTCGGTGGTATGTTTTATACTTCCGTCTTCAGCCTGCCACTGCCTGGATTTAATGCGTCCTTCGACGTATATTTTATCTCCTTTAGACAAATATTTTTCACAGATTTCAGCGGCTTTATTGCGCACAACCAGATTATGCCATTCTGTTGAGCTAATTTTTTCGTTTGTAGTTTTATTGATATACACTTCATTTGTAGCCAGTTGAAACCTTCCAATACAGTTACCTCCGTCAAAATAATGCATTTTAACATCATCGCCCAAATGACCTATCAACATCACTTTATTTAATGTCCCATTCATGATATAACATTTGTGTTTATATCAAAGGTAATTTTTTTCAACGACTTATTTCTTCCTTTTCAATAAAATTATAAATAGCTATCGGAAACGGAAATAATTTTAAATCATTAAAATTCAAGCCATTAACTAAAACATCATTCACCTTAATTTTCCAAAACTGGATATGCAAGTGCTGATGTGAAAGTTTATGGATAATAGTGGCCTCCGGATACTCCTCAAATGCGATGATGGTCTGAGAAGACAAAATACCTTCCTGAACAGCTTTGAAAACAAAATCAAAACCCTCAATTTTATCCGTTTCCAAAAGTGGAAATTCGTACAGATTATGCCAAATGCCTTTTGAGGTACGTTTTTGAATTAAAGTTTTCCCTTCAGCATCTTCTAAAACCAGGTAATTAAAGAAACGGTTGGTAACTTTTAGTTTTTTTAATTTTACAGGCAAAACAGCGACTTTCTTCTTTTTCAATGCCAGACAGCTCCCGTTGAAGACACAAAGAGAACAATCTGGATTTTTAGGGACGCACTGGATTGCTCCGAATTCCATAATGGCCTGATTAAAAATTGCCGGGTTGTCTTTTGGCATCAATTCCTGTGCAAGAGCAGTAAATTCTTTTTTAGTTGCAGGTAAAGCGATATCTGATTCAATATCAAAATAACGCGAAAGCACCCTGAAAACATTTCCGTCAACCACCGAAACAGCTTCATTATAAGAAAAAGAAGCAATTGCAGCAGCTGTATATTCACCAACCCCTTTTAATTTCAACAAATCATTATAAGTAGTAGGGAAAAGTCCATTTAAATCATTTGCAACGTATTGAGCCGTTTTATGCAGATTTCTGGCCCGGGAATAATACCCTAATCCCTGCCAAAGTTTCAAAACCTTTTCTTCATCGGCATTTGCCAAATCACGTACGGTAGGAAATTCCTGTGTAAAAGAAAGAAAATAAGGCATTCCCTGCGCTACTCTTGTCTGCTGGAGCATAATTTCTGAAAGCCAAATATGGTACGGATTGACCGTATTTCGCCACGGCAAATCGCGCTTATTTTGTAAATACCAATTTATCAGTGTGTTATGAAAATCCATTTAAAAATACTTAGAAAACAAAAGTAAATGTTTATGTAATTAAAATTTAACGAATTAGCTTGATTAATTATTTTTTTAATTCCTATATTTGCAAACTCAAAAAAATAGTACATCATTTATAAAATAAAATAGGAAAGAAAATGACGAAAGCAGATATCGTAGCGAAGATTTCAGAGAAACTAGGTCTTGAAAAAGGAGACGTTCAGGCAACAGTTGAAACTTTTATGGAAGAAGTTAAAACTTCATTAGAAACTGGTGACAATGTTTACCTGAGAGGTTTTGGAAGTTTCATCGTAAAAACCAGAGCTGAAAAAACAGGAAGAAACATCTCTAAAAATACCACAATCAAAATTCCTGCACACAATATTCCTGCTTTTAAACCTGCAAAAGTTTTTGTAGAGGGAGTAAAAACAAATAACGAAGCAAAATAATACTATTAATTAATCATAAAATCGATACGATATGCCAAGTGGTAAAAAAAGAAAGAGACATAAGGTAGCTACTCACAAAAGAAAGAAAAGAGCGAGAGCTAACCGTCACAAAAAGAAAAAGTAGTTTTAAACTACTTTTTTCTTTTTAACGTTCATTGAAATCGAAAATTAGTGTTCAGTATTCCGTTTTTAGTATTCAGTATACTGCTGACTTAAAACTGTTAACTGCCAGCTAACTTTCCCCGGGTTCAATACCTGTTAAAATATTGTTTAATCCATCCTTGTAGAAGTTGATGGCTGATGGTTTTTGGTTAATGGTTTTTACCAACAACTGACAACAACCAACCAACAACCAATTCACGGATAAAAATTTACAGAGTGAATAAAGAATTGATCATTAGGTCTGGTTCTGAAGCCGTAGATTTTGCCTTATTAAAAGATGGAAAACTAATTGAATTACACAAAGAACAAGAAACAAGCAACTTTCAGGTTGGTGATATCTTTATTGCCAAAATCAGAAAACCAGTTGCCGGACTTAATGCTGCTTTTGTCAATGTAGGCTTCGAAAAAGATGCCTTTTTACATTATCACGATTTAGGTCCAAACTTAGCTTCCCAACTGAAATTCATAAAACTTGTAAGCGCAGGTAAATTAAAAGATTTCTCCCTAAAAAACTTTCAGTTTGAAAAAGAGATTGACAAAGATGGCATCATTACTGATATTTTAAGTGCCAATCAATCTGTCTTAGTGCAAGTCGTTAAAGAACCTATATCGACCAAAGGGCCAAGAATAAGCGCTGAGCTTTCATTGGCAGGAAGATTTATTGTTCTCGTTCCGTTTTCTGACCGCGTTTCTATTTCACAAAAAATAGAAGACAAAAAAGAAAAAGATCGTCTAAAAAAACTTGTTCTATCGATCAAACCTAAAGGATTTGGTGTTATTGTTCGCACAGTAGCCGAAGGCAAAAATACAGCCGAATTAGAAAAAGATTTGCAGAACCTGCTTGGCAGATGGACTGCAATGTGTAAAAAATTACCAACTGCTCATCATCCGTCCAAAGTATTAGGAGAACTCAACAGGGCTTCTTCGATATTAAGGGATGTCTTCAACGATACCTTCAGCGGTATTCAGATAGATGATGAAGAGTTGTACCATCAAACGAAGGATTATCTGCAGGAAATTGCACCTTCAAAACAATCAATTGTGAAGTTTTATCAATCAAACGATACTCCAATTTTTGAGAAATACAATATAGAGAGACAAATCAAAACTTCTTTTGGAAGAACGGTTTCTATGAGCAAAGGTGCTTACCTTATTATTGAACATACTGAAGCTTTGCACGTTATAGACGTGAACAGCGGAAATCGTTCTAATAAAGCGACCAATCAGGAAGATACCGCCATGGAAGTAAATATGATTGCCGCTGCAGAAATCGCCAGACAACTTCGTCTGCGTGATATGGGCGGAATAATCGTAGTTGATTTTATCGATATGTCTAATCCTGAAAACAGAAAGGTCTTGTTCGACTTCTTGCGAGAAGAAATGAGCGACGATAAAGCAAAACATAAAATATTACCGCCAAGTAAATTTGGTTTAGTCCAGATTACAAGACAGCGCGTAAGACCAGAAGTTAATATTAAAACCAGAGAAGAAGATCCTAACAATGAAAATGGCGAAATTGAAGCGCCTATTTTAATCATTGATAAAATCGCACTGGATTTAGACAGACTTTTAAAAACCCACAAAAATGTTGTCCTAAACGTACATCCGTTTGTGGCTGCTTACCTCAGTAAAGGTTTTCCATCCTTACGTTCAAAATGGTTTTTTGAACATAAGAAATGGGTGAAAATCATACCTCGTGACGCTTACACGTACTTAGAATATCATTTCTACGATAAAAAAGGAAATGTTATTTCAGAATAAAACAAAAACCGCCTTTCGAAAGAATGGCGGTTTTTTTATGCGTAATTGTGAGCAACAAAGTAATCTAATTTTGCATTTCACTTTTACCCCTGTAGTTTGGGATTTCCAAATTGAAATTTGTTTTATTAGAAGCAGTCTCCAGTTATACGCTTGTATCTTTTACTGTCTAAAGAAGCCAGAAAAAGGATACCGCTCCTATCTGGGCTAGGCACTCAATTTCATAACAAACTTTATCTGATCAAAATATCATTGATTTCTGGAATTGGGACTCGGGCGATAGCAAACAGGTGAAGCAATTTCAAAAAATTGGAATTTCTTTTAAAATTTATTCTCTAACTATCTCAATTTTCCTTCTGATTTCATTCCCATCAGCATCTACAACTGTAATATAATGAAATCCTGCCGTAGGTGAAATAGGCAATTCATGAAAGGTTTTGGTTGTGGCTTTATAAACATTATCAACATACCAGAATAATTCTTTGTCCCTTTCAGAATAGGCTACTTTTAAAATTACGGGCTGGACTTCGCTGTTAAAATCCTTCGTTAAATAAATTTTGCTATTGGCTTTCGGATAAATAAAATCCATTGTTGTCGTTTGAGTTCCTTCACAGCCTTCTTTAAAAGGCGGTAATGCCAAATATTCAATGTGCTGGCTTTTATAGTACCATGCCATAACGGGAGGCAGTACGAACCAGTTTTTGGCTACAATATTATCAATACTTTCACAACTGCTGTTTACCTGAAATTTTTGTGCTTTATCCAAATGGATCGTTTTATGATACGGGCAAACCGTTGTAGATTTTCCTTTTTTAGAAACCCATTGTTTGATTTTCGGACAATTCTCTTTTGCAAGATAACCGCTTAATCGGCAAACCTCAACTTCGGCTAAATCATTGTAAGGCATTTCAAACCATCTTTGTCTTGGCAATAAATTAAAAACATCAAACAAAATTGGAGCTGCACTTGTAACTCCGGTCAAAGTTGGTCTTCCTTCTCCGGTTGCATTTCCGACCCAGATTCCCACTACATACCTGGAATTGGTTCCTATTGCCCATGCATCCCTGTTTCCGAAACTAGTTCCGGTTTTCCATGCAATTTTAAGCGAACTGTCATAAAATTTCCAGGCTTCATCCCCTTCCGGCCTGTTAACTTCTTCCATAGCATTATACGTCAGCCAGATTGATCCTGCACCCAAAACATTCTTCTGATTGGTCTCTGAACCAAAATCAGGTTTAAAATCGTTTTTATAATTTAGCTCTGTAAATTCATTGGTTCTGTAATTACCTTTACTTTTCGTATAAAAATTAAGTGTAGAAGATAAGTTTGAGTAGGTTCTGCACAGATCCCATAAATTACTTTCTGCTCCACCCAAAATCAATGACAACCCATAATGATCGGGCGCTTTGTTGATATCCCTTAATTGGAACTTTTGTAATTCTCCATAAAATTTATTCACACTAAAATCCTGCAACATCAAAACAGCCGGAATGTTTAGAGATCGGGACAAAGCGCGATGTGCCGGAACAGCCCCATCAAATGTAAGATTGAAATTTTGCGGTGTATATCCGGAAATCTGTGTGGGGATATCAGCCACTAAAGTATTCGGCAGCAGTTCGCCATCATCCAGCATGGCAGCATACAAAAGAGGTTTTAAGATACTTCCCGTGCTTCTTGGCGCATCGATTATATCCACATCTTTTTGGTGATCGTTATCTGTTGGTGAATTCCCGACATAACTCATTACATTTCGATTAGAAACGTCAATAACCAAAATCGCAAGATTATGCACTTCATTTTGTTTGTATTGATTGTAATAATATCTAGCAATTTGATTTACCCTGTTTTGCAGTGCATAATCAACTGTGGTTTTAACTCTTGTCCCTTCTTGATTTTTAGCCACTCTCTGTAATAAATGTGGCGCCATCTGAGGTAAATCATAAGGCTTTTGAGGCAAGGGCTCTTGTGCCGAAAGTTCGTATGTCTGCTTGTCAATTATCCCTTCCTGATGCAGTTTCAACAAAAGTCGGTTTCTTTTATTTAGTAATTTAAGCTGATTTTTTCCCGGATAAATTAAGCTTGGCGCATTAGGCAAAACAGCCAAAACCGCATTTTCTGCCCAGGAAAGCTGACTGGACTGAACGCCAAAATAACGCCACGAAGCCATTTCTAAACCCACAACATTTCCTCCAAAAGGCGCGTGAGCTGCATACATTTCCAGAATTTCATTTTTTGAATAACCTAATTCTAAACGTGTTGCGAGAATTACTTCGATTATTTTTTCGAAATAAGTTCTTTTTGTCCCCTTGCGGGATAACCGAATAACCTGTTGGGTCAGCGTACTTCCACCCCTGACTACTTTTCTGGCTTTTCGATTTTGTTTAAATGCATTCACCATTGCTCCCGGATTAAATCCGGGATGTTTATAAAAATACTCATCTTCAAAATAAACAATGCATTTTTTGAACTTATCCGGAACGCTATCCTGAGCAGGAAAACGCCATTGTCCGTCATTTGCAATTTGAGCTCCCAGCAATTCTCCTTCCTTGCTTTCTATAACAGTTGAATAAGGCTCCTGAAACAGAGTACGGGGAAGTGAAAAATAGTAAATCAGCAAGAGCAGAAATGCAATTACTGATTTTATTTTATTCTTTTTTATCCAGTTTATTATGCGCTGAAAAAACGCTTTTACTTTATTTTTCAAAGTTGTATTTTGTTTCGTCTTCTAACAGTTTGTAGAAACCTGTTAGAAAACGTAATCTTTAAGAAATAACTATTTTACCACCTTAACCCAGAATCCTTTTGTTCTGGCTAAAAATGTATTGTCGTACATTGCCTCACATTGCAATCCCGGTAAATAATAATTCCCTAAATAAGATGCATTTAAAAGAATCCTGAAAACTTTGGTTTCCCTGGCTTTCATACCGAAATAGAAATTTGTTCTGTCATCACGAATATCAATATAATCAGCAATGTTGTTTACAGCATCTCCGTAATCTGTAAATCGGGTATTTACAATTTCGAAACCGGAAGGCAGAATTTGTGAAAGTGCCACATTCTGAATACTTTCTCCTCTTTGGTTTTTAATCGTAACCTCGGCAACAAATTCAGTTCCCTGATTGATTTTCGAAACATTGATGATACTTCCTTTTCTGTTTTTGAAAACTATTGAAGCAGAAACATCATTCTGAACAGGATTTTCCTGTCCAATTGGCAAGATTCCAGTATTCAGCACACGAACATATACCGTATTCGCTTTATTATTTTTCAGGGTAATTTTGTTTGTGCCCGAAGTAACAGACAAACTTCTGTCTGCAACCGATTTATTGGTATTGATAGTGGTTGCTTTTCCGTTTTTACTAAACTGAATATTGATTCCTTTTGGACCGTTACTCACCGCAAATTTCGACATTCCATACAAACAGTAAGCCGTTGTCTGCGTACTCATCCATTGATTAGCCGACATTTCTTTCGCCAGTTTCGAAGCCGTTACAAATGCTTTTTGTTTTTGTCCTAAAAGCAGCATGGTTTCTAAAGCCATTGCTCTGTTCCTTTCGCCTGAGCCATAATAGTAATAGCTGTAACCGTCTGAACTTCCATCGATACTCGTACCCAACAACAAACTTTGCCCTGCCGCTTTCTGTCCGGCCAAAGCATAAGCGGCTGCCAGACGAAGCATACTTTCATTCGAAATTCCTTTTGTTTCTCTCAGTCTGTTCATTGACGATAGATCCGCATTTCCTGCTAATGCCAAAGTGTATAATCTGTATGCCTGAGCCAGATCATTACCGTATTTAGGCTCGAAACGCCATTGTTTGGCTTCTCTTTGTTGGTAAGACAACCATTTTGATTTAAAATTAATGGGCAGTACATATCCTTTTTTCTCTGCTTCAACCAGGAAATGTCCGGCATACGATGTTCCCCAATCGTCAGCAATTGTACCTCCCTGCCAGTAAGGCAAACCTCCGTTAGACAATTGAAAATTTCCTAATCTTGCTATTCCGGCTGCAATATTGTTTTGAATAATTTCTTTACGCTTATTATCAATATCAGCCACATCATTTAAAAATAATTGTGGGAAAACCGATGAAGTCGTCTGCTCTACACAACCATGCGGATACTGAATTAAAAACTGCAGTCGGCCGTTCAGATTCATCGAAGGCATCGACGAAACTTCCAGCCTTGCCTTATTACTTCCTGCAATTCCGAATGTTTTCCACGAAAGTGTTTTAGAACTATTTGGTGCCAATACAACATCTGTAAAAGTACTCGTAACCGGATTCGGATTGGTCATATCGATCTCTACGTCATAAACTGATTTTTCATTTCCGGATGTTGCGATTACCTGAACTTTTGCAATTCCGGTTGCAGAACCTACTACTAAATTAAAGTAAGCCATTTTCTCATCTGGCCTTGCAAAATTTAGTCTTTGAACCGCACTTCCCATTACTTTCAATCCGTTGCTTGTTTTAACCTGAACCGAAACATTTTTGATTTTGTTCTCCGTTGCAAAAACTGTTACCGGAAGGGTTACTTTTTCTGAAGGCGAAATCTTTCTTGGCAACGAAGCCAGCACCATCAACGGACTTTTTACCGGCGTTGCTTTTTCTACACTTCCGTAAGCACTTGTAGCAGCATCTCCGGCCACAATCATTGTTCTAACCGAACCAATATATTTCGGTAATTTTAACTGATGTGATTTTGTCTGTCCTTTTTCTAATTTAAAAGGTCCATAATACAAGACAACTGGCTTAAAGCGATTGGCTTTTTTGGCTTTTCCGCCTCCTAAATCCTGATCCCCGCCGATACTGAAAATCTGATTTATTTTTCCGCCATAAGCCCCAATTACATCATCATAAATATCCCAGGTTTTTACTCCAAGAGCTTCACGAACATAAAAACTATCCCAGGCATTTGGCGTTTTAAAACGGGTTAAATCCAAAAGCCCTTCATCAACTACTGCAATAGTATAGGTCATTTCCTTGCCTGACTTCTCACCTACTTTTATCGTAAAATTTTGTTCCGGTCTCAACACATCCGGCATTGAAAGTGTCGGTGTCAATATGGTGTTTTTATCCACTACTTCAATCGGAACAATTCCGTACATACGAATTGGCGAATCGTTTTTGGTCGAAGCGTGTGGCTGTAGCAAAGTAATATTAAAGTATACATTTGGTGCCATCGCTCCCGTGATCGGAATTTCTACTTTAGTCTCGCCATTTTTGGTTTCTGCCCAAAGTGTCTGTACCACTCTTGATCCGTTTTCAATCGAAATCAAAGCACGTCCTCCTTCACTGGATGGAAAAGAGATTTGTGCTTTTTCACCAACAGCATAATTTTTCTTATCTGTAGAAAACACTAACATATTAGCTGTAGAAGCATCTCTGTTTCTTGTTTTACCGGACCAGATTGGCCAGTCGATATTTACTGTCAAAGCGGTTGCGTGTCCTCCGTTTGGATCTTCAACCCGAATTAAATAGCGTCCCCACTCTTCATCTGTCAAAGCAAACTGAAAACTTCCTCTCCCTCCCGAATCGGTATCAATCATAGTAGATTTGTAAGATGTCGTTGCATTTGCAGCAGTATAATTGGATAAATTATCATTTGACGAATCCCACCACCATCTCCAGTTCACCTTATAAATTCTAACTTCAAGATTACGTACCGATTTAGGTCTTCCGTTCTCATCAACCGTAACCACGTCAAAACGATTGTTGGTTCTTGTTTCCAACATGTTGTATTTGTTGAGTTCTGGCGATTTTATCCCGACATAGGTTTTGTATGGAGAATACGTTGTCGAAATCACATCGGTACTAAAATCACCCCCTTCTTCATACACTTTGGTAATAAATGAGGCGCGAAGCATTCCTGGTGCCTGTCCCTGTAATTTTGGTTCAATATCAACAGAAGCTTTTCCATTTTCATTTAATTTTCCGGAGAAAACATTGATTTCTTCTGAACTGAACTGGCGTACCATGTCATCAAAAGAAAATTTTTCATATCCTTTGAATGTCGTCGTTTGCTGCGAAAATTTAGCCTGCATTTCTACATTCAGGCTTTTCGCAATAGCACCATGAAGCCACGTTACTTCAAGATTGCTTTTATTTGGATAAGACGACGAAAGCGTTTTTCTCGAAAAATTATTCCTGATTTTTAAACGATTTGGCTTAATTGTTTCTATTTTAATGCTTTTGTAAAATTTTGCACCACCAACGCTTACCATCGCTTCCCAGTTTCCGGTTGGCGCATCCTGATTTGTTGGCACTATAAAAGCATAATGATTTAGTTCGTTGGTTTTTTGAACTGTCTGGTAAACCGTTTTTCCATTCGGATCATTTAATCTGAATTTTATCGGATGCGATTTCGGCAATTTATTCGAAGCATCATTCAGAATAAAAGACAAATACAAATTATCTCCCGGACGCCAAACACCTCTTTCACCATAAATAAACCCTTTCAACCCTTTTTGAAGCGTTTCTCCGGCAACATCAAAATTACTAACCGATAACGAAAGTCCGTCATCAAGCTTTACATAAGTTGACTGATCGCCTAAAGAAACGATTGCAAAATAAGCAAACTTATCTAGTTGAAAAGATGCTATTCCGTCACTATCTGTTTCTTCTGATCCTATTTTCTGCTGTTGAAAATTATACAAATCAACTTTCGCATTCGAAACCGGTTCTGTTGTCACGATATTATTTACGGCAAACAAATACGATTTATTTTCGCCTCTCTTGGCTATCACACCCAAATCAGAGGCTAAAATATTCGTTGCAATTTTAGCATTGTAATAATAAGACCCGGAACAAGGATCCTGGCTTTCACGCCAGTCGTAATCGTCATAATAGTAATCATCATAGGAGTTGCCACTGTAATTTACATCATTTTCATCTACTTCCTCTTCCTCTTCTTCATTTTGATCTTCTTCTGATGATTCACATTTATATAACGAATATTTCTTTTTATATTCAAATTCAACCCTGTAAATAGCCCCTGGTTCAGGTTTAATGATTTTAGACAAATCTAAAGCATAAGTATTCCATTTCGTCAAATTTACAAGAGTGCTTTCTTTTAAATTAAGTGTCGTTTTGGCAATGGGCTGTGCTACTTTTTTCAGGTTTTGGCCTCCATTCAACTCATTATACTGAAGAAACTGCAGAATATTGTTTTTGTAAATTTTATAAACCTTGACATCGACAGCACTAAGATTTACAGCTTCGAAATTTAGTTTTAAATTGTTTGAACTTGGCAAAATCGTTCCGTTTTTAATAAAACGAACATTCGGTTTGATCTGGTCAAAGGAAATTTTCTCTGTATAATTGGACTCCATCTTTTTTCCATACTGACTCTCAATTCCCTGAAAAATTTCCAGCAGGAGTTCGCCAGTAATAACTGTTTCCGGTTCTTCATCCGGAACTACTTCTACTACTTCTTCTTGTTCTGCAACAACTGCAGCAGCAGAATCAACAACTGCAGCGGCAGAATCAACGGCAACCTCAACAGAATCAACGGCTACATAAGCAGGTTCTTCTTCGGCAACCACTTCGGCAACCGGCTCTTCTTTTTTTGGTGCTTCCTGATTGGTAAAATAAACTTTCAATAAGTTGCCCTGAGTAGAAAACTTCAGATTATTGGTATTCTGAATCGAAACCAGTCCTGCAAAATCCTGCCCTTTTTCCAATGGTTCCGAAAAATTAATGGCAACCGACTGATTGTTGCCTTCCGGCACCTCTACTTTTATAACTTTAAATTCGTTTATACCCGTAACTGGAAAATCAATTTGCCCTTTCTGATCAATATCAAAATCGTCTCCATCGTATAAAATCTCCAGATTTGTTGCTTCAGAATAGCGCTGAATACTGTCAATTATAAAATGAAATTCCTTTCCGGAACCTGAATTTTTTTCGAATTTAATTTTAAGGTCATTCCCTTTTTGTTTCGCCTTCACCAGCTTCATTGCGGTTTCAACATCAATGTCATCAGCCGTCTTTAAAATACAGTTTAGATATTGATATTCTTTGCTGTACGACTGAAGATCAGCAGTATTAACCGTAAAATCCTGTTTTACTGTTTTAACAGTAAAGTTGAATTTGGACAGTTCGTCTTCTTTTTCTTTTGGGATTGCCGTGAGTTTATCTAAGTTTAAAGTAACCTGATATTCTATGCCAGGTTTTAATTTTTTCTCCGGAATAAAAGCTAACGTATTGGTCGAAAGCGCCACCACTTTCCCATCCACACTTGGAGAAATATCAAACAAATCGTCATCAAGTTCCTGATTGGGTTTCCAGTCGTTTTTATCAAAAGCCAGAACCACCCGGATATCCGAATCAGTAGAAATTATTCCACCCGTAAAACTGGTAATATACTCAGTAAACAAAGAGAAATCAGAATTAAAATCAGCTGCAGATTTTCGCCCGCAGGACTGGAAAATAAAAAACACAAAAAATACGAGAGCTAATCCTTTTGTTTTCACTTTATTTAGAGTTAATGGTTAACAATTGAGAACTTAATAGACTTTGCAGTCAAAAACTATAACAGCAAAACACGCATTAAATTATGATAAAAGTATAATATTTTCTGAATATTTTAAGAAGAAAATTCTCTACGTCAATTTATTTAACTTTTGTTGAAGCCAAGTATTAAATGATGATTAATAAGGAGCTAATTCCAGCTGTCCGCTATATCTTTTTACCCGCAAAAAAGCAGATAAAAAGGATGCCACTTCCATCTGGGCTAAGGCACTAATTTTCAAAATATTACTTTCGTTTTTCCAGAAAAAAACGTTTCATCAGATCAGCCGCTTCGTTGGCCATCACTCCGGAAACAACGGTAGTTTTTGGATGCAGTTTGGTTCCCATCGCAATAAAACCTCGCTGTTCATCACGGGCTCCAAAAACTATTTTCGAAATCTGGCTCCAATATAAAGCGCCTGCACACATCTGGCAAGGTTCAAGTGTCACATACAAAGTACAATCTTTTAGATATTTACCTCCCAGAAAATTGGCTGCTGCGGTTATCGACTGCATTTCGGCATGAGCTGTAACATCATTTAACAATTCCGTTAAATTATGACAGCTTGCAATTACTTTATTAGCAACAACAATTACAGCACCAACAGGAATTTCGCCGTTAGCATAAGCCATTTCAGCTTCCTGCAAAGCTTTTTTCATAAAATATTCATCGGTGAAGGGATTTATCATGTAACAAAAATACATTTTTAGTTCATAATTTTTATTACATTTATTTTCTGAAACTCTAATTCATGGACAAACAATACAAAATCTCAATTCCTGAACCCTGTCATGAAAACTGGGATAAAATGGCTCCAAAAGACAACGGAAGATTCTGTTTGAGCTGTTCAAAAACTGTAGTTGATTTTACATCCATGCTTCCTGAAGAAATTCAGCATTATTTCATTCAAAACCAAAACAATAAAATTTGCGGAAGGTTTAAAAAAACGCAATTAGACAATATCATTATACAAATTCCGAATTGCGTATTATATTCTCAAAATCATTATCATAAGATCTTTTTACTGGCATTGTTTATCGCGATGGGGACAACTTTGTTTAGCTGTACCGATAAAAATGGAAATAAAAAGAAAATTGATAAAATAGAAATTGTTAAGACTTCGGAAACAGAACCTATACAAGTTGGGGATATTAAAATAAAGGGGAATAATAATTTTGTACCACCACCTCCTCCGCCAAAAACAGATAACGTAAAATTTGTAAAAGGAAAAACTAAAATAAGCGATGCCAAAATTAATAGTTCTTCTACTCCTGATTGCAAAGCATCATTACAGGAATCTACTGTGCAAGGAGATACTTATATTACAGGAGCTGTTATGGAATCAAAAGCAGACTATCCGGGTGGGATTAACAACTTTTATCAGTTTTTAGTAAACGAATTAAAACTTCCTAACGATGCTGAAAAGCCAAAAAACAGAATTATAATTTCGTTCGTAATAGAAAAAGACGGCTCCTTGTCATCATTTGAATTCCCAAAAAACATTGAATCAAATGTAGAAGCAGAAATAAGGCGTGTTTTAAACTTGTCCCCAAAATGGAATCCAGGAGAACAAAATGGAAAAAAAACACGAACCAAATATAGTTTACCAATATTATTTCAATAATGGAAAGAAAAGAAAAAACTATTCCAGAAAAACGGAACAAAATAATGCTATCACGGTACCCTAAAATATTTTCACTGATTTTGATTATTACGGGAACAACTTTGTTTAGTTGTACCGATAAAGACAACAAAAAACAGAACAACGAAATTGAAATTGTTGATTCAGAAAAAAACGAAGTAAACGAACCAAAACAGATTCCTCACTCGTCTCAACTATCAAAAGAAGAGAACCCGGAACATCCTGAAAAAAATATTGAAATCAATAATGAACAGGTTATTTCATCATCAAAAAAGAGAGATCAGGTAAAATTGGCAGAACCCAAAAACAATAAAAACCTGCAATCTGCGAAAACAAGCCATGAGAAAAACAGCTCTGATAAAGTGAAGATTACAGCTACCCCGGCTGGAGAAACTATATCTCAAACCAATGCAGAATTTCCGGGCGGAATAGATCAGTTTCATAACTTTTTTATGAAAGAATATAAAAGACCGGAAAATGTAAGTTATTGGAAACTTAATATTAATATCGCCTTTGCAATAGAAAAAAACGGTACCCTTACATTTCTCGAATGTTCGCCTAAAGTTGAAGAACCACTGGAAAAAGAAATTATCAGGGTCCTCAGTTTATGCCCTAAATGGCAGCCTGGTGAATCTAACGGAAAAAAAATCCGAATGCAATATTCTGTTTCTATTTTATTGAAATAAGAACCAGCAAAAAAATTCAAATTTAAAACCGTAAATTTGCTTTTTATCCTTACAATGAAAAGCAATCTACTTTCAAACATATACAACCCTGCCGATTTACGCTTACTTTCTGAAGAACAGCTCCCTCAGCTTGCTAAGGAATTACGTGATTTTATCATTGCTGTCGTTTCGGTAAAAGAAGGGCATTTAGGAGCCAGTTTAGGCGTAATTGAATTGACAATTGCCTTACATTATGTTTTTAACACCCCAGAAGATTTACTGGTCTGGGATGTCGGACATCAGGCTTACGGTCATAAAATTCTAACCGAAAGAAGAGAAAATTTTCACACCAACAGACAGTTTCGAGGGGTTTCGGGTTTCCCAAAAAGAGCCGAAAGTGTTTATGATGCGTTTGGCGTAGGGCATTCTTCCACTTCTATTTCGGCAGTACTCGGAATGGCGATTGCATCTAAATTAAAAGGTGATTTTGACAAACAACATATTGCTGTAATTGGAGATGCCTCTATTGCCAGCGGAATGGCATTTGAAGGCCTGAATCACGCCGGAGTTACGGATGCCAATATCTTAGTGATCCTAAATGATAACGCCATCGGAATTGATCCAAGCGTGGGGGCTTTAAAAAATTATCTGACAGCTGTTAAAAACGGAAAAAACCCCAGACAGAACAACATGATAAAATCGCTGAATTTCGATTATTCAGGCCCCGTTGACGGACATGATCTTCCGGCTTTAATCAAAGAATTAAATCGTTTAAAAAAAATAAAAGGACCGAAATTCCTTCATATTGTCACCACTAAAGGAAAAGGCCTGCAGCAGGCAGAAGAAAATCAGGTAAAATATCATGCGCCAGGAAAATTTGATGCCCTGACAGGTGAAATTCATTTGAAATCTGAAGAAAACCTTCCTCCAAAATATCAGGATGTATTTGGTCTGACTATTTTAGATTTAGCCAAAAAGAACAAAAAAATTATCGGGATTACACCTGCAATGCCATCAGGAAGCTCATTGAAATTTATGATGGATGAAATTCCGGAACGTGCTTTTGATGTTGGAATCGCTGAACAGCACGCCGTCACCCTTGCTGCGGGAATGGCAACGCAAGGTATGATCGTATACTGCAATATTTATTCGACTTTTTTGCAGCGTGCTTACGATCAGGTCATTCATGATGTGGCTTTACAAGATTTACCCGTTATTTTTTGTTTAGACAGAGCAGGTTTAGTTGGTGAAGATGGTGCAACGCATCATGGCGTTTTTGATATTGCCTATTTAAGAGCTATTCCAAATATGATTATCTATGCACCAATCAATGAAATTGCCCTTCAAAATATTTTATATACGGTTCAGTCAGGTTCTTTGGATCATCCTATTGCCATTCGTTATCCGAGAGGCCGTGGCGTTGTGCCAAATTGGGTATCAGAAAATTTTGGAAATTACCAGAAAATTACTACCGGCAAAGCAAATTGTTTGAAAAACGGAACAAAAACTGCTGTTTTATCTACTGGTACTATCGGAAACAATGTAATCGCTGCCTTAAATGAATTAGACCATCCTGAAACAATTGCACACTATGACTTTCCTTTTATAAAACCTTTAGATAATAATCTGCTAGACAAAATCTTATCCTCTTTTAACCATATTATCACCATTGAAGACGGAGCAAAAATGGGTGGTTTTGGAAGTGCCATTTTAGATTATGCTGCAATGAATAATTTAACTATAAAAATAGAAATTTTAGGCATTCCGGACACTTTTATTGAACATGGCACAATAATTGAGCAACAACATTTTTGTGAAATTGACGTTAAAAGTTTAGCAAATCTTTTTTCAAACATCGAAAAATAGTATTTTGCACAGCCAAAAAAAAATCAAAAGTTTGCCTGATGAAATTATTACGACCAACCCTTTTTTTATTCCTTTTTTTATTTGCTACAAACAGTTTTTCCCAAATTATCAGAACTACATTAGACCCGGGACAGGCACCACCACCCCCTTCTAACTGGAGTAAAAAAAATAAACTTGGCTTTGATATTTCAGAAATTGCTTTTGTCAATTGGAGTGCAGGGGGAACGAGTTCTATTTCCGGATTGTTCAAGGGCGAATTTACCAGAACCTATATAAAAGATAATCACAAATGGTTTAATGAACTTATTGTGAAATACGGAATGAACAAGCAAGATGGTACCGAATTAAGAAAAACGGATGATGCTGTCCAGTTTAACTCCACTTACGGTTTCAGAAAAGATACACTTTCAAATTGGTTTTATTCGGCCAAATTTAATTTCAATACTCAATTTACCAACGGTTATAAATATCCAAACAGGGATATTGCCATCTCTAAACCTTTTGCACCCGCATATATTTTCCTGGGAGCCGGAGCTGAAAATTCAGACAAGAAAAAGAACAGAACTTTTTATTTCTCTCCAATCACCTTAAAAACCACTTTGGTATTAGATCAGGATCTGGCAAACCAAGGAGCTTTTGGTGTTAAAAAAGCAGTGTATGGGACTGATCCTCTTGACCCTGACGCTACAATTTTAATTGAAGAAGGTCAAAAAGTAAAAGCAGAATTTGGTATTTTGTTTACCGGATACATGAAATCTGAGATTTACAAAAACATTTTTTACGAAAACAGACTGACTTTATATACAGATTATTTAAACCATTTTGGAAATGTCGATGTGGATTATGATACCCGTTTAGACCTTGTCGTTAATGCTTATGTCAAAGCAAATATTGGTGTTCATATCGTTTATGACGACGACATTAAAACAAAAAAAGATGTCGTAGATCCTGTGAGTGGCTCAAAATCGCAGGTAGATGACGGCCCAAAAACCCAGTTAAGACAAGTTCTGGGTGTTGGCCTTGTATATGCTTTTTAGCAACTAATTATTTTTTCTGCCATTGATCATTTCATATAATTCTAACGCATTTCCATCCGTTAAAAGGGAAACATAATGACAAATATGAAGCAGACGTTCGTATAAATTACCTTTTTCTAATTGATGTTTTTCAGGAAGCATTTTCAGGATTAGTTTATCGTAATTCGAAGCTGTTCCTTCATATTTGTTGTTAAAAGCGGTTATAAATTTATCCAGTAAAGTCTGAATAATCTGATACCCCACAATTTCTTTCTCTATAACTTCACGGCTCTGATAAATTTTTTCAACACTTAACTTAATAATATCATTCATTTGTGCCTTGTATTTGCTTTTATCTGTTAAGGCAAAAGGGAATTTCCCGTTCAGGATTGCTTCTTCATTTTCGATAAAAACATCTACAGCATCATTAATCAGGGTGCCTATTGCCAAAGCTCTCAAATAACTGATCCGGTCTTCTTTTGTTTCCAGTAATTTGTATTTGGCAACGTCAATATTATCTTTCACCAGTTTAATCAGATATTCTAAAGCAAAATCTTCCGAAACCAATCCTAAATTAATACCATCTTCAAAATCGATGATCGTATAACAGATATCATCAGCAGCTTCAACCAAATACGCCAGAGGATGTCTTTCAAAACCAATATCTCCATCTTCTTTGTTAGCGATCAATCCCATGTCATCAGCCACTTCCTGAAAGAATAATTTATCTGCCTGAAAGAAACCGTATTTTTTATCGGCTATATTATTTGTTGGTTTTTTCGGCAAACTCTCTTTCGGATATTTCATAAAAGCACCTAAAGTCGCATACGAAATCCTTAAGCCTCCTTCTATCCCTGGGCGGCTTCCGGTTAAAACTGAAAAACCATTGGCGTTTCCTTCAAAATCAATTAAATCCTGCCATTGTTTAGCCGTCAGTTTGTCTTTGTATTTTAATCCTTTTCCAATAGAAAAATACTCTCCAATCGCTTTTTCACCTGAATGTCCAAAAGGCGGATTTCCGATATCATGAGCTAATGAAGCCGCAGCAACAATGGCTCCAAAATCGTTCATATGATAGCCGTGAACTTCTTTTAGGTACGGATATTTTTCGATGATTTTCTTTCCCACCAAACGTCCAAGCGAACGTCCTACAACAGAAACTTCCAGACTATGCGTTAAACGCGTATGCACAAAATCTGTTTTTGAAAGCGGAATTACCTGTGTTTTGTCCTGCAGACTTCTAAATGCAGCAGAAAAAATGATTCGGTCATAATCTACCTCAAATCCTAATCGGGTATCATCCTGTTTTATACGTAATCTTTTGTTTGTGTCGCCTTGTTTTTTAAGAGATAAAAGTTGTTCCCAGTTCATTTTGTAATTTTAAATCTAGCGAATATAAGAAAAAATGAAGCATTTAAAATAACAAGATTGATCAAAATAAAGTCTCATAGCGCAAATCTCCTCGGATTATATTCATATTCTGAACATTCCCAAATCCATTGCATGCATTGCCTATTTAAAATTAAATTTTTTATTGGATCAGAAATCATTGCTATTTCAAAAAAATCATCTGTTTGACGAACAATAGCAACATAAAATTTTTGTGGCTTTGCTTGTGCTACTCCAATTTCATTATTGGTTAACTTAAATTTCTGTCCTGGAAGTGTTATCGATTTTACTTCAATGTGAATTTCTTCTCCATTGGGGTCAAATCCATCTAAATCATAACCAATATTTTGTTTACTTACATCTTGTAAATTAAATCCATTTAAATTCAAAATTTCCAAAGTAATTTCTTCTGCAGTTCTCCAACGTTTTATAGCATATTTAATTCTATCAGTTGAAATTTCTTTAGAATTATTATACCAATTATCTGTTGGGATATTTACATTTTGAATAAAACTATTAAGCATAATATCATTATCCTTTTTCTCCAAAACTAAATTTCCGCTATAATTTGGAAGTAGTTTTTTAAATGCTTGCTTTATATCAAATTCAGTTAAACCATTTTCAATTAACAAAGAAATATAAGAATCATCAATTAATAATTTTTCAGAAAGAACTTGCTTAAAAGAATATCTTTTCTTGTTGTGAATTAGTATTTTTAAATCACTTACTTCAAGAATAAAATTATCATTACTAATTGACAATATAGAAACAAAAATATATTTTGAAATTTGAACACAACCAAATGTCGAAATATCCGAATTATTAATATTTTTTTTCAATGAATCAAACGAAGCTTCTTTTGCTCCAAGAAATTTTAAAAACGATAACAATCCATCAATATTTAAAAAATTTGAATCAACGACTAAATTATTAATTGTTTTGGCTATAACATTATAATCCTTTGCATTAAGCCAATTCGGCGGTAATAATAATTTTTCAAAGAAGGCTGGGTCAATATTTTTAACTTCCTCTAAAAGAATTTTTTCAAAAGAAGTCTTTTTAAAACTCATCATTCTAGGGTCAGCGTAGGGAACAAGGCACTTAATTATATTATTATTTTCTAGTTTATTACCCCCCAGATTTTCCTCAATTATATTTATAATTTGACTAGCAATATTTTTTATCGTAGCATTTGTTTCAATGTCATATATCAGGTGTTTTCTTGACGGATCAGTACTAAAATCACCATTAACAATAACTCCTAATCCCGTTATATCTTCAGTTGGTAAAAATGAATAAACAAAAGCATCTACCAAGTTGATTCTTGTAGGTAAATTATTTTCAATCTGAAAAGCTATCGAAGTATTATTATAGGTTGAAACAAGCCACTCAGATTGATTCTCATTATTTTCAATCTTTAGTTTTGTTTTGTGTTCAGAAATTATTTCTTTTTCAATATATGTTGAAATATAATTAGAAATTAAAATTTCTGTTGTGGTTATATTTTTGAGAAACAGTAACGACTTATAATCAAACGAGTCATATTCAGATTCAATTTCTACTGAGGTAATTCCAGTAAAAATAAAAATAGTGGTAAACCCAACATTTAATAGATTCCCAACATTTTCAGCTATTAGCGATTTATCATCTTGATGTATCGAATGTGGTATTCTTATAAGCGGAACTCTTGTTGCGTTTATAATTTCATTTTTAGTTCTCTCTTTGGAAAATGTGATTTCTAAATCACCACTAATTATATGAATTTCTTTAGCGAAACTTACAACAGATTTAAATCCAATTCCTCTATAACCAATATTTTTTCCTCGTATTTTGTTTGAAGATGCACTTCTGCATAAACTTTCTATATCACTTGCATTAAAAAACCTTCCATTGTTAGCAACATATAAAAAATTATTATCTTTTATGATTTTAAATTTGGTCGCGTTTGCATCATCAGCATTTTGCAATAATTCTATAAAAGAGCGATTGTTATAACTTTCAGCAATATAGGTTTCTAAACCCGCCAAATCTGCAAGCAAGTTCGGAGATGATTTTGCTTCTTCTAAAAGTTGATTCCTAATTTCATTAATGATCATAGAATTACAATTTAGGATATAATCTTAATTTATTGATTTTGTCTGAAATTCCATCTTCTTGAAAACTAAATTTAAAAACTTCAAATCCAAAAAATTTATCCGGAAAAACATAGTTATCGTTGACTTCCAATATGTGACCATCAATATCATATGCTGTACACTCAATTTTTATTATATCATCTATAGTAGGACCACTATTTGAATGAAATTCAAAAAACACAAACACCCATCCATAATCATCAACTTTTACTGAAATATTCTCAAACCTTACATTAAGGCGTTCCTCGAAAGTTTCAAGTCTTTCAATTTTATTTAATAATGATTTTGCAATTATATCTTTCATTTGATTTATTTATAATTTCAACTTTATAAAATTAGTGTTTTTGATGTTACAATAAAATAAATGAAAGCTCATCCTTACAATTATCGCGATTGGCTTTAGATTTAATAACTCTAAAATCATTTTATTTTACGACTTTTTAACCATCAAAACTCCAAGGCCGTACTATGTTTTATTTCGCCCATTACAAAAATACTGTTCGTATTGCCAATGTTTTCTATCGTCGATAATTTATTCATGACAAAATCCTGGTAGCTTTCCATATCCTTTACTAATATTTTGAGCATAAAATCATAATCTCCTGCGATATTGTAGCATTCGATAATTTCAGGAAGTGCCACAATATCTTTTACAAAATTACTCCCTACATTTTTTGCATGTTCTTTTAAGCGGACATTACAAAAAACAGTCATACCGCGATTCATTTTTTTCCGGTCTAAAAGGGCAACATATTTGGTGATGTAACCGTCCCTTTCCAGCCTTTTGATACGTTCATAAACAGGCGTGACCGTGAGAAATAATTTACCCGCAAGGTCTTTTGTATTGATATCAGAGTTATCCTGCAGGTGTTTCAGTATCATTAAATCTGTTTTATCTAAGTTTTCCATAGTATTTTTTACGGCTAAAAGTCATTTTAAAAGTATTTATCAGTAATATAATCTTTAAAAATTAATTTTTAAAACACTATTTACTTAAATAATAATCAAATATAAGACATAAAAACCAATGAACTAAATTTGTCCAGTAAAAAATACTGAAATAAAAATGAAGACAAATAATTTAGGTTACCCACGAATTGGAAGCAACAGGGAATTAAAAAAGGCCTCAGAATTGTACTGGGCAGGAAAAATTTCTGCTGATGAACTTATTGATGCCGGAAAAGAAATCCGTCTTAAAAACTGGAAATTACAAGCTGAGGCAGGAGTTGATCTGATTCCGTCTAATGATTTTTCTTTTTACGACCAGGTACTGGATCTGACTTTGGCGGTTGGTGCTATCCCAACACGTTATCACGAACTCGCAAAAAGCAATTCTTCTCTTGATTTGTATTTTGCTATGGCAAGGGGAGCCCAAAAAAACGGTCAGGATGTTGTGGCAATGGAAATGACTAAATGGTTTGACACCAACTATCATTACATTGTTCCTGAATTTACCAAAAACCAAAAGTTTGCTTTGTTTTCAGAAAAAATAATCAACGAATTTAAAGAAGCCAAAGCTTTAGGAATTGTAACCAAACCTGTTTTAATAGGTCCTGTTTCTTATTTATTATTAGGAAAAGAAAAAGAAGAAGGTTTTGAGAGAATTGATCTTATTGACGCCTTACTTCCGGTATATTTTGAAATTCTGGAAAAACTACAGTCAGAAAATGCCGAATATATCCAGTTAGACGAGCCATTTTTAGCTTTAAATCTTAATGACAAAGAAAGGAATACTTTCACGAAAGTGTATAATGAAATCAACAAACGTTTCCCGAAAATTAAAATAGTCCTGGCGAATTATTTTGACTGTTTCGGAGAGAACTTAACTACGGCTCTGGCTCTTCCAGTTGATACTTTCCATTTAGATTTAGTGCGTTGCCCCTCTCAGTTAGATGATATTTTAGAGTCCGGACAATTAAACCCTGGTACCAATCTTTCTTTGGGAGTGGTTGACGGAAGAAATATCTGGAAAAATGATTTCACAAAATCGTTAGAGTTAATCCAAAAAGCAACGGCTGTATTGGGAGAAAACAGGATTTTTGTTGCTCCGTCCTGCTCTTTAATCCACAGCCCTTGTGATTTGGATTTAGAAACAAACAACGAGACTTTAACTCCTGAAATCAAACAATGGCTGGCTTTTGCTAAACAAAAGATAAACGAAATTGTAGTATTGAAAAAATTTGCTTCAAAAGAAGTTGACATTAAATTATCAGCTGAATATGAGAGAAATGTAGTTGCAAATAACAACCGTAAAACTTCAAAATTAATTCATAATAATGAGGTTAAAGCCCGTGTTAGCAACATTACAGCTTCTGATGACAAGCGTAAAAGTACTTTTGCAACAAGAAGAACAAGTCAGATTGACGCTTTAAACCTTCCTTTATTCCCAACCACCACAATAGGTTCTTTTCCTCAGACTGCCGAAGTGAGAAGCTGGAGGGCAAAATTCAAAAAAGGAGAATTAACAACCCAACAATACAACGATTTAATTGAAAAAGAAACCGAAGCTACCATTCGTTTTCAGGAAGAAACCGGAATCGATGTTCTGGTTCACGGAGAATTTGAACGTAACGACATGGTAGAATATTTTGGAGAACAACTGGCCGGATTTACGTTTACCAAAAACGGCTGGGTACAAAGTTACGGAAGCCGCTGTGTAAAACCTCCTGTTATTTACGGTGATGTTTCAAGACCAAACCCTATGACGGTAAAATGGTCACAATACGCACAATCCCTGACTCCAAAATGGGTAAAAGGAATGTTGACCGGGCCGGTAACAATTTTGCAATGGTCATTTGTACGTAACGATCAGCCGCGTTCTGAAACCTGCACACAGATTGCTTTAGCGATTCGTGATGAAGTGGTCGATTTAGAAAAAGCCGGAATCAAAATCATTCAGATTGACGAACCTGCCATTCGCGAAGGTCTTCCGTTAAGAAAAGAAGAATGGGCTACTTATCTGGATTGGGCCGTAAAAGCATTTAGAATTTCGGCTTCGGGCGTAAACGATGATACACAAATTCACACACACATGTGTTACAGCGAATTCAACGACATCATCCAGAATATTGCCGATATGGACGCTGACGTTATCACTATTGAATGTTCGCGTTCGCAAATGGAACTTTTAGATGCTTTTGCCGATTTTAAATATCCAAACGAAATTGGACCTGGTGTTTATGATATTCACTCGCCAAGAGTTCCGTCAAGTGAGGAAATGGTGCAATTGCTCGAAAAAGCAGCGGCAGTTATACCAGTAGATCAGCTGTGGGTAAATCCGGATTGTGGTTTAAAAACACGTCATTGGGACGAAACCAAAAAAGCACTAATCGAGATGGTTGCAGCAGCACAGGAAATGAGAGCTGCCGTTGAAAATATTGTGAGCTTATAATTCTTTTAAATAATTTTTGTTTTTTAGTGCCGGCAGGCGAAGTCGAAAATCTTGTAGTTATGATCCTTTTTCGGCTTCACTGGTCGGCATTTTTATTTTTTTTTTTGTAGCAGAACTTATTCGTTTTCAGAACAAATACAGTCCCGCTATCCGTTATATCTTTTCCTTGCTAAAGAAGCAAGAAAAAGGATATCACTTCTATCGGGCTAATTGACAAGTTTAGTTTTCATAAAACTTTTAGCCAATAAAAAAGCACCTCGATTGAGATGCTTTCTTAAATTGAATAGATAAACTAAGATTAGAAATTTTTAGAGATTCCTATGTTAAATGTCTGACCGAAATTGAAGTAAAATGAATTTACATCCGGTCCATTATTATCATAACTCAATGTTTCATATCCTAAGCCGCCAATACTAAAGTTTAGACCAAAACCTTTTTTAATGTTAATGAAAAGAGCCGGAGTTACTCCTAAATACAAACCATCAGCTTTAGATTTTGAATCAAGTGATCCGTTATCGTAATTTTTTACTTTTGCATTTTGAAAACCTGCTCCCATATCAGCAAAAACAGAAAAAGTCTGGCTTAGTGGAACCGAGTAACGAACAAAAGCACCCGCTTTAAAAGCATTCCTTTTTTGCTCATCTCCTGTAAAACCACTTTTTGAAGAAGCAACTGTAAATTCACCCCCAACAGTCCAGTTCTCGTGAAACTGGTAACCAACTTTAGGAGAAAAACTAAATTCATTTGTTTTTGATTCAGTAAACCTGTATTCAGATTTTTCAGAAGTATATCCGATGTTTCCACCTACTAAGATTGTTCCTTTTTGTGCATTTGCAAAACTACCGATAGCTAAAGCAGCCATCACTAAAAATTTTTTCATAATTTGGGTTTATTTTATTTTAGCATTCCCTTAACAATAACGATGCCGTGAGTAAAGGGACTTTGCTGTTTTTTATTATTACTTTAAAAGACAAAATGTAGTAATCGAAACTATTTCTGTTTACTTTTGCAGTAAATAAAAAGTCATGTCGATAGAAGTAAACAGCATATCAAAAAGTTACGGAGAGCAAAAAGCTTTAAATGAAATTTCTTTTAAAATTGAGAAAGGAGAAATCGTTGGATTCTTAGGACCAAACGGCGCAGGAAAATCTACACTGATGAAAATTTTGACTACTTATTTGCTTACTGATAGTGGCTCAGCCTTTGTAAATGGTCATGATGTCATGACAAACACAAAAGAAGTACAGCTTTCTATTGGATACTTACCAGAGCATAACCCACTATATCTAGATTTGTATGTTCGTGAGTATTTGGCTTTTAATGCCGATGTTTATAAAGTCCCAAAATCAAGGATTGAAGAAGTGATTCTGCTGACAGGACTGACGTCAGAAAGTCATAAAAAAATAAGTCAGTTATCGAAAGGTTACCGCCAGCGTGTTGGACTTGCTAATGCTTTATTACACAATCCGGATGTTTTAATCCTGGACGAGCCCACTACCGGACTGGACCCGAATCAGTTAGTAGAAATTAGAAATGTGATCAAAAATGCCGGAAAAGATAAAACTGTTTTTCTTTCCACACACATTATGCAGGAAGTCGAGGCAATCTGCGACCGTGTCATCATTATTGACAAAGGAAAAATCGTAGCCGATAAAAAACTGGATAATTTAATTTCAGCGGACAAAGAACAAGTAATTGAAGTTGAATTTGATTACAAAATTGAAGAACAGGTAATTGCCACAATTCCGCATTTAAAATCATATACAAATATACATGATTGTCTTTGGGAATTAACCTTTCTATCTGATAAAGATATGAGACCGGCAGTATTTGATTTTGCACACGATAATGGTTTGAAGACTTTGCAGCTTAATCAGAAAAACAAAAATCTGGAAGCTGTGTTCAGAGAGATTACTAAATAAATTGGTTAAAAAAGCCGTATCAAAAACTACTCGATACGGCTTTTTTTATTAACCTAAAACAACGTAACTGGTACTCTTTTCACCAAGGGTTCTGTTGTACGTTTTCAAAGAGTTACCAAACTAAATTTATAAAAAAAGGGTAGCGTTTACAACGCAATTAACTAAAAACAGCAGTGTCTTTAAACAAGCTCACTTTTGTTTTTTTGTTTATAACACACCTTTAACCAACATATAAAAATCCAAAAACTTAGGAATTATTACAGTTTCGAAGAAAATACTCCTATCACTTATAAATCCAGCCTTTATAGAATATATTCTAACAAACGAACCAATGTACCTTTAATAAGCTATCCGAATCAAAATAAAACACAACCTACGCTTTTTATTCTTCTCGAAATAGAGCCAACTAATTTGTTAGCCCTTTTAATCCTAAATACTTTTACACCAAACTAACAATCACTAAATCAAAACAATACACATGTATTATTTTTTAAAACAAGCAAAATAGTATTAAATATGGATAATATTATCTTAGATAACTTGTAATCCAATACTTATTTTTACAAAGCATTATAATCTTAACCTCTAATCTATATGTAATTATGAAAAAACTTTTCTTACAATTTATCCTTTTTCTTTGCAGTTATATTGCAATGGGTCAAAAAACACTCTTTACGCCAACAGAATGGAGTGACCCCAATAATGAGTTCTATAATAAAGTATCGAACACCAGAAAATACGAGTCTACGAACTTTGTAGTTTACTGGGGTGACAAGGTAGGTACCAATCCATCAACTTATTCTGATGCCTCTTTAAGATTTACACCAAAGTCGGTTGCAGATACGCTTGAATATTCTTTTAAAAGGTATATAACCGATTTACATTTTGTAAATAATGCTTCAACAACAAATTTCGGCAAATACAAAATCATCATTATGATGATGAATACCTGGAATTCTACAGATCCCCGACTACAGGCTTTTGCGCAAGCCAGTTCGTTTAGCAATACCATTGGCGCAATGTTTGTACACCCTGAAGCAACCAGAGATGGAGGGGCATTATCTCATGAATTTGCCCACACCCTTCAAATGATGATGCGTATTCAGGAAAATCCGGGTAACGGAACTGCATTTTCTGGTTATGACTGGGCTGGTCCGTTTTTTGAAGGCCACGCCAATTTTATGCGCGGACAAGCTTATCCGCAATGGGCTGAGATTGACGGTACACTTACCAGATGGATACAAACCAAACATTTTATGTGGTCATCAAACCGCCACCATTATACCAATTTTCATTTAATGTATTATGTTCAGGAAAAAGAGGGGTTTGATTTTACCCGAAGAATGTGGGCTGAATCAAGAAATCAGGAGCATCCGCTAGAAACAATCAAAAGATTAAAAGGCTTTACACAAGATCAGCTTGGTGATTATTTATGGAGTTATGCCCAGCGTCAGCCCGCTTTTGACTACCCAATTCAATGGAATTCACAAATCAACACGACCAGCAACTTTGGCAAAAAAATTAGAGAGGTTAATCAAGCCATTAAGACCAATATGCCAAGATATACCAGCAGGCAATATACCCTTTTGACAAAAGTTACCGGAACAACAGATCAGTATTATACAAATAATGATTGGGCACCGCAGGATTATGGAATGAATGTGATTCCATTATACCCAACTTGTACAGGTACAGAAAAAAAAGTTACCATTAAATTTAAAGGACACTCAGAAGTAAATCCAACTCAGGCAGGATGGCGATATGGTTTTGCTACAACAAAAGCTGATGGAACTATATCCCGTTACAGTCCAATGTACAAAACTGATGGAGAAGCCTCATTTACGCTAAAAACAGCCACAGAAGCAAACCTTTTTTTAATTGTCTTTTCTGCTCCTAAAGTGCATGTAAACTACAACATGGACGAAGGTTATCCTAAACAAAGAAGGTATCCATACGAAGTAAAAATTGCAAATGCTAATCCGGAAGGGTTTCAGCCGGCTGCTGATTTTAGAAAATTTCTTAAGAATAATGGACACCTGCATACAAACGGTGGCGGATGGGTGTCTAATACTGCCAGTGTAGCTTCAACTGTATATGTTGGTCCTTATGCAATTGTGAGAGCAGGAAATATTTCAGGAAATGCCCGCATAGATGAATATGCAATGGTAGACGGTGGTACCATAAATGGCAATGCTATCATAAGGGGTAATGCCTGTGTATATAATACGACCATTTCAAACAGTGCAATCGTAGAAGGAAATGCCTGGATGGAAGGCGGTTCTGTGTCAAATACAGCAAATATAAAAGGAAATGCAATGCTTTTTGCCGGGAACTTTGGCAGTTCAGTTGTTGTGGGTGGAGATGCTGAAATTGGAAGCTGTTCTACACCGGGAGTTTACCTTCAGTTTCCGTATTGGAGAAATGGCAGAACCGAATGTGATGGAAAAGGCGCAAGCGACGTATCTAATACAGATATTAACGCTGCCTTTACCAATTTCTCAGCTTCTTCAATGGCATTTAGCACTACTCCGACCTGCACTATAACTTCTACTGCAAAAAAATCAGTTCAAAATATTGAAGATGAAGAAGATTTAAGTATTTATCCAAACCCTGCTGGAGATAACTTTTCTATTTCATTTATGCAGACAGAACAACAAAAAGTAACCATTTTATTGTTTGACGTAAATGGTCGTAAAATTGATGTTATCACTGATAAAATTTATGATATAGGCAGGATTATTGTTCCTTACGACAGTACTCATTTAACTCAGGGTGTTTATATTATTCAGATTCAGAATGGCAGCACCATTATTACTAAATCATTAATCAAAGAGTAGCAAGTAACTCCTGTCTCAATAATAAATTAAAGCCTGTAAAACGAATACTTTACAGGCTTTATTTTTTATTAGACACTTTAAATCAACATATTGTAATACCCCTTTTAATTGTTTTACAGTTCGGAAATTTTCTGGTATAAAAGACGCTATAATACCTTTTATGCATATACAATAGCCTAAATATGCAAAAATGGTATAATTGCTTTTTTGAAAAATTATACCAAACTTTATCTACACATTATACCATTCTTTACAACGCACTCTGCCTAAAATTACAGAAAAAAGGGAGCTTTGCAATTGCGTTTAAGTAATAACAGAAGTGGCTTTAAATAAGTGAACTTCTGTTTTTTTGTTTATATCCTGAATCAACATATTTGACAAAAGGCATAGTAGAACTTAAAAATTATTGGTACTACGAAGAAGACAATTCTAAATCAAATTTTAAAAGCACTATCACAAGCCTCATTTCACAAAATAATGATTATCCTCAAACCAATCTGTCAATCGTTGCGGCCAGGTATTCAGTGAGTTTGTTTTGGCTCTTTTGCCCATATTAAATGCATGCCCTCCTTTAGCATACAAATGCATTTCTACCGAAACATTCGCTTTTCGATACCCATTAAGCAGTTCGACTATAGGAGCTGAACAGCATGAATCATCGTTTGCGGCTATCAAAAAAGCAGGTGGTGCATCTGGCTGAATCTTGTTGGGAATAAATAATGGTCCCGGGTAAACCAGTATCTGAAAATTGGGCTGGGCATCCTGTCCATCAATTGCATCTCCGGTGTTTTTGATGCTATTTTTAGCATGATAAGCAATCAAAGCGACCACTTCTCCCCCTGCCGAAAATCCCATGGCACCAATTCGGCTGACATCAATTTTAAATTCAGCAGCCTTGCTTCTTATGAGTCTCATGGCTCTTTCTGCATCTTGTTTTACGTGTGTTTCCAATTTGTATGGGGAGTTTTTTGTCCTTGTCAGACGGTATTTTAAAACAAAAGCCGTTATTCCAATACTGTTTAAAAATTCAGCAGCATCTTTTCCTTCTGAATTAAAAACCAGATTTTCATGACCTCCGCCAGGACATATAAGTACAGCCATTCCGTTTGGTTTGTCGGGCAAATAAGCCGTTATTGAAGGATTATGAATGTTTCTGACCCACCAGTCCTGAGCCTGTTCCGGCTCATCTTTACGATTTTCAAAACCTGGAGCACCATTTTGCCACAAATTAATTTTAGTCCCGTTTAGTTGCGCAAAACCCTGATTACAAAAAATTAAAACAAATAAATAAACGCAAAATTTGATCTTTGATTTCATTACAATTTATTTAAACTGATTTATAAATATACAGCTTTTAATGTTTCTTTCATTTCAGCTATTACAATCCTAATGTCATTTTCTGTTGTTCTCCAATTTACAAATGATGCCCTGATTCCGTTACGTCCCTGATAAAATGTTGGTGTCATGAATACTTTTCCGGTATCGTTGAGATTCGTTAAAAACCGGGACACTTTTTCCTGGTTATGATCTCCTTTTACTGTAAAGCAAACATTGTTCAGGCGAATTGGAGCCAGAAGTTCAAAAATTTTATCTTCGATAATAGCATTACCAAAATGCAAAGCCAATGCAATATTATTTTCAACTATATCACGAAAGCCTTCTTTTCCGTATGCCAATAACGAAAACCAAACAGGTAAAGCTCTTAAACGTCTTGAGTTTTCAGGCAGTACATTGAGATAATTAAAATTCTCTAACGGATTCCCTAAATACGGTGCATTAGAATTCTGAAAAGTTTCAATTTGCAAAGCCGTATGCTGTACTTTTACTAAATAAAAAGCACTTTCATAAGGTACGTTTAGCCATTTGTGACAATCAATTGTAATACTGTCTGCTCCCTCCCAGCCTTTTACAAGATGTTTGTACTTATCTGAAACTGCTGCAAAACCTCCAAAAGCTGCATCAATATGCCACCAGAAATTGTATTTTTCTTTAAGTTTTGAAATAGCTTCAAAATCATCAAAATCAGCTGTATTTACTGTTCCGGCACTTGAAATTAAAATGAAAGGTTTTTCGTTTAAACTTTTGATGTTTTTCTCTAAATCAGCTATATCAATTGCTTCACGATTCCCTTCAATTGCTTTGATCGAAGTGTAATTTTGGCTCCCAATTCCTAACATTGATAATGTCTTTATGGATGAAGAATGTGGAGTAGCCGAGAAAATATTTATGGGTTCTGAAATTCCGTTTTTGGCAAAATCTTTTCCTAATTGTTTCCCAAACCATTGTCTGGCAACTCCTAAACAGGTAAAATTAGACATAGTTGCCCCAGTCACAAATCCTCCTGAAAATGATTTTGGCAGATCTAACAATTGCAAAAGCAGATTAATTGTTTCAAACTCAATTAATGCCGAATTTCCTCCCTGCGCTGCAACCGCCTGTGTGTTCTGATCGTAAACAGAAGCAAGCCAATCGCCTGCAATTGAAGCCGGGGTTGAACCACCCGTTACAAATCCCCAATATCTTGGCCCTGGTGAAGCAACCATCAAAGGTGCCAGTCTTGTATGAAACTCTTCTAACACTGCCAGAGACCCCAAACCTGATTGGTTTAATTCACGATTGGTGTCAATTGTTTCTTTATTTGACGTTGGGATATTTTCAAGATTATTCAAAAAAACAATTGCCTGTTGTTTTGCTTTTTCAAGTATACTTTCAAAATTATTTAAATCATGGTGTAAGACTGGATTCATTTTTCTACAAATTATTTTTTTGCCCGAAATTAAGCAATTGCATTTTAATTGTAGGAAAAAAAATCATCTTTTCAAAGTAAAATGACCTTTATACACTTTGCCATTTGCCCTTGTCACGACAAACCAGTAATCTGTTGCAGGCATATTATGACCATTAAAAGTTCCATCCCAGGCCGAGGCGGCATTTAAATCTTTAATAAATTTTCCGTAGCGATCAAATATCTTAATATTTAAATTAGGTTCTGTTTCTGAGAATTTTATAGCCCAATTTTCATTATACCCATCTCCGTTTGGCGTAAAAAACTTTGGATAATTTAATAGAAAAACTTCCTGATTCACAGTTCCGCAACCGTTTTTATCCCGCACATATACCAGATAATCGCCTGTAGCCAGTCCTGAAAAAGTATTGCTGTCCTGATACGTAATTCCGTCTATAGAATATTCATAACTGCCTAAACTGCTATCGGCAAGTTCTACCACAATTATGTTATCATTATCCGTCCAGTCCTGAGTTACTATATTTAAAATAGTAGCCGCATTGGACAATTTTACTTGAAAATTTTTGACTGCGGAACAAACTGTGCTTCCATGATTTTGGGTTACAGAAACCGAATAAACACCTACAGTAGAAACAGTTATAGATTCTGAGATTGCTCCTGTTGACCACAAATAACTGTCGAAACCTGAACCAGCATTTATAGAAACATCTTTGCCTTGACATAACGAAACTGTATCCGGAATAGAAATTATTGGCTCAGCCACAAGTGTCAGACTCAATTGTCCCACTTGATAACATTTATCATTAGTATCAATTCTGACATAAATTATTACAGTTCCTAATACCAGACCATAGTCAGACGGTGTTGAAATTTGATCTGCTGTCGTTTGATTTTCTGCACCCGACAATGATTTAAAATAGGTAAAAATACAGGAGCTGCAAGTCGCAATTTTTGAATTATAAGCAGTTAAATCTACTGTTTCAGAACCATCGTTCCCATCATCACAAATAAAATCTGTGTTGTCAGTTACTGGTAAACCTGGAGATACTATAGATGCCGAAATTGCTAATCTGTTTACACTTTCGCAACCATTTACAGTTTGCGTGGCATAATATGTTATTCCATTTACCAAGCTTGTAGTCGCTGGCAAAACATTTCCGCCTGTTGGATTGTCGTACCAAATAATTGCAGACCCTGTAAGTACTAAACTTGCAATTGTTGCTTTTTGAGTCGTACAAAAATTTTGTACAGCATCACCTGTTGGTGCTGATGTTGCCTGAATATTTATTACTACCGGAGTACGTAAACTTTCACAACTCGTTAAAGTTTGCGATGCATAATAGGTCTTGTTTTGCAGCGTTGTTGTATTGGTAAGCAAATTTCCATTTACAGCTGCATCGTACCATTTTACATTTGTGCCAGAAATAGCAATATCAGTAATCGTGGCATTTTGCTGCACACAAAAAGTTTGTGGTGTCGTTACAACAGGAAGAGGTTCGGCATTTACAAAAGGTTTGATTTCAACTGAATTTGCTACAAGCGAAACACAGCCAATTGTGTTTTTTATCACAACCTGATAAGTCCCAGGAAGCAGATTGGTAGTAGTATTACTTGTAGTCCAGTTTTGCCCACCATCAAAACTGTAAGACGCCGCACTATCTGTAACCGTAATGGTTCCTGTAGCCGTAAAACAATCCGGTTGCGTAATATTTACTATTGGAGTTGGCGGATATCCCGGCGGAATACTAATTGTAGCTTTAATTGGTGTGGTTTCGCACAAAGTACTATTTCGTGTTTTGACCCAATAATCTCCCGGAACAAATCCGGTTTTTACATTACTAGACTGCCAGTTTTCTCCATTGTCAAAACTATATTCTGCATCCGGACTGGTAACTGTAATTGTGCCGAATGGATTGGTACAAATTACAGGTTGAATAATATTTATTGTTGGTGTCTCGCTTGAAACAGCTACTAAATTAATATGAGCTGAAACCGGAGCCGAAACGCAGCTGGAACTTTTAGTAGTAACATTATAATCACCACCCGATAAACCAGAAAAAACCATAGATGATTGATAATTAATACCGTCTACACTATACAAAAGTCCTGTTGGGGCTGTTATCATAATCGTCCCCGAAGGCACATCGCAATTGGGTTGTATTGTTTCTACGGTAGGTTGTATTGGTCCTGATTTTACATTGATTGTTATCTCGTTAGAAAAGACACGGCAATTAGTAGAACTAATATTAGAACTATCAGCAGTTGCCAGACGATATTTATAAGTACCAATACCCCCTGAAACAAAAGTATAGGTAGCAGCAGTTGCTCCTGAAATATCTGTCCAGGTTATTCCTCCATCAGTACTATTTTGCCATTGATAACCAGTCGTTGTGTAGGCTGAAGACAAAACAGATCCGCTCAGTGTTATTGATTTAGATTCACCTTCACACACTTCCAGATTCGTTACTGATTCGTTTATAATTGTCGAAGTAACCGTTGGTCCGCAGGCTCTAAAAGTAATATCATCCAGAGCAATATCATTTCCTGGGGCAGCACCTGCCTTATTATTTCGCATTCGGATGATAACCGTTGAAACCCCGGATGGAGTCGTAAAAAAGAATCCGTATTGTTTCCATACCGCACTACTCGACAAACCAATATCTCCTGTATTGTAGGTCCCTAAAATTGCACCGCTGGTATCTTCAATCGTAAAAGTAATATTGGGCAGACTATTATCCTGACTTCTCAACAGGTTCATGATCCAGGCAGCAAACTCATAAGTAGTCCCTGCACACAAACCTGAAACCGTATTTTTATAAAAATAATCGGTAGTAGAAATGCTTGCATTTACGACCATCATATAACCTCCGCCTGTATGATCAGTAGTTGTCCACCATGTTCCTGCTGTGTTTGTCCTGCTTTCGATTGTATAAGAACCATCGCTTGGAAAATCTGCCGTAGTCCAGGTATAACTGGTAATTCCGCTTCCTAAAGCTGTGCCATGTGTTGCCGTTCCAGAACCAAAATCCAATTTAACCACCGGATCACCTAAACTACCGGTACATAACTGCGCCTGTAATTTTGATACAAAAAAAAGTGTGCTTACTGCAAAATAAAAGGCGATACGATTCAAAATAAAGTCATTTTATTTCGGTAAAACTACTTTATTAAAAAATCAATTGTTAAACTTTTAGACCAATTCATATAAATGGACGATGAATCCTAAACTCCTATCTATTACCATTTTATTTAAAACTCAAATCATGAATAAAATCTATTTTAACCATAATAGAAAGTACACTCTTTTCTTATAAAGAACAATAAAACAGGGCAAAAAAGTGATGGATTGATTTAAAATTATTTACTTCTCAACGACAATTGTAGTAAAAGCCCTGTCAGCTAATTCACCCGTTTTACTTTTTACTTTTTCAGTCAGAGTTTCTGTACAAACTGTTTTGAAAGCCGTTTTATGAATTAAATTTTGAACTTTTTCAGTGCTGTATAATTCAAAACCGTATTGGGTAAAAGGAAGTTTTTTCATGAAACTTCCTTCAGCAAAGGTCAGGCAAAAATTTCCGTTTGGTTTTAAAACCCTGTAAATTTCTGAAAGCAGTTTTTGTGGATCCTGCCAAAAATAAATGGTATTTACTGTGAATATTTTATCAAAAGATTCCTTTTTAAAAGGAATTGCATTTCCGTCATAAATCGAAAAGAAAGCTTGTTTTTGAGAGACGAAATTTCGGTTGATCCGGCGTGCTTCCTGAAACATTAGCTCAGACATTTCGAGTCCGTAATATTTGAGGTTTTTGGCCTGCTCGAAAAGAAATTCGACATGTCCGGCATTTCCATGGCCTAGTTCCAGAATCAAACTCTCCTTTGCTATATTGAGATTTTGAATAGAATGTCTGGTCATATTGATGTTCGTTTCGTTCATCATAATGGCTATTTCGATTCCTTTTTCTCCGGTTGGATGTTTTAACTGGGAGGCTATTTCGTGTAATCCTTCCTGTTCCATAAGGTTCAAATTTAGTACAAATTGAAATTAAAACTCCTAATGCCCTAGCCCAGATGGAAGCGGCATCCTTTTGTGGCGGGGTTCGCCATAAAAGATATAGTAAACAGCTGGAAATAGCTTCTGAAAGCAAATAAACTAATCGCTGTATTTGCCATTCTGAGAAACGAGGAATTTGCGTTGCTAAACCAACAAAGATTGATATTTGTTGGAGCTACTGATAAAAATTCTTTCTTCTTCAGAATGACAATATTGCGCTATTAAATTATGATATTAAAAAACCTGACTCGCGATTTGGCGGATATTCTCAGATTTACCCATTGAATAATAATGCAGAAACGGAACTCCGGCTGCTTTTAATTCTAATGACTGCTGAATTGCCCATTCGATTCCGACTTGTTTGATTTCAGCGTTATTTTTGCATTTATCTACTGCATCAATTAAATCTTCAGGTAGATCGATACGGAAAATCTGTGGCAGGATCTGCATGTGTTTTTGGACTGCAATTGGCTTGATTCCCGGAATAATTGGCACCATAATTCCCATTTCTCTTGCTTTTTCTACGAAAGTAAAATATTTAGCATTGTCGAAAAACATTTGTGTCACCACATAATCTGCTCCGGCATCTACTTTTTCTTTTAGTCTTCTTAAATCAGACTGTAAAGAAGGTGACTCTAAATGTTTCTCCGGATATCCGGCAACGCCAATGCAAAAATCAGCTCTGTTGTCGATATCCATCACCTCGTGAAGATATTTACCGCAATTTAGATCATTGATTTGTCTAACCAGATCCACAGCATAATGATTACCTCCGTCTTTAGGAACAAAAGACTGCTCATGTTTCATGGCATCACCACGAAGCGCCATTACATTATTGATTCCCAGATAATGGCAATCCACCAGCATGTATTCGGTTTCTTCCTGTGTAAAACCGCCACAAAGCAAATGCGGAACGGTATCTACATTGTATTTATGCTTTATAGAAGCACAGATCCCTAGTGTTCCCGGACGCATACGGGTGAGTTTTTTATCTAAAAGTCCGTTGCCCCGATCGATATAAATATATTCTTCGCGAGAAGTAGTTACATCAATAAACGGAGGTTTAAACTCCATCAACGGATCGATATTGTCGTATAATTCCTGAATACTTTTCCCTTTTTGAGGCGGAATAATTTCAAATGAGAATAATGTTTTTCCTTTGGCGTTTTCTATATGTTCTGTTACTTTCATTGTAAGTCTTAAAGTTTGAATGTCGAAAGTCAAAAGTCATGTCCTTTGAGACTTTATGACTTTTGACTTTATGACTATATTTTAGTCTGCTATATTAGGATTTAACCATTTCATGGCGTAATCGGTTGGAACATTGCGTCGTTTGGCGTAATCGGTAACCTGATCTTCTTTTATTTTACCGAGTCCGAAATATTTGCTTTTCGGGTTTCCGAAATAATACCCGGAAACTGATGAAGCCGGCCACATTGCCATACTTTCTGTCAGCGTTACTCCAATCTGTTTTTCAACATCCAGAAGTTTCCAAATCGTTGGTTTCTCTAAGTGATCCGGACAAGCCGGATATCCTGGTGCCGGACGGATTCCTTTATAATTTTCTTTAATCAGTTCTTCGTTTGTTAAAGACTCTTCTCGATCATAGCCCCAGAAATCTTTACGCACTTTTTCGTGAAGATATTCGGCGAAAGCCTCAGCAAAACGATCAGCCAATGCTTTTACCATAATCGAATTATAATCGTCAAGGTTTTTCTCATATTCGGCTGCCCATTCATCAACACCAAAACCGGTTGTGACACAAAATGCGCCCATATAATCTGTTTTTCCGCTTTCTTTTGGAGCAATAAAATCTGCCAAAGCAATGTTTGGAGCACCTTTGGTTTTTTGTGATTGCATTCTCAGCGTCAGAAATTTTTCTAAAAATTTTCCGTTTTCATCTCTTAATTCGATATCGTCATCATCCACCTGGTTACAAGGAAAAATTCCGTAAATACCTTTTGCTCTTAGTTTTTTCTCTTCCAGAATCACTTTTAACATTGCCTGAGCATCTGCAAAAACAGCAGTGGCCTGTTCACCTACAACCTCATCCGTTAAAATCGCCGGATATTTTCCATACAATTCCCAAGTTTGAAAAAAGGGTGTCCAGTCAATATAGGGAACCAGAACATCCAGTTCAACTTCAACAATCTGAGATCCGATAACTTTTGGTTTTACCGGAGCATATTCGTCCCAGTCTAATTGTAATTTGTTTTTACGGGCATCTTCTATCGTCAGGAAGTTTTTATCTCTCGAACGATTCAAAAATGTTTCTCTAAAAGAATCGTATTCTGCACGGATATCCGCAGCATATATTTTTCGGTTATGGTCCAACAGGTTTCCGGCAACCGTCACCGCTCTCGAAGCATCGTTTACGTGAATAACTGTTTCTCTGTATTGTGGAGCGATTTTCACGGCCGTATGCGCACGCGAAGTCGTTGCACCACCAATCATAATCGGGATTTTTATGTTTTGTTTGTCTAATTCTTTGGCCAGATACACCATTTCGTCAAGTGAAGGCGTAATCAGTCCGCTTAATCCGATAATGTCGACATTATGCTCGATTGCCGCTGCGATAATTTTTTCAGGAGGCACCATAACACCCAAATCTACGATCTCATAATTGTTACAGGCCAAAACCACCGAAACAATGTTTTTACCAATATCGTGAACGTCACCTTTTACAGTTGCCATCAGGATTTTTCCGTTTCCGGATTTATCTCCGGCTTGTTTACTGGCTTCGATAAACGGCAATAAATACGCCACCGCTTTTTTCATAACACGAGCCGATTTTACTACCTGAGGCAGGAACATTTTTCCGCTTCCGAATAAATCTCCAACCACATTCATTCCCGTCATCAAATTGATTTCAATAACCTCGATTGGTTTTGTGGCTGCTAAACGGGCTTCTTCTACATCTTCTTCGATAAAAGCATCGATTCCCTTTACCAAAGAATGTGTAATACGATCCTGAACCGATCCTAAACGCCATTCCTGAATGGTTTTTTCGTCGCTTTTTACTTCTCCCTTTACATTTTCTGCAAAATCCAGAAGTCGCTCTGTTGCATCGTCGCGTCTGTCCAGAATTACATCTTCAACATGTTCTAATAAATCTTTTTCAATATCATCGTAAATCGTTAACATCTCTGGATTTACGATTCCCATCGTCATTCCGTTTTTGATTGCGTGATACAAAAAAACCGAGTGCATGGCCTCGCGAACGTGATCGTTTCCTCTAAACGAAAACGATACGTTACTCACGCCACCACTTATATGTGCGTGTGGCAGATTCTCCCGAACCCATTTTGTACCTCTAAAAAAGTCAATTGCATTTAAACGGTGTTCTTCCATTCCGGTTGCAACCGGGAAAATATTCAAATCGAAAATAATATCCTGAGGCGGAAATCCAACTTTATTGACCAGAATATCATACGAACGCTGGCAGATCTCAACTCTACGGTCGTAATTATCTGCCTGACCTACTTCATCAAAAGCCATGACAATCGCTGCAGCACCGTATCGCTTAATCAGTTTTGCGTGATGAATAAAAGCTTCTTCTCCTTCTTTTAACGAAATCGAGTTGACCACACTTTTTCCCTGCACAACCTTCAGACCAGCCTCTATGATTTCCCATTTCGAGCTGTCGATCATAATAGGCACTCTCGAAATATCCGGTTCTGCCGCAATTAAATTCAGGAATTTGGTCATGGCATTTACACCGTCCAACATTCCCTCGTCCATATTGATGTCGATAATCTGTGCGCCTCCTTCTACCTGCTGCCTTGCAATATCAAGTGCTTCATCGTACTTCTCTTCCTTGATCAAGCGCAGGAATTTTCTTGAACCCGTTACGTTTGTACGCTCTCCAATGTTTACAAAAACACTTTCGGGCGTAATAATCAACGGTTCTAATCCTGCCAATACAAGGTCTCTTCTTTTTTCTGCCATTTTCTTTTTAATTTTCAACGGAATAAATTCCGTTGCTACTATTTCTCGTTCCTCTGGAACTATTATTCAACGTCTTGCTTGTCTTTGAGAGGAACAAAGCAATCTCATTCTAATATTTCAAATCCTACAAGATTTACAAAATCTTTTAGGTTTATTTATTTTCTAATCTTATTTTGGGCGTGTCCCAAGGGCCGGGCTATCCGTTACAAGTCCTCGACCAATTCCGTTATCACTGCATCGGTCTGTGGGCTTTTCTCTTCTATCCCTCACGCAAACTCAGTTTCATAATAATGTTTATGTTTTTCCGAGGTTTTAATTTTTCTTATTCTAACAATTTATCCAGTTGATTTTGAAGCGTTTTTTTATCCGGCAGATACAATTGGTATTTACTCAACAAAACTTTGTTTGTAATACTATCTGTTGCGTATTCAACCAAAATATGGTTTTTGTGAGCGCCTAAAACAATTCCAATTGGTTCATTGTCTCCTTCTGTTGCTTCCTCTTTTTTAAAATAATTCAAATACAAATTCATCTGACCAATATCCTGATGATCTATTTCGCCTCTTTTCAAATCAACCAAAACAAAACATTTTAGTATCCTATGATAAAAAAGCAAATCCAGATAAAAATGTTTTCCCCCAATATTCATTCGGTATTGTCTTCCTATAAAAGCAAACCCTTTTCCCATCTCCATAATGAACTGTTGTAAATTGGAAATAATTTTCTCCTCCAATTCATTTTCCAAATAGTGATATTGCTCCGGAATATTCAAAAAATCCAATACAAAAGGATCTTTAATCAAATCCTCGGCATTTTCTACAATATGTCCTTCTTTCGCTAATTTTAAAACACCTTCTTTGTCTTTGCTCAAAGCTAATCTTTCAAACAAAGAACTTTTCATTTGACGTTTTAGCTCCCGAACACTCCATCTTTCATGCTGACATTGTTTGGTATAAAAACTAATTTCTAACTCCGAATCAGCTTTTAAAATTTCAAAATAATGACTCCAGGTCAATAAGTGAGACAGTGTCTCACTTATTGGAAAGGATAGATAAAACTTACGCATGTATAAAAGATTAGATCGACTGAACCCTTTTCCATGAGCTTGTACCAAATCCTTTGAAAGCCTTTCAAATAATTGACTCCCATACTCCGCCTTTTCACTTCCTTTTTGTTCAAACTCAACAATATGTTGCCCAATGTACCAATACGTTTGCACCAAAATAGTATTTACCGATTGTGCTGCTTGTTGCCTGCCTTGTTGCAACAAACTCCCAATTGTATCGATAAGAATACTATATGATTGCCTTTCTGGGTTCATAACTATTTTATTGTCTCAACTTATTTTATATTATTTGCTCTTTACAAAGCTCTTTTTTTAATATTTTGGGCGTGTCCCAAGGGCCCGGGCTATCCGTTACAAGTTCTCAACCAATTCCGTTATCACTACATCGGTCTGTGGGCTTTTCACTTCTATCCCTCACGCAGACTCGGTTTCATAATAAATTTATGTTTTTCCGAGGTTTTTAATTGTATTTTTCATTTGTAGTCATGAGCGTTACGCTCGTGCACAATTCCAACTTATAAATTTTTAAATCCTTTGCGGGTACGAGCTGGAAGATCTCGCTAGCAGGGGCTTCGATCAGACTCTCAAAAAATACTATCTTACCATTGCAATATTTTCATGGAACCATTTCGCTTCTTCTTTTGCTGATATTTCTGCTTGCTTACTCGTAAATCTGCTAAACACAGAAACAAAATCATACGGTTTACTATCATCAAAATAAGGCCCTACTACACCTAACATCCAACCGTCTTTGGCCGCCCAATGAGGTTCGTATGTTCTAAATTTAAACACACAATAGCATACTTTATTACCATCAAAATCTATTGTCACTTTTTCTTCCAACTCTAACTCATCTGGACAAGCATCAAGTTCTGTAGGAAATTCAAGCCAATTTGCTAAATCTGTTTCCGCTCCTTTTTCAATTGTATTAAAAATATTAGGGAACAATTCTAATTTTTTATACTCTTTCAATAACTGAAATGTAATTTTTCTTGTCAATAAATCAGATGCAAAACTTAAAACTTCATCTTCTCTTACTTCTAATCCATTCCTTAATTTTTGATAAATTGGCTCAATTCTTCCAAGTCTTACTTTATTTAATTTTCTGTTTTGAATATTAACAACTATATACCTATAAATTGCAAGCAACAATAATACTGAAACAGCTATGCCAATTATTATGAATATTATTCTCATTAATTTATCTCTAAATTACATACCTACAAGGTTTTAAAAACCTTGCAGGAGACGTTATTCTAAAACAGGCGCCACTCTCGGCTTATAATCTTTCGCAACCTCAGCCATTAATCGAATATGATCCGGAGTGGTTCCGCAACAGCCACCGATGATGTTAATTAAATTATCCTCTAAATATTCTTTAATGAATGCTTGTGTCTGTTCTGGTGTTTCATCATATTGTCCGAAAGCGTTTGGCAATCCTGCATTTGGATGTGCCGAAACGTTGAACTGTGTATGCTGGGATAACGTTTTTAAATACGGTTTCAGCAAATCGGCTCCTAATGCGCAATTGAAACCTACACTCAATAACGGAATATGCGAAACTGAAATCAAAAACGCTTCAACAGTCTGTCCGGAAAGTGTTCTTCCTGAAGCATCGGTAATGGTTCCTGAAACCATGATTGGAATATCGATGTTACGTTCGTCTTTTACTTCTTCGATTGCAAAAAGTGCTGCTTTTGCGTTTAACGTATCAAAAATCGTTTCTACCAAAAGTAAGTCGCAGCCTCCGTCTAATAAAGCCTCAACTTGTTGTTTGTAGGCAATTCGTAAATCGTCAAACGTTACGGCTCTGTAGCCCGGATCGTTTACGTCCGGTGACATGCTTGCCGTACGGTTTGTTGGTCCGATGGAACCGGCTACAAAACGTGGTTTTTCGGGGTTTTTGGCTGTAAATTCGTCTGCTACTTCACGGGCAATTTTAGCCGATTCGTAGTTGAGTTCGTAAACCAGATCTTCCATGAAATAATCGGCCATACCAATTGTCGTTCCGGAGAAGGTGTTGGTTTCTACAATGTCTGCTCCGGCTTCGTAATAGGCTGCGTGAACAGCACGAATTGCCTGTGGCTGCGTGAGGGATAATAAATCATTATTTCCTTTTAAGGGATGCGGAAAATCTTTGAAACGCTCGCCACGAAAATCTTCTTCGGAGAAGTTGTAGCGTTGTAACATGGTTCCCATTGCCCCGTCAAGGATTAGGATTCTTTCTTTTATTGCTTCCTGAATTGTTATTGACATATCTTTTATTTGATGTTCTAAAAAGTTGTAAAAACCTGTTAGATCTCTATTTTTATTTAATTTATATTTTATGTATGAAACTTATACCTAAGAAGTTTTAATAACCTGTTAGGATACGTTTCCAAAAGTTCACTAATGCTGGCTGTTTAGCCCCGATGGGAGCAAATATCCTTTTATTCTGGGGTTCAGAATAAAAGATATGGTGTACAGCGGGAACTATTGCCTGCAAAAATGCACTAATAATTCGCTCCTTTTGCTGAAATTGATTCAGTAAAATTATGTTGTAATGTTGTCAGGAAAAGTGTTGGGAAATACGTGATGTATTTTGCGTTATCTATCTTAATATCATGACATTAAGTAGAATGTAGCACCTTCTTTATGGTAAAGGGTTGCTAAGGTTTCATTGGGTCTTTCCCTCCGCCTTTCGTGATAACTTTCAGTAAAATTAGGAACAGTGCAAAGTAAAGACATAAGTGTAACAATTGCAAGTTTTTTTTAAGTTTCTAAGCTACTTACGTTCCGTGTTTCTAAGCTTAAAATTTCTGAAATAAAAAAGCTCAAACTATTGTGAGAGTTTGAGCTTCTTTTTAAGAATTTAGCTTTTTATACCGAAAAAGACGGGGTGTTTTTTGAAAATAAAGAATGGGCTTGGTTAAAAACTTCTGTCCCATTTTAGAAATGTATCCATGACTTCCTGATGATCTGTTAATTCATTATCTGTCATTTTCATTTCACTGTCAATTTTTGCCTGTTCTTCGGGTGCTAATTCTTCATTCCAATTGTTCATAATAGATAATTTATTTAAATAGATACTTAAAGTTAGTATTTTATCCTGATTTTTCAAAATTTATTTTATGCTACAAAGCTACTAAGCTTCTAAGGGACCAAGATTAAGTTAACATTAATAAAAAAGCTTAAAGTATTGAAGGTTCATAGTTGTGAAACTTCTGCAAACTACAATTAAAGTAAAAAGCCCAAACTTTTAAAAATTTGGGCTTTATAATTTGAAAATGTTAGTCGTTTACTATCTAGCGACTTAGAACTTATCTTTAAACAATCGCTTTAACAACTGCTTTTGGAGCTTCTTTTCGGGTTCCGTCAAAACCGTCTACACCAGAAACTGTGGTGTATTTTAATACGTATTTTTTACCTGGATTGATGATTTGGTACGCTGCCTGACACATTAAAGTCGCTTCGTGAAAACCGCAAAGAATCAGTTTTAATTTTCCAGGGTAGGTATTAACGTCACCAATTGCGAAGATTCCCGGAATATTGGTTTGGTAATCTAATGCGTTGTTTACTTTAATGGCATTTTTCTCGATTTCTAATCCCCAGTCTGCGATTGGACCTAATTTTGGCGTTAAGCCGAAAAGCGGAATAAAATAATCGGTTTCGATTTTGCGGTGTGCTCCGTTCTCTTCGATGTCCAAAGCTTCTACATGCTCAGCACCGTGAATTCCGATTACCTCAGCCGGTGTAATTAATTTGATTTTTCCAGCAGATTTTAATTCCTGTACTTTTTCAACAGAATCCAAAGCTCCTCTGAATTCATTTCTACGGTGAATTAAAGTTACTTCTGAAGCTACATTTGCCAAAAAGATACTCCAGTCTAATGCTGAATCTCCACCTCCGGCAATAACAACTCTTTTATCCCTGAATTTCTCCGGATTTTTGATGAAGTATTTTACACCTTTATCTTCATAAAACTCGATATCTTCAATAAGAGGTTTTCTGGGTTCGAAACTTCCCAAACCTCCGGCAATTGCGATAACCGGTGCGTGAAATTTCTTTCCTTTATTTGAGGTTACGATAAAACTTCCGTCTTCTTGTTTTTCGATCGTTTCTGCACGCTCACCTAAAGTAAAACCAGGTTCAAATTGTTTAATCTGTTCCATTAATCCGTCTACTAAATCTCCCGCTAACACTTCCGGAAAACCAGGAATGTCATAAATTGGCTTTTTAGGGTACAATTCAGAAAGTTGTCCGCCCGGTTGTGGCAAAGCATCTAAAATATGGCATTTTAATTTTAATAATCCTGCCTCGAAAACGGCAAATAAACCTGTTGGTCCTGCTCCAATTATAAGTATATCTGTTTTAATCATTATGGTGTTGTTTATAATCATTCTTAATAATACAAAGAAACGAATAATTTATTCTAATTTCAATGACTTTTATCATTCATTCTTTGCGAAACTTTTACTCTTTATTTTTTAACGAAACGGTAATTTCGTTTCTTTGGTCTCATCGGGTTACAAGCCGACACTACAAAATCGGTCGTTCCTCCGGAACTTTTTTTGTTATTCTTTATTTTTCAAAGATGCTGTTATTTCATTCATCTTCTTCACTTTATCTTCAAAATCGCCTTTCAGCGTTTTTCTGTATTCGTTGAGGTTTTCAACCATTTTGTTGATGTCCTCCGGAATCACTTCTTCAAAAAACTCTCTTAGTCTTTTGGCTGTTGTTGGTGATTTTCCGTTCGTTGAAATCGCAATTTTGACATTTCCTTTTGTTACGATTCCGCCCAGATAATAATCACATAAATCTGGTGTATCGGCAATATTGCAAATCAGATACCGATTTCTGGACAAATCGTATACTCTTTTATTTACTTTTAAATCATCAGTACACGCAATAACCATGTGTCGCTTTTTGAGCATTTTCTTTTTAAACTTCGATTTTGTTAGTTTAATTGAAGGATGCTTTTCTGCCAGAAGCTTTATTTCCAAATGAAAATCTTTTGAAACGACCTCTACATTCGCATTTGGGCTTGATTTCAATAAAAAAGAAAGCTTTTCAAGTCCTACATTTCCTCCACCAACAATCAGCACACTTAGATTGTGAAGCTTTAAGAATACCGGATATAATTCGTTTTGTTCCATTTTAATTTATTTACATCCAGCCAAAATTAGATGATTTTTATTTCGATCAGATTAAAAATATGATTTTATATGCTATACGTTATTGTCATGCGTCCATTGGGTTGAAACCCAACGCTACAAAATCGGTCGTTCCTGCGGAACTTTTCATCTCTCGATTTCTTTTGAGAGAAACTCTTCATAAAATCCTTTTAATTTAGTGCTTTCGCGAACTACTTCTCCAAGAACAATAATCGCCGGTGAACTTAATTTTTGGTCTTTTACGATTTCTAAAATCGAATCCACTGTTCCAACTCCTGTTTTTTCTTCGGTTGTTGTACCGTTTTGAATAATTGCAACGGGTAAATCGCCTTTGTTTTCTTTTTGAAACAGTTCAATAATTTCTGGCAGTTTATGCATTCCCATCACAATTACGACCGTTGCCGATGACTGTGCTGCCAAAGCTACATCTGCCGATAATTCTCTGCTTGATGTTGTACCGGTTATGGCCCAAAAACTTTCTGAAACTCTTCTTTTTGTAATGGAAATTCCCTGACTTGCGGGAACTGCTACTACTGATGAAATTCCGGGAATTACAAAGGTTTCGATTCCGAAGCTTTCTGCAAATTCAATTTCTTCACTTCCACGTCCGAAAATAAAAGGATCTCCACCTTTTAATCTTACTGCGTTTCCATATGTTAAAGCATTATCAACAATCAGCTGATTGATTTGATCCTGTGTATAACTGTGATTCCCTTTTCGTTTTCCAACAAAAATACGGATTGCATTTTTGGGTGCGTACTCTAATATGGCATCATTAGCCAGCGCATCATACAAAACCACATTCGCTTCAGCAAGTGCTTTTACGGCTTTCAGCGTAAGCAAGTCCGGATCTCCGGGACCTGCACCTACTAAAGTGACTTTGGGTTTTACTGTATTATGCATTTTCTAATTCTTGTGCTCTGTATTTTTCTATGATCGCAAAAAATGCAATTCCTTCCTGAATGTATTGTTTCGCAAATGCTTCAGTTGGCTCATTTTTATTGATTTGATATACTAATTCGTTGAACGTCGTCGACAATCGAATTTTTGAACTTTCAATAAAAACTTTATCAAACAAATCTACAATTCCTGCGTGGTTATTTGTTTTTTCGTTTTCAGATAATAACAGTGCTTTTGCACCGTTTACAAATCCTGCATAAGCGTGGTAGATTGCATCTGCCCATTTTCCTTCGTCGAAAGATTCCTGCGCAAAGGTCAGTTTATCTTTTGCCTCTAATAATAAAGTAGCCACCAAATCAATTACAACGCCGGCACATTCTCCCACTCCTACAGCTTTCACATAATTATCTGCATTACCCCAGTCAATAAAATCAGCTTCTGTTAAATTGGTTACATCTGCAAAAGGCTTTAAGATTTCGTAGAAATATTTTTCTCCTTTAGCATCATAATAATTAAGGAATTTTTGTCCGTTTCCGTTAGTGTCAAAATCATTTAATATAGTACGCAACGCATCTGGTCCTCTACGGCTTGGGATTTTGATTACTTTATCAGCAAAACGTCCTTCTCCGTTTCCTAAACGTCCTCCTCCTAATAAAACCTGTAATGCCGGAGCGACTAATTTCCCTGAATTGATTGACATTCCCTGAAAACCAATTGCCGACATATTGTGCTGTCCGCAGGCATTCATACAACCACTGATTTTAATTTCAATTTCTTTATTGTTGCTGTATTGCGGGTATTCTGCTTTGATTACTTTTTCTAATTCATCTGCAATTCCGGTACTGCTCGCAATTCCTAAGTTACACGTATCTGTACCCGGACAAGCTGTAATATCGCCAATTGTATTGTAACCTAAAGCTACCATATCTAATTTGGCTAATTCCTGATAAAAGAAAGGTAAATTTTCTTCTTTTATATGACGGATCACAATATTCTGACGCAATGAAAAACGCAGTTCATTTGCTCCGTAATTCTTAATTAAATCGGCTAATAATCTGGCTTTATCCGTATAAAAATCTCCTAATAAAACTTTGATTCCGATAGCATAATAACCTGCTTGTTTCTGAGCAATTACATTTGATGCTTTCCATGCTTCATAAGCTGCTGTGTCATCAATTGTAACTTGTGGAACTGCTAATAGTGGCTCGGGAATTGGTCCATCAAAAGCAGTGGTATCAATTTCATAAGTTTCGAAAGCGATTGCTTTTTTCTCTTTTTCAACTAAATCTAAGAAAACATCTTTTCCGATTTCTTTGATTAAGAATTTCATACGTGCTTTCATTCTTTTGGCACGCTCACCATATCTGTCAAAAATACGGATGATTCCTTCAGCCGTAGGAATGATTTGGTTTGCCGGAATAAATTCTGAAAGCAATTCGGCATGAGCTGGCTGAGATCCTAAACCTCCACCAAAAACAACTTTAAAACCTTTTTCGCCATTTACAATTTTTGGAATAAATCCTAAATCATGCAAATAACTCAAAGCCGTATCTTCATCTGAAGAAGAGAACGAAATTTTGAATTTACGTCCCATTTCCTGACAGATTGGGTTTCTTAATAAGTACTGGAACATTCCGTGTGCATAAGGCGAAACGTCAAACGGTTCGTTTACATCTACTCCTGCAAGTTCACTTCCTGTAATATTACGAACGGTGTTTCCACAAGCTTCACGCAACGTAATATCGTCTTTTGCCAGTTCTGACCAAAGTTCCGGCGTTCTGTCCAGGCTTACATAGTGGATCTGAATATCCTGACGTGTTGTAATGTGCAAACGTCCTGTAGAATATTTATCTGACACTTCTGTAATTCTTTTTAATTGCTCGCTGGTAACTTTACCATAAGGCAATTTGATCCGAATCATCTGTACACCTTCCTGACGCTGCCCGTAGATTCCACGCGCTAAACGAAGACTACGAAAACGCTCATCATCAATTTTTCCTCCACGGAATAAGTGAATCTTTTTTTCTAAATCGATAATCTCTTTCTGAACTATCGGGTTTTCTATTTCTGTTCTAAAACTTTCCATTTTATTTTTGGCTTTAGGCTTTAAGCTGTACGCTTTAGGCTTTTTTAACTTTGTGTTTTTTGCTTAAAGCTTACAGCAGTGAAACTATCTAATGAATCCTACTCCTGCTGTTGTATTGGTTACGGCATCAATTAAGATAAAAGCTCCGTTTGATTTATTTTCATTATAAGAATCAAAATACAATGCTTTGCTTAATTTGATACTTACTTCTCCAATTTCATTAATTGCTAACTGTGAAGCCGGAGTAGTTCCTGAATAATCAGTTGCAATTGTATTGGTAACGCTCTCAATTTTAGCTAAAACCCTGTTCGTGTTGTGCTGTACAAAATATTTAGCTCCTGGAACTAATTTTTTGCTGTCCATCCAGCATACAGTAGTCACAATGTCTTTTTCAATTTTTGGAAGTTCAGATGATTTTACAATCATATCTCCTCTTGTTACATTGATATCATTTTCTAATTCGATTGTAATTGAAGAACCTGCAACAGCTTCATCAAATTGTTTATCAAAAAAGTGAATATTTGTAACCTTTGATTCTGTTAATGATGGAAGAACTGTAACGGCATCACCTACTTTAATAGAGTTTCCGTATAATTTTCCGGCATATCCTCTAAAATCGTGGTATTCTTCTGTTTTAGGACGAATAACAGTCTGTACCGGAAAACGTGCTTTTCCGCTTTCAAAAACATCTGAAGAATGCAATCCTTCCAAATACTCTAAAATAGTTTGTCCCTGATACCAAGGCATTCCGTCTAATTTATCCACTACATTATCTCCTGTTAAAGCACTTAGCGGAATATAACTTACGTTTTGCTCTTTGAAAGTACTTTTTGCATTTAATGCCTGAAAATCGGCTTTGATTTTATTGAAAACTTCTTCTGAATAATCAACTAAATCCATTTTATTGATGGCAACGATTACCTCTTTTACTCTCAATAAATTATTGATAAAAAAGTGGCGGTATGTTTGCTCAATAACCCCTTTTCTGGCATCAATCAAAATAATAGAAACCTGAGAAGTCGAAGCTCCTGTAACCATGTTTCTGGTATATTCTACGTGACCCGGAGTATCAGCAATAATGTAACTTTTCTTTGCAGTAGAAAAATAAATATGAGCTACGTCTATTGTGATTCCCTGCTCTCTTTCTGCCACTAATCCGTCAGTTGCCAATGAGAAATCAAGATAATCATATCCTTTTTGTTTACTGCTTTTTTCTATTGCTTCAATTTTATCTGTAGTCAATGATTTTGTATCGTATAATAATCTTCCGATCAAAGTACTTTTCCCGTCATCTACACTTCCTGCTGTTGCTATTTTTAAAACGTCCATTCTGTAATATTTTGTTTCAGGTTTAAAGTTTCAGGTTTTCTGTTGAAACTAATAATCTGTATGTTTTTGTTTTCTTGATTTTCACTTTTAAAATTTCGTCTAGAATTGCATTCATAATTCACAATTCATAACTCATAATTATTAAAAGTATCCTTGTTGTTTTCTTTTCTCCATTGCAGCTTCAGAACGTTTATCATCAATTCTGGCGCCTCTTTCTGAAATAGTTGATTCTCTGATTTCACCAACTACTTCTGCAATAGTTGCTGCATAAGATTCAACAGCTGCTGTACAGCTCATATCTCCAACGGTTCTGAAACGAACGATTCTTTCTTCGATTTGCTCGTCTTCTTCCTGATAAACAAAAGGAGAATGTGACCAGATTAAGCCGTCTCTTAAAAAGACTTTTCTTTTGTGTGAAAAATAAATTGACGGAATTTCGATATGCTCTTTTTCTATATAACTCCAAACGTCTAATTCTGTCCAGTTTGAAATTGGGAAAACACGAACATTTTGCCCATTTTCTATTTTTCCATTTAAAATATCAAATAACTCCGGACGCTGGTTTTTCTCATCCCATTGACCGAAATCATCACGAACGGAGAAAATACGTTCTTTAGCTCTTGCTTTTTCTTCATCACGACGTGCACCGCCAATACAGGCATCAAACTTGAATTCTTCGATTGCATCTAAAAGTGTCGTAGTCTGTAAGCTATTTCTGCTTGAATATTTACCAGTCTCTTCAACTACTTTTCCCTGATCAATTGCATCCTGTACGTTACGAACGATCAATTCTAATCCTAATTCTTCTACTAATTTATCTCTGAAAGCAATTGTTTCAGGAAAATTATGTCCCGTATCAACATGCAAAAGAGGAAACGGAATTTTTGCCGGAAAAAATGCTTTTTGTGCCAGACGTACTAATGTTATGGAATCTTTCCCGCCTGAAAAAAGTAAAACCGGTTTGTCAAACTGAGAAACAACTTCTCTAAAGATGTATATCGCTTCACTTTCTAAAGCATTTGTTTTTAATACTGAACTCATTTTTGATATTTTATTTGATATTTTATGTCGTTTCAAGTTTCAGGTTTCAAGTTTTTTACCCAATCTAATACTTTCCACTTTTATTCTATTCTCTCGCTTCTTGCCTCTCTACTCTTTTTTCGCACTATGCAAACCACATTCTTTATGACTGGATTCCCAATACCATCTTCCAGCTCTTATATCTTCTCCCGGAAAAATGGCTCTTGTACAAGGCGCGCAGCCAATACTTACAAAGCCTTTTTTATGCAATACGTTTTGAGGCACATTGTTTTCCTGCAGATAATTTTCAACTTCTTCTAAAGTCCATTTTAATAACGGATTGAATTTAATAATATCGAAACCTCCATCATATTCAAACAAACTCAAATCTTGTCTGTTCTCTGATTGTTCTGCCCTTAAACCTGTAATCCAGACTGCATTTCCTGCTAAAGCTTTTCTTAACGGAACTACTTTTCGAATAAAGCAGCACTCTTTTCTGTTTTCAACCGAGTCATAAAAGCTGTTGGGGCCTTTTTGTTTTAAAAGGTTTTCAACCGCTGCAGCTTCCGGAAAATAAACCTCAATATGTTTTTTATATTTTTTTAATGTCTTATGAAAAACATCGTAGGTTTCCTGAAATAATCTTCCGGTATCTAAAGTAAAAATGGTAATATCCTGATTACTTTTAGCAATATAATCTGTAATTACCTGATCTTCCTGACCAAAAGAAGTCGAAAAAATGATTTTTCCCGAATATTCCGCTGCCAAAAAAGCTAATGTTTCTTCCAGTGAAAAATCTTTAGTTTTATCTAGTAAGGTCTGTACTACTGATGTGCTCATTTCTGTACTTTTAAATTATAAAAATCTATTACCCTATCGGCTTAGTAGATTACTTTGCAAAAATAATACTAATTTGTGAATAACAAAACATTATTTGAAGTTTTTTATTTTTTGAACAGACTGTATTTCAAACGTTTAAAACAATCCTTACAATTTTGACAGAAAGTAAACTAAATTCAAAAGGAACAATCAAGCTAAAAAACTAAATAACAATATCTTATGCCCATTCTTAAAAAATATTAAGCAATAGTCTATAAAATCGATAGGATTATTGTGAATAAGTTGTTATTTTTGGCAAAAAATTTTACATATGGATTTTCAGACAGGGCTTGTTGTTGCAGGTTTATTCGTTGGTTTTGTGGTAGGAATGACCGGAGTTGGAGGTGGTTCATTGATGACACCTATTTTATTATGGTTTGGAATTCCGCCTACAACAGCAGTAGGCACGGACTTATTATATGCAGCATTTACAAAAATGGGCGGTGTTTATGTACACAATAAAAAAAAGAATATCAATTGGAAGATTACAGGTTTACTTTCTCTTGGAAGTGTTCCGGCCGCTATCATAACATTATGGCTATTAGAGAGTATCAAAACAGATATTACTGTTATGAACGCCATAATTAAATACAGTTTAGGCTGGGCATTACTGTTTACTTCTGTTGCTATTTTATTTAAAAAGAAAATAATGGTCTTTTCTGAAAAACATGCAGGAGACCGATTTCATTATGAAAGTACTACACAAAACGTATTAACGGTTGCCATTGGTGTTCTTTTAGGAGCTACTGTAACACTTACTTCAATTGGAGCCGGTGCATTAGGAACCGTCACTTTATTTTTCCTTTATCCACTTTTACCTACCCCAAAACTAGTTGGGACTGAAATCGCTCATGCAGTTCCTTTAACGCTCGTTGCAGGAATCGGGCATGCCTCAATGGGTAATTTAGATCTTGCTTTACTTGGTCAGTTGTTATTAGGATCTCTTCCCGGAATTTACATAGGCAGCATGTTAAGCGGAAAAGTTCCTGATTTATTCTTAAGGAATGCTATCGCCATCATGTTGTTTATGGTAGGTTATAAATTGGTTTTTTAGACATATATCCTGAAAAAAATCCCGTTTCAAAATTGAAACGGGATTTTTTTATATCAAAGACAGTATTTAAAATGCAATATCAGCCAGAGAATTACTTTCTAATATCTTAAGAGTGTTGTCGCGAACTTCTGTCATTAAACGTCTTGCTGCACAGGTTGTTTCGTCATCGCAATCATCGCATTTTTCATAAAAATTATGACTGGCACAAGGCAATAGTGCAATTGGCCCTTCCAAAATACGATAGACTTTGGCCATACTGATATCTTTTGGCTCTTTTATGAGATAATATCCTCCGCCTTTTCCTTTTTTGGCTCCGAGAAAACCGGAGTTTCTCAAGAGCAGTAAAATACTTTCCAGAAATTTAATCGAAATATGTTCGTTTTTTGCTATTTCAGCAATTTGTACTGGCTCATTGTTTTCCCGTCTGGCCAGATAAGTTAAAGCTTTGATTCCGTATTTTGTTTTCTTTGAAAGCATTTTTAAATTTTAGATTGTAGATTTTAATATCTCAAAATCTTTACAAATTTTTCTGCAACAAAAATATACTTTTTAAACGAGAATATCAGTAGAATAAGATTTAATTCTACCAAACCAATCGAGTTTACTCGTTTGTTTCCTCAACTCCTATCAATTTAAACTCATCAAACATTTTCTTTTCTTCAGCTAAAGCTTTTTTATCTACAACATAAGTATCAGACAAAGAATCATGCCACCCTCTTCCTGCACTTCCTAAAAAAGAAAATACCTCAAAAGGAATTAAACGGCTAAGGCTTCTTTTTAAAACAGCTGCAAAACCTGGTTTTACTCCGTTTTCATCGACAACAATTGTTCTGGTAATAACCTTGGCTAACGATCTTCCGAAAATACCTTCAGTAACCATATAATACACTATCATAATCATTACAAAAACAACCTCTCCTTCGAGATCACTCATATTTGTCATCCAAAATAGCAGTTCGCTCCAGTCAAAAAGGCTGGCAAAAATGGCAAAGAAAAATGCTAAAATTATTATTAACAGAAAAATAAAGATGACATCCAAAATATAATTTAAAAGGCGCTTACCATTTGATGCTAATAATTTATCATCCAAAGTATAAGTACAATTATTCATACAATATTAATTTAGTTAATGTTTAGTTGACAACAAAAATATACTTTTTGATTAAACATTTACAAAAATTCATTACAAATAACAGCAACGTTGTTTTGATCTAAATATAATTGATGAGCTTGGTTTTCAAAAAAATGGCGGGAAACTTTCATATCTGAAAACCACTTTAGATCTGGTAAATTTAAATCCTTATCTCCAAAATATAATTTTATCTTACAATCTGGCAAATGAGTTTCATATCTTAATCTTGTTGACGAAACAGCTATTAAATAAGACGCTTTTAAACCTTTCAAAGAAGCTTTCCATGCAATTGTTCCTCCAATACTAAAACCTAAAACAGCGACTTCATCTTTTTCAAGTTCTAATAAATTGTGAACTGCCTTATCAATTCCTCCATTTAGAAATTGATTGTGAATATCCATTTCTGTGAAATCTAAAACAGTAATATTAGCTAATTCAAGAACATCATAATATTGAATATCAAATTTAAGTTCCAATAAATCTATATACAGTTTTACCCACTCTGGATTTTTCCCTCCAAATACATCCGACAAAATGAGTAATCTTGGTTTCATTAGAAAAATTGCTTATCAATCTGTTTCCTGAACTCCTATTAATCTAAACTCCTCAAACATTTTTATATCTTCCTCCAAACCTTGTTTACTAACTACATAAGTATCAGAAATAGAATCATGCCAACCACGAGACCCTAAAAACGAAAAAGCATCAAAAGGAATTGAACGGCATAGAGTTCTTTTAAAAATTGTTCCAAAACCAGGTTTTAAACCATTCTCATTGACAACGATTGTTCCCGTTACGAGCTTACCTAAAGTTCTTCCAAATAAACCCTCGGTCAAAACATAATAAATTATAGCTATCGCAATGCTTACAAAAAACCATGTTACATTGCCTGAGTTATAAACCCAAAACCCGAATCCTGTTAAACCAATAGAATCCAAAACATTAATAACAAAAGGTAAAACCAATCCAAATGCATACGAAAACACATATGTAAGTGCATAATCGATAGTGTAATTTAAAAAACGTTGTCCGTTAGAAGCTAATAATTCTTCTTCTACAATATAAGTCGATTGGCTCATGTTATCATTAGTTTAGTTTATAATTTTCAACTGCTTATCGACAAAAATATACTTTTTAGTTCAACAATTACAAAACAAAATAACGATTTTTAACAGTACTAAATTTACAGTCAAAAATCGTTATTATTTTAGATTTTTAATAAATCTGAAAATATTTAAGAAAGTGCCTGCTCCAAATCGGCAATGACATCTTTTACAGTTTCCAGACCTACAGAAACACGCACCAAACCTTCTGTAATTCCAACAGCTAATTTTTCCTCAACAGATAATTTGCTGTGGGTTGTTGATGCGGGATGCGTTACAATGGTTTTAACATCGCCAATATTTGCTGAAAGCGAACACAATTTAATCTTATCCAGAAATTTACGTCCTGCTTCTATTCCGCCTTTAATTTCAAATGCAATAATGTTACCGCCTAAAAGCATTTGTTTTTTGGCAATTTCATATTTTGGATGTGACTTTAAGAACGGATATTTCACACTGTTTACATTGGGGTGACTTTCTAAAAATTCGGCAACTTTCAAAGCATTTTCGCAATGTTTGTCAACACGAACGGCCAGAGTTTCTAAACTTTTTGACAAAACCCACGCATTAAATGGTGACATTGCCGGACCTGTATTTCTTGAAAACAAGTATATTTTACGAATTAACTCCGCATCACCAACTGCAATACCGCCTAAAACACGTCCCTGACCATCCATTAGTTTTGTAGCAGAATGCACTACTATATGTGCTCCGTATTTAATTGGCTGCTGAATGTATGGTGTCGCGAAACAGTTGTCGATTATCAATATTAGATTGTGTTTTTTAGCGATTTGTCCCAACAACTCTAAATCAATCACATCTACTCCCGGATTTGTAGGTGTTTCAGCATATAAAATTTTAGTATTTGGTTTAATACAACTTTCTATAGTTTCCGGTTTGTTGATATCAAAATAGGTCGTTTCAATATTCCATTTCGGAAAATAAGTCATAAACAATGCATGTGTCGAACCGAAAACACTTCCGGCAGAAACAATATGATCGCCTGCATCCAGCAAAGCAGCAAAAGTCGAATATATAGCTGCCATTCCGGTTGCAAAAGCATATCCAGCCTCAGCACCTTCCATAGCGCAAACTTTATCCACAAACTCGGTTGTGTTTGGATTACTGAAACGAGAATAAATATTACGTACTTTTTCTTCTGTAAAAGATGCTCTCATATCCTCTGCATCTTCAAATACAAAACTTGACGATAGATACAAAGGCGTCGAATGTTCCTGAAATTGTGATTTCTCTAAATGATTACGTATGGCTTGCGTTTCAAACCCAAATTCTTGTTCGTTCATTTTATTTGTTTTTCTTGTTTCAAGTTTTAAGTTTTAAGTTTCAGGTTTTTTGGAATCGGCAATAACCAGCACTTAAAACTCAAACTGTTTAGAGTTGTTATTCAATGTTCATTTTGAATTATCTCATTCTCTAATTGACTCATTTTCTAATTATTTATTTTTCTAACTCTACTCCGTTCAAAATTACTTTATAATGAATGGTTGCTGTAGGCTCAACTGTTTTAGAAACCGAGCAATATTTTTCGAAAGACAATTGTGCTGCTTTAGCTGCTTTGTCTTCTTTAATGTTTCCTTCCAAAGAAAAAACTACATAAATATCTTTAAATGGCTTTGCTTCTCCTACCTGTACGCGCTCGCCCTCAACCTCAGCTTTGAAAGAAGTAATTTCCTGACGTTGCTTTTTCAGGATTGAAATCATATCAATTCCGCTACAGCCTGCTACTCCCATCAAAACTAATTCCATAGGACTTGGTCCCATATCATTTCCTCCAAATTCTGGTCGTGCATCAACATTTACTACATGTCCACGTTCATTTTTTAATTGAAAATGGAAGTTTTCGTTTACTCTGTCTAATGTTATTTTCATTGTGCTTTTTTTTATTTTTTACCTTTTGTTATCAAAGTTTAGCTCCTTTTATAAACAAAACTGATCTAATAGATTGCTCTTTCAAATAAAGAAACTTTTTTCTTTCCTCATCATGTTTGAAATTCTCAAAATCTTCTTCTGATGCAAACTCCACCAAATGAATTTCATACGGTTTCTCAATATTACTTTCAATATAACTTTTATCATCTGGTCGTACCCGAAGTAATAATTGACCATTATATTTCAAAATCGTTGGAATGGCAATATCTTCAAACTGATGAAAAACTTCTTCCTGTCCTTCGATTACATATATTAATTGTGTTATAAATATCATTTGCTAAATTTTATTCTTTTACATCAATCTAAAATTCTTACCCTTTATCCGACAATCTCAAAATATCTCCAAAAACTCCTCTCGCAGTTACAGCAGAACCTGCACCTGCTCCCTGAATTACGATTGGTCTGTCTCCATAAGATTCAGTGTAAATTTCGAAGAAAGAATCTGAACCTTTTAGTCCTCCAAGTGCAGTATCAGAAGGAACCGAAACTAATTTCACTTCCAAATTTCCTTTGTCGTTTTGTAAATCGCCTGACAATTCACCAATGTATCTCAAGACATGGTTAGGCTTTTGTTCAGCTTTTATTTTATCGTAAATCAGGTCGAATTCTTTTAATTTGGTTAAGAAATCAGAAACATTTCCTTCACGTAAATGTTCCGGAATTAAATTCTGAATGGAAATTTCTTCAAATTCGTTTTGTAAATCTAATTCTCTCGCCAGAATCAATAATTTTCTTCCTACATCATTTCCGCATAAATCCTCACGCGGATCCGGTTCTGTGTAACCATTGTCGATTGCTTCCTGCAGAATTTCACTAAACGGAGCCTCCTTTGCAGAGAAATTATTGAACAAATAACTCAAAGTTCCTGAGAAAACCCCTTTTATTTTGGTAATATTTTCTCCCGAAAGATGCAGTAATTTTATGGTATCAATCAATGGTAATCCTGCACCAACATTAGTTTCATACAAATAATTCTTCTGGTTTTCTGCCAAAACTTTTCTTAGATCTTTATAAAAACCATAACTCAGTGTATTGGCAACTTTGTTCGAAGAAATCAAATCAAAACTGCTTTCTGCAAGCGTAATATAATTTTCTACAAACACAGCACTTGCCGTATTATCAATCGCAATTAAATTCTCTAAATGATATTTATCGGCATAATCGATAATATCCTGAATAGTGTACTCAATTCCGTTATTCTGAATCTCATTTTTCCACTCAGAAGTCACCCCGTTTTTATTTAAAACCAGATTTTTAGAATTCGCAATAGCGAAAACATTCAGCTTGATGCCTTTACGTTTTTCGATAGCATCGGATGACTCTAAAATTTGGTTGATCAGAGTTCCACCAACTAATCCATGACCAAAAATGGCAATATTGATTTTTTTAGAAACTCCGAAAATCTCTCCGTGAATTACGTTTAAGGCTTTATTAAGCTCGGATTTTTTAACCACCAAACTCACATTTTTACCCGTAACGGTGTTGTTAAACAAAATCGGAACAATTTTATTTTTGATTAAGGCTGTGTAAGGCTTGTGAAAAGTACTAAGATCCTGACCAATAATCGAAATAACCGAAACATTATCGGTTACCGTAATCTGGTTGACATCTTTAGAATAAAAGTCGTTTTCGAATTCTTTTTCTAATTCAACCATCGCAGTTGTCGCTTTATCTGTAGCCACAACCAATCCGATTCCTCTTTCTGAAGAACCCTGCGAAATAATACTTACACTGATATTGTGATCTCCCATTACCTTGAAAATTCGGGCATCAACTCCTGCTTTCCCAAGTAATCCGCGGCCTTCAAGATTCAAAAGCGAAACATTTTCAAGAACAGAAAGTGTTTTGATTCCTTCTTTTGCAGTATCTGAAGTGATTAAAGTTCCGCGGTTTTCATGATTGAATGTGTTTAAAATTCGAAGCGGAATATTTTTTTCCAACAAAGGAATAATCGTTTTGGCATGCAAAATAGTTGCCCCAAAATTCGCTAATTCGTTTGCTTCATTAAAAGATAAATATTCAATTTTTTTGGCATCAGCAACCAAATCCGGATTCGCTGTATAAATTCCGTCAACGTGAGTGAAGTTTTGTAATTCTTCGGCATTTAAATAATTAGCAATTAACGAAGCGGTGTAATTACTGCCGTTTCTTCCTAAAGTAGTAGTGTCGTTGTTGTTATTGGAACCAATAAAACCGGTTATGATATTAACAGTCGACCCATTATGCTCTTTAAAATAATTGATAACATTTTTCTTGGAGAGCTGATCCAGGGGCTGTGCATCACCAAATTTCGAATCGGTTTTCAGGAGTTCCCTTGAATCGGTAAAATTAGCCGGAATACCTTTTTCGATCAGAATAGCAGTTAATAATTTAGCCGAAAGCAATTCACCTTTGGATAAAATCTGGTCTTTAATTTTATTGCTGTAATCCCCAATCAGGCTTACTCCTTCGTAAAGTTTATCCAAAATCGTAAACTCCTCAGACAAATCAACCTGAGGATAATCTGAAATCTGGTAGGTTTTAAAATTTTCTAATAATCGTTTGTAATCACCGTTTTTTGCGGCAATTTTCAAAATATATTCCAGTTCATCTGTAGCATTTCCTCTAGCCGAAACTACTACTGCAATTTTTTCTCCCTGTTTTACTTTTTCTTCAATGATAGAGACAACCTTGTTAAGTCCTTCTCCGTTTGATAATGATTTACCTCCAAATTTTAATATTTTCATTGTGTCTTTTTATTATTTCTGCTTAAAAAATAGCAGCAAGTAAATTATCTAATTGTTTGTACTCGATTAAAAAAGCGTCATGTCCGTGAACCGAATTTATTTCGCTGTAAAAAACATTTTCTTTGAACTTTTTTAATTCATCATAAGTCTCCAGATTTTCTTTTGGTGTAAAAAACAAATCCGAATCGATTGCGACAATATGAATCGCTGCGGTTGTTTTAGACAACAAAGTTTTAAAATCTTTCGTATTTCTTGTAATATCTATGGTCTTCAGTAATTGGTTCATCAATTTATAAGAAGACAACTGATAACGTTTCTGTAATTTTTCACCGTGATGCGCCAGCCAGCTTTCTATATTAAAAATCAAAAGATCCTGATTAATGGTTCGCTGAAATTTTTCTTTGAATGATTCCGGTGAGCGATAGCACAACATAGCATGAATTCGAGCATCTTCAATTGGTTTTGACGAATTGTTCAGGATTTGTTCCTGTAAAAAACAATTTGCAATCATCCAGTCGGTCGATTTCCAGTCAGTTGCAATAGGAATTAAATGTTGGGTAATGTTTGGTTCAAGTGCCAGCATTTCCCAGGCAATTCCTCCACCTACCGATCCTCCGATAATAGCGTACAATTGTCCTGCTTTTAAAGTTTCGATTCCTTTCAAAAAAATACGGGCAATATCCCTGGCCGTAAAATCCTGATAATTTTCAATCGTAAAAGAATCATTTCCGTTACCGGGAACATTAAATGCTAAAACGGAATATTTAGTAGTGTCAATTGTTTTTCCTTCACCAATTAAATCATTCCACCAGCCATTTTCGCCGGTAACCTGTGCATTTCCTGTTAAGGCATGATTTACCAGTACAATTGGTGCACTGTGAAGTGGCAAACCAAAAAGCGCATAACTTAAGGGCAATAAATTATATAAAGCACCACTTTCGGTAGTAAAATCTTTTAATATGATCGGGTTGGGTATACTTTCCAATTTCAAATCTTTTATTTTTTGATTTGTATATGGAAATATTAGAAAGAAAGTCTAGAACGAGACTAGAAAAACTCTTTTTGTTATCTTTCCACGTTGGGCGTGGTAGAATGCAGCACCTTCTTCGCTTTACCGAAGGGTTGCTAAGGATTCATCGGGTCTAATCCCTCGTCCTTTCTTTATAACATTTCAATACGTTTCTGAACTTAACGGTGCAAATTAACTACTAATTTCTTAAACAAACAAATTTATCTGAACAGATTCTTTTATTTACAAAATATATTATACGCAAAAACTATTATACGCAAAAAATTACCGAACAAATTTGCCCAGTAAGATTATGCAGGTTTTACCTATTTAAAATGCTTTTGGATTTAGATAAAAAGCGCTTCATTTTCTTTAGAATACATCAAAAACAATAAAGAGTCAGGATTTTTCTTTTCCATTTTAACATCCGTTTCTGTGATTCCGAATCTTGGATGTATCAATTCGTTTTTTGGCGGTGGATTGTTTCTTTTTGCCCTTATGTTTTTTAATGTAGAAAATGTTTTTGTTAAGTAGTTCAAAGTGCTCATGATATTTGTGTTTAGTTTGTTTATATATATTTAATTATTTCTTTCGTTTTATTTAAGTCCTTTAAAACAAAAACCCTTTTGGTTTCAGATACCAAAAGGGTTTAAGTTGTTTTAACTTATATACTTTTGGAATCAACAGACGCATACACGAATAGTTGCGACATTGAACATCTTGTTCATCTGCAGGGACTTGTTCATCTGTGATTTATTTGTTATTTTAAAAATTTCTGGCATTTGTCGTATAATTAAAAAAGCCTCTCAAAATATTTTGGGAGGCTTTGCTATAATGATATTGTTCTTACAATTTTTAAGCAATAGACACCCCAATGGTTTCTTTCGAAATGGTACAAAACATTTTATAGGAATTAAACATATCTTCAGTAGTTTTTGGGTTTAACAAATATGCGAAAGTTTTTTTTATTTACCAAATATAAACGCACAAAACCAATAAAAAAACAATATTTTAATTTTAAAAATATCTTACAAAAATTACATCGTTTGAAATACAGATTAAACTTACTTTATTTAATGATTTTTGTTAGCTCTCCATAATCAGTCTTTCAAAGAACAAATCTTAATGAATTCATTTTGATTTTTTTGACCAAAAATTTGATTCAAAAAAAAAATCACCTCCGGCAATCCGATTACCAGAGGCAATTTTTTCAAACAAAAAACAAAAAAACTTTAATTTTTATTAAAGACTTCGCTGTGCGATTTGGCAACCGTTGCAAAAACTGTTTTCAAATCATCAATTAAATCTTCGATATGTTCAATTCCAACAGAAAGTCGAATCAGATCTTTAGAAACTCCTGTTTCCAGCTGCTCCTGATCTGTAAGTTGCTGATGTGTTGTACTGGCAGGATGGATAATTAGTGATTTTGTATCTCCGATATTTGCCAAAAGTGAGAACAGCCTGGTTTCATCAACAACTTGTTTCGCTGCTTCGTAGCCTCCCTGTAATCCAAAAGTAATAATCCCGCTTTGACCTTCTGGTAAATATTGCTGGGCTAAATCATAATATTTATTCGATTTTAATCCCGGATAATTTACCCAGACTACCTGGTCTTGTTTCTCAAGCCATTGGGCTAAAGCCAGAGCATTTTCACTGTGTTTTTTAATTCGGATTGGTAACGTTTCCAATCCCTGAATGATTTGAAACGCATTAAACGGACTCAAAGCTGCTCCAAAATCACGTAATCCTTCAATTCTTGCTTTTGCGATAAAAGCTGCATTCCCTAAAGCCTCATGGTAAACCAAACCGTGATAGCCCTCAGAAGGTTCTGTAAATTCAGGGAATTTTCCGTTGGCCCAGTCAAAAGTACCGGCATCGATAATAACACCACCCAATGAAGTTCCGTTTCCTGAAATATACTTAGTCAAGGAATGAATTACAATATTAGCTCCAAATTCAATTGGTTTGAGCAAATACGGCGTTGCCACTGTATTATCTACTATAAAAGGTACTTGTAATGCTTTGGCTTCTGCTGCAATTGCTTTTAAATCCAATACATCTAATTTTGGATTACCGAGTGATTCCACAAAAACAGCCCTTGTATTTTCTTTTGCCGCTTTTGTAAAGTTTTCTGCTTTTGACGGATCTACAAAAGTGGTCGTTATTCCTAATCTTGGCAGAGTCACTTTTAAAAGATTATAAGTTCCCCCATACAAACTGTTTGAAGCCACAATATGGTCACCGGCTTTCAGTAAAGTCAGTAATGTTGTCGAAATTGCCGAAGCCCCTGATGCCGTAACAACTGCAGCTATACCGCCTTCCAGTGACGCAAGTCGCTGTTCCAGAATGTCATTCGTAGGATTGTTTAATCGTGTATAAATAAATCCTGACTCAGCCAGACTAAATAAATTGGCCGCATGATCTGAATTATTAAAAACATAGGATGATGTCTGATAAATTGGTACGGCTCTCGTACCTCCATTTTTAGTTACGTCGTGTCCTGCGTGTAAGGCGTTTGTTGCAAATTTTTGTGTACTCATAATTTCTTAGTTTTTAGATGATTACTATTTTTATTTTTTTATTATTAAATGAAAAGATTTTCGTTTTCAGCAGCATACATGTCTGCGAGCAATGAATTTGTTTCATCAGCATATAATTTACCTTTTTGTAAACTTAAATCTGATTTTTGATTTACTCCGAAAACATTTTTCGGGTTAATTGACTTTAAGATTCTATAGATGATTTTCATGATTTTTAATTTTAATTAATGAAATAAAAAAAGCCCTTTCGGTTGGCTGCCAAAAGGGCTATAGTCAGAAACTATAACAAAGATTTTATCTTTCACTTTCGGCAACAATAAGTGGGGGTACACATCGGCATCTTACAACACATCATTATTTTATTTCTTACTGTATTATTCATTTTTTTATTTTTTTAACCCTATTTAGTAATTCCGGTTCCTGTAAAAATAGCCGGCAACTTTCACCTTTACAATTTTAAATGCTTTAATTGTATTCAAAAAAAAACCTCCGCAATGCAGAGGTCTTATTGTTATTTTTAGATTTAATACTAAACAATAGCGAACTCTGCGGAAGTTTCCGACATCATACAGCACATATTTTTGGCGATTAAATTCATTTTGTTTCTCTTTTGTTTCGCAAATTTGAGAACTTTTTTTCAATTCACCAAATAAAAAACAAATTAATTTCCATTACCCTATCGATTTAATGTACTAATGTTAAATTTCTCTTTAAAAAAATAAAAAAGTTGAACTTTAATTTGCAAATCAAAATGGTTTTGTACTTTTGCACCCGAATACAGAGGAAAAATTTGAACTGATTGCAACCTCTTCATAATGAAATGGTTCGTTATGAATGCTGAAAAATTGATTTCGGTAGTAAAAAATGCTAAAGCAGAAACTCTTCTTTAGCCATTTTCAGCAATTATTTCCTCGCTTAATTTTAATTTAATCATTATTATGGCTTATTTATTTACGTCAGAATCTGTTAGTGAAGGACATCCGGACAAAGTTGCAGATCAAATTTCGGATGCATTAATTGACAACTTTTTGGCATTTGATGCTGACTCAAAAGTAGCATGTGAAACTTTAGTTACAACTGGTCAGGTAATTTTGGCTGGTGAAGTAAAATCGAATACGTATCTTGATGTACAGCAAATTGCCCGCGAAGTAATCCGTAAAATTGGATATACGAAAAGTGAATATATGTTTGAGGCCAATTCTTGTGGAATTTTATCAGCAATCCACGAGCAGTCTGCAGATATTAATCAGGGTGTAGACAGAGCTAAGCCGGAAGAACAAGGTGCAGGTGATCAGGGAATGATGTTTGGTTATGCGACTAACGAAACTGAAAACTACATGCCATTGGCACTTGATTTGTCTCATAAATTATTACAGGAATTAGCGATCTTAAGACGCGAAAACAAAGAAATCACATATTTACGTCCTGATGCAAAATCTCAGGTTACTTTAGAATACAGTGATGATAATAAACCAACCCGTATTGATGCAATCGTAATCTCAACTCAACATGATGATTTTGATGAAGAAGCTTCAATGCTAGCCAAAATTAAAAAAGATATTATCGAAATTTTGATTCCTAGAATCATAGCTAAGAACCCGGAACACGCTCATTTATTCAATGACAAAATCAACTACCATATTAACCCAACAGGAAAATTCGTTATTGGAGGACCTCACGGAGATACTGGTTTAACAGGAAGAAAAATCATTGTTGATACTTATGGCGGAAAAGGCGCTCACGGTGGTGGTGCATTCTCTGGAAAAGATCCGAGTAAAGTTGACCGAAGTGCAGCTTATGCGACACGTCATATTGCTAAAAATTTAGTTGCTGCGGGTGTTGCAGACGAAATTTTAGTTCAGGTTTCTTATGCTATTGGAGTTGCTGAACCAATGGGTATTTTCATTGAAACTTACGGAACTTCTAAAGTAAACTTAACTAACGGTGAAATCGCTAAAAAAGTAGAAGCTATTTTTGATATGCGTCCTTACTTTATTGAGCAAAGGTTAAAATTAAGAAATCCAATTTATAGTGAAACTGCTGCTTACGGACACATGGGACGTAAACCGGAAACTGTTACTAAAACTTTTTCTGCTCCGGGAGGAAACGAAAAAACAGTAACCGTTGAGTTATTCACATGGGAAAAACTTGATTTTGTTGACCAGGTAAAAACTGCTTTTGGATTGTAATTAAATCCAATATATAAACAAAAAATGCTGTCTTATTAATTTAGGACAGCATTTTTTGTTTAAAAGAAGAATGTAATTATCTTTCCAATTTTACGTCTGGCAATGTTTTCGGACGGCCTGCATCATTTGATAAAATCCAGCCTGTACGGTACATCCATTCTGTCATTTTACGCAGTTTTATGTAATCAATATTTTCAGCTTCATCCATTGGAGTATGATATTCGCTATGCAAAACACTAGTAAAAAACACAGCAGGAATACCTTTACGGACATACGGTAAATGATCTGAACGGAAGTAAAAATATTCCGGATGTTCGGGTTTATCCCAAAGTTTGTCTAAATCAAATTTTGGTCCTTCATCATTTGCTTTTTTTGCAATTGCTACTAAATCTGAAGAGTTTTCGTGGGGAGAAGATGAGCCAAGCAAAGCTGCCTGATTTACATTATTTCTTCCAATCATATCGCCATTTAAAACTGCAATAATATCTTTTTCAGGAACTGTAGGATGCGATGCATACCAACCTGACCCTAATAATCCTCTCTCTTCGGAACCATGAAAAACAAACAAAGCTGTTCGTTTACCAGGTTGTTTTTTGTAAGCCCTTGCAATCGCCAACATTGCTACACAGGTGCTTGCATTATCATCGGCTCCATTATAAATCGAATCTTGCCCGTATTTTTGTCTCACACCATCATGATCCTGATGTCCGCTAAAAAGGACATATTCACTTTTCAGCTTGGCATCTGTTCCTTCAATTTTTCCAACAACATTTACAGATGGATATTTATATGTTTCAGAAACTACTTCGGCAGACAGTAAATCTTTGGTACTTTTCAAATATTCTAACTGATCATTATGCACCCAAAATGCAGGCATTCTTGGAGGTACCGGTATTTTGTCACGAAAACCTTCAATCCCGTATACGCCTCTTGTCATTTGAGGTTCAACCTGCGACCAACTTTTTTCTCCTAATTCATCTGCAACCAATATTAGTGCTGCTGCACCTTTTGAAAGCAATAAATCGTAATATTTTTGCTTAACAAACCCCGGATAGCGTCTGTCAAAAAGAGAAATTTCATCTGAAATTCCTTCTTTCGAAGCCAAAATTACAACTGCCTTCCCCTTAACATCACTTTTTTCGATTTCTGCCTTAGTCAATGTTCCCAAATAAAGTAAAGGAGCTTCTACCTTAATATTAGTCGTTTCTGCAACTAAAACTTCACTCCATAATTTATATGATTTCTGTCCGATTTTAAACTTTGTATTATTTGTAACCTGATGCCTGTACAAATCAAAAAACTGAAAATAAGTTCCGTCATCACCCGCAGGGCTCATTCCGGCTTCTTTGGCTTTATTGGCTAGCCACATCGATACTTTTAGTTCGTCTAAAGTTCCTGCTTCACGTCCATTAAAATGGTCACCAGCCATTTGATACATATCGGTTCTCAGATCTTTGTCTGTAATTGCTGAAACTAATGGTTTTTTAATTGCCTGTGAAAACATCACGCCACTGGAAGCAATTAAAAGTAATATTAATTTATTTTTCATATTCTTTAATTTAGTAATCCAAACTTAATGATTTTAGAACTTAAAATTTCATTTTTAACAACAAAACCAACAAATCACAATCAATATCAAACACAAAAGCCGTCAATATTGACAGCTATTGCGTTTTTCATATTACGAAAACTAATTTTCTCTTATTACAGTTTCTTTTACTACAAATTGTACTTCATCGAAAAGATGATATATCTGGGCTGAACGGTGTATTGCGAAACACGAGTGGAGAATTGAGAGAAGCTGTCATCATTAAGATAAGTGGTATTTAACAAATTGGTTGCAGCAATTTTATATTCCCATTTGCTGTTTTTCTTTTGATAAATCAAACTGGCGCTTAAAAAATCATATTCGTTATCGACTGACTTGTTTGTATTATAATAATGATAAAATTCATATTCTGAAACAAACGAGAAACTATCCAGAAAATAATAGTCAAATCTCGCAAAAGGCTTTTCTGTGAAGTACGTAGATCCGCTATATTTGTTGACTACCATATTATAACCAAACTCAATATTAGGAAGGTTTTTATAATTAGTGGACGCTTTTACAGTATAACTTTGCGTAAAACTTTCTGTCGTTGCTGGTTTTTCATTTTGAATATTATTGAATTTTGACCAATTTAGGCTAGCATTAACAGAAGCTTTGTAATTCTTTAAAAATGATCTCCCATAGCTTCCCATGGCAGATAAAGTTTCATCAGCCAAATTAGAATTATAAGGGTTGGATTTCTGGTTAATTCCGGTAAATTTTGCTTCGGTTTTAATAGCATCTACTTTTCGTGTGTAGGTCGCATTAGCAAAAATATTTTCAAAATTGAACATATTATACTTAAAATAACGAAGGGAATGCACCTGAGAAGTAGCATTCTCCAAAGACCGGTCTCCTCTGAACAAACTGCTGTAATCAGACAAAACGTAGCCTGCAGCCAATTGGTTTATATCGGTAAAATCGTTTGATAAAGAGAAATTATACGTCAATGTTTCTGATTTTTTGATTTGATAAAGAGCAAAAAAGTCAGGCAGTACTTTTACGAAATTCTGAGAATAACCTGTTCCCAATTGTGTGTTTGTCATTGTGTAAGAATGCAGACTAACACCGGGTGTCAACGTAAATTTACCAGCCAGAATTTTATAATGAAAACCTAAAAAAGTATCATTAAAATTATAGTTTACGTCATTATTATTTGACGTATCGTTTAGATCATTTTTATCACCGTTATCCAGAATCTGAAAAATATGAGAATTAAAATTTTGGTATGAATACGTGTTTCCTAAAGTAATATTGATGTTGCTTTTTGGTGTTACCATATAATAGTAATCGAGTTTCGCATCTATTTTATTTGTTTTTACAAAGCGATCCTGGTTATAATCGTTTCTTTGCTGACCGGAAGTGTAGCCTAATAAATCATTTTTATCAAAAGGCTGCGTCCGAAGATTGGCGTTATAAAAAGGATTTTCGTCCTGATACAAATGCTGCATTTCAAAAGCAAAAATATTTTTGGCACTTTGGGTATAGTACAAGCTCAAATTCTGATTAATCGAGGTCGGATTTTGCTTTTTAGTGGTAAAAATAGTTTCTGTATCTGCAATATTCTGTACAATTTGTTCTCTAAACAAATCTGAATATTCTTCTTGTTTTGTGAGCTTCGTTAAAACATCATAATCAAATTGAAATTTATCATTTGGTTTATATGTTGAACTGAGTTTAAAAAGTCCCAAATTATTTTTTTGATGCGTTTCTTCATCGTTTTTCTGCTGGTTACCCGAACCTAAAAACGTAGTCTGCGATTTGGTTTCCAGGTCTGTTTTTGAAGCCGAAAGTATTCCAAAACCACTAATATTCCAAGTTTTTGTTACTGAGTAAGCAAAGTTTGTTGCTCCAAATTTCGTTTCAATTTCTTTGGCGCGGTTATTTCTTAACAGCGAAATTCCTAAATCATTTGAAGAGACATTGAAATTGCTTCCTCCTTTTTTCATCATATTTTTAAATCCGCCTGTAAACTTAAAATAATCCTGAGCCGTAAAGGGCAATTCACCAATGTTATTAAAATTGGTAATTAAGTTAATACTGTATTTTGGACTGTAATAAAACAATTTGGGATTGATAACATAACGGCTATCAAGCTCTGCAACTCCAACTCCCGCAGTAACATCGCCAAACCAGAAGTTCTTTTTTCCTTCTTTGAGCTTAATATTCATAGCTACATTATCCTGATCGTTTTCAAGACCTTTTAAAGCACTAATTTCATTGTAGTTTCGTAAAACCTGAATTTTATCGATGGCATCAGCAGGAATATTTTTAACACCTAATTTGGTATCCCCGTCAAAAAAGTCTTTCCCTTCCACCATTAATTTACTGACTTTTTTTCCTTCAACCTCGATTTCGCCATCGGCATTTACCTCAACTCCCGGCAATTTTTTCAGGACATCTTCCAGTTTTCTTTCGGTTCCGGATTTAAAAGAATCAGCATTATACACAATGGTATCCCCTTTTATAGAAACTGGCATTTCACGGACAATTTCTACTCCTTCTAATTCAATTCCAACATCATCCATGACAATGTTCTGAACGATATTTTCGGTTTTGGTCGAAACCTGAATTTCTTTCGATTTCATTCCGAGATAACTAATTTTTACGATGTAAGCAGTATTAGGCTTCAGAGTTAATTGAAACTTTCCTTTGTCATTTGTAATCCCATAAGAATCCATTGCTTTTGTTGCAGAGTTAACCGCCATGATATTGGCCATTTCCAAGGGGTTTTTCTGTCCATCCTGAATAAAACCATCAAAACGAATACTTTGGGAAAAGCTGAAAGAGGTAAATAAAAAAACGATAAAAAACAGTGTTTTGTTCATTAAAAAAATGATTATGATAATAAAATTTAGACTACAGGATTTTTTTATCTTCCCATCATTGGAGGACCTCCTGCACGGCCACGATTCATTTCCCTAAATTCTTTCATCTTTTTTACAACTGTTTCGTCATACTCTTTCTGGGATATTTCTTTTCCATTTGTGGGTGCTTTTATGTCGGCTTTTTCTTTAGCATTCAGAACAATTTTTGAACATAAAATGGTTGTAGTTCCATCATTAATTTCTAAAATCAAACCCGGCAATCCCCAATAATTTTCGGGTCCCTGATTAATTGGAATTTCAGGCGAATACCAGGCTGTTACAACTATTTCTTTAGGGATTTCAAAATTGTCTTCAAAGTTCGTTTTTGTTTCATCTGATGCCTTTTTTGCCTCATCTTTTTTATCGTCATTATTTTTCGGTCTGAAATTTCTAAAATCGGTTTTACTGGCTTCATTTACTGCTGTTGCTTTATAACAATTATAACCTCCAATTTGTTTGGTTTCTTGTTCTAATTTCCAGTTTAATTTTGGCAGCGAATCTTTTACCAAAAATTCTTTGCCCATAAACTCTTTATCAACTGTATAGGTTTTATTTTTTACATCTTTATAAAAAGTGCCTCCACCGCCCGTCATAGAGCTTATCATCATTCTCATTCCGCCGGCTTGCTGTCCGGGGGTATCCAGTTTTTCTTCTTCCTTATAGACAGATGCCGATTTATTGAAGTTTAGAATAAATGTTTTTTCTAACATTTTCTTCATTCTTTCTTCCATGTTTTTTTGCATTTCCGGTGTAATGTCACGATTTCCGGGCATTCCTTCAAATTTAGGTGTCTGGGTTTTTGACTCGTAAACGGCCATTCCCTGAAAATCTTTTTGGGCTTGTACCTGACTAAAAGCAAGTACTAAAAACAAATAATATGCTATTTTTTTCATTGGTTCTTTTTAAAATTTGAGTAAATCAAATAAAACTTACATCCAAATGTATTATTAATTTTAAAATACTGAAAGTTAAATATATCAATACCCACAAGACATAGACTAAACAGCTTATTAATTGGACTATTAGAATACCGGAAAGTTTAATGACTAAATTCAACTAAAAAACTATGTTCAACAACTTCATACTATAGTTTTTTGTACTTTGGCTTTGAGAAACAAAAAAATCAAATGAGAAAAACAGCACGCAAAATTTTATTTATACTTTTTATTGTCTGTTCTTTCTCAGCTGCTTTTGCGCAAAATCAAAAGAAAACCCCAACCTCTGTTTCACATTTTGCTATGAATGCCGATGCGTTTTTAGGTTATGATTCTTTTGGATTTTCGTATCAGATAAAAAACAATGTCTTTAGTAAAGTAAAAGGAACAGAAAATTTTGAATATAAAAATGTATCATTAGGCAAAATCACTAAAGCAGACATTGTAAATCCTATGAAAATAGTTTTATTTTATGAAGATTTCAACAGTGCTGTTTTACTTGACAACCAGTTAAATAAAATTACGGAGATTAATTTTTCTCAAAATAACGTACCCATTGTTGTGACGGCGATTGGCATGTCGACTCAAAATCAATTGTGGATTTACAATTCCCTGAATCAGCAAATTGGACTTTTTGATTACTTAAAAAATGAATATAAAACGGTTTCTACACCACTGACGGAAACTATTACATTTTACCAGACTGATTTTAATACTTTTTACTGGATTGATGAAAAAAACAATTGGTATTCCTGTGACTTATTCGGAAAAACTACAGTTTTAGGAAAAGCTTCAGATTTTGATGAAATTCAGATTTTAAGTCCGAAACAATATATTTTCAGCAGTGCAAATCAGTTATATTTTAAAGACATTCATAAGGACGGATCTGAAACCGTTTCTGAAATTGGTATTCCTGAAAAATCATTAAATAAATTTTATTACAAAGAGCAAATTTTATCTATTTTTACAGCTAAAGAAATTACCAATTATAAAATCGTAATACCGTAATGCACATAGCAATAGCAGGAAATATAGGCGCTGGAAAAACAACATTAACTAAATTACTGGCCAAACATTTTAAATGGGAACCTCATTATGAAGATGTTGTTGATAATCCGTATCTGGATGATTTTTATCATCAGATGGAACGCTGGTCATTTAATCTGCAGATTTACTTTTTGAACAGCAGATTCCGTCAGGTACAACAAATTCGTGAAAGTGGTAAAAAAATTATTCAGGACAGGACTATTTACGAAGATGCTTATATTTTTGCTCCCAATTTATATTCGATGGGATTAATGACAAGTCGTGATTTTGAAAATTACACATCCTTGTTTGAATTAATGGAATCATTGGTAAAAGCTCCTGATTTATTGATTTACTTGAGAAGTTCTATACCGAATCTAGTTGGACAGATTCACAAGCGCGGGCGTGAATACGAAAACTCAATTTCTATCGATTATTTAAGCCGGCTTAACGAAAGATACGAAGCCTGGGTTCAGACTTATACTAAAGGTAAACTATTGATTATTGATGTTGACAATATTAATTTTGTTGATAACCCTGAGGATTTAGGAAATATCATAAACCGAATTGATGCTGAACTGAACGGTTTGTTTTAAAAAATAGGTAAAATAAAATGCCTCATCACCTTTGTCATGAGGCATTTCTGAACTATCAAATACTCATTAAAAATCCAATAAGGTTTTCTTTCTTATTTAAACCGAGTTTTTTTCTTAATCGATATCTGGCCAGTTCAACTCCCCCATTGGATATATTCATAATCTCTGCAATCTCTTTAGTGGACATGTTCATCAGCAAATAGGTTGATAAATCTAATTCTCGTGGTGAAATTGTTGGATATCTTTCTTTCAGCCTTTTTAGAAAATCAAAGTGAACATTTTTAATGTGCTTTTCTAAATCTTTCCAGCTTTTATCGGTATTAACTTCTTTTACAATACTTTTATGAAGTTTATTGAATTCTGTTTTAGTTGACTCGTCTAATATACTGGTATCTATTTCTTTAAGCTTACTTATTATAGAATTCAAAGTTTTGTTTTTCTTTACCACCTGCAAAGAGTTATTCACAAGTTCTTTATCCTTTGCTAAAATCTTGATTTGCAGTTTGTCACTCTTTAATTTTTCAATTTCTTTTTCGAGTTTGTGCTGTTCATACCTGATTTTAGCTTCTCTTTCAAGGTACAAACGTCTTTGTTCTATGGTTTCATAATACTTATTTTTTCTTATTTTTAATTTGATTCTGTTCGATACTACATAAATACAACCGCAAACAATCAGAAGATAGCCAAGATAAGCTATTATATGCCTGTACCATGGTGGTGAAATTGTAAATGAAAGCATGGAAGGCTCAGACTGGACTCCATAACTATCTCTAACTTTTACTTTCATTACATAATCTCCCTCTCTAAGATTAGTATATTCTTTAATTGAAATTATTGACCAGTTACTCCATTTCTCCTCAAAATTCTGTAATTGATATGAAAACTGTACATTTTCGAGGTTTTCATAAGTTGGAGAGGAAAAGGTAAACCGTACATGGTTTGAAGAATATGGGATAGCTATGTTATTGATTTTATTTTGATTATTACTGTTTACTATGTAAGTATTGTCCAAAAAGGAAAAACTGCGTATAAAAGCTTTTGGTTTGGTTACAAAACCATTAAGCAATTTTGAGTCAAAATGTGCCAGCCCATCTGTTAATCCTATAAAAATATTTTTAGTGTTGATGGTGTTTACCGATAAATAGCCATTGACAAGATTTCCTGTTAAATTAGAAAATGCTGCATCAATTTTTCTGTAAGTATTATTTTCTTTCATTAAAACACCCAAAGATTCTCCATAGGTGTACCACAAATTTGATTGAGAATCTTCTTTTAATTCATTTATATTTGGAATGTTTTTAAAAAGAGCCGTTAACTTTTTATCTTCATAAAATATTTCCTGTTCAGTAGAATATTTATAAAAATGATTGTTGGCCTGGAAATAGACCCTGCCACCAATTTTCTGGATACTTCCTGTTTTTTTAAACCGATTATTAAGCTGATGTATTTCCTTGATCTCTGAAAAACTTTTCAAATCTTCGCTTAGGGTCATCCGATATAACGATTGCCCCGCCTTAAGCCATAAATAAGACTGATCAAACTCAAAACTTCTGGATGATCTATTAAAGCCATTAACCTGATACTTAAATTCAAATCCGCCAGATGTCCTTTGAAAGACAGCAAATCCATCATAATTTGAACCAATAAAAAACTGCGGATGATTTGGTATTTTTTCGAACCCAAAATAACCTTTCCTGGAGTCAATTACCTGAGCCACTTTTCCTTGTTTAATTAATAATGCACCTCTGTTATTTGCGCATATAAGTTCATTATCCACGACCTGTACATTCCATGATTGAGCGGTTGTCCCTTCAACAAGTTTAAAAACATCCTCTTTAAAATTATCATTCCATGCATGGTAAAATAAACCCTGATTTGTCGCTACATACAAATTTCCTTCATAAAGGACTGAAGCATATACCGTACTAATATTGTAACCAAAACCAAAGTAAGTAAATGGCGAACTTTCGTTGACAAAAGCAATACCATTATCAAGACCAAGCCAAAGATTGTTTTTGTTGTCTATAAAAGAAGTTAAAATCGTATTGTTTTGAAGTCCCTTTTGACGATTTAAGTGCTGAATGATTTTTCCGTTTAGGTCACAAATTACCACTCCATTAAGAACAGAATTTAAAATAATGAATTTATTATTTATAATTGAGCCACCAAGGGATGTATTTTTTTTAATAAAATCATTCGCGTCCGTTTTCCATGGTATTACTTTATTAAAATCATATAAAAAAAGACCCTCTTCTAAAGTTGCCAAAAGCAGACTATTATTTTTAAATGGAAGTATACCCCAGATTTCCTTATCATTTAAGAAAATAGTTCCTTTTAATGGAAATAGTTTATTGTCTTTGTATTCTAAAATGCCTAAAACTTTATCCTGAAAGAAAAGCCTGTTATTAACCACAAAAGAAAATTGAAATTTTTTTGGTGCATTAAGTACTCTTAAACTGTTATTTTTATAAAAAAAGGCCTTAGCAAAAGACTGAAAAATAACTTCACCATTGAAAATATGAATTTTCCAGATTAAGTTCAAATTCTGATTGTCTTTTTTACTAACCATTTTAGAGACAGAAAAATACTTTAGTTCCCCTTTATTATCAGGTTTAAAATAACCAAACTCATTATTTCCTCCTACAAATATATTTCCAAGGGAGTCTAATTTGAGACTTTTTAACGATTCGTTATTGGGCATGGAATAGGTTTTCCATGTTGAACCGTCAAACTGAATTAATCCACTATTGTTTGCAAAATATATAGTCCCGTTTTTATCCTGATCAACACCCCAGTTTTGCGTTCCTCCTTTATATTCATTCCTTTTATAATTTTTAATATTAGGCATTCCTATTTCCTTTACCTGACATAAAGAATTATACGAAAAAAAAGGGATTATTATGATGAAAAAACATTTTATGAATTTCATATTTTTTTATTATAATTTATGATTATATGCGGTATTTTTTCTGTTTAATTGTAAATATCACATTTATTAATTGTATCAGTATATCTAAAATCTAAATCAAAATTATAAAAATCATTTTTTAATAAATGTAGTGTTTTTTTATCATATTTAACATTCTTATAACAATAGAAATATTTTTTTAAATTATTAAATATCAATAATTTATTTATTTATTGATGTGTTTTTGTAGCGTAATAAAATATACTTTGATGTGTTTTTGTAAAGATAATAAAACTCAATTTATAAAAATTTTAACCCTATTATTGTATCAAATTACTAATTAATTAACCAAAATTTTTATAAAAATGAAATTCACAAAATTATTTTTTTGTATTTCGTCGTTAATGTTTTCAATTAGTGTAATGGCACAGGAAATTACAGTTAGTGGAACCATAAATGATGAAAATGGATTACCCGTCCCAGGGGCGACAATTTTGATTAAAGGCACAAAAAAATCGAGTGCTTCAGACTTTGACGGTAAATATCAAATTAGTGCTCCTAGTAATGGGACATTAATTGTAAGCTTTGTTGGTTATAATACAATCGAAGAAGCAATAGCTGGAAGAATAAAACTTGATATTAAATTAACTGCTGCGTCTCAAAGCTTAAATGAGGTAGTTGTGGTAGGATATGGTACCCAGAAGAAAGGTCTAATTACTGGCGCAACAACAAATCTAAAAGGTGAGACACTTCAGGAACTAAATACGGGGTCTGCAATGGAATCTCTTCAGGGAATTGCTCCTGGTGTGAGTGTAACAAGAAATAATGGAGCACCTGGCGCTGGTACAAGAATAACTATCCGCGGATTAGGTACGATTGGAAATTCAAATCCATTATATATTGTGGATGGAATATCCGTAGGAAATATAGACTATTTGAGTCCATCTGATATTGAATCAATTGACGTTCTAAAGGATGCCGCTTCTGCAGCAATTTACGGTTCCAGAGCTGCAAACGGTGTTGTTTTAGTCACTACAGTAAAAGGTAAAAAAGGAAGACCTGCAAGAATTAGTTATGACTCATACTACGGAATTCAAAATACATATAAAAACTTAGATCCTTTAAACGCACAGGAATATATGTACATCATGGATGAAGGAATGATAAATGATGGTCTGGCTCCAAATGATTGGAAAGCTATTATTAGCAATAATACCTGGCTTGAAGGAAGATTTCCTGGTGCCGGAACGCAATTGGGTAATGAAATTTGGGATAATTTACAAAAAGGCTGGACAGGAACTAACTGGATTAATGAAATGACAAAAAAAGATGCACCTATCGTAAACCACTCCTTGAATATTACTGGTGGAAGTGAAGATATTACATATTCATTAGGTCTTTCCTACTTTGATCAGGATGGTATAATTGGAGGTAATATTGTAGATGCAGGATTTAAAAGACTGACTGCAAGAATCAATACACAAATGGTTTTGAAAAAGAACGACAGTCATAGCATAATTACCGTTGGAGAAAATATTACCTATACCAATTCTCAAAATAGAGGTGTATCTACCGGTAATATCTATGGCAATGATTTACACAATGCCCTTGTACAAAATCCATTGCAACCAGCTTACTGGCAGCCAGCAATAGATAAAAATATAAATCAGTTTGGATTTACACCAACTTTGGATGGCTTATCAACAGGTCAAACGAATCCTTTAGCTGTGATGTTTTATAGAAGTAATTATAACTACCCAAAAGACAACAAGATTATAGGTAACGCTTTTGTAGAAGTTGAACCTATCAAAGATTTGAAATTTAGATCCGTTTATGGTATTGATTCTTGGTTTGGATATAGCAGATCAATGAATCCAAAATACAATTTAGGGAGACTTTATGATGATAATGTAGAAGGTGCTTCCCAAAGTGAATACATAGGTGCAAATTCTACCTGGACAAACACAGTGTCCTATGCAAAACAAGCTGGAAATCATAGCTTTAATGCATTAATAGGAACCGAATTAATTAAAAGTATTGTAAATAATAATATTTCGGGTTCTAAAAATGGTTTGAAATTTCCAGGAGATCCTAAATATGCCTACTTAGACAACACATTACCTGTCACCTCAATAAACGACATTAGTACAGGTGGATTTGATTGGGCTGCCGGGGGAGGTGCTATTTTGTCTTATATGGTCAGAGCACAATATGATTATAAAGAGAAGTATCTCCTTTCTGCGACAATGCGTGCAGATGGATCATCGAATTTTGCAAAGGAAAACAGATGGGGTTATTTTCCATCAGTTTCTGCTGGTTGGGTAATTACGAAAGAAGATTTTATGTCTAGTACTTATAATGTACTTAATTCATTAAAAATAAGAGGAAGCTGGGGACAAAATGGAAACCAGTCGGTTGATAACTTCCAATATTCAGCCACTATATCAAATGTTTTTCCTGGTTACTTTTTTGGAGATACCAAACCAGTTTCTGGTTCAACAGCATATCCTTCAAGAGTTACAAATCCTGATATTACATGGGAAACTTCAGAACAGTTAGATTTAGGATTTGATGCAAGCTTATTTGATTCAAAATTAGGTGTAACTTTTGACTGGTACAAAAAGAAAACAATAGACTGGCTAGTATTAGCATCTATTGGTCAGGCTGCAGGAGCACCACCACCTTATATTAATGGGGGAGATATTGAAAATAAAGGTATTGAATTTTCAATAAATTGGAAAGATAAAATAGCAGGATTTAAATATGGCATTACAATAAGTGGGGCTAAAAATGCTAACAAAGTAACTAAAGTTGACAATGCTGATGGAATAATCCATGGTCCAAGCAATGTATTATCACAAGGTACTGGCGAAATTTCAAGAGCACAGGTTGGACAGCCAATTGGCTATTTCTATGGATATAAGGCCGATGGGATTTTACAAAATCAACAAGAAGTCAATGCTTATGTAGGACCAACCGGGCAACCTTATTTTGCAGACCAACGTCCTGGAGATGTTCGTTTTGTAGACCAAAATCAAGATGGTGTAATTAATGATGCCGATAGAGTTTATCTTGGTAATCCTAATCCGGATTTCGAATTAGGTATACAACTAAACTTTGAATATGAAAATGTTTACCTGAATACAACTATGGCCGGAAAATTTGGAATGCAGGTAATGCAGTCTTACAGGTCTTTTGCAGATAATCCAAAACAAAACTACACTTCAGACGTATTTAATCGTTGGCATGGAGAAGGAACTTCAGATAAAATGCCAAGGTTAAGTTCTGTAGTAAACAGAAACACCCAGCTTGTTTCTGATATTTTTATGCAAAACGCTGATTACTTAAGAATTAACAATATAACTCTGGGATATAATTTTAATGAACTTCTTAAAGACATTAAATTTATTTCTAATCTTAAAGTTTATGCAGCAGTCAATAACTTGTACACATTTACTAATTATGATGGCATGGATCCGGAAGTTCGTTTTGGACATGATGCAGGCTGGGCCTCAGGTGTAGATTTAGGTTTATATCCGCAAGCAAGAACAGTAATGTTTGGTTTAAGTGCAGATTTTTAATATAAATACATTCACAATGAAAACAATAAAATATTTTATAGCAATTTCAGCAATTATTGTTGTGTCAAGTTGCTCTGATGTTCTGGATACTGAGAATCTTAAAGATAAAAGTCTGGAGACTTTCTATAAATCACCTACTGACATTAACGAAGCCATAGCTGGTGTATATAATGCTATTTATACCACGAATGTTCATAGTGAAGAACAAATGGCAGCTAACCTCATGGATAATATGATGTTAGGTGGCGGAGGTCCTGATGACAAATCGGCGAAGTACGTTGACAATTTTGAAGATCCTACTGATGATACGTATTATGACTTATGGGGACAATCCTACAAAGGTATAGCAAGAGCTAATGCTATTATTGAAAAAACAGCTGACGCAAATTTTACCACCTATTTTGCTACTCCTGCACAAGCAGAGGAATTTAAAAACCAAGCAATTGGTGAAGCATTATTCATGAGAGCCTTTTTTTACTTCAGGTTAGCTAAATTTTTTGGCGGAGTACCTTTGATTACTAAAATTGATGGTGTGAAAAATGGTCCACGAGCAACCTACTCAGAAACATTTGCACAAATTGCTTCAGATTTAAAGCTGGCAATCGAGACAATGCCAGCAAAACCCTTTACGAGTATTCCAACCTCAGAGTATGGACATGCAAATAAATGGGTTGCCGAAGCATATTTAGCACGCGTATTTTTATTCTATACAGGCTACATGACTAATATTGAAAAACAGGCTACAACAGATTTACCATTAGTTGATGGTTCAAAATTAACTGCCAATGATGTTACTACCCATTTAAATGATTGTATTAACAACAGTGGCTATAAATTAGCTTCTGATTTTAGAAATATATGGCCGTATTCATATGTAAATAAAGCTTCCGGAAAACCAATTTTACCTTGGGCAGCAACTGAAAATTTATCATGGATTGGTCAGGATGGTTCTACTCCAACTTTTGGAACAGGAAATTTTGAATCTATGTTTGTACAAAGATTTTCATTTGGCGATTGGGGATGGTCAAATGGTAACATTTACACAAACAGACTTTGTTTATTTAATGCGTTACGTGATAACTCACTGGTACCTTTTGGAGCTGGATGGGGATGGCTTACTGTTAATCCTAAGCTTTATAACAACTGGTCAGATCTTGATCCACGAAAAAGAGGTTCAATACTAGAAGTTGGTAAGGCAGATCAGGGCACAGAAAATTATGTTGGAGGATTTGGTACTCACGAAACAGGTTATTTCAATAAAAAATATACCTCTTTACAATATCCAACAGCAGCGGGAGCAACAGTAGGAATGTTTGTTCAGTTATATGGATGGAAAAACACAGATATGCAGTTAATGCACGCACAGGATTTTATCTTTATGCGTTTTGCAGATGTATTGTTAATGCATTCTGAAATTACTCAAACTCCTGCGGGAATAAATGCTGTAAGAACAAGAGCCGGTGGGTTACCATCTGTTGGCTATTCAATCGAAGCTTTAAAAGAGGAGCGCTTACATGAATTTGCATTCGAAGGCCTACACTGGTTTGATTTAGTGCGTTGGGGAGATGTAGAAACCGCATTTAACGATTCTTTTCCGGTTAAAAACACAGGAACTGATGCAACTTACAGTGTCAAATACAGACCTGAAACTAAAGCTTTAGTTTCAATTCCTGAAACGGAAATTAGATTATCTAATGGAGTTTATGTACAAAATCCGGGTTGGTAATATTTAATAACTATTAATAAACAAAAACATGAAAATTAATAAAATAATAGATCTCATCTTTGTATCGTTTTTGCTTGTTTTTACAGCATGCGACTCAATTGTAGATGAACAGCATTTAACGGATTCTACAGATGTTGCAGGTGTTGAGTTAGTCACTACTCAAAGTACTCCGGGAGGAAATAAAATTACTTTAAAAATGGCTTCACCAGGAATTACAGGATATTGGGATTATAATTTAGGGAAAGCACTGACCAATGAAGTAACAGTTGTTTATCCTATTCCCGGAAAATCAACATTTACTTATGTAGGAAGTTTAGGTTCTAAATTTTTCACCAAAACAATTGATGTACAAATTGATCAGCTGGACACACCATTAGATCAGGACTGGTATGACTTGGTTAGCAATAATACATCAGCAGGTAAAACATGGGTCTTTGACGGATCAGTTGGTTCCGGCAGGTTTTGGTGGTTTATGTCACCTCCAGGAAGCCCTGATGGTGCTATGACTGCATGGTGGAACGCAGGAGATTGCTGCCCTCCAAGTGATGCAACAGGTAAAATGCATTTCGATTTAAATGGTGCGGCAAACTTTACTCATTATGCAACACCAACAGCAACAGCAGAAAAAGGAAGTTTTGTATTAGATCCTGCAAATAAAAAATTAATCATTACAGGATCAAAAATGTTAGGATATGCAGCAGGCAATGCTGACGGTGTTTACACAATTGTAACACTTACACCAGACAAAATGGTACTTTATTTAAGCAATAATGAAGCTAATGGTACAGGATGGACATTTGTTTTCAAACCTCAATAATTAATATTTGTTAGTTTGCATTCTGGTAAGGAAGACTTAAAAACCTTCCTTACTTGATTATCAGCAACTTTATAATAAAAGTAAGTTTAAGTTTGGTTGTTGAAAATGGTCCATATTCATTTGATGTGGACTATTTTTTAATCCATTTTTAAGTAAACAAATCTAAAAGTCTTACATCAATTATCCATATTCAATAAAAAAAACAGGCTTTATTATAACTTGTGCATTCCTGTGCATCGCTGGTTTTTCAAAACAAAAAAATAAAAACATCAAAGTATAAACTACTGCCGATAATACAAAAATTAAGGCTCACCCTACAGCCGAAGCAATTTATTAAGCACATCTTTTTTAAATATTAATAAAACAGTAGCAACAATTGTAATGAATAAGACCGACAAAGAAATAGCGTATAATCTAACCCTTGATTCTGAAAAAACTGCTGTTAAAATTCCTTCACATGTGATACAAACATTAGTGTATTAGATATTTAAACATCTAATTTTCCCAAACAGATTCATAATTAAAATATAATCAAATTAATTGAAATCATGAAAAAATTGGCCCTGACACTGCTCTTATTATTTTCAATGACCACTTTTGCACAAGGTTTCCTGCATAGAGAAGGACAAAAAATTGTCGATAGCAAAGGAAAAAATATACTCTTAAGAGGTTTAGGATTAGGTGGATGGATGGTTCAGGAGGGATACATGCTTCAAACACAATCTTTTGCTGGTCCTCAATATCAAATCAAACAAAAAATTCAGGATGTAATCGGTGAAGAAAATACAAAAGAGTTTTATACTGCTTATAAATCCAACGGAATTACAAAGCGGGATATAGATTCACTGGCGGCATGGGGATTCAATTCTATTCGTCTGCCTATGCACTATAATTTGTATACACCTGCTATTGAAGAGGAAAAAAATGGTGAAATTACATGGAACGAAGAAGGTTTCGATATGACTGACAATTTGCTAAAATGGTGCGAATCGAATAAAATATACCTTATTTTAGATCTGCATGCTGCTCCGGGAGGACAAGGAAATGATACTGCAATTTCAGATTATGACATTACAAAACCATCTCTTTGGCAAAGCGAAGCTAATCAGAAAAAAATAATTGCATTATGGAAAAAATTGGCTTCACGCTATACAAATAATCCATGGATTGGAGCTTACGATATCATCAATGAACCAAACTGGAATTTTACCGGAACCAATAAAAATGGATGTGACGAGAATTCAAATATTCCTTTAAGAGAGTTAATGATTGCCATAACAAAAGCAATACGTGAGGTAGACACTAATCACTTAATTTTTATTGAGGGCAATTGCTGGGGAAATAACTATAACGGAATTTTTCCTTTATGGGATGAAAATATGGCTTTGAGTTTTCACAAATACTGGAATTATAACACAAGAGCTTCTATTCAAAAAATGCTGGATTACAGAACACAATACAACGTGCCAATATGGATGGGGGAAAGTGGTGAAAATTCAAATGTATGGTTTAGGGATGCTATTTCATTAGTAGAAAAAAATAACATAGGCTGGGCTTTCTGGCCAATGAAAAAAATAGAAAATATTGCCGGGATAACTTCGGTTACAAAAACTCCTGAATATGATGTCTTATTAAAATACTGGAAAGATGGCGGAGAGAAACCTGATACAGATTTTGCCAAAAGTGCTTTAATGAAAATAGCAGAAAATTACAAAATCGAAAATGTAACGGTAAAGAAAGATGTAATTGATGCCATGTTTAGACAAGTCAGTACAAATGATACAAAATCATATAAAAAACATTTTATACCTGGGAAAATTTTTGCCACCGAATATGATTTAGGAACTAATGAACATGCATATCTTGACAAAGATTTTGTTAATTACAAAGTTGATACAGGACATTCTGAAGAATGGAACAAAGGAAATTCTATGCGAAATGATGGTGTCGATATTTTACCTAATAAAGATACTTATTCAAATGGATACCAGGTTTCCTTTATCGAAGATGGAGAATGGCTCTTGTTTACTACAGAAGTTTCAGAACAAAAAGTTTTTAAAGTTGCTATTCGATATTCAAGTGCAAATTCAGAAGGAAAACTTCATTTAGAAACCGAGAACGGAAACAAATCAGAAAGTATTCTTCTTCCTGCTACAGGTTCAGACGATAATTGGAAAACAATTATTTTACCACAAGTATCAATAAATTTCGCGACTAATAAAATTAAAGTTCTTTTTGAAAGAGGAGGATTTAATTTGAATTATTTTGACTTTAAAGAAAGTAAAAAATAAGTTTAAACCCATGGTTAACGTTTTTTTAAAAGATGATTTTTTATCAACAGAACTTTAAATGGTAGTTTTGGAGAATAAATTTTTTAACATGAAAAAGATACAAGTTGTTGTTTCGTTGCTAATACTGCTTTTTACAAGCACTTCATTTTATGCTCAGGGTTTAAAAATGATGAGCTATAATATACGTTTGGACGTAGCTTCAGACGGAGAAAATGCGTGGCCAAACCGAAAAGATTATTTTACTTCTCAAATTCAGTTTTACGATCCTGACATCTTAGGGGTTCAGGAGGCAACCCCTGGTCAGGTTGTTGATATTGCTTCGGCTTTGCCGGAATACAGTAAGTTTGGAATAGGAAGAGAAGAGAATGAAACGGGTGAGGCTTGTACTATTTACTATAAAAAAGAACGCTTTAAAGTAGAACAGATAAATACATTTTGGCTTTCAGAAACACCAAATGTAGTGTCAAAAGGCTGGGATGCTGCATGCAACAGAATTTGTACCTATGCACTTTTTAAAGATTTAAAAACAAAGAAATCATTTTGGGTTTTCAATACCCATTTGGATCATGTGGGAAATGAAGCCAGAGTGAAAGGAGTCCAGCTAATTCTTTCGAAGATGAAAGAGATAAATACTAAAAATTATCCGGCATTTTTGATGGGCGATTTTAATTCAGAACCCAATACAAATCAGATTGCAGAGGTAAAAAAAGAAATGGATGATACGAAAGAGATTTCAAAAGAAAAACCTTTCGGACCGTCAGGAACATTCAATGATTTTAAACATAATGAGCCGGTTACATTGCTCATAGATTACATATTCATTTCTAAAAATAGCGGATTAACAATTCAAAAACATGCCGTTTTAAGTGATTCAAAAGATTTAAAGTATCCTTCGGATCATTTACCTGTTTATATAGAAGTTAATTAAAAACGGTTATTTGCTTTAATCATTCAGAATAAAATTTAGAACAAACAATTAATCTCAAAACCTAAAACAAACAATTATATATAAAGACAGTCAAAAGAATAAAACAATTTATTTCATGAAAAAAATAACAACAATGACTCTGTTGATGGTTTCCTTTTTTGCGATGGCACAGCAAGAGACAATAGATCAAAAAGTAAATTCGCTACTAAAAAGGATGACTATTGAAGAAAAAATTGGCCAGCTTAATCAATATACAGGCGATAATTCTGCAACGGGTCCAATTAACATAAATCCGAACAAACAAGCCGAAATAAAGGCTGGACTTATCGGTTCTATGCTCAATATTATCGGAACAAAATATACCCGTCAATATCAGGAACTGGCGATGCAGTCCCGACTTAAAATTCCGTTGCTTTTTGGGCAGGACGTCATTCACGGATACAAAACAACCTTCCCTATTCCGTTGGCAGAAGCAGCCAGCTGGGACTTAGAAGCAATTGAACTTTCTGCCAGGGTAGCTGCCATAGAAGCCTCGGCTAGTGGTATCCACTGGACCTTTGCCCCGATGGTCGATATTGGCCGCGATCCGCGTTGGGGGCGTGTTATGGAAGGCGCTGGTGAAGACACGTATTTGGGAACTAAAATTGCGCATGCCAGAGTAAAGGGTTTTCAGGGTAATAAATTGGGTGACTTGAATTCGGTTATGGCCTGTGTAAAACATTTTGCAGCGTATGGTGCAGCTATTGGCGGAAGAGATTACAACTCGGTTGATATGAGCGAAAGGATGTTATGGGAAACCTACCTACCTCCTTTTAAAGCCGCTTTGGATGCGGGTGCTGCAACTTTTATGAATTCTTTTAATGATGTAAATGGAATTCCGGCAACCGGAAATAAGCATTTACAAAGAGATATTTTAAAAGGAAAATGGAACTTTCAGGGATTCGTAGTTTCAGACTGGGGATCTATTGGAGAAATGGTAGCACATGGCTATTCGAAAGATTTAAAATCTGCTGCTTTTTCTGCCATTACAGCCGGAAGCGATATGGATATGGAAAGCAATGCCTATCGCTATAACTTGGCAGAACTTGTCAAAGAAGGTAAAATAGCTATTGATTTGATTGATGACGCGGTAAAAAGAATTCTCCGTAAAAAATTCGAATTAGGATTATTTGATGATCCTTACCGATATTCAGATACAAAAAGAGAAGAAAAAGAATTAAACAATCCGGAAAACAGAAAAACAGCACTTGAAGTGGCTAAAAAAAGTATTGTTTTACTAAAGAATGAAAACGAAACATTACCCCTTTCTAAAAATTTAAAAACAATTGCCTTTATCGGCCCAATGGTTAAGGAATACAAAGCCAATATGGGATTCTGGGCGGTTGATTTACCCGAAGTTAATTATGATAAATGGATTGTTTCACAATGGGATGGCTTGCAAAACAAAGTAGGTAAAAACACCAAACTGCTTTATGCCAAAGGCTGCGAAGTTGATGGAGACAATAAAGATGGTTTTGCCGAAGCACTCACAACAGCAAAACAAGCCGACGTAGTGATTTTAAGTATTGGTGAAAGGCACGATATGAGCGGAGAAGCTAAAAGTCGTAGCGATATTCATTTACCCGGTGTTCAGGAAGATCTTGTAAAAGCCATTATGGCTACTGGAAAACCAGTTGTTGTGTTGATAAATAGCGGAAGACCTCTTGTTTTTAACTGGACTGCAGATAATGCTCCTGCCATTTTATATACCTGGTGGCTGGGCACAGAGGCCGGAAATGCCATTGCCGATGTATTGTTTGGCGATTACAATCCGTCTGGTAAACTGCCAATGACTTTCCCACGGGAAGTGGGGCAAATACCTATTTATTACAACCATTTCAGTACCGGAAGACCTCCAGCGGATGAAAATGCAAAAGGCTATGTTTCATCTTATATTGATTTAAAAAATTCGCCGAAATTTCCTTTCGGTTACGGGTTGAGTTACACAAAATTTGATTATTCAGGTTTGAAACTATCTTCAACAAAAATAAAAAGCAACGAAAACATAAAAGTATCATTTCAATTATCAAATATCGGAAAAGTAACTGGAGAAGAAGTAGTTCAACTGTATTTACAAGATAAATTTGGTTCAGTAGTACGACCTGTTTTAGAACTGAAAGACTTTCAAAAAGTAAAATTAGATGCAGGTGAATCTAAAACTATTGCGTTTACAATTGACAAAGAAAAACTTTCTTTTTATAACAATAAATTAGAATGGATTGCTGAACCGGGAGATTTTGAACTCATGATTGGAGCATCCTCGGCAGATATTAAACTAAAAGCCGATTTTGAGTTAGTAGATTAAAACTGCTACAATAAAAAATGCCTCCAAAAATTAGAGGCATTTTTTGATACTAACAAAGATTTATTTCGCAGCGTCAACTTTAGCTTTTACCTCAGCTTCAGTTCCTTCAAAAACTTCTGTAGTCGTTTTTCCGTTTTGGGTTTTGGTTACTGTCCCTACCGTAACGCCGTTTGTGGTTGAAAGATTAACTTCCACTCTGTTTTTATCCGGATCAAAATGAGCCAGGCATTTTGCTGTTTGTTCTACTGAACAGCCTTTTTCTTTACACATTTTAATGCACTCTTCTTTGGTCATTCCTGACATATCTCCGCATTTAGATACTCCGCCTGCATGCATCTCAGTCTTCATGCAACACTTTATTTCTTTAGGAGGCAATCCGCAATGCGGAATATTTGTTTGAGAAGAATGACCATCACCCAAAATTGGAGCGATTACCAAACCAATCAAACAAGTCAGTTTAATCAAAATATTCATTGACGGTCCTGAAGTGTCCTTAAAGGGATCTCCAACTGTATCTCCCGTTACCGCAGCTTTGTGAGCATCAGAACCTTTGTAAGTCATTTCACCATTGATCATTACGCCGGCTTCAAAAGATTTTTTAGCATTGTCCCAGGCACCTCCTGCATTGTTTTGAAAAACAGCCCAAAGCACTCCTGAAACTGTAACTCCAGCCATATATCCTCCTAACATTTCAGCAATTAACTGATTGTTGTCTGAGTAAACTAATTTCCCTAATAATACAATTGCAATTGGGAAACCTATTGTCAAAATTCCCGGTAACATCATTTCGCGTAAAGCGGCCTTTGTCGAGATTTCAACACATTTTCCGTACTCCGGTTTTCCCGTTCCTTCCATAATGCCCGGAATCTCCTTAAACTGACGACGAACTTCATACACCATATCCATCGCTGCTTTACCAACAGAATTCATAGCTAATGCCGAGAAAACTACCGGAATCATTCCACCAACAAATAACATCGCTAATACTGGTGCCTTAAAGATATTGATTCCGTCGATTCCGGTAAAAGTCACATACGCCGCAAATAATGCTAATGATGTCAAGGCTGCAGAAGCAATTGCAAAACCTTTTCCGGTTGCTGCAGTAGTGTTTCCAACAGAATCTAAAATATCGGTTCTGGTACGCACTTCTTTTGGTAATTCGCTCATTTCGGCAATTCCTCCGGCGTTGTCTGAGATTGGTCCAAACGCATCAATTGCCAGCTGCATTGCCGTAGTTGCCATCATGGCTGAAGCAGCCAATGCAACTCCGTAAAATCCTGCCAAAGCATACGAAATCCAGATAGCTGCCGCAAATAATAATACAGTTGGAAAAGTAGAAATCATTCCGGTTGCTAAACCTGCTATTACGTTTGTTCCTGCCCCGGTGGAAGACTTTTGAACAATCGCCAGAACTGGTTTTGTTCCTAATCCTGTATAATATTCCGTTACAGATGAAATTGCTCCTCCAACTACTAGTCCAACCAAAGTGGCATAGAAAACACGCATTGATGAAATATCTTTAGAACCTTCACCAAAAAAACTCATCTGCATCGTTTCCGGAAGCATATATTTTACCAAAAAGAAACAGGCAACAGCCGTTAAAACTATCGAAATCCAGTTTCCTATATTCAATGCTTTTTGCACTTGTGCTTCTCTTGCGTTATCATCAGTTATTTTCACTAATGTTGTTCCGATAATAGAGAATAAGATTCCAAAACCAGCAATTGCCATCGGAAGTAAAATTGGCCCAATTCCGCCAAAAGCATCATTGATACTTCCGCCCATATCTTTGATCACATAATTTCCGAGTACCATTGCAGCTAAAACAGTTGCAACATAAGATCCAAATAAATCAGCTCCCATACCGGCAACGTCTCCAACATTATCCCCGACATTATCTGCAATTGTTGCTGGATTACGAGGATCATCTTCTGGAATTCCTGCTTCAACTTTACCCACTAAATCAGCCCCAACATCTGCCGCTTTGGTGTATATTCCCCCGCCAACTCTCGCAAACAAAGCGATTGATTCAGCGCCAAGCGAAAATCCGGCTAAAGTTTCCAAAACTACAGTCATGGTTTCCGTATCTTTCCATACACCATCAGAAAATAAATGAAAGAAGATGATAAAAAAGGCCGTCAAACCTAAAACTGCTAAACCTGCAACTCCAAGTCCCATTACGGTTCCGCCTCCAAAAGAAACTTTTAAAGCCTGAGGCAAACTGGTTCTGGCTGCCTGAGTGGTTCTGACGTTTGTTTTGGTTGCTATTTTCATACCTATGTTACCTGCATAAGCTGAAAATAATGCGCCAAAAATAAATGCAACTACGATTAATAAATGTGTTTTTACACCCGGAATAAAAGTAATACCTGCTAAAACGATGCTTGCAATAATTACAAAAATGGTTAATAGTTTATATTCGGCTTTTAAGAAGGCTAAGGCGCCTTCGTAGATGTAATCTGAAATTTCTTTCATCTTACCATCCCCGGCATCTTGTTTTAGAACCCAACTCCTTTTTATTCCCATGAAAAGTAATCCAAGAATTGCCATCACAATTGGCAAATAAATCATAAATGCATTCATAATATATTAATGGTTTTGGTTAATAGTCAACTAACTAACAAAACGAATTTAAACAAAAAAGCAATACTCTTAACGGAGTATTGCTTTTTTTATAAAATATGAAGGCTAAAATTATTTAATGCTAAATAATCCGTCTGGTTTGTTTTCAATGTCATTAAAACGCTTTGTGCACTCATCAATAATTGCAAAAGCTTCTTTTACGTCTCCCCATCCTTCTACATCTACTTTTTTGTTTTCAAGATCTTTGTAAACCTGGAAAAAATGCTCGATTTCTTTCAATAAGTGTCCGTTGATATCTGAAAGGTCGTTTAATGAATTCCAGATTGGATCAGAAACCGGTACACAAATGATTTTTTCGTCTGGTCCTTTATCGTCTGCCATATGGAAAACTCCAATAGGTTTTACTTCTATCACACATCCGGGAAAAGTTGGTTCATTTATCAAAACCAATACATCAAGAGGATCACCGTCAAGAGCTAATGTTTCAGGGATAAATCCGTAATCTGCAGGGTACATCATTGAAGAGAATAACATTCTGTCAAAACGCATTCTTTTGATTTCAAAGTCGTACTCATATTTATTTCTGCTTCCTCTTGGTATTTCGATTAATACATCGAAAGTTGTTAGTTTGTCTGCGGTCATTTTCTTTTTTTATTATATCTATAATTCGGTTGCAAAAGTAACCCAAAGAATCCTTTTTTACAATGAAAAAAATACATTAATCCACATACTTTTTTCATTAATTAACATACTTTCCTTTTATATAACAGTTAGTTAATAGGTAACCTTGCGATTTCGCTTATTTAAGTAATAATGCCAAAGCAAATAGGTCGCATAAGATCGATACGGGCTCCATTGTTGAGTCTGAATTTCCATTTCTTCTTTGTCATGAATATTCAATAATTCTTTAATGGTATTTATGACTGCAATATCGCCAAGCGGAATTAAATCCGGTTCCTGAAGACAAAACATTAAATAAATATCAATTGTCCAGTTTCCGATTCCTTTCAATTTAATAAGCTCTTCCCGAACTTCTTTTGCCGATTTTGCAGCTAAGCCGTCAATATCTAATTCTTTGTTCAAAACAGCTTCCGCTAAAATTTTAATGTATTTTGTTTTCTGGCGGCTTACACCCAAATTTCTAAACTCTTCATCTGGTAAAACCGACATTGTTTCAGGATTACATGTTGTATGGTTTTTAATTTTTAAGAAGGTGGCTTTCGCCGAATCTATAGAAACCTGTTGTTCGAGAATTAACAAAACTAAAGTTTCAAAACCCTGAGGACGTTTTGGAATTGTCGGCAATCCATATTTCTCGATAATCTCCTGAAATATTGAATTTTTGGTTAATAGAAAATCGATTGCTTCTTGCATAACGTGAGTTTTTTAGCCCCGATTACTTCACTTAACTTTCATTTTAATCGGAGTTTAGCGAACTTCGTTTGTAGTGAAAATCCTTTTGTGCCGGGGTTTGGCACTAAAGATTACTTCACTACTATCGGGAATAGCTTCTAAATTAATAAATATTTAAAATCAAACTTAATTTAAAATAAAAAGAGAAATCACACAAGCTCAAATAATGAGTTAATGTGTGATTTCTCCTTCGTCGAAATTGACAAATATTATGTTTCTTATTTATTAGAAATAGAATCCGAAAGATCCTTTTACTGCAAATTTAGCGGCATCTGGCATATTCAAATAATTCCCTCGCCATGAAAAATCAATTCTGAAAACTTTAAAGATATTTCCAATTCCGGCATTATATTCCCAATATACTTTTTCAGGTGCATTATACGGAAGCCCGGAAGCATTTATCGCTCTGTTTTCATCAGAAATTGTTCCATGAACGGCTCTCACACCTACAAATTCTCTCCAGTTCAGTTTTCTCATAAATGGAATACGGGCAAATAATCTCCCTCCAAAATCATGATTCCACTGTAATGTTGTGTATTGGTCTGTGACAAATTCGTAAAAATTCAAATTACTAAAGGTGTTTTCAATCGTAAAATACGTCTGGTTACCCGGAATTACACTCATTAATCCTAACGGAATTGTACCAAAAGTCTTTCCGGTTTCAAGGGTAATATTTGTTCTTCCTAATGGCCCTATAATAATGGGCTGTCTGTAAAACAACTGTACTTTTTCATAAGCAAAATCGCTGTCCAGAACTCCCTTAAGACCATAACTGAAATTAACAAAGAAATGACTAAACGGACTGTCAACAAGATCACGCTCTACTCCATAACCAATAGTTTTACGGTTTGGCATAAACTCAAACTGAATATTAGCCTCAGACTGAGTGACCTTACTTTCAACTACACCAGCCGGATTTGAAACAGAGGGCAACGTCTTGTAATAATCTAAACTAAAGGTTTGAGATGCCGATTCCAGGGTTCGATATGAAAAACCTGCAGAAACTATGAAATTCTTCTTGGCTTCCATTTCAACGGAAACATTGGTCAAATTAATATTGGTTAGTTTTCCGTTGCTTCCTGTAGTAAACAAGGCCGAAGATGCAAAACTTCGCCCCAAAACATCATTTGTAGTGGTTAAACTTGCGCCTATTTGCTCGATGTCACGCCTGTTTCCTCCAGAAATAATTACTCGGTTTTTCTTATCAACCATCCATTTTCCTGAAACTCCATACTTAAATTTATTATCGTCAAATCCATATGCGGTATAAGCCTGAATACGCCAGGGATCGTTTGGCCCAAAATACGTTCTTCCCCCAACTCTTAATCGTAAACCTTCTACTTCATTATAACCAAAGGTGGAAAAAATAGGTCCGTAATCGAAATTTTTAAATTCAACATAACCACTTCCTAAAATCGAAACAAGATTGTAGAGCTGCTTAAATCGCTTGACAGTTTGTAGCGTGTCAAGCATTTTATAAATTCCCTGTTCGTCTTTATTTAATTTTTCAAAACGATTTTCCTCCCAAAATTCGGGCGGGCGGTCATAAACAGCATTGTCTATAAAATTGACTTCTTCTTTATAGAATTTCTCAGGTTTCTGAATATTAAATTTATGTCCTCTATATAAAGTAGTTCGCTTTCCGTAAACTCCTTTTGATTTTTCTTTTTTATTTAAAGCAAAATCGGACATCATATAATCACGGGTCAATAAGAAAACAGAATCATTTTCTACTTCAAATTCCTGTTCGATATAAATGTCTTTTACCCAGTTAATATTGGCACTTTTAGTTACGCCCATATTAATTTTCTTGATTGCAAAAGTAGAATCGTTTACCCAAAAATCTCCTTTAAAAGTCAATTCATTTTTACGTCTTGGATAAAAAACAATATTATAACACCATTTTTTATCAATAAAAGCACTGTCTTTTAGTACATAATTATAAACATCAATTCCTGTCTTTGAAAGTGGGCTTGTAAAACTTTTGTCAAAAAACTTAAGGTGATTATCGTAGATATTATAGTCAGAATAAAGATCTTTTACAAAAGACAAAATCTGCTGATTCCCATTGAATCCCGACATTTTGTTTCCTGTAATATTTTCCTTTACTTTCTTTAATTTATTATCTCCATAAACATCATAAACCGATTCGTTAATAAAAATTGGTAAATAAGTTTTTCCGGTAACATCAGAAGTATCAACATGATTAAAAACAAACTCCATTCCTTTAAAGAGTTTATTTTTCATAAAAGCACTGTCAATCGTGTTCATGTCAAACTCGACCTTTTCGTACTTCTGCATTTGATACTGATTGAATTGGTAAAGACCATTTTTACGTTTTCTTTCCCAAATTTTCCTCAAAATATCCAATGCAGGATTATTCTTTTTTGAAGTTTTGCCAGTAAAAATTACAACTTCATTAAGTGCTTCGGGTTCACTTAAAACAATTTTAAAATCATAATTAACTGCTTTTTCCAAAGGAACTTCCTTGTCTGAAAATCCTGCCGAAGTAACCAACAATGCGGTGTAGGTGTTTGGCGATTCCAAATAAAAACGTCCGTCTTCATTTGAAACTATACCAGTATTCGAACCTTTGAAAACAACATTTGCAAACGGAATAGGCTGATTGGATTTATCCATAACAATTCCACTCACTTTAGTTTGTGCAAAGATATTATCTGCTAAAGCAAATACAAAAAACAGGCTGAGTAAAATTATTTTTTTCATATCGCGGCAAAAAAAAAACTTCATCAATTAGCTAATGAATGATGAAGTTTTTATGAATTTTGTATGTATTATTATTTGTACATTACTTTTTTCACTGCTTTTACTACATCAGCTGCATTTGGCAACCAGTCTTTGAGTAAAACAGGAGAGTAAGGCGCTGGTGTATCAGCTGTTGTAATACGCTGAATTGGCGCATCAAGAAAGTCAAAAGCCTGTTCTTGTACAATATAGGTGATTTCAGATGAAATACTGGCAAATGGCCAGGCTTCTTCTAAAATTACTAAACGATTTGTTTTTTTAACTGATTTTAAGATCGCTTCGTTATCCATTGGACGAACTGTTCTTAAATCGATAATTTCACAAGAAATGCCTTCTTTGGCTAATTCATCAGCAGCGATAAAAGCTTCTTTGATGATTTTTCCGAAAGAAACAATTGTCACATCTTTCCCTTCACGCTTAACATCTGCAATTCCTAACGGGATTGTATATTCTCCGTCTGGCACTTCCCCTTTATCACCATACATTTGCTCAGATTCCATAAAGATTACAGGATCATTATCGCGAATAGCTGATTTCAAAAGTCCCTTTGCATCATAAGGTGTAGAAGGCACAACTACTTTAAGACCCGGAGTATTTGCAAACCAGTTTTCTAAAGCCTGAGAGTGAGTTGCTCCTAATTGACCTGCAGAAGCAGTTGGTCCACGGAAAACGATAGGCACATTAAATTGCCCTCCGGTCATCTGACGCATTTTAGCCGCGTTGTTTATAATTTGATCAATACCTACTAAACAGAAGTTGAAAGTCATATATTCTACAATTGGTCGGTTACCATTCATTGCAGAGCCTACTGCAATTCCGGTAAAACCAAGTTCAGCAATTGGAGTATCGATTACTCTTTTTTCGCCAAACTCAGCAAGCATTCCTTTTGAAGCTTTGTATGCTCCGTTGTATTCTGCAACCTCTTCGCCCATTAAATATATGGATTCATCGCGACGCATTTCCTCGCTCATCGCTTCGCAAATGGCCTCTCTAAATTGTATTGTTCTCATAGTTGTATGTTATGTTCTTTTTTCTGATGAGCAAAAATAAATATTTTAAATAACTTAAAAGCATAAAATAAGTCTAAAAAAAAGGAAGTTTCTGCATTAACTATAATTTGCAACTCTTTTCAGCCTAAAAAGAGCCTTTATAGCTGATCACGAAATCGATTCCCTTATAGTGATTATTCAAATAATGTTAAAAGTTCAAACAAATTGTATTGAATTTGTTTGAATAAAAAAACTTCTGTAATTTAAAATGCCTGAGATTTACCGCCTATTTTCCGAAATCGTAATAGTTTTAAAAAATATTATGCATGCATAGTATAATTATTCAGAATTAAATTCTAAATTTGTAAAAGCATATTATAAATTCAAAATATATACTTATGAAAATATTAGTTTGCATCAGCCATGTGCCTGATACTACTTCAAAAATTAACTTTTCCAACGGTGATTCAGAATTTGACACCAATGGTGTACAATATGTAATTAATCCTAACGACGAATTTGGTTTAACAAGAGCAATTTGGTTTCAGGAGCAACAAGGCGCAAATGTGACTGTTGTAAACGTGGGAGGTCCGGATACTGAGCCAACTTTACGCAAAGCTTTGGCAATTGGTGCCAACGAAGCAATTCGTGTAAACGCTAACCCTACTGATGGTTTTTTTGTTGCAAAACAATTGGCTGAAGTAATCAAAAATGGTGGTTACGACCTTGTAATTGCCGGAAAAGAATCTTTGGATTATAATGGCGGAATGGTTCCCGGAATGATTGCCGGAATTTTAGGTTCAAACTTTTTAAATTCCTGTACAGCAATTACTGTTGAAGGGAATAATGTAAATGCTGTTCGCGAAATTGATGGTGGAAAGGAAACTGTAAATACTACACTTCCTTTGATTATTGGTGGACAAAAAGGACTTGTTGAAGAAAAAGATTTACGTATTCCAAATATGAGAGGAATCATGACAGCAAGAACTAAAGCTTTAACTATTCTTGAGCCAGTTGATGCACCTGTAAACACAAAAGCCGTAAAATTTGAAAAACCAGCTCCTAAGTCAGCAGTAAAATTAGTTGCTGCAGATAACCTGGATGAGTTAATTAATTTATTACACAACGAAGCTAAAGTAATCTAGTAATCAGTATTCAGTCGCAGTTTTCAGTTTTTTAAACCTGAAAACTGAAACTTTAAACTTCTAAACAAAAAATTATGTCATTATTAATATACGCAGAATCTGCAGAAGGAAAATTTAAAAAAGTGGCTTTTGAATTAGCTTCATACGCTAAAAAAGTGGCTGAAACTTTAGGAACAACTGTTACTGCTGTAACCGTAAACATCAGTGATGTGAGCGAATTAGCAAAGTACGGAGTTGATAAAATCTTAAAAGTAAACAACGATAAATTAGCAGGCTTTACAGCTAAGGCTTACGCCGATGTCATTAAACAAGCCGCTCAAAAAGAAGGTGCCAAAGTAGTATTGCTTTCTTCAACGACAGACAGTATTTATCTTTCATCATTAGTAGCAGTTGCTTTAGAAGCTGGGTTTGCTTCAAATGTAGTTGGATTACCGGTTAGCACTTCTCCTTTTCAGGTAAAAAGAAATGCTTTTTCAAACAAAGCTTTTAATATTACAGAAATTAATACAGCTATAAAAGTTCTTGGCCTTGCTAAAAACTCGTACGGAATTTTCGAAAATGCCGGATCGGCAACCGAAGAAGATTTTAATCCAACAATTGATGAGAATGACTTTGGCGTAAAAGTAGCATCTGTAGAAAAAGGTAGCGGAAAAGTTTCTATCGCTGATGCAGATATTGTAGTTTCCGGAGGCAGAGGTTTAAAGGGGCCAGAAAACTGGGGATTAATTGAGAATTTAGCTTCCGTTTTAGGTGCTGCAACTGCATGTTCAAAACCCGTATCAGATCTAGGCTGGAGGCCTCATAGTGAACACGTGGGACAAACAGGAAAACCGGTTGCAACAAACTTATATATTGCAATAGGTATTTCAGGAGCTATCCAGCATATTGCAGGTATCAACTCATCAAAAGTAAAGGTCGTCATTAATAGTGACCCCGAAGCTCCTTTTTTTAAGGTCGCAGATTATGGAATTGTTGGAGATGCGTTTGATATTGTACCTCAGTTAACAGAGAAATTAAAAGCTTTCAAAGCACAGCATTCTTAATTTAAAATCTATTCAAAATATAGCTGCCTAAAAACAAGATAATTGTATCTTTGTTTTTAGGTAGCTTTTTTGTTCCATATTTTTTGATTAAAATTGCACCTTTATTTTCGAATCAAAAAAACATTAAAATATGGGGTTAAAACCCAGTTTTACAAACATATATGAGTCTAGTAAAATTATCCATTAAGGGAATATCATACAGTCAAACTCAAAATGGCGCTTATGCCTTAATTTTGAATGAAGTAGATGGCGAAAGAAAACTACCTATTGTTATCGGTGCTTTTGAAGCCCAATCGATTGCAATTGCTTTAGAAAAAGAGATTAAACCTCCACGCCCATTAACACACGATTTATTCAAAAACTTCGCCGAAAGATTTGATATTGTTGTAAAGCAAGTAATCATTCACAAGCTTGTCGATGGTGTATTTTATTCAAGTCTAATTTGCGAAAGAGATAAAATAGAAGAAATTATAGATGCAAGGACATCTGACGCAATTGCCTTAGCATTACGTTTCAGTGCTCCTATTTTTACTTATAAAAACATTTTAGATAAAGCCGGAATTTATTTAAAATCTAATACCGCTGAAACTGATGCGGGATCACAGGAAATCGACGATGTACTTTCTAATCCGGAAACCTTTGGACACGAAGAAGAAACAAACCAGTCCGGGGATGTATATGCCAAACATAGTTTACAAGAGTTAAACGAACTTTTAGATCAGGCAGTTTCTCAGGAAGATTATGAAAAAGCAGCTAAAATCAGAGACGAAATCTCTAGAAGATAAATTTAATGGTTAATCGTTAAACCGTTTATTCGTTAAATAGACTAAACAAATCCACGATTAAGCAATTAAACGATTAAACAAATTATGAAACAATACTTAGATTTAGTACAGCATGTTTTAGAAAACGGCAATCAAAAAGGAGACCGAACGGGTACCGGAACAAAAAGCGTTTTCGGTTACCAGATGCGTTTTGATTTAAGTGAAGGTTTTCCAATGGTTACAACCAAAAAACTACATTTAAAATCCATCATCTACGAATTGCTTTGGTTTTTAAAAGGCGATACCAACATCAAATATCTTCAGGAAAATGGAGTGAAAATCTGGGATGCCTGGGCAGATTCTAATGGTGATTTAGGCCCTGTTTACGGACACCAGTGGCGCAATTGGAATAATGAAGAAATTGATCAGATTTCGGAATTAATTACAGAATTAAAAACAAATCCGAATAGCCGAAGAATGCTCGTTTCTGCCTGGAATCCTTCGGTTTTGCCTGATACAAAAAAAACATTTGAAGAAAACGTAGCCAACAATAAGGCAGCCTTACCTCCATGCCATGCTTTTTTTCAATTTTATGTTTCGAGCCCTGATTCTGAAAAAGGGGAAACAAAAGGAAAGCTTTCTTGTCAGTTATACCAGCGAAGTGCTGATATTTTTTTAGGAGTTCCTTTCAATATTGCATCATACGCTTTATTAACTATGATGATCGCACAAGTTTGCGATTTAGAATATGGTGAATTCATCCACACTTTTGGTGATGCACACATTTACAACAATCATTTTGAGCAATTGGAACTGCAATTGACACGAAAACCTAAACCATTACCAAAAATGATTTTAAATCCTGAGATTAAAAACATTTTCGATTTTGACTATGATGACTTTACACTGCTGAATTACGAACCTCATGCCGGGATAAAAGGAAGTGTTGCTGTATAAAAATATAAAAAATCCGCTTTGATTAGCGGATTTTTTATACAACTAAAACACTATTTTCACTTCCTGCAAAATCATTCCATTTGTAAGAATCTGCTTCCGGATCATTAACATAAAGTCCATCAACTACATACTTAAACTCGTAAATAGCATCTTTTACTAAATCGTAAGTAGCTTTAAAAGTTCCATTTTTTAGTTTATTTAAGGTTCCTTCTTCTATGTTCCAGTTATTAAAATCTCCAACTACAGCGACAGAATTAGCATCTTTCGCTTCAATTGCAAATGTTACTTTACAAACTGGTTTCGTTTTTACAAATTGCTTTTTTAAAGACATAACTGTTTCGTTTTTAGATTTATATCTCAAAGTTCGCAAATTCATTTGAGTAAACAATACGTTACAACATGATTTGTGATTATGACAATTAGAGACGTTATTTTTACAACATCCTTAATTTAAAGTCTTTAAATTCATTAATTCGGATTTACAGCCCATTTTAAAACAAATATTATTTATTCTAAATAGTGAATTTTGGAAATAAATTATAACTTTATAATCTTATTTTGAATCAATTATGAAAAAAGAAGTACATGAACAATATGAGTACGCACGTAAAAGAATCAGACAAAAAAAAACATTGTATTTTCATTTTGTGCTTTTTTCGTTAGGAAGTTTATTTTTATTTGTTGCTAATAGATTTTTTGGTTTTAGTATTGGAACAGAACAAAATTGGTGCGTCTGGATCATTACCGTATGGTTTTTTATCTTTATTTTGCACTTCATAAAAATTTACATTACCGATAGGTTTATGAATAAAAAATGGGAAAGAGAGCAGATTGACCGATTGATTGCTCTTCAGCAAAAGAGAATCAGTCAATTAGAATCTTCAATGAATGACCATCCTGAAAATAAAATTTAGTTTTAGTACACTATGCTTATAATGATAGCGGCTGTTGCCGAAAACAATGCCTTGGGAAAAAAAAATAAATTAGTCTGGCATCTCCCAAATGACTTTAAAAGATTCAAATCTCTTACTTCCAATCACCACATTATAATGGGGAGAAAAACTTTCGAAAGTTTTCCAAAACCACTACCTAACAGAACACATATTGTAATATCCCGACAGGAAAATTATAACCCTGGAGGCTGTATAGTTGTTGACAGTATCGAAAAAGCCATTGCAATATGTCCCGAAAACGAAGATTCGTACATTATAGGAGGGGGCGAAATTTACACTTTAGGATTACAGTATGCAGATATAATTGAGATAACCCGGGTACACCACACTTTTGAAGCTGATGCCTTTTTTCCTGAAATTAACGAAAAGGAATGGCAATTGGTAGAATCTGAAGCAAATTTTAGAGACGAAACCCATCTTTATGATTATACCTACGAAACATACATTAAAAAATAAAAAAACATCCTCAATTGCTTGAGGATGTTTTTATTTAAATCAATGAATAGAGCAATGACCTACTCCAGAAACAGTATTTGATAACATAAAATAAAAATTACAAATATTAAAAATATCCCTGAAAGGAATATAATAACATTTGATATTTTTTGAGAGTACATCTCAAAAAAACCCTTAATACCAAATACCACGAAGGTACTAAAGGCAAAGAAAATTAAAATTTCCAAAAACAAATTTAATCCTAAGAACGTATTTTGCGCTTTAAATATAATACTGCTCTCAAAAACAGTACTTTCAAAACAGCTTACAAGAACAAACGAAATGCCAAGCGCAACGAGCACCCATTTGATTTGGGTCATTGTATCTCTATTAATCATTGAAAAAATATTAACATTTTTACAGTTGCTAAATTCACCAATAAATACTTCATCTACAATACCCACTTTTAGTGATTTTACAAAAAAATATTTTCAATGTTTAAAAAAGATTTTTCTATCCTGATTAAGAAACACAATTGCAGTTAAATACTTTATGTTATATTTGCGTAAATAAAAAAAATGTCTGAAAAAATAACTCCGTACAAAAATTCAACATTGGGCAAAAAAGAACAAGTTGCACAAATGTTTGACACTATATCAGGAAACTACGATAATTTAAATCGTGTAATTTCGTTTGGAATAGATATAAAATGGCGTAAAAAAGTTTTAAAAATAGTTTCTGGTTCAAGACCAAAAACCATACTTGACATTGCTACCGGAACCGGGGATCTGGCTATTTTAATGGCCCAAAGTAATGCAGAAAAAATTATTGGTTTAGACATTTCTGCCGGAATGCTTGAAGTAGGGATAAAAAAAATAGAAGAAAAAAAACTTTCAAACAGAATTGAATTAATATTAGGCGATTCTGAAAACATGCCTTTTGAAGATAATTATTTTGACGCCATCACAGTTGGATTTGGAGTCAGAAACTTTGAGAACTTAGAAAAAGGTTTTGCTGAAATTTTAAGAGTCTTAAAACCCAACGGGGTATTTGTAATTCTCGAAACTTCAGTTCCGGATAAAACCCCCTATAAACAAGGATATCGTTTTTATAGTAAAAATATACTTCCAATTATCGGAAAATTATTTTCTAAAGACAATTCAGCTTATGGGTATTTATCAGAATCTGCCGCCGCTTTTCCTTATGGAGAAGCCCTGAACAATATTTTGAGAAAAATTGGGTTTATAGATGTTGTGGCAATGCCGCAAACTTTTGGAGTTGCAACCCTATATTCTGCTTCTAAAAAATAGTATGAAAAAAACTGTAGCCTTAATTTTATTAGTATTATCAACACAAGGATATTCTCAATTTGCTAAGAGCATTTTTAGCAAAGATCCTATTATTAATCTGGAAAACTGGCAAAAACAGCGGCTATACTTTGGGTATTATCTGGGTTTTAACAGCTTTGATTTTAAATTTGACTATAAAGAAGTCGTTGATCAGGATATTCAGGTAAAAAAAACTACCGGATTTAATGTTGGAGTAGTAGCTGATTTAAGGCTGTATGAATATATCAATTTACGTTTTGAACCAGGTTTATACTACACAAAACGAGATTTACATTTTTCAGGAATAGGAGATTCAGAAAACGATTATTTAAGAGAGGTAAACAGTACTTATATTCATTTTCCATTACTATTGAAATTTTCGGCTTTGCGTACGGGAAACATACGTCCTTATTTAACAGGGGGACTTTCTACCACCTTGAATTTATCCAGTAATTCAAAATCTAAGGATGACAATTTTGAAGGTACATTTAGAGCTAAATCATGGAGTTCCGCTTATGAAATTGGTTTTGGTATCGATATTTTCTCTGAATACTTTATTTTTTCGCCATCTATCAGGGGCATGTTTGGAATAACCGATGAATTAATTCGGGATAATCCAGGACAACCTAGTCCATGGACAGACAATATAGACTCTATGAAATCGAGAGCAATTTTAATAAATTTTACTTTTCATTAAAACAAAAACTTAACTATTACGTTTAAACTCACTAAGAACAATAGCAGTGGCGGTTGCTACATTTAAGCTTTCGGTTTTTTGTAGCGAACCAAATCGGGGAATTGTGAGTCGGCTTGTTACTATTTTTTCAATCTCTGCTGAAATACCATTGGCTTCATTACCCATAATAATGATTCCGTTTTGCGGCAATACAGATTGATAAATGTTCGCACCATTCATAAAGGTCCCAAATACAGGCAATTTTGTGTTTGTTATAAAAGATTTCAAATCAACATAATTTACATTTACTCTTGCAATAGATCCCATTGTAGCCTGAACTACTTTTGGGTTGTAAATATCGACAGTTTCTTTTGAGCAAATAATTTGCTGAATACCAAACCAATCGCATAGCCTTAAAATAGTTCCTAAATTTCCCGGATCCCGTATATCATCCAAAGCTAAAATTAAGCCTGAGCCAATTACGGAATTTTCGACAGGGATTTTAAATACAGCTAAACATGTATTTGGAGTTGACAAAGCACTTATTTTTTTAAGTTCTTGTTCTGTTATAGCCATACGTTTTGAAAATTCAACCTTTTCAAAATCATTTTGCGTAGTGAACAAATATTCTAATTCAAAATTGGACTGCAACAATTCCTGAATTACTTTTATTCCTTCGGCAAAAAATAATTGATTAGCAAAACGTTGCTTTTTTTGATGTAAACCTGTTATAAGTTTTATTTGGTTTTTACTAATCATAAAATATAATGTACTTTTGAATTAAATATTTAAAAACACTTGAAAAAGATTTTTACAAAAATAACAGCATTTATTCTAATAGCAATACTTATTTGCGCTTGTAATGCTGTGAAAAGAATTCCAGGCGGAAAAAACTTACTTACAAAAAATGATATTATTGTAAACGGAAAATCCACTAATGATGAGACGGCTTCAAATCAGATGTATCAAAAGCCAAACAGTAATTTATTAGGTTATAAGCTGCGTTTGAATTTATATAATCTGGCAAAATTAAATCCTGATTCCAGCTATCAGGCAAAATTTAAAAACAACCCGGGCAAATATGAGCGCCAATCTAAAATATTATCTGCAAAACAGGTAGATCGTCTCGGACAATCTTTTCTTTACAAAGGCATCCATGAATTCTTAAAAAAAACCGGTGAACCTCCTGTAATTATTGACACTTCAAAAACTAAAAAAACTTTGCTTCGTTTGAAATCCTATTATTTTAATAATGGATATTTTAATGTAACAACAAATTATGATATTGATTCTGTTGGTTATAAAAGAGCCAAAATCAACTACAACATTACAACTGGTCCGATGTACACATTAGATTCTATTAGGCGAAGCATAAGCACTCCGGCATTGGATTCTTTATACATAAAAAACACTGAACCCTCTTTTTTAAAATCTGGAAATCAATTTAAAACAAGTGATTTCGAAGAAGAAAAAAATCGTGTTACTACCTATTTTAGAAATCACGGAGCTTATTATTTTCAGCCAACGTATGTTACTTTTGATGTTGATACAATTGGTAAAAAAAACAAAGCCGATATAAATTTAATTATTAAAGATAACAGCATACAAGAAAAGGATTCCAGCAGGACAGAACCTTTTAAATTGTACAAAATCAGCGACGTTAATATTTATACTGATTATTCTCCCGCACGTGCAAAAAGCCAAATTAAGGACAGCACTACCTACAACAACTTTAATTTGTACAGTTATGACAAGTTAAAATACAAACCCCGGGCAATTACAGATGCTATTTTCATCACAAAAGGAAGTACTTATGCAGATTTCAGAACCACTCTTTCGTCACGTTACCTAAACAACCTTAAAATTTTCAATTATCCATCGATACAATATGAAGTTGACAGACGGGATTCAACTGCCCAATCCTTAATTGCAAAAGTTTATTTAACCCCGAGAAAAAAATACAGTTTTGGAGCTACTTTAGATTTAACCCATTCCAATATCCAGGATTTTGGAATTGGAGCCAGTGTTTCCGAAACGATTCGGAATGTATTTAACAGGGCAGAAACTCTGGAAATTTCTGCACGTGCAAACATAGGTTCTTCAAAAGATATGGCCAATCCTAATAATAATTTCTTTAATGTTTCAGAATATGGGGTTGACATGAAACTTAATTTTCCAAGAATTTTAATGCCTTTTGGTACCGAGAAAATTATTCCGAAAAGCATGATTCCATCTACAGCAATAGCAGCTGGTTTTTCAAAACAAAGAAATATCGGTCTGGATAAGGAAAATTTCACTGGTGGTTTATCCTATCTTTGGTCTCCAAAAAGATACAACTCTGCAAAATTAGAATTACTGAACGCCCAATATGTTCGTAACCTAAACCCTGATAATTATTTTAAGGTCTATACTTCTTCTTATGATGAGTTGAATGGTATTGCAAGAGATTACAATATCACCCCTGAAAACTGGGGAGATACACCCGAAGAACAAAATCGAAAAAACCTAACCATACCTAAAGGGACAACAGGTTTCACAAATGATGTCATCAATAACAAAACAACATTGACAGCATCAGATCCAGAATACAAAAACATTGAAAGTATCGAAGAAAGAAGAGTACGTTTGACTGAGAATGATTTTATTTTAGCCACCAGTTACACGTTTACAAAAACAACAAAAAAGGATTTAGCAGATAATACTTTTTATCAGTTTAAAGCCAAAATAGAGTCCGCAGGAACTTTATTATCGGCTATTTCAAGTGTTGCAAATCTGCCTAAAAACTCAACTGGCAATTATGAAATCTTTAATCTGGAATATTCAGAATATCTAAAAACAGAATTTGACTACATCAAGCACTGGGATTTTGGAAAAGAAAAAGTACTGGCCGTGAGAAGCTTTTTTGGTATCGCAATTCCTTTTGGGAATTCAGATTATATTCCGTTTTCACGAAGTTATTATTCCGGCGGATCAAATGATAATCGTGCCTGGCAGCCTTATGCGTTAGGTCCCGGAAGCACAAATGCAGTAAATGATTTTAATGAAGCCAATATGAAACTTGCCCTTAGCGGTGAATTTAGGTTCAGAATTTTCGGAGATGTTAAAGGTGCTATTTTTGCTGACGCCGGAAATATCTGGAATGTCCTCGATAATGTAACTGATGAAAAGGCAAAATTCTCCGGCTTAAACGATTTCGAAGAAATAGCTTTAGGATCCGGATTTGGTTTACGGTACGATTTAAGCTTTTTTGTTATCCGTTTAGATTTAGGCTTTAAGACTTACAATCCGGCGCATGACAAGGGAGACAGATGGTTTAAAGAATACAATTTTGGACACTCGGTTTTAAATTTTGGGATAAATTATCCGTTCTAATGCTAATTAATTCTTATTTTTGCAACCTAAAAACCTAAAAACAACTAAAAAAAATTACAATGGCACACAATATCAAACCAGGAGTAGCTACAGGAGATCAGGTACAGGAAATCTTTAATTATGCAAAAGAAAAAGGTTTTGCACTTCCTGCAGTAAACGTAACAGGATCAAGCACAATTAACGGAGTTCTTGAAACTGCTGCAAAACTTAACGCTCCGGTTATCATTCAGTTTTCAAACGGAGGAGCACAATTCAACGCTGGAAAAGGATTATCCAATGCAGGTGAAAAAGCAGCTATTGCAGGAGGTATCGCAGGAGCAAAACACATCCATACTTTAGCAGAAGCTTACGGTGCAACTGTTATTTTACATACTGACCACTGTGCAAAAAAATTATTACCTTGGATTGATGGTTTGTTAGATGCATCTGAAAAACATTTTGCAGAAACAGGAAAACCATTATTCAGTTCTCACATGATCGATTTGTCTGAGGAGCCAATCGAAGAAAATATTGAGATCTGTAAAGAGTATTTGGCAAGAATGAGCAAAATGGGAATGACATTAGAAATCGAGCTTGGTATTACAGGTGGTGAAGAAGATGGTGTTGACAACTCTGATGTTGACAGTTCAAAATTATACACACAGCCAGAAGAAGTAGCTTATGCTTACGAAGAATTATCTAAAGTAAGCCCTAAATTTACAATTGCAGCTGCTTTTGGTAACGTTCACGGAGTTTACAAGCCAGGAAACGTAAAATTGACTCCAAAAATATTAAAAAATTCTCAGGATTTCGTACAAAACAAATTCAACACTGGTCATAATCCGGTAGATTTCGTTTTCCACGGAGGTTCAGGTTCTACACTTGAAGAAATCAGAGAAGGAATTAGCTACGGAGTTATCAAAATGAACATCGATACCGATTTACAATTTGCATATACCGAAGGAATTCGTGATTATATGGTTAAAAACATTGACTATTTAAAATCACAAATTGGTAACCCTGAAGGTGCTGATGCCCCTAACAAAAAATATTATGACCCAAGAAGATGGGTTCGTGAAAGCGAAGTAACATTCAACGCAAGACTTGAGCAAGCTTTTGCAGATTTGAATAACGTAAATACATTATAAAAAGTGATCACAGTATACCGTTTTAAGTTTTCAGCTCAAAAATGCTGAAAATTTAAAACGGTTTATTAAAAACTGAACACTGAAGTTGATTACTGAACACTGAATACTATAAAGATGGCTTGGTTTAAAAGACAGGAAAAAGGGATTACGACTGCTACAGAAGACAAGATGGACGTTCCGAAAGGATTGTGGTACAAATCTCCAACCGGAAAAATTATTGATGCTGACGAATTAGCTAGAAACTTATTCGTGAGCCCTGAAGATGATTTTCATGTTAGAATTGGAAGCGCGACCTATTTTGAAATTTTATTTGACAACAACGAATTTGTTGAGTTAGATAAAAACATGACTTCTAAAGATCCTTTGCATTTTGTGGATACAAAAAAATATGCAGAGCGTTTGAAAGATGTAATGGAAAAAACACATCTTAAAGACGCTGTACGCACAGGAGTTGGAAAATCAAAAGGAAAAGAACTTGTAATCTGCTGTATGGATTTCGCTTTCATCGGCGGATCTATGGGAGCTGTTGTAGGTGAAAAAATCGCAAGAGGTATTGACCATGCGATCAAAAACAAACTTCCTTTTGTAATGATTTCTAAATCTGGCGGTGCACGTATGATGGAAGCAGCATATTCATTAATGCAATTGGCGAAAACATCCGTAAAATTAGCTCAACTTGCAGAAGCTGGCTTGCCTTACATTTCTTTATGTACTGATCCAACTACAGGAGGAACTACTGCGTCTTACGCTATGTTAGGAGACATCAATATCTCTGAGCCAGGTGCTTTGATTGGTTTTGCCGGTCCGCGTGTAGTTCGTGATACTACCGGAAAAGATTTACCAGAAGGTTTTCAAACTGCTGAATTCCTTTTAGAACATGGTTTCCTTGATTTTATTACACCAAGAAAAGATTTAAAAGACAAAATCAACTTATATATTGATTTGATTCAGAATAATAATATTAGATAGTTTAAAAACTGTCTGAAACATATAAAATCTCATCCGCTTAATTGCAGGTGAGATTTTTTTATATCTTTATTTTAAATCTTAGCGTATGAACAGACTATTTATTGTTTTTATAATTTGTTTGCTTCTCTTGAATTGTACAAAAAAAGAAAGCCCGAAAAAAAACATACCGTACATAATTTCTCAAAATAACAAAAAAAGAATTAGTGGCAAAGACACAATTCCTCCTCATCCACCTATTCCCGGATGGCTGTTTTACGGAACAAACACTTTTATTATTGATAAGAACTCGAGAGTTTATTATTTTCAAAGAAATGAAATTGGTCATATTTGTAGAAATTGGGGAAAAAACGATACAATCCCATATTTTATAGATCTACAACCGAAAGATTTGATTGAAATCCCCACTAAGACATTATACGATTTTATAAAATTAAATTATAAAGACAATTTTAGAAACATCACATTTATTGCATCAAAATTAGACACTTTAAATTCTAAAACTTATTTTGACTTAGTTGATGCAATTCAATTATTTGAAAAGGAAGGCGATAGTTACTTTATCCGAAGAACAACGCAAGAAGAAGATACCGTTTTAAAGCACAAGAAAAACAATTTATATTATAATTCAAAAAATATCAAATGGAATAACGAAAGGATTACTTTTCCTTTCGTAAAACCAATTTTAAATCATAAATAAAAAACTTAGAACATCAAAAACCTACATCCCTGTTCGAATAGCTTCAACCGGATCAAGATTCGCTGCTGAAATCGCAGGCAATATTCCTGAAATTAGTCCGATAAGGGCTGCTAAAGTTGTTCCTAAAACAATATTTCCAAAACTTAGAACAAATTCAAAATCCAGTGCTTTTGTTAAAATAAGTGCAATTCCCCAAACCATCAGCAATCCAATTATTCCTCCAATTACAGAAAGAATGATGGCTTCAAATAAAAACTGAAATAAAATAAATCTGTTTTTTGCTCCCAACGATTTCTGAATTCCAATTAAATTGGTTCTTTCTTTTACAGAAACGAACATAATATTAGCGATTCCAAAACCTCCCACTAAAAGAGAAAACCCACTGATAATCCAGCCTACAACATTCATCTGACCTAAAATCCCATCAATAAAATCGGTAAATCCGGAAAGTACGTTGATAAAAAAATTATCCATCTCCCCAGCTTTCATTCCGCGAATTGCTCTTAATTTTTGTGCGACTTCGGCTTTGTAGGCATCCATATCAACACCTTTTACTGGTTTTAAAACAATTACAGGTGTCATTGCATCATTATCTCCATACATTCGACGCAGGAAATTAGCCGGAAAATAAACCGATGTATCATTACTATCTCCAAAAAATCCTGCTCCTTGTTTGGTCATGACTCCAATAACCGTAAAACGCTGTCCGTACAAACGAATATTTTTCCCTACAGGATCACTTTCACCAAAAAGTCCATTAGCAATATCATAACCTAAAACAATTACAGGAGTTCCGGAATTTGATTCGGATTCATTATAAAATCTTCCTTTGTCAAAACTCAATCCGTCAATATCAACCATTTCAAAAGAAGACGGAATCATATTTACATCAGCAACAGTTTTCGAATCGTATTTTAAACTTTCACGATTTACAAATAATTGATAACCCACCTGTTCTGTATTGTTTAGGGAGTTTTTAAGAGCAACATATTCATCATATTTTACATTTGGAAACTGTTCTCTTTTCCATTGTGGAATTTCTGATGGTCCAAAATTAAATTTCATTAAATAAATTGTATTTTTATCTAAGCTGCTCAAATCTTTAGAAATTTTTCGATCCAGAGAATCAACAGCAGCAAGGACGGCAATGATCGAAAAAATACCAATGGTAACACCTAACAACGATAATAAAGTTCGCAATTTATTATTTCGTAAAGCGTTAATGGCAAAGCTCAGACTTTCTTTTAATAACCTAAGATAAAGTAGCATATTCTCGTTTTTTTCGATAAAGTAAAATTCAATAATTTTAAATCAAAAACCTAATAAAAGGTAACTAACTCATCAGTAGTTTTTTTTAATATAATGTTACAAGAATTCCTTTAAATATATTATCAAAAAAAACTACTTTTGCAGTCTGAAAATTATAACTACAAAATGAGCACAACTAAAACAATACAATCAGCATTAATATCTGTTTTTTCTAAAGATGGATTAGAACCAATCGTTAGAAAATTACACGAACAAAACGTTACACTTTATTCAACTGGAGGAACAGAAGATTTTATTAAAAACCTTGGAATTCCGGTAGTTCCCGTTGAAGATATTACTTCATTTCCTGAAATTCTTGGCGGAAGGGTAAAAACCTTACACCCGAAAATTTTTGGCGGAATTCTGAACCGTCAGGACAATGAAAGTGACGCTCTGCAAATGAAAGAATTTGACATTCCTCAGATTGATTTAGTGATTGTTGATTTGTATCCTTTTGAAAAAACAGTTGCTTCAGGTGCAAGTGAACAAGATATTATTGAAAAAATTGATATCGGCGGAATTTCATTAATCCGTGCCGGTGCAAAAAACTTTAAAGATACTGTAATTGTAGCTTCAGTAAATGAATACAGCTTACTTTTGGATTTAATTACAGAACAAAACGGGGCAACGACTCTTGAAAACAGAAGGTTATTTGCTACAAAAGCGTTCCACGTTTCTTCTCACTATGATGGTGCCATTTTTAATTATTTTAATACTGATGAAACCATCTACAAAGAAAGTATTGCAGATGGTCAGATCTTGAGATATGGTGAAAACCCTCATCAAAAAGGTTTCTTTTTTGGAAATTTTGAAGCTATGTTCAAAAAAGTTCACGGAAAAGAATTGTCATACAATAATTTATTAGATGTTGATGCAGCAGTAAATTTAATTGCTGAGTTTAAGGCTGACGGACCTACATTTGCTATTTTAAAACATAATAATGCTTGTGGTTTAGCTTCAAGAAAAACAATTAGCGAAGCTTATTTAGCTGCCTTAGCCTGTGATCCAACATCTGCTTTTGGTGGTGTTTTAATTGCAAACACTAAAATTGATTTAGCCACAGCACAGGAAATTAACAAATTATTCTGTGAAGTAGTTATTGCTCCGGGTTATGATGAGGAAGCAATTGCAGTTTTACAAGAAAAGAAAAACAGAATCATATTAATCCAAAATGATGTTGAATTACCTTCAAGACAAGTCAGAACATGTCTTAACGGATTGTTAATTCAGGACAGAAATAATATTACAGATACTAAAGAGCATTTAAAAACCGTTACACTTACAGAGCCTACTGCTCAGGAAATAGAAGATTTAATCTTTGCTTCAAAAATTTGTAAAAACACAAAATCGAACACGATTGTTTTTGCAAAAAACGGGACATTAATTTCGTCAGGGACAGGTCAAACCTCAAGAGTTGATGCTTTGATTCAGGCCGTGGATAAGGCAAAAGCTTTTGGATTTGATTTAACCGGGGCTTCTATGGCAAGCGATGCATTTTTCCCTTTTCCGGATTGTGTAGAATTAGCCAAAAAAGCAGGAATAACAGCAGTGATTCAGCCTGGAGGTTCGATAAAAGACGAATTAAGCATAAATTATTGCAACGAGAATAATCTTGCGATGGTATTTACAGGAACACGTCATTTTAAACATTAATTTGTTTAACTTTGTTCGATAAATTATTCATAACATTTTAAACCCCTAACAAACTTATGGGATTTTTTGATTTCATGACCGAGGATATTGCGATAGACCTTGGTACCGCAAACACTTTAATCATTCATAATGATAAAGTTGTTATTGATAGCCCATCTATCGTGGCACGCGATAGGGTTTCCGGCAAAATCATTGCTGTTGGTAAAGAAGCCAACATGATGCAAGGTAAAACGCATGAAAACATCAAAACCATAAGGCCTTTGAAGGATGGTGTAATTGCCGATTTTGATGCTTCGGAAAAAATGATCAATATGTTCATTAAAAGCATTCCTGCATTAAAGAAAAGAATGTTTACTCCTGCTTTAAGAATGGTCGTTTGTATTCCGTCTGGAATTACAGAGGTAGAAATGCGTGCCGTAAAAGAATCTTGTGAGCGGGTAAACGGTAAAGAAGTTTATTTGATTCATGAGCCAATGGCTGCTGCAATTGGTATTGGCATCGATATTATGCAGCCAAAAGGAAACATGATTGTTGATATTGGTAGTGGTACAACAGAAATTGCCGTTATCGCTTTAGGCGGAATTGTATGTGACAAATCTGTAAAAATTGCGGGTGATGTTTTTACAAACGATATCATTTATTATATGCGTACACAACATAATCTTTTTGTTGGAGAAAGTACTGCTGAAAAAATAAAAATCCAGATTGGAGCTGCCATCGAAGATTTAGACGGTCCTCCAGAAGACATGTCAGTTCAGGGTAGAGATTTACTTACCGGTAAACCAAAACAAGTAGATGTTTCCTACCGTGAAATTGCCAAAGCACTAGATAAGTCGATTCAACGTATTGAAGATGCCGTAATGGAAACTTTATCTCAGACTCCCCCTGAATTAGCTGCCGATATTTACAATACAGGTATTTATTTAGCTGGAGGCGGATCGATGTTAAGAGGTCTCGACAAACGTATTTCACAAAAAACAGATTTACCGGTTTACATCGCCGAAGATCCATTAAGAGCAGTTGTCCGCGGAACCGGAATGGCACTTAAAAACATAGTAAAATTCAAAAGTATCTTAATCAAATAAGATAAAGTAATGATAAATATATTTTGTTAGAGTCAAATTGAATCATTTGGCTCTAATAAAAATTCACCCCAAAAGCATATCCTGAAACAAAATAACCGAACAAGAAATGCAGCAAATTTTTAATTTCATTATAAGAAACAGTAATCGATTGCTGTTTTTGCTGCTTTTAGGCATTTCGTTGGCACTCACAATCCAATCTCACTCTTTTCACAGAAGCAGAATGATCAGCTCTGCTAACTTTATTAGCGGCGGCGTTTATGAAAAAATAAACACCGTAAATGAGTATTTGAATTTGAGAACTGAAAATGACGAACTGGTACTTGAAAACGCAAGATTAAAAAGCCTTTTATTTAATATAGAAGATACCACAAAAGCACCAATGATTGATAGCATTAAGGGTGTTAAACCGGCTGATATTATTGTTTCCAAAGTAATTCACAATTCATACAGTACACACGAAAACTATATCACGTTGAATTCCGGAACCAAGGAAGGTGTTAAACAAGATATGGGTGTAATAAATAGTTTAGGCATTATTGGTATTGTAGACAACACTTCTCCTAATTATTCTACTGTGATTAGTATTTTGAATATGAAATCTCAAATTAATGCTAAAATAAAAAAATCAAATCATTTTGGTTCACTTACATGGGATGGAAAAAGTACTGGGTTTGTACAATTAACTGATGTACCAAGACTGGCTTCGGTTAGAAAAGGAGACACTATCGTTACAGGTGGACAATCTGTAATTTTTCCAGAAGGAATTAATATCGGAACAATTCAAAATATTTACACAGACAAAAAAACTACTTTCTATACTATCAATGTTAAGTTATTTAATGACATGACCAATTTAGGACATGTTTATATTATCAAAAGTAAGGGGAGAGAAGAACTTATTAATTTAGAAAACAAAAACAAGGAAAAAGATGAATAGCGCATTGTTAGTCAATATTTTTCGATTCATTATGTTGCTGGCAATTCAGATTGTTATTTTTAATAATATGAATTTCTTAGGATACATAAGTCCTTTCCCGTATATCTTATATATTATTTTATATCCTGTAAACAGCAATCGTTCCGGTTTAATAATTTCCAGTTTTTTACTGGGTCTTACAATGGATATGTTTTGTAATTCAGGAGGTATTCATGCAGCAGCGTGTGTTATTTTGTCCTATTACAGACCTTATATTTTTAAGTTTTCATTCGGATTAAGCTACGAATATCAAACTATAAAACTAAATGAATCTCTAACACCTGAGCGTTTTTCGTTCATTTTCGTTTCCGTTTTATTACATCACATCGTCTTGTTTATTCTGGAAGCTTTTCAATTTAAATTCATTTGGGATATTTTACTCCGAACTTTATTTAGTTCGATTTTCACCATACTCCTTTCTATAATAATCATATATCTTATTAAGCCAAATAAACGATGAGAAAAGTCCTGCTGCCCACTTTAATTATTATTGCAGCATCTTTGCTAGTAATCAGGATATTTTATTTGCAGGTTATTGATGATTCTTTTAAATTAAAATCAGAAAATAATGCCATAAAAATAAAATACGATTACCCGGAACGCGGATATATTTACGACAGATACGGAAAACTGCTTGTCGCAAATCAGTCATCTTATGATATTATGGTAATCCCCAGGGATATTAAGGATAATCTTAATATTACTGAATTCTGTGAACTTTTAAATATTACAAAAGAAGATTACGAAAAAAGAATAGCTAAGGCCAAAGTTTACAGCCCGAGACTGCCATCTGTTTTTTTATCACAATTAAACAAGAACGAATTTGCCGCTTTTCAGGAAAAAATACGAAAATATGAAGGCTTCTATTTTCAAAAACGTTCCCTGCGTGACTACGAAGTAGATTATGGTGCAAACATCTTTGGATTCATAACACAGGTTAACGAAAAACAGATTGCCAAAAATCCTTATTACAATAGTGGTGATTTAATTGGAAAACAAGGTGTTGAAGAAAGTTATGAAGAAATACTGAGAGGTATAAAAGGAGTAAAATACATCCAAAAAGATAAATACAATCGAGAAATTGGTTCCTATAAGAATGGAAAATACGATACCATTGCTGTACAAGGAGAAGATATTAATTTGACTATTGATGCTGAACTTCAAAAATACGGTGAAGAATTAATGATCAACAAAAGAGGTGGTATAGTTGCTCTTGAACCTAGTTCTGGTGAAATTTTAGCACTTGTAACCGCACCCTCATACGATCCTGGAATCTTAGTAGGAAGACAACGTTCTAAAAACTACACGCTGTTATATCATGATTCCATAGCAAAGCCATTGTACGACAGAGGACTGCTTGCTGAATATCCTCCAGGTTCGCCTTTTAAAATCTTAACAGGTTTGGTAGCGCTACAAGAAGGCGTTATAGATGAAAATACTTCTGTAACTTGTCATCACGGATTTAGTTATGCAAGAGGTCGTTTTATGAGATGCCACTGTAGTGGAGGTCAATTGCAATTACACAGAGGTATCTATCAATCATGTAACTCCTATTTTGCAACAGCTTACATGAAGACCATTAATAAATACACTAAACCTGCTGCTGCCGTAGATGTTTGGAGTAATCATCTTAAAAGTTTTGGGTTAGGTCAGTTTATGGGTTATGATTTACCAACTGGTAAAAGAGGAAAAATCCCAACGTCTAAAACCTACAAAAGAATGTACCCTAATGGTGGCTGGAGGAGTACAGCTATTGTTTCGAATGCTATTGGTCAGGGAGAAGTTGTTATGACACCAATTCAGCTGGCAAATATGATGGCAACAATTGCTAATCAGGGATATTATTATACACCTCATATCATAAAAAAAATTGAGGGCAAAAAAATCGATTCAAAATTTACAACAAAACATACAACAACCATTGATAAGAAATATTTTTCACCTATTATAAGCGGTTTATTTGACGTTTACAATATGGGAACAGCAAGCAGGCTAAAAGTTGAAGGAATTGATATCTGCGGAAAAACGGGTACAGCTGAAAATTTTGCTAAAATTGACGGTAAAAGAATACAACTTAAAGATCACTCTATTTTTGTGGCTTTTGCACCTAAAGATAACCCCAAAATAGCCATTGCCATTATGATTGAAAATGGAGGATTTGGAGCAACAGTAGCCGGACCTATTGCCAGTTTAATGATTGAAAAGTATCTAAAAAGAAAAATTTCAAGAACCGATTTAGAAGTCAGGGTTTTAAACAAAAGTCTTCAGAGTGAATATGCAAAATTAGGTGGTCTTTCTGAAGTTATTAAGAAAGAACTAAAAATAAAAGACTCTATTGCTAATGCTGCAAAACTGGAACTAAAAAGAAAAGATTCTATTGCAAAAAGCAAAAGAATAATTGTAAAAACAAAAGCAGATTCCATCAAACCAAATTAATAAGAGATTCATTTTAAATGAAAAATCAAAGCGTAAAAAATAATATTGACTGGATAAGTGTTATTATCTACTGTGTTCTCGTTATTCTGGGTTGGTTAAATATATATTCCTCTTCTTTGTCATCTACAGAGGGAACTTATGAAAAACAGTTTATTTTTATATGCTGTACAATACCTTTAATTTTCGTTGTATTATTTGTTGATGGAAAGTTCTATGAAAAATATGCCAGCATCATCTTTGGAGTTTCCTTATTATCATTGGCCGGACTGTTTCTTTTTGGAAAAACAATTGCAGGACAGAGATGCTGGTATGCCATTGGTAGTTTTACACTTCAGCCTTCAGAATTTGCGAAAGCCGCCACTGCGTTAGCATTAGCAAAATATCTAAGTGACACACAAATTAATCTAAAGGAAATTAACCGCCAAATTCAGGCACTTGCAATAATATTACTCCCTGTAATTTTGATTTTACCACAACCAGATCCCGGAAGTGCCTTAATTTACAGTATTTTTATTATCGTTTTATATCGGGAAGGCTTGCCATCCTGGTATGTCTGGACAGGTTTTATCACTATACTTTTATTTGTATTAACACTCATTTTAGAACCTTATGTTGTTATTTTACTTGCATTGGCTGTACTGATTATCATCTATTTTAAAGGAAGGGTTGTTGATCGAAACATTCTATTAAGCACTATTCTTTTGTCCATTATTTCAGCTTTTGTCTTTTCTGTAAATTATGTTTTTGAGCATGTATTTAAACAACATCACAGAGACCGTTTCAATATATTATTAGGAAAATCGGTAGATATGAAGGGTATCGGGTATAATACCAATCAATCTGAGATTGCTATAGGATCCGGAGGATGGCTCGGAAAAGGCTTTTTAGAAGGAACACAGACAAAAGGTGGTTTTGTGCCGGAGCAACACACTGATTATATATTTACGACTGTAGGAGAAGAATGGGGATTTGCAGGCTCCTTTATTGTTATCGCTTTATTTGCCGGTTTACTTTTAAGAATCATTTATTTAGCCGAAAGACAAAAAACAAAATTCAGCAGGGTTTACGGGTATTGTGTTGCCGGAATTTTATTTATTCACTTTTTTGTAAATATAGCCATGGTAATCGGCATTTTCCCAACCATTGGAGTTCCATTGCCTTTCTTTTCATACGGAGGCTCCGGACTGTGGGGATTTACGATTTTGCTTTTTATATTCTTAAAAATGGATGCCAATAAAGTCAATGAATGGTAATAATTGACAACAACTTCAAAATAAAAAAATCCGAAGCTTTAAACTTCGGATTTTTTATTACATATAACTTAATATTTCTTTTTTGTAAGCATCGTATTCTCCCTGAAGAATCAATCCGTTATCCAGCAATTTTTTATAATTCTGTAATTTATCAAAAAGTTCTTCTTTAGATAATTCGCTTAATTTGCGTTCTCCGGCTGAGGGCTGAGTTTGTTGGATGGGTTCAAAAGTTTCAGTATAAGATGGAGTTGTTGCCGGAATAATTTCAGCAAAATTAGTTACCTCTTCTGTTTCTACTTCTTCAACTGTTTCTTCGTCCCCAGATTCTTCCCGCTGGATAGTAGATTCTGAAACTGGAGCCGATATAATAACCGGGTTTTTAAGTAAATCCAATTGTTCTTTTGCGTAAGTATATATTTTTCTGGCCTGAATCTTCGGAATATAATCAATTGAAATTGATAAATCGGTATTGGTATTAAATGAAAATTCTGAACCTAAAATATTTTCTTTTACAAACGCACCTGCCACATTATCCCAGGTATAGTCTGTAAAATCCATGGAGAGACCTAAATTTTTAGGTTCACAAATAATAATGCGTTTATTCGTTAAAACGATACTGTCCGGAAAAACAGTAATTGCTGGCTTTTTTTGAACCGCTATATACCCTACTTCTTCCCCCTTCATCAATAAATCATTGAGTTTTGAAGTGATTTTTTCAATTGCTTTCGGATCTTGTTCTTCGTTCAGAAACTTTTTAAATTGTTCTTTCATATTCTATAAACTACTAAGTTGCAAATTAATTGATGTTCTATTTTTGACATTCCTTACAAATGTAATGCCTAATTTTCTAATTCAATAATTTCATTCTGAATTTTCTTCGTCAAACTTTTGAAAACCAATTCATACGAATGATCGATGAGTTCTTTAATAAAAGATGTGGATAAACTTCCGTTTAACGAAACAGTATTCCAATGCACTTTGCTCATATGAAATCCTGGTTTTATTTCATCATATTCTGCCCTTAATTCCTGAGCACGCTCCGGATCGCATTTTAAATTGACCGATGCTTCGTTCTTTTCCCATTGCAATAAAGATGATAAAGCAAACATTTTACCGCCTACTTTAAATACCAGAGTATATTCATCAAAAGGAAAATGTTCGCTGACACCTTTTTTCGAAAGACAGTATTCGTAGTATGTTTCCAGATTCATTTATTTTCCTATTTCACCCAAATGGGTGTATTTAAAACCTTTTTCATATTTTAATCCATAACCAAAAACCCGATCCATTGAAGCGTGTGAAAACAAAATGATTCCCACTAGCTCGAATGTTTCAATCCCTAAATGACAACCTAAAATATAAACCAAAACGGCAACTCCCCTATGATGAAATAAATTATATGAAAACGCCCCTGCTTTAGGATTAATTACATAACCAAACATTGCTAAATCCGGAGCTAAAATCAAGGTCAGAAACCACCACCATTGATAATTCAGAAGACTGAATAAATAAATCCCGAAAATAAACAAACCTAATTCTTCTAATTTGATAACTGTTTTCATTTCACTACTTTTTCCATCATTTTTTCAGGATGATTTAATGCCGTAAATCCAAATTTCTTGTATAAAAAATGAGCATCAGTCGTTGCCAATCTCCAGATTTTAATTTCTTTTAACTGTGGTTCATTCATCATATTTTCAATTAAAATAGACGAATAACCTTTCCCCCGATGTTCTTCGGTAATAAAAACATCCATAACATAACCAAAAACTACATAGTCCGTTATCACACGGGCAAAGCCAATTTGCTTGTCATTAAGATAAATTCCAAAGCAAACTGAAGCATCAATTGTTCTCTGCACTTCTTCTATTGTGCGTCCCGCAGCCCAATAAATATCTTTTAAAAAGTCTTGAATAAATGGGACATCAAGTTTTCTTTTATCAGTCGAGACAGTAATCATATTTTATATAAAACAGGTTTTGAAGGACTTGCATCATTCTCAAACGAAACGATTTGCAGGTTCAGTAAATAATCTCCGTCTTCAATTTCTTCAGAAACAAAAATCATCTCAGTAATTGTTGCATTTAGTCGTGCATCAGCATTTAAATGAAGCGTGTCTTTTACATTCCAGAATGCCTTATGCGCCAATAATTTTCCTTCGTCATGTTCTTTGTCAACACTTGGCAAATCGATTAATAAATGCTCTATTTCGCTTTCACGGATGAAAATAGCAGCATCATCAGACAAATAAGGTGGATTTGTATTCGAATATTTTCTTGATTTCTTTTCTTTTTGATTTGGAAGCGTTCTAATAATTAAAGCTTCAACTGTAGTACCAGCCGGAGTTGTCACATTGAACGAAGTCGAAATGTTCATTGCTTTTTGAATTTGATCTTTAGTAATAACCAAGTCTTCTCCGATCGTTTCAGGGGCAACAGTAATCAATCTGGCCAAAAAGAAAAACTTTTTTAAAGATTGATTAATACTGTAAAAATCATTTGTAATGTGCCCTAAACATTCGGTATGCGTTCCGTGTCCGTGCGGATTGAAGAAAATAGAATTGAAATTCGTTGATGATTTACCTTCTGAAACTTTCCCGATCCAATCTCCAAAAACTACAGGTTCAATAATCGGTTTTTCAATATACCAGGCAATCGGATTTTCATCAGTATTCGTTAACGGAATCGAAATATCAATAGGTTTTGACAAGTCAATTTCGAATATTTGATTTTTATGTTGAATCGTAGCTTTCACAAATTCTGGTTTTAATTTTCTTCCTTGAATATACTTTGTGGTAAAAATCTATTCCAAATTTAGATAAAACAAATCACTTGCTATTCCATCAGTCAAAAATTTTCCTTTAGCCGTAGGTCTTAAAATATGATCTGAAATATAAACTAATTCGTCATTTAAGAATTTCTGTGCTTGTTTATTCAGATAAATTAAATATTCAGAACCAAACTCATTTTCGATTCTTTCTAAAGAAATACCCCAAATAGTTCGTAAACCCGTCATAATATATTCGTTATAACGATCTGATTTTGATAATATTTCAGTTTCTATTGGTAGAGTATTATTCTGAATAGATTTCAGATAAAGTGAATTATTAGCTACATTCCATCCTCTTTTTTCGCCATCGTAACTATGTGCTGAAGGACCAATACCAATATATTTTTTGCCTAACCAATATGCCGAATTATTTTTGGAGAAATAATTCTCTTTTCCAAAATTAGATAACTCGTAATGAATAAAACCATTCTTTTGAAGTGTTTCGACCAAAATCATAAAATGATTCGAAGCCGCTTCGTCTTGTGGTTCAGCAATTTTTCCGGTATCAATCAGTTTTTTTAAAGCTGTTTTTGGTTCAACAGTCAAAGCGTAACTGGAAATATGCGGAATGCCAAAATCCAAAGCAGTCTGAATATTGTGTTTCCACATTTCATTGCTCATTCCCGGAATGCCATAAATTAAATCGAGTGAGATATTATCAAAATATTTAGTGGCTTCCTGTAAACATTTTTTGGCTTCCGCCGAATTATGCGCCCGGTTCATCATTTTCAAATCGTCTTCATAAAAGGACTGAATTCCAATACTGAGACGATTTACAGGACTTTTGGATAATCCTAAAATTCGTTCTGAAGATAAATCGTCAGGATTTGCCTCAAGAGTGATTTCCGGATTATCTGAAACTTTGTAATTTTTATAGACTTCGGAAATTAAAAAGTTTATTTCTGTTGTTGTCAATACTGAAGGAGTACCACCACCAAAATAGATGGTCTCAACAATCTCATTTTCAAATTCACTTTTACGCATGGCAATTTCTTTGGTTAAAGCTAAAACCATCTCGTCTTTCTTTTTCATCGAAGTCGAAAAATGAAAGTCACAATAATGGCAAGCCTGCTTGCAAAAAGGGATATGGATGTAAATTCCGGGCATAAAAAATTATTCATTAAATAAACTGAATATTCTTAATAAAGGATAAAATATTTATTTAGTTTTGTCCAAATCTATAAATTATATCATGAAAAAAATTACTCAGTTGCTTCTTATTTTGCCATTTTTATTATTTTCTTGTTCATCAGATGACAGTTCCGAAAATAATGAAACAAATCCTGATACAAAACCTGAATTTGCTATGACAGCTACAATTAACGGAAAGTCATTTAAAGCAAATAATCCTTATGGGACAAACTTGTATTCTTCAACAAATATCTGGTCGTATTATCCTAAAGCAGACTTTGTGATGCTTCAAGGAAGACAGGGAGGTATTTTGGGTAACCCAGAAATCAATATTTGGTTAAAAAGAACAGATATTAAAGTTGGGACTTACAAATTTACTACAGATGAATATAATCCAACTACTCATGCAATAGACTTAACTGATAACGAAAATGATGTATTCGAGTATACAAAAGAAGGTTCAATTACTATAACTGAAGTTAATGCACAAACAAAAGTTGTAAAAGGAAAATTTAATTTCACAACTTCTTCAACTTACACGGATCAAACAGATACTAATTATACTATTACAGATGGTACATTTAATTATCAATATGAAGATGTAAAATAATATTTGTAAAATTTTATCCAGTAGCCAGATTGATTAATATTAATCTGGCTATTTTCTTATTTTATCTTCATTTTGTTTCACAAAAGCATCACAGCCGCAATAATAGAAGCCTGTTTAAAAAAAGGGATATGAATGTAGATTCCTGACATAATAATAAAAGAGCAAGATAAAACTTGCCCTTTCAATAATAATCAATACTAAATTATGTTTTTTTCTCTAATTCCCTTCTTTAAATGTCCCATTTGAAATTACAATTTTCGCTTTCGTTAAGGGATGTGTTGCTGTAAGACTAAATGTTCCGGCTACATAAAGGTCATTTATAGTGGTATAAGTTACAGTTCCTGAAACATCGTAATCTATATATTCATGTGTTGCAGGATCATATTTTTGAAAAGAAATTCTATTCGCAAAATTATTGTTCGTAAACGCGAAAGTTCCTACTTTTGCTCCATACTTAGGAAAAGCGATACCAATTGTATATTCTCCATCATTTTGTGCATAAAGTATTTTTGTTTCCTGATTTTCAATTGTACTATCCAGTGCTAAACCATGCCAGTCTTTTCCGTCTAATTTAGCAAAAGTTCCTAGCCCTTCAACTGCTGGTGTTATTTCTTCATACGAAACTTTAAATGAACCACTTACATTAATAAAATCTGATTCGTAATCGTATCCGTCATCATACACTTTTCCCGAAAATTTTACCTGAACTGTTTTGTCTGTAGTATTTATGTTTTCTAAAGTAAAAGTAAAAGTGTTAGAAGTAAAATTTTCTGAAGCCTCTAACCAAGGAATTTCGCTTGTTGCTATTGTTGGATTTGTAAGAGCCTGATACAGATTCCCGTAAACATTGAATTTAAAATCAATTACAATTCCTTCTTGAGATGTTCCCATTACTTCTATAAAATCGCCTTGCTTTAAAGCCTCCCATGTTTTTACATTTTGTACTTTACCATCGTAAGTAAATTTAAAATAAGCATCTCCTGATTGGTTTTCACCACTATCATCGGAAGAACATGAAGAAATAAGTGCTGTAAAGAGAATGATCGCAATAAATTTAATTTTTGTCATTATTATAAAGTTAGTTTATTTTTTAACAAATATAACTATTTTCTTATTTTATCCTCATTTTGTTTTACAAAAGCATCCCAGCCTGTATACGTTTTTCCTGCCACGATTTTTCCTGAATTAAAAAAATGGCAAACGGCCGCCGCCAAACCATCGGTTGAATCAAGATTTTTAGGCAGTTCTTTTAAACCTAAAAGCTGCTGAAGCATTTTGGCAACTTGTTCTTTACTGGCATTTCCGTTTCCTGTAATGGACATTTTTATTTTTTTAGGTTCGTATTCGGTAATTGGAATATCTCTCGAAAGTCCCGCTGCCATTGCAACACCTTGCGCACGACCTAACTTTAGCATCGATTGTACATTTTTACCAAAAAAAGGAGCTTCAATCGCAATTTCGTCCGGATGATGTGTTTCAATTAATTCGATGGTTCGTTCAAAAATAATTTTTAGTTTTTGGTAATGATTATCGTATTTGGAAAGGTGCAGTTCGTTCAATTGCAGAAATTCCATTTTTTTATTGGTGACTTTAATCAATCCGAACCCCATGATTGTGGTTCCTGGGTCAATGCCTAATATGATGCGTTCTTTTGTCAATTTTTAAGTTATTACACTACGTTACACTAAGACTTCACAGTGATTCGCAAAGGTATTTTTTAAATCCTTGTTCAGTTTAGCGGCTTCATTGTGAATCTTTGTGAAATAGGATTATTACAATAGTTTGTGTTACTTTTGCGGCATGATTTCAATTCCTCACAAAGCTAAGCAATTCCTTGTTCTTCTTGTCAAACTTTTGGTTGTTGGCGGCGCATTTTATTTTATTTACAATCAGCTGGCAAACAATGACAAACTGGACTGGCACAAATTCATTATTCTGTTCCGAAAAAATCAGTCGGTTTTGGGAATTGGGTTTATTTTGCTGTTGAGCGTTTTGAATCGCTTTTTTGAGATTTTAAAATGGCAGAATTTAGCTCAGGTAATTCATCCAATATCTCTGGCTGAAGCCACAAAACAGGTTTTAGCAGCATTAACGGCTGGTATTTTTACGCCAAACGGAGTTGGTGAGTATGCCGGAAAAGCATTGTATTATCCAAAATATGAAGCCAAAAAGGTAGTTTTCCTGAACTTAATCTGCAACGGAATCCAGATGATTCTGACAATTATTTTTGGGGTTTTCGGATTGTTGTATTTCAATGCACTCTATCATGTTATTACTTCTAAAACAGTATTGATTTTATTTGGCGGATTTCTATTGATTCTGACGGTACTATTTTCAATTAAAACAATAAGTATTAGAGGATATTCAATTGAAAAACTGATTCATAAAATCAACGAGATTAAAAAACCAGTTCATTATAAAAACATCATTTTAGGAATTTGCCGTTATCTGGTTTTCTCTCACCAATATTATTTTTTGTTTCTGGCTTTTGATGTCGACTTGCCTTATTTGACTTTAATGGCTGCTATTACTTCTGTCTATTTTTTAGCCTCATCGCTGCCCACTTTTCAGTTTTTAGATTTTGCCGTAAAAGGCAGTGTAGCCATTTATTTCTTCGGAATTCCAGGTGTAAACGAATGGATTGTAGTTTTCATTAGTACGCTGATGTGGTTTCTAAATGTGGTTTTACCGGTTGTAATAGGAAGTTATTATGTATTGAATTTTAATACCAAAACCAAGGCATGATTCTGAGTTTGTTTCTCATATTAACAATTTACGTCATCGCAATCGGTTTGCTTTATTATGGCTTTTTCAAAATCAAGAAATATAAAAAGCCGGATTTAGACCCCACAACAAATTTTACGATTATAGTTCCGTTTCGAAATGAAGGAGAAAATTTACCCCATCTTTTGGAGCATTTTTGTAATTTAAATTATCCGAATAATTTATTTGAAGTTATTTTAGTGGATGATAATTCTGAAGAAAAATTCCAAGTTCCAAATTGCTCTGTCAGTTCACTGTCTCCCGGGGCTAAATTCAAAATTTCTGTAGTTGACAACATTCGGGTTTCAAATTCACCCAAAAAAGATGCCATCACAACGGCAATGCAGCATGTAAAAACCGAATGGGTTATTACAACTGATGCAGATTGCATTGTTCCTGAAAACTGGCTTTTAACTTTTGATAATTATATTCAGGAACACAACATTTCTATGCTGGCCGGAGCGGTTTCTTATAAATGTAAAAATTCTTTTTTACATCATTTTCAACAATTGGATTTAACCAGTTTGCAAGGTGCAACGATTGGCAGTTTTGGGCTTAATAAAGGTTTTATGTGCAATGGTGCTAATTTTGCTTATAAAAAATCATTGTTTGAAAAACTAAATGGATTTGACGGCAATGACAAAATTGCAAGCGGCGACGATGTTTTTTTACTGCAAAAAGCGATTGGAAAATTTCCTGAAGGAGTTCATTATTTAAAAGCTGAAGAAGCGATAGTGATTACAAAACCAACAGAAAACTGGAAATCGTTATTTTATCAAAGAGTGCGCTGGGCTGCAAAAACGAGTTCTTACCAAAGCATTTTCGGAACGTTTTTGGGGTTGATTGTTTTCTTTGTGAATTTAAGTTTTGTTATCGGATTTTTCTTTGTTGTGTCTGGCCTTTGGCCCTATCCTCTTTTTGTATTATTTGTTTTTTTTAAGTTTCTGACTGATTTTGTTTTGCTTTATGCCACAAACCTTTTTTTAACTAAAAAGAAACTAAAAAGTGTGTTATTATCCAGCTTATTGTATCCATTCTTCAGTTCGGGTGTTGCTTTGTACAGTTTGTTTGGTACTTATGAATGGAAAGACCGTCGTTTTAAAGTATAATTTAATTGTTATCCCAATGCCCTAGCCCTGATGAAAGCGACATCCTTTTGTTTTTTAAAGAAAAAAACAAAAGATACAGAGGACAGCAGGAATAGCTTCTTATTTATTATCTTTTTCCTTAAAAACCACTGGCAAAATAAATTGTGATTTTACCGGAATTCCGCGTTTAATGGCCGGATTTACTTTTGGAAAATCAATCAATCGGGCGCGAATAATGCTATCCATGCTTATCGTGTCATAGGTTGCTGAATCTTTGGGAAATTGTGGTTCAAATTTCAGTGTGGCATTAGGAAAAACAGTCACTTTTACTTCTATGGTATCTAATTCAGGGTACAAAACTGAGAGTGTATCTGTGTTTAATTTTTCCTGAATAAGCTGAGACATGATTTCAAAAAAACATTGCTGACGTTGTTTTTTATCGTTGATTTTCTCGCAGTCTGCTACTGATGGGTATTCATCAACTTCTTTCCAGTTTATTGATTTTAATTCTTTTTGAAGTAATTCTTTTTCAGACGGTACCTGCTTCTCAAAATATTGACAAGAGCCGAGAACTAAAAAAATTAAAAAACAAATAAACTGCTTCAAGATTTTGATTTTGATTGTACTAATAATGTAAAAATACAATTATTTTTTTTGGAAAGCTTTGTAATAAAAGTCAATTTTTAGTTTTTGCCACAAAAGATTTTAGATACTTTTTTTATTACTTTTATAAATAGCACTTTTATTAATGGAAAAATTGAAAAACTTTATATTTATGGATTTACTATTGGTTTTACTTGGTTTAATATTTATGATTATTGGAATTATGGGTAGTTTTTTACCTATTTTACCAGGTTTATCCAGTTCTTGGGTTGGATTATTACTACTCTATTTAACGAAAGCCATCGAAAATAACTATTTGGTTTTGGGCATCACCTTTGTAATTATGGTTATAATTACGATTTTAGACTACACCATCCCGGCAAAAGGAACTAAGCGTTTTGGTGGGAGCAGTTATGGTATTTGGGGAACTAATATAGGTTTGATAGTTGGTATTCTTGCACCGATACCTTTTGGGGTAATTATTGGTCCTTTTGCGGGAGCTTTCATAGGTGAAATGCTATATGATACAAAAGATCATAAAAGAGCATTTAAGGCTGCAACAGGTTCCTTAATTGGTTTTTTAGCCTCAAGCTTTATAAATTTTTTATTATGTATTATTTATTTAGGCATATTTCTTACCATAATCTGGCAAAACAGGGTTTTACTGTTTTAACCGCATAAATTACACCTAGGTTTTTTCTTGCATTTTAAAACCTGCAAAATAAAAAACAAAAATATTTTTAGGTAATTATTATTATAATTTTACAACTAAGCATGATATTTATTGATAATATTCATTTTAACTAAATAAATTGCAAAAAATACAAAACAAAATATTTAACTTATTTTTTGGAAATGTTAATTTATTTTATATTTTTATCACAATAAACGATAAAATACCACATTTCATCGTTTATCGACAGCAAATATTAATCAATCCAGTATACAATTATGACCCCAAATCTACAAATTGAACTACGCCGTTTTATCTCTTCCAATGTTATCTCCAAGCTGAACAAATTTTATTTCGAAAATGATGCCCTATTGATTAAGGCTATTGATGTTTCGTTAGGAACGGTTTTAATGGGATGCTACAACAATTTTGATGAGAAAAAAATAGAAGAAATGACGAATCTTATTCAGGACTCAACATTTTTCAAAGAAGTTGATTTCGCTGCTTCCCGGATTTTATCTGTTGACGACAATTATAAAGTAGAAGGAAACGAATTTTTAGAACAGATTTTCACTAGTAAAAAAGCCAGAATTACTGAAATGATTTCCAACGAAGTTGGTATCAAAAGTGAAACAGCACGCGAAGTCTTAAACTTTTCTGCTTTACTCATCATTTCTTATTTGCAGTATAGTGCCGAAGTAACTTCAAGCTTAAAATTACTTTTAGAGGATCAAAAAAGAGATATTTTAAACAGCATTCCTCCAGGAATTAAAATTATTTTAGGCTTTTCATGTTATGAAACAGTTGAAGAAAAAAATAATTCACGTTTTGGAAGATCTTTTTTTAATCTTTTTGGAAATATCTAATTTTTTTATTCGATTAAAAATTAGATTTTCTCAATCGGTCTTTTCTTCAAAAGCTTTAACAAAACAGGGAATGTAGAAATAACTACAATGATAATAATAATGTATTCAATATGATGTTTAAGATCTATCCCTTGTTTTAAAAACACACCATATAAGTAATGACCTGAGAAGATTAACAGGAAAGACCACAAAAAAGAACTCAGGATATTATAGAACATAAATTTCTTTTTATCCATAGAAACTATACCTGCAATGATTGGGGCAAATGTTCGGAAAATCGGTAAAAACCTTGCATAAATTATAGCCTTACCTCCATACTTTTCGAAGAAATCCTTCGATTGTAAGAGGTATTTTTTTTTGAACCAGAAACTATCTTCTTTTTTGAATAAATAATAACCACTTTTGGCACCAAACCAATACCCGGTCATATTTCCTAAAACCCCCATTATTGCGACCGAAACAGAAAGCAAAAGTACGTTTATAAAATCACTGGGGATATTGACCAGATTTTCAATTAAGTCACGACTGTAAATGCCTGCCAAAAAAAGCAAACTGTCCCCCGGCAGAAAAAAACCTGCAAATAGCCCTGTTTCAGCAAAAATAATAAACAAAACAATAAACAAGCCAATTTGAAAACCTCCAATGCTTAATGTAATGTAAAATTCAGGGTTTATTAATTGAGTCCAGTCAAAATTATTCATATAGGGTTTGGTTACATTTATTAGTTTGTGAAAGTAACAATAATTTACTTTAACCACAATAGAATACGGTATTTTAAAGATAAATTAACTATAAAAAAGCCGGGCTTTTTTAAAACCCGGCGTCCTGATTATTCTCTTTCGTACTTACAGCAAGTATGAAGATTATCATAATCTTCCTGAGTTGCTTTTACTTGTTTGGTATCATGACCAGCCTTTGCAACAGCTTTATTTAAATCACTGGTTGATGATTTTTCTTCATTTAAAATCACTGTTAGCTTATGTGAACTAATATCCCAATTTGCAGTCTTTACACCCGCAACACTAAAAGCTGCTTTTTCAATACGTTTTTTACATTGTTCACAATTGCCATTTACCTCTGTAGTGTATTTTAAATTTTTATTTTTCTTAGTTTGGGCCTGAGCCGAAAACCCTAAAAAAGTTACTATTGCTATTAAAATTAAATTTTTCATTTTATAAATATTTATTGTTATTGATTTTTGAAATTGATAATTGTATTTATTTTATTTTAAATCGCAATCCTGCATAATACATTTGCCCAAAAATTGGCGCATATGCTATAGAAGCATCAAAGTTAGACCCAAATGGATCATCAGCACCTAAAATTGCTTTTTTCTGTTTGTAATTCCCAATATTCTCTCCCCCGATATAAATTTCGAAAACCGAAGAAAAAACCCGGGTCACCTGAGCATTCATAACTGCATAAGATGGGGAAAATTCAGGAAACTGGTTTGTAGCAGGATTTGATGCCGTATAGGGCAATTGCTGTTTTCCGGACCAGTTAAATGTATAATCAAATTTCCATTGTTTATCATCATTAACCGGAGTCTCATATTCCAGATTGCCTAGAAAACGGTGTTTTGCCTGCAACGGACGCTGAAATGTTCCTCTTAAATAATCCGTTTGAATGTCGTAATATTTATAAGCTGTTCTCAAATTTAGATTGTGAACCAGCTCATAATTAAACTCTATCTGTAAACTATTTGCAAATGAGTTTCCTTTCAGATTATAAAACAAAACTTGCTGTGGACTTTGCATCAGATCGACAACGGCCTGATTTTGAAAATCGGTTCTGTAAATATCAAAGCCTGCTTCGGCATTTTTATTGAAAATTTTAAATTTCTGAGAAAAACTTAATCCATAATTCCATGCAATTTCAGCATTCAAACCATAAATTTTCCCATTATTGTCTAAAAATGAAAAAGTTCTGGAACTTGCAAAAAGCTGTTGATTTTCTGCAAAAATATTAGCAGAACGCTTTCCTCTGCCAGCAGAAAAACGAACTATTCCGTCTTTCCACGGATTGTATCGCATGTGTAGTCGGGGCGTAACGAAAAAACCTAAGCGGTTATGATTATCAACCCTTCCACCCAAAATCAAACTGAAATTATCTGTGTTATCATACGTGTATTCAAAAAATGCCCCAACTGAATTATCAATTCGGCTATAATCATTTACATTCACAAATTCCTGATATTCATCGTAAGTAAAATTCAGACCGGTCGTGAATTTGTGCATGGTATTATTGATAATCGAATTGAAAATTAAATTCGAATAAAAACTATTTTGTTTAATATCATATTGATTTAATCCAAAATAAGAATCTTGTTTATGACTATTAAAAGCATTTTGAAAACCGATACTTTGATAGGGCATGTCCTTAAAAACGTAACCAATTTTTGTCGATACATCAAAACGTTCGGTATTGATTTCAGAACCCCAGTAATTTGTAGTTCCACGGTCTTGATCTTTATCAAAATCAACTTCTCCGGTTTGTTTTTTATCATTCATATATCTGAAATTGACAAAACTCACCAAACCACTATCAGGATTATAATATTGGTAACGGTTTAAAATATTGATTTGTTTTCCTAATGGATTGTCCAAAAAACCGTCATCGTTCATATCGTTTTTCGCCACGCGTGCATTGCCATGAACAAACAGACTGGTAGCCCATTTGTCTGATATTTTTTTATTAAAATGAGTATTCAGTTCAAAACGGGCATCTGTAGAACCGTAAGCATTCAGGAAAAACGGAATGTCGCTTAAAGGCTTTAAAAGTTCCGTGTTTATTTGTCCGGAAATACTTTCATACCCATTAATTACACTTCCTGCGCCTTTAGTAATCTGAACACTTTCAATCCATGTTCCTGGTGTGAAAGATAATCCATAAGCCTGAGAAGCACCTCGAACCGACGGAATATTTTCTTCGGTAATCATCAGGTAGGGACTGGTTAAACCTAACATTTTTATTTGTTTGGTTCCCGTCAAGGCATCAGAAAAATTGACATCGATTGAAGGATTTGTTTCAAAACTTTCTGCCAGATTGCAGCAAGCCGCTTTTAGTAATTCCTTGCTGGTAATAACAGTTGTATTAGCGGTAAGTGTATAGGATTTCTTAAGTCCTTTTTGCTTTTTTGTCACTTTTACTTCCTCTAAGTCTTCTTGCGAAAATGCAGAAAAAGAAAGCAAAAACACCATAAAAAGCATGATATTTTTTTGCATAAAAAAGATTTTAATTTATTTAGAAATTTTTGTTTTAAAGATTCTCAATAAATTAAGAAACATTAAAACAGCATATCTCAAGCCACAAAAAGGCTTGCTTCTAAATATTAAAATCAGGAATAAAAAATGTATTGATTGTATAATTTGAATAAGGGAGGTGCATTTGCATCAGCATAATACGAAATGATCTGATTGCTTTTAAAATTCGGTACAGACAAAAAAGCAATGGCTTTGTATTCCTGAATTACTGCAGAAAATGCAAACTGAAAGAAGAAAATTTTAAAGGTCGCATCATCTGATTTTTTTTCAAATTTAACTACCTTGTCTTTACAACAGGAAGATTTTTTTTCTTTATCCCCACAACATTTTTTTTCAGGAGAAACTGTAGTACTTAATGAAACCGAAGCAATTTTTCCTCCGCAATAATGCACATCAAAAGCGAACCCTATGCTGGAAACCAGTAAAAGGAAAGCTAAAAATACTCCTGTGCACTTCTTTAAATACATACTGCAAAAGTATTAAAAAGCATTTAAAAGAATCTAATAAAAAATTATTTTTTAGGATTTTGCTGCTGATAATAAAACGCAGGAACAAACAACAATATAAATATGGGCTGAATGATAAATCTTCTTACATAAAAAAGAAGCCAGTTTGCATCGGGATAATATTCTAAGATTACAAAAAACAATCCCAAAAGCAGTACTAAAAAAAACACATACAAAAATGCACTAAATTTCAGAATTTCTATATCCCTAAATAAGGTATAAATAAGTATTAATGATAAAACAGTGTTTAAAGCATAACGAAACAAAAGCCCTGCAAAAAGCTTAAAATTGTCAACGTAAGGAAATGGCAGTTCTTTAAAATCTGATTCAAAATAAGGAGAAAAAGGATCATAAAACAATTGATTTTCCAAAGCCCTGATGCTACCTAAACATGAGACAATCAGAATTGCTATTAGAATTTTTAATTTATTTTGGGCAAGTTTATTTAGCATATTTTGAAAATTTATTCACCCAAAAAACCCATAAAGCGAAAACCACTCCATAGATCATCAACGGAAAAAGAACACCGTGAAATAAATGTACCTTTTCAGGATAACGAAATAGTAAAATAGCTAATAACGCAATTCTGACAATATTTAGAATATAAATAAAAAGAGTTCCTGATAAAATAAACAAAAAAGTCGTTTTAAATTTTCTGGAAAAAGCAATTACAAACGAAATAAATAAAATTATGACACTTACAGCATTGCATCCTTCTACAATCCGAATAACATAATCATTATTATACCAAACCTCTAACCATGGATTTGATACACTTTTCTGAATAAAAACATCAGAATTAAATGCATGAAGTAACAAATCGACATTATAACCAACAATTCGTGTTATTTCGTCAACATCATCTGACTCAAAATGATTTAAATAGCTTTTATAAATTAAGGTCAGTAAAATATAAGTGGCAAAAAAAGTTCCTATGAAAATAAGAAAGGGTTTAAATTGTACTAAATATTTTTTCACGGGTATTTTTTTTCAAATTTATGTATTTTTTGAATTCAGCTTTAAATACTTTTGTATAAAATTTTCACATTATGACATTTCAGGAATTACAGCCAAAAATTTCAGCTATTGTAGCTGATACAAATACAGCCCGGGAAGAAAAATTACTGGCAGTCTGTCAGTTATTAAACGAAAATATTGACTACTACAATTGGGTTGGTTTTTACTTTGCCAATCATGATAACAAAACTTTGCATTTGGGACCTTATGTGGGTGCTGAAACGGATCATACGGTTATCCCTTTCGGAAAAGGAATTTGTGGTCAGGTTGCTGAAAGCAATGCTAATTTTGTCGTTCCGGATGTTAAGGCTCAGGACAACTATATTGCCTGCAGTTTTACTGTAAAATCAGAAATTGTTGTACCATTATTTGTAAACGGAATAAACATTGGACAAATTGATATTGACAGTCATGTTATCGATCCTTTTACAGAAGCAGACGAACGATTTTTAGAATTTGTAAATCAGGAAGTTGCTAAATTATTTTAAAAGCACTATTTTTATTAGAAAAGGATAGGATAAATGAAAAAATATGTATTCCACTTATTATATATCTTATTTTCTGTTAGCCTTTCTGCGCAAATTAATCTGATCTCAAAGAAAGTTTATCTTGACTCATTAGATCGTGAAGCAACTCCGGAAAATTACAGCTACACAAGAGTAATCACTAATTATTCTCAAAAAAGTGCGCGTTATGTTGTTACTGATTTTTATAAAAACGGAAGAAAAAAAATGACAGGTTCGTCATTAAACAAAGATGTTTTAATAAAAGACGGCGAATTTATTTATTACTACAAAAACAACTCAAAAGAAGCGGTTATAAATTATTCTGAAAATCACAAAGTCGGCAAAGAATTTAATTGGTACGAAAACAAAGATATAAAATCTGAAAAAGAGAATTTCTGGAATCCTAAAACTAAAACAACTCAAACCCATATTCTTAACTTCTGGACTAAAAACAAAGAACAAACCGTGACTAATGGAAACGGAGAATATGAAGACACTATCGGAGCTGTTACTGAAAAAGGAACTGTAAAAAATGGACTAAAGCAAGGCGAATGGACCGGAAAGGATACTGTACTAAAAATAACATTTATCGAAAATTACGACAAAGGAATTTTGATTTCAGGAAGCAGTACAGATGAAAATAATGTAAAAACTTCTTATTCTTCTTTAAATAAAAAACAGACAGTCAAAAACAGTCAGAGATAATAATTCAGTAGTTTCAAAATTATTTTAAAAACTTAAGCATATCACTATAAATAAATTATGAAAAAAAAACTTTTAATTGCATTGTTATTCTCTCTTCCTATTTTACTTCTTTCGCAAAATTCAACTGATAAAATCATCTATTCTGATTCGATTGGAAAAGACGCTTCAAAAGAAAATCACAGCTTTTACAGAATTATAAAAGATTATTATAACGAAAAGGATACCTATCAAGTTAAAGATTACTATAAATCCGGAGTATTAAAAATGGAATCTATTTCTAAAACAAAAGATGGCTATTCAAGAGAAGGTGAGTGTACACACTATTATGAAAATGGAAAGAAAAAAAGAACAGAAAATTATCTTAAATCAAGACTAAATGGCATTTTTTCAGAATGGTATGAAAATGGAAATCCTAAATTAAGAGCTGAATATGTTGAATCCGAAAAAGGATTTAGCTCCGATTTAAAAATTTATGATTTTTGGAATACCAAAAATGAGCAGATAGTTAAGAATGGAAACGGCACCTATGAAGAAATTGGCGAAAAATATGCTGCAAAAGGAAATGTCAAAAATGGATTTAAAGATGGTGAATGGAAAGGCATTAATGAAGTTACAAACTATCAATACACTGATATATATGATAACGGAAAGTTTATTTCTGGAAAAAGTATAAATTCTGAAGGCAAAGAAAGACAATACACTGTTTTGGAATCAAGACCTTTACCTGAAAAAGGAATTTCTGATTTTTATAAATTTATAGGCGCAAACTTTACAAAAACAAAAGAAGCAGTACTTAATAAAATCTCCGGAAGATTAGTCGTCCAGTTTGTAATTGAAAGAGACGGCAAAATCGTTGAGCCAAAAATCTTAAAATCATTAGGATACGGCCTTGATGAAGAAGCTATGAGAGTAGTAACCAGTTATGAAAACTGGATTCCCGGGCAGCAAAGAGGTATGCCAGTCAGAGTTTTATATTCTATACCAATAACAGTCTCAAATTAATAAAATAAAGAATCCCAAAATTATTCAAAAACAAAAATCAATATTCTTTTTTAGATTCTTTTATTTTTGTTTGATTTTTTTGTTTTTTTAATCTAATTTTGCACCCGTCTTACAAAAGATGTATGACATACATAAAAATCATTAAATAATATTGGAATGTATTTAACTAAAGAAAAGAAAGAAGAGATTTTTGCACAGCACGGTGGAGCAACAAACACTGGAAGCGCAGAAGGTCAGATTGCATTGTTCACTTACAGAATTTCACACTTAACTGAGCATTTGAAAAAAAATCGTCACGATTATAACACTGAGCGTTCTCTTGTACTACTAGTAGGTAAAAGAAGAGCTTTGTTAGATTACTTGAAAAAGAAAGAAATTAACAGATATCGTGAGATTATCAAAGTATTGAATATCAGAAAATAATCAATATATAAAAGAGGTGCGAGAGTGCCTCTTTTTGTTTTTACAATACACAAGTCTTACAGGACTTGTTACAAGAAAAAAGTTTGGTTTTTCATTGGGTTTTAGACAACAACTACACACAACAACAACTACAACACAACTAAAACCCATTGTATAATCAATTAGGAAAAAATTTATGATTCCACAATTATTTGTAGAAAAAATCGATTTAGGTGATGGAAGAAGCATCACAATCGAGACAGGACGTTTAGCAAAACAAGCTGACGGTTCTGTAGTAGTTAGAATGGGCGACACAATGATTCTTGCAACAGCAGTTTCAGCTCGCACCAGCAACCCAGGCGTTGATTTTTTACCATTAACGGTAGATTATCGCGAAAAATTTGCAGCAGCTGGTCGTTTCCCGGGAGGTTTCTTTAAGAGAGAAGCTCGACCAAGCGACAGCGAAGTACTAACAATGAGATTAGTAGACCGTGTTTTACGTCCGCTTTTCCCAGACGATTACCACGCTGAAACACAGGTTATGATTCAGTTAATGTCACATGACGAAACTGTTATGCCAGATGCATTAGCTGGTTTAGCTGCTTCTGCAGCATTAGCTGTTTCGGATATTCCATTTTACAACCTAATTTCAGAAGTACGTGTTGCCCGTATTAACGGGAAATTAGTAATCAACCCAAGCAGAGAAGATTTGGAAAAATCAGACATCGATATGATGATTGGTGCCTCTATGGATTCTGTTGCAATGGTTGAAGGTGAGATGAAAGAAATCTCAGAAGCCGAAATGATCGAAGCAATTAAATTTGCGCACGAAGCCATCAAAGTTCAAATTGAAGCACAATACCGTTTACAGGCTGCTTTTGGTAAAAAAGAAATCCGTACTTACGAAGGTGAGAGAGAAAACGAAGAAATTTACAAAAAAGTAAAAGAAGCTGCATACGATAAAATTTATGCTATTGCAAAAGTTGGTTCAGCTAAACATGAAAGAAGTGCTGCATTTGCTGAAGTAAAAGAAGAAGTAAAAGCTTTGTTCACTGAAGAAGAATTGGCTGCTGACGGTGATTTAGTTTCTAAATATTTCTACAAAACAAACAAAGAAGCAGTTCGTAATGTAGTATTAGAATTAGGTGTACGCCTTGACGGTAGAAAAACTACAGATATCAGACCAATCTGGTGTGAAACTGATTATTTACCAAGAGTACACGGTTCTTCATTATTTACACGTGGAGAAACGCAGGCTTTGGCAACAGTAACTTTAGGAACTTCCAGAGAAGCTAACCAAATCGATTCTCCATCTGAACAAGGTGAAGAGAAATTCTACTTACACTATAACTTCCCTCCTTTCTCTACTGGTGAAGCAAAACCACTAAGAGGAACTTCAAGAAGAGAAGTTGGTCACGGTAACTTAGCTCAAAGAGCTTTAAAAAATATGATTCCTGCAGATTGCCCTTATACAATACGTATTGTCTCTGAAGTTTTAGAATCTAATGGCTCTTCTTCTATGGCAACAGTTTGTGCTGGAACAATGGCGCTTATGGATGCCGGGGTTCAAATGGTAAAACCTGTTTCTGGTATTGCTATGGGATTAATTACTGACGGTGAGAAATTTGCTGTATTGTCTGATATTCTTGGTGATGAAGATCACTTAGGGGATATGGACTTTAAAGTAACCGGAACTGCTGATGGTATTACGGCTTGCCAAATGGATATTAAAATTGATGGTTTACGTTACGATATTATGGAGCAGGCATTAGCCCAGGCTCGTGATGGACGTTTGCATATTTTAGGAAAATTAACTGAAACTATTGCTGCACCAAGAGCTGACGTAAAAGCACATTCTCCAAAAATCATTACCAGAACTATTCCTGGAAACTTTATTGGAGCATTGATTGGACCTGGAGGAAAAGTAATTCAGGAGTTACAAAAAGCTACCGGAACAACTATCGTTATCAACGAGGTTGACGAGCAAGGTATTATTGAGATTTTAGGTACTGATCCTGCCGGAATTGAAGCAGTATTGGCAAAAATTGCTTCTATTACTTTCAAACCACAAATGGGAGAAGCTTACGAAGTTAAAGTAATTAAAATGCTTGATTTTGGAGCCGTTGTAGAATATACTGCTGCACCTGGAAACGAAGTATTACTTCACGTATCTGAATTAGCATGGGAACGCACTGAAAACGTTGCCGATGTCGTTAAAATGGGAGATGTTTTCCAAGTGAAGTATCTTGGACTTGATCCTAAAACTAAAAAGGAAAAAGTCTCTAAAAAAGCACTTGTTCCAAGACCTCCGCGTGAGGAGAAAAAAGAGTAATCAGATCTTAGTTTACTAAAGGTTTATTCATAGAAAACCCCAAATTCAGATAAATGAATTTGGGGTTTTTCGTTAAAAAAACAAATTATTTTATTACAATTTAACACAAATACACGAAATTTATAACATTTTTTTAATACTTTTGAAATAGCCAAAACAACTATTAAAACTATAAATCTTTGAAAAATTATCAAAAAAAATCTACATTACTTGTTTTATTTGGATTATTCTTAAGCATTTACTCAATTCACAGCCAGACCACTAATGACATCACTACCTATAATTGGTTTGATAAAACAATAGGGAGAAAAAATTTAGACATTGTTAATGGCATACCACATACTAATCCTTACAGAACTGTTGGAGGCAATCATTTGTATTATATTGATCAATATGAATTAGGAAATCTTACCTATGAAGGACAATCTTATTATAATGTAAAACTGAAATATGACATTTACAGAGACATTTTAGTTTTGAATCCTTTTGGTGAATCAGAAAATATTGGAGTTAATATTATTACTGCCAAAGTGGAATTTTTTTCTATTAAAGACAAAAACTTCGTTAACATCGATAAAAAAGATCCTACTGTTCCCGAATTTACACCTGGTTATTACGAAGAAAATAAAATCACACCTGATTTTATATTTTATATTAAACATCATAAAGACCAACAAAAAGTTGTTACTGAGGGTATGTTATTTTATACATTTAAAGAAAATACTTCATTTTATCTGAATCTAAAAAATAAAATATATCCAATAAAAAATAAAAACAATATTATTAAACTGTTTCCGGAACAAAAAAAACAAATCAATGGGTTTTATTTAATGAATAGAGAACTTAAGAAATCTGACGAAAATCAATTTATGAGAAATTTGATAAAATACATTAACAATTCTCTTTCAGTTCAAACCAAATAAAACAAATGAAAAAATTTATACTTGCCTTAGTTATTTTATTCTCATTTCAATTATCGGCACAAAACTCGAATGAGAAAATATCAATTACATTTAAAGATGACACTTTAGAAAGTGCTCTAAAGGCAATCGAAGCTTCAACTTCTTATAAATTCTATTTTGATCCGACTTGGGTTGGCTCAAATAAAGATTTGATTACCGGAACTTATACTGACATTAAAATTAATGAGTTATTGGATAAAATTTTAAGCAAAACTGATTTAAATTTTATCATCCTGAAAAACAAAGTGATACTAACATTAAACAGTACAATTCACGATGATTTGCCAGCTAATTATTTTCCTGATGCACCAATAGAAACTACAAACAAAGGAGCCAATTCTACTGATAATCCTGTTTTTTATCAACAATATGATTCATTAAACAGTTACAGCGTTACAAAAAAAGCTTCTATCGTTTTTATTGGCAAAGAAAATAAAAACTTAACGAAGAAAAATTTTACCATTTCAGGATCTATAAAAAATGCCGAAACAGGAAAACCTGAAGCTAATATCTATATTAAAGTAAAAAACAAAAACATTAGTACTTCTAGTGATTCTTATGGAAATTATACCTTACAACTTCCTATCGGAATAAATGTTATCGAAATAAAATCGCTAAACCATAAAGAAGTAACAAAAACTTTAATGGTTTATGACGATGGCACTTTTGATGTTAATATAAATGACAAATCAAATCAGTTAGATGAAGTCGTAATTAATAAGAAAGGGAAAAAACAAACCGAAACTACAGTTTCAGGTTTAGTATCAATTGACATTGAAGGAATAAAAAATGTTCCGTTAATTCTTGGTGAAAGAGACATTTTAAAAGTTGCAACTACTTTTCCCGGTATTAAAACTACTGGTGAAGGATCAGCTGGATTTAATGTTAGAGGCGGAAAAGATGATCAGAACCTGATTCTTTTAGACAATGCTGTACTATATAATCCTCAGCATTTTTTAGGCTTTTTCTCTGCTATAAATCCTTATACAGCAAAAAAAGCGGATATCTACAAAGGAAGTATTCCTGCCGATTTTGGAGGAAGATTATCTTCTGTATTTGATATTACAACAAAAAACGGAAATTCTGAAAAATTTTCAGGTGAAGGTGCTGTCGGACCAATTACGTCAAATCTTACGCTTAGTGTACCTATCGAAAAAAACAAATCAAGTATTATTTTTGGAGGGCGTGCAACTTACTCTGATTGGATTTTAAAATCTTTGGATGATGAAAACCTAAAAAATAGTCAAGCTGGTTTTTATGACGGAATCCTTAAATACAACAATGCAATTAATAGCAATAATAACATTGAGGCAACTGCCTATTATAGCCATGACCGTTTTAGTCTAAGTTCAGACTCTATTTACAAATACAGCAATAGACTTGCCTCTTTAAAATGGGATCATGCTTTTAACAAAAAAAGCAAAGCTGCCTTGATTTTTACAAACAGTGAATATAAGTTTAATATTGATTATGATACAGATGATATTAATGCATTTGATTTTGGCTACAAAATAAACGAATCACAATTGCAGTTAAAATTCAATTATTTACTTACTCCAAAACATACTTTATCGTACGGTATTGCCAGTAAATTATACAATATTTCCCCAGGATATCAACATCCTAAAAATCCTGATGCTACTTTAATTTCGAGAGATATTGAAAAAGAAAGAGCTTTGGAATCAGCTGTTTATTTAGCAGACAGTTTTAAATTTAGCGATAAATTACTAATTGATTTGGGTTTAAGATATTCTTATTACGCAGCTTTAGGAGAGGCTAACGTAAACACTTATCAAGATGGTTTGCCACTTAGTGACGAAACTATAACAGGAACAGAACATTATAAGAAAAATGAAGTTATAAAAACCTATGGTGGACTTGAACCTCGTTTGGCAGCACGTTATTTTATTACCGAAGATTTTTCAATAAAAGCCGGTTATGATATAACGAGACAATACATTCATCTTTTATCAAGTAATACAACACAATCTCCAACAGATACCTGGAAATTATCCGATACAAACGTAACTCCTCAAACAGCACAACAGGTTTCATTAGGTCTTTTCAAAACTTTAAAGGATGAAGAATATGAAGTTAGTTTAGAAGGATATTACAAAAAGTCTAAAAACATTCTTGATTATAAAGTTGGGGCACAAATCGTATTAAACGAGAATGTTGAAACTGAATTATTACAAGGTGAGGGAAAAGCATACGGGATTGAATTTTTATTAAAGAAAACAACAGGAAGATTAAACGGATGGATTGGATATACCTATTCTCGTACAATGATTAAACTTAACAGTCAGTTTAGTTCAGAAGTCGTAAATAATGGTAATTTTTTTCCTGCGAATTTTGACAAACCTCATGATTTGAGTGCTATTTTGAATTATAAATTTACAAGACGTTATAGTTTATCGACTAACTTTTTATACCAAACCGGAAGACCTGTAACATACCCAATTGGAACATTTCATTATGGAGATGCAGATTATACATTATATAGTGATCGAAATGCTTATAGGATACCGGCCTATATTCGTTTAGATATTGGAATCAACATTGAAGGTAATCACAAAATAAAAAAACTGGCGCATAGTTTTTGGAATATATCTGTTTATAATGTCTTAGGAAGAAATAATCCATATTCAATTTATTTTGTTACTGATCAAAGCGGAAAAGTAAAGGGATATAAAACATCTATTTTCTCTATACCCGTACCAAGTATTACGTATAATTTTAAATTTTAATTCAGAAACAAATTATTTAGATTTTAAAGCAATGAAAAATCACAAACTAAAAAATATAATTGCCTTTCTTTTACTAGCTATTATCTGCAATAGTTGCACCGAGGCATATCCCCTTTTAGCTAACACTTATGAAGAAGCGATAGTTATAGAGGCCACATTGACTAATGAACTTAAAAATCAGGAGATTAAAATAACTAAAACTGCGAAGTTTGAAGATGAAGGAATTCAAACTGTAAAAGGGGCAAAAGTTATAGTGAAGGACAATCAGAATAACCAATATTTATTTGAAGAAAATTCTGAAAAATATATTTCTCAATCTGCATTTCAGGCGCAACCTGGAAGAGAATACACCTTAGAGGTAACCACTTCTGAAGGCAAAGTCTATCAATCAACTTCACAAACTCTAACAACCGTAAACTCCATCGAAAGTATTATTCCTGCTGTGGTAACAAACAGCAATAATGAAACTGGAATTCAAATTAATGTCAATAGTTATGACCCTGGAGCTACATCAAAATATTACAGATATGAGTATGAAGAAACATACAAAATTATAGCCCCTAGATGGGGAAGTCAAAAATTAGTGGTAACAGGCCCTGAAAGTATAGCTGTTGTTCAGAATTCCTCTGACAAGAAAACTTGTTACTCAACAAAAAATTCTACAGACATCCTTTTAACAAGTACAAATGATTTAGCAGAGGATCGAGTTAATTTTCCCGTTAGATTTATTAATAAAAACAATTACATCATTGGGCACAGATACAGTATATTAGTAAAACAATATGTTGAAAATTTAGAAGCTTATACCTTTCATCGAATAATGAGAGACATTTCAAGCTCAGGAAGTATATTATCTCCTAAGCAACCCGGAGTTTTAACTGGAAACATAAAATGTATTACAAATACCAACGAAAATGTAATTGGTTTTTTTGATGTTTCTACTGTATCAGAAAAAAGAATCTTTTTTAACTATTCTGATTTATTTCCAGGCGAAACAGGCCCTCCGTATTTTAACGAATGCGCTGACATTCCATTTAATTTTTGTTTTAGTGCATTGAGCCAACCTCCTTGCCAAGGAGAAACTATGATTTATAATATAGATCAAAATTTAATGACATATGTTTCAAACTTGGGGCAAAATTACATTATGGTTAATATAGAATGCGGGGACTGCACATCATTTTCATCTAACATAATACCACCATTTTGGACAGAATAAAACACCTAATTGTATTGTTTGTACTCGTAAGTACACAATTCAGCAACGCACAACAAACCATCACTTTAGATGAAACTGTTTACATTCACGCCAATGCTACTACATTTGTTTCGGGTGAAACTTTATTGTATAAAATTTATTGTTTAAAAGCAACAGACAAAACGCCAAGTAATATTAGTAAAGTTGCTTATGCAGAACTTGTAGACAACAATAAAAAATCAGTTTTTAAGACTAAAATTTCCTTAGAAAATGCAAATGGTCAAGGTGATTATTTTATTCCTACGACTTTAAAAACAGGAAATTATAAATTGATTGGTTACACTAACTGGATGCTTAACAAACCCGTTGCTGAACTATTTCAAATAGACATCAATATCATTAATCCTTATAAAACAACAGAAAAAGATTTAGGTGAAAATATTTTAAATGTGAATACTGAAGCATCAGGCAATACTGAAAATACGTCTACAAAAACAAGCAGCACTAATGAAAACATCAGCTTTAAATTCAATAAAAAAACATTTACAAATCGTGAATTAGTCGATTTAAAAATTGAATCTTCAAATGCAACTTTCGAAAATGGGAATTATTCTTTGTCAGTAAGAAAACTAGACAACATCCCATCAAAAAGCCAAATCACTGCTACAGATTTTAGCGTAAAATCATCATATCCAGTACTATTAGATTTACAGAATAACCAAAAAATAATTTTACCTGAGCTTAGAGGAGAAATTATTTCAGGAAAAATTTTGTCAAGAAATAATAATGATAAAATTGAAGACGTGAGCGTTTGCTTATCGCTTCCTGGCAAATCGTTTGCTTTTAAAGTAGTTAAAACAGATCGTGACGGAAATTTTATTTTCAATATAAGCAAAACTTATTATACGCCAGATATCGTTGTTCAGATTATTGATGAAAAAGCCTCCAATTACGACTTGATAGTAAATAATGCACCTGCAATAGATTATGCACAATTATCCTATGAGCAAAACAAAAATTTATCATACGTCATTAAAGAAAGTCTTTTAGACAGATCGATTTCCAGTCAGGTTGAAAATGCATATTATCATAAAAAGGCAGACAATATTAAGAAAACACCAACACTTGAAACTTTTTACTATCCTCTTGCTAAAGAGTATGTTTTAGACGATTTTACCCGATTTAAAACCTTAAAGGAAACTACAACTGAAGTTACTACAGAGATTTATCACAAACAAAAAGATAATAAACTATATCTGCATGTAAATGATCCAAGTGTTTTTCCTCAATTACCTGAACCTGCATTAGTTTTGGTTGATGGGTTATACTTAGAAAATCAAAATGATTTGATTAATTATAGTATGAAAAATGTTTATAAAATTGATGTTATCGTTGGAAGATATTATGCAGGTTCAAAATCTTTTAATGGTTTAATTAGTTTTACCACGTTTGATAAGGATTTTAAGAGCACACAAAGCGGAAGTTCAATAGTAAAACCTGTTGTATTAAGACCGCAACCAAAAAAAATATACAACAAAATCGAATATAGTAACTTAACTGATAACGCAAGAATTCCTGATTTTAGAAATCAATTATTCTGGAATCCGGAAGTTAAGTTAAACAGCCAAAGCAATAATTCATTTTACACTTCAGATCTTTCCGGAACATATGAAATAAGACTTGAAGGTTTCGCAAACAATGGATCGCCGGTTTCTTTAAAAGAAATTATTGAAGTGAAAGATTCAACTTCAAATTAAAACTCTAATTATTAAATAAAAAATTCCCGTTTCAATCCTTTCTGATATGGGAATTTTTATTTTTTTTCTAAACCGTTGTAACTTTTTAGACACCTCATACGTATAACCATTTGTACACTTTAAAAAAATAGGGAGACAACAACATGAGACAACTTAAAATCACCAAGCAGGTAACCAATCGTGAAACTGCATCGTTAGATAAATATCTACAAGAAATCGGAAAAGTTGACCTGATTACCGCTGATGAAGAGGTAGAATTAGCACAAAGAATAAAGGCTGGTGATCAAAGAGCATTAGAGAAATTAACAAAAGCAAACCTGCGTTTCGTAGTATCGGTGGCTAAACAATATCAAAATCAAGGATTAACACTTCCTGATTTAATTAATGAAGGAAACTTAGGTTTAATTAAAGCAGCTCAACGTTTTGATGAAACTCGTGGTTTCAAATTCATTTCTTACGCTGTATGGTGGATTCGTCAATCGATTCTTCAGGCTTTAGCCGAGCAATCGCGTATTGTTCGTTTACCTTTAAACAAAATTGGTTCTATTAATAAAATCAACAAGATGTATGCTTTATTAGAGCAATCTAACGAGCGCCCGCCTTCTGCTGAGGAAATTGCAAAAGAACTTGACATGACCGTAAATGACGTGAAAGAGTCTATGAAAAACTCTGGACGTCACTTATCAATGGACGCACCTCTTGTTGAAGGTGAAGATTCTAACCTTTATGACGTTTTACGTTCCGGAGAATCTCCAAATCCTGACAGAGAGCTAATCCACGAATCATTGCGTACTGAAATTGAGCGTTCATTAGAAACATTAACTCCAAGAGAAGCTGATGTTGTTCGTTTATATTTTGGTCTTGGTGACCAACACCCAATGACATTAGAAGAAATTGGAGAAACTTTCGACTTAACCCGTGAGCGTGTTCGTCAGATTAAGGAAAAAGCTATCCGTAGATTAAAACACACTTCAAGAAGTAAAATCCTTAAAACTTATTTAGGATAAAACATATTTGTTTCAGGTTTAAAGCTTCAGGTTTCTCAAAACAACTTGAAAGTTAAAACCTGAAACTATTTTAACGCAAACAACAGTTTGATTGACTGTTCGTTTTTTGATTGATGATTGAAACTCCGGCTGATTACCGGAGTTTTTTATTTTTTATAATTACCTTTGCAAAAAATAAAACTACCCGAAGAGACACTTCTGTGTGCCTCTAAATTAACAACTACACACAATGAAGAATACACTTATTGCGCCTTCTGTTCTTGCAGCTGATTTTGCCAATTTACAACGTGATATCGAAATGATTAACAACAGTCAGGCTGATTGGTTTCATATTGATATTATGGATGGAGTTTTTGTACCTAATATCTCTTTTGGAATGCCGGTTTTAGAAGCCATTTCAAAACATGCGAGAAAAACAATAGACGTACATTTAATGATTGTTGATCCTGACAGATATATCAAAACTTTTGCAGATTTAGGAGCTAATAATCTAACTGTGCATTATGAAGCTTGTACTCATCTTCACAGAACATTACAAGCCATTAAAGCTGAAGGAATGAAAGCCGGAGTCGCCATTAATCCTCACACCAATATTGATTTACTAGAAGATGTTATCAATGACATTGATTTAGTTTGCATTATGAGTGTCAATCCAGGCTTTGGAGGCCAGTCGTTTATTGAAAACACGTATATCAAAATTAAAAAACTTAAAGATTTAATTACCCGCAAAAATGCTTCAACGCTTATTGAAATTGACGGGGGGGTAACTAATAAAAATGCCAAACAATTAGTAGAAGCAGGTGCTGATGTTTTAGTTGCGGGGAGTTTTGTTTTTAAAGCAGAAAACCCAACAACTACTATTGCCGACTTAAAAGTCCTTACTGCTTTTTAAGTTTTTTAAATTAGGGAAAAAATCAATTCCGGTCATTTTTTCTAAAGCTTCAAGAGAAACAACAAACTCATAAATTCCTTTTTGACTTTTTTCATTCGGAATTAAAAAAGCAATTGCTTTATGTTCTTTTCCTGATTTAGCCAAAACAATTTTATAAAAATATTTAGGAACAGAAACTTCTTCTGTTCCTATTTTTTTATCAGAATCCTTTAACACACCTCCTGTAACTACATAAATATCATCATACTTACCAGCCCAATAACGCACTTTGTTTTCTAAACGATTCCAAATTCCACCATTAAAATCATGTTTTTGAGGCGATATATTTGAGGTGTAAAAGGTATCATCATAAGCCTTTTTGTCAAACTCCATATCACCTGCAGGACAAAGATGGCCTTTGTCATAACCTGATTTTTTATAATTTCTCCAGTCTGCAGATCCTGTAGTTACTTTAGGATCTTCAATAAAATAAGGTCTTTTGAAATCATTATTCTTTAAATATTCTTTTTTTAATTCATATGCTACCCATTCTGCCTGTTCAAATTTCTCATTGTAGGATAATGTATAGTAATCATGTTTTACAATTTGTCGTGTTGTCGAAGTGGGTAAATATGAAATCGTATAAACTGCTTGCGGAGGATTTTGTTTTGAAACAACAAAGTCATTTTGAACCAGAAGCATTTCTTTGTTTTGATTTCCATCTTTTTTACAAGAGATAATAAATAGTGCTATTAAAAATAAGAAGAGTGTTTTTTTCATTTTCAGGATCATATATTAAAAAAGCTCCATATAAATTAAAAATATGGAGCTCTGACTTCTATCTAAGTTCAACTAATTTCAAAAAATTAAGATTTAACAAGTTTATCTTTTTTTATTTTAGAAGAGTTAGTTTGTTTGTTAATATTGCTTTTAGGTTGTAAATCATCTAATACATTCAAAGCCTCTTCTACATAAACATCTTTTGCTAAAGCCTGATGCCAGGCTTCCCTTTTTTCTTTTAAAGACGCATCTTTAGCTATTTCAAGATTTTCATAGGGTAATGATTTAAAAACTAAATCATTTTTGTAATCAGCAATTGGTTTATATCTGTTCCCTTCGCTTTCTACTTGTTCTTGTGTGGCTTTGAAACTTTTAATATTTAGGCTATAGGTGTTTTCTTTGTTTTTAACATCAATCCATTTAGCATTATCTTCTATTAATTTAAATTGAGGATTCTGAGCAATCCTAAGTTTACTATTTGAAATCGCCTGATTAAAATTCTCGTTTGCAGTCCATATATTATAGTTTGCCGGATCAATTTTATCCCAAGGCATAGCATTGTCCATATCACGCTCACCCATTTTTAAATATGCGTAACGATCAGGCATTACTACATCGCTTTTTACCCCTTCCAGCTGTGTTGATCCTCCGTTAATTCTATAGAACTTTTGAGCAGTAGCTTTTAATGCCCCAAAATCTCCAAAATCACTATTTCGAACAAACTGATTTAAATCAATAACTGTTTGAACGGTACCTTTTCCATAAGTTTGTTTACTACCAATGATTACTCCACGTTTGTAATCCTGAATTGCAGCTGCCAGTATCTCAGATGCTGAAGCAGAGAAACTATTTACCATTATTACTAAAGGCCCGTCCCACTCAATTTTTTTATCTTTATCATACAAAACCTCTTTCTTTTTTCCAGCTGATTTTACCTGAACAATTGGACCTTCTTCTATAAACAATCCTGCAATATCAACTACAGTCGATAGTGACCCTCCGCCGTCATCACGCACATAAAGCACAATTCCGCTTATATTTTCTTTTTTAAGCCTCTCAACTTCCAGTGCAATATCTTTACCTGCGTCTCGCCCATCTTTGTTTTCAAAATCGATATAAAACTTAGGCAAATAAATAACCCCGTATTTTAGTCCGTTTTTCTCTACGATACTTGATTTAGCATACGTTTCTTCAATTTCAACTATATCCCTAATTATTGAGATTACTTTAATGGTTCCATCAACTTTTTTTACTGTAAGTCTTACTTCGGTTCCTTTGTGACCTTTAATTTTTTTCACTACATCATCAAGACGCATGCCTACCACATCCACCGGCTCATCCTTTCCTTGTGCCACTTTCAGAATTAAATCTCCTGCTTCAAGTTCTTTTCCTTTCCATGCCGGTCCTCCAGAAATCAATTCATCAATTTGGGTAAAATCGTTTTTCTTGGTCAAACGAGCTCCGATTCCTTCTAATTTTCCGCTAATATTTACATCAAAACGATCTTTTTCTTCTGGTGCAAAGTAGCTTGTATGAGGGTCAAAACGGGTCATAATAGAGTTCACATACACAGAAAACCAGTCTTGCTTATCCAGATCTTTTATTAAACTAAAATTATCATCTAATGATTTCAAAGAGCTTTCTCGTGTTTCTTTCTCCAAAACCTCAAAAGATTTTATTTTATAAGCCGGATCCGTTTTCTTTTTATCCTCTTCTAATTTTTGTTTAGTTACAAGAGATGAAAGGGTTGAAAGTTTAATTTGTTTTCTCCATCTTTCATTTATTTCAGCTGTATTTTTTGCATACGGAATCGTCTCATAATCGGCATTAAAAGTCTCATCTATATTATAATTGAATGGCTGTGCCAAAAGAACTTTATACCTTTTTTTGCTTTCTTCCATACGCTTCATTAATCTTGTATAGGTAAGATTAAAAAATGTCAAATCTTTATTAATGAACTGATCATCCAGCATTAATTCATATTGTCTGAATTCATCAATATCAGATTGAAGGAAAAATCTTTTGGATGGATCAAGAGCATCTATATAATCTTTAAAAATACCCTTAGAAAATTCATCATCTATTGGAGGTGGGCTATAATGCCCTTTTTCTATCACAAATGCCAGTAATTCCAAAAGCATTTTATCTTTGTTTGGATCCGGATCAATTGTTTGGTCTGCATTTATTTTGAATGCAAACAAAGTTACAGACAAGAATAATACGGCTATGAAGATTTTATAATTTCGTTTCATAAATTTAATAATAGCATTCATCAATTTTTTTTCTCTAAGTTATAGTAAAAACCAAGCCAATAAAGCTAAGAGCCCTATAATTTTTTGTTAAAGATATAAAAATCTTTCAATCACAAAAAGCTTCGATAATTTAGTTGACAAATTTTAATTTAATTGTTAGTATTCTAATAAAATCTGTTCCTACATTTGCCTTCAAAATCTTATATCCTCAACAATTTTTACCATGAAAAACAAAAAACCTTTAATATTAGTAACCAATGATGATGGCATTTCTGCTCCCGGCATCAGAACATTAATCGCTGTTATGGAAACTATTGGTGAAGTGATTGTTGTTGCACCAGACAAACCACAAAGCGCTATGGGACATGCCATAACGATCAACAACACAATATATTTAGACAAAATATCAAAAGAAAATGACACTATTACAGAATATAGCTGCTCAGGAACTCCTGTAGATTGTGTAAAACTGGCCGTAAATGAAATTTTGAAGAGAAAACCTGATTTATGTGTATCCGGAATCAATCATGGTTCAAATTCTTCTATAAATGTAATTTATTCAGGAACTATGAGTGCCGCTGTTGAAGCGGGAATAGAAGGAATACCGGCTATAGGATTTTCATTATTAGATTATAACTGGAATGCTGATTTTGAGCCAGCCAAAACATTTGTAAAAAAAATAGTCTTAGAAACGCTTGAAAAAAAATTACCTCAAGGTGTTATTTTAAATGTTAATTTTCCGAAGTTAAAAGAAAAAGAAATAAAAGGCATTAAAATTTGCAGACAGGCAAAGGCGCTTTGGGTAGAAAAATTTGACAAACGACAAACGCCTTTCGGAAAGGATTATTATTGGCTTTCTGGTGAATTTGTAAATCAGGACAAAGGAGACGATACTGACGAATGGGCGTTAGAGAATGGATATATTGCTGTGGTTCCTGTTCAATTTGACTTAACCGCGCATCACGCAATTCAACAACTAAACACATGGAATTTAAATGAATAAAAAAAACATACTCATTGGCTTTATTATTGGGATTTTCACTTCTTTGCTTGGAAGCTATTTATTCATTACCTTTTTTACAAAATTTGATGTTTCAACGGGTATTCAAACGATAAAAGAAAATGGTTATCTCGGAAAAGTCATCACGTTAGGAACTACTCTGGATCTTGTTGTTTTTGCTTTTTTACTAAAAAAAGATAAAGAACTGATGGCTGGCGGAGTCATTTTAGCAGTGATTATTTTGGCAATTTCAACTTTGCTGATTTAAGTTATTATCTTTGCATTACATTTTGCCTTTATCAAACTAAGGCAGGATTTCCTTTAAAATAAATATTATCTACGTATGAAATATTATATTATTGCAGGCGAAGCATCGGGTGATCTTCACGGGGCTAATTTGATGAAAGCGCTATATAAAGAAGATCCAGATGCTGAAATTAAATTTTGGGGCGGAGATTTAATGCAAAAGGCAGGAGGGATTTTGGTAAAACATTATCGGGAATTGGCTTTCATGGGTTTTGTCGAAGTACTTTTTAACTTAAAAACCATTTTAAATAATATTAAATTCTGCAAAAAAGATATTTCAGAATTCCAGCCGGATGTTGTTATTTTTATTGATTATCCGGGGTTCAATATGCGAATTGCAAAATGGGCTAAAGAACTACATTACAAAACCCATTATTACATTTCACCTCAAATCTGGGCCTGGAAAGAAAGTCGAATTATAGCAATTAAACGTGATGTTGATAAGATGTTTGTGATTTTACCTTTCGAAAAAAACTTTTACGAAGACAAACATCATTTTCCTGTAGAATTTGTAGGTCATCCGCTAATTGATGCCATCCAGAACCAGCCTGCTTTTGATGAAGCTATTTTTAGAAAAAACAATCAACTAAACGAAAAACCTATCATTGCGGTTTTACCGGGAAGTCGTAAACAGGAGATTACAAAAATGCTAAGTGTGATGCTAAGTGTGGTTGAAAACTTTAAAGATTATCAATTTGTAATTGCAGGGGCACCAAGTCAGGATTTTGAATTTTACCAACAGTTCATTTTAAATAAAAACATCAAATTCATTTCGAATAAAACGTATGATTTACTTCGATCTTCAACAGCAGCTTTAGTAACTTCAGGAACAGCAACTTTAGAAACTGCACTTTTTAAAGTTCCGGAAGTTGTTTGTTATAAAGGAAGCTGGGCATCTTATCAAATTGCAAAACGTATTATTACACTAAAATACATTTCACTGGTTAATTTAATCATGGATAAAGAAGTAGTAACCGAATTGATTCAAAATGATTGTAACACAAAAAGCATCAAAGAAGAATTACAAAAATTACTAAACCCTGATTATCGACAGGAGGTATTAAAACAATACGACATCTTAGAACAAAAACTCGGAGGAATTGGAGCTAGTACAAAAACAGCCAAACTTATTGTTGCAGATCTAAAAAAACAATAAAATCATCGTCCTGAAAAAAATAATTTTACTGGATTTTATTCTCAATTACATTAACCTCTTGTCAAACAGCTTCAAATACTGTAAACAAAGAGGCAGGACATGAAACAAAATATATTGTAAGCAATTTGATTGAGACTGCAACTGCTAACATTGTGTTCGTTATAAAGCAACCGGCACGACAAAAGCAGGTTTTGATTGTTCCGGTTTAGTTGTTTTACTTTTGGATCAGAAAATATTAAACTACCCTGAAGTTCATATGAACAATCGAAAGTTGGAAAAATAATAAAGTTTGATGATGCTAAAAAAGAGATCTAATTTTTTTTTAAAACCAATAGAAACAATCAAATTAATCATGTTGGGCTTATAACAGAAATTAGTCGTGAAGAACTAAATTTTATACATTCTTCTACATCTAAAGGAATGATTATTTCCTCTACAAAAGAACCTTATTATAAAAACTTATTTGTTCAGTTTGACAGAATAATTGAATATTTTTTTTCAAAAAAAACAAAATTTTCTTACATTTTTTTAATACTTTTATCTAATGAAAGTATTAAATTATCCTTTGACCAAAGTCACGATTTGTTTTATAATCGGAATAATATTCAGTTATTATACGCAAGCAGGTTTGTATTTTATATACCCTACTTTAGTCGCATTATTTGTATTTACCCTTGCTTACTTTTTATCGCATAAAAGGGATATATACCTCTCATTTTTTAGCATCAGCACCTATCTGACCACATTCTTTATTGGCTGTCTGACTTTATCATTCCATACAGAATCATTGCAAAAGACAAACTATACAAATTGTAAAAAGGCTTTTGAAAAACCACAATTTATAACGCTTTGTTTGCGGGAGAAATTAAAAGGCAATGAGTATAATGACAGATATGTTGCGTTAATCAGGCAAATTGAAAATCAAAAATACTCCGGTAAAACTATTATAAATATTCAAAAAGACAGCTTACCTAATGCTCTTATTATTGGAAATATAATTTGCTTAAAAACAACTTTACAAGACAACCCTTCACCTAAAAACCCCAATCAGTTTGATTACGGTAAATACTTAAAAGACAAACAGATTTATGCGCAGATTTATGCGACAAAATCAGAAATCAGCATTCACAAAACTATACAAAAAGATATCTGGTATTATACCGCAAAATTACATGCAAGGATTGTACACAATCTTACCCGAAACAATTTTAATCCCAGCGAAATGAATGTAGCTTTAGCGCTCATTTTAGGGCAAAGACAAGAAATATCACCGGAAACTATCCAGGATTATCAATTTTCCGGTGCTACACATATTCTTTCGGTATCGGGGCTGCATGTCGGATTTATCATGTTGTTTATTTCTTTTATTTTAAAACCTATTGGAAATAATCCAAAAGGTTCGCTTATAAAATTAATTGCCATCTTAACTTCACTAATTATATTTGCGGTAATATCAGGTCTATCACCCAGTGTGTTACGTTCAGTCGTCATGTTTTCATTTCTGGCAATTGGAACTTATTTAAGAAGAAGCGGAAATACCTATCATACCTTATTGGTTTCCATTCTCCTCATATTGCTTTTTGAGCCTTACTTTTTATTTGATATAGGATTTCAGCTCAGCTATCTGGCATTATTTTTCATTCTTTGGTTACAGCCCATATTAAAAAACTTATGGAATCCAAAAAACAAAATTATTATAAACATCTGGGATGTCTTAACTGTTTCGTTTGCAGCACAAATTGGTACATTACCACTGTGTCTATATTATTTTCATCAATTTCCGGGGCTATTTTTCATTACTAATATTGTTATTATTCCAATTTTATCATTAATTATGATTGTTGGAATAATAGTCATGATTTTAGCTGTCTTTAATATTGCACCACTATTTTTAATTCAAATCCTTGAAAAAAGTATTTATTTGTTAAATAAAGTTATTCATTTTATAGCTTCTTTTGATTCTTTTGTAATCCGAAATATAAGTTTCAATAATTACTATTTATTTGCATTTTACATATGGATAATAATTACCATAATTTGGATAAAAAAGCCAAAATTTTCAAAACTCATTGGGGTTCTGGTCTCAATAATTCTTTTACAGATTTCTTTTCTATTCACCAAAAAAAACATACAGAGCCAACACGAAATCATTGTCTATAACACCAAGAAAAAGACAATTATTTCTGAAAGAGATGGAGAGGATGTTACATTTTTTTGTAACGACAATGTTTTGAATAAAGCATCAAAAAACAACATTGTGAATTCTTATCTGGTTGGGAACTTTTGCAGATTAAAAAATGAAACAAAAATTAAAAACATGCTATATCTTAATAACAAAAAGATTTTCATTATTGATAGTTCAGGGATTTACCCACAAACAATCCAGCCTGATATTTTAATTTTCATTCAGTCGCCAAAAATTAATCTGGATCGAATTTTAAAAAGTTTGCATCCTAAAATAATTATTGCCGATGCATCTAATTCATACTCCATTCAAAAATATTGGAAAGCGACTTGTCTGAAACAAAAAATCCCTTTTCATGCAACGAGTGAAAAGGGATTTTATAAATTATTAAACTGAATTTATTCGCTTGGATGTAAAATAGCTTCCGATTCAGAAATCCATGCTTTAGCCCCACCTGGCTTGTATCCAATTTTACCAAGCGCCTGAAATGTTGTTTTACTTTTTCTAACTGATGCAATTGCAAAACAAACCTCTGGCAAATTTTCGACCCCAAATGCATTTTTAAGTCTGACATTTTGTTCTTTATCAGCATCAGACACATCAGTATCAGAAAGATCTAATTTCACTAATACAACATTATCCCTTGACCAGACTGCAAAATCTGGTGTTTTGAAGACTTCGTTTTGAAGATTATTTGGCGCACTTGAAGAAGTAAAAAAGATCAGCATAGGCTTATTCTCATCATTGCTTTCAGTTATAGCAGCATCCATGCTCGTTTTCCAAACTAGATTTTGGGCATGGAAAGTAATCGATCCTAAAAAGAAAATTAGCAGGAGTAATTTTTTTATCATAGTACAAAAGATTTGGTTTGTTAGCAAAACGAAATTAACATTATATTTTAATTATACAACAATTTTTAGGACAAAAATTATACAATATGTTTTTTTAAATGCAATATTTTATGAAAACAAAACATTTCATTTTACAACCATCACGTTTACAGCATAATTTCTTATTAAAAAAAAATCCCCTCATATAAATTGAGGGGATTCTGTTAATTATTATACAAATACTTTTTTACATTTTTTGCGATTTAATTATTCCATCAGCAACAGCTAGCCACGCAGTGGGGCCACCTGCGACATATCCTGTATTTCCCAGACCTTTAAAATTTACTTTTCCGTCTTTAGTTTCGGCACTGGCAAAATAAATAGTTGGAAACCCCTGAATACCGAAAGCTTGCTGCAATTCGGCATTTTGATTTTTAATTTCTGGTGTTTGAGCAGTTCTTCTAGGATAATCTAATTCAACTAAAATTACATTTTCCTTAGCCCACTTTTGAAATTCAGGGGTTTTTAAAACCTCATTTTGCAAACGGATACACCATCCGCACCAGTCACTACCGGTAAAGAACATCATTAACGGCTTTTTTTCCTTATTACTTATTGTTATCGCTTCTTTTATATCAGTATGCCAGTTTAACTCTTGGGCTTGTAAAACAAAAGAACCTATTATAAAAAATGTTAGTATAAATATTTTTTTCATATCGATTATTTTTTTTCAAATTTAAACAAAAAACACTGTAAAATATCTATTTTACTTCCTGCATTAATTTTTTAATAAATGGAGAAATTGCTATTAAAATAACACCCGCAATCAATGAATAAATAGCTAATTGATAATATCCGTCTGTGTATGACTGCAGCTTAGACATTAAAGTAGTTCCTGTATTTGATTTAGAAATTTCTGCACCAAGTTTTCCTGCAAATAACTGTCCAAATGCAGTTGCTAAAAACCACAGTCCCATCATCATTCCAAATAGTCTTTTTGGAGACAGTTTTGTAATAATAGACATTCCGATTGGCCCCAGACAAAGCTCACCAAGAGTCGTCACCAAATATGCAAACGTGAACACATTCAGGGAAGTAACCCCGTTAACATCTGCGAAAAATTTAGTATAATAGAAAATATAAAAAGAGGCTGCTAAAAACAAAAATCCAATACCAAATTTAATCAATGTATTAGGCTCTATCTTCTTTTTAGCCAGCCAAAGCCAAAGCAATCCGACCAAAGGACTGAAAATAACAACAAATAATGTATTTGAACTATTGTTTACAGCATTAGGGTCAATGGTAAATCCAAGCAAATTATAACTTAAATTATCTTTAGCAAACAGCGATAATGACCCTCCGCTCTGTTCATATATCGCATTAAATACTAAATAAAAGAAAATAAATGTAAAAGCTGCAATCATTTTTTTTTGCAATTTTATATCTCCTAATTTTATCACTTCATATATAAAATAAATCATAGCAATTATACCAATGGTATACATGAAATAATCTGTATAATCTGTATTTTTTACCATTATGAAAATAAACGGAATACTTAATAATGAGCCTATATAAACAGCTATTTCTTTAATTTTTCTTTTACTTGGTTCCAAATGTAGTAGCGGAGAATTTCCAATTGGACCAAGATGTTTTTTTGTAAACAAAAAAGTCAACAATCCAAAAGTCATCACAATAGCTGCCGAAAGAAAACACAATTGCCAGGAGTAATATTTCCCTATATAAATACACAGAATTCCTCCAAAAAAGCCACCAATATTAATTCCGGCATAAAACATTCCATAACCCGCATCTCTTCTGTGATCACTTTCATGGTAGAGTTCTCCAACCATCGAAGAAATATTTGGTTTAAAAAAACCGGTTCCAATTATAGAAAATGCTAATCCATAATAAAATAAATCCTGTGGAGCAAAAGCAATAAGTAGATTCCCCAAAATCATAACAATCCCACCAAAGAACAACGACTTTTTGAACCCTAAAACTTTGTCTGCAAAAATTCCACCAACAAAAGTAAATGCATATACAAATGCCTGAATTGCACCATACTGCAAATTTGCAGCCTCATCTTTAAGGAAAAGCTGATCCACCATAAAAAAGGTTAAAACACCACGCATCCCATAAAAACAAAATCGCTCCCACATTTCAACAGTAAACAAATACCACAATTGTTTTGGATATTTCCCTTTAAAATTTTGTATTTGTTCTAAACTTAAGCCTTCTTCCATTATTATTATTTTAAGTATATAAATAAAAAAACATCATCTTCAATTCATTCAAAGATGATGCTTTTAGCATATTTTATTCCATTAAATTATCTAACACCATGCATCATTTTTTTCAGGAACGGAGTCAAAGCAAATAATATAATTGCCGCAATACCTGTAAGAACCACAAATACCATAAAGAACTCATATAAGTTATGAATTTCGAATCCTGCAAAAAAGTGGTTATGTGCACTAATCTGATGTTTTTCTAAAAGAGATAATTGTTCTGCAGTTGGCACTACTTTATTGTCTAAAACAGCCTGAAGATCGATTCCTAAATCTTTTGCTTTTGCAAATTTATCTCCAGTTGCAGGCAGGATAGAACCTAAAGTTCCCCCTAAAGCATAACCAGAAGCATTTGACAAAAAGAATACTCCATAAAGTAATGATGCAAAACGTTTTGGAGATAATTTACCAACCAACGATAAACCAATTGGTGACAAACATAACTCAGCACAAGTATTTAAGAAATACAATAAAATAAGCCATTTTACTAATAACAATCCAGAAGTTCCAATGTATGAAACCTGAGTTGCGATCATAAAGAAGCTCACAGAAATTATAACTAGACCTACTGCCAATTTTACCGGAGAAATAGGTTCTTTGTCTTTTGCTCGAAGAGTATCCCACAAAATACTAAAAGGCACTGCCATAATTACTACAAATAATCCATTAAAAATTTGAACCATTGACGGAGGCATGAGGAAACCAAAGAAATGTCTGTCTGTTTGATTGTCGGCAATAAAGGTCAACGAAGAACCAGCCTGCTCAAATGCAGCCCAAAAGAAAATAATAAAGAATGACACGATATAAATTACAATAATTCTGTCTCTTTCAATTTTAGTTAATGAAGTATCCGAAATAATTAATCCGGCTAATGCCAATCCACTAGAATAAATCAAAGTATAAATCAGGTTCTGACCTACTACATAATGAAAAAAGAACCCTAAAGCAATGAATGCAATTCCGGCAATAGTCAATGCTCTAGAAGAAAAATTAGCTTTTTGTGCTTCTCCTTCTTCAAAATCAGCGGCTACATTTTTAGAAGGCAATCCTCCTAATGGTCTTCCTTCCGGAGAAACCACATATTTATTTTTTAAGAAGTAAAAAAGAACTGTTCCCATAAGCATTGCCGCTGAAGCGGCCAAGAATCCCCATCGGAAAGCATGAATATCTCTAATTCCGCCAGCATCCTTTACATCTCCTAACAAAGGACAAATAGACTGGCCTAAGAAAGCCCCCATATTAATTCCCATATAGAAAATCGTGAAAGCGGTATCTAATTTTGTTTTTTCTTGTTTAGGGTACAAACTTCCTACCATACTCGAAATATTTGGCTTGAAGAATCCGTTACCAAAAACAATAACCCCTAATGCAGAATACATAATTGTTTTTGCCAAGCCTAGGTTAGATTCAAAAACACTTCCGCTGGTAAACAACAACATTTGACCAACAGCCATCAATAATCCGCCCAATAAAATACAGTTTCTGTTGCCTAAAAAACGATCGGCTACAAAACCTCCCAACATTGGCGTTAAATAGCAAAGCCCAAGAAAACCTCCATAAATTAAAGAGGCTTCTTCTTCCTTCATCAATAATGAATTCACAAGAAATAAAGTTAATAAAGCCCGCATTCCATAAAAATTGAATCGCTCCCACATCTCCGTTCCAAACAATACCCAAAGTCCTTTTGGATGCGAAGTTTTTACTTGAGTTTCTTTCATATTATTCATTATTATTAAGATTGAAAAGTTGTATTATAAATTTTCTTTAATAAAGTTAGTCATTTTATTGTATAACTGAATTCTCGTTTTACCACCATAAATACCATGGTTTTTATCTGGATAAATTTGCGAGTCAAACTGCTTGTTTGCCTGAATCAGGGCTTCCATCATCTGCATTGAATTCTGTACATGAACATTGTCATCACCAGAACCGTGAATCAGTAAAAATTTCCCTTTTAGTTTGTCAACATGATTGATAGGTGAATTTTGATCGTAGCCGTTTGCATTTTCCTGCGGAGTCTGCATGTATCTTTCGGTATAAACACTATCATAAAAACGCCAGTTCGTCACCGGAGCAACTGCAATAGCCATTTTGAAAACATCAGATCCCTGAAAAATACAATTGGACGCCATAAATCCTCCGTAACTCCAACCGAAAATTCCAATTCTGGAAGCATCAACATACGGATATGCTCCAATTACTTTCGCAGCATCTATTTGGTCTTCAACTTCGTATTTTCCTAATTGTAATTGTGTAACTTTTTTGAAATCAGAACCTTTAAAACCGGTTCCTCTTCCATCGACACATGCTACGATATAACCTTGCTGGGTAAGAGACAGGAACCAGTAATCGTCAGTGTTGTTCCAGTCGTTGTTTACCTGTTGTGATCCGGGACCAGAATATTGGTACATAAAAACAGGGTATTTTTTAGACGGATCAAAATCTTTCGGTTTTAAAATCCAGGCATTCAATTCGTTTCCTTTAGCTGTTTTTAAAACAAAAAATTCTTTTTTGGGAAGGTTGTAAGCCTCTAATTTAGTAGCAAGAGCTTTATTATCTTCGATTACCTGAATTTCTTTTCCGGTTTTCGCTTCATTCAAAGTATAAGTAGTAGGCTGTAAATTACTTGAAAAAGTAGTAATAAAATATTGGAAGTTGGGACTGAAAGTAGCTGTACTTGTCCCTACTTTTGAAGATAAACGAGTTTTGTTTTTTCCATCTAAACCAATTCGGTAAAGATCCCTGTTGATAGAACCATTTTCTGTAGACTGGTAGAAAATAGTCTTTGTTTTTTCGTCTAAACCGTAGTATGAAGTCACTTCCCAATTTCCTTTTGTAACCTGATTTTTAAGTTTTCCACTTTTATCATAAACATAAATATGATTAAAACCGTCTTTTTCGCTGGTCCAGATAAAACCATTGTCTTTTAAAAATGTTAAATTATCCGTGACATCGACGTAAGCTTTGTCTTTTTCATTCAGAATTATTTTAGCAGCAGCTGTAGTTCCATCTACAAATAATAAATCAAGATTATCCTGATGACGATTTAAAACCTGCGCCGACAAAGTGTTAGCATTATTTGTCCATTGTAACCTGGCAATATAAAAATCTTTATAATTGGTTAAATCGACTTTTTTTGCAAAACCGGAATTTACATCATATATATGTAGCGATACTTCTGAATTTTTCTCTCCGGCTTTAGGATATTTGAACGTTTCAATGGTCGGATACAAATCTTTATGAAACATCAACATTGAAAATTCCGGAACCTGACTTTCGTCAAAACGGATGTAGGCTAATTTTTTACTGTCTTTACTCCAGTCAAACGCCCGGACAAAAGCAAACTCTTCTTCATAAACCCAGTCGGTAATTCCATTAATAACTGCATTCTTTTTTCCGTCTGTAGTGACTGCGGTAGCTATTTTTGAAGCAACATCATATACATAAAGATTATTTTCTCTGGCATAAGCTATTTTAGTTCCATCAGGAGAAAAGACAGGCTCCTGTACCTGAAAATCGAAAAGCTTCGTTAAAGATTTTGAAGCAATATCGTATAAAAAATAATCCGCTGTAAATGAGTGCCGGAAAATCTGATTGCTATTGCAGGCAATTAAGATCTTTTTTTCTGAGGCATCAAAAGTATAGCTGTCAATACCGTCTGCCAATTCCTTATGATTTTTAGTATCAATCAGGTTAGTGACCTTTTTTAAAGTCCCGAAATCATACAAATCGATTTGCATACTTCTGCTTGCATGATCAACATTTAAGACCGTATATTGATCAGTGTTTTTCAGGGATTGAAGTTCATCCATACCTTTCGTACGAAACACTCCGCTATAAATATTTTCGACGGTAATTTTTTGTTGTCCAAAAGAGACAGCCACCAAGAATAAAAGAACAATAGTAATTTTACCTGTATTCATTAGTATTAGTTTAATATAAAAAAGAGTCCAATTTTAGTGAAAAAATTAAACATAATACACATTTTAACTGTTAAATGTTAAAAAATAATGTCTTAGATGCTTTTCAAATTACAAATACATTTTAAACAAAACCCTTAAATTGGTATCTTTGCCACAACATTATTATTTAATATACTGAGAATGAACAACGCTGTTGCAGGATTTTCTAAATTATCCAAAAAAGAAAAAATTAACTGGATTGCCAAAGAATTTTTTTCAAATCCCGAAGAGGCACAAAATATAATAAGAAATTACTGGAATTCAGACGACAAGCTGCAACAACTGCATGATGAGTTTATAGAAAATACAATTACCAACCTGTATATTCCACTTGGAGTTGCTCCTAATTTTTTAATTAACGGAAGTTATAAAACAATCCCGATGGCAATCGAAGAGAGTTCAGTAGTTGCAGCCGCTTCAAAATCTGCAAAATACTGGGCCACACGTGGCGGATTTAAAGCAACCGTTATGAATACCGAAAAAATTGGTCAGGTTCATTTTATATTTAATGGAGAGGTCCATACATTAGAAGAATTTTTCAGCCAGATTAAACCAAAATTTTTCTCAGAAACACAAAGTATTACAAAAAACATGCAGGAACGCGGTGGAGGTATCCTTGATATTCAGTTAAAGGACAAAAGAAACCTGCTTGAGAATTATTATCAGCTTCATGCCACTTTTGACACAAAAGACAGTATGGGTGCTAATTTTATCAATTCCTGCCTGGAGCAATTTGCAAAGACCCTGAAAAAAGAAGCACAAAATGCCGGCTTGGACATTGAGGTCATCATGAGCATTTTGTCAAATTATGTTCCTAATTGTGTAGTCCGCGCAGAAGTTTCCTGTCCTGTTGAAGATCTGGCCGAAAAGCATATCCAGGATCCTCAGGAGTTTGCCGAACGTTTTGTTCAGGCCGTTCAAATAGCCGAAGTAGAACCCTTCAGGGCCGTTACGCACAATAAAGGAATTATGAATGGTGTCGACGCGGTCATTCTCGCAACGGGCAACGACTTCAGGGCTGTAGAGGCTGGCGTTCATGCTTACGCTGCGCGAAATGGCCAATATTCAAGTTTATCACATGCTAAAATCGAGAACGGAACCTTTACGTTCTGGCTCGAAATTCCACTCGCTCTCGGTACAGTCGGCGGATTGACTTCATTGCATCCACTGGTAAAATTATGCCTCGAAATGCTCGAAAAACCTTCAGCAGCAGAACTGATGCAAATTGTTGCAGTAGCAGGACTGGCACAAAATTTTGCAGCCTTACGATCGCTTACCACAAACGGAATCCAGGAAGGCCACATGAAAATGCACCTGAACAATATCATCAACCAGTTTGAGGCAAACGAAGAAGAGCGCCACTTAATCAGAAATCATTTTAAGAAAACTACGGTCACTCACAGCGCAGTAGTTGAATTTATTGAAAATTTAAGAAAATAATAGTACCATCCTCAGCAGAATCAATAGATGAAGCAATTCCCGCTGTTCACTAAATCTTTTATGGCGAACCCCGCCATAAAAGGATATCGTTGCCATCGGGGCTAAAAAAAAACGAATGAAAACAACCTTTTACAGCAACGGAAAACTATTGATTACAGGCGAATATTTGGTTTTGGATGGCGCCAGAGCATTTGCGCTACCTACAAAATTCGGACAGAATCTAATTGTTGAAAATGGTTCGGGTTATCAAATTCAATGGAAAAGCTACAATATTGATGGAGAAATCTGGTTTGAAGATACCGTTACATTTGATGAAATAATAAACAATCCTTCTGTTACAACTGAATCCGTAAAAACAACCCTAATTAATATTTTGCACGAGGCGTATCTTTTAAACCCCGCTTTTATCAATAATTCAGAAGGTTATACCGTAATTACCAAACTTACTTTTCCAAAAAACTGGGGACTTGGCACATCCTCAACTCTATTAAACAATATTGCGCAGTGGACTCAAATTGATGCTTTTACCTTACTTAAAAACAGCTTTGGAGGCAGCGGTTACGATATTGCCTGTGCGCAAAATAATTTCCCGGTCTTATTTCATCTTGAAAATGAAAAACCTATTGTCGAACCTGTAAAATTTGCTCCCTCTTTTACCGGAAATTTATATTTCGTTTACCTCAATCAAAAACAAAGCAGCAAGAATGCCATAGCATTTTACAAAGAGAAAAGAAATAATCTCGAAACACAAAAAGAAGCGATAAACCAAATCACGAAAGAAGTTTTGAAGGCTGAAAATGAAGACCATTTCAGACATGCTTTAGAAAAGCACGAAAACATATTAAGTCGTATTCTGGAAACTAAAACCGTTAAGGAATGCCTCTTTCCGGACTTCAATGGCACTGTCAAAAGCCTTGGCGCCTGGGGCGGAGATTTTGTGCTGGCCGTGTCCCGTGAAAATCCTAACTCCTACTTCGCAAAAAAAGGGTATCCTATAGTTGTTCCGTATAAAGAAATGATATTGTAAATAGCTGCTTTTACCATTCAAATAACAAAACCTTAAAATTTAAATAAAAGAGAATTTTAAGGTAAAAAATTAAAACTCTTAATTTTTTACAACAGAATCTGGATGAAAGTATATTACTCAAAATTGACTATCACGTCAGCTTATTATTTTTACCTAAGCAAACAAAAGTTCTGGTCGATTTTAAGGAGTTTCAAATCGAAACAGACTGCCTGCTTTTCATCAATCTAAAAGTCATTTAAAAACCTGGTAAAAAATAAATCGGAACAAAATAATTCTGTTCCGATTTCACTAATTTGAAAAATATTAATCCTGACCACTTTTTTCAAAACAACTCATATTGCCTGAAAATAAGGATTCTAAGTTTCTCACTAAATCTTTACTTTTAAATCAATTACTTATCAAATCCTTGTCATGAAGAAATATCTTTATTTAATTCAATAGATTGGTAAACTCCAAAAACTAACAATTTACCCTTTTATTTTTAGTATGCTTAGTTTCTAACTGACGAACTTTTTGGGACTCCTGCTCATTTGATTCAATAAGCGTATTATGAAGGCGCTCTGCCATTTTTTCAATACTATTTGTAATTGAATCATAAACCAGTTCCATTCGACGGTGTTTTTCTTCTTTTACCGCTTTTAAAACGTCTTCTACAAAAACCTTATCGTATTTTTCAGCCACAGAATCGCGTGTATTAGTAAGTCTGATAACGTAATCATTGCTTAATATAGTAACTTTAAAATGCTGTTCTTCATTACTCAGATAGTATTTCCCACCTAACTCGTCTACATTGATATCAGTAGCGCTGACTTTTAAAAGCTCGGTAATTATTCCAAAAATATGATTTTCAATTTTGGAATATACTTTAGGTTTTCTTCTAAAAAAACTAAACATATACAAAATTAAATACCTGATTATTAATATAATTTTCAATCATCTTCTTGCAAAAATTAATTCGTCAAAACCAAAATTCTGACAAATAAAGTGCAATAATTTGAATAACCCAAATTTTTTAAATCATATTTCTATTATACCGATATAACTTTAGAAACAGGCAAATAATTGTAGGTAAAAATCGCACAATATAAACAAAAAAAGAAGCCCGAAACATTTTTAACTGTTTCGGGCTTAATATTATTACTAAAAAATTTAGTAATTAAATTGTAATCTATTATCTTCAATTTTAGCGTTGTTTTTCAAAGCTGGTAAAATTCTGCTTGCATCAGATGCGCTTTGAGCTTTTACTTTCGATACATATTCTGCATGATTAGCAATAGCAGGTGCTTTAATAGTACTGATATTTTTCACAACATAAACGCCTGTATTTCCTTCAATTGGTGCTGAAACTTTATTTGGAGATAATGCAAATGCGTTTCCAACAACTTTAGGTTCCTGCCCCACTCCACCTGGCAAAGTAGGATTTTCCATGGTAACATTTGTTGCTTGTTGTACTTTAACTCCTGCACTTTTTGCAATAGCCTCAATGTTTGAACCTGTCATTTTAGCTTTTAACATCTCTGCTTTTTTCTTATTTTTCAGTATTGGTTCAACATATGATCTTGCCAGAGTAACAGATACCAAACCGGATTCGTTCTCTCCTTTGTACTGTGCAATAACGTGCCCAATATTTGCAATTTCAAAACGTTTAACATCATTTTTACTTGTTTCTTTATCAAAAGCCCATCTAATAATGTTTCTTTGGTTTCCTAATGGACCAAAAGCCTCGTCCATAGCCTTAGCTGTCACAGGAGCTTCAACTTTTAATCCTAATTGTTTAGCGGTGGCATTAAAATCTTTATCTGCAGCTTCCATCTCAAATTTAGTTGCCAATGTAAATGCTTTATCAGAAGTAGCTTCAGAAGGCTGGATTTTTTGAGCAATTGTAGCTAAACGAATCCCATCCTGTTTATCAGTGATTTTAATAATGTGAAATCCAAAAGGAGTTTCAACTAAACCAACTTTTCCAATTCCGTTACTGAATACAAAATCATTAAATGGTTTTACCATCTGGTTTGGACCAAAATATCCTAAATCACCACCTTGCTGTGCCGATGAATCATCAGAGCTTGTAAAAGCAAGCATCATGAAACTGTCCGGATTAGCCTGAACCTGAGCTAAAATACCTTCAGCTTTAGCTTTAGCCTCTTCTTTTGTTCTTTTTTCTTTTTGGTTTGGAGTTTGAGATCCTTCATAACCAATTAAAATATGACTTGCTTTAGCATTAACACCCGCTTTAAAACCTAAAGATTTAGAAATAGCATAATATTTTCCAAATTCATACGGTCCATAAATTTGCCCCGGAGCTAAGCTGAATAATTTATCTGCATCAACTGCAGGCAAAGAATTTTTAGCAATGTAAGTTGAATCATAAGGAACATCAGAATTTGCGTTTACAAATTCTGCAATGTTTGTTGCATTTCTAAAACCTGGTAATGTATCATTTGTTTTAGTTTTTGCGTTGTACTCCACTCTTCCATTTAAAAGAGCAGTAATTTTTGCTTTAATTTCAGCTTTATCTTCTTTTGAAGGTTTGTCTTCAACTAACACATACTGAATTTCACGAGTTGCATCTGCTTTAAATTTTTTCTCGTTTTTCTTCATATAGTCAACAATTTCAGAATCTGAAATTTTCACTTCACTGTCTTTAATAGAAGAATACAATGCGGCAGCATATGCAAAATTCACTTTATTGGCTTCCATTTCATATTTTAACTTTCCTTCACTTGCAGTAGTGTAAAGACCTGCTTTTACAAGTGTGTTGTAGATTTGGAATTTTGCATTTAAAGTGGCATCTTTTTCTTTTTCAGTAATAAACTGGGCTGCTTCCGGATTTGTTTTGAAATACTCTTTGAATTTAGCAATATCAAACATACCTGCAGCATTTAAGAACATTGGATTTTTACCAATATTTGGATCCGCTTTTAAAACCTCCAAAAGGTGTTTTTCTCCAACTCTCAATCCTAATTTATCAAACTGGGCAGACAATAGAGCGATTGAAACCTCCTGATCCCATACTCTGTTTGCAGCTTCAGTGGAAGTAATTCCCTGACCGCTTTTTTCCACATTACTAACTTTTACTCTAAAGTCTTCAAATGAAATATCTTTTCCATCGATGCTTCCTACATCTTTTGAACTTTGACCAAATGTTCCCCTTGTAAATAGATCCTGTATTATAAATGCAAATAATGCAAGTGCAATAACTCCTATCAATAATGCGGAACGCTGTCTAATTTTTGCTAAAACTGCCATTTTTATTATAGTTAATTTTATATTCAGTTTGCGAAAATACAATTATCTGCTTAATAACAATACAACTAGTGTTTTATTTTCGCCTTTTTTTTTAAATTGTTAAAAAAATTATTCTTTTACAGTCATTTTTACTAATTCGATTTTTTTGTTCGAACATTGTTCTATCACAAAACGATAATTCCCAATGTTAATTTTTTCATATTTTTGAGGAATGTCTTTTGTAAAATCAACGATATATCCGCCTAAAGTTCCATAAGAATCACTTTCCGGAATCTCTAATTTATATCTTCCATTTAAATATTCAACCTCTAATCTTGCCGAAAAAAGATATTCCCCTTCCTTTAATTCCTGTTCAATTAACTCTTCATCTAAATCATGTTCATCCTCAATTTCTCCGAAAAGTTCTTCTACAATATCCTCTATCGTAATCATTCCGGAAGTACCTCCGTATTCATCTAAAACAACAGCTATATTTCGCCTTTTTTTGATAAGCAGACTTAAAGTGTCTTTAATCAAAATTGTTTCGGGCACAAACTCTACTGCCATCAAAACAGATTTTATGGTTTTGGGTTTTTTAAATAAATCAAAAGAATGCACGTAACCTACAATATCATCCAAAGAATTTTGACTTACTATAATTTTAGAATATCCTGTTTCTATAAATAATTCTTTAAGATCAGAAACAGTATCAAATAAATCTATATCAACAATTTCTGTACGGGGTGTCATAATATCACGCGCCTTAACACCTGAGAACTCTAAAGCATTCTGAAAAATCTGGATTTCAGAATCTACTTCTTCATTGTCTTCAACAGAATTCATCTGCTCTGTAATGTAGTTCCCAAGTTCAATTTTACTAAAAAACAACTGCACCTGGTCTCCTTCTGTCTTAAAAAACTTCCTAAGAATAAAATCAGAAATCCAAATAAAAAAGGTCGAAATATAATAGAATAACCTGTAAAAAATATAAGCCGGAATAGCGAAGATCCTAATTAATGAATTAGCGTAAATCTGAAAAAAAACTTTTGGAAAAAACTCTGCAGTTATTAAAATAATAAAAGTGGAGACTATAGTGAGAAGAAACAAATTGGTATAACCTGACAACTGAAAACCTAAATTTGCTATGCAATTCAAAATTAAATCTGCGGTAAAAAAACCATAAACGACTAAAGCTAGATTATTGCCAATAAGCATCGTAGCAATAAATTTTGATGGTTTTTCAGTAAGTTTTGTTAAAATTCCGGAGATAAAATTATCTTGTTTTTTTTCGATTTCAAGATAAATCTTATTAGAAGAAATAAAAGCTATTTCCATTCCGGAAAAAAAGGCTGATAGTATTAAACAAAGTATTATAATACTAATTTCCATTTTTTACTGTTTTTTATAATGATCGTCAAATTTTTTAGAAAACTTTCTCCTGAAAAAAAACATAAAAATACTCACACCTGCTATCAGAAAACTTAGCCAGGGAGTTTCACCCATTTCATTTAGCTTTGTAATCCCGTCATAAATAAATGCAACTGCAATTAACAAGTAAACGTATTGTGTATATTTTAAGTAACCCATAATTTATAATTTTAATCTTCCTCGGCTTCAATTTCCCCACTTACCCGTTGTGAATTTATAACTTTAAAATCTTTACTAAAATCTATTCCCTGACCATTCGAAACTCCTTTTGCATCTGTCAGTTTAAATTTTCTTTCCGTATAAAACCACTCGTTTTTCTGATCAAAGTATAATTGTTCTGTTTCAAGTACCTGCCCGGCTTCAGAAGTTATTTTTACTTTTCCCTGCAAATCAATTATACCAGTCCGTTTGTATGAAATTGCATAATTTGATACAATAAAAGTACGTTTTTGTTTTTTATCGTATAATGTAACATCTATTCCTTTAGGGAATTCGGTAAAAGGAAAATCAACACTGGCATAATCCAACATTTTACGGCTTTTCAAAACACCCGTAATTCGACCGGAATCTGTATATTTTATATTGATTGTATCGGCATCTGTGGCAGGAAAAAATTCTGAAAAGTTAATTTTCTGTACTTCTTTAAAATTACTTTCACAACCAAAAAACAGTGTCACAGCAAAAACTGTGACAATGGTTATACTACTATGTCTTTTTGGTAAATTCATCTGCCAAATGTAGTAAATTGTATCGAGCTTATAAAAATATAAACTTACACATTAGTTGAATTTACTTTTAACAAACCATTTGTCATTAAAAGAGAAACTTAGACTAAAGTTTAAATAATTTTCCTGAACCAAATTTGAAGAAACTGTTCCTTTTTTACCGTATTCGATTCCGAAATTTACATTAGAAAAAGTTCCGGTAATAGGGAAACCAGCACCCAATGAAAACCCTACATCTTTAATAGATTCATTATTTACAACAAGTCCGGTCTTTTCATACTTAACTCCTGCCCTATAGGTTATCCTGCTCAAATAGCTTGTAAATGAGGTATAGTTTGGAAGATAATATCCTCCAATTGCATATTTGGCATATCTTTCATAGTGCACATTATCACTTGTGTTATAATAATTTTGAAATTTGCCAGTGCCCTGAAAAACCAGTGCAGTACCTATTAACCATTTTCTTGCTTCTCCAATACCTGCACCAACTGTTACTCTATTTGGTAAACTCAAAGTAGAACTATTCAAATCACTTATTGTACTTACATCTCCATCTACCTCTATAGTTTTTTCACTGTCTGATTTCAGATTACTCACAAAAGTATAAGCCAGACTAGTAAACAATTCCATCTTTTTATAGATTTTAGTCTGGTACATGGTTCCAATATTAAAATTAACGCCAGATAACGTAGAAGCATTAATTTCTCTTGTACCACTTGAAATTTCTGTAATCGCTTCTATACCGGTAGTTTCAATTTTTCCAAAATTGTACTGCATATCTGCACCTACATTCCAATTTGGTCTTATCTTGTATCCTAATGCTAAAAACACTTTATTCAACCCTCCTTTTCCTTCATATTGAGTACTTTTACCTAATGCAGTATCCGATTGGTCATTCCTGATTTTATAGCCCACTGATGAAAAAGGAAGTAATCCAAACCCTAAGCCTAATTTACCCATTGGTATCCCTAAAAGCAGATAATCAAAAGTTGACCTTGTAGTACTTGCCTGTTCAGTCGCGGATTTTACTTTTGAGGATCCGTAAGTACCCCCAACGGTAAAAGTAGTTTGTATAAGACTGGCATAACTTGCAGGATTTTCAACGTTTAAATGAATACTGTCCTGCTCAACCGAAACACCTCCCATTGACCTGTTTTCTAAAGTTCCTTTAAATTTCATATCCCCAATTCCGTAAAATGAATAAGGTGAAGCGGTACCTTGCTGAGCAAATGAAACGAACGTAATAAGCAAACAAGCACTTAGTATAATTTTTTTAATCATTGTCGATTTTATATTGAAATGTTTGGTTCAAACTCTCAAGTAAGAAATTTGAATTGGCAAATATGGTATTTTTTAATCGTTTAGCCAAAAATTCTGTATCTCCTCCCGTTAAAATTATTATAAAATTTGAATATCTTACACGATATTCATCGATAAAACCGTCAATCTCATAGACGAAACCGTTCACGACCCCTGAATGTATTGCCTGCGCAGTGGTATTACCAATATAAGATCCAGGGTCTTCCAAAGCCAGTAGAGGCAGTCTGGCAGTATAATTATGCAATGCTTCATAACGCAAGCGCAAGCCTGGAGAAATAGCTCCACCTAAATAATGATCAAATTCGTCGATAAAATCGTAGGTAATACATGTTCCGGCATCAATAACTAATCTGTTTTGTTTGGGGAATTGTAAAGTGGCTCCCGCAGCCAAAACCATCCTGTCTATTCCTAACGTTTTTGGGGTTGCATATTTATTTACAAAAGGAAAAACATCCTCATGGGTCAAAAAATGAATATTAAGTTCTTTTTCTAAAGCCAAAAAAGATTGCCTTTCGATATTTCCGACGGATGCAACGACTAAATCAGAGCAGTTTTGAAATTTTTTTAAAATTTTTTTAATTTTTTTTTCGAGTTCATTTTTCTCAAAAACAAATTTTCCCAAAACAGTACTCCCCTCAAAAACAGCAGCTTTAATTCGGGTATTACCAATATCAACTGTTAAAACCATATTTATTTATTTACCACGGCGAAGGTACGAATTGATTTTTTTAAAAAAATGTTTTGGATAAACGAAAAATGATTCTATCTTTGCACCCGCAAACACGTTCACAGAAACACACGGAAACTGAAACAAAGTGAATTAATAAGCACGGTACCTTAGCTCAGATGGTAGAGCAATGGACTGAAAATCCATGTGTCCCTGGTTCGATCCCTGGAGGTACCACGAAACCCGAATAGCAATATTCGGGTTTTTTGTTTTTATTTAATTTTCTATTGATTCTGGATTATAATATCAAACTTGTTAAGTGATAAATTTAAGCATAAAGCAGCCTCTCAAAACTTTTAGAAACAACAATCTGCCTGAATCTTTTTAAATCCTCTCAAAACAAAGACGCTGCGACTGCTTTTAGTTGGAAGTGTTTTTATGGTTTTGAAGAAATGGCTTGAGCCGAAAATTTTGTATACGGAAATAACAATTATAATTAGACCCATATATGCGTCCAAATAAAATAAAGTTCTGATGATTTTTGCGATATTATAAAATCTAAAATTATGAGCATAAATCATCTTTCAAAAGAAACAGAAACTAGGTTAATTGATTTTTTCACGAACAGTATTAATCCTAAAGATATGGCAAAAACAATACGGCAAGTAAACTATATTCTTTCTTTGCAGGTAATGAAAGATTTCGAAAACTTACCAGAAAAAAACAGTATTGAATGTAATTTCTATTGTCTGAATAGATTGGCCGAAGCTTTAGATCCTTATTTGGATGTTGAGTGAAGAGAGTTTGTTTGCATCGAGTTTGTCATTCCGAGGAAACGAGGAATCTCCGCAAGAAACTCGACAACAGTGCGTGCTCAGCGTGTGAAGATTCCTCGTCCCTCGGAATGACAAATATTGCGATATTGTGATAGACGCGAAAGACTGAAAGTCTTTTGAATATAACTGCGTAAAAAAAATAACGAATTAATTTTCTATATCTTCGTTTAAGATAAAAAGCAGATTTTTAAAACTGAGATATATGAATTCAAATTATATAGAAAAGATATTCGGAAAAAAAAGAGACGAACTTACTTTAATTGATCTCAAAAACTATTTTTCTAGCCCACAGGAAGAATCCTCTGTTGTTGAATTTAAAAGTGGTGAAGTTGAAATTAATGACATTTTTAAAGAGATAGCGGCATTTTTAAACACTGAAGGCGGCCTATTGATTATAGGATCTCCAAGAGAAACAAAACAAAATGTAGGTAAAAATATTATTAAGATATGTGAAGGTGAATTGACATTCTCAAATTTTAAAAATAAAGATTGGTTGTATCAAAAAATTGCTTCTAATATTGTTCCAGCACCAACAGATTTAAAAATAGAAGAGTTCTTGACTGAAAATGGAAATGTTTTTCTGATTGATATTCCACAGAGTTTAAATCCTCCGCATCAATGTTCGTCAGATGGAAAATATTATTTAAGACTTGAGAGAGATGCAAAACCAGCGCCTCATGGAATTATTCAAGCCTTATTTAATAAAAGAAGAGTTCCTTCTTTATCAGCTGAAATTGTTATAAAAACAGTTAAAAGTCATCAGGATAATATAATTGTTAGCATTAAAAATGAGTCTTCTATCCCTGCGGAAAAAGTATCTTATATAATTGATGTTTATAATGTCGAACAAATTAAATCAAACTACAGCTTTAAATTTTTTGAAGATTCTTTAGGGGAAAAATTCTGCTTCACAGGTCATACAGAACAAGTATTAGTTCAGGTTATTAATTTACCTATAAAATTTGATCTTCAGCATTCTGGCAAAGACTATTTAATATTTGTAGCATTTTGGTGCAGAGATTTAGATTTTGATTTTAAATTTTTCACATATTCACCGAGTCAAAAAAAGATAGTCAAAGAAGCAACCTTTAAACAGGGTGAAAGATTAATCGACGAATTAAATCGTCTAAGAAATTTAGAAGTAGGATTATGAATAGTAATAAAAAAGCTCCTGAATATCTTCAGAAGCTTTTTTAGTGCGGATAATAGGACTCGAACCTACACGCCTTGCGGCACCAGATCCTAAGTCTGGCATGTCTACCAATTTCACCATATCCGCGTAATTGTGGGTGCAAAGATAAGCATACTTTCGAATATTCAAAGAAAAATTTGAAAAAAATTATTAATTCTCTTTTTTGTATATTTGGTTTTCTATAAAAATAATTTAAATGGAAAACATTAAGTCCTACGTTCAACAACATAAAGATCGGTTTATCAATGAATTGATCGAATTATTAAAAATTCCGTCGGTAAGTGCCGACACCGCATACTCTCAAGATGTTATTGACACGGCCGAGGCTGTAAAAGCAAGTTTATCACAAGCAGGCTGCGATTTTGTCGAAACTTGCGACACTCCCGGTTATCCAATTATTTATGGAGAGAAAATAATCGACCCTAATTTACCTACTGTTTTAGTGTATGGCCATTATGATGTTCAGCCGCCTGATCCAATGGAATTATGGACCTCTCCCCCTTTTGAACCCGTTATCAAAACAACCGATATTCATCCCGAAGGTGCTATTTTCGCCCGCGGTGCCTGCGACGACAAAGGTCAGATGTATATGCACGTAAAAGCACTTGAATATATGGTACAGAGCAATACACTGCCTTGTAACGTAAAATTCATGATCGAAGGCGAAGAAGAAGTAGGCTCTGCAAGTTTAGCCTGGTTTGTAGAACGCAATCAGGAAAAACTGAAAAACGATGTAATCTTAATTTCAGACACCGGAATGATTTCGAACCAACAGCCTTCAATTACGACAGGCTTACGAGGTTTGAGTTATGTAGAAGTTGAAGTTACAGGACCAAATCGCGACCTGCACTCCGGTTTATACGGTGGGGCTGTAGCGAACCCAATTAATATTCTGGCAAAAATGATCGCTTCTCTTCACGACGAAGACAATCATATCACGATTCCGGGATTCTACGACAAAGTACAGGAATTATCTGCAGAAGAAAGAGCCGAAATGGCCAAAGCGCCTTTCAGTTTAGAAAAATATAAAAATGCCTTAAACATTGCTGATGTTTATGGCGAAAAAGGATATGTAACCAACGAACGCAACTCCATCCGTCCAACATTAGACGTAAACGGAATCTGGGGCGGATACACGGGTGAAGGAGCCAAAACCGTTATTGCCAGCAAAGCCTATGCGAAAATCTCGATGCGTTTGGTTCCAAATCAGGACTGGCATGAGATTACAGAATTATTCACTAAACATTTCACCAGTATTGCGCCGGCCGGAGTTACCGTAAAAGTGACGCCACACCACGGAGGTCAGGGCTACGTTACGCCAATTGACAGTATTGGGTATCAGGCAGCAAACAAAGCCTATACGGAAACTTTTGGCGTTCCGGCCATTCCGGTTCGTTCCGGTGGCAGTATTCCAATTGTATCATTGTTCGAAAAAGAACTGAAAAGCAAAACCATTTTGATGGGCTTCGGTCTTGACAGTGATGCAATTCACTCGCCAAACGAACATTTCGGAATCTTTAATTACCTTAAAGGAATTGAGACAATTCCGTTGTTTTACAAGTATTTTGTAGCGCTTTCGAAGTAATTCGTTTTATAAAAATTCAAAATCCGTTCAGCAATGAGCGGATTTTTTTTTGAGTTTTCAAGTTGATATTCCTATTGAAATTTGCCATTGAAATTTGCTATTGCTATTGATTCGGGCGTTACCTACGGCCGGGCTATCCGCTATATCTTTTTATTTTTAAAGGAAAAATAAAAAGGATGCCGCTGCTATCCCTAACGCAATCCCAAAGTATTGAAAATTATAGTTTTATTTAAATATTGAAACTTTTTTCTTTCATATTTAAAATTTTATTCTACATTTGTAGAAGCAAATCTATAAATGTAGAACAAAACTATGAAAAACCTTTTTGTAATATTCTTGTGTGGTACATTTCTTCTTGGCTGTAAGCCTCATTTAATTAATCAAAAGATTGAAAAGAAAAAGCAGGGAGTATGGATTGAAGAATATTCTGAAGACAGTACTCATTATAAATCGTACGAATATTACAAAGACGACCAGCCCGTAAAAAAGTGGAAATCCTACATCAACGGAAAAATCTATAAAACCGAAAAATACAAAAACGGAATCTGTACTGTAAAATATTATCATCAAAACAGAAAACTGCAATCAAAAGGAAAAACAAAAGTAGAAACCGATTCTGTTGAAACACATTGGTTCTATTTTGGAGACTGGAAGTTTTATTCAGATGAAGGAAAATTAACCGATATCAGAAAATACAATAAAGGGAATTTAGTTTCAGAACAAAACTTAGAATAAAAAACTCAAAACATGCAACTATCAAACTCAGAAGAACAATTAATGGAGCATCTCTGGAAGCTTGAAAAAGCTTTTATGAAAGATTTACTTGAAGCTTACCCGGAGCCAAAACCTGCCACAACCACCGTTGCCACACTTTTAAAACGTATGATTGACAAGAAGTTTGTAGCTTACAACGAATTTGGGAATTCAAGGGAATATTATCCGCTGGTCAAAAAGACAGATTATTTCTCCAAACATGTAAAAGGGCTAATTAGCAATTTCTTTAATAATTCGGCTTCGCAATTTGCTTCTTTCTTTACCACCGAAACCAATTTGTCAGCTTCGGAACTGGAAGAACTCAAAAAAATAATCGATAGTCAAATTCAAAAAAAGAAAAAATGACAACCTATCTTTTAAAATCAGGATTACTGCTTTTGCTTTTTTATGCAGTATATAAATTGTGGTTAGAGAACGAAAAAATGTTCCGTTTCAACAGAGCTTATTTATTGATGAGCTTAATTTTTAGCTTTTTAATTCCGTTACAGTTGCTTTCGTTTAAACCGCTATTTAATAGTAATAAATCTTTGATTACAATTCAATTAGAGGAAATTGTTGTGCAAACAAATACCGCCATTCAGGACAAAATAAATGTTTATGAAATCCTACTTTTTGTTTTAGGTTTAACTTATATTACGGTTGCGCTGGTTTTAAGCTTTCGATTTATTTTGAACCTTTACACTTTATACCTCAGATCAAAAAAGAATAAAAGACAAATTATCAATGGTAAAAAAGTAGTTTTAATTGATGACCCGATTTTGCCGCATTCATTTTGGAATACCATTTTTGTTTATACAATCGCCTATGAAAACGGTGAAATCCCATCAGAATTAATAGCACATGAAGAAGCACATTTAGCACAAAAACATAGTTTTGATATTGTGTTTGTAGAACTTTTACAAATTGTATTTTGGTTTAATCCGTTTATTGTTTTGTATAAAAAAGCAATTAAACTCAATCATGAATTTCTGGCAGATGAAGCAGTAAACATTGAGTTTAATTCGGTTACAGCTTACCAGAATTTATTGCTTGATATTGCTTCAAATAAAACCAGTGTTGCATTAGCGAGTAACATTAATTATTTATTAACCAAAAAACGTTTTCTTATGATGACTAAAAAGGAATCTCCGGTTAAAATAGCTTTAAAAGTGTTTTCAGTCGCTGTAATTTTCAGTTTATTATTGTTTGTCTTTAGTACCAAAACGGCTGCTCAGGAAAGTATTAATACTCCCGAATCAGAAAAAATTGATACTAAAATAAAACAGCCTGAATTTCCCGGTGGAATGAATGAGTTTTATAAAATGGTAGGAATGAACTTTAAAACACCCGCCGAGGCAGATAAAAACAAGGCAGAAGGAATGATGAAGATTACTTTTATGGTAGAAAAAGATGGTTCCCTAACCGATTTTAAAGTAGTAAAAGATTTGGGATATGGGCTGGCAGATGAAGCTATTCGTGTGATCAAACTTTCACCAAAATGGATTCCGGGTTCAGAAAACGGAAAACCTGTTCGCGTACTTTATACCATGCCAATAACGATTCAGCCACAGGAATAAATTAAAAAATCCGCTTCTAAAACTCAGAAGCGGATATTAAAAAAATTCAAAAACTAAAAATAAATCCGTTAAAACAAGTCCGGATTATATCCAAAATAAGGCATATTTTGTTCGTAAAAAACAACACCATAACTTTCTAATTCTTCTAAAATAGGCAAATACACCTCTTTATTGATTGGAAGCTGTACACCCGGAGTTGTAATTTTTCCATTCAAAATTAATAAAGTCGCAATAGCCACCGGTAATCCAACCGTTTTTGCCATTGCGGTATACATCTGATCTTCGCCAATGCAAACCATTTTTGAGTCGATTTGCCTTTTCTCACCGTTCAGTTCGTAACCAAATTTATGATACATCACAATCATATCCTTGTCTTCTGGTTGCAGCGTCCAGCTGTCACTAAGTATTCTTTCTAAAATCTGTGCGGGAGTTGCATCAGGCAAATTCACTTTTTTGTTCGGATTAAATAAATCGAGTTCTAAAAGCTTGTCCCACATAATATCGTCCTGATCGATTTTTAAAATCAATCGCATTTTTATTTCGACAGAATCCGTTGGGTGATAAGGTAAAAAAGAGTTCGTAAACTGGCGGTAACTCATGTTTTCAGAATCCTCCATGATGTAGCTGTCGTCTGTCATGCCTAATTGTACAAACATATTCCATGCTTTTGAAAAACCGACTCTTCTAATTGTTCCTCTGTACAAGGTCAAGATGTCATCTAAACCATAAATCGAGCGATATTTAAGCGAATCACGGTTGGAATAGGCTTCAAATTTACCGTAGCCCTCTACTTCCAGAAACTCTGTTCGGCGAAATAGACTTCCGTAAGGAATATATTTGTATGTGCCTTCCTGAATAAATTTTGCTGCACCGCCCTGACCTGCCAATACAACATTTCTGGGTGCCCAGGTAAATTTGTAATTCCACAAATTATCATCTGATTCCGGAGCTACCAAACCGCCACAAAACGATTCAAAAAGAAGCATCTTGCCACCTTTTGACCTGATTTCATCAATAACTTTCATGGCACTCATATGATCGATTCCGGGATCAAGACCAATTTCATTCATAAAAATCAGATTTCTTTTTCTGGCTTCCTCATCCAATTCCTGCATGGCATCACTTATATAGGAAGCCGTTACGAGATGTTTTTCCAGCTCCAGACAATCTTTTGCAACTTCAATATGTAAAGAGGCCGGCAGCATCGAAATGACGATTGAAGCCTTTTCTATGATGGCTTTTCTTTCATCAGTATCAAAAATATTAAGGGCAATTGGAGTCGCATTAGGATGTTTGTTGACTTTTTTTTCGGCCAGAGCCAAAGACAGATCGGCTACAACAATATGCAGACTTTCACTTTCTGATTTTGAAAGCAAATACCGTATCAAAGATGATGCGGATCTTCCTGCTCCCATGATTAAAATTTGCCTCATATTTTTACATATATAACACAAACATAGTAAATTGTTGTAAAAATAACAATTTATATCCTGTGAAATTTTGTATTACCCGAAAGTAAAGTAAACCAGTTTTTTTGAAAAGTGTATTTGAAATGTTTTTTGTTTGTTTGAATTAAGACTATTTTTGTGATATTAAACACGAATAAAATGGATAGAAAAATAATTATTACAGCAGCTGTTTTTGGAATGTTGTCGATCATTTTTGGAGCTTTTGGTGCCCATGCATTAAAGGCGGTTTTAAGCCCTGAGCAGCTGACCAGTTTTGAAACAGGAGTTCGCTACCAAATGTATCATGCTTTCTTTCTGTTTTTTGTCGCATCCAGAAAAGAGCTGTCTTTGAAAACATTAAAAGTGATCTATAATTTAGTCTTGGGAGGAGTACTTTTATTTTCAGGATCGATTTTTTTACTGACTACCAAGAATGTAACCACTATTGACTTTAAAATTATAGGATTCGTAACTCCTATTGGCGGATTCTTATTAATCTTCGCATGGTTGGTCCTTTTGACTGCTTTTTTTAAGAAAAAATCATAAAATTGATTAAAATAAATTCTATCTAAGATTTAATACTTAATTTTGTTGTATATGTAACACGTAACTTAATTGCTGTGATTTTTTTACACTATTTAAAAGGATGGTTTAATAAAATCACAAAAAAACTGAGATACATGGCAATTTTTAAATTGACATTTAAAGTAAATTATAACACAACAAAAATTTATGGAAACGAATACACTTTTCCCGAAATCGATTTCGCTTACTAATTTAGGAATCACTAATGCCAAAGCTCACTATCAACTATCCGCAGAAGAATTGCATGAGATTACTTTACAGTCGGGTCAGGGTGTTGAAGCTTCTACAGGTGCCTTGGCAATAAATACAGGCGAATTTACAGGTCGTTCTCCGCAGGACCGTTTTATTGTAAAAGATGCTGTAACAGAAGATAAGGTTTGGTGGGGAAATGTAAATATTCCGTTTTCATCAGAAGCTTTCGAAAAACTATATAATAAGGTAACGCAGTTTTTATCTAATAAAGAGCTTTTTGTACGGGACTCATATGTTTGTTCTGATGCCAATTACAGGTTAAATGTTCGTGTTGTAACCGAAACGGCCTGGTCAAATTTGTTTTGTTATAATATGTTTCTTCGTCCTGAAGAATCTGAACTGGCAAACTTTACTCCTGACTGGACCGTAATCTGTGCACCAGGTTTTATGGCAGATCCTGCCGTAGACGGAACACGCCAGTCAAACTTTGCTATTCTGGACTTTACTAAAAAAGTAGCCTTAATTGGCGGTACAGGTTATACAGGAGAAATGAAAAAAGGGATTTTCTCTGCTCTTAACTTCATTTTACCTGTTTTCGAAAATACCTTACCAATGCACTGCAGTGCTAATGTTGGAGAAGCTGGAGATACAGCTATTTTCTTCGGATTATCAGGAACAGGAAAAACTACTTTGTCTGCTGATCCTGAACGTAAATTAATTGGTGATGATGAACACGGATGGACCAGTGAAAACACTGTTTTTAATTTTGAAGGGGGGTGTTATGCAAAAGTAATCAACTTATCTGAAGAAAATGAACCGGATATTTTCAGGGCTATCAAAAAAGGGGCGCTTTTAGAAAATGTCGTTTTTAAAGCAGGTACCAATGAAGTCGATTATGAAGATGTTTCCATTACTCAAAATACGCGAGTGAGTTACCCAATAAACCATATCGATAATATTCAGCCGGGATCTATAGGGCATAACCCTAAAAATATATTTTTTCTGACAGCAGATTCTTTCGGAATTTTGCCTCCTATCTCAAAACTGACTCCGGGGCAGGCGGCGTACCATTTTATTTCCGGATATACCGCAAAAGTTGCCGGAACTGAAGCCGGGGTTACAGAACCACAACCTAATTTTTCTGCATGTTTCGGAGCACCATTCATGCCTTTGCATCCAACAAAATATGCTGAAATGTTAAGCAAAAAAATGAAAGATGCCAATGTAAAAGTCTGGCTGATTAATACCGGATGGACAGGCGGAGCTTACGGAACAGGAAGCCGCATGAAACTAAAATATACCCGTGCCATGATTACGGCAGCTCTAAAGGGAGAGCTAGATCACGTTGAGTACAAAGACCACTCAGTATTTGGAATTGCAAAACCACAATCTTGCCCGAATGTACCAAGTGAAATTTTAAATCCAAGAAATACTTGGGAAGATCCTGCGTTATATGATAAAAGGGCATTAGAATTGGCTCTGAAATTCAAAGCTAATTTTGCCAAATTTGAAGAGTTTGCCAATGCTGAAATTTTAGCAGGCGCACCTATTACAGAATAAAAGGCAATTAATTCAAACTAAAAAAAGCTGTTCATAACGAACAGCTTTTTTATTTGGTTTCCAATCGCAGCTAAAAAATAAAATAAACACTCAACACTGTGCTGCGACTGAAAACAACACTGAAAATTTATTTTTTTGCTTCGTCAATACGTTTTTGGATTAAATCCCAGGTGTAGTAATGAAAAGTCATTCCGTTGCTCATGGCTACAAAAAGACCGTTTTTGTATTTTACCCCTAAGTTTACGCTGGTAACATCGGCACCATCACATTCGATTGTAGAGACTGGTACTTCTGCCAGTAATTGATAGCTGTTTGGGTTTCCGTTAACACCTTCCCTTGGATACACCATAAAAGTATTTGCCTGTTGGTTTGATACCAAAATATATCCTGTTGAAGCTGTTTTTTTGTAGATGGCAATTCCTTCGTGATCTGCTTTGAAATCTTTCTGACCAAAGAAAGCCAGTTCTTTATTATCGTTTAAAGCCGGATCTGCTTTGTATTTTCTGATTCCAACTTGTTCGTCACAGTAGTAAATTGCTCCTAATTCATTATCAACTGCAATCGCTTCGATTTCTTTCTTTCCGCTGTAAGTTCCAAATTTGCGAACGACTTTTGCTATAGCAAATTTTCCTTTTCCAGAAAGTTCATACTGCCATAAATAATTTCCGGATGGACCTGTTTTTCGTCCTACAATGGCAAAAATTTTCTGATCACTTGGGCGAGTGTATAAAGCAACTCCCATTGGATCGCGCAACTCCTCACCTTCAAAAACCGAAATTCCGCCATTATCGATAGGTTCTAAATCAGGTAAACTAAAAATTCTGATTCTATTTTCTTCACGTTCTGTCGTCACGGCAACGTCTACTTTTTTTCCGTCAATAATCAAACCGTAAGCGATATCAACATTATTTGGACGTTTTAGAGGAATTGACTTTTTTAGAATTTTTCCGTTTAAATCAAATGCATACAAACCTCCATCGGTATCTTTATCGGTGCCCACAATAATACTTTTAGAAGCATCCGTTGGGTGAATCCATATTGACGGATCGTCAGTATCATGAGGAAGAACTTCGGTAACTGCCGTAGGTTTTACGGCATTTGGTGCAACCGGAGCTAATTTATCATCTTTACAGGCTGTAAATAAAGCACTTAAAAGTAAAAAAGCAAGTATAGATTTATTTTTCATTATATCATTTTATTTAGAAAGCAATTAGACAGAGTCGTTAAACCCTGTCTAATTTAGTAATTTTAAAAACAGGTTTTACAAGTCTAATTTCAGTCCGAAATTGTAACGAGCCTGATAATATTCGGCTTGTTTGGTATGTGCTTCAATTCCCTGATAGTATCGCAATGGCTGGTTTGTTAAGTTGTTAGCTTCAGCAAAAAAGCGAAGTTTTGGCGTGATTTTATAAGAAGCATTCGCATCCAGAAAAAACTGTTTGTCATAAAAACTGTCATTATACGATTCAGATCCCAGTTCATCTAAATAATCAGATGTGAAGTTTGTTGAAATTCTGGCAGAGAAACGTTTGTTCTCCCATGACAATGATCCGTTGAACATATGAGGCGCAGTTCCAGGAAGACTGATGTTGTTTCTTTCATTTCCATCTTCATCAGCAATTCCTTTTGCTTTAGATTTCGTATAAGTATAATTCAGATAAATACCAAAACCTTTAAGAAATGCACCCGGTAAAAAGTCCAATTGACGTTGTATTGCTACTTCAAAACCATAAACATCAACGTGGTCTCCGTTTCTTGATTGTAAAAATGACCAGTTTTCACCTGCAGGAATTGGATTCACCTGAGTTGGGAAATCTGCCGCAAATTTTGAATCTGTATATTGATTATCACTGTAGTTGTAAATAAAATCATTTAATTTTTTGTAGAAAACACCTCCGGAAATTAATCCAACCGATTTGAAATAATTCTCAACCATGAAATCATAATTGTATGAATAGGTTACATCAAGATCCGGATTACCAGCCGTAATTTCTTTATCAGCCGCAATATTGTTTACATAAGGTGCCAATGCATAATAGTTTGGTCTTGCTAATGCTGTAGTTGCTGCTGCTCTTAAAATCAAGTCTTTTGTAGCGTTATATTGAAATGAAATACTTGGTAATAAATTAGTATAAGAATTTGTCGTGTTGATCTGGCTTTCTAATTCTTCTTCATCTAAAACGCGATTTCCTGTATAATCGATGTGTGTGTTTTCAACACGGAAACCTAAAACCATTGAAAGTTTATCATTAAAATCCTGATCCCATCTTACATAAGCAGCAGTAATTCTTTCTTTTGCATTATAGTTAACAGCTAAATATTCAGCCGGATCTGCTTCCTTATCAAACAATGAAGCATTATTAAGATCTAAACTTCCTAAGAAATTAGCCGAGGCAAAAGTTCCTGGCACATATTTACTTCCCGGATTAAAATTTTTTCCATCAAAATAGCTGGATGGAACTTCAGATAATAATTCCATTCCGTCGTTTATTGGTTCGTAAGCGTAGAAATTGTTGTTTCTTTCTTTTTCTTTCAAACGAAGTCTAAGACCTGTTCTCAATCTTCCTTTTTCACCTGCAATTACAGAGAAAGGAAAACGGATATTGACTTTTGCACCAAATTCGCTTTCGCTTGTTTCATCTGTGTTTTCTGTAACCGAATCAAATTTAAATTTATCCGTAGATTCTCCCTCTGTTGTCAGCAGCGGAAATCTTGGATCAGATAAATCCTGAAACATATCCAGACCTTTCTGACGGTACTCTATATAACGTTCCTCCGGGCGATATTCTCTGGCTTTTGCATAGTTGGCAGACCAGTCTAAATCTAATTTCGAATTGATTAAGTGTTCTCCTCGTATGGAATAATTTTGAACACGCTGATCTTCTAGTCTTCTGTTTTTGTTTCGGTCGTTATCAGCTCCACCTTTTGTCTGGCGTCTTACACGTCCTTCAAAGCCAATGATTTCTTCTCCATTGTAAATTGGCTCAATATTATCATAAGTAGTTCTGAAACGGTTTTCCCTGTCATCTCTCCAGTTGTAGATTGCATTGGCAAAAATGCTGTTGTTTTCATTAAATTTATAATCCAAAGCAATAGATCCGCTTCGTCGAATACGTTGTACATCGTATTTTCTAACCTGAGATGCCTGTAAAAACTCATTCCCAAAATCGTCTTTTACCCATTCGTTTTCGATGTTGTCTGATCCATAATCTACATTATTGTACGATCCGCTGAAAACAGCTCCCAGTTTGTTGTCTAAGAAACGATTACCATAAACCAGTCCTGCTGTATAAGAAGCTTTTTCGCGAATTGGAAGATACCCCCCTGCTAATGTTGCTGAGATTCTTTCTCCATTTGGAGTTGCTCTTGTTACTAAATTTACAGAACCTCCAATCGCATCAGCATCCATGTCAGATGTCAATGTTTTATTTACTTCGATAGTCGAAATCATATCTGAAGGAATCAAATCCATCTGTACATTTCGGTTGTCCCCTTCTGCAGACGGAATTCGGTCACCATTCAAGGTTACAGAGTTTAAGGAAGGAGCCAAACCTCTAATGATGATATTACGCGCTTCCCCCTGATCATTTTGCATGGTGATACCCGGAACACGTTTTAATGCATCTCCCACATTGGCATCCGGAAAACGGCCTACCTGATCTGATGAAATTACGTTTCCTATATTTTTGCTGTTTTTTTGCTGGTTCAGTGCTTTTGCCTGACCTTTTAAGATGTCTCCCACTACCACCTCATTCAATTCTGTTCCAGAAGTTTTAAGTGCAAAATCGATTACGTTGTTTTTACCCTGTTCGACTGTGATTTCCTGAGTAGTGGCTGTATATCCAATATATTTTACTGTTACCTGATACGTTCCAACATTAATATTAAGCAATTCAAACCGTCCGTTATAGTCGGATACAGTGTATTTGTTTTCACCTAGAATTTGAATCATAGCTCCAGGCAGAGGCAGTTTGTCATCAGCGTCTAAGACCTTTCCTGATATGATTGCTTTTTGGGCATAGCCCGTCAGCGTTAATAAAAATAGCATTGCAGCCACATATAAATTTTTCATTGTGATTTTGGTTTGATTTTGGTGCGAAACTATAACCTTAATATTATTAAAACCTGTGAAAAAAATTAATATACTGTTATGATTGAGTGTTTCAAAGCAAAAAATAGTAATGTTTATGTAACATTGAAATAGCAGGTCCATTGAGTAATTAGTGATTAGTTTAATGTGTGAGTTATTCACGAATAACATTGTAGTTTTTATAAAGACCTGAATTTAGATAGCTAAATGAATTTTCTTTCTTATTCGATAAACAAAAAACTAATCACTAATCACTTATTACTAATTACTATGGACTTAAAACAATTAAAAAACACCAAATAATTGATTCACAAGTAAAAACAAATCAACTATTTAGCTTCCAATTAAATTTTTGGCGTTAAATTTGCCTTATCATCATTAATCAAAAATCATCAATCATGTTAAAACAATTTTTTATCCTGTGTTCAGGAGCAGACCGTAATCTTCTGAAAGATTGCTCAGAAGGCGAACAAACCAAATATGTTGGTATTGGTGCCACCGTTTTTTTTACTGCAGTTATGGCTTTTCTGGCCAGTGCTTATGCGCTTTTTACTGTATTTGATTCTATTTATCCTGCCTTAATTTTTGGGTTTGTATGGAGTTTGCTTATTTTTAATCTCGACCGTTTTATTGTCTCCACCATTAAAAAGAGAGATCGTTTGATGGATGAATTCCTTCAGGCGACTCCCAGAATCGTACTGGCGGTAATCATTGCAATTGTAATTTCAAAACCATTAGAAATCAAAATTTTCGAAAAAGAAATCAATACCGTTTTGCTAAAGGAAAAAAACGAAATGGAACTAGCCAATAAAAAACAGGTTGGCAATTATTTCAAATCGGATTTAGATAAAAACAAGGCAGAAATTGCCGCTTTAAAAGCTGATATCCTCAAAAAAGAAAAAGAAGTAAACGCTTTATATTCTACTTATATCACAGAAGCCGAAGGCACTTCCGGAACAAAAAAACTGGGAAAAGGTCCGGTATATAAAGAAAAACGTGAAAAGCACGATGCGTCTTTACAAGAGTTGACAGCTTTAAAAACCTCTAACGAAGCCAAAATTGCAGAGAAAGAAAAAACAGGCAAACAATTACAAGCCGATTTAGATAAAAAAGTATTACAAACACAACCCATCATTGAAGGTTTTGATGGATTAATGGCGCGAATAAATGCCCTGAATAAACTGCCTTGGCTTCCGTCGTTTTTCATCATGTTACTGTTTTTAGCCATTGAAACCTCTCCAATCATTGCCAAATTGCTTGCTCCAAAAGGAGAATTCGATATTAAACAGGAAGAAGCCGAGACCGCAATGAAAGCTACTTTGGAACAAAATAAATACCAGCGTGATTTATTGTTAAAAACCAGCGCCTCGATGCACGATAAAGTGTATGCAGATATTGCCGAAGATAAAAGTTTATACAGTTTACAGCGAAAAAATGCAACAGACTTATTAGAACTGCAATCACATAATTTTTTAGAAAAGCAAAAGGCAACATTTTAGTTTTTAGAAGAAACTACGCGTAAAAAAATCCTATTTCACTTGTTGTAAAATAGGATTTTTTATACTGCTGAATTGCTTCTTACATGTTTTTCAAATTGATGATTTCCTGATCTGTCAGAAAACGCCAGTTACCTCTTGGCAGGTTCTTTTTGGTTAAACCAGCAAATGATACACGGTCAATCCTTAAAACATCATAATCAAAATTTTCGAAAATAGCACGAACCACTTTTACATTAGAGGAACGTAATTTAAGACCCACTTCGCTCTTTGGCTCCTTATCAATATAGCTGATTTCTTCAACAAAAACTCTGTGTCCATCTAAAACTAAACCTTTGCTGATTTTTTCTAAATCTTCAAATTTTAAATTTTTATCCAGTGAAACCTGATAAATTTTAGACGATTTCTGACTCGGTAAAGTAAACTTACGAATCATGTCTGTATCATTGGTAAACAACAATAAACCAGTTGTATTTTTGTCCATTCTTCCAATAGGAGCGATTTTAGCCGTAGTAGAACCACGAACTAATTCAAGAACATTTCGGTATTCCTGACCTTCATCAAGAGCAGTAGTAAAATTTTTAGGTTTATTCAGCAAGATATATTCCTTCTTTTCAGGAGTCAAAACAACACCGTCAAAGTTTACCACATCATTCAATTTTACCAAATAACCCATTTCAGTAACAGGAACACCATTAACTTTAACATTTCCTGACTGAATGTATATATCAGCATCACGACGCGAACAAACACCTGAATTAGAGATATATTTGTTCAGACGAATTTCGTCAGCTGCTTTTTGTCTTTTCGGAGCCTGATTCTGTTTTTTCAATTTAGCGGCTTTTTCTTCTTCCGCAGCCTTAACAGCAGGGTTCGCTTTTTTTGGCCCTTGCGCACGCTTTGCCATAGGAGGTTTTGGCTTGCTGGAGTTTGATCTTGAGCTATTTGGTCTCGATCCGCCTCTTTTATTATTGCCTTCCTTATTATTCATAAATTCTGTAATTTGTGCAAAGATAGTTTTTTCCTGCTAATAATCTTAAGTTCAATGTCCTTAGATTGATAGCTTTAAACATTAGATTGATTTGAAGCATCACATCAGGCTTTTTTCAGACATGGTTCCCGCTTTCCGTTCCCAATCTTTTATTTTTTAAAGAAAAAAATAAAAGGATTTCCTCTTCAATCGGGGCTATAGTCAGGCAATTGGCTCTTTTTAAAGATTAATTATTACACAAAGTTTCTAAAAGTGAACACATACCTACACAAATTTTTATAATTCTTTGGGAATCTTTGGTAAATTAAACCCTAAAAATTAGAAATCAATTGCTTACCGTGCCACAAAACACTTGGATTAATAAGCACAATGCAAAATACACCCGAAACAATCAAAAATTTCAAAACATTATGGAGCAGCAAATATTGTTCTTTGGAATTTGACTTCCATAAATAAAGCAGAAAAAAAATCATTGCTGCAAAGCACACATAGAAATAAACATCCATGTATCCAACATCATAAACATCAATTAGTACATAAACCGGAAGCACCGTTAAAAACGTCAAACCAGTAATAATTTGTTTAGAAACTATTTCGTTAAAAAGAATCGGAATTGTATGGTAATCATTGGCCAAATCACCTTTTAAATTCTCCAGATCTTTGATCATTTCGCGAATCAAAAGCAATAAAAACAAAAACATAGCATGGGCAGAAATCACAGCAAAATGACTTCTGTGGTTTTCTATTTCATCAAATGAAATCTGGTGGTAGAAAAAATATAATAAAATGGCAAAAAAAGGCAAAACAGCCAAAAAAGCAGCTGTCAGATTTCCAACAATTGCATATCTTTTTATTTTATGAGAATAAAACCAAATCAGAAAAATATAGGCTGAAAAAAATAAAAAAGCACGCCAGGAAACAATCAGCGCCATCAAAACCGCAATAAAATTCAAAGTGAAATAAACGGATAGTTTTGTTTTCTGACTAACTAATCTGTCCAGCATTGATTTATTCGGTCTGTTGATTAAATCCTTCTGACTGTCATAAAAATTATTAATGATATATCCTGAAGCTATTGTAATGGCTGAAGCAAATACAATCAGAAACAAATAAAAATCCAGTAAAATATCAAGTGCTCTTTTTTCGGGTGCCAGTATAAAAATAGCTGATAAATATTGTGCTAAAATAATAATCGGAATGTTGTAACCTCTTACCACAGAGAACAGACTGACAATTTTCATGACTAAAAGTTTGTGCTGCCTGCTTAACATACGGATTTAAAGTTTTAGAAAAATTTTTTAAATTAGAATTGGTAAACGACTTCTAATTTATAATCTTTTAAAGAAACTTTAGCACGCTCTAAATCTTGAGTAAAACCTAAAATATAACCGCCACCGCCAGAACCACAAAGTTTTAAATAATAATCATTGGTGTCAATTCCGTTTTGCCAGATTCCGTGAAACTGCTCCGGAATCATGGGTTTGAAATTATTTAAAACCACTTTAGAAAGCTTTTTAGTATTGGTAAACAACGATTTCATGTCGCCGTGTAAAAAGTTTTCTACACAAGCGTCTGTATATTTAACAAATTGGTTTTTCAGCATTGCACGGAAACCTTTGTCTTTCAGATTTTCCATAAAAATATTGACCATCGGAGCGGTTTCACCCACAATTCCGGAGTCTAATAAAAATACAGCACCTTTTCCATCAAAACTTTGAGTAGGGATACCGGTTGCCTCAATATTATCTTTAGAATTAATTAAAATCGGAATGCTCAAATAACTGTTCAACGGATCCAGACCAGAACTTTTACCATGGAAAAAACTCTCCATTTGCCCAAATATATTTTTTAGCTGTAACAGTTTTTCACGGGTAAGGTTTTCCAGAACCGTAATCTTGTGAGTAGCATATTTATCGTAAATCGCTGCAACCAGGGCTCCGCTGCTTCCAACACCATATCCCTGCGGAATACTGGAGTCAAAATACATTCCGGTTTCCACATCACTTTTTAGGGAAGCAATATCAAAAGCAACCAGATCAGGCTGTTCTGTTTGTAAGTTTTCCAGATAAATGGTATAGCGTTTTAAACTTGCATTTGAGGCAATTGCTTCTGCAGAAGGATTTTCATCTTTCTTTAGTGCCCCATTATAAAAATTATAAGGAATAGAAAGTCCTTTAGAGTCGCGAATGATTCCGTATTCTCCAAAGAGTAATATTTTTGAGTAAAATAAAGGTCCTTTCATATGTTTATTTTATGTCTTTATTTATTTGATTTGGGTCTTGTCTGGTGTCGAAAAATGCTAAAATCCTCACTTCTTTAGTACTGAATTTATAATAAATTGTCGTTTGTTTTGACAACACACATTTGTGATGTTTTGTATTAAATTCCGATTTTGGGAAAATTTCCGGCTCGGTTTGTATTAGATAAATTACTTTGTCCAATTTCAAAATGAATTTATCTTTTACTTTTTTTGACCATTTAAATTCTAAGTACGCTAATAATTCAAATAATTTGTTTTCAGCATTTTTTGAAAAGATTATCGTTCTTTTCATTAACGGTACTTTTTCATCATGTCTTCATACAGAACAAATTCACCACGTTCAATTTGTCTTTCACCTTCTTCAATTTCTTCTTTTTGTGCATCAGTTAAATCATCCCACCAATCTTTTTTCTTTTTGGTCAGCAATTTTTTAACCGCTTTAATGATAGCAGGATCATTTGTCTCTTTCAGCATATTCATCGCCTCACGTTTTTCTAATTGAATGTCCATAATCAAAAATTTAATTAAAGATACGTAAAATTATAATGCAATTGCACCTGCTCCAATTTCGTCACAAATGTACTGACCATTTTGACAAAAGCCAACTAATTCGTCCTGAATAAATTGCAATACTTTTTCTTTTACATTTTCAGGATACAAAACGTGTACGTTGGCTCCGGCATCTAAAGTAAAACAAACCGGAACATTAGTCTCGTTTCTGAATTTCCAAATGGTATTGATAATCTGTAAAGTATTAGGTTTCATCAGAATGTAATACGGCATTGAAGTCATCATCATGGCGTGCAGGGTCAGGGCTTCACTCTCTACAACCTTAATGAATTCAGCTACATTTCCATTTTCAAAAATGGCTGTTAATTGATCTAGGTTTTCATGTGCTTGTACAAAACGGCTGTAGGCATACGGATGATGGTGCATCAAATCGTGTCCAACAGTACTTGAAACTTGTTTTTCGCCTTTGTCAACCAGTAAAATCGTATCCTGATAGTTCTGGAAATTCTCATGAATCGTGTACGGAAATGCAACGCCAAACAAATCCGTGCTTCCTTTTATATTCTTCTGAGTTCCCCAGACTACGACATTTCCTTTTACACTTCGGCAGGCACTTCCTGAACCTAAACGGGCTAAAAAGGATGCCTTTTGGTAAAAATAATCATCTGTAATTTCCGGGTTCAGCAATTTTTCTAAACTCATAAAATTCATTGCCAAGGCGGCCATTCCAGATGCTGAAGATGCAATACCTGAACTGTGTGGAAACGTATTTTGGGTATCAATGGTAAAATGATAGTCTTTCAAAAAAGGCAGATACACTTCGATTCTTTCTAAAAACTTCCTGATTTTTGGTTTGAAATCTTCTTTTGGTTTTCCTTCAAAAAGCAAATCAAAAGAAAAAGAAACCTGGTTTTCTTTCTTTGCAAAAGCCAGTTTTGTAACCGTTTTACATTTATTCAGTGTAAAACTTACCGACGGATTCGCCGGAATCTGGTTGTCTTTCTTTCCCCAATATTTGACTAATGCGATATTACTGGGAGCACTCCATTCAAAGTTTCCGTTTTCGACTGTTGAAGAATATGTTTTAGGAATAAAATCAGCTGCTGTAAACATGAATTATAAAATTTGGGGCAAAGATAGTTTTTAAATTTTTTCACCCTATACCTTTATATAAGAAAATACAAGCTGAAACTTGTGTAGAATTATTAAAATTATCTCTCTAAAAACTTAATGAGCGTAAATAACTTATAGGGTTTAAGCTTTCTTTTGACTATTTTTGAATACAAAATCTGATAATATGAATAAGATCGCCAAAATAGCTATTACTATAATCGTTTGTCTGGCCGTGGGCTATTCTGCCAGTATGGTAACAAGACCAAGTGTGGCAGAGTGGTACCCTACAATTGAAAAACCTTTTTTTAATCCGCCCAACTGGATTTTCATGCCGGTCTGGACCTTACTTTATATTTTGATGGGTGTCGCTGCCGGATTGGTCTGGGATAAAATAAAAGAACAAAACCAAGCCGTTAAAAAAGCATTAGGCTTCTTTTTGATTCAGCTTACTTTAAATGCCGTTTGGTCGTATTTATTCTTCGGATTAAAAAACCCGATGCTGGCCTTAATCGAAATCGCGCTTTTATGGCTGATGATTTATGAAACGTATTTAAAATTCATCAAAATCAATAAAACAGCTGGTTATTTATTGATTCCTTATCTGGCATGGGTTGGGTTTGCAGCTATTTTGAATGCGAGTATCTGGTGGCTGAATAGATAGTTTTTTTTAGATCAAGTCTTCAAAATCTATTTCAACTTCTTAAACTCTTCCTTTTTGACATATAAAAAATCCATAATAGCCAGAATATTGGGATTATCTTGAAGTGTTTTCGATCTGGGATCGGCATCGCAGAATTGAAGAAACAACTCTTTTTCCCCGGGTTTTAGTTTTAAATCCTTCTCAAAAAAATCAGGATTTACGGTGTTTTTTACCAGTTGAGTAAATGGTATTTTTGGACTTTCTGTTTTAGCGGTTTCTTCATTTTTGAATAAATTATGAATTTGTTTTCCAAGACGGATAAAATCAATACCGTTTGGTATATTCGCTTCTTTATAACCGGCAATTTGCAATCCCTCCTTTGATTTGTGAGCATTTAGCTTAATTTCCCTTATGTCTTCTTTAGTTAGCCAGACTGCTTTTGTTTCCTTATTTAAAACAACAACTTCTTTTAGTTCTTCGGGTTTAGCAATCATGTTGACTAATAAATCCGTATGAATGTTTTCTGAAGTGATTTTTATTCGGCTAAAGAAATACACTTTTGAAAAAAACAACAGGCTGTCGTTGATACTTACAGCAATGTCAAATTCGCCTGCTTCATTTGTCCTGGTGCTCTTTTTTGCTGTTTTGTTGATTACTTCAACATTTTTGAGCGGAAGATTTTGAGAAAACACTTTGCCATGAAGTAATTTTTCGGTTTGGGAAATACTCAGCTGATACGTGAAAAAAGAAATTGTGGTAAGTAATTTTACTCTCATACAGAATTAGTTAGCTGAGAGTAAAATTATTAGAATTGTCTTAACTAAAACTTACAGAACATGTAAAGTCTTGTTAAATAGTATTTTGAGGGAATATTTTACAAAATCTGTAGTAACTCCAAAGGATTGTTTATAACGACTTGTGCTCCGCTGGCTTTCAATTCTTCTTCTGTTCTGTAGCCCCATGTTACACCCACGGGAAACATTTCTGCATTTAAAGCTGTTTCAATATCCACATCAGAATCGCCTATAAAAAGGATTTCTTCGGGTTTTAAATTCCAGTTTTTGCTGATTTCAATTGCTTTAAATGGATTTGGTTTTTTGAGTTCTTCTGTGGTTAAACCTGCAATCGTATCAAACAAATTGGGAAATAATACCTCCGTTACTTTTTTAGTCAGTTCATCAGCTTTGTTCGAAAAAACAGCCAGTTTGAATCCTTTCGAATGTAAATCATTTATCAATTCAGCTATTTCATTATACGGTTTAGTTTTCTGAACACAATTGATATCGTATGTTTTAAGCATGTTCTCAAAACAAAACTCAACCTCATCTTCCGTATTGTTGGTTGGAGGCAAAGCTCTGGCAACTAATTTTCTTAAACCATTCCCAATAAAATACTGATAGCTGTCGTAGGTATGAGTTGGATAATTTAGTTCGGTAAGAACACTATTCATCGCATCTGAAATATCTTCTAATGAATTGACTAATGTGCCGTCTAAATCAAAAATAATTCCTTTAAATTTCATTTTTATATTAAATGTTATTGGCTAAAATAAACCCGCTTGTCCAGGCATTCTGAAAATTAAATCCTCCGGTAATAGCATCTATATTGACGATTTCGCCTGCAAAATAGAGATTTTGATGCAATTTGCTTTCCATGGTTTTAAAATTGATTTCTTTTAAATTAATACCAATCAACGCTACCATCATTTTTTAGTAGAAAAATTTTGTTGATTTTGTTGGTTTCATCGGTAAAATGATATAGTGTATTGGTTTGCAAATTAGTTGTTGAGGTCATAATCCATTCATCTTTTTTTGAATTTTCTTCTACAATTTTTTGACAAATTGAGGTTTTATTTTCAAAATCTAAAATTTTGGCGTTATTTTTTGCGTTTTTTAATTCTTTGTTTTTATACCCATTTAAGTTGATTTCTTTTTTTGAAGCTAATGAATTAATGTGTTTTATTTCACCCAATTTATTGATTATAAAAGGTTCACTTGCTTGTTCTGTTGTAAAGTAACGATATTTAGTAAGGCAGTATAAATTATCTTTGGATACATTGTTAAATGCAACAGTTGCTTGATTTGGGTTGTAGAAATAATCTACAGGTTTCCACCAGCCATTATTCCAAATAGATAAATATACTGGTTCTTGGTATTTTTTTTCTAATGGGAATGTCAGATTAGTTGTTTCAAAATATTCTGATGTTACATCAAGGGAATTATCCTCAAATAAATTGGGATGAATTATTGATTTGTCATTTTTTATTGAATTAACTGATACTAATGCGAATTGTTTCCGCATGACTTTAGGTGCATTTTTATAGGGTAGGTTAAAAAATCCTGGGCCATTATCAGACAAAGCGTCAAACGGATAGTTTTTCTTTGTTTTTGTATCAAGAATAAAGCACCAATCATGACCTACATCATTTGAAGCCCTTTTATACTGAATGCCGTCAAAACCACTTGGAATTCCTAATGCCCGAAGTGCAAAAATCATCAAATTACACATATCATTGCATTTACCTGATTTATCTTTTAACAATTCAGAATAAGAACGTACTTTTTTTTCTTTAAAATAACGATTGCCTCCAAATTGAAAACGTTTTTGATAAATTTTATTGATATAGCTTGTTGCGGCAAGTACGGTTGTGAAACTATAAACAGAATCTTTTTGGGCTTGTGATAAATCATTTAAAACCTGATCACTCCAATTTTCAAGTTTTTCAGTACTGACACGATAGGGTAAAATGTATTCATAAAATTCAGCATCAGTCAAATCTTTGCAAAACGGACTTTTTTCTCTGACCTCAAAGGCTTTATCAATATTATTGATTAAAAATTGAGCAGTAATATATTTTGAATCGGGTAAAAATGTTTCTTTTTCATGCAGTTTGCCTCTAACAGCAGTAATAGAATCCAACCATTTTTTTTCATCCATTTCATCTTTAAAATTTGAAATATTATACCCAACAGACTTTTCGTTATTGTCTACTAAATCATAAATAAAACTGCCTTTGGTTCCTATATTTGCTATTAAAAAGTTCACAGCTTTTAGTTTTTCATTATCGTCTTTCTTTTTGTAATGTTTTATTACAGCTTCGAGTTCAGGATAGTTTTTAATTGTTTGCTTTAAAGTGTTTTTGTTTTGTTGACAAAAGCAATTTGGACTAATAAAAAATATTAATAGAAATATAATGAGGTTTTTCATAAATTAGGATTATATAGTTGATGCTGTGTAAATAGTAAAATTACCAAACTGTAAAATTTGGTACTTTTTTATCTAAAATAAAAATGTTTTTTATTGTATTTTTTTTATTGTAAATACTACTGATTATTCTTGATATGATATTTTCATAGGCCATAGATTATAAGAGGATTTTTTTTAATTTTCAATAAATATTATTACCTAATTGTATTTTGTATTTTTTTGATTTTTACTTAGAACTTCCACGCTAAGTATTTTTAAATTTTTAATGGAGAGAATATGTTTTGGACTATCGATTGAATAATATTCGTAGTAATTATGAATAGGAGGTTGAGGATTTACTTTAACAATATCATTTTTATCTATTTTTTGCCTCTTATAACCATAATTGAATACTTTTATAGTAGCATGTTTATTTGTTTTGTCTTTTTTAAATACAAATAATTTTTGATTTTTTGTGTTATCTATATTGATATAAATAGTATCACTAGAAATTTTTTGCGAGTATGAATTGAAATTTATTAAAATAAACAATAACAATATTTTTTTTTCATAATCTTAAAGTTTAATTACAGTTTTCACTGCCCATATTATTAAAATTTGAGATTATATAATTTCAAATACTAAAGTTTATATTTAGTAATTATGTTATTAATTAAATAATCATATGATGAGGCATTAGAACTTGAATCTTCTTGAATACTTATATTAAGCTCTTTATTTTGTGTTCTGTAAGGATAATCTTTTGTTAACTTTGTATTGAATATAAATCTTATTTTAAATACTTTAAGTTTTTTTAAACTATCCAATTTTTTTGATAAAGAATAATCTATATTTTTGAGCCTATTTTTATAATAGACTTTCATAGTATCAGGATAAGTTAGATCTTTTTTAAATTTAGGAATGTATGTTTCTATAGTAGTGTAACCTTCTTTATTTCTTATTGTATTTATTAATACATCATTCGTTTCATCAAATAAATCAGGAGGTGATAAAATAGTTTTTTCTTTATGAATATTAATGATTTTTTCTGTTTTTTTGTTGGGAGCATTTATGGAGTCAAACCATGTGCCCAGTTCTGATCCATTTTGATAGACAAAATATTTAAAAATTGTCTTGGTTCTTCCAAGAGTTTCTTTTTTTTTAGAATAATAATAATAAGGAATTTCATAAATAATGTTATTTCCTTTATAAATTATTGACAAGCTATCAGTTACGTTTCCTACATCTCCATTGCTTTTAACGAAAGGGAGGTTATATTTTATTTTTATTTTCTCATATTTATTTTTCTTTTTTGTTAAAGAATAAATACTGAATGAAAATAAAATTAGTATTAAAGAGACAATCACTGTCCCTTTAATACTGTTTTTTGTGTTAGTTGATTTACTCATTTAATTTAGACCAAAATCAGAAATTGTAAATATTCTTTGTGCTGTATAATTTTGATTATCAGCAAATGGCATTCCTCTGCATATAATCGAGCACTTCATATGAAAACTTAAGTCCATTATTGCATTATACAAACCTAATGTTTCAGTCCCAGTATGACTTTCTACTGTAGTCACAACAAACATCTCTGAAGAATCTAAACTTAGTGTTTGATGTGTTAATGATTGCCATTGATATGGATTATTAATATTACTTACTTGTTTGAGCACTCCTTTTTCAATACTTTTTACATATGTTTCATCTCCGACTTTTATTCTCCAACTTAAATTTTTAGCAGTAGTATTTGAATTTTGGGATATGAAGGTACTTCCTAAAAATTCGGTATTAGCTACTTGATCATATAAAATAGAATTTATATCTATATCTGAACATTCAACATAATCATCACCAGGATCAGTTGGATCCTCTGGATTTGGATTATCAGGCACCTCCCAACATGTTTCACCATATACAGTGTAACATCCACCATCATAATATTGGCAATTGTACATACTTTCACCTCCATCATCCGTCTCGCAATCATAATAAGTAGTACACACATCGTACAACGGAACATTCTGGCAAATAGTTCCCGTTATTTTTTGTGAGTTACTACTTGAGGCTTTCTCTTTTAATCCGGGATTTCCGTTTTTAATACCGAGTATGTCTTTATCTAGTGCCATAAAGTACCCAATCCATTCCCCTCTGCTCCAAAAAGGCAGTTTGTTGTTGTTGGTAAAGAGGCGGGTACGTACGGTCATGTCCTCTACCATAGCAATTCCTTTTGGGTCTTTTACAAGGCTGAGTACGCCAATGACATTTTCTTTGTCTTCACTTAAAAAAGGCACTAAAATCCTTTTCTCATTTTCAATGTAAATAAACATGGCTTCGTTCCATAAGACATCGTTTTTAGCTAGTTTTCGCTCTAAAGAAGCACTGCTTGAACCATTTTTGAGCTGTTCAATGACTTTTTTCAAAACGGCACTATCGCCATTGTAATGCCATAAATGGACAGCATTCGCTCTGTTGGTTTCTTCAATTTCAATTTGATCGCTTGCACAGGAGGCAAGTAATGTCAGTAAAAATACTGACCCTAAATGTAGTAAATTTTTCATGGTTGGTTACTAATTATTGTTGTTTATATAATGTTTTGCTTTAGTTATAATATTTTTTACTTCTTCGCTGGGTATTTTTATTGGTGTTTGAAGTATTCGTCTTGCTATCCAATTTGCTTTGTAAAAAAGAGATCTTCGTATATAATAATCTAACAAATCTTCTTGGGGTTTAAACAAATGTGGACTGGTATAATGACGTTGCAATAAGCTTTTTTCTGCTTGTTCAAAATCCTTTTTAGCTTCGTATAATTTGGAGAGTTTTAACTGAAGTAAAGGACTATTACCTGTTTCCTTAGCTTTTTCAAGTAGTGATAATGCCTTCTTGGGATTGTTTTCTTCTAAAAATCTAGAGTAATGTATTAAATAGCTATCATCATTTTCTAGATTATTAAAAGCAGTTTTATATAAGTTTGCAGATCTTGTGGGATTATCAAATTGTCGTTCACTGGCTTCTTTCCAAGCCCTAATCGCATTGTACTGATTATTAACAGTATACAACAAAAATAGACTTACACAACATCCAATTGTTTTTGCAGAGTACATTTTTATTTTTGGAATACTGAAACAAATTGTTGTTTCTTCTAATGCGATTTGATTAAGAAGCAGAAGTTTGAAGGGTAAAAATTGTAACGGATATGAAAAACTTGCAAACACCGCAAATGAGCAGTAAAAAACTATTGATTGCACAGAGGTCTTTGAAATATCATTAGTAAACTTTTTATTGTAATTTTTTAAAATCCATAAAATTCCAATTAGCAAAAGTAGCGTACCAATTATTCCGTTTTCAATAATGAATTTTAATATTTCATTAAATGCCTGAGTGTTTGCATTTGCCAATAGTATCTCTTGCTGTATATCATTTTTTGAGAAATATTCAGCTTGGAAATTCATATAGTCTGTTTGAAACATACCATATCCAATACCCGTTACTGGGTTTTCTAAAAATGAAAAAAATGTAATCTTCCAGATTAATAAACGACCAACAATTGAATCGGTAGATTTAGTTGTTATAATTAAGAAAAGGATAGGGAAAATTATTGCGAAAGCTGCATATTTAGCAAATACTCTTTTCCTTAAAAAATAATAGTATAGTAGGATTAAAAAAGTAAAGAACGATGCTAAAATTGCTGCTCTTGATTCGCTTTTAATGATTATAAAAAGCATAATTATTGCAGTAAATAAATATGTAATTAACTTTGGTATATTTGAATATGTATTTTTTTGAAACAGTTCATAAAGTACTAATGCAAATAATATTGAAAGAAATCCTCCAAGCGGTCCTGGATTTCGAAAATTTCCTTTCATATTCCAATAAATGTTCGACGGATCTACATAACCACCTAATTCTAATAAACAATAAAAACAAAGAAAAACTCCTGTGAGTGTTAAAAGTTGATAATAAATTTTTTTTTCTTTTGCGCTTAGTTTTAAAGATTTAATCGCTAGATAATAAATGAGTAGGATAAAGCTATTTATGATATGAATTTCATTAAAAGTGTTTAATCTAAAAAATCGAGATAGTATTGTTATGGAAAGGACTAATATTATTATTAGATCTAATTTATTGACTCTTATTTTTTGTGGCTTTATAATAAATAGTAAAAAAGAAAATACTACCATATAAAACAAAACGATGAATTGATTTTGCTTGAATTTCCAAAAATCAATATTATGATTAAAAATTAAGCTGGCAATTAGGACTGTTACAATAAGTACAATTTTAACGGAATTTGTTTTAAATAAATTCATGTTGGGTATTTGTAAATTGTTGTTTTTTTTAAATTTACATAAAAATATTTATAATTATTTTCTTACCAAAGAAATTGTTTTTTTATCGCTTTAAAAATGTGCTAAGTTCATTTTTAATGTTTTAGGGACATAACTAACCTCAATATGAAAGTTTACCAAAGAATTAAAGAAGAAAGAGAAAAAAAGAAGTTTTCTCAAAGCTATTTGGCTTTAGAATTAAAGTTAGATCAATCTCAATACTCTAGGAGAGAAAATGGAGCTATTCCACTTACAGTTAATGAATTGTTAAAAATTGCCGAAATTCTTGGAGTAAAGCCTGAAAAGTTTTTTGCTACAATAGGTGATGAATGTTCGGTAGCAAAACCGGATGAATCAATAGTGAAAATTATAACTTTATATGAAATTTGCATGAAAGAGAAAGACGAGCGTATTGCTTTATTGACTTATCAATTGAATAATAAAGTGTAAAGAAATAACCTCTAAAAATTCTGTGCTAAAATAAACCCGCTTGTCCAGGCATTCTGAAAATTAAATCCTCCGGTAATAGCATCGATATTGACGATTTCGCCTGCAAAATAGAGATTTTGATGCAATTTGCTTTCCATCGTTTTAAAATTGATTTCTTTTAAATCGATTCCGCCAGCCGTTACAAATTCTTCTTTAAAAGTGCTTTTTCCGTTAACCTGAAATTTTGCCTGTGTTAATTGTAAAGCTAAATTTTGCAATTGTATTTTAGACAAATCGGCCCATTTGGTGTCGGTTTCTATTGACGAAGCCAAAACCAGCGTTTCCCACAAACGGTTCGGAAGCTCAAAAGGTGATTTTTTGGAAACGGCTTTTTTGGCGTGTTCCTGTTTCAACTCTTTCAGGATTTTTTCGGCATCTTCAATATCAATATCATTTAACCAATTGACAAAAATCGTGAACTGGTAATTTTTATCGTGCAAAATCCGTGCTCCCCAGGCCGAAAGTTTCAGGATTGCCGGACCACTCATTCCCCAATGCGTGATTAACAAAGGGCCGGTCGATTCTAGTTTGGTATCTTTTACATTCACCGTAACCTGTGCTGCAACTCCGGGCAATTCTTTTATTCTCGGGTCTTTGATATTAAAAGTAAATAAGGAAGGTACCGGACTTATAATGGCGTGACCTTGCTGTTGAAGCATTTCCCAGATTTTCGGGTTACTTCCGGTTGCCATGACTAATTTTTCTGCTGCGAAATTGTCGCTTTGTGTATCAATTTTCCAATAATTTTCTTTCTTGAAAATGGATTGAACACTTTGTCCTGTAAGCACTTTTATACCTAATTTTTCGGTTGCTTTTAGAAAACAATCAATTATGGTTTGCGAGGAATTTGAAACCGGGAACATTCTCCCATCATCTTCTATTTTTAATTCAACACCGTGTTTTTCGAACCACTCGATCGTATCTCCCGAGCAAAACTGATGAAAAGGTCCTCGAAGTTCTTTTTCGCCGCGCGGATAAAACCTGACCAGTTCATTCGGTTCAAAACAGGCATGCGTTACGTTGCATCTCCCACCTCCTGAAATACGGACTTTAGAAAGAACTTCTTTCCCTCTTTCTAAAATGGCAATTTTCAGTTTCGGATTTTTCTCTGCAATATTAATAGCTGTAAAAAAACCTGCAGCGCCTCCGCCAACGATGATAATGTCGAAATTTTTGATCATATTATTTTTTTACCACTAATTATGCAGATCAAAAGTATTTTAAAAAATCTGTACGAATCTTTTAATCTGTGGCTAAATTTTAATTTATATTTTATCCGGAAAATCAGATATTATTCCGTCTACCTTATAATTTTTTACTTTTTTAATGTCATCTTCTGAGTTTACTGTCCAGGGAAAAACGAGAAACCCTCTTTCCTGAATTTTCTGAACTTTTTCTTTGTCTAATAACTGAAAATCAGGGTGAATTGCTTTTGCTTTTATTGATTCGGCAAAAGCCAAAGCGGCATCCAGATCCTCTTCGGTTAATACTCCAATTGGTATATTGGGATTTAGATTATGAACTTCCTTTAAAGCGTTCCAGTCAAAACTTGAAATGATAAAATGGTCGTAATTCCAGTCTTTTTTGTTGATGTATTCTTCGATTAAAGACACCACATTCTTTGACGTATCAGCATTTTTCAATTCGACATTGATGAAGCATTTTGTGTCTACCAGCTCAAAAACTTCATTTAGCGTCGGAATTTGATGTGTATTTGCAATTAAAAATGATTTTAATTCGGCTAAAGTAAATGTGTTTATGGCTCCTTTTCCGTTGGTCATTTTATCGATGGTTTCATCGTGCATTACGATTATATGTCCGTCAGCGCTCAAGTGAACGTCGAGTTCGATTCCATCAGCTTTTAAATCTAATGCTTTTTGAAAAGCTTTTAAAGTGTTTTCGGATTCGTATCCTTTTGCACCGCGATGTGCTATTTTTAGCATGTCTGAAAGTTTAACCGCAAAGGTCGCAAAGTTTTACGCAAAGTACGCTAATGTTTAATTAAAAATCTTTGCGCCTTTTGCGGTCAAAAATTTATTCGAGTTCCAAAACCAAAGCCGATTTTGGTTCTAAAGTAATTTTTGCGGCTAAATCAAATGTTTTTTCCTGTAATAACATCTTTTCCTGATATATAATTTTTGATATTTTCTTTGAAACGACTGGTTTTTAAAACGTGTTGTTTAGCATTGTTATTAAAAATACCATCACGGTTTTAGAATCTGTATATCTGAAATCTGGAATTATAAAAGCATTAGATGCTAATAACAAAATACGAATAGTGAAGTTTATTAAATATTCATTATACCATTTTTATTTTGGCAGGTTAGTTAGTGATGCAAAAGGGCTGTCCTGAAATAAGACAGCCTCTTTTATTTATAATCTGAAATCGATAATTAAGCTTGAACAATTATTTTTTGAATGTTTAAAAAAAGCAAAATGTTTCCTTTATTAGCCCCGATTAAAGTGGAAATCCTTTTGTGCCGGGGTTCGGCATAAAAGATTGCAACGGAAAGCGGGACGATGCTTGCTGAAAATACTTAATTTTTCTGCTTCAAAAATTAATAATCGAGTTGAGGTTGATACATTGTTTTTTGATTATTCCTCTTTATCGTATTCTCCTATCAAAGAAAAATATCCAAAAGTTCCCAACCCCAAAACAATTAAAGGAGTAAGAATGAACAAAATGATAATTCCAAATACTAAATCCTCCTGTTGGTTTGATAAAAATTTTGGCAACCCAAATGCAAAAATGCAAAAATAAGCTGCAGCAATTGCCAATACGATCCACAGAATTCCAAGGGCTTTTTTAATAAAATTCATTTTTTTGTAGATTAAAGGTGAGCGTTTTTGTTTTTATTATCAATGTAAATCATTCCAATTACAAAACAAACTGAGGCAATCACAATAGGATACCAAAGTCCGTCAAGATAAAAGTCCTGTTTTCCTGCTGCTTTTGAATGAGTCACAAAATAAGTTGAAATCGCAGGAAGCAAACCACCGAAAATTCCGTTTCCAACATGGTAAGGCAATGACATCGATGTGTAACGAATTTTAACCGGGAACATTTCGACTAAAAAGGCTGCAATTGGTCCGTAAACCATGGTAACAAATAAGACCTGGATAAATACAAGGAAAATCAGACTCCATTCATCGCTTGAATTAATAGTAACCGATGTGGTAACCTGATCATCTTTTTTAGTGGCGAAATGTGTCTTTTTTTCGATTGAAACTGTTCCGTCAGTAAATTCTTTATGAGTTGTATAAACAGAATCTTTGGCAACGGTTAGTTCAACGGTAGTGTTTGTTTTTTCTGCAATCTCTGTTTTTAGGGTAGTGTCTGTTGTGGTGTACATGGCCTTATAAATTGGTCTGTAGAATAAAATCGCAAGCAGCATTCCGCCCATCATAATATATTTTCTTCCTACTTTATCGCTCAGCCAACCAAATACAATAAAAAACGGAGTTCCTAATAAAAGTGCAATTCCTAATAAAGTATCAACCTGCGAAGAATCTATGTTCATTACTGTTTTCATGAAACTCATGGCGTAAAATTGTCCGGTATACCAAACAACTCCCTGCCCCATTGTAGCTCCAAATAAAGCTAGCAATACAAATTTTAAATTATAACGGTTTCCAAAACTTTCCTTTAACGGACTGGCACTGGTGGTCCCTTCTTTTTTTGCTTTTGCAAATTCAGGAGACTCGTCCATATTTTTTCGGATGAGGTATGAAACGCCCACCATTACTATAGAAACCCAAAATGGGACACGCCATCCCCAGATATCAAAATCTTCAGCAGAAAGAACTGTTTTTGTGGCCAGAATTACCATTAATGAGATAAACAAACCAACCGTGGCTGTAGTTTGAATCCAGGAGGTCCAATAACCTCGCTGTCCTTTTGGGGCATGTTCTGCGACGTATGTAGCTGCCCCGCCATATTCTCCGCCAAGTGCAAGTCCTTGTAACAGGCGTAGAATCAAAACCAGTAAAGGAGCAAAAAATCCAATGGTTTCATAACTCGGAATGCATCCTATTAAAAAAGTAGAACCACCCATTAATAATAAGGTAGCCATAAAAGTATATTTTCTGCCAATGATATCTCCCAGTCTTCCAAAAAATAAAGCCCCGAAAGGGCGAACTACAAATCCGGCGGCAAAAGTCGCCAAAGTTGATAAAAATGCTGCGGTAGGATTATCACCCGGAAAAAATTTTGTTGAAATCACAACGGCCAAACTTCCAAAAATATAGAAGTCATACCATTCAATCATTGTTCCCATTGAAGAGGCCGAAATCACTTTCCAAATGCCTTTTGTCGAAGTTTTACTCATAAAATAAATTTGTATTCTTAATAATGATTAAAAGATATAAATATAGTTTTACGAATATATAAGATATTTTTTTATTTAGTTGATACTTTTTTAAACAAAAGCATGTTAATTGTTTATTTTTTTACTTTAAGTATGACGAAAGCCCCGAATAAACGAGAGAAACATTTTAAACCGCAAGTAACACGAGGTTAAAAACGCAAAAAGGCTTTAATGTTATCAATCAAGCTTTGCGGACCTTTTGCATGCCATTAGCGATCGTTTTGAGCCTAATTGCTGATTTAGTTATTGAGCAAAAATATGGTACAACGAAATAAAATCGCTTCAAGTGAATTACCTAAGCTGTGTAATTATATTTTTTTGGTGCGTCTGTATTGGTTAGCATCACCATTTTTTTATTTCGCCAGAGGAGAAATCCCTCTAAGCAACTCCGCAAAGCTGAGGATTATTTTGCTAACACAGTTACTCTTGGAGGTTTTTTCTCCGTAGAGATGATACGCTTTGAAAGCACATTGTACTCTTTATTTAATCTCCAAATAAAAATCTAAAACTTCTGCTAATTTATTTAGCCAATAAAAATGATTATCAATATTAGGTAATTCAGATTCTAACGTTTCGCATTCCCGCATGGAGCATAATGACAGAGCGTAATTTACCTTTCGTATTATTTTTTACCATTCCCTTGGGCTTATATCATTCAAAAAAATGATTGTCTATGTTTAGTAGAACATAATAAAAAGGCTTTTTTTGAGGAAGAGTAAAATTTCGACTAAAGTATTTTTTTTTAAAACCATAAAAAAACCTCCAACAAAAGGAGGAGGTAATCCGTTTAGTTTTGTCATTTATACATAAGGGAAGGATACTATTAGATTTTGCGCATGATCCTTATTTATTGTATCTGAATTCAAATTTAGAAACGCTATAACCTATGTCGCCAATCTTTATTGAATCCCATGCGTGATTTCTCGTTCCCAAAATAACAAACTTTGCAGTTACTATACGTTCAATATTTCCAAAACCTTATCAACATTCACCCCACTATAATCGTTGATATAAAAGTCACAAGGAGGTAATTGTTCTTTGGTATGCGTACTCAACACACCTACGACTTTCATTCCGGCATTGATCGCTGCTGAAGCTCCCGAAAAAGAATCTTCAAAAACCACACAGTCAGATGGAGAAACACCCACACGTTCTGCCGACTTCAGGTAAACTTCAGGGTCTGGTTTGTGGTGTTTTACATCTTCGCTGGACATCATCGAATCCATTTTGTCTTCTATCTGGAGAGCGCTTATAATCAAATCCAGGTTAGCGCGTGGTGCAGAAGTCGCAACAGCAGTTTTAAAACCTCTGGATTTCAATTCGCTTAAAAATTCCAGATAATGCGGAATCGTTTCTACTTTATTTTGATATATTTCACGAAACATAGCTTCTTTTTCGAATTCTAATTTAGCTAATTCTTCTCCGGCAACCGGACGTTTAAAGAAATGCGTCATGATGTATCCGTTATGTTTTCCGTACATGTGTTCTTCGAACTCTTGTTTTGTGTACGAAATTTGATATTTATCAAAAAAGGCTTCGAAAGCGACTACATGATGCGGATTAGTATGGCAGATCACCCCGTCCATATCAAAGATTACACATTTGTGGCTCATAATAATTTATTTTGTTTTTTAACGGCTGCAAGATAGGTTTTTCTACAAAGATGCGCGAAATTTTTTGAATCTCGAAAAGTCGCGTAAGGGAGAGTTTTTTTTTATTAGAACCAGAGTAAAAAACAAAAAAGCCTTTCCGTTAAAGAAAGGCTTCTTCCAATATTGCGGTCTGGACGGGACTCGAACCCGCGACCCCATGCGTGACAGGCATGTATTCTAACCAACTGAACTACCAAACCCACTGCGTTATTGTGGCTGCAAAAATACAATAGAACTTTGATTCTGCAAGGTTTTTTACGTTTTTTAAACAAATAAAAACGTTAATTTTTTAATGTGTTGATTTCTATCAAAATAGAAATAGCAAAACGCTTTAAATCAAAAAAGCCATCCACAAAAGTGGAAAGCTTTTCATTGGTCTAACTACTAAACCAAGCTACGAGTTACAAATTCGTAGCAAACAACACAACTAATCTTAGATACCGTATTTGGGCAAAAAAGCCTTTCCGTTAAGAAAGGCTTCTCCCAATATTGCGGTCTGGACGGGACTCGAACCCGCGACCCCATGCGTGACAGGCATGTATTCTAACCAACTGAACTACCAAACCTCTGCGTTATTGCGGTTGCAAAGATAGTACAGAATTTCGTTTCTGCAAGTATTTTGATGAAAAACTTTGAATATTATTTAAAAATACTATCCAAAGTTTTGTTTTTCAACCAGATATGTTGTCAGTATTTTTTCAAAATTATCACCTACATTCACCGGAACATACTTGATTTGATTCCTGGCACAGGTCAAAGCCAGGTTTTTAAAATACGCCTCTGCCTTTTTTTCGTACTCGTCTTTAACATTATCGGCATAAATAGAAACTTCCTCTCCTGTTTCAACATCAATAAATTTTCTTGGGGTGTTATCAAAATTAAATTTCAACTCGGTTTTATAATCCACAACGTGAAACAAGACTACTTTATGCTTGTTGTGTTTTAAGTGCTGAAGCGCATTAAACAACTTTTCATCATCTTCAGACTGAAACATATCTGTAAACAAAATAATCATCGAACGGCGGTGCATTTTCTCAGCAATCTGGTGTAGGTAGGTAATCGTGTCTGTACTTTTTTTAACTTTTGGCTGTTCTAACAATTGCTCCAGTTTATTCAGGAGCATTCTGTGGTGACGGTCGCTTCCTTTTTCGGGAGCGTAATATTCATAGTTGTCAGAGAAAACGCTCAAACCTACGGCATCGCGCTGTTTCTTTAAAATATTCATTAAAACCGCTGAGGCCAAAACCGCAAAACCAATCTTCTTTTCATAAAAAGGCTGATTCGATTTGAGTTCCGGATAATGCATCGAAGACGAATTATCGACAATAATATGACAGCGCATATTGGTTTCTTCCTCAAAACGTTTCGTGTACAAACGGTCTGTTTTGGCAAACAATTTCCAGTCGATGTGTTTGGTACTTTCGCCTGCGTTATACACTTTATGTTCAGCAAACTCAGCAGAAAACCCATGAAAAGGACTCTTGTGCATGCCCGATATAAAACCTTCTACAACTTGGTTCGCCAGCATTTCGAGGTGCTGAAAACTGGAGACTTTTTCTATTTCTGATTCAATTTTCATTCGGTTTCTTTTTTAATATTTTGTGCTTTGTAAAGCAAATCTGTTGCCTGAAACAGTTTTCGTTTTAATATCGGACTAAAATTAGGGTTTTCTTTTAAGAAACGCTGTACTTCATCAAAAGCATATTTAGATGAATATTTACCAATTGTATTACTCAGCCAGTCTTTTGGAAAGAAAATATCTCCCGTACGCTGGATTTCTTCTGTTAAATCTAATGAAAACCGAATGTACTTTTGAGCACTTTCCTGACGCAATGGATGATGAATATTCGCTAAACCAACAGTAACCCACGATTCTTTCTCCCTGTTTTTATCGTCTTTTAACGATTCCATAAAAGCATTTCTAACGGATTCATCTTCTGATAAGGACGGAAGCAAAAACTCAAAACGTTTCAGTTTATCGGGATTTGTTATCATGGTTCTGGTTTTTTCTAAAATTTCATTGGCAATATGAACTTTAAAAATAGCCAGATTCATAGCGATATTGGTATAATCGTCTTCGTTTAACTTCAAATTTGCAATAATCTTTTCTTTCGCCCAGATTTCATATAACTTTTCTTTTCCGGAATCTGAATATGCAATTAAACTGTATAAATTAAACAATGTCTTTTTAATATTACCGGGCAAATTAGCTTGTAAACAGTGGTAAAGCACACCCTCAAGTTGTTCGTGAGCTTTGATTCGTTGTTTATCAGTCAGAAACTTCCAAAAAACAGCATTGGTTTGATTAGCAATTATTTTTAAAACTAATTCATTTGTTTCAACTTGAATTCCTTTCAAAAAAACAGCAAAAACATAACTTGGATGAAGATTTCCTGCCAACATATTTTCATATAAATTTACATAAGCAGAAGCTCTTGCTAAATCGTCTTTTAAACTTGAAATTGTATTCAGATTATGTATCCCAACCGGAAATACACCGTATCCATAACCATTATAATTATACATAACATTTAATGGCTTTCGTAAGCCTTCAAGTTCTTTCAAAAGAAGATTCTGATTTTTAAAATTAACATTAACTACCTTAACTTTTTTAGCATAAACCAAACCTATCTGAAAACTCTGAGGCCATATATTTGCCGATTTATCTTCGGCCTGCTGAAAGATTTTAAAACTCTTAATTCGGTTCTTATCATCATATTCTATTTTATCTGTTATGATCGGTCTTCCAGATTGATTCACCCAAACCCTGCTCCATTTTTGCATGTCGAGCGGTGTTTCGGCATCCAGAATTTCTACCAGATTATTCCAGTCAGCATTGTCATTGGCGAATTTTTGAATGTATTTTTCAATCCCTTTCTGAAAAGCTTCCTTTCCCATTGAAGCTTCCAGCTGACGCATCATAATGGGCGCTTTGTTATAAATAATACTTCCGTAAAGCGAACCGGCATCTTTCAAATTGGCTAAATTCTGTTTTATCGGATGTGTCCCCAAAGAACGGTCTTCTGCGTAAGCGTTGGCATAATGCGCCGAAAAGAACTGTAAATTATGATTGACTTTCGGGAAAATCGGATTCATGATTTTGTCTGCCATGAAATTCGCAAATACCTCTTTCATCCAGACATCATCAAACCATTTCATTGTCACCAAATCACCAAACCACATGTGCGAGGTTTCATGGGCGATTAATTTTGCACGGTCTAATTTTTCGCTGTCAGTAGCACTGTTGTCTAAAAACAAAGTCGATTCGCGGTACTGAATCGCCCCTACATGCTCCATTCCGCCATACTGAAAAACCGGAATGGAAACGAAATCCAGCTTTTGAAAAGGGAATTTATAGTTTGTATATTTTTCTAAAAAGTCTAAAGATTGCTGATGTAAACTGAAAATCGTATCCCTGCTGCTTTCAATTTTACCTTTATCATTCTCACGATACAGAAAAGTCATTTCTAAACCCGGTTTCTGGGTAACATTATTGAATTTTCCCGCTACGAACGAAAATAAATACGTACTCATTTTATCAGATTCACCAAAAGTGTACGAAGTAAAATCACCCTTCTCAACGGTCTCTTTTACATCGGCTCCAGCCAAAACCTTCCAGTCTTTCGGAACTGTCAAACTCAATTTGTAAGTCGCTTTGATGTCCGGCTGATCAAAACACGGAAATAAAGTACTCGCCCGATCCGGAACTAATAAAGTATAAAGAAAATCATCATTTCGGTTTAAAGATAGATTTCCGGCGATGAATGAAATGTTAATGATATTTTCTCCTGAAATCAAATTTTCAGCCGGAATTACAATATGTCCTTTTTCATGAACAATCGCAATATTTTTTCCGTTTGCCAAAACTGACTTTATGTTTTGTGTATTCTCCTTAAAATCCAAATACAAAGGCCGACTCAAATCTGACAAAGTCAAATCTAAACTTAAATTGGAAATAATATCCTGATCTTTCTGATTCGGAATTTCAAAAGACAATTGATAAGAAACATTCGAAATCTGATGTTTTCGAAAAATAGCCAATTGCTCTGAAACGCCATTTTCTAAAAGAGAACTTTCTTTTTGTTTTGATTGGCAAAAACCGGATGTAAGAATTGTAAAAAGGCAGAGAAAGCTGTAGAAAATTTTCATTTTTGGAGGAATATAAGATTAGTAAAAATAAAAATTCCTCGACAAATTCACGAATTTTTGCTTTGCTATTTTTACTTATTAAACAATGCGTGAATTCGTGGCAAAAAACATAAAAAAGGCCCAACTTTCGCCAGGCCTTTTAAACATACTAATTCAAACTATCCAAAATTATTCTGTCTGCTGAAAATCGAAACTTAAATCTCCGGCATTATACGTTGATGAAACGGTGGTCGGAAAAGTCTGCGCTGTGCCCGAAAGCCATCTGTACTCATTAAAAGTGATATTTCCGGCAACAATAGGATATGTAGTAGCAGAATTATCGGCTTTATTCTTTTTATACCAGTCATTAGAATTCATAGAGATCAGGTATTTTTTGTCTTTCTCCAAAGCGAGCTCACTAATTTCTTTTTTAACTTCAACATCCGCAGTCGCAACATTTAAAGTTTCGGAACGCAATACTGTTTTTGTTGTATAATCCCAAATGGTAACACGCAAAGAAGGATTTGTAGCCGGAAGTTTTAACGTAATCGCTTTTATTTTTCCTTTAACTGTTGGTGTAAATACCAATCCGAATTCGTAATCCCCCGAATTGATAAAATTGGTTGAAGTTGTAAAACCGGTTTGCGTATAATAAGCGGCTAACGGATTTTCTGTCTGAAATTTTGGTGAATTATCATCATCATTACTGCATGAAACAGTAAATACTGCAATTGATAAAATGGCAAAAATAGTTTTAAGCGTTTTCATAATAATTTTAATTTTAAAATGGTTCAAATGGTTCTTTTTTAATTCAATAACATTTATTTTTGTAAAGTTCAAAGTCGGAAAAAATGATTTATTTTTGCTTTCAATTGAATTACGGGACAAATTTGAATCAATAAAATCTCGTTAAAAACACCCAATAGACAAACAACGTTTTAAATAGACAGACAACACCAAACAGGCTGTAATGATGAAGAAATACTCTTGTATTATCGTTGATGATGATGAAATTGACAGACTTACGGTACTATCTTTTGCCAAAAAATTTCCGGTTTTGGATATTCTAGGTGTTTTCGAATCTGCTGAAGAAGCACTTCCGTTTATACAAAAACAAAAAGTAGATATCTTATTTCTGGACATTGATATGCCGGGTTTAAACGGAATCGAATTCAGAAAAGATGCCCTCGAAATTCCCGTTTGCATTTTTATAACCGCACATCCGGAACATGCTGTAGAAAGTTTTCAGATCGAAACCTTAGATTTTATAGTAAAGCCATTAAAACTCGATCGTTTTACGCAAACGATGAAGCGCATTGAGGAATTTATGGAAATCAAACTCAAAGCTTCTCTTTTTGAGGCCAGCATCGGCGGAGATACTATTTATATCAAAGAAGGTCACGAGCAGACGAAAGTAAAACTGCATGAAATTCTATATCTCGAAGCTTTAAAAGATTATACCTTAGTTGTTACAGAACGAAAAAGGCATTGTGTTTTATCGAGTATTGGAAATCTTTTAAAAGAAAGTCATTTTCAGTCCTTTATTCGTATTCACAGAAGTTTTGCTGTGCAAAAACAATTTATTCAGAAAATGAATTCGACCGAAATTATTTTAAACAATAACATCTCCATTCCGGTTGGCAGAAGCTACAAAGACAACTTAAACCTGATTTAGATGAAGAAAGCCGGTTTTTTGATTTTGTCTTTTTTTATAATTGTTTCTGTTTTTGCACAGCAGGAACCAAATTTAGCAAAATATAAAACTACGGAACAGAAACTAAAAGCCTGGCTTAAATATTCTCAGGCTCTTTTAGACAAAGAAGAATATTCCAAACTTATCATCGCTTCACAAAAAGGTATTGCACTTTCAAAAAATTATCACAAGTATTTAAGCACATTTTATCTGCATCAGGGAATTGCTTATGAATTCAGTAACAACCAATATAAAAAAGCGTTGGTCAATTATGAAAATGCTCTGAAATATGCCCAAAAAGTCCGTCATATCGAAAATCAGACTTCTTCTTTAATGCGGCTTAATTATATCTATTACTCTTTAAACGAAAACAGAAAAGGCAAAGCATTAATTGAAACCATTAAAAAAGTACTTGACACCACGAAAAGTAATTATGTACGCGCGGTTCTTTACGGAAGTCTGGGCGAATACTATTTGAATACTTCTGAATATGAAAATTTCATAGGCTATCAACTAAAAGCCATAAACTATAAAAAACGGCTGGATAAAAACATCACAAATACAGAAAACATAGGTGTCTCCTATTGCCAAATTGCGAGTGCTTATGTTAAAATGAAACAATTTGATAAAGCCATTGAGTATTTAAACGAATCAAAACCTTACATTAAAACATCTCCCTACGTAAGTGCTTTTTCGTGCAATTATTTATTACAGTGTTACGCTGCCAAAAAACAGCCGGACAGCATTAAAAAATATTATAAATTAATTTACACCTACCCCTCAGCAAAAGATTCCCTGTTTCTTAACTTAAGTTTTGCAAACCAAAGCATGTCTAAATATTACGCAGATGAAGGACAGATTTACAAAGCTCATTATTATGCCAAAAAAGCTGTTTTATTTGGACAAAAGTCAACAGACGAAGAAATTCTTATGGAGGCAAACACCATAATGGGCAGGGTTTTATATGAAAAGGGAGATTATAAAAATGCTATTAAAACACTTAAGGAAGCATCAAAGGATGCATTAAACTACGACAAGGAATTCTTTGTGATCATCAATCAGAAACTGTCTCAAAGCTATGCAGCTCTCGGACTTTGGAAAGAGGCTTTTTATTATAAAGAAATCTACTCCAAATACAATGACGAGATGATGCGAGAGTCGGCTAAACAAAATATTGCCAATGCCGAAGCACGATATCAGAATAAAACTAAGGGGCAGGAAATAAAAAACCTTTCGGCTCAGAATACCATCAAAAACATTCAGATTAACGATGCCAGAAAACAGCGTTTCTATTTGATTTCGGGACTTGTTTTGGTTTTTATAATCGGATTATTATTGTTCAGACAAAATCAAAACCGTAAAAAAACCAATCAAAAATTACAGCTCCTGAATCAGGAACTCGATGAAGCCAACAAAATCAAAGCGAAATTCTTCGGAATTCTAAACCATGATTTACGAAGCCCGATTTCAAATCTGATTCACTTTTTACATCTTCAAAAAGAAAATCCGGAACTCATTGACGAAGAAACTGCTTTACGAATGCAGGCGAAAATAATTTCCGGAGCCGAAAATTTACTATCCTCCATGGAAGATATTTTGCTTTGGAGCAAAGGCCAGATGGAAAATTTTAAACCGCATTTTAAAAATATTCCAGTCGAAGTTATATTCGAAGATACAAAGAGGCATTTTTCAGCCATAGAAAATATCGAAATTTCATTTGAAAATCCGGAAAACATTATTTTAAATACCGATGAAAATTATCTGAAAGCCATTATCCGAAATCTCACCGGAAATGCTGTAAAAGCACTGGATAAAAACAAAAACGGAAAAATAATCTGGAAAGCCTGGCAGGAAAACAATCAAACGTATCTTTCGATAACAGATAATGGCCCGGGAGAAAATCTGGAAAAATTTAAAGCTCTTTATGACGATTCAGAAGTCATCGGAATCAAATCAGGATTGGGTTTACACCTGATTCGGGATTTAGCAACGGCTATTAATTGTAAAATCGAAGTAGATTCAAAACCTAATTTCGGAACTACATTTACTATTTTATTTACCCAATAAAACATTCCATTTGTTTGATGTGAAAACAAATCTGAATGCTAAATTTTCACACAAATTTTAAAACGATTTAAGCCAAATTTAATTTTAAATCTTGTAAATAATACTTTTATATAAAGAGAAAAGCGTTTAAGTAAACTAATACTCTAACTGACATTTTTAATAAATCACAATCATCGGGTTACACACAATCTATGTGCAGCTGCTCAAATCTTTTTAAAATCTTTGAATGCTGTGTCAAAAACTAAAACCAAATAAAAAAGGTCTGACTATTAGCCAAACCTTTTTTATATCAATCATAATCTTACGATTACAACAAAGCATCTAAACTATCTGCATAGGTTTGTTTCGGAGCTACTCCTACTTGTTTACCTACTACTTCACCGTTATGAAAAACCAAAACGGTTGGAATGTTACGCACCCCATATTTGGCAGCGAATTCCTGGTTGGCATCAACATCAACTTTACCTACAACAACTTTACCTTCGTATTCGTTGCTCAATTCGTCAATGATTGGACCCACCATTCTACAAGGACCGCACCATGCTGCCCAAAAATCTACCATTACCGGTTTATCTGATTTCAAAACTACTTCATCAAAAGTAGCATCTGTGATTGCTAATGCCATAATAATTATTTTTAAGATTATCCCTTCAATTTTGCTCAGGGAAACAATTTTTTAAATAAGTTTTAAACTTGAGTACAAATTTAGAAATTTTAAATCAATCAAACGGCATTCGCAAATTAGTTTTGGTTATAAATGTATTGCCAATAATTATATCAACCTGCCAAAAGGTAAACCCTTAGAATCAAAACTGAATCCAAAAGCTATTGAGTACTGAAATTTTCAGGAGCTGTTCCTGCTCTCCGCTGTATCTTTTATGCCTCCCGATAGCTATCGGGACGCCACAAAAGGATGCCGCTTCGATCAGGGCTAGGGGTTTTGAGTTTCATTAGAAATTTTAGAAATATTTTTAAACGTCAGTCAGAAATGATTGGCGTTTTTTATGCGAAAAAAATCAGAAAAATATCGTAAGTCTTTAAAATTATCAAATGTGCCTTTTATGCCGTTGTATCAATTCTAGCATTAGAATAGTTTTGTTTACTTCAATATTTAAAATTGAAAAACTATTATTTATGAGGTCAATTGTAAGCGGGTCAATTCTAATCATTAAACTACTTTTACAAACTATGGATATAAAAGAAAAATTTAGATTTAAAGTCAAAGTAATTCTAGAACAAAAACTCATTATCTGTTTAATTATTCTAGCGAAATCTCATTTAGTATACAGCGAACATTACTAAGAAGGAATACACGTAAATATCCATAAAATAAGATACAGATTTTTATTGTTATTTTTGGTGTGATTAGATAATAAGTCAAACTATATGGAACAAAAAAACAATAAACATGAAAATTATGAAATTCTAAATTTGCTTGGTTATGGATTATCAAAATTTGACAATTTATTCATAGAACAGTTTGGCTTTACCACAAAAAATAATTTCTACAAGTATTTTGTAGAAATTGGAATAGCAGAAACTGCGAGTGTGGTAAAAAACCGAATGGATTTATTTGACCCTTTTTTCTCTAATAACAATAGAAAAGGATGGTGGCAAAAAGGCAATACATACATTCATAGAAAACATTTAATTGATAGTTTATTTGGTACCGAAAATGTAAAAGATTATTCAAATATTGTAAAATTATATTTGAAAGAAAATTATAAAATAGAAGAACTTTTTGTTGAGGTCAAGCCAATTGTAAAATCAAGATTTAAAAAGCTTCAAGAAACAGGTTTAGAAGCTGAACTATACTTTATGAATAATTATAATGAAATTTCCACTTTTAATAAAGGGATTTTAGAAGATGCACGATTATATGGAGATGGTTATGATTTTCAAATTAATGTTAATGAAAGTTTCTTTTTAGCAGAAGTAAAAGGAATTAGAGAGAAAAAAGGAAGATTTAGATTAACTGAAAAAGAATTCATAATGGCTTCAGAATATAAAAATGATTACATCATTGCTTTAGTTTTAAATTTGAATGATGCACCAACTTTTTTAACAATTGAAAACCCTATTAATAATTTGAAATTTGAAGAGCGAATAATAAAATCTAAAGAAATTAAAGAATATCATTTAATTTCAGATATTTTTTAAAATGGTTAAAAGAAAAAAAGATAAAGCATTAATTTTCAGATGTTATCTCTTTATTCAAATTTCTATTATATTTTTCTACTTACTTACAATTGCCATTATGTAATAATTTATAATACCGCAATAGAAGCTGTTAAACCTCAAGATTATCAAATTCCTATGTTAAGTTTAGAAGAAAAAATTCAATACTTAGAAAATTATTTGACTATGCCTACTAAAAATTACGCAGATACTTTTAAAGAAGATATCGTTATGTTTTTAGATGACTTTACAAGCAAAAATGAACTATTGTTTTTTCTTAATAAGCTTAATTCATATGAAGAAATTGAAAATTGGGCTGACAATTTATGTTCAAGAATTGTTTTAAAGTTTGATTATGAAGCAGAGCATATAAATGATTTTATATACGATTATATAAATTCGGCTAATTGAAAAGATTTTAAAATATGATAGAATATTCAGTATTAGAGATACCTACTGTACTTAGCCCGCCTATTAGACTTAAAGATATTATTTACAATTGTCCAGTTTGTGATTGTGAAATTGAAATTGATATGCTTGTAGTTGATGATAGTTTTATAAAATGCGATGTATGCGACCACATAACTAAATTTAAAATTAAAAAAATATGAATTTAGATTCCTGCATTCTCGAAATTCAAAACGCAATCAGCGAAAGACAAAATATTTAGTTCGCTTATTGTTGTGGAATTTCTAGTGTTATTCTCCTTCGTCGAAATGACAAAAAAGAGCAAAATTTTTCATAATCTTTCCTTAACTCACTTGCCATTTCATCTAAAAAAAAATAGCTTTGAGAAACAATCATTAAATACAAACCGTTATGAAAATTCAAATCAATACCGACAAAAACATTGAAGGACACGCAAGATTAGAAAACTATTTTTCTGAAGAATTAGAAAAAGGCTTAGCACGTTTTGAAGATAAAATTACCCGCATAGAAGTACATTTTGGAGATGAAAATGGAGAGAAATTCGGCTTAAACGATAAAAAATGCGTTCTTGAAGTCCGCATTGCCAATTTACAGCCGCTTACTGTTACAGAACACGCTGATACTCTTGAAAAAGCTTTTAGTGGCGCTTTGGCAAAAGCCAAAAAATCATTGACTACTACTTTCGAAAAAATGAAAGCACATTAAAATATAGAATTCCTACCTTTTTTAAACCCTATAAGTGATATAAGTTCATTTTAGTTGAAGCTCTTAATGCTTATCTGAACTTACATCACTTATGTGGTTTTTTGCTTTCGACTTTTGACATTCGACTAATTTAAGATTTTGGTAATGGTGCTCCTACAGCAATATCACAGCGGTGTCCCGGCTGTCCGTGTACGGGGTTGGTTCCTTCCTTTGTGGCTACAGGTTTGGCATTAGCTGTTTCGGTACTTAATAAAGCCGGAACGGCATTATTGTTTGCCGGAGGTGTTACTGTAAATGTTTTTTCGATTGTTCCGCCTTGTGGAGCAGCAGCGGTAGTAGTAGCTGGTTTTGTAACCGGCGAATTCAACGGTGCTCCTACCGGAATATCACATCGGTGACCTGGTTGTCCATGCGACGGATTCATTCCTTTCCCTACTTTTACAGGTGCTGCAGTTACCGTTTTTGTCGTAACCATATTCTGCTGACCAGAATTTACCTGAACCGTTTGCGGTGTCTGAGCTGTAACCTGCCCTTGTTGCACAGGTGCCGAATTTAAAGGCGCTCCAACGGCAATATCACAACGATGTCCCGGTTGTCCGTGTGCGGGATTGAGCCCTTTTGTTTCTCCTAAAACTGTATTTGGGTTTGTGGCCGGAGCCTGTTGAACCGGAGCTACAGTTTTTGAAGTGTCTTTTGCTAGTCCAAGTCTGATTAATTCTGAGGTTGAAGTGTTCGTCTGAGGTTCGAGTTCTTTTTTGCAGGAAATAAAAACTAAAGAAGCAGTAATGATCGAACTTATGTAGATTTTTGAATTCATGATTGAGGTATTTTAAAGCACTCAAATATAAAAAATAAACCTTAGTTATTATGAAAGATAATTTTAAGTTTTTCTTGATATACTTTGTCTTTATTAATCTCGCAAAGTCGCTAAGACGCAAAGTGTTTATTTTAATTTTCTTTGCGGCTCTGCGCCTTTGCGAGAAACAACATTAGGCTTACATTATCTTATATCACTTATATGGTGAAAAAAAATTTAGATATTCTTTATCTTTAGGCTCAAATATTATCTCTCATGAAAAAATCAATTCTGTTCTTTTTATTAGTTACTTCTTTTGCAAACGCCCAAAATACCGAAAAAGACAAAATCAACCAAACACTTGATGCCTGGCATAAAGCCGCAGCCGATGTACAATTCGATGCCTACTTTAATGCTATGACAGATGACGCCGTTTACATTGGAACCGACGCTACTGAAAACTGGACCAAACCCGATTTTAAAATTTGGGCAAAACCTTATTTCGATAAAGGAACAACCTGGAATTTTACCGCTCTGGAACGTCACCTCTTTTTTGATGAATCCGGAAAAATAGCCTGGTTTGATGAATTACTAAATACCCAGATGAAAATATGCCGTGGTTCGGGCGTTTTGGTCAAAGTGGGAAAAGATTGGAAGATCCAGCATTATGTTTTATCCATGACGATCCCAAATGACGAAGTAGATGCTGTCGTAAAAGTAAAAACACCTATTGAAGATATACTCATCAGGAAACTTCAAAAAAAATAAGCAATATCTGTCAATCTTATTTCAATCTTAATCTTTTGGGCTCTTTACTATATAGGGTGTGAATTATATTATAATATATTTGGCAATATTAGCATAAATTTAGAAGCGCAAAATAAGATACTCTCAAAAAAACAGGGTGAATTTTATGTATTTTACTAAAATAAAAATCCAGCCTCTATTTTGTCACCCCTAAAAATTAAAATATTTATTTTTTTTTAACTTTGCCCCCAAAAAAAATAGGGTTCAATAAAGTATTTGAAAAATGAAAATAGAAAAACGCTGGATCATTTCCTTTATTATGATAAGTATTGTTTGTATCACGGGGGCATTTTGGCCAACGGTTACAGAAAATGATTATGTATTATCTAAATTTGGCACTACCGATGATATCGTTTCGGCAGACGTTGCCTGGATGCTTACATCTTCTTGTCTGGTTTTAATCATGACACCGGGATTATCCTTCTTTTATGGCGGTATGGTAGGCCGCAAAAATGTAATTTCGACCATGCTTCAAAGTTTTATTTGTCTTGGAGTTGTGACGCTTTTATGGGCTGTAGTAGCTTTTAGTCTTGCTTTTGGAGAGCCGGTTGGCTTTGGTTCAGGAGATCATTTTTACAGTTTCTTTGGTAATCCGGCCACTTTTGCCTTTATGGATTATGTGGGTGTTTTGCCTCATAAACAATTGGCTAATACGATTCCGTTTATGCTTTTTGCCTTGTTTCAGATGAAATTTGCGATTATCTGCCCAGCCATTATTACAGGGTCTTTTGCAGAACGCGTTCGTTTTATCTCTTATTTAATTTTCATCAGCTTATTTACCATTTTCATCTATGCTCCCCTCTGTCACGCCGTTTGGTACCCAACGGGTATTTTAGGAAGCTATTTTGGTGTAAAAGATTTCGCCGGAGGAACCGTAGTACACATGAGTTCCGGATTTGCGGCTTTGGCCGGGGTTATTGTTTTAGGAAAAAGAAAAAACAGTCAGCATATTCCAACTAATATTCCGTTTGTATTATTAGGAACCGGAATGTTATGGTTTGGATGGTTTGGTTTCAACGCCGGTTCTGCCCTTGCAGCAAACGGAACAGCCGCAATGGCTTTTGCAACCACCACGACTTCATCGGCTGCAGCCATGTTAACCTGGGTTTTCTTTGACCGAATGAACGGCAGAAAAGTTTCTGCTTTAGGAGCTTGCATCGGAGCCGTAGTAGGTTTAGTTGCCATTACGCCTGCTGCAGGTTATGTATCGGTTCCGGAAAGTATGTTCTTTGGGTTCATTACCGCTTTGGTTTCTAACTCTATAGTAAACTGCAGTTTTTCAAAAAGATTTGATGATACACTGGACGTCTTTGCCTGTCACGGTGTTGGTGGAATCATGGGAATGATCCTGACTGCCATTTTTGCTCATGGAGAAGATGCCAGTTTATTGCACGGGGGATGGAATGTTTTCGGACACCACATGATGGCATTAGTACTGGTTTCAATATTTACTTTCTTCGGAGCTTATTTTTTATTCAAAGTAACGAATTTCATTATTCCGCTGCGCGTTTCAGAAGAGTCAGAACACATCGGACTTGATTTATCTCAGCACGATGAAACTTTAGATCCAAATTCAGGCGCTATAACTGAGCCACATTACGGTAACTAAATAAAAATTATATCAGAAATGGCACAGCTTCTAAAGATTGAAATATATCTTAGAAATTTGTGCCTTTTTTGTTTAGAAACAAGTTTAGTTTTCTTTTTGAGGAATAATATTCTTGTTTTTAGGTGCTTTCACCCGATTCATTCGTTTATATTCCTTAATTTTGCCGAAAATTTTTGTAAAAGTGGGAAGTAAAAATAAACTAAAAAGATTCAGGGAAAACGAAACGTTTCAAAACGTTTTCCAGCCAACCAGAGAAGAAGTTGTAGGTGATTTAATGCCTTTGAAAGGGAAATGGAATGCTGATTTCTTTAAAAATGACAATCCGTTAGTTTTAGAATTAGGATGTGGCAAAGGAGAATATTCTGTTGGACTGGCAGAAAAATACCCCAACAAAAATTTTATCGGAATCGATATTAAAGGAGCCCGATTCTGGAGAGGTGCCAAAACTGCTGTTGAAACCGGATTGCACAATGTAGCTTTTGTACGAACTCAGATCGAATTAATCAATCATATTTTTACTGAAGGTGAAGTAGACGAAATCTGGATTACTTTTCCGGATCCACAGATCAAATACAAAAGAACCAAACACAGAATGACCAATTCTGAGTTTTTGAAATTGTATAAAAAAATCCTGAAAAAAGACGGGGTTGTGAACCTGAAAACCGACAGCGAATTCATGCACGGTTATACATTGGGATTACTTCATGGCGAAGGACACGAAGTTTTGTATGCCAACCATAATGTATATAAAAACGAAGGAAGCCCTGAAGAGGTTACTGCTTTTCAGACGTTTTATGAAAAACAATATTTAGAAATAAACAAGGCAATTACGTATATTCGTTTTAAAATTAAAGATTAATTTAATTTTAAAAACATATACTTAACTCCATCAACTAACAGAATGGTCTTTCTTACCCCTTTATTTTCAGGCTTTATTGCAGCTGTTATCGGAATTATTCCTCCGGGTTTGCTCAATATGACAGCCGCGAAAATAAACCTGAAAGAAGGGAAAAAGAATGCTTTATGGTTTGTGATTGGTGCAGTTCTGGTAATTTTTTTTCAGGTATCTATCGCAGTATTATTTGCACGTGTAATCGATAATCGACCGGACGTAATAACTTTACTTCGCGAGATTGGCTTTGTTATTTTCTCTGTTTTAACGATATACTTTCTGTTTATTGCAAAAGAGCCAAAGAGCAAGAAAAAATCAAAGATTAAAAAAAGTAGTAAAAAAAGCCGTTTTTTTCTCGGAATGCTGCTTTCAGGACTGAATTTCTTTCCTATTCCTTATTATGTTCTCGTAAGTGTTACACTGGCTTCCTATCATCTTTTTGTATTCGAAAATAACATCATATTTACCTTTGTTACAGGTTCTGTTTTAGGTTCATTTGCCGCTTTGTACAGTTATATTGCTTTCTTTGGAAAAATAGAACAGAAAACCGATTACTTAATGCGAAATATGAATACGATTATTGGAACTATTACAGGTTTAGTAGCAGTCGTGACGCTTTTTAATATCTTAAATTATTATTTCGGATAATAGAACCCGATTAAAAGAGCAAACTGATTAACTTTGAAGGTCAAAAAGGTCTTTCAATCATTAATTTATCCCGTTTTATCCTTTAATCTGTGGCAAACTACCAAAACTATGGCTGAGGAAAATTTTTTTGAAAAAGTGTATGCAATCGCCAGAAAAATCCCTTACGGAAAAGTAACTTCTTATGGCGCAATTGCAAAAGCATTAGGCACCGCACGTTCTGCCCGAATGGTAGGCTGGGCCATGAACGCGTGTCATAACATGGAGGATGTCCCTGCACACAGAGTTGTAAACCGAAAAGGACTTTTGACCGGAAAACATCATTTTGAGGGAACTAATTTAATGCAGCAGCTTTTGGAAAACGAAGGCATCAAAGTTGATAACAATCAAATTGTTGATTTTAACAAACATTTCTGGCAGCCTGAAATAGAACTGTAATCAATCCATTACTAAGCCATTACTGACATCCGTTTCTGTTTCTTTATCTTTTTGATATACATCCGGATAGAAATAAACTTCACCAGTTTCTTCATTTACCCAGCAAGTAAAATAGCCAATATAGATCAGAATTGGTTTTTTCAACATACAGGTTGTTTCATTTACACCATCCATCGCACTGTCAATTTTTTCTGCAGACCAGTCGGGATCGTCTTTCAAAATTGCATATGCCAGTTTTTTAGCTTCTTTTATATTAATACAACCATGGCTAAAAGTACGCTGTTCAAACATAAACAAACTTTTGGCCGGCGTATCATGCATATAAATATCAAATGGATTTGGGAATAGAAATTTTACCAGTCCCAAAGAATTTTTAGATCCGGGTCTTTGTCTTACTCTACCTCCGTTCCATTCCATATTATGCTCCTCGAGATAATTTTTATCTTTGCCCATGTTGAGTTTTAATTCGTTGTCAATAATACTCTGCGGGATATTCCAATACGGACTAAATACCACCCTGTCCATTGTACTGCTGAAAATTTCGGTTTCTGACCAGATTGTTCCAACAAAAACATCCGAAACAAACTCATTAACACCATTTTTCACATATAATAATCGGTATGCCGGAATATTTACCATTATGTAGTCCTTTGCTTCTATGAGACTTTCAGGAATTAAACGACAGCGCTCCATATTCAGTTTTAGGGTTTTGATTCTTTCAGATACAGACTCGTTCATTTGTTTGATATGCTCGAATGTCAGCTTATAATTTAATTTCAGCCCATATCTTTTTTTATAATTTAAAACACCTGCCATCAGCTCTTCATCATATAAACTGCTTTTCGAGTTTTTTTTCAGATCACCATCGATATACAAACGTTCACGGATTTGTTTTACAGCAACACCGCTGTCAAAAGGTTTCAGATTTTTATACGTAGCACTGTCAATATCGATTTTTCTCCACAGCTTTTTTCTCTGGATTTTTTCGTATTTGTCTAAAGCGGTCTGAAGACGGTCATACTGACTGGATAAAAGGTACACTTCTTTAGAGGCACTTTTAGACACACTGCTGGTTGAATCAGATTTATCCTGAACCGCCTGATTTTCTTTTACATACAAACTTTCCATTGGTTTTATATCTTTATCATTAAAACCAAATGAAGTAAGTACAAAAGCTATTGCTATAATCAGGAGAAATTTTTGTAATTGTTTCATGATGTTATTTTTTTAAATATTCTTGTATTATTTATTTAAAAAAATAGCAGAACCATATTAAAAATCTGAAACCTTCAAAATGATTTTTCACTATATTTTTAAATATTGAAAATCAAAAATTTAGGGTATTTCAAATTTACGACGCAACGTCAAAAACCGAATTATAGAATATTCAGAACATCTATTAAAATTCACATCAGGCACAAAACAAACAATAAAACACTGATAAACAGAGTTTTACTACAACTAAATCAGGCAGATAATAAAACTTGTTTTGTCCTCATCGGTGTGATAATTTAAGTAGCCGCCATGGGCTTCGATGATGTTTTTAGAAAGTGTTAAGCCTATTCCGGCTCCGTCTTTTCTGGTAGTGAAGAAAGGTAAAAATACTTTGTCCTGAATTTCAGGATCAATTCCTTTTCCGTTGTCTGATATTGAGATGAAAAAACGGTTATTTTCTGTGTAACTGGATACAAACAGCTTTTTTTGAGTTTTTTCTTTTAATGCATAAATGCTGTTGGTAATCAAATTGATAATGACCTGCTCCATTTGGTTTTTATCAATCAGTATAGAGCGTGAGCTATGGGTATTATTGATCAATTCAATATTTTCAGTTTTCAGGATCGGGTTCATAACACGCAGGCAGTCTTCAAAAAGTGAATTTATCGGGATCATTTCTTTTGTTGGGGTCGGCAGCATCGCCAGTTTACGGTAATTTTCTACAAAAACCTGCAAATGATCGCTTCTGTTGATAATGGTCGAAATACTGCTTTTGATGTCTTCAAGATCATCTTCTTCCAACTTTTCCTGATCAAAAATCTGAAGTAAATTCTGCGAAAGTGCCCTAATTGGCGTTAAAGAATTCATTAATTCATGAGAAATAATTTTCATCAGGTTGATCCACGCTTCTTTTTCTTTTTTCTCGATAACACGTTGAATACTGTCCAGCAAAATGATAAAATATTCTTTATTATAAGTTTGGGTCCTGGATGTTTGCAAGATAAAAGTCTGCAAATCCTGATCCTCAATCTTAATAGAAATGCCAGATTTCAATTCAGTGAATTCCGTTTTTTCAATTTCGTGGCACAGAGAAGGAAGATAATTTTTAAGGTATTGCCAATGACTGACTTTTGGCACCTTAAACAAATCTGAAAAACAATCGTTCATCAGAAAAATATTCCAGTCTTGATTTTCTTTCTCCAAAATTAAAGCTGCCGTATCGATATTATTTAAAAGCGAACGATAAATGAGTTCTTTTGAAGTTTGTTCCTGATGCTGTAATTTTAAAGTCTCGTATAAAAGATACAGGCTTTTAAAATTATCTTTTTTATTTCCTTCAGGAAAATGGTTTGAAAAATCATTATGCAGAATCGAAAGTAAAGTCCGGTCATAAAACTGAGATTGATTCCGGACATAAAAATACATTTCGGCCAGCATTACAAGAGCAAAAACGGCAACCAGCATCGCATTGTAATAAAACATTTTAAAGATTAGAAAAACACAGAGAAAACAGAGCATCATTATAAATACAGCCCTTACAAATAATGCGTTATGAAATTTCCAGTTTTTCATTAATTATTTTTTATTTCTGAATAATACTGATGAAAATGTTACCGCAAAGGCTTTAAGCAAATGTCGCCAAATACCGTTTTACGAACTTAATAAAGCAATTGCAAAAAAATTATTTTGTGTGCTTTGCGATAAAATTAACACTGTGCTTACGTATTTTTTAAATCGTATTTTTCGATTCTTCGGTACAAAGCAGCTCTTGATAAGCCCAGTTCATCAGCTGTTTTACTAATATTGCCATGGTGCTTAAAAAGTGCTTTTTCAATAGCCGTTTTTTCTATTTCAGATAACGGGTTTTCATCGTTTTCCTGAATTTCATCAAAATCCAGAATATCCAGATCATGAACCGAAATGGTATGGTTATCAGCCAGAATCAAAGCACGCTCGATTTTGTTCTGCATTTCACGGATATTTCCTTTCCATGGATATCGTTCTAAATACGGCGCTGCATTTTCATCAAAATGCCAATTTTCCTGGTTGTATTTTTCGGCAATATTTTCTAAAATAAAATGCGCCATCGGAACAATATCCTCTTTTCGTTCCCGCAAAGGCGGCAGAATTATTTCCATTGTATTGATCCGGTACAGTAAATCTTCTCTAAAGGTTTTATTTTTTACCTCCGCTTTGATATCATTATTCGTTGCCGAAATTATTCGGACATCCAATGGTCTTGCTTTGCTTTCGCCCAGGCGTGTAACGGTTTTTGTTTGCAGCACATGTAATAATTTAGATTGCAGATGAAGCGGAATATTACCAATTTCATCCAGAAAAATAGTTCCGTTTTGTGCACTTTCGAATCTTCCGGGCGTATCGGTTTTGGCATCTGTAAAAGCGCCTTTTGCATACCCGAAAAGTTCACTTTCGAATAAATTATCACTCAGAGAACCTAGATCTACATGAACAAAAGCCTGGTTTTTTCGTTCTGAATTTTGATGGATAAATTCGGCACAAACGTATTTACCGGTTCCGTTTTCTCCTAAAATCAAAACATTTACATCCGTTTTTGCCACTTTTTCAGCAATGGAATAGGCTTGTTTTATTTTTTGGGAAGTGCCGGTAAAATACCTTTTTGCTGTTTTTTCTACGAATGGTTTTTTAGTGTTTTTTCTGCTTTCGACAACAGCCTTATCCATCATTTCGAGTAATTTTTCGTTGTGCCAGGGTTTTAAAACATAATCAAAAGCTCCTGTTTTTATGCCTTCTACCGCAGTTTCTATTTTTCCGAAGGCGGTCATCAAAATCACAATTGTATTGGGCGAAAGTGTCTTGATTTCTTTGAGCCAGTGAATTCCTTCGCGCCCGTCTTCAAAACCAATTCGGTAATTCATGTCCAGCAAAACAACGTTAATTTCATTTTCATTTAGAATTGAAATGATTTTTTTTGGACTATTTGCCGTAAAAATCGTTTCAAAATGCTTTTTAAGAATCATTTTTGCCGAAAAAAGAATTTCTTCCTGATCGTCTACAATTAATATTTGGGCCTGTTTTTTTCTCATGATGTCTTTTTTTGTCCGCTTTCGAACGGTCAACTGTTCATTTTCGGACACTGATTTTCTGAATGATTCTGAAAGCTCCCTTGAAATCAATGCTTTACAGGAAATAAATTTAATGGCACAGTATTTACCTATTGATTATCAGTAAATTATTTAAAAATGGACAAGGTAATTCCTCGTAAAAATAAAAAAATTAGCTATCTATCAATAGCAATTGGAGTTTTTTTAGTTTTGGCAATACTGATCTTCTTATCTTTTAATTCCAAAAGAAACTTAAATGTCAAAGCAGAAGAAATTTCAGTTCAAAAAGTCGAAAAGGCTTTTTTTGAAGATTTTGTTGTTTTTCAGGCCAAGGTTGAACCACTCAATATGATGCTGTTGAACGTAACTGAAGGCGGGTCTGTAAAAGAGATTTTTGTAGAAAACGGTGCTATGGTTACCAAAGGTCAGTCACTGGCACGTTTGTATAATCCAAATACAGAACTGAATTATCTGACTCAGGAAACAGCGATAATTGAACAGATCAATAATTTGAATACCGGAAAACTGAATATCCGAAATCAGGAACTGAACTTAAACAAAGATTTGGTTTTAATCGAACACGATTATAATGATGCCAAAAGATTGTACGATATGAACTCGAAATTGTTTGAAAAAGATGTGATTTCGAGAAACGACTGGAATACGTTTAAAGAAAGTTTACGTTTTCAGGAAGAACGCAAAAAAACGATTCAGCAAAGTATTCAAAAAGAAAAGCAATCCAATCAAATGCAGGTTTCGCAGATCAACCGTTCGATTCAGACCATGGAAAAAAGTTTGGAAATTTTGCGGAATAATAAAAAGAATTTCCTGATTACCGCTCCTGAATCCGGAAGACTGACTTCTTTTGAACCTGTTCTTGGAAAAACATTTCAGGCAGGAGAAAGCATCGGAAAAATCGATTCTAAACGAGGCTACAAACTGACTGCCGATGTAGATGAATTTTATTTAGAGAAAGTCCGCGAAGGTTTAAAAGGTCAGATAGAATTTAAAGGAAAAACCGTTGAAATAATTGTAACCAAAGTAATTCCGGAGGTCAAAAGCGGGCATTTTACAGTAGAACTGGCTTTTACATCTAAAGAAAATATCGCATTGCAGGACGGATTAAGTTTTGGAGTAAAACTGATTTTATCTGAAAGAAACAAAATTTTAGTAGTCCCAAAAGGAAGCTTTAATCAGGAAACAGCCGGTAAATGGATTTTTGTGGTAAAAGGAAATAAAGCACAAAGAAGAAACATAAAATTAGGCCGGGAAAATCCTTCGTTTTACGAAGTACTGGAAGGTTTGAAAGAAGGCGAATCTGTAATTACGTCCTCTTATTCAGATTATAAGGATATTGAGGAACTTTCAATTAGTTCAGAATAGATTCTAGTTTTAGATTAACGAAGCGAGCCAACCTCAAACTTTAAACCTAAAATAAAAAAACATCATCAATCATCAGTCAAAAAACGCAGTCAATAACATTTAACACCTCTAAAAATGATAAAAATTCAAGATTTAACCAAAGTTTTCAGAACCGAAGAAATAGAAACAGCTGCATTGAGCGGTATTTCTTTAGAAATTAAAAAAGGAGATTTTTTAACTATCATGGGGCCATCAGGTTGTGGAAAATCGACTTTACTAAATATCATCGGGCTTTTGGATAGTGCTACCGATGGAAGTTATAAATTATTAGACCAGGAAATGATTGGTCTTAAAGAAAAAGGAAGAGCAGCGGTCCGCAAAGAAAATATCGGGTTCATTTTTCAGAATTTCAACCTGATTGACGAACTTTCTGTTTATGACAATATCGAACTGCCTTTGCTTTACAATAATGTAAAAACTGCCGATAGGAAACAAAAAATTGAGGCAATTGCAGCAAAACTGAATATTTCACATCGCCTGAAACATTTTCCACAGCAACTTTCAGGCGGTCAGCAGCAAAGAGTCGCAGTTGCCAGAGCTTTGGTAAATGACCCGAAAATTATTCTTGCTGACGAGCCAACCGGAAACCTGGATAGTAAAAACGGTAACGAAGTCATGGAGCTCCTGACCGATCTGCATGCGAAAGGGGCTACTATTTTGATGGTTACCCACTCTGATTATGATGCTTCGTTTTCGCAAAAAACGATTCACATGAAGGATGGTGTGATATTCTCTGAGCGTTTAAATCAGCGAAATGTCGATGTTTTTATGGACGCTAAATAAGTAAAGATGCTCAAATTCATTGTAACCGCAATCCTGATTCTGGTAGAGTTGGTTTGCAAAATATTCGCAATTATTTAAAATCAGTTTACCAAAGCTGAAATAACTATAAAAATACATACCATGATTTTTAACTGGTTTAAAATATTTATTTATCATTTAAAGCAAAACAAACTGTTTTCGTTTTTAAATGTTTTAGGATTAAGCATCGGAATCGCAAGTGTGATTTTTGCTATTTTATATTGGAATAATGAACACGCATACGATCAATGGAATCCCAATAAGGATAATATCTATATGGTGCTTAACAAAATTGGCGGAACAGGCGACACGTGGGGATCAAACTCAATACCTTTTGGAGAAACGTGTAAAGCGACAATTCCTGAAATTGAAAAAGTATGTTTTTTTAACACCTGGTATAACGAAGACATTATTAAGTATCAGAATCAAAAATTGTTAGTGAAAAAAATCTCCGTAAGTGATGAAAATTTCTTTGATTTTTTTCCTTTAGAAATCTTAAAAGGTGCCAAAACGAATATTTTAAAAGAGAAAAACAGTGTTGCGATTTCTGAAGAGCAGGCAAAACTGATCTTTAAAGATGAAGATCCAATTGGCAAATCAATTGTCTATAATACTGTAGCTTATACTGTAAAAGCTGTTTATCGTCTTATTTTGCCTTCATCAATGGAGCCAAATTATGTTTTTAGCGGTGTAAAACGTGAGGGAGATTTGAACAGCTGGGGAAACTTTAATTATGGTTTACTGGTGAAAATTAAAAAGGATGCTGATCCGGTTGCCGTTTTAAAGAAAATGCAAAACGTAAATTTTGTAAACCGGACTGTAAAAGAGGCCAAAGAGAGTGGTCAGACTGTGGAACAATATGTAAAGGAAAATGGCGAGATTACAGTGATACTAGATCAGTTAAAAACATCCCGTCTGCATGGTACAAAAAGTTCAGCAGGGCAAAATTTTCCTGAAGGTGTAGGAAATTTAAAATTGCTTTACATCATGGCTGGTTTATCCGTTCTGATTTTGGTTTTATCATTGGTAAACTATATCAATTTAGCAACTGCATCAGCAATTAAACGTGCTAAAGAAGTTGGTGTCCGCAAAATTGTAGGCGCTACAAAAAACCAGATTGTCAGACAATTTATATTTGAAACTGCTATAATTGTGACACTGGCAATTGTGTTTGCACTTGCCATTGTGGAGCTTTCTTTACCGTATTATAACACCTTTTTGAAGAAAACGCTAACTATGAATGGTCGTGAATTTTACCTGCAGCTCATTTTTATATTTGGATTAGTAATCATTTTTGCGGGTATTTTCCCTGCCATTTATATCTCAAATTTTGAGACGTTAAAGGTTTTAAAAGGTAATTTCTCCAGAAGTAAAAGCGGCATCTGGATTCGGAATTCAATGTTGATTTTTCAATTTGGAATTGCTGCATTTTTTATCATAGGCGCCCTGATCGTCAATTCGCAGGTCAATTATATGATGAATAAAGACCTTGGGTTCAGCGGAGATCAGGTTATCTCAATTCCATACAACAAACCGGATCGTCAAAAAAGAACACAGCAATATGAAGTTGAAAAACAAGAGATTAAAAAAATCCACGGAGTGATAGATGTTTCTACTTTTGCGGGTTCTTTTGGAGGAAGTACAAACTCAAGTTCCGGATTTACGCACAATGGCATTTTTGTACAGCCCCGAAATGCAGAGATAGATTTTGGCTTTCTTGAAATGATGAAAATCAAAATGGTTGAAGGGCGTTATTTATCTCCCAAATTTGCTTCGGATACCGTAAGCAGTATGCTTATTAATGAAACACTGGCTAAAACTTTGAATTTAAAACATCCCTTAAACACCATTATAACTTCGGGCTGGTCTCTTGGCGATGGCGATAATTTGAAATTCAAAATTGTGGGAGTGGTGAAAGATTTCCATATTACAGGCCTTCAAAATAAAGTTCCCCCAATGGTTTTTGTCAATCTTAAAACCTTAAAATGGAATAATTTTAATAGTCTTTACATAAAAGTTTCCCCAAATAATTTAAGCGGGACATTAGCCAAATTAAAAACTTACTGGGCAAAAAATGTAAATCCGGACTATCCTTTTGAATACGAATTTGTTAACAAAGGATTTGCCAAAACATATCAGGAGCAGGTTAAACAAAAAGACCTCTTTTTCATTCTAAATCTGGTTGTAATTATAATTGCGATTTTTGGATTGTTTGCTTTGGCATCATTTTCGATGGAGAGAAGGCTGAAAGAAATAGCCATTAGAAAAACACTGGGTGCAGAAACTGATATTTTGCTGAAAGAATTGTCAAAACAATATATTGCTTTTTGCTTGATCGGATTTGTTATTGGAATATTTCCGGCTTATATTTTATTGCAAAAATGGCTGGAAGACTTCGCCTTCAGAATCGGTATTTCTGTTATCCCTTTTACTATTGCATTCGTTTCATTATTGGCACTAACTTTGATAATAGTTTTGGCAAAAGCCTATCAGGTAACTAAAATTGATATCCTAAAATATTTAAAATACGAATAACTTGTAGACCATTTTTTTTAAAAGCCCGCCAGAACTGAAAATCCGGCGGGTTTTTTATTTTAATTTTTTTCTGCTAAATCAAAAGACAGCGCAGCAGATTCGCTTAAAAACAGGATTAAACAAAAATTCATTAATCATCATTTTGAATAATTGTAATATCAACAAATACAATTCAAAACAATAAAAATCCGAACTTAATCTGTTATCTTTGCACTTTGAAACAAGTTTAAATGAATTAAGGATTAAAACAAGTTTCATCATCAGAAAACACTACATTAAAAATGAAATTAGATAGAAAAGAAATCCTTAAAGCTTTAGAAACGATAACTATAGCAGGAGAAGGTAAAAATATGGTTGAAAGCGGTGCAGTTGCCAACGTTCTTACATTTGGCAATGAAGTTGTGGTAGATTTAGTACTTCATACACCAGCCATGCACATCAAAAAAAGAGCAGAAGACGATATCAAAAAAACGATTCACGAACTGGTATCGCCAGAAGCAAAAATTAAAATAAACACTAAGGTAGAAACTCCTGAGAAAAACGAAATTAAAGGTCGTGCTATTCCGGGAATCAAAAATATTATAGCTGTTGCCTCAGGAAAAGGTGGTGTTGGAAAATCTACAGTTACAGCAAATTTAGCCGTAACACTTGCAAAAATGGGGTTTAAAGTAGGGGTTTTGGATGCCGATATTTACGGACCATCCATGCCAATTATGTTTGATGTTGAAAATGAAAAACCTATTTCGATTACAGTTGACGGAAAATCAAAAATGAAACCCGTTGAAAGTTATGAAATCAAAATGCTTTCTATCGGATTTTTTACAGCACCAAGCCAGGCTGTAATCTGGAGAGGCCCTATGGCAGCAAAAGCTCTGAACCAAATGATTTTTGATGCAGACTGGGGAGAATTAGATTTTATGCTTATCGACCTGCCTCCGGGAACAGGCGATATCCATTTATCGATCATGCAGTCATTACCTATAACAGGAGCTGTTGTTGTAAGTACGCCTCAAGCTGTGGCTTTGGCTGATGCCAAAAAAGGAGTGGCTATGTTTATGCAGGACAACATCAACGTACCTGTTTTGGGAATTATCGAAAACATGGCTTACTTTACACCAGAAGAATTACCAGATAATAAATATTATATCTTTGGGCAGGAAGGAGCAAAAAATCTTGCAGAAGATTTAAATGTCCCATTTTTGGGAGAAGTGCCAATCGTACAGTCTATTCGCGAAGCGGGAGATTATGGTCGTCCGGCAGCTTTACAAACAGCCTCACCAATTGAAACCGTATTTGAAGAAATTACCAGAAATGTTGTTCAGGAAACAGTAAACAGAAACGAAAGCCTGCCTGCAACAGAAGCGATAAAAATAACAACAATGGCAGGTTGTTCAGCAGTTAAAAAGAATTAGATAATTGAGATAAAAATTAGATAATTGAGATAATTTGAAAATTAGATAATGTGTACCTATTTTATCTGACTGACATATTTTTTAATTCTCTAATTCTCTAATTGACACATTAAATATTATGACAACAGAAGAATTAACAAGCAACGTATTATTAGCTCTCGATGAAATCAGACCTTTTTTAAATTCTGATGGTGGCGACATTACGCTTATTTCAATAGAAGACGATAAGCATGTAAAAGTGCGTCTTGAAGGGGCATGCATTAGCTGCAGTGTTAATCAGATGACTTTAAAGGCAGGGGTAGAGACGACTATAAAAAAATATGCTCCGCAAATAGAAACTGTGGTAAATATTATGTAGTATGCCCTTTTTTTGAGTCTGACAATTTAACAAGAATAATAGATATTTGAGCTGTTTTGATGGATAATTTTCAATAAAACACTCAAAAAGCAATATTTTTTACGATTATAATAAAAAAAAGCGTGAAGATTTAGGATATTTTGTTAAGAAATTGCTACACATTTAACTTAAATTTGTAACATAACCCCTAATTCTTAAATCATGAAAAAATATTACATACTGTTATTCCTTTTGTTTTCAATTGCCATAAATTATGCTCAGCAAGGTTCAGAAACATTAATTGTAGACAAAGCCTGGGTAAATGATTCAGAAGAATGGTCTGATTACAGCTACTCAGGAAAAATTGTATTTTCTGCCAAAATTAACAGTGAAGAAGGCAGTCTTAGAATTGGTAATTACGATTTTTTATATGATTTTTGCGAAGGAAAAGCAAAGTTCTTAAATAAAGCAACTTATAGTACTGCAGAATTTTCTCATCCAAGAAAATTAAATGCACATACTGACAAGCAAGGTGTTATAAATTCGACATATGAAGGTACTTTAATTTTTCAGTCTGATAATGATTATTATTCGGTAATAGTAATAGTGACACTGCTTGAAAAAGGAGGTAATTTCCTTGGTGCAAAAATGCGTCTAAAAGATAATGAAAGAAAAGAATACGCTTTTAGCTTAAAGCCAAATAGTTAAATAAATAATTTTAGAATTTATACCCCGTTTATAAAATTCTAAGTAAGTAAAATTCCAATAATTTGAAATGGATGTATTAATAAAGATTAAAGATCGAGAAGGAGTTATACACGAATTACAGGCTCCGACTGATATGGCAATGAATATAATGGAGTTATGCAAAGCATACGAACTTCCTGTTGAAGGAACCTGTGGCGGAATGGCCATGTGTGCTTCCTGCCAGTGTTATGTCCTTAATGACGTTGCATTACCGGAAATGGGAGATGAAGAAGAAGCAATGCTCTCTGAAGCTTTTTATGTTAAATCCAACAGCCGTTTAGGTTGCCAGATTCCAATTACTGAAGACCTAGAAGGTCTAGAACTTGAACTGGCTCCGGAACATTAATATACAAAAAAGCGAGAATTAGGATTCTCGCTTTTTGTTTTGTAACTCATAAAAAAACCGTAATCACTTTTGGTAATTACGGTTTTTTCTTTATAACAATTTTGTGTAACCTCTTGATTATACCAAACCTGCCTGAATTAAATACTCTGCAATCTGGATTGTGTTTGTAGCGGCTCCTTTTCTTAAGTTATCAGCAACAATCCACATATTGAGCGTATTTGGCTGGCTTTCATCACGACGGATTCTTCCAACAAAAACCTCATTTTTACCTTCTGCAAATAAAGGCATCGGATACGAAAACGCATCCAGATCATCCTGAACCACTACTCCATCAGTATTTTGCAAAATTTCACGCACTTCATTTACTTCAAAATCGTTTGTAAACTCCACATTTACAGCCTCACTATGACCTCCAACAACAGGCACACGAACTGCAGTTGCCGTAACTCTGATGGTATTATCTGAAAGAATTTTTTGAGTTTCACGAACTAATTTCATTTCTTCTTTTGTATATCCATTAGGTTCAAAACTATCACATTGTGGAATTGCATTTCTGTGAATTGGGTATTTGTATGCCATATCTCCTTCAATTCCTGCATATTCATTTTCTAATTGTCTAACCGCTTTTACACCAGTTCCTGTAATAGATTGGTAAGTCGAAACAATAATTCTTTTGATATTATATTTTCTGTGCAACGGTGCCAAAGTCAACACCATTTGGATTGTTGAACAGTTTGGATTTGCAATAATTTTATCTTCTTTTGTTAATGATTCTGCGTTGATTTCAGGAACGATCAATTTTTTAGTCGGATCCATTCTCCATGCAGATGAATTGTCAATTACTGTTGTTCCGGCAGCAGCAAATTTTGGTGCCCATTCTAAGGAAGTATCACCACCTGCAGAAAAAACAGCAATATCTGCTTTCATATCAACAGCAGTCTGCAAACCAACCACTTTATATTTTTGTCCTTTATACTCGATTTCTTTACCTACAGATTTCTCTGAAGCAACAGGAATTAATTCTGTAACCGGAAAATTTCTTTCTGCTAAAACTTTTAACATTATCTCGCCTACCATACCGGTGGCGCCTACAACCGCTATTCTCATTTTATATTTTTTTATATGAATGTTCTAATTTAGAATGCAAAAGTAGGAATAATAAAAACGATTTCAATTCGATTCACAAAAAATAACAAATTGTTATGGATTAAACAATAATTAAAAAAAACCGCCCCAATTATGGAACGGTTAAGTTAGACTTTAGTGTAGCGGTATATATATTTTATTGTTTATTTTTTAAAAGATCCCTAATTTGAATAAGCAGTTCTTCCTGTGTTGGTCCTGCCGGAGAAGAGGGAGCCGGATCTTCTTTCTTTTTCAGATTGTTTATCCCTTTAATGATTAGGAACAAAACGAAAGCAACAATTATAAAGTTAATCACTGCCGAAACAAACACTCCGTATTTTACTCCTCCAAAAGCGGTTAATTGTTCAATAGTCGATAAATGAGCGGCTTCTAAAGCTGGTTTCAATAGTAATGGCGTAATTACATCTTCAATTAGCGAGCTAACAATTTTTCCAAAAGCAGCCCCAATAATAACACCGACAGCCAAATCGACTACGTTGCCTTTCATTGCAAATTCCTTAAATTCTGAAATAAATCCCATAGTTGTTCTTTTTAATTTAGTTAGTAAATATCGAAAATACGAAATTCCTCCGAAAGTTCTTTATGCTATCTAAAAAATACCCTTTTGACACGTTGCGAAATACTGGTTAAAATTTCATACGGAATGGTTTTTAAAGCAGCTGCAATTTCGGTTACGGTTGGACTCTCTCCAAAAATAATAACCGAATCGCCTTCTTTACAATCAATTTGGTTAACATTTACCATCAGCATATCCATACATACACTCCCGACAATGGCTGCTTTTTGATTTTTTATAGTAACATACCCCACTCCATTTCCCCATAATCTTGAGATTCCGTCTGCATAACCAATCGGAATCGTAGCGATTTTAATTTCTTTTTCTGCCATGAACCTGCGTCCGTAACCAACGCTGTCTCCAGCCGGAATTGTACGAACCTGTGAAATGATTGATTTTAAAGTCCCCACATTTTCCAGATATTTTTGTTCTGAAGAATCGTTTGAAACACCATAAAGACCAATTCCTAACCGAACCATATTATATTGTGCATCCGGAAAATTACTGATTCCGGAGGTATTCAAAATATGACGAATTGGATTTATGCCTAATTCATTCCTTAATTTTGAAGAGAGTTTTTCGAATAAACGAATCTGCGAAAGTGCAAATTCATAATGACTCTTATCATCACTGGTTGCCATGTGCGACAAAATACTCTGAATCCGAACGGTTGAATTTCCTTTTAAAGCAGCAATCAATTCGTCTATGGTATTTTCTTCAAAACCCAGACGATGCATGCCAGTGTCTAGTTTGATATGGATTGGAAAATCTTTTAAATTCTTTTCGCGGGCAATTTTCAAAAAAGCATTTAATCCCTTTAAACTATAAATTTCGGGCTCTAGCTGATACTGAATAATCGATGCAAAACTGGTCGATTCCGGATTCAAAACCATGATGGGTAATTTAATTCCGCCATTTTTCAGCGAAATTCCTTCATCGGCGAAAGCCACACCTAAATAATCCACTTTATGATGTTCGAGTAATTTGGCGATTTCCAATCCCCCGTTTCCGTATCCAAATGCTTTTACCATGACCATAATCTTAACATCCTCAGCCAACTTAGATTTAAAGAAATTTAAATTATGGCTAATCGAATTGAGATTGATCTCCAGAATGGTTTCATGGGTTTTCTCCTCCAGTAAAGCCACAATTTGTTCAAACTGAAACGATCTTGCTCCTTTTATTAAAATGGTTTCATTGGCAAAATTCAGGTTTTCAAAATCATGGATAAATGCGGCAGTATTTTGATACGTAATGCAATTTGTAAATTTATCTTTGAATAATGAAATAGTGGTTCCGATACCAATAACACGATTGACTTTATTATCCGTAATGAGCTGTGATACTTTAGAATACAACTCTTCATTTGAAAATCCACTTTGAAAAATATCGGATAAAATAACCGTTTTAGCAGCGTTCTTTTTTTGACTTTCCAGAAAATCCAACGCTATTTTAAGGGACTGGAAATCAGAACTGTAACTATCATCAATAATACTGCAGTTATGAATTCCGTTTTTGACTTCCAATCGCATTTCGACCGGATACAATCCATGCATTCTACTTTGAATCGTTTCAGCATCATATTGCAAACTAAGGAGGACTACTAAACAGGAAATCGCATTTTCTACAGAAGCCGAATCGCTAAAAGGAATTTTTAAATCGTAATTTGTACCTTGATATTGATATTGAATTATAGTCGTTTCATTCTTATTTTCTTTTTTCGAAATAAAGACATTGGCTGTATGATCTGTATAACTCCAACAAAAAAGTTTTCGTGGATGCAGCATATATTCGGCGGCAAATTGAGATATGCACGAATCTACAATTTCATTTTTCTGATAAATAATTACCGGACAGTCTTTAAACAAAAGCAGTTTTTCATCAATCTTTTGTACTAAGTTTACAAAACCTTCGTCATGTGCGGTTCCGATATTAGTAAGTAATCCGATGGTCGGTTTGATAATTTCTTCGAGTTTGTCCATTTCATTTACTGTAGAAATTCCGGCTTCAAAAATTCCTAAATTGTGTTTTTCGTTAATCGCAATCACCGAAAGTGGCACTCCAACCTGCGAGTTATAACTTTTCGGGCTTCTGATAATATTATAATCCGGGCTTAGTAAAAAATTCAGCCATTCCTTTACAATTGTTTTACCATTACTTCCCGTCAATCCGATAACCGGGATTTCAAAAAGATGCCGGTGATGAGCGGCAAATTTCTGTAGTGCTTCTAAAGTCGATTTTACAACTAAAAAATTGGCTTTGCCAACACATTTTTCAGGAATATATTCGACTACAAAATTCTGTACTCCTTTTTCTATTAGTTCAGAAACATACGAATGTGCATCGTTATTGACACCCGATAATGCAAAAAACAAAGTCAGTGAACCATTTTGCAGTGACCGGCTGTCTATAGAAATATGGTCAATAAAAACAGCTGCATCAGAGCCATTCCATTCGGCATGAAGCACCGAAACAAGGCTTTTTAAATTTACGTTCATTTAGAAAGTTTCTTTTTTCAAATTTAACGAAAAAAGTTTCGATTTTCTTAAAAAATAAAGGGTTTACAAAAACCTTCTTATATTTGGATTATATTTGTTAAACACCTTAAATTACTGCGTTTTGAAAAAAATACTTCCGATATTCTCCTATATATTGCATCCCGTTTTTATCTCGATGTATGCCACTTTGTTTTATCTTTTTTACAAAGGTGATGTTTTTACCAATCAGGAAAAATACTTTGTTTTATTTCAAATCCTGATCATTACTTTTATCGTGCCGCTATTATTTTTCTTACTGCTCCGATCAACCGGAAATGTAAAATCAGTGATGATACACGAAACATCTCAACGGATAATTCCATTAGTTTTACAATGCTTTTTATTTATTTTACTCGTTAAAAGAAGCATTGTCATTACACGTTATCCCGAACTGCATTTCTTTTTTCTGGGTGCCTTATTCAGTTCGCTTATAGCTTTAATTTACTCACTTTTTAAGATAAAAGCCAGTTTGCATATGATGGCAATCAGCGGTTTTACCGTTTTTGTAATTGGACTTAATATGCATTTGCAGATGCACAATCCCTATTGGCCCGCTCTTTTAATTGTATTGACCGGAGTTACAGCATCATCACGTTTAGAAATGAATGCACATACTTACAAAGAATTGTTTATTGGATTTATAATCGGAATTCTTCCACAGGCTTTATTTATGTATTTATGGCTATAAAATATAAAATATAAGACCTAGGTTCATGGTTTTCATTTTAACTTCTTCCCCTAAAACAGTTTTAACATCTTTAAACAAAGGATTCAAACCATAATAAAAATAAATATTCCAGGTATTATAACCCGCCGAGATATAAGCACCATACTGAAACCTGTTGAGATCGGGGTTGTTATTGATTGTATAGGTGGTTTCACCATCATCCAAAACAGATTTGCTGGAGAGAACATAGCTCAATTTTAAACCGGTGTAAATTCTCCAAAACTTATGGCTTTCATAGGTCGAATTCCTCCATCGTAATTCAATTGGCAGATCTATTAAATATTGCCTGAATTTGTTTGAAACAAATTCGTTATAGTCGTTAACGCCATAAATTACTGCCCCGGAGCCATCTCTTGAAATGGTTAAATTTTGAAAATAATTCTGGTACGTTAATCCCAAACCAGTTGCAATCGCAATTGTTCTTTTTTTATTGATCGGCATATCCCGCAAAAAGCCGGCAGAAATTCCCGCAGAAAACTTATCACGCTTAAGACCTTCTGGTGCATCTGACAAAAGATTATACGTAACCGAAAAATAAAACTGATCTTCTCTGTACAAAGAATCAATTTTAACTACCGGCTTCACTTCAGGCTTTTCTTCTTGTGAAAAAATATTGAAAAACGATATTAGAAATAAACAACTAAATAATAATCGCATAGTGTGTTTGAGTTAAAAGGATTTCAGATAAACGTTTTTGAAGTTCATTTATTTGACACACAAATATAATATATTGATATTTGATGAGGCGATTATAATGCGATTATTCTGTTTTCTTTCGTTAAAAAAATATTTTGTTGCACTATTTTCAACAAAAAGACCCAAAACCAAAGATTTTTATATTTCCGTTTTATACCTTTGCAGTATAATGAAAAGAAGGCAGCTCATAACCGGTTTTTCTATGGCTCTAATAGTATTGTTCTCAATACTGTTTCAGTCTATACACAGTTACAAGCATATTGCAAAACAGCTTTCAGAGAAAAAATGCCATCATAATTATAAGGATACAAATGGCGAAATTACGCATCAGCATCACAACGATGATTCTTGTGTGGTTTGTCATTTTTCTTTTGGAAATTATATTACCCCTGAAAAAATTTCATTTCAGTTTTACAAGATTCAAAAAGAAATCCCTTATTTCATTAGATCTTCTGAAAGTGTTATTACATTTTCAGGAAGTTTATATACGCTTCGGGGACCGCCTTCTGCCCTGGTTTCCTAAGTTTCATAAAACGGAACAAACACTTTTAATTTGATCAAAACTTATTTAGGTTTACTGATTTTCATTCTATGAAAATTCAGCAAACTACACTCTCTTTTGATTCAATTTTAAAAAAAAATCCATTAACTATAGTAATCATTTTCAAATGAAAAAAATAATAATAGCCCTTATTTTAGGGTTTTCGGGCATACTTTCTGCTCAAAATTCGGTTTCCGGTGTTATAACAGACAATCAAAATCAACCATTGCCGGGCGTTTCTGTTTATGCACCCGAAGTACACAAAGGCACTACAACTGACATCGACGGAAAATATGTACTGAACAATCTGCCAAACGGAAGTTTACGTCTTGCTTTTTCTTATGTTGGATATGCCAATCAGAATACAACCATTGCAAAACTGACTAAAGAAAACACACTAGATATAACGCTTTTAGAATCCATCTTAGAAATGGACGAAGTGGTAGTTTCGACTCCTTTCAATAAATTACAATCACAAAACGTAATGAAAATTGATCACGAAAGCATCAAAACATTACAGCAAAAAGGAACTTCGACTTTGATTGAAGGTTTGGCAACGATTCCCGGAGTTTCACAAATTTCTACCGGAACTTCTATTGGAAAACCAGTAATCCGAGGACTTAGCGGGAATCGCGTTTTGGTATATTCGCAAGGTGTTCGTATCGAAAATCAACAGTTTGGAGATGAACATGGTTTAGGTTTAAACGATGCCGGAATCGAAAGTGTCGAAGTAATCAAAGGACCTGCTTCTCTATTGTACGGTTCTGATGCTTTGGGAGGGGTTTTGTACTTTAATCCTGAAAAATTTGCTGATGCAGGAACTTTCAAAGCCAATTTCAGCCAAAAATATTTTACCAATACACAAGGAAGTAATTCTTCTATTGGTCTAAAAACTTCTACCGATAACTGGAAATTTCTGGCCCGCGGAAGTTTCAATACCCATTCTGATTACAAAATTGCAAATGGCGATCGCGTTACGAATTCACGTTACAATGAAACCGATTTTAAAACCGGAATTGGTTATAGCAACTCGAGTTTCTCAAGCGTTTTAAGATACAACTATAACAAACTTGATATCGGAATTCCGGAAGAAGGAATCGCTGAACAATCTTCAAGTAAGGACACCCAGTTTCCGAGACAGGGCATTTTTAATCATTTATTCAGTTTAAATAATGTAATCTTTTTTGAAAACTCAAAACTGGATGTTGATTTGGGCTACATATCCAATGACCGAAGCGAATTCGAAGACAGCAACGACGCTGTCCTGCGCATGAAACTGAATACTTTTAATTACAATGCAAAATATCATTTTCCGAAATTTGGCAAAATTGAAACCATTTTAGGCGTTCAGGGAATGCATCAGACCAATACAAATTCAGGTGAAGAATATTTAATTCCGAATGCCACTACAAATGATTTTGGTGTTTTCGGAACCGCCAATTATGAATGGAACAGCAGCGTTCTGCAAGTCGGATTGCGTTTTGACAACCGAAATGTAACTTCTGAAACTCACGGAACTGAAGGAGAAGAAGGCTATTTTGAAGCTTTGGATAAATCATTCGACAGTTTTAATGCTTCTTTGGGATACAAAACAAAAATAGCCGAACCATTCACTCTCCGACTAAATGTTGCAACCGGATTCAGGGCTCCAAATTTAGCAGAGTTAACCTCAAACGGTGTACATGAAGGAACTAACCGCTACGAAATTGGAAACAGCAATTTAAAAACCGAACAAAACATCCAGACTGATTTGAATTTAGAATATAAAAATTCACATTTTGAGTTTTTTGTAAACGGATTTTATAATCACATCAACAATTACATCTACACTTCGCCAACCGGAGAAGTTTTAGACGATAATGATGTTTTTGCATATGTTCAGGATAATGCAAAATTATTTGGAGGAGAAGTTGGACTACATTTTCATCCGCACCCGCTAGACTGGCTGCATTTTGAAACCAGTTTTGAAACCGTTACAGGTAAAAAAGACAATGATGATTACCTGCCTTTAATCCCGGCAAACAACTGGAACAATACTCTTAGAACCGAATTCAGTATTAAAAACTGGTTCAAAGAAGGGTATGCTTCATTAAATGTTTCCTCGACTTTAGACCAGAATAATGTGAGTGGTTTTGAAACGGCTTCAAAAGGCTACACTCTGGTAAACCTGGGTTTTGGAGGAACTGTAAAACTGGGTAAAACTGCCTTTGATGTAAACCTGAACGGAAACAATTTATTCGATAAAAAATATATTGCGCATCTTTCAAGGCTAAAAACCGATGGAATCCCAAACATTGGGAGAAACATTGTATTGGGAGTAAATTTCAATTTATAATTTTCTTTAACCGCAAGGTTCACAAGGAAATCACGCCAGGATCGCAAAAGCTTATTTTTAAATTTTGCAATCCCTGGGTGACACCCCTTTGTGTTCTCTGCGGTTAAAAATTTAATAATCTCACGAAAAATACTATTTTTGTTAAACAGACAAGCGTAAATATGAAACACAAAATTCTTATAATGGCAATGACTACCGCAGGAATTTCATTCGGGCAAAATAAAATTCAGTATCCTGAGACTAAAAAAGGTGAAACTGTTGATGTGTATTTTGACACAAAAGTAGCTGATCCCTACCGTTGGCTTGAAGACGACAAATCTGATGAAACCGGGGCCTGGGTAAAAGCAGAAAACGAAGTTACTTATGCCTACCTAAATAAAATTCCGTTTCGCGATGCCTTAAAAGCAAGAATGGAGAAACTTTGGAATTACGAAAAAATAGGCGCTCCTTTTACAGAAGGAAAATTTACTTATTATTTTAAAAATAACGGACTTCAGAATCAATCTGTTGTTTATAGAAAAGATCAAAACGGAAAAGAAGAAATTTTTTTAGATCCGAATACTTTTTCGAAAGACGGAACTACTTCACTTGGCGGACTGGATTTTTCGAAAGACGGATCCAAAGCAGCTTATTCAATTTCTGAAGGAGGAAGCGACTGGAGGAAAGTAATTATCATTGATGCTGTTTCTAAAAAAGTATTAGAAGATACTTTAGTCGATGTAAAATTCAGCGGTATTTCCTGGTATGAAAATGAAGGTTTTTATTATTCGAGTTATGAAAAACCAAAGGGAAGCGAATTATCCGCGAAAACAGACCAGCATAAACTGTACTTTCATAAATTAGGAACTTCTCAAAAAGAAGACAAAGTGATTTTTGGAGCCGATCAAAAAAGACGCTATGTGGGAGGTGGGGTTACAGAAGACAATCATTATTTAGTGATTACCGCTGCCAATTCTACTTACGGTAATGAGTTGTTCATTAAAGATTTAACTAAACCAGACAGTCCGATTATCTCCATTGTTGACAATTTTAACAGCGATAACAATATTATAGAAAATGAAGGCAGTAAATTGTTTATTGAGACCGATTTAAATGCACCAAACAAGCGGGTGGTGACAGTTGATGTAAGTAATCCAAAACCGGAAAACTGGAAAGATTTTATTCCTGAGACACAAAATATTTTGTCTCCTTCAACAGGTGGTGGTTACTTTTTTGCCAATTATACCAAAGATGCCGTTTCCTTGGTGCAGCAATATGATTATGACGGAAAATTAATTCGTGAAATCAAACTTCCTGCTGTGGGAACTGCTGGTGGTTTTGGCGGAAAGAAAAAAGAAAAAACGTTGTATTACACTTTTACCAATTACACTACTCCCGGAAGCATCTTTTCGTTTGAGCCAAAATCAGGTAAATCTGAAATATACCAAAAACCAAAAGTAGATTTCAAAAGTGAAGATTACGAGTCAAAACAGGTTTTCTACACATCAAAAGACGGTACCAAAATCCCGATGATTATTACCTATAAAAAAGGGACAAAACTAGACGGCAAAAACCCTACAATCCTTTACGGTTACGGCGGATTCAATATTAGTTTAACCCCGGCTTTCAGTATTGCAAATGCAGTCTGGATGGAAAACGGAGGCATTTATGCCGTTGCCAATTTAAGAGGCGGTGGCGAATATGGTAAAAAATGGCATGATGCCGGAACCAAATTGCAAAAGCAAAATGTGTTTGACGATTTCATCGCTGCAGCCGAATATTTAATCGCTCAAAAATATACTTCATCAGATTTCTTAGCGATCCGCGGAGGTTCGAACGGAGGTTTGTTGGTTGGTGCGGCTATGACACAGCGCCCTGATTTATTTAGAGTAGCATTGCCTGCAGTTGGCGTTATGGATATGCTGCGTTACCATACTTTTACTGCAGGAGCAGGCTGGGCTTACGACTACGGAACTGCTCAGGATGACAAAGAAATGTTCGAATACTTAAAAGGATATTCTCCGGTTCACAATGTAAAAAAAGACGTTCAGTATCCCGCAACTATGGTTACAACAGGAGATCATGATGATCGTGTGGTTCCCGCACATAGTTTTAAATTTGCTGCCGAATTACAAGACAAACAAACCGGAGAAAACCCTGTTTTAATACGAATTGATGTAAAAGCAGGTCACGGTGCCGGTAAATCGGTTGCTGCGACTATTCAGGAAAATGTAGACATTCAGGCGTTCACGCTTTACAATATGGGTTTTAAAGCATTGCCTAAAAAGTAAACTAATAGGTTTGATTGTATTAGCCACGACCCGAGCGATAGCGAATAGGCGAAGCAATTCACGGATTATTTTGTGAGTTCGTGGCTTTGTTTTTAACACAAATTAGCACAAATTTAATTAGTGGAAAATCGTTTAATTTATGGCGATCTTTTATCTGTGGCTAACTCTTAAACGAAGAATTAGCGAAAATTGGTGTAATTTGTGGTAAATCATTTTAACGACAAAGAAGTAGTGGAAATTGGTGAAATTCGTGGCAAACCTTTTTTTAAATTTGATAATAATTAAAAAATCCAAAAATGAAAATTATAAAATGGGGAATCATAGGCTGTGGAAATGTAACTGAAGTCAAAAGCGGTCCTGCCTTTCAAAAAGCGCCCAACTCAGCCTTGGTTGCCGTCATGCGAAGAGATGCAGCACTTGCCGAAGATTACGCCAAACGCCATAATGTACCCAAGTGGTATTCGAATGCTCAGGATTTAATAAACGATCCTGAAGTTGATGCCGTTTATATCGCAACACCTCCGTCATCCCATAAAGAATATACGATTTTGTGCGCCAAAGCAGGAAAACCTGTGTATGTCGAAAAACCAATGGCTCTGACTTTTGAAGAATGCAACGAAATGATCAGCGTTTGCGAAGAACACAACGTTCCTTTGTTTGTGGCCTATTACAGAAGAAGTTTACCCCGATTTTTAAAAATAAAAGAATTAATCGACGAAGGAAAATTAGGAAACATACGTCACGTAAACTGTGTTTTATACCATCCTTTTGAAGAACGTTATGATGACGAAATCAATCTTCCTTGGACGGTTTTGCCTCATATTTCAGGAGGAGGGATTTTTGTTGATTTAGCCTGCCATACTTTAGATTTTCTGGATTTTGTTTTAGGTCCGATTAAATCTGTACGCGGACATGCGACTTCACAGTTAAAAGCGTATCCTGCCGAAGATTCGGTTTCGATGTCTTTTTTATTCGAAAACGGCATTCACGGAACGGGAATTTGGAATTTTGCCAGTTTCGAGCGCTATGACATTACTGAAATCGTGGGCGACAAAGGCAAAATAGCTTTTTCAACTTTTGGTGAGGATCCCATTCATATTCAGTATACTAATGGAGAAAAAGAAACTATCACAATCGAAAATCCGATCCATATTCAGCAGCCTTTTATCGAAACCGTTATCTCCGACCTTTTAGGGAACGGTACTTCACCATCAAAAGGAATTTCGGGAGCCAGAACTTCACGGGTTATTGATGAGGTTTTAAAGGAATTTAGAAATTCAAAATAGTAAATTTCAGGAGCTATTCCTGCTGTCCGCTGTATCTTTTCATCTGCAAAAAAGCAGATAAAAAGGATGCCGCTTCCATCAGGGCTAGGGCTTCCGTTTTTATAAGAACAGAAAAAGAGGATATTCGTAATTTGAATATCCTCTTTTCTATATAAAAATGTTAGATCTAAATTATAGACTGTATTTTAGTCCAAAAGTCAAACCTACACCAGAAATTCCAACATAAGAACTAATATCGTTCATTGCATCATCTGGTCTGGTTGTATCTTTTTCTATATTTGTTGTTGCTGTATTAGGATTAAATAAATAGTGATTTGAATTCGTTGTCAATTTATCTACATATTTAACATGACTTGCTGAATACGAAGCATCTGGTCTAAAAGTAGTTGACGTATATAATTTATCAACTCCATTTTCAGTATACTCTTTTGTTTCTTTAGTATCACCATGTACAGTAAAATTACGATACTCCACTTCAGCAAATACAGAAAGATGATTTCCTAACTTATAAGATGTACCAATAGCGGCCATAAAACCTACAGTTGGTTTTGGCTTTACAACATCTTTAGAAAATGTCTTTAATATTGGTGTCCCGGAAGCATTTGTATAGGTACGGTTAGTTTCGATAGTTAAATCTCCATGAACAGGAACAATAACACCTACTTTAGTGTAAGGCTCAAAACCTCTGTGTTCTCCTAAAAATAAAACTAAAGCCGGAGACAAATCAAATGCCCTGATCCGGCCTTCTGCCTTACCAGAAACAAAAGTTGGTCCTGCAGCTACTAATCGGTGAGTAGTTTCAGCCATTTTTTCATTATTCCCAACATAGTAGTTTATACCCATTTCAACACCTAAACGTGTATTGAATCTGTATCCTGCTGCCAAAGTTGAACGAAAACCTTGTCCAAAAGATCCATGATTAGCTTCTCTTGAAACTAGGGTTGTACCGTCTGCTGCGTATACATCATTATTAGGTAGTGTCCCTGAAATAATTGGAAAATCAGTAGCGGCAGTCTGAATGAAGTATGATCCTCCTAATTTAAAATACCAGCTTTCTTGTTTTTCTGGTGTTTCTGTTTGCGCCATTGTGGCCATAGAGCAAATCATCAATCCGATTAAAAATAAATGCTTTTTCATAGTTTTCTTTATAAATTTTAATACAAACTTATAATAATTAACTTTTCTTTTTCATAACATTCCTGGTTCAGAGTATGATTATTATTGATTTGAAATTCAATATGAAACAAATTTACTATGCGCGCATATTTTTAACCTAAAAATTACATTATCAATTAAATTTTAACTGTTAATTTTTAATTGAGTTTGAAATTAATCTGCATTTTTTCTAATTCCTGCAGTAATTCAGTTGATATTTTAACTTTTAACCTGCGGCTTGGCATCGTTAACTTTGTAACCACTTTAACCTCCTCAACCTCTTTAACTTCCTGAATTTTGGCCGCTTCAGAAATAACATCATTATCTTCATTTTCGTCTTCAAAAACAGTGTCTTCTGTTTCTTCGAATTCATTTGTTGTTTCAACCTCAACCAGACGCTTTACTTTTTCTAACTCCATGATTTCAAAAGTCACAGCATTGTCTCCTTTATAAGCATTAAATAACTGACTCAGTCTATGAATGAATTCAGTCTGGAGATCTTTAATATTAAGCAACAGAATTAGCTTTTTGGCAAATGTTTCCAAAACATCCTGCAATTGTTTAATCTCAACAAATTGCATTCTTGGCTCCGATTTTTTTCCTGTATCGTGATTGACCCAGCCATCCTTAATTAAAATTTTAAAAAACATAAATTTATTTGGCACTAAAAAATGCTGGTACTTTAAATATTCTTCACCAAACATTCTAAATTCATAACTTTCATCATAACCTTCCAGATTAAACATTGCCCAGCCCTTTCCGTTTTTCGCTACTCTATGTTGAATATTACTAGTAATTCCGGCAACAGTTAAATGCTTTCCAACATACTGTTCCATATTTTTTAGAGCATCTAATCGGGCATTGCAGAAGTATTTCATTTCAAATCTAAAATCATCCAAAGGATGCCCAGAAATATAAATCCCCACTACTTCCTTTTCTCTCGAAAGTTTTTCCATTGTTCCCCAATCCTCACAAGGAGGTATTACAGGCTCCGAAATCTGTACCTCACTGGTTTCTCCAAACAAGCTTACCTGAGACGAGTTTTCGTTTTCCTGAAACTTTGATCCATAACGCATCGCTTTTTCATAAAACGTAATTCCGTCTCCATCATCATGAAAATATTGTGCTCTTGTAGTTCCCTCAAACGAATCAAAACCACCAGCTAGTGCTAAATTCTCTATTGCCTTTTTATTGGCTGCACGCAAATCAATTCGTTTTGCCAGATCAAAAATCGATTTATACCTTCCGTCTTTCCTGCTTTCTACAATTGTTTCTACAGCACCCTGACCTACTCCTTTGATAGCTCCCATCCCGAAACGAACCGCATAATCATCATTTACGGTAAATTTATAGAACGATTCATTAACACAAGGTCCCAAAACCTGCAAGCCCATACGCTTACATTCTTCCATAAAGAACGAAACCTGTTTGATATCATTCATATTATTGGAAAGCACCGCCGCCATATATTCAGCTGGATAATGCGCTTTTAAATAAGCGGTTTGATAGGCAATCCAGGCATAACAAGTCGAGTGCGATTTGTTGAAAGCATAACTTGCAAAAGCCTCCCAGTCTTTCCAGATTTTCTCCAGGATTTTGGCGTCATGTCCTTTTGCTGATGCCTGTTCTACGAACTTCGGCTTCATTTTATCCAGTACGTCCTTTTGTTTTTTTCCCATCGCTTTTCGTAAAACGTCAGCCTCACCCTTTGTAAATCCTGCCAAAGACTGAGACAAAAGCATTACCTGCTCCTGATAAACCGTAATTCCGTAAGTTTCTGAAAGATATTCGGCACAGGCATCCAAATCGTACTGAATTTCCTCATCACCATTTTTTCTTCGGACAAAAGACGGAATATATTCCAAAGGTCCCGGACGGTACAAGGCATTCATCGCAATTAAATCCCCAAAAACAGTTGGTTTCAGATCCTTCATATATTTCTGCATCCCGGGTGACTCGTACTGGAAGATTCCAACGGTTTCACCCCTTTGGAAAAGCGCGTACGTTTCAGGATCATCAATCGGGAAAGTATCCGGATCCAGTTCTTTTCCGGTTCTGTATTTTACCAGTTTTACAGTATCTTTTATCAGCGTAAGGGTCTTCAGACCCAGAAAGTCCATTTTCAGCAGTCCGGCACTCTCTGCTACGGAGTTATCAAACTGGGTCACGTATAAATCCGAATCTTTTGCTGTGGTAACGGGAACATAATTTGTAATATCCGATGGCGTAATGATTACACCACAGGCATGAATCCCTGTGTTTCGCATCGACCCTTCCAGAATTTTTGCCTGCTGAATGGTTTCTCCTGCCAAATCATCTTCATTGGCAATGCCGATTAATTCCTTAACCCGATCAAATTCTTCTGATGATTTCAGCGCTTTTTTAACCTCATCTTCACTCTCAGAAATAAAACGTGCCAAATTCCACTTCCCTGGCATCATCGCCGGAATCAGTTTTGCAATTCTGTCGGCTTCAAATAAAGGCAGATCCAGTACACGCGCCGTGTCACGAATCGCCGATTTGGTTGCCATTTTACCATACGTGATAATCTGTGCCACCTGTTTTTGACCGTATTTGTTGATTACATAATCCATCACACGGCCACGCCCCTCGTCATCAAAGTCGATATCAATATCGGGCATGGATACACGGTCAGGATTTAGGAAACGCTCAAAAAGCAAATCGTATTTAATCGGGTCAATATTGGTAATCCCAAGACAGTATGCAACCGCAGAACCTGCAGCAGAACCCCGGCCTGGTCCAACGGAAACGTCCATTTTTCTGGCCTCTGCAATGAAATCCTGAACAATTAAAAAGTAACCCGGATATCCTGAATTTGAAATCGTCAATAATTCAAAATCCAGACGCTCCTGAATCGATTCTGTAATTTCGCCATATCTTCTTTTAGCACCTTCCATCGTAAGGTGACGTAAATATTTATTCTCGCCACGAACGCCACCATCGGCTTCATCTTCAGGAACTACAAATTCTTCCGGAATATCAAACTTTGGAAGCAGTACATCCCGATAAAGCGAATATCCTTCTACCTTGTCAACAATTTCCTGAATATTGATAATCGCTTCAGGCAGATCGGTAAAGAGTTTTTTCATCTCTTCTTCCGACTTATAATAATATTCCTGATTCGGCAATCCGTAACGATAGCCACGGCCCCTGCCAATTGGTGTAGCTTGTTTTTCACCGTCTTTTACACACAATAAAATATCGTGCGCATTGGCATCTTCTTTATTTAAATAGTAAGTATTATTGGTAGCAATTAGCTTGACATTATGCTTTTGCGAAAACTCAATGAGGGTCTTGTTTACACGATTTTCATCTTCCTGATGGTGTCGCATGACTTCCAGATAGAAATCTTCGCCAAATTGTGTTTTCCACCAAATTAAAGCTTCTTCGGCCTGGTTTTCACCAATATTCAGAATTTTACTTGGAATTTCCCCGTATAAATTCCCGGACAAAACCATAATATCGCCTTTGTATTGCTCAACGATATTTTTGTCAATCCTCGGAACATAATAGAATCCTTCGGTATAGGCAATCGACGCCATTTTTGCCAGATTGTGATAACCCGCTTTATTTTTAGCCAGCAAAACAATCTGATAACCGTTGTCTTTTTTGGATTTGTCTAAATGATTTTCGCAAATATTAAATTCACAACCAACAATTGGTTTTATTTCGGTTTCTGTTGGTTCTTCGCCTGCTTCGACCAAGGCTTTATTTTTTCCTGAAGCAGCTTTGTTGTGGTTCATCACGGCACTCACAAAATGGAAAGCCCCCATCATGTTCCCGGTATCAGTCATGGCAACGGCTGGCATTCTGTTTTTGGCTGTAGCCGAAACAATATTCCCAATCCCGATAGTCGATTGAAGAACCGAAAACTGCGTATGATTGTGTAAATGTGCAAATTTTGCTGCTTTGAAATCGGCTTTTGCCGAATCTGAAACAACAGTTGGCGTATCATCAACCTGTAAAGCCTTAATCTGCTCCCTGATTTTATCAGAGGCTGCTTTTAAGTTGATATGCTTTAAACCGATTAATGGAAATTCCTTCGGATTTCTTTCCTGAAATTCCTTAAAATAATCTTTAGGAACATCCAGTTCTTCTTTGGTAAAAACTTCCCGTCTAATTAACTCTAAAAAACAACGTGTAGTGGCTTCAACGTCGGCAGTTGCGTTGTGCGCTTCCGCAAAAGGGACATTGAATAAATATTCGTGTAATTCTGTTAACGTAGGAAGCTTAAATTTTCCTCCACGACCTCCGGGAAGCTTTAACAACGAAGCGGTAACCTCGGTACAAGTATCCAGAACCGGCATCGAACTCATAGGAGAATCAACGCCCATTCTATGAAATTCGGCTCCCATAATATTAACATCAAAACCTAAATTCTGTCCAACGATAAATTTGGTTTTGGTTAAAGCAATATTGAATTTCTCTAAAACTTCGGCCAGCGTGATTCCGTCAGCTTCTGCCAATTCGGTAGAAATTCCGTGAATACGTTCAGCATCATACGGAATATTAAATCCGTCCGGTCTTACCAGATAATCCTGATGTTCGATCAGCTGTCCCATTTCGTCGTGCAGCTGCCACGCAATCTGAATACAGCGGGGCCAGTTATCAGAATCGGTAATGGGTGCATCCCAACGTTTTGGTAATCCGGTTGTTTCGGTATCGAATATTAAGTACATAGTTGTTATTGAGGTAGTTGCAAATTTTAAAAAACAAAAAATCTGAACTTCAAAATTAGTCTTTTTTTGGAAGAAAGGAAATGCATATCTCCCAAAAAATCATTCTTATGAACAAATCAATATTTCTCTTAAAATTCATAAAATTTCATAAAAATACACTTCTTGGATGTCGTAGTATTTGAATTAAAATGGAGGAGAAAAATATCCTTTAAAAATTAACTTTTCGGGCATTAAAAGAACAATTAATAAGGGTTTTTAAAACCATAAAAAAGAATTCAAAACTACCAATTGTTACTATTTTTATTTGTTTTGTTACATTTTTTTGAATTAAAACCACTATTTTATAGTGATTTTAAGATAAATTTGCAAACTATTAAAACTAAAAGCAATCAATTCAAAATTAACCTGAAAAAGAAAAAGAAAACCAATTTATATTCATTCTACAATCAATTTTAAGTACAAAAAAGCGAATAACAATTTGTAATTTACTTTGGGTATCGTATATAATGAAATATTGAAATTGACCACTTTGTATCTTTTTCTAATTTTGTTTTCCTAATATAACAAGCAGGAATTGCTGTGACTTATAGAATTACAATTAAAAAAAATAAAAAATGAGTAAGACATTATTTGACAAAGTATGGGATTCACACGTTGTGCGCAAAATTGAAGATGGACCGGATGTGTTTTTTATTGATCGTCATTTCATTCACGAAGTTACGAGTCCTGTTGCTTTTTTAGGATTAAAAGCCAGAGGCGTAAAGGTTTTATACCCTGAGCGTACTTTTGCAACTGCCGATCACAATACACCAACCATAAACCAGCATTTACCAGTTGCCGATGCGCTATCTGCCAATCAATTGCAGGCATTAGAAGACAACTCCGCAGAATACGGAATTTCGCACTGGGGATTAGGTCACCAAAAAAATGGAATTGTGCACGTAGTAGGTCCTGAAAACGGAATTACTTTGCCAGGTGCAACTATTGTTTGTGGTGATTCACATACTTCTACTCACGGTGCTTTTGGAGCGATTGCTTTTGGTATCGGAACTTCAGAAGTTGAAATGGTACTTTCTACACAATGTATCATGCAGCCCAAACCAAAAAAAATGCGTATCAATGTAAATGGTAAACTAAGCAAAGGTGTTGGCCCAAAAGACGTTGCTCTTTATATTATTGCTCAATTAACTACTTCCGGAGGTACAGGATATTTTGTTGAATATGCGGGAAATGTATTCGAGGAAATGACTATGGAAGGTCGTATGACTGTTTGTAACCTAAGTATCGAAATGGGTGCCCGTGGAGGTATGATTGCTCCTGACCAGACTACTTTTGATTTCCTTGAAGGAAGATTATATGCCCCAAAAGGTGAAGCCTGGACGAAAGCTGTTGAATACTGGAAAACCCTTAAAACTGATACTGATGCTGTTTTTGACGCTGAATTAAACATCAAAGCAGAAGATATCGAACCAATGATTACTTATGGTACTAACCCAGGTATGGGAATTGGTATCTCTAAACATATTCCGAGTGCTGATCAGGTTGAAGGCGGTGAGGAAACGTATAAAAAATCGTTAGCTTACATGGGTTTCCACGAAGATGATGTGATGATTGGAAAACCAATTGACTACGTTTTCTTAGGAAGCTGTACAAATGGTCGTATTGAAGATTTCAGAGCTTTTGCTGAAATTGTAAAAGGAAGAAAAAAAGCTGATAATGTTACGGCCTGGTTAGTTCCGGGTTCTCACGTTGTAGAAGCTCAGATCAAAGAAGAAGGTATTTTAGACGTACTGACAGAAGCTGGTTTCGTATTACGTCAGCCGGGATGTTCAGCATGTTTAGCAATGAACGATGATAAAGTTCCAGCCGGAAAATATGCCGTAAGTACATCAAACCGAAACTTCGAAGGCCGTCAGGGCCCTGGATCTAGAACTTTGTTAGCTTCTCCAATTATGGCGGCGGCGGCGGCTGTTACAGGAAAACTAACAGATCCAAGAGAGTTGTTTTAGAAAGCTGTGAGCTCTCGGCTGCCGGCAATCAGCCCACTGCCGAGAGCTTATAGCCCACAGCCCAAAATGAGAGATTTTAGAAAATATAATGTTTGGCAAGAAAGTCATTTGTTTACACTTGAAGTTTATCAGGTAACAAAATATTTTCCAAAAGAAGAATTGTCTGGATTAACAAGTCAATTGAGAAGAGCAGTTTCTTCTATTCCAACAAATTTTACTGAAGGTTGTGGCTCTAATTCCGAAAAAGAATTTGCAAGATATTTGAATATTGCAATTGCTTCCTGTTCAGAGGTTGAATATTTATTATTACTTACTTCTGACTTGAAATATTTAAGCCCTGAAATTCATCAAAGTTTAGAGAAGAAAGTAATTCAAATTAGAAAACAGGTTTATCAATTAAGACTAAAATTAAATCAACAAAATTAGCGCAGTTTGCCAAAGCCCAAAGCTCAAAGCCGACTGCCCAAAAACAATAAAAATGGCATACGATAAATTTAATATATTGACCAGCAGTGCAGTGCCGCTGCCAATTGAGAACGTAGATACTGATCAAATAATCCCTGCTCGTTTCCTGAAAGCTACAAAACGTGAAGGTTTTGGAGACAATCTTTTCAGAGACTGGAGATATAACGGAGATGACACTCCAAAAGCTGATTTCGTTTTAAACGATTCAACTTATAGCGGAAAAATTCTTGTTGGAGGGAAAAACTTTGGTTCAGGATCTTCAAGAGAACACGCTGCATGGGCTGTTTACGATTATGGTTTCAGAGCTGTAGTTTCTTCTTTCTTTGCAGACATCTTCAAAGGAAACTGTCTAAATATTGGTGTTTTGCCGGTTCAGGTTAGCCCTGAATTTGCTGATACTATTTTTAAAGCTATCGAAGCTGATCCAAATACGCAATTAGAAATTAACTTACCCAATCAGACTATTACTTTATTGGCAACAGGGCAATCAGAATCTTTTGCTATCAACGGTTACAAAAAAAATAACATGATTAATGGTTTTGACGACATTGATTATTTACAAAATATTAAGGAAGATATTGTAGCTTTTGCTGACAAACTGCCTTACTAAACACAACCAACTCAAATGCAGTTACGTAAGTTTCAATTTCTATAGTTGGGCTTGGTAACTGCTTTTTACAATTTTACAAAATCCGATTCGAACTATCAAATCGAAAAAATATCATATCATATTTAGAATGGAAAAAAGAAAAATTGAAATAATGGATACAACGCTCCGTGATGGTGAACAAACCTCGGGAGTATCTTTTTCTGCTGCAGAAAAACTGACCATTGCACAATTGTTGTTGGAAGAATTAAATATTGATAGAATCGAAATTGCTTCAGCACGTGTGAGTGAAGGCGAATTTCAGGGCGTAAAAGGCATTATGTCATGGGCCGAACAAAAAGGATACACCAGCCGAATCGAAGTTCTGACTTTTGTAGACGGTGGTCTTTCTATAGACTGGATGAAAAAATCAGGTGCCAAAGTTCAGAATTTACTAACTAAAGGATCCCTGAATCATCTTACGCATCAATTAAAAAAAACACCAGAACAACATTTTTCTGAAATCGCCCAGGCAATTGCATTAGCAAAAGAAAACAATATTGAAACCAATGTCTATCTGGAAGACTGGAGCAACGGAATGCGAAATTCTCCTGAATATGTTTTTCAATATTTAGACTTTCTAACCCAACAGCCAGTAAAAAGAATTCTGCTTCCGGACACACTTGGCGTATTGATTCCTTCGCAGGCTTTTGAATTTATTTCGACAATCACAGCAAAATATCCCAATACTCATTTTGACTTTCATGCCCATAACGACTACGATTTAAGTGTTGCTAATGTTATGGAAGCTATAAAAGCCGGAATAAATGGACTTCACGTAACTGTAAACGGAATGGGAGAACGTGCCGGAAATGCACCACTTGAAAGTACGGTTGCCGTTATAAATGATTTTATGCCGGATGTAAAGATCAACATCAAAGAAACCTCATTATACTCTGTAAGTAAACTGGTTGAAACTTTTACAGGCTACAGAATTCCAGCCAATAAACCCATTGTAGGCGATAATGTTTTTACGCAGACTGCAGGAATTCATGCAGATGGTGACAACAAAAACAACTTATACTTTAATGATTTACTTCCGGAACGTTTTGGAAGAAAAAGGAAATATGCCCTTGGTAAAACATCCGGAAAAGCTAATATTGAAAAAAACCTTCAGGAATTAGGGTTGAAATTAAATCAGGAAGATTTGAAATTGGTTACCCAAAGAATCATCGAATTAGGCGACAAAAAAGAAACCGTTACCAAGGAAGATCTTCCATACATTATTTCGGATGTTTTGGACAGCCATACCTACGAAGAGAAAATCACAATCGAATCTTATATATTGGTTCACTCAAAAGGAATGCGTCCTTCAACTACTTTATGCCTGAAAATTGATGGGGAAATTATTGAAGAGCATGCTCAGGGTGACGGTCAGTTCGATGCTTTTATGAATGCCTTAACCAAAATTTATAAAAGTAAAAAACTGACGCTTCCAAAACTGATTGATTATGCGGTGCGAATTCCTCCAGGAAGTAGCTCTGATGCTTTATGCGAGACCATTATTACATGGGTAAACAACGGAAAAGAATTCAAAACCCGCGGATTAGATTCAGATCAGACAGTGGCAGCTATTATAGCCACTCAGAAAATGCTGAATATTATCACTCAGTAAAATTTAAATAAATAATCGAAATAATAAATAAACCCATAATATCCATAAAATGAAATTAAACATAGCCCTTTTAGCCGGAGACGGAATCGGACCAGAAGTAATTGATCAGGCAGTAAAAGTATCAGATGCTGTTGCACAAAAATTTGGACATGAAATCACCTGGAAACCAGCTTTAACCGGCGCAGCCGCAATTGATGCAGTAGGCGAACCTTATCCGGATGCTACACATGAAGTTTGTAAAAATGCTGATGCGGTTCTTTTTGGAGCGATTGGCCACCCTAAATACGATAACGATCCTTCTGCACCAGTAAGACCAGAACAAGGTTTGTTAAAAATGCGTAAAGCATTAGGTTTGTTCGCAAACGTAAGACCTACTTTTACATTCCCTTCTTTATTGGATAAATCTCCATTAAAAAGAGAAAGAATTGAAGGAACTGATTTGGTTTTCTTAAGAGAATTGACTGGAGGAATTTACTTTGGTGAAAAAGGAAGAAAAGACAACGGCGACACTGCTTTTGACAACTGCGTTTACACCAGAACCGAAGTACAGCGTTTAGCCAAAAAAGGTTTCGAATTAGCGATGACACGTTCTAAAAAACTGTGTTGTGTAGACAAAGCAAACGTTTTGGAAACTTCTCGTTTATGGAGAGAAACTGTTCAGGCAATGGAAAAAGATTATCCGGAAGTTACTGTTTCATACGAATTTGTTGATGCAGTAGCCATGCGTCTGGTACAATGGCCAAATTCTTATGATGTATTAATTACAGAGAACTTATTTGGAGATATCTTAACAGACGAAGCATCTGTAATCTCAGGTTCAATGGGATTAATGCCTTCTGCCTCTATGGGTGCTGAAGTATCTTTGTTTGAACCTATTCACGGTTCTTACCCACAAGCTACAGGATTAAACATTGCTAACCCGATGGCTACTGTTTTATCTGCTGCGATGATGTTCGAAAACTTCGGATTGATGGAAGAAGGAAAAGCAATGAGAGATGCTGTAAACAAAGCTTTAGAAGCCGGAGTAGTTACTGAAGATCTAGCTGATGGAGGAAAAGCATACGGCACCAAAGAAGTAGGTGACTGGTTAGCTGCTAACATCTAATTTCTTTTAGAAATAGAAACAAAAAAGGCGTCAATTTTCATTGACGCCTTTTATATATGTAGAAAAAAATATTAATATCCTCCTCTGTTTCCACCACGGTCGTTTCCGCCACGGTTGTTTCCGTAACCACCGCGAGAATCACCTCCACGGTTGTTATTGAAGCTTCTTCTTTCACCTTCAGGTTTTGGCTCAGATTTATTAACCACAATTGCACGTCCCTGAACAGTTGCCCCGTTCAATTCATCAATTGCTTTTTGAGCTTCGCTGTCGTTTGGCATCTCAACAAAACCAAATCCTTTGCTTCTTCCAGTAAATTTATCAGTAATGATCTTAACTGAATCAACTGCTCCGTAAGCCTCAAAAGACTCTCTTAAATCTGCTTCCTCAATACTGAATGGAAGGCTTCCAACAAAAATGTTCATATGTACTTGTTTATTATAATGTAGCAAATGTAGTCTTATTTTTCCGTAATCTACTATATATTAGTTTATTTATGTTTTTATTTTGATTTACAGCAAAGAATCCTATAAAACAATCTTCGAAAAGCCCAAAAAATTTATTCAACAGATTTAATAAATTTATGAGCCTAAAATTCAGAAAAAAATTATATATTTGCGCCCTTAATTAACAGAGGTCGAGTACCTCAAAATTTAATCATACGATTATGTCAGTAAAAATTAGATTACAAAGACACGGTAAAAAAGGAAAACCTTTTTACTGGGTTGTAGCTGCAGATGCACGCTCAAAAAGAGATGGTAAATACTTAGAGAAAATCGGTACTTACAATCCAAACACTAACCCGGCAACTGTTGAGTTAAATCTTGACAGCGCAGTTAAATGGCTACACAATGGTGCACAGCCAACTGATACTGCAAGAGCTATCCTTTCTTACAAAGGTGCTTTATTGAAACACCACCTAGATGGAGGTATTCGTAAAGGAGCTTTGACTCAAGAGCAGGCAGATGCAAAATTAGCTGCTTGGTTAGAAGCTAAAGCAGGAAAAGTTGATGCTAAAAAAGACGGTTTGACAAAAGCACAAGCTGAAGTTAAAGCTAAAGCTTTAAAAGCAGAACAAGAAGTTAATGCTAAACGTTTAGCTGCTGCGGCTCAGGCTGAAGCTGACGCTATCGCTGCTGCAACTGCTGCAGAGGCTACAGAAGAAGTTGCCGAAGTTGAAGCATCTACTGAAGAAGCTGCTGCTGAAGAGAATAACGAAACAACTGAAGCATAATTTTAGCTGGCGATAATGCGTAAAGAAGAATGTTTTTATTTAGGTAAAATCGCTAAAAAATTTAGTTTCAAAGGTGAAGTTCTGATCTATTTAGATACAGATGAACCTGAGTTATACGAAAATCTGGAATCAGTGTTTGTTGAACAGAACAAACATCTGGTTCCTTTTTTTATTGAAAAAAGTTCTTTACACAAAGGCGACTTTTTAAGAGTTCGTTTTGAAGATGTAAATACAGAAGAAGATGCTGATGCCCTGATTGGCAATGCTATTTATCTTCCCTTAACCATGTTGCCAAAACTTTCTGGCAACAAATTTTATTTCCACGAAGTTATCGGTTTTGAAATCGAAGACCAGCGTTTAGGCGTTTTTGGAAAAATTACTTCAATTAATGATTCTTCTGCCCAGCCACTTTTTGAAGTTTTAAATGGTGAAGTTGAAATTTTAGTCCCAATGATCGATCATTTCCTTGTAAAAATTGATCGTGAGAATAAAAAAGTAATCATGAATCTTCCTGAAGGATTGGTAGAGATGTACTTGTAGAAAGTATTCAGCCTTTCTGTCACAGTTTTTCAGTCGCTCACTTTTTTAAATCTTTTAGCAATGTCTAAATTCACTTTCAAACAATTCTCTGTTCAACAAGACAAAACCGCTATGAAAGTAGGAACCGATGGTGTTTTATTAGGTACTTGGACTCCAATAAATCATAATCCGTTTAGTATATTGGATATTGGTGCCGGAACAGGAATAATTGCTTTAATGCTTGCCCAGCGGACAGCTGCCCAACAAATAGACTCACTTGAAATTGATGAAGCCGCTTACGAACAGGCAACAGAAAATTTTGAAAATTCACCCTGGAATGACCGTTTATTTTGCTTTCATGCCGGCCTAGATGAATTTATTGAAGAACCTGAAGACGAGTATGATTTAATCGTTTCGAATCCTCCTTTTTATTCCGAAGATTATAAAACTGAAAATGAAAAAAGGGACTTAGCCCGTTTTCAGGATGCCATGCCTTTTGAAGAATTAATTGAAGCTGCCGATTTATTACTTTCTGAAAACGGAATCTTTGCCGTAATTCTTCCATTCAAAGAAGAAAAAAGTTTTATTGCTTTAGCTAAGGAATCTGAATTATACCCAACCAAAATTACACACGTAAAAGGAACTCCAACTTCCGAAGTCAAACGCAGTTTATTGGCTTTTAGCCGAAATGACAATCCGGAAATCGAAATCGATGAATTAACCATAGAAATCGAACGACACGTCTATACCCCTGAATATATCGAATTGACAAAGGATTTTTATCTTAAAATGTAAAGCCCTTATTTTAATTCAAAATCAATTAAAAAACCTTATTTACTTACTTATCAATATCTAAAGAGCTAAATAGTTTATTAAAAAGTAATTTTTACAACATTAATCATTAGTTTTGTTATATTTCTTTATGTAGATTTGTATCTATAAAACTATTGTACCATGAAACCAGACCTATTTCAAGCTCCCGATTACTACAATCTTGATGATTTACTAACAGAAGAACACAAATTGGTTCGCGAGTCTGCACGTGCATGGGTAAAGCGTGAAGTTTCTCCCATTATAGAAGAATATGCCCAAAGAGCCGAATTTCCAAAGCAAATTATAAAAGGTCTTGGAGAAATTGGCGGCTTTGGCCCCTATATTCCTGTTGAATATGGTGGTGCTGGTCTGGATCAAATTTCATACGGTTTGATTATGCAGGAAATTGAGCGAGGCGATTCCGGCGTACGATCTACCTCATCTGTACAATCATCTTTAGTTATGTATCCGATCTGGAAATACGGAAACGAAGAACAACGAATGAAATATTTGCCAAAACTGGCTACCGGAGAATTTATGGGATGTTTTGGATTAACAGAGCCAGATCACGGCTCTGATCCCGGAAGCATGATTACCAATTTTAAGGATATGGGAGATCATTATCTTTTAAACGGTGCCAAAATGTGGATCTCGAATGCCCCTTTTGCAGATATTGCCATTGTCTGGGCAAAAAATGAAGAAGGCAGAATTCACGGATTAATTGTAGAACGCGGAATGGAAGGGTTTTCAACTCCAGAAACCCATAACAAATGGTCGCTTCGTGCATCATCAACTGGTGAATTGATTTTTGACAATGTAAAAGTTCCAAAAGAAAATGTATTACCTAATAAATCAGGTTTAGGTGCACCGCTTGGCTGTTTAGACTCTGCCCGATACGGAATTGCCTGGGGTGCTATTGGAGCGGCAATGGACTGTTACGACACCGCTTTGCGTTATGCTAAAGAAAGAATTCAGTTTGGAAAACCAATTGGAGGTACTCAATTACAGCAAAAAAAATTAGCCGAAATGATTACTGAAATCACCAAAGCACAATTATTAACATGGAGATTAGGTATTTTAAGAAACGAAGGAAAAGCAACAACAGCCCAGATCTCAATGGCAAAGCGAAACAATGTCGACATGGCCATTAACATCGCACGCGAAGCCAGACAAATGCTGGGCGGAATGGGAATTACAGGCGAATATTCGATCATGCGTCACATGATGAATCTCGAAAGCGTCATTACATACGAAGGCACACACGACATTCATTTACTGATTACCGGAATGGATGTAACCGGAATTTCAGCATTCAAATAATAACGCTCTATTAAAATATATTGAAAATCAATACCAAAAGCTTCTTCTAATCGGGAAGCTTTTTTATATTTACCAAAAATACCACCACATATGAATATCGAAACCATAAACAATCGCATTAATCCTCAGAAGGAAATGCTTTTACAGCACTCATTGTACAATAAAATCCAAAACATCGATGACCTGCATAGTTTCTTAGAAAATCATGTCTTTGCAGTTTGGGATTTTATGTCATTATTAAAGGCTTTACAGGCTAAACTTACCTGTACCACTACACCATGGTTCCCCACCAAAAACCCGGAAACCAGGTATTTAATCAACGAAATTGTTTTGGCTGAAGAAACCGATTTGACTATCGACGGAAGAAGGCAAAGCCATTACGAAATGTATATCGAGGCCATGGAAGATTGTGGTGCAGATACAACGGCAATCAACAAATTTTTATCCGAAGTAAATTCGCTTCATAATATTTTTGTTGCCATCAAACAAAGCTCATTACATCCGGACGTAAAGTCATTTTTAGATTTCACATTCAGAGTCATTGAACAGGGTAAACCTCATGAAATCGCTGCTGCCTTTACTTTTGGAAGAGAAGACCTGATTCCGGCTATGTTTACCGAAATCCTAAAGAACTTTCAAAAAAACCTGCCAGATACCGATTTAAGAAAATTACTATATTATTTCGAAAGACATATTGAACTCGATGCCGATGAACACGGCCCCATGGCAATGCAAATGATTACGGAGTTGTGTGGCGGAGATGCCCAAAAATGGTCAGATGTCGAAGAAATTTCAATTCTTGCATTAGAAAAGCGAATTGGACTCTGGAACGCTATCGAAGAAGAAATCCTCATGAAAACTGAAATGGTATAAAACCATAATCCCTTTTTTAACGTAACTATTTGTTTAGAAATGATGTAAATCCTAATTTAAAGTAAAATGAATTGTTATATTTCTTTATTTCAATATTAATTTAGTAAAAAAAACATCTTCTAAAAGAGTCTTTACCGATATATGGTTAATAAAAAACCCTGAAAATTATTAACAATTTTTCAGGGTTTTACTTTTCGGGCAGTCTCTTTTATTCTTGTAGAGAGTAAGGAATTCGAACCTACCACTACATCTAGTTTATCATTTTTTAAAACCCGAATTTCATTCGTAATTCATAATTTCGTTCAATCTCTTTTATTTCTTCTTCTGTTAATGCTGAAAATTCTTTTTCGATCGCTCTTTTTGAAAGTTTCCCATCATTCTGTTCTAAAAAACGAATTAATAATGCTACCGTTTTATCCGGCATTTGAAAAATATCATCTAAATAACTTTTCATTTCATCATATTTTTGAAGATAAGTTACTTCCTGTGGAATCACATTTTCAATAGTATCATTTACACAATCGTACAAAAACTCCGCTTGTTTGGTAGCATCAAAATAACGGTAAAAATCAATGGTTTCATTTAAAACTTCAACATTGTTAGATTTTGTCTTTTCCCATTCTATAAAATCAAGTAACGGATGAGAATACGATTCTAACACGTTTCGATAGTCATCAATATGATTTAAAATAGAAGCCGAAACAGGAAAAATAATTCCCTGATGTGCAAATCGCATTTTTGATAATATATGATGTATTAAATAGCGATGAATTCTGCCATTCCCGTCTACATAAGGATGAATAAAAACGAATCCAAATGCAATTCCTGCTGCTGCTAAAACGGCATCAAAACAATCTTCTTCCAGTTTTTTATAAGTAGCAATCAAGCCATCGATCAGTTTTTCTATATCTTCCTGTTTTGCTGAAATATGTTCCGGGATTGGGTCACCGGTAATTCTTTCATGCTCGCCTACAAACCCGCCTTCCTTTCTAAAGCCCATTTCAAGAAAACGGCTGTTTTCTATTACAATTTGCTGTAATCGAAGCAATTCTTCTTTATCCAGTGCTTTCAAACCTGCCTGCCCAATCGCTTTTCCCCAACGTACAGCACGATTAGTTGTAGGATTCTCTCCTTCTATTGTAAAAGAGGCTTTTGAATCTTTCAGCAATAAAAAGGCCGAAGCTCTTTGCAAAACATCTTTATGAAACGTATTTAAATAAGCGTCTTTTTTTTGGGAAAGATTCTCTTCGATATAATTCTTAAGTTTATCGGTTTTAAATAGTAACGGACAAAAATCAACCGTGCCTGGTAAATTATTAATGATACGGTGCCGACCTGATTTTAAGCCGTTTATTACTGTAAATTGTTTATTAGCATCTAATAAATCCGAATATTTGATTTTCACATCAGCATCTGGAATATCTAGACTTTCAGCCATAAGCCATTCATACAAAAACCATATTTTTCGGACATATTGCCCTGTAGATTCTTTATTAATAATTTCTTCTATTTCATTTTTTGAAATTTTTTCAAAAAGCTTTTTGAAAACCAGCAGATTGATTCCCTCATATTTAAGGGCAAATACCAAATGTTTAAACAAGGTATCATCAGGCTGGTAACTTGGAGGATAAACATCGAAATTTTGAACTGAATATTTTTTGTTTTTTTTACTGACAATTGAAATAGTTTGCGGGATAGGTACATTTAAACCATGACTATCTATAATTGCAGTATAACCAACTAATTTGGCTTCTTCAGGTAACTTTTTACCATCAAAAACAGACGCTGTTCGAGAAATTATTACGCTATTCATTGTTTTTCATAAAAAAGACACGCTAATTAAAAATTAAAGATAATCTTAATTTCTGCAAAAAACAAACGCTTTACATTAAAAACAAACGCTTTACAACATATTGAAATAAAAATGCACGCTTTATATGTATGAATTATCTCTTGCAATTTTTTTTAGAAGCAGAAAATCTGTTTTCAAAAGACCAATTCTCCCGCTATCCACTTTATCTTTTGTAGCGAACCCCGCCAAAAGGATATCATTTCTATCGGGGCTGGATTAGAGGTTTTTCAATTTACAAAATGTATTTTTTCTGGTCTTGGAGGTGATGGCGGAGGTATTAGGTATCCTAAATCTCCAAAATCTACAACCTTTTTTGTTGGAAGAAATTTTAAATTAGCTTTTATTTTCCCTAATGAATCTATAAATGTTTTGAGCTCTTTTGGAATTACATTACCATATAAAAAAATCCTTTTATGCTTATCTTTTATAGAAACATTCAAAAGATAAGCCTGACCATCGTACAAATTTTCTTGTGCGTAATCATTATCAAACTTTATAAAATTTATTCCATTAAATAATTTACTAAGCTTTTCTCTTTCTGCTGACTTAAGGATTGTATAAGAATTTTCTATCGGCTCAGGATACCGCTTCTGAAAATAAATGGTATCACTTTTTGTGAATTTTAGAGAAGTTAGATGATGCAAACCCGCAGAAGAAATAACAAAATCATCAAAAGGAAATGACTTCACCTCTTCTTTTTTAGAGCAGGAAATTAATACGAATAGAAGACTTAAAAGTATAATTTGGTTTTTCATATATTAAAGATAAAAATAGAGAGAACTGACTTTCTATTTTTGATATATCATTTTCTTTCTTTAACAACATTATTTATAAACAACTTTCCATAATTTGTAATCCGAATAACTTTTTTTGATATTTTCATCGTCATTCCTTTAGCTTCTATTGCATCCTTTGCAATAAGAATTAATTCATCATTTTCTAAGTCGTCATAAGTTTTTGGCGCACTTAAATACGAATCTTCTGGGATTTCTGTAAGACCTAATCTACATATATTATCAAGATATGAAGGTATTAAATCAGGTCTTTTGAAATCCATTAGATTTTTAAAATGTGAAAAATTGTTCATTACAATTATTTCTCCAGAACTTTCTGGAATTATTTGAACGATATTAATCAAAGGATAAATTGACTTTTCGATAAATATCTGTAATAATTTTGCTTCATCACTGCATAAATTTTTTAATATTTCAACATAACCGGGATGAACTAAATGCTGTGTTGAATTATCCATTGCCGAGGCTAATAAATTTGTATAAAGTTCCCTTAAATCGACGTCTTCTCCACTAAACCTTAAAGCTTCAAAAGCTGGACCTGCAATTGATGGCGGTGGTGTTACAATATTTTCTTCTGGTACATTTTTTAACTTCTCAGAAACACTATTTGTTACATAATTTTCAATTTGCTCATATCCCCAAACTAATCCTCTAATAGGAAATAGCACAATATTAACTGCTCTTGTAACAGTTTCAAGTGTATTGCCAATTTGTTTTGCTGCAGGTTGTATTGTGTCTTGATAAACTGGAATTGCAGCTACTAAACCTGTTACAGCATGAATTGTTGCATTAACATTAGAATCTTTATTTTCATTTTCTTCCATAAATTTTTCTTTTTAATTATCTCGTTAATTGCTCTTTATCTATTTAACTTATGAAATTATTGTTGAAATCATTTAATTACGAAGATAATTTTTTTTCAAAGCAAAACATCACATTTTCAAAATGTATGCTAATAATAAAAAAAAAACAAAAATCCCGAAATCTCAATAAATGAAATTGCGGGATTTAATTCTTGCAGAAAGGAAGGGATTCGAACCCTCGATACAGTTACCCATATACTAGCTTTCCAGGCTAGCTCCTTCAACCACTCGGACACCTTTCTATTTTGGTTTGCAAATAACATGAAAAAAAATGAGTTAGAAAAGTATTTTTTTAAAATCCTCTCAATACTTGCAGTATTTTGTCTAATTAAATCGGCTAAAGCGAAATTTCACCACGCAAGGCCGTTTCAAAAATGGTTTTAAATTCATTTTGCGGAATCGTAACCGTGTGCCCCAATAAATACATTAACTTGGTAATAGCCGCTTCCGTTGTAATGTCTTTGCCGGAAATCACGCCCAAAGATTTCAAGGCTGTACTAGTTTCATATTGTCCCATATTGACGCTTCCGCCTGAACATTGTGTTACGTTGACAATATGCATTCCATTCTGAATTGCTTTCTGAATCAGGTTTAAAAACCAGTCTTCGGTTGGAGCGTTTCCGGACCCGTAAGTTTCAAGTACAACTCCTTTTAGATCTTTAATTGCCAAAATCGAAGCCAGAACAGTCTCACTCATTCCGGGAAACATTTTTATAATGGCGACATGATTGTTCAGGTTTTTATGCACAATCAGTTTTGCGTCGGTTTTTATGGGAAGAAATAAATGTCGGTTTAATTTTAAGTGTACACCAGATTCTACCAATTCCGGATAATTGGGTGCTGTAAACGCCCTGAAATGTTCTGCATTTACTTTCGAAGTTCGGTTTCCGCGATATAATTTATATTCGAAATACAGACAAACTTCGGTAATTACAGGCTGTCCGTTTTCCTGAAGTGAAGCAATCTGAATGGCTGTAATCAGGTTTTCTTTGGCGTCTGTACGCAAGTCCCCAATTGGCAGTTGCGAACCCGTAAATACAACAGGTTTTGCTAAATTTTCGAGCATAAAACTCAATGCCGATGCCGAATACGACATGGTATCTGAACCGTGCAACACGACAAATCCGTCAAATTTATTATAATTTTCCTCGATAATGGTGGCAATTTTAACCCACATTTCAGGATTCATATTCGAAGAATCGATTGGATTTGCAAAGGAAACCGTTTCGATTTCACAGTCGAGTTGTTTTATTTCGGGGATGTTTTTAAGCAGTTTTCCAAAATCAAAAGCTTTGAGAGCCCCTGTTTCAAAATCTTTGCTCATACCGATAGTTCCACCGGTATAAATTAAAAGTATTTTGGATTTAGAAGGCATTCTTGTATTTTAATTTACTTACAACCGGATTCGCATACATGGCCAAAAACCCTTGTCTGGCAACTCCATTGTCAGTTCCTATTCTCTTTTCTAAACGACGCTCAAAAAGCTGTTTCTCGCCTTCTTTGTATAAGTGGCTGTATTTATTGGTCTCATTCAGAATGTCATACGCAATAAAATTGGTTGGCCATAATTGATAATTTTGCAAAATAGAATCATCAATTGTTTGTGCCAGGGCCTGAATTTGTTTGTTCGAATTATCATTTTCGGCAACAATACGGTCAATTTCAGTATCTAAAACATCTCCAACAGAAATATGGATTCTTTTTTTGGTTCCCATAATCCCGCTTAAAATCGTCATGAAATCCTCGTTTTTATCTTTTACATAAACCTCGTTGTTGGCTTCTGCCATTAATTGTGGCATTTTTAAAACATCGGTTGGATCGTATTCGTATGAAATGGATACCGGCACGATTTTTAATTTTTTGAAATAATCCATCGGGTTAGCTTCATCAGAACCCATTGCAATCATTTTTAAAACACCCGGATTAGTTGCATCATTTCCGTCTTTGGTGCGGCCTTCCCTTTGTGCAATCCACACTGAGCGGTTTTCGCGAAGCAATAACTGCCCCATATATTCGGCCAGTAATTTTGAACTTTGCAGCATTTCTCTTGGCGTTAAACCTCTTAAAACTAAAAAGTTCCTGTTCAGTTTTGCGAGTGTGCTCAAAAATGCTTTTTTGACCAGATTATCACCAATTGCCGATGCGGTCATGACCAGACCGTGTTCAAACAGACAAACATTTAATAAAGTAGTATCCAGTAAAATATCGCGGTGATTGGATATAAATAAATAAGGCGTGTTTTTTTCTAATTTTTCAAAGCCCGAAGTGGTAAGTCCTTCTGAACTTTTTTCAAGTACTTTCTGAATCGTCTGATAAATAAAATTGCATTGAAAATCACGGATTGAGTGTGTTTTCTTCAATTGTTCTTTCCATACTTCATCATTTAATTCCGGAAAAGTAAAATTCATCATGGTTTTCATCATCGGATGATTGACAACTCCATGAAGTGCTTCATTTACTTCTGAATCATAAAATGGTCGAATAGCGTCAAATTTCTGCATTATAATTATCAATTTAAGTGGGCAAAAGAACAAAAAAAAAATTAAAGTATTGTAATCCGGTTATTAAATCCCGAAAACGTCTTTAGAGTTTTGTGTTGTTGCTGCTGCAATTTCTGTATCTGAAAGGTCGTAAATTTCGGCCAGTTTTGCAATTACATTCGTTAAATAACTGCTTTCGTTGCGTTTACCTCTGTATGGAATGGGCGCCAGATAAGGTGAATCGGTTTCTAAAACGATATGTTTTAAATCAATCTGGTTTAAGAATTGGTCGATTTTTCCGTTTTTAAAAGTCACTACTCCGCCTATTCCTAATTTCATATTATACGAAATAGCCTGAAGTGCCTGCTCGTAGCTTCCGGTGAAACAATGAAAAATACCAAATAAATCTGCTGATTTTTCTTCTTCCAGAATTTCAAAAACTTCATCAAAAGCGTCGCGGCAATGAATCACGATCGGAAGTTTATATTGTTTTGCCAGCTGAATTTGTTTTCTAAAAGCGATTTGCTGTTCTTTTAAATGGGTTTTATCCCAGTACAAATCGATTCCGATTTCGCCTACGGCATAAAATTTTCGTTTTGAAAGTTCTGTTTCAACATGTTTCAGCTCGTCCAGATACTTCTCTTTCACGTAAGTGGGATGCAAACCCATCATCAAAAACACATGATCCGGATACTTTTGCTCCAGATCATACATTGATTGTGTGGCTGCAGCATCAATAGCGGGAATAAAAAAACGGGTTACTCCTGCGTTTATGGCTCTCTGAATCATTTCATCACGATCCTGATCAAATTCTTCAGAATATAAATGAGTGTGGGTATCGGTAATAATTGTTGCTGAATTCAATTGTATTGTCTTTTTTAAAGTTGTCAAAATTACGACAATAATAAACGAATAGCAATTGTGGGATTTGGGATGCTGATGAAACGGATTCACTTTTGTGAAAATGCTGATGAAACAGGGATTTTTTTATGTTTCTCTTTAATATTGAAGAAAAAAAATTACACTACAATCAACAAAATGAGCCAATCTTTGTCGATCAACTCATGCGATTTATCCCTAAGATCGAAATAACATAAAAATACTATTTGCCTGTTTCAATGAAAGCCAGTGCTCTGTCTAAAACCTCATCTTTTCCTTCCTGAATTCCTTTGATGGTTGGTTTAACTTCAATATCCGGAACAATTCCGATTCTTTGGGTTTCTCGTTTGTCAGGATAATAAACGCCTATTCCTGAAAAACCTGTATGAAATCGTTTAAAATCAAATTCGAATACATTTCCATCTGCTCCAGCCGTCTGACTGCCAATAATAGTGGTGTTTTCTGCCGTTTGAAAACACATAGCTGTCCATTCGGACTGACTGTAAGCATCTTCGTTTAACAAAACAATCACTCTGCCTTTATAATGATCTTTGTTTTCAAATCCAGCTTTTGCTCCTTCTGTCCATTTATATTTTCCCGGATATTTTAAATAAGGTTCCGTGTAAATCGCAAAACTTTTTTCCTTAGAATTTAAAAAATCTGAAATTTCTTTCCATGTATTTTGCGGATAATTTCTCATATCAAAAACAATTGCCTTTGTTGATTTTAAAGCTTCAATCATATCCGGAATATTTTTTGGTTTGATAACTCCCATATTAACATAGCCGACATTATTTTCGAGAAGTTTAAATTTGTCCTTCTTTTTTATGGCTCCCTTTTTATATTCGTTTCGATGAGAATCATGATAATTAAACCATATCATTTCTTTTATTTCTGACTTTCCATCTTTTAGAAACTCTACTTTTACATTTTCAGAATCAGAGGTAAGGATTGGATTTACAACTTTATTTAAAAACGAAGTTTTGTTTGAAGCACTTATAAAATTTTTATTTTCATCAATATAATTTTTAATCGTTTTATCATTTATTTTGGTAATAACATCTCCAATTTTAATATTATACACTTCTGCAAGACTATCACCTAAAATTTCGGTGACAACCAATTTTTCATCAATTATTTTACCCGTTGCCGGAAAATAAACCGTATTTTTTACTGTGCCTTTTGATGGATAGATATGAAACATAACATGCCCATCATTTATATTAGTTGACATTCTTTTCATTGCTGCTAAAAATTCTACATCATTTTTAACATCTAAAATAATTGGCAAAGTTTGTTCTAAACTCTTATCCCATTTTTGATCCATTACATATTTGTACGGAAAAAAATATTCTATAACATTCCAATAAGTAAATAACATTAAGATTCTGGAAACTTTATCATTATAGTCAAAACTAAAGTAATTTTTCAGATTTTTAAAACTATCAAAATCAGGTCCGAATTCTTCATTGCTCTGAAACCTGTTCTCTTCAATAAATTTCAATTTCTTCGAAAGCTTTTTAGAAAACAGCTTAGTATTATTCAACCAGCTTAAATCGAAATTCTTATCAAAAAGCTCTATGTCTTTTGGCGCATCAATCGGAGCAATTTCTTTTACCGATCCCAGCTCATCAATCCAGTTTTCTAAGATTAGAGAAAACTCTTCTTTAGTCTCCGCTTTTTCAATTTGAGGCAATTTTTCTAAAAGCTGATTGTCCCAATTTACTTCTCCTCCGGCTACTTTTGGATGATAATATTTTAAGAATCCCCAAACTTTGCATGTTGCTGTGAGTTTTTCTGTTTCAGAAATTTTGGCAAGAGCAAATGTGCATTGAAAGAATAGAATAAAGAGTGTTAAAATAATTTTCTGCATTTAAAAATGGTGGTTTAAGATTCTAAATCATTTTAATTCAGTTCATAAAAACAAAAAATCGAATTTAGAATAAAAATTTCTAAATTCGATTTTTTGTTAGTATTTCTTACAAAATTAATTTATTCCAAAGCATGTAAAAGTTCCTGAACTTCATCATAGTCTTCATACTCCTGAGAAATAGTCTGCAGGATTTGCTTACAGCCTTTATAATCTTTTTGTTTTAATTTGAGTAAAGCCAGATTCCAAAGTGCTTTTTCTTTATAAACAGAATTTCCTGATTTCAATTCATTGAAAACCACTTCTGCTTTTTTATATTCAATGGTTTGCAATAAAGAAACGCCATAATAATATTGAATTTCAGCAGTTTTGTTATTTTTAAGAACGGACTCAAAAAACGGAACCGCTTCTTTGAACTTTTTGTCATTAAAAGCTTTTTCGGCTTGTATCAAATTGACATTTGTATTGCTTCTTTCTGTAAAATGAGCTTGTCCGGGTTGGTTAAAATCATTAAAAGACGGATTTTGATTGTAGTCAAAAAAGAGCAATCCGAATAAAATTGCTACAGATGCCGCAGCAGCAAAATACCAAGGGCGCATGAATACGACTTTTGGCTTTTCTTTATTGAAGTGTTTATCTGAAATCGCAGAAAGGTTTTCTATGAACGCTTCTCTTTCCTGTTCATGTCCGAACTTAGTTTTCAATTGTCTCAAAACTTCTTTGAAAGTACTGAATTCCGAGGCAAAATCCTGATCTTCTGAAATTTGCTTTTCAAAATTACTTCTTTCTTCAACCGTCATTTCTCCCTGAAGATATTGATCAAATAATAGGTAGCGTTCTTCGTTCATGACTAATTATTTTTTAGAGATTTAAAATTTTTTGCTTCCTGAATCCACCGTGTCAGTTGCCCCACGCATAACGATTTCTTTTTACGTACATAGCCGTAAGTTACGTTTAGTTTTTCAGCAACCTCTTCCATTGATTTTATAGTAAAACTCAGTTTCAGCAATTCCTGGCATTTATCTCCTAATTTTTGGAACATCATGTCAAAAAGCTGCTGTTTCTCATCAAATTGTTCAGCCTGTTCAACTGAATCGAGAGCAGATTCATTGATAGATGCAAAATCTTCATTAATTGTTACCCCTTTATTCGAAGTTTTTTTCAACTCGTTAAGCCATTTCCTTTTGCACAACAAAAAGAAGTAGGCATCGAACGGACATGTCAACTGTAATGTATTGGCTTTGGCCTGATTAAAAAGCAAAATCATGATTTCCTGAACCACATCCTGGGCCTGATCCCTGTCGCCGGAATTGTTCATGATGTAGAAAACTACTTTTGGTACGTAATTTTTATAGATCGATCGGATTATAGCCGAGTCATTTGCGGCAATTCCGTCGATGTATTTTTGGTCAGGATGTATTTTACTTTTTTTCATATCGAAAATTATTAGCTAATGTAAAAAAAGAATCTGAAAAAAAACTACAGTAAAAAGGTAACAATTAAACAAAGAAATTGATATACGGTAACAAAATGTTTTTTTTAAGAATTAAAATAACACCTCATGAAAAGTTATCAATTAACAAACAAAAAAGATTTTGCCAGATTTCAGCAAACATTGTCGGACAAAATTCGCAACGGATTTATCATAATTGAAAAAAACGACAAGCTCCCTTATGTGGTTTTATCCAAAGAAAAAAAGCAGATCAATTCCTCTTTTCATCTTGCTTTGGTTTTGGCAACTCTTGGACTTTGGTCCATAATCTGGCTTTATTTAGTGATTAGTCTTCGCAAAAAAAAAATCCTGGTTGCGCTTGATGAAGACGGGAATGTTTTTGAAGAAAAATGCCTCTGAATAATTAAAAAAAAGGGGTAACAATTTTAAAAGCCTGTTGATATAGCACTATAAAACAAATTAAAAATATTTTTTTAAACAAGGGTAACAATATCAAACCCGAATTGATATAAGAATATAAAAATTGAATTAACAACCAAATCTGAAAACCAACTGACAACGATCAGCTCAGATTTATCAAAAAAATTAGAAATCATGAACACAAACTTTAGAAAAATCGGATTATTATTTTTAGCCTTAACGACATTTGTAAGCTGTGATGACAGCAATGGAGAAGATAAAGTTGTACCACCATCAGCTTCAGAATTTGCGGCACTAAGAGACGAAGCCCTTGTCGGAAAAACACAACATTTTACAGCTACTGCAGGAGCAGGCTCCATTACATTTACTTCAAAAAAAGGTGTTAAAATAACCATTAACGGAAACTGTCTAACCAAAGCAGGAAACGCAGTAACCGGAACAATCGACATTGAATATGTAGAGCTTTTTGACAAAGGAAGCATGCTGGTAACTAACAAACCAACAATGGGGTTAATGGCTGACGGAAATAAAAATTTATTAATCTCTGGAGGCGAATTTTTTATTAAAGCTACGCAAGGTGGCGTTGAACTTCAAACTTCCTGTTCAATGAGTATGATTGTTCCTGCAGCATTAACAGATGGTGTAGACAATACAATGACTTTATGGACTGGTTTAATTGATGAAGCCGGAGAACTGGCCTGGAAAGAAGCCAGAGCAGGTGGTGACGGTGCTAACGGCAAAGGCGGCGTTCAGGGAGAGGGAAACAATTATTATGTTACTTTTGGAAACTTTGGATGGACAAATGTTGACCGTTTTTACAGCGATCCAAGACCTAAAACTACTATTTTGGTAGATGCTCCTGAAGGTTTTGACAACAATAATTGTGCAATTTACCTGTCTTATGACGGCGAAGGAACAAATGCTCTTGCAAAATTAGACACCTACACAACAGCAGGTTTGTTCAGCGAACATTACGGACAAATTCCGGTTGGTTTAGCCTGTCACATCATTTTTGCTACAGAAGAAAATGGCCAATGGCGTTATGCAATTAAAGGAGTAACAATTGCTGCCAATCAGACCTATACCTTCACTCTTGCCGAAACAACAGTCGGTTCAGAAGCGCAACTGGTAGCTGCAATCAATGCCATTCAGTAACTTTCAAATACTTTTTTTAGGAAAAAGTGGTGATTTGCTCATCACTTTTTTTTACATTTAATGCTGTTTTAAATTTATTCTGATAATTTTCAGAAGCTAATCCTGCTGTCCGCTGTATCTTTTTCTGTCTAAAGAAGCCAGAAAAAGGATGCCGCTCCCATCAGGGCTAAAAAACCTCCTCGACCATGAAAAAACTTTTATACTGTTTCATTTTTCTTTCATCAGTAATGGTCTTTTCGCAGACCAAAGTAAAAGACACCATCACCCGAAGAGCAAACATCAGCTATATCCAAAAAGGCAATTCGGTTAATTTCAAACCCGAAACACCGCCGTTAATCCCCATTGCAGGTGCTCCAAAACCAAGCTATTCTTATTTATGGGAACTTGGAGACGGACATTACAGCAAAGAAGCCGAACCAAAACACGTTTATAAAAACAAAGGCAATTATACCGCCAGACTTGCTGTAACCAACAATTACGACAACGGAAAACCTCCGGCAACACGCCCAAAAAAAGTGGCTGTAAACGATATTACCGACACAGATTATAAAGACATCGCATCCATTGCCGACCAAAACGGATTCACCATCCTAAAAAACTGCGACCCCATTCCGGAACAGGAAATGGTAGTCGTAGTAAGTTATCAGAATCTGGAAAATTATGTTGCCAATGGCAAGCTCTATCTTTTTTACAACGAAAAACAATTCAAAAACAACAATTTCGAACTGGTCGATTTCAGGACCTACTCAGGCGAACGCGAAGTAAAAGAAAACACAATTGCCTCAATTGATGATCTTGATGACACAAAAAACTATCTGGCCTCTGCCGAAAACACTTTCAAATTCAAAAAATATAAAAATACAACGACTGAAGAAGATCTGGAGGCAAGCTTAAAAGAGGCACATACGCTCTATCATAACGTTTCGATCCTTGAATTTGACGATGCCAATCCAAGCGAAACCCGAAATGTTTTTTATACCTTTAAAACAACACCCGAAATGATCAAGGATACCAGCGCAACGGTTACCATGCGTGGGATTTTTGTACCCAACCGCAGTTTTAAAAATCATAAAGTCAAAAACCTCGAAATGGAAATCGTAACCTCCCACGATCCCAACAAAATGGGGTCGAACGGAAGTTTTATGAATTACAGATTTGTTCGGTTTAAAAGAGTCAAATTTAAAACACGTTTTCAGAACAATGGCGAAGGGCCTGCGAGAAAAATTCGTTTAGAAACCGATATTCCGGATATGTTCGACAAAAAAACTTTCCAGATTGAAAGTATGTATCCTGAATGCCCGATTTGTCCCAAAGGAGAAGAACCAACTGTAAGCTGTCTGGACACTATTATTACCAAAAAACAAATCATTTTTACGTTTAAAAATATTTACCTTCCGGGAACTGAACAAAAAAACGTTCACGAAAAAGACAGTACCAAAGGTTTTGTTCGCTATTCGATGAAATTTAACGAAGACTTTCACAAAACAAATACACGAAGCAGGACTTCGATTATTTTTGATAAAAACGAACCTATCCTAACCAATTACGCCGTTACACGATTCCTACCAGGAATCTCGATTGGTGCCAAAGCGGGGTATAACTTTTATCCAAATCTTGAAAAATCGACGAGCTATTTTGTGGGTGCCTCTATTTCACCTTTTAAAGCTTATCGCTTTTACTGGCAGGCAGAATGGATGAATGCTTTAAACCAATATAACAGTGCCGTGGCTATTACCACCGGATTTGATAGTAATGCAAACGGAGTCAGACGGTTGACACGTACCACTACTACAACAAAAAACAAAAATGTGAACTGGGAAATTCCTGTTTTGATTCGGTACAACATTAATAATTATATTGGAGTCGGAGCCGGAATTCAGGCCAATATCAATGTTTTATCCCAACAGGATCAGGATAGAAAAATAGAAATTTTTGAAGGAGACAAAGAAAATATTCTGATTGGCACAAAAACAACAAATAATACCATTAAAAACTCCTTTACCAATTTCAAAACCGGTCTTTTATTTGACCTGACAGCAGGATTTGCCAGAATCGGACCAAGTCTGGGCGCACGATATGTGATCAACTTTGAACAGGATTTTAATTATTTTCAGGTGTATGGGATTTGGAGGTTTTAATATTTCACCATATAAATGATGTAAGTAAATTTAAGTTTTAAAATTCAAATGTCATCCTGAGCGAAGTCGAAGGCTCATAACAAGAAGGTCTTCGACTTCGCTCATACAGACACTTATCACTACTTTCAAGCAATAATATGAACTTACATCGCTTATATGGTTTAATCCTTCTTTTTCTGAGTCTCCATGTTTTCGGGCAACAGGAAAGTAAAATCTATAATACTATTGATACTTTCGTTACAAACCCTTCCGCGAAAGCGTTAAAAAATTTAACGAATGCAGAAAATACGTTCTGGAGAAATCCAAAACCAAAAAGCAAAGACGAATTATTGTCCATAGTGGTTTTAAACTGCAATAAGGCCTATTATGAAAATCAATTCGGGCAAACCCAAAATGCCCTGTTAACCTACGAAAAAGCCTGGCAAACCTATCAGAAATACCAACTTAAAAATTACGATATCATTGAATATTGTCTCAAACCTTTAGGAAATCTATATACCATTGTAGGGGATTATGATAGCGCAGAAAACACGATCAAACAGTATTATTTTATTGCCGAAACAGAAAAAAAACAATCACAAAAAATAGCGGCCATCCTGAATTTATCGAATGTCTATCAGAATTCAGGAAAGATTTCAATGGCAATTGAACTTTTGGAAAATTCTCTAAAAACTGAAAAACTGTCAAATGCTCTAAAAGGAATTTTATGGAATAACCTTGGTAATAATTATTTACTGAGTTCAGCAGGGCATTTAATGAAACCAGAGGTCTATGATAAAGCACAAAAATATTTTGAATTAGCAGTAAAATATTTAAAAAATGATACCGATCAGTCTGAAACCCTGTCGAATTCTTATCGAAATTTAGCCAATCTTAATCGCTTACGACAAAATTTTGAACTTGCAGACTCTTATTTAGAAAAAGCACAAAAGCTGATGCAGGATTCGCAGCCCAGAAAAATTGCAAAATTGTATTATGAAAAGGCTCTATTGTTGTTTGCTGAACAAAAACACAAAGAAAGTATCAATGAAATTAAAGGTATTTTTAAAATCTTAATTCCCAATTACAATTCAGGAAATTTATTGCCAAATAAAAATCAATTGTATGCAGAAACCGTTTTATTGGATGCACTCGATTTATATGCCGAAATTTTATCCGTCAAAGACCCCAAAAAAGCTTTAAAGACTTTTGAACTTTCTTTTTACATTGACGATTTATTGATGAATTCTTTGGTTTATGAAAATTCTAAAATCATTAATCAGATCAGAACCCGGAACCGTACCGAAAAATGTCTCTTACTTTACGATCATTTGTATCAAACAGAGCACAAAATTCAATATTTAGAACAAGCATTTCAATTATCAGAAAAAACAAAATCCGGAGTTTTAAAAAATTATCGTTCAAATATTAAAAACGCTTCTGCAAAAGAAAAACAGCTTGTGCAGCAACTTCAAAATTTAATTAATGCTATTTTAAAAGAACAGCAAAAAGGGGATTTAGCTGATATTTCAAAAATTAATCAATTCATAAAAAAACAAAATGAATCGATGCTTTCGCTAAAGAAACTCCAGGCTGAAGATACCGATTATTTCTCTGAAAACTGTGATTTAAAAGCGCTGTTTTCAAAATTAGAAAGTGACAAAGCCGTTATGGTTTATTATTTTATGGGTTCTGAAAACTTGTTTTATTTCACTTTACAAAATAACCGAATTAATTTAAACCACATCTTTACAGCCCATAAAGCAATGCTTGAAATCGTGCATTTTGTAGATTATTTTAATGACGCTAATGCTATTATTAATGATATTTCGGGTTATAATCGTTTTGGAAATAAGGTTTATAACCTATTGCAATTACCCGGCAATTCGGTTTATCAAAACCTGATTGTTGTTCCGGATGGGATTTTGAATTTTCTTCCGTTTGAAGCATTAATTACACGTAAATCAAACACAACAAACTTTGCCAAAATGCATTATTTGCTGAACGATTTCAAAATTGCTTATAATACCTCGGCCAATATTTATTTGAATTCTAAACCAGTTTCTAAATCAGAAAAAACCGTTTTGGGTGTTTTTCCGGTTTTCAAAAAAACTGCTTTTGAATTAAATTATTCAAAAAAAGAATTAGCATCAATCCGAAGTAATTTTAAAGGAAAATATTTAGAAAACACAGAGGCCACTTTCGATAATTTTAAAAAAAATGCCATTGATTATTCGATTCTGCATTTGAGCACACATGCTGCTGCAGGCGATATTGAAACTCCGGCAAGCATTAAATTTTATGATCAGGAAATTTTATATTCCGAATTATACAACCTGAATATCAACCCGGATTTAGTGGTTTTAAGTGCCTGCGAAACCGGAATCGGAAAACTCTACAAAGCCGAGGGAGCGATGAGTGTGGCAAGAGGTTTTCAGTTTGCGGGAGCACAGAATTTATTGTTTTCTTTATGGAAAGTAAATGATTATACAACTTCGGTTTTTATGTCTGACTTTTATAAAAACATCAAAAAAAATCCGTCTTATTTTGAAGCCAATACAAATGCAAAACTTGATTTCTTAAATGACAAATCGATTACAAACGCAAAAAAGTCACCTTATTATTGGAGTTCTTTTGTGTATTACGGTTCGATTTCTACAGAAATAAAATCAGCCCATTATATCTATTACATCATTAGTTTATTGACGTTAATTGGCTTATTTTTGGTTTTCAATCACTATCAAAAATGGAAAATCTTCACGAGGTTCTCAAAAAAGAGAAATACAAAAAAATAAAATTCAAAATCATCAAAACACAGCATTTACTGATTAAAGTAAAAATCAACGGCGTTTCGGGAAATTTTATTTTAGATACCGGAGCTTCCAATTCCTGTGTGGGTTTTGAAGGTATTGAACGCTTTGAATTAACTACAAAAAAATCAAAGACTAAAGCTGCAGGAGCAGGTGGTACCGGAATGAAAACGCAAATTTCAAAACAAAATTCGGTACAGATTGGTTCCTGGAAAAACGATGATTTTGGGATCGTAATTTTTGACCTTTCACATGTTAACGAAGCGCTTACACAACACAAAGCGAAACCCGTTAACGGCATTATTGGTGCTGATATCCTCCTAAAAGGCAAGGGGATTATTGATTACTACAATCATTATTTGTATTTGAAGTAACTTTCAAAACTCCAAACCATTAAATTTTGAATGTTCCCAGATGTAAAGTCTTATATTCATCCGAATAAACATGAATTTCATAACCATCCGAAAGATTTCTCGACCAAACTAACTTATTTACTGAGATAAAATAATTATACCATTTTCTTTCCCCTAAAATTTTAAGGTTAAGTTTATTAGTTCCTACAGCTTTTAATATTTTATTTTCTATTATCATACCATTAATTTGAGAATTCAAAAAACAAATGTTTTAGAACCTTTTGAGAATGTTTTGTCTCAAATATTTTATGATTATCAATAAACTTACTTTTATGTAGGATCATTTCAGAGTCATTTTTACATGAACTAATTTTAGCATTTACTTTGTCAATGATATTTTCTAATGAACCATTTACAATGTAGCCCAACATACAACCATTTTTTTCTTTAAAATGTCCTGTCAGAAATCTATCAATACCTTTAGTAATATATTCTTTCTGTTGTTGAGAAGCATTTACTTTGCTTCCGTTTGATTTATTCCATTGTGAAGAAGAAATATTTTTTGCTTCAATGATATAATTTAACCTTATTTCGTTTGACCAAACATTATGAAATCTAATATCAATTGGATTTGCTTCGTCTGCTGATTTCAAACCATTATCAATTTCATCATCCTCCAATTCTTCTTCTTTTGTAATAATCATTTCATATTTTAAAGCTACATCGCACTTATTCATTAAACTTACTAAATGAGAGGAAAAAGTTTTCTCTTCCCAATCTTTTGAATATGACTTATTCTTTATAGAATCATTATATGATTTAACCAAAACTGTTAAACATTTCAATTCAAAGCTTTCATTTACTTTCTGTATTATAAAATTGCTTTTAGCCATTCCCGTTAGCTATTTCAACTAATAAAGATTTACAATCCTCCATAGCAGCAGTTTGACTCCAAAAACGTCTTTGATTTGGCTTTATGATGTAAACATGATCACCATCATAATAGTTTAGTTTTTTTCTAAAATATAAATTTTGAGCTTCTTCTTCCCAAAGTTTTTCATCTAAAATTTTTAACTCTTTATATATATCTTCTTTTGATTCGAAAACAGGTTTTTCTTCATTCCCAAATGATATTTTAACTAAATACAATGGGCAATTTCTATTGATATCATAAATTGTTGCAGACGCTTTTAAATCAACATCATCCAACCAATCATTTAGTTCTTTTGTTAGTCTGTTAATATAAATGCCGATTTTGTTAACTGGTAAAACCGCTTTAGATTTCTCTTTATTTTCAAATAAATCTAAACTATAATCTAAAGTGTCTTTAATTATAATTTGCTCATCTTCTGTCAATTTAAGAATATCATTAAAAATAATCTGGTCAATTTCTTTTTCTAAATGTGAAATATCTTGACTTACTTTGTTTGATTTTTTTATCGAAATTATTTCATCAACTTTTGAAGATAACTTTATAATATTTTTCGCTTCTATATTTTCAATAACAGAAGGGAGCTGTAACATTTCATTTGATTGAACTCTTTCTCTTTCTATTCCCCAAGAAGCTGAACTTAACGAAAGATAATAATTTGAAAAAACTGAATTTATGAATGAAGATAAAACTTTTAGGATTTGAATATCACTGTTCACAATACTATAAGCCATATGATAACAATCAAAATCTATTATACTTGAACAGTATTCTTTATCTTTTTGACCCTCTTTAATTATTAAAAAAGGACTTTTGTATAATAACTCGTTTGTAGGTCTATAAATTTTAGAATTTGGAACTAACGCATTTTTCGAAGTATAATATTTATCTATTAAACCAGTTTCAATATATTCAATAGGAGTGAAAAATTTATTTTCTTCTATTTGCTCTTTTGAAGGAGAATGAAGTCCACTACCTTTTATCCATTCATTTTTATTAGTTTCAAAATATTCTTCTAGAGAATTGTATTTTGATTCAATTTTTTCAATCAACTCAAAATCAAAATAATTCCCCCACATTGCAATTTTCCAGATTTTTGAATCTTTCTTTTCACAATCATTTCTTGGCAAATGCTTAACATCTGATGAATCAATTACAATTCCTTCTAAAACATCATTTTTAATATAGGTTTTAGGGGCATAATAAGTTATGGTATCTTTTGGGTTTTCAGGATTCTCTTTTTGATAAAAAACAATACATATGGGGGTTTTAGCAGATCCGAAAAGCTGACCTCCAAATTCTTTAGGAATATCTCTTAAAATTGAAAAGTTATAAATTTTTTCTACATAATTATAAGTAAGCAACCATTTCCTAAAATTTTGATATGTACCTCGTGTATTCGTTAAAACTTTAGTATTGAAAATTAAAGCAATTTCACCTTTTGGTGCTAATAAAGTAGCTTTGTGCATAAATGGCAAAACCATTTCTTGAGCAAAATTTTGTTTTTTACAATAATTTATAATTGATGGTAATAACTTTTTTGTCCCAAATGGGGGATTTCCAACTACTAATTGAAAATTTTGCAATTCTGATATTTCAAAATCAGATATAGTATCTCTTTTAAAAAGATTATACCCCTGTTCATTTAAAGTTGAGTCCTCTGGATCGTTTATTAAATAAGGAAATTTAATATTCCCATTCCACCAACCTGTCTTTGGGTCTAGATTATCTAACAACGCTAAATACAAACTAAATGCCGCTACTTTAATTGATTTTCCTTCTATTTCTATCCCAAAAATATTGTCTTTTAGAATCTTTACTAGAATATCGAAATCCGTTAGCTTTTTTTGGCATTTGTTTTCATAACGTTTTACTAAACGCTTAAAACTTTGAACCAAAAAAATTCCTGAACCACAACTTGGATCAAGTGTTTTTATATTATAATTAGTTTTGTCGTTTTGAATGGGTAACTTCTCATTTAAAATCAGTTCAACTAATGATGGAGGTGTATAAAAAGTCCCTGAATCTTTTTTATTTTTTTCATCTAATTCGGATAAAAAGTTTTCGTAGATTTCACTTAATAATTCAATTCGAATAATACTAAAATCAAATAACCTCCAGCCTTCAAAAAAAGTAATTTGTTCATCATTTTCACAACCATTAATAAAACATTTTTTTATTAATTCTAAATGATTTAGTTTGACTAGATTTCTTTCCTCTTGAGTTATAGTAAATAAACTTCCATTAAAGTCATTGGATAATCTTTGGAATAGATTATAAGTAGCTTCAATATTTTCTAGAACCTTAAAATAAGAATCCGCATGATCTAAAAAAGTAGCATAAAATGGTTTTGTAGTCGCTCCTTTATCTTCTAAATACAATAAAAATAAAGAACGCATCACTAATTTATGAATAATGTCTTTGTCTTTTAACCCTTCTTTTTCTAGCTTCCTCGAAACATTAATTAAACTCTTAATTAAATATTTATCAACTCTATTTTGGAGATTTAGTTTGTCTTTTATCTCTTTAGCTTCAATTGCTGACCAAATAAAGCCTGTGTCAATAGCAATTCTTGAAAAAAGTGTATTAAGAGTTTTTAATTTTACTTCGTCTGTTTCCTCACAACAAAAAAGTTGCAGTTCTTGTAATTGACTTTTTAACTTTAAGTCAGCTATATTTTTATCTAAAACGAAAGGTTTTACAGAACAATTATAAATTCTAATTTCTGTTTTAGTATAAACATAGAGAAATAAAACTTTTTGAAAATTCCAACAAGCATGCTGAATTTCAGCAATCAATTTTAAGGTTTGTAAATCAAAAGACTCTACTTCTTTTAAGAAAAGAGCGGGATATCCCTCATTTTCATAAACTTCAATAATTCCATGTTTTTCAATATCAAATATATCAATATCAATTTCCTTGCTATCTTTTGCAAAGTCATTAAAATCGAGTTGTTGAAAAATGGAATTTGACATTATTGGGGTTTTAAACAAAAATATGATTTAAAAAAAATATTTCCTTATATATACGGAAAAATATATCAAAAATGATATGAACAAAAAAATCTCGTTTACAGAAATAAACGAGATTTTTAAAAATATATTTTTAGAATGTATTACAACTCCAATGCTCTTTTAGCATCACCGTTCATCAATAATTCTACTGGGTTTTCTAAAGCTTCTTTTACCGCCACTAAGAAACCAACAGACTCACGTCCATCGATGATTCTGTGATCATAAGAAAGGGCTACGTACATCATTGGGTGAATTTCTACTTTACCGTTTACAGCGATTGGGCGCTCGATAATATTGTGCATTCCTAAGATTCCTGACTGAGGAGGGTTGATGATTGGAGTAGATAACATACTTCCGAAAACACCACCATTAGTGATTGTAAAAGTTCCACCAGTCATATCGTCAACTGTAATTTGACCGTCACGAGCTCTTAAAGCCAATCTTTTGATTTCAGCTTCGATTCCACGGAAGGTTAAAAGTTCAGCATTACGAACAACAGGAACCATTAATCCTTTTGGTCCGGAAACAGCGATTGAGATATCAGCAAAATCGTAAGCGATTTTGTAATCACCGTCCATCATAGAGTTCACATCAGGATATAATTGTAAAGCTCTTGTTACTGCTTTTGTAAAGAAAGACATAAAACCTAAACCTAAACCACCATGTTTAGCTTTGAAAGCGTCTTTGTATTCATTACGAATTTGGTTGATTGGCGTCATGTTTACTTCGTTAAAAGTAGTAAGCATAGCTGTTTCGTTCTTAGCCGAAACTAATCTTTCTGCTACTTTACGACGTAACATTGATAATTTAGTACGCTCAGTTCCACGGCTTCCACCAGTTGGAGTTCCCATAGAAGGCACTGCATTTACAGCATCATCTTTAGTAATTCTTCCGCCTTTACCAGTTCCTGAAACAGTTGCCGGAGCAATATTTTTCTCGTCTAATATTTTTCTTGCTGCAGGAGATGGAGTCCCGGCTGCATAACTTGTTGCTGCCGGAGCCTGAACCGGAGCTGCTTTTGAAGCCTCAGCTTTTACTTCTGCTTTTGGAGCTTCAGCCTTAGGAGCTTCTGCTGCTGGTGCAGCTGCAGAACCAGATGGTTTTGCCGCATCAGTATCAATTAAACAAACTACAGCACCAACTGCTACTGTATCACCTTCTTCAGCTTTTAGTGTAATTACACCGCTCATTTCAGCAGGCAATTCAAGAGTAGCTTTGTCTGAATCAACTTCAGCAATCGCCTGATCTTTTTCTACATAATCTCCGTCTTTTACTAACCAAGTTGCAATTTCAACTTCTTTTATTGATTCCCCTGGTGATGGGACTTTCATTTCTAAAATCATCTTTGTTTTTGTTTAAGGTTTTTATGGTTACAGGTACAGGTGGTTAAACCTGAAACCTGAAACTTGAAACATTCTTTTTATCTAAATAAATCTTTATCGAATACCATTCTGATAGCATCTGCATGGCGGCGTTTTGCACGTGTATAACTTCCGGCAGCCGGAGCAGAATATGCTTTTAGTGAAGCCAGTCTCCATTTTACAAGATCAAAGTTCATTAACATAAAGCTATAAGCTCCCATGTTTTTAGGCTCTTCCTGTGCCCAAACATAATCATCTGCTTTTGGATAGTTGGAGATGATTTCTTTGATTTGCTCAACAGGGAAAGGGAATAATTGCTCTACACGAACAACTGCAACGTCATTTCTTCCGTTGTTTTCTCTTTCTGCAACAATATCGTAGTAGAATTTACCTGTACAGAAAACTAAAGTTTTAACTTTCTTTTTATCTACTGTATTGTCATCAATAGTTTCCTGGAAGCTTCCATTTGCTAATTCATCTACTGAAGAAACGCATCTTGGATCACGCAATAAACTTTTTGGAGAGAAAACGACCAAAGGTTTACGGAAATTCGTTTTCATCTGTCTTCTCAACAGGTGGAAGAAGTTCGCTGGTGTTGTACAATCAGCAACATACATATTGTGTCTTGCGCAAAGCTGTAAATAACGCTCCATTCTTGCTGAAGAGTGCTCAGCTCCCTGACCTTCATATCCATGTGGCAATAATAAAACAATACCGTTTTGATTGTTCCATTTGTCTTCACCACAAGAAATATACTGGTCAATCATAATTTGGGCTCCATTAGAGAAATCTCCAAATTGTGCTTCCCAGATCGTTAAAGCATTTGGATTTGCCAAAGCATAACCGTAATCAAATCCTAAAACACCGTATTCTGATAAAAGGGAATTGAAAACACCGAATTTTCCTTTTTTGTTTTCGATATTGTTCAATAAGATTACTTCCTCTTCAGAATCTTCAACTTTAACCACAGCATGACGGTGTGAGAAAGTACCACGTTCAACATCCTGACCCGAAATTCTAACATCGAATCCTTCTGTTAAAAGTGAACCATAAGCTAAAGCCTCTGCTGTTCCCCAGTCAAGAGTATTATTGTCATAACCAACTTTTCTGTCAGATACAATTTTATTGATTTTATTGATGAATTTTTTATCCGAAGGTAACGTTGAAATTGTATTGATAATTGAATCCAACCCTTTTTTGTCGAAAGTAGTATCGATCTTTTTCAGCATCACATCATCAGAAACCTGTTGGAATCCTTTCCATTCATTTTGCATAAATGGTGTAATGATTGTCAACGCCTTTTTACGGGATGCTTCTAAGTTATGTTCAAGATCTGCCTTGTATTCTTTTTCAATTGTGTTTACATAATTAGCATCGATAACTCTTTCTGATAAAAGCTTTTCTGCATAAATATCTCTTGGGTTTTGATGTTTTGCAATGATTTTGTATAAAACCGGCTGTGTAAAACGAGGCTCATCCCCTTCATTATGACCATATTTTCTGTATCCTAATAAATCGATAAATACGTCACGTCCGAACTCCATTCTGTAATCTAATGCAAAAGATACAGCGTGTACAACCGCTTCTGCGTCATCAGCATTTACGTGTAATACAGGCGAAAGTGTTACTTTGGCAACATCTGTACAATAAGTTGATGAACGGGCGTCTAAATAGTTTGTGGTGAAACCAACCTGGTTGTTGATTACGATATGAATGGTACCTCCGGTTTTGTAACCGTCTAATTGCGCCATCTGGATAATTTCATAAAGTAAACCTTGTCCTGCGATTGCAGCGTCTCCGTGAACGGCGATTGGTAATACTTTTGAAAAATCATCAGCATAATATTTGTCTTGTTTTGCTCTTGTGATTCCTTCAATAACAGCTCCAACGGTTTCTAAATGCGAAGGGTTTGGTGCTAAATTAATATTGATGCTTTTTCCTGATCTTGTTTTTTTGTCGGCAGTAAGTCCTAAGTGGTATTTTACGTCACCATCAAAGTATTCCTGATCGTAATCTTTACCATCAAATTCGCTAAAGATATCCTGAGTAGATTTTCCGAAGATGTTTGCCAAAACGTTCAAACGACCACGGTGAGCCATTCCCATTACAAACTGCTCTACTCCTTTTTCGGCAGCTTTTTCAATTAAGGCATCCAAAGCAGGAATAATAGTTTCTCCACCTTCTAATGAAAATCGTTTTTGCCCTACATATTTTGTATGCAAAAAGTTTTCGAAAGAAACGGCTTCATTTAATTTATTAAGGATAGTTTGTTTTTCTTCTGTAGAGAAATTTGGCTGATTGTTGTTAACGCCTAGTTTATCCTGAATCCATTTTACAACACCAGGGTTCCTGATGTACATATATTCAACACCAATATGCTGGCAGTAAATTGCTTTAAGACGGGTAATAATATCCTGCAAAGAGCATGGAGCAACACCAATAACCTGAGCCGCGTCAAAAACTGTAGCAAGGTCTGCAGTTGTTAGTCCAAAGTTTTCAATATCCAGCGTTGGAGATGAAGTTCTGCGGTCGCGAACCGGATTGGTTTTAGTGAACAAATGACCACGTGTGCGGTAGCCATCAATCAATTTCAATACGTTAAATTCTTTTTGTAATTTTTCAGAAACTTTACTGTAATCTGTGTTGTCGCTTGTTGTTACATACTCAACAATCTGCTGCACAGGATTTTCATCATTATAAGTAGTCATTCCAAAGTCAAAGCCCTGAAAAAAACTTCTCCAGCTTGGCTCAACGCTGTCTGGGTTTACTAAATATTGATCGTATAATTGTGCAAAAAACTCGGTATGCGCTGCATTTAAAAATGAAAACCTATCCATAATATTTGAGTGAATATACTTTTTGTTATATAGAATGGCAAAAGTACAACAAACGATATTATTTAAATGATTTTTTTACGTACTTTTACGTAAAAATTTGTTAAAAATAGCCTAAACTATGAAGAAAATTCATCTTTCAATCGTTTTCAAATCATTTTTTGTGATTTTGGTTAGCCTGTTTTCAAATGATACTATTGCACAAGATCAAAACAATGTAATCGATAACAATAATCAATTTTGGGACAAAGTACAATTTGGCGGCGGATTGGGTCTTGGAATTGGTTCCGGCTATACTGATATTTCTGTAATGCCAAGCGCTATTTATAATGTGAACGAAATTGTCGCAGTTGGATTAGGACTGCAGTTTGGCTATTTATCTTCTAAAAACCAATATCATTCTTACATATATGGGGGGAACCTTGTCGGATTAGTAAACCCCATTCCCGAAATGCAGTTATCTGCTGAACTGGAACAAGTAAGGGTTAATACAAAATATGAACGCCTTGATAACTTACCTGGCTATTCAGATAATTACTGGAACACGGCACTATATCTTGGTGCTGGTTACAGAACCGGAAGCGTAACTGTAGGTGGTCGCTATGATGTTTTATTTAATGAAAAAAGAAGTTTGTACGGATCTGCGTTTATGCCTTTTGTGAGGGTTTATTTCTAAAAAGTTGCTAAGGTTCTGAGATGCTAAGATTCTAAGTTTATTTAAACCTGAAAATTTGAAAAAATATATCTTTATAATTACAGCTATAATCATTTCTAGTTGTAATAATTCTAAAAAGGAAAATACTAATAATAAAAAGGTTGTAAAGAAAGAATTACGACCTTTTTTTGATTCTGATGAAATCAATCATTATTATTTGAATTTTTCGGAGGAAGATTTTATGAAAATTATGATGAAAGAGAAGAATACTCCAAAAGAATTAGAGTTTATAGATTTATTCGTTCATCATTTTCCAGACACCATTCCAAAAGAAAATTTCGAAAAAATTCTATTGAATTATAACTACAAAAAATCAAATTTATCGCTTAAACAGCAGAAAGAGATTGAAAATGTGTTTAGTGAAAAAGATTCATTGCAAGATGCTTTCGCCGCCTGTGCAGCAGAATATCGCGATATTTTTATTTTTAAAAAGAAAAAAGAAACGGTAGGAATAGTTAAGATGTGCTTCAAATGCGGCCGCGTTCAATTTGTAGGGAATAAAATTGATACCGAAGGTTTTGGCCTTTGGACTGAGTTAGATAAACTACGAAAAATCGTAAGACCTGAAAATTATAGTATTTTAATAAACAATTAATGTTACTTGTAATAATTCCTGAACCAAACTTTCTGCCATTCCCTCTTTAAAATTAAAAAAGAAACCTGCTCAGCAAGAACAACCAAATCTGATCCGTCCAGTTGTTTGATTTCGTTTTCCGGAACATCAATTATATAGAGGAGATTCAGATATTCAGCAAATTTGTACTGAATCATTCGGTAAATTTTTTCGTGAAGCTGGATTTTTAATTCTTCAGGCACAATACTTAATGGGAAATCAATTCCCTCATTTGCCAGATTAAAATCTTTATTAAGCTGTTCTACTAATTTAAGGTATAAAGAATCTTTTTGAGCTTCTTCAAATAACAAATCGGTATTTAAGGGGGAAACATACATAATTTTTTTAATTTCAAAATTCAATGGCAATGGCAAAAATCAATTTCAATTTCAAAAACTAATTTCAAAAATTAATACCAATGGCAATTAAAACTGATTTCTTATGGTTTTTGATTTCCAGTAATCTACAATTTTAGATAAAAGAACATCGCCGCCTGCATAGAAAAAAACAGCTCCCATTGGCGGATTGGCAGCCGGAATTAACCCGAATGTTTTTGGAATCCATTTCCAACATTGAAAATAAGTCCCCACAAGCTCAATAAATATAACACAAATGGCAATGAAATAATATAAGTTTTGCCATTTTTTTCTCTTCAAAAGCAAAAAGAAAAAGATTCCAAAAATGAGTGAAAATATATCTTTCAGGGTAATTCCAACAGATAAAAACAATATCAGAAATCCAATCGCGAAATATTTTTTAAGAGAATGATCGTTTTTAACTGCCCATTGGGTATACGCATACACATAACCTGAAGCATAAACAATGGCATGACCAAAAGGGACATATAACGGAATAACTGTTGTTCTGTAATGGTACATTCCGAGTAACGTGCAAAAAATCAATTCGCCTATATATGACAAAAATACCATCACAAACATCAATTTCCTTAAATAAGAACCTGAAAACCAAAAGAAAAAAGAGAAATAAAGTATGGCTAAAATATTTGTAATTTGACGGCCATCAAAATAATGCGCAGTAAAAGAAACGCTGTCAATTCCTAAAGCGAAAATGGTAAAAAAAGGAAAACAAGCAGCAAAAAACAATTGCTTTTTGGCATCATAATTTTTGTCATTAAAGAAAACCGAATCGACTATGGCATTCATAAATCTTACTGTATTAAACCTTTCTGCCCATTAGATTTTCGCCAAAAGCTTTCAGAATATTTTTCTTTTGCGCATTGATTGCCATTTTCTCCAGAGTTTCAAAAGCCTTAAAAGTGTATGTTTCTATTGCTTTCTGAGTTGCCTCTGATGCTCCGGATTCGTTAAAAATCACTTTGGCAATTTCTATTTTGTCCGTATTATCTTCCAATCGTTCACTAAAGAGTTTTTGTAATTCTGCCGCTTTTTCAGTAGCAGAAAACTCCATCGCTTTTAAGTACAAATAGGTTTTTTTGTTTTCGATAATATCCCCTCCTACTTGTTTACCAAAAGTTTTGGGATCTCCAAAAGCATCTAAATAATCATCCTGTAATTGAAATGCCAACCCCAAATTAAGTCCGAAATTATAAATTAAATCGGCTTCTTTTTCAGATGTTTTCGCAACAATTGCACCCATTTTCATAGCTGCAGCAACCAAAACAGCTGTTTTATATTCGATCATTTTCAGATATTCCGGAATGGTTACATCTGATCGTATTTCAAAATCGACATCCCATTGCTGACCTTCGCAAACTTCAAGTGCTGTTTTGCTGAATAATTTTGCTAAATCCCTGAAAACTGTTGGCTCGTATTGTTCAAAATATTGATAAGCCAAAATAAGCATCGCATCCCCAGAGAGAATTCCGGTATTCAGATTCCATTTTTCATGTACGGTTTCTTTTCCTCTGCGTAAAGGCGCATCATCCATAATATCATCATGCACCAACGAAAAATTATGAAAAACTTCTACCGCCATTGCGGCCGGAAGTGCTATTTTATAATTGGTATCAAAAACTTCTGCCGCCATTAGCGTCAGCACCGGGCGCATCCGTTTGCCGCCAAGTCCTAAAATATATTCAATAGGCTCATAAAGATTTTTGGGCTCTTTGGTTATGTTTTGGTTCTTTAAATAACTTAAAAAAAAATCCTGGTACTGGCTAATATCGTGCATAAAATGAAATTCTGATTTACGAAGTCCAAAGATACAATTCATATACGAATTATTGTTTTTAAAATTTAAATGCTAACCATAATTTACTATTACCTCATTTTTAATCCTTTAAAATTATTTTAAAAAACATGGAAACTTTTTTGGTATTATGAGTTTCCTTTTTATATTTGCAAACGGAAACTGAAAACACCATATGAGTTTCCATGTATTTTAAGCGTTTTATAAACTCAATTAAATTAAATCAAATATTTATGAGAACAACATGGACCGTAGATTCTAGCCAGTCAGATGTTTTAATAAAAATGAGACATTCGATAATTGCTTATTTGGGAGGACCTGCAAACAAATTTGATGGCTATGTAAATATCGAGGATAATGAAATTGAAGATGCTTCAGTAGCTTTTTCATTAGATATAAATAATAAAGCAGATAGTTTTCAGCAAATCGACTCTCATCTGCAACTGAATGATTTATTTAATGTAAACGAACACCCTATTATTAGTTTCAAATCGACCTCTTTTCAAAAAGTAAATAATAATATCAACTTTTTTAAAGGAGACTTAACCATAAAAGATGTTACACGAGTTGTAGAACTTGACGCAGAGTTTATTGGTGTTAATAACTATAACGGAGAGAAAAAAGTTGCTTTTGAAATTAAAGGAGACATTAAACGTCAGGATTTTGGTTTAGACTATAATTCTTACAATCACAACGGAGGATTGGCATTGGGAAAAGATATCAAACTTATTGCAAATTTAGAATTCAGTATTTAAACCCTACATAATGAATAAGTTAATGTAAAATTATTACAAATATAATGGAAACTTTTTTTGTAACTTTAGTTTCCTAAATACTTTAGTAATAGAATTTGAAAATTAAAATGAAAGAGAAAATTATTTCAAAAGCAAGTGAATTATTTTTGAAACTGGGTTTCAAAAGCATCACAATGGATGACATCGCTTGCGAAATGTGCATTTCTAAAAAAACTATTTATAAATACTTCTGTAACAAAGAGGTGTTGATAGAAGAAAGTATTGCGGTGTTGCATAAAGAGGTACATCAAAGCATTGATGCAATAGTAAAAAAAGATTACAATGCTATTGAAGAAAATTTTGAAATTCGAAAAATGTTCAAAGAAATGTTCAATAGCGGAGACACCTCTCCAATGTATCAGTTAAAAAAACATTACTCTGAAACCTACAATAAACTAGTTAATAGAGAGATAAACGAATGTAATACGGTTTTTAAGCAAAATATCGAAAAAGGAATCCGAGAAGGATTTTACCGATCAGAAATACCCGTAGATAAATATGTGAAATTTTATTACACATTGATCTTTGAGATAAATGGAAATACGATTTCTGAAAAAGAGGCACAAGATTTAGAATTAGAAGCACTTGAATACCACACCAGAGCAATGTCGACTCCCTTAGGGATTCTAGAATTAGAAAAACAACTTAAAAAAATTATTACTTAAATATTCATCAATCTATGAAAAAAATCATTCTTATATTTTTGTGTACAATTGGTCTGTCGGCCAATGCACAGGTCACCACTTTAACTCTGAAAGATGCTGTTAATTATGCACTGCAAAATAAAGCTGATGCCAAAAAAGCAAAATTAGACGTTGAAAACAGCGAATACCAAATTCAGGAAGTTCGTTCAAGAGCTTTACCTCAAATTTCGGCTAACGGAAATTTAACTCATAATCCTATCTTACAGACAAGTGTAATTGACGGGGGTTCTTTTGGACAGCCTGGAACTACTATTCAGGCAAATTTTGGACAAAAATGGACCTCTGGAGCGGGAGTTTCATTAACACAGGCTTTGTTTGACCAATCTGTTTTTACAGGTTTAAAAGCTGCTAAATCTACCCGTCAATTCTATCAGATCAATGATCAGTTAACAGAGGAACAAATAATTGAAAGAGTAGCAAACAACTATTATCAGGTATATGTTCAACGTCAGAAATTAATTTTATTAGACAGCAATTATGTCAATACTACTAAAGTTCGTGACATTATTAAAGGGCAATTTGATAACGGACTGGCAAAAAAAATCGATTTGGACAGAGTAAATGTAAAACTGTCAAACATCAGCACGCAACGTCAGCAAATCTTGAATGCCGTACAGTTACAGGAAAATGCTTTGAAATTTTATATGGGAATGCCTATGGAAACTCAAATCGAGATTCCACAATCTGAATTTGAAGTAACTCCGGCTGCATTAAGCGAAGCTCCTAATACTGCAAATAGAACTGAGTATCTGCTTTTGAAAAAACAGGAGGAATTATTAGTATTTCAGAAAAAATCAGTTGAAGCAGAATATTACCCAACTCTTTCTTTGTCTGCGGGATATAATTATATAGGACAGGGGCCTGAAATACCTTTGTTTGCAAAACCTGCAGATGGTGTATATTGGTCTGATTACGCATCAGTTGGTTTGAATTTAAAAGTACCCATTTTTACAGGATTTGGCACCCGTGCCAAGGTAAGACAGGCAGATGTAAAAATCAGATCACTTCAGGAGAATATTAAAGATACCCAACTTTCACTTGATTTAGAATACAAAAATGCGACGACTCAAATTCAGAATAGTTTGATTACAATTGAAAATCAAAAAGAGAATATGACTCTGGCAGAAGAAATTCTGAATAACACGAAAAATAATTATTTACAAGGACTGGCTTCATTAACAGATTTATTAGATGCAGAAAATGCATCGATAGAAGCACAAAACAATTATACCGCAGCTATATTAGATTACAAATTAGCTGAAGTAGCACTTATCAAATCAAAAGGCGAACTAAAAACTCTTATTAAATAACTAATTACAATGAAAAAAACTATTACAACGATCGTAATCATAATCGCAGCTTTGGGTGTGATAGGATATGTTTTAAGCAACAATAAAAAGGAGAACAAAGCAAAAACAGATATAGTGGCAGAAAAAAATGCTACTGTTTCAGTAAAAGTTACTCCTGTAAAAACAGAAGAGATCTCTTTAGATTTTGTTGCAAACGGAAATTTTGCTCCAACTCAGGAATTGACTTTTGCTGCAGAAAAATCAGGAAAAGTAATCAGCGTTCTAGTAAAAGAAGGAGATTACGTAAGAGTAGGTCAAAACTTACTGACCATGAGAGGCGATGTGATTAATGTAAGTGCACAACAAGCACAGGCCGTTTATCAAAATGCAAAATCTGATTTCAGCAGATACGAAAATGCTTTTAAAACCGGCGGGGTTACCAAACAGCAATTAGATCAGGCAAAATTGGCTTTAACAAATGCAGAGTCTAATTTAAAACAAGCCAATATAAATGTAGGTGACACAAAAGTAAAAGCTCCAATTAACGGATTTATCAATAAAAAATACATTGAGCCGGGATCTATTTTAACAGGAATGCCGGCAACTGCATTATTTGATATTGTAAATACATCTAAATTAAAATTAACAGTTACTGTAAATGAAAACCAGGTAGCGAGCCTTAAAAAAGGAGACAATATCAATGTAACTGCAAGTGTTTATCCAGACAAAACATTCTCAGGAAAAATTACTTTTATTGCTGCAAAAGCAGATGAAACTTTAAGCTTTCCTGTTGAAATTGAAATTGCAAATAACTCAAATAATGATCTAAAAGCCGGTATGTACGGAACTGCAAATTTTGCTTCAAAACAACAAAAACAAAACTTAATGGTGGTACCAAGAAATGCATTTGTTGGAAGTGTAAGCAGTAACGAAATTTTTGTTGTTGAAAATGGTAAAGCTAAATTGAGAAAAGTAACTGCCGGAAGAATTTTAGGTGATAAAGTAGAAATTATCAACGGATTATCTGATGGAGAAAAAGTAATTACCACAGGTCAGATTAACTTACAAGACGGAAATACAGTAGAAATTATTAAGTAAAAAAGTAATTAGTGATTAGTACTTAGTCCCTGGTTCATAGAATTAGGAAATTATTAAAAACTCTAAAACAGGGAATCATAAGACTAATAAGAAACTAAGGACTTAAAAAAAGAAACATATGAAATTAGCCGAAATATCCATTAAACGTCCGTCGTTGGTAATTGTATTGTTTACAATTCTGACACTTGGTGGATTATTCAGTTACAGCCAACTGGGCTACGAGCTGATACCAAAATTTGAACAAAATGTTATTACCATTTCTACAATTTATCCGGGAGCTTCTCCAAGTGAGGTTGAGAATACGGTAACCAAGAAAATTGAAGATGCGATTGCGTCCTTAGAGAATATCAAGAAAATTGACTCAAAATCTTACGAGAGTTTGTCTATTGTGTCCATTACTTTGACTTCAAATGCAAAGGTTGATTTCTCTATGAATGATGCTCAGCGAAAAATCAACGCTATCATTAGTGATTTACCTGATGATGCTGAAACGCCTGCGTTAACTAAATTCTCATTGAGCGATTTGCCAATTATGACAATTGGTGCCAATGGAAAAATGGATGAAGCAGCATTTTATGACTTAATTGATAAAAAAATTGCGCCTATTTTATCTCGTGTACAAGGTGTCGCACAAGTAAATATTATTGGTGGTTCTGAGCGTGAAATTCAGGTAAATCTGGATGCTGTGAAAATGCAGGGTTACGGGCTTTCAATTCCTCAGGTTCAGCAGACCATTTTGTCTTCAAACTTAGATTTTCCAACAGGAAACATCCAGACCCGTGATCAAAAAATATTAATTCGTTTAGCGGGTAAATATAAAAATGTTGAAGAACTAAGAAACTTAGTAGTTTCTTCTCAAAACGGAATTCAAATTCGTTTAAGTGATATTGCTGACGTTCAGGATACACAGAAAATAGCTGAAAAAATATCACGTGTTGATCAAAAAAGTGCGATTGTTTTACAAATTATTAAACAATCAGATGCGAATGCGGTTGCCGTAAGTGAGCAATTACTAAAAACAATTGCAATTCTTGAAAAAGATTATGAAAAAAACAATTTACAATTAGAAGTAGCAAAAGACAGTACAATTTTTACTTTGGAAGCTGCTGATTCAGTAGTTCACGATTTATTAATAGCCGTAATTCTGGTGGCTCTAGTAATGTTGTTCTTCCTGCACAGTATTAGAAACTCATTAATTGTAATGGTTTCGATTCCGGCATCGTTAATTGCAACTTTCATCGGAATTTATTTAATGGGATACACCTTAAACTTAATGAGTTTATTAGGATTGTCTCTGGTGGTAGGTATTCTGGTCGATGATGCAATTGTGGTTTTGGAGAATATTTACAGGCACATGGAAATGGGTAAAAGCCGAATTCGCGCTTCGTATGATGGTACAGCCGAAATTGGCGGAACCGTAACTTCGATTACCTTAGTAATTGTGGTGGTATTCCTGCCTATTGCAATGAGTTCTGGTTTAGTTTCTAATATTATTACACAATTTTGTGTTACTGTAATTATTTCAACTTTACTATCGCTTTTAGCTTCTTTTACTATTATTCCATGGTTGTCATCTCGTTTTGGGAAATTAGAGCATATTGAAGGAAAAAATTTATTCGGAAAAATTATTCTTGGTTTTGAAAATTATTTAACACGTTTTACAGACTGGGTTTCTCACTTATTAACATGGTGTTTAGATCATTATGTAAAAACTCTTGTTGTAGTACTTATTTTGTTCTTTGGATCTACAATTGGATTAATGGGTGGCGGTTTCATAGGTGGTGAGTTTTTCGCTGCATCAGATAGTGGTGAGTTTTTAGTTCAGATCGAAATGCCTAAAGACGCTTCGTTAGAACAAACTAACTTTATGACACAAAAAGCAGAAGCCTTTTTGAAAACGCAAGAATATGTTCACAGTCAAATTACAACAGTAGGACAAACTAGTGAAGGTCTTGGAGCATCACAAGCAACCGCTTACAAAGCAGAGATTGATGTTAAAATGATTGAGCAAAAAGATCGTACAGACGGAGCTTCTGTATACGCTGCTAAAATTAAACGTAAATTAGAAAAAGTATTAGTTGGTGCCAAAGTTAAAACGGTTCCGGTTGGTATTTTAGGAACAGCAGATAATGCTACTTTAGGCTTGATCGTAACAGGTCCTTCAACTGAAACAGCTATGGCTTTTGCTAAATTAGCTGAAGCTGAATTACGTAAAATCCCTGGAACAACAGAGATTAAATTAACAGTTGAAGACGGTAATCCTGAAATCAATGTTAAGGTAGATCGTGATAAAATGGCCGCTTTGGGATTGACTTTACAAACAGTTGGTTTAACGATGCAAACCGCTTATAGTGGAAATACCGATGGTAAGTTCAGAGCAGGCGAATACGAATATGACATCAATATTAAGTATAATGCTTTTGATAGAAAAAGTATTACTGATGTTAGTAATTTGATTTTTATTAATTCAACCGGACAGCAAATTAAATTATCACAATTTGCAACCATTACAGAAGGTTCAGGCCCAAGCCAGTTAGAGCGTAGAGACAAAACGGCTTCGGTAACAGTACAAGGACAAAACGTTGGGGTTGCTTCTGGAACAATTGTTACCCAATGGAAGGAAAAATTAGATAAGCTTAAAAAACCAATTGGTGTAAACTATATTTGGGGAGGTGATCAGGAAAATCAAAGTGAAGGTTTTGGTACTTTAGGAATCGCTTTACTGGCTGCTATTATTTTAGTTTATTTGGTAATGGTTGGTTTGTATGACAGTTTTGTTCACCCTTTTGTAGTACTATTTGCTATACCATTATCCTTTATCGGAGCGATGTTAGCTTTAGCTTTGACCAATAATACATTAAACATCTTTACCATATTAGGGATAATCATGTTGATTGGCCTGGTGTGTAAGAATGCGATCATGCTTGTCGATTATACGAACCAGAGAAGAGCTGCAGGAGAATCGATCAGAACAGCATTAATACAGGCAAATCACGCACGTTTACGTCCAATTTTGATGACTACAATTGCGATGGTGTTTGGTATGTTCCCAATTGCATTGGCATCCGGAGCAGGAGCTGAATGGAAAAACGGTCTGGCATGGGTAATTATCGGGGGATTAATTTCTTCTTTATTTTTAACCCTGATTGTGGTTCCGGTAATTTATAATATTATGGAGAAAATTATTCAAAAATTCTCTAAAGGAGATAAAATCGATTACGAAGCAGAAATGGTTGCTGATTATGAGCACACCGAATTAAGCGAAGACGGTTTTAACCCTAAACACACGCATTAGTTAATTGTTGATTTGATTTAAATTGAAAAAACCTGTTCATTCATTTGAGTAGGTTTTTTTCTTACAATATCAAATGGGCTTAAAATGTTAATTTTTTAAATAAAAATACGTTTTAAATTTTGATTAATATTTTATTTAGAATAAATAAAAATAATTTGCGTAGTTGCTATTCAAAACCTAAATTTGCGCTATCAAAAACAATTCTAAATAAGATGAAAATAAGATTTACAATACCACTATTAAGTTTATTCTTTATTTTGTTAACTGGTACATCAATCAGTGCACAAGAAAAAACAACTATAAAAGGTAAAATAACTTTAAACAACAATGAAACACCAGAAAATGTTTCTGTCATATTAAAAGGTACCCGTTTAGGTACTATTACGGACGAAGCTGGAAATTATAAAATAAAAAATGTAAAACCTGGATCTTATACCATAAAAGTATCAGGTGTTGGCTATTCTACTAAAGAAAAAAACATAATTATCAATGACGGTGAAGAACATATTGAAAATTTCACTATCTCTACTAACTCGGAAGAATTAACTGAAGTAGTTATTAATGCCGGTAAAACAAATCATTTTGCCCGAAAAGAAAATCAGCAGGTATCCAGACTGCCTCTTAAAAATCTTGAAAATCCACAAGTCTATACAACAATAACTGGCGAGGTCTTAAAAGAACAGGTAGTAACTAATTTTGATGACGCTTTAAAAAACGCTCCTGGAGTAACACAACTTTGGGCCTCTACCGGTCGTGGAGGTGATGGTGCAGGATATTATTCGCTGAGAGGATTTTCTGTACAACCAACGATGGTTAATGGATTACCTGGTTTAACAAATGGAAGTTTAGACCCGGCAAATATTGACAGAATCGAAATTTTAAGAGGTCCTTCCGGAACTTTATTCGGAAGCAGTTTAATATCATACGGAGGGGTAATTAACACCACAACCAAAAAACCTTACAAAGGATTTGGTGGCGAAATAACTTATACAACTGGAAGTTATGCTTTAAACCGAGCAACAGTAGATCTTAATACTTCATTAAATGAAAAGAAAACATTAAATTTCAGAGTAAACTCTGCATATAATGACCAAAATAGTTTTCAGGATGCGGGTTTTAGAGAATCGTTCTTTATCGCTCCGTCTTTATCTTATGAATTAAATGATAAATTATCATTCTTAGTACAAACTGAATTTATGAGCAATGAAACTACTAACCCAACCATGTTGTTTTTTGACAGGGGATATCCGTTAAGAGTTCATAATATTGACGAACTAAAATATGATAATAAACGCTCCTATACCAGTGACGAGTTAACTATTAAAACACCTTCTTTTAACATACAGGCTCAAATGTTTTACAAACTTTCTGATCAATGGACTTCACAGACTGTTTTCTCAAATAGTACCTCAAAATCTGAGGGTTACTATTCCTACCTGTATGAAGGGACACAATATTTCCCAACTATTACTGAAGGAATAGTCTTGGGTCGTTATTTTAATTATCAGGAAAACAACAACAAAACTACTGATATCCAACAAAATTTTATTGGTGATTTTAAAATCGGAAGCTTAAGAAACAGACTGGTTGTTGGCTTAGATTATTACAAAAGAACTTTTGCAGACCATAGTTCAAACTATGCTGCAAACGGCTACATTTATATTGGGGATAATTTAGCTTCTTTCAATAGTGTTTTTGGCCCTTCAAACGGAGATACGGGTGTTTTGACTAAAGAAAGGTCTGATGCACTATTAGGTAATGCCCCAAGAAACAGCAGTAAAACAAAACAAGAAACTTACAGCGCCTATTTTTCAGATGTATTAAACATTCTTCCCAATTTATCAGCTATGGTAAGTTTACGCGCGGATCGTTTTATGAATGCTGAAAATGACGGTTACAACCAAACCGCATTTTCTCCAAAATTTGGAATCGTATATCAGCCAATTTTAAATACGGTTTCTATTTTTGCTAATTACATGAACGGATTTTCAAACGTAGCTCCGGCTGCAGATGTCAATGGCACAGTTACAACAGCAAGAACATTTGGACCTGAAAGAGCGAACCAATTGGAAGCAGGAACAAAATTAAATCTTTTCAAAGATAAACTCTACGCAACTGTAAGTTACTACCAAATAAAAGTAACTGATCAGGTTTACAGCATTAGACCAAATGCAACTGACGTTACTTATTATACCAATGGAGCACAAGAAAATAAAGGTATAGAAGCTGAAATAGTTGCCAATCCAATTAATGGTTTAAACATTATTGCAGGTTACAGTTACAACGAATCTCTTTTAACTGCAGGTGATTTAGATTTTATCGCCCGCAGACCTGAAAGTGCCGGACCGGTGCAAATGGCAAACCTTTGGGCTAGTTACAAATTTACAACAGGAGTACTAAGAGGATTTGGATTAGGGTTTGGAGGAAATTATTTAGGAGACAATAAAATCATGAACAGATGGACATCTGGAGAATTTACAATACCTGAATACGTTGTTTTCAACTCTTCTTTGTTCTACAACGCAGAAAAATTTGGAATAAACGTAAAATTAAACAACATTGCAAACAAAGAAATCTATGACGGATGGTCAACGGTTCATCCAAAAGATCCTAGAAGTATTGCTGCAAGTTTCACATATAGATTCTAATAAAAATTAGTAACAAAACACCTTTCTGTTTAATTAGAAAGGTGTTTTAAAATTCATAAATCATGATAACAACAGCAAGTCTAATCGTTTTTTTAGCTTTTTACACCTTATATTATACTTCGAAAAAAGCTGTTCTATCCTATGATTTAGGTTTCGAAAAATGGATGCAGAAAAACCCAAAACAAACCAAAATCACCGGATTAGTTTTACTCTTGACTGCTTATGGTTTTTGGCTTTTTACAAAATCTTTGGGCTGTGGGAGTTTACTATTTTTTATTCAGCTTATGGCAGTAGGGAGTTTAATTGTAGTATTGACTCCGTTAAAAAAAATAAGTCGCTCATCTTTATTGATTCTTTTTATAATAATCGGTTTATTAGAATTTTATTACTCCTAATCATGCCCGCAAATCCAAAATACTTAACACAATCAAAGTGGCAACGGTTTGCCAAAATTACTGCTGCCATTCTGGGCGGCTATTTTGTTTCTGTAACATTTCATTTGGCTTTAGCCAGCTGGTTGAATCGTGCAGATGTTCTGATTACAATGGCTTTTAGTGGCTTCATTCTTTGGGTAGCCCTGATGATTGTTGCTTTTTTAGCCAAAAACGGATGGAAAATCTGGTTGAGTTACCTATTCCTTTCATTTGTTTTCTCTCTTTTAATCTATTTAGGACAAACGTATAATTAACACTATGAGTAATCGTAATTATAATATTTATTTTCACACCCATACCGTTAGCGGCATTGTCATTAGTGTTGTTCTTTTTGTGATATTCTTTGCCGGATCATTTTCTTTTTTCAGGGACGAAATCATCAATTGGGAGCGAAATGAATCGACTTCTTATTCAAAAGAAATTGATTTAAACTATGATACCGCCTTAAAAAAACTGGATAATGAATATATTTTGCACGGGCGAAATATCACTATTTCTAAGCACAGTAACGAAAAAAGGGTTAGCATTTATCTGGAAGGAACAAAAGATACTTTGGCTCAGGCTAAACAAAAAGAAGGAAGCTTTTTTTATTTAGATACCAAAAACTATAAAAGATCAACTTATGAAGAATCTTATTCATTGGGAGAGTTTTTATACAGACTTCACTTTTTGGCTCAGATTCCTTATCCTGTGGGATATTATCTTTCGGGATTTATCGCTTTGTTTTTTTTATTTGCAATTGTAACCGGAGTTTTATTGCACTGGAAAAAAATAGTGTCTAACTTTTATGTTTTTCGTCCGAAGGAAAAACTTAAGATATTATGGACTGATGCCCACACAGCATTAGGGATGATTGGATTGCCTTTTCAGTTTGTATATGCGGTAACCGGTGCTTTTTTCATGATCAAACTACTAATTGTTGCCCCTGCTGTAATGGCACTCTACAATGGCGATCAGGATAAATTATACAAAGAACTTGAATATACTGATCCTGAGTATAAATTTGACAACAAAAAATTAGAAACAACTTTCAATATCAATCAATTAGTTTCAAAAGCAAAAAGTAACTGGGGCGATTTTGAAATCAATCGTGTTTATATTCAAAATTATGGGGATACCAATATGCATGTTCTCGTAGAGGGTGAATTATTAAGTACTAAAAAATTTACCGGAATAGGAAAAGTAGTTTACCGCATTTCTGACGGAAAAGAAATTGCAAAGAAAAATCCTGAAACGCAAAATAATTATTTAGATGTAGTAAAAAATGTTTTATACCGCATTCATTTTGGTGATTATGGAGGATATGTCTTGAAAATAGTGAGTTTTATTTTGGGAATCATAACCTGCTTTGTGATTATTTCCGGTGTAATGATCTGGTTAGTTGCCAGAGACAAGAAAAACATGCCCGAAAAGAAACGTCGCTTTAATGAAGGTGTTGTTGGTATTTACCTGGCAATCTGTTTGAGCATGTACCCAATTACTGCATTGTCTTTTATAGCCACTAAATTATTTCATCCTTTAACCCAGTCAGGTTTGTACAGTATTTATTTTATAGGTTGGCTATTACTTACTATCTTTTTTATTATTAAAAGAAACAATGCTTTCACAAATAAATGGTGCTTAATTTCTGGAAGTGTTTTAGGATTTTTAATTCCTGTTATAAACGGAATTGTTAGCGGAAATTGGTTTTGGAACTCCTTTATACAAAACAAGATACAGATTTTCTTTGTTGATGCTTTCTGGGTTGTTTTAGCCTTAGTTACGCTTTATGCTTCTTTTTCATTAAAGCCAAAAGAAAACAAATAAGAATTTATAAAAAAATCAAAAAGGGAGAAAATTCAATTGAATTTTCTCCCTTTTTCTTAACTAAATGAATCTTAATTTGTATGGGCTAAAACTTTTTCTTCTAAGTTTTTAACCGATTTAATTTTGCTGTCTGAATAATCTACCTGACAAATATTTTTGTCGTTAAAATAAATCCATTTTCCGGTTTTTAATCCGTTTGTATATTCAGCAATGGCTTTTTTATTTCCGTTCTCGTCATAAGATAGCCAAACACCATCTAATTTACCTTCCTTAAAAAAACCTTCCTGCTGTACTTTGCCATTCTCATAATAATAAGTAGCTCTTACTTTGTTTCCAACAGCTTCCAACTCAGGTTTAGTTTCTTGTGCAACTAAAATTCCAGAGAACAATATTGCAACTAAAATTACACACTTTTTCATATTTTGAGGTATTAATGTTATCAAATCTTTATCAAATATAATTAATAATTTACATTAAAAAAACTTTTGCTTAACAATTTAATAACATTGAGTAAAAACTTAACATTGGAAATCAGCCAAATATAAAAAAACCAATGCTCAGGCATTGGTTTTACTAGGTTTTATGAGTTTTAAAAAAATTACGATAACGTTGTAAATTTCATAAATAATCTTAGTTCAATAGTGAATCGAGTTGTTTTTGAAGTTCTGGTGAAGACGGTCTTTCTGCATCCGGATTCAAAATATTTCCTTTTGGATCTATTAATATAAATCTCGGAATTCCGGTTACACCATAACTGGTTACAAACTCAGACTCCCAGTCTTTGTCTGCAAATAACTGGATTCCTCCTAAATTTTTATCCAATACAAATTTTTTCCATTTCTCATTGTCTTTTGCCTTATCAATCGAAATGCTTACAAATTCAATATTCTTACCGTGATATTTCTCTTCTATTTTTTGTAAAAAAGGAATCTCGGCTCTGCAGGGGCCACACCATGTAGCCCAAAGATCAATGTAGACATATTTCCCTTTTAAATCAGAAAGTTTTGTTTTGCCTCCTTTATAATTCTCATAATCAAAATCAGGAGAAGGTTTTCCTTTTAATTTATTTGCTTTAGCGGTACTTTCATAGGACTGAACTGCATATTGATTAAACTGTGCAAATGAATTTTTTAAAGCCATTTGAAACTCCGGATCAAATTTTCCCTTTTCAATGTTTTCATTATCCAGCTTTGTTTTTGTATCTAATAGTGCTTTAAATTCGGCTTCTTCTTTTGAGAAAGCTTCATTTTGAAATTTTTCATTGCTTAAAGAATACTGAGCCAGAAAATTACTTTCATCCACCCCTTTACCTTTATATACAATAGTCTCATCAAATTGTTTGGCATCCATTGTCAGGTTTATTTCTGAATCCGGTTTCAGATACAAACCAGAAACTTCACTGCCATCTGAAAATTGATAAAATCCCTTTGGTGCTTCAAAAGTAGCAGCAAAAACTCCCTTTTTATCAACAGGAATGACCTGGGTAAAATTATTTGCTCCGCGTATAACTAAAGTATCGCTATTTCTGTTCGCAATTTTAGCGGTAAACTTAATTTTATTATTGGTTTGTGCATTAACATTAAAAGCGCTTAGTATCATTAGGGCTAAAAGGAAAACTTTTTTCATGATTGACAGTATTTTATTTTGAATAGGTCAAATCTAAAGAAATTCTGTGTGAGAAATTTACCTCTTAACAAAATATTTCAAATTTATAAGCATCAAGTCATTACTTTACTATATTAATTTGAATTTTGTGTTTACTTTTGCAGTCTAAAATTTTGATCAATGTATAGAAGTCATAATTGTGGCGAATTAAATGCCTCAAATATTAATACCGAAGTTACACTTGCAGGCTGGGTTCAGAAATCACGCGATAAAGGATTTATGAATTGGGTTGATTTACGTGACCGTTACGGAATCACGCAGCTTATTTTCGACGAAAGTCGTACCGATAAAACGGTTTTCGAATTAGCAAAAACACTTGGAAGAGAATTTGTAATTCAGGTAAAAGGAACTGTTATTGAGCGTGAAGCCAAAAACAAAAATATCCCGACTGGTGAAATCGAAATTTTAGTTGCTGAACTGACTATTCTAAATGCAGCGCTTACGCCTCCATTTACTATTGAAGATGAAACAGATGGCGGTGAAGATATCAGAATGAAATACCGTTACTTAGATATTCGAAGAAATCCTGTAAAAAACAGTTTGCTTTTCCGTCATAAAGTAGCAATGGAAGTCCGTAAATATTTGTCTGACTTAGATTTCTGCGAAGTTGAAACCCCTTACTTAATCAAATCAACTCCTGAAGGAGCGAGGGATTTCGTTGTACCTAGCCGTATGAATGAAGGACAATTTTATGCTTTGCCACAATCTCCGCAAACTTTCAAACAATTATTGATGGTAGGCGGAATGGACAAATATTTCCAAATCGTAAAATGTTTCCGAGATGAAGATTTACGTGCTGACCGTCAGCCTGAGTTTACACAAATCGACTGCGAAATGGCATTTGTGGAACAAGAAGACATTTTGAATATTTTTGAAGGACTCACCAGACACTTACTAAAAGAAATAAAGGGCATCGAAGTAGATAAATTCCCAAGAATTACCTATGATTATGCCATGAAAACATACGGAAACGACAAACCAGACATTCGTTTCGGAATGAAATTTGGAGAATTAAACGAATTTGCAAAACACAAAGAATTCCCGGTTTTTAATGCTGCAGAATTAGTGGTTGGGATTGCTGTTCCCGGCGCAGGAAATTACACTCGTAAAGAAATTGACGGATTAATTGACTGGGTAAAACGTCCACAGGTTGGTGCTTCAGGAATGGTTTACGCTAAATGCAATGATGATGGAACTTATAAATCTTCTGTAGATAAATTTTACGATCAGGAAGATTTAGGAAATTGGGCAAAAGCAACTGGTGCAAAACCTGGTGATATGATTTTTATTCTTTCGGGACCAGCAAATAAAACCCGCGCACAACTTTCTGCACTTCGTATGGAATTGGCAACCCGATTAGGATTACGAAATCCTGAAGTTTTTGCGCCTCTTTGGGTTGTAGATTTCCCATTATTGGAACTTGACGAAGAAAGTGGACGTTATCATGCGATGCACCACCCTTTCACATCTCCAAAACCGGAAGATATGGAATTATTAGAAACTGATCCTGGTAAAGTTCGTGCAAATGCCTATGATATGGTTCTCAATGGAAATGAAATTGGTGGAGGCTCAATTCGTATTCACGATAAAGGTACACAGCAATTAATGTTCAGATATTTAGGCTTTACAGAAGAAGAAGCAAAAGCTCAGTTTGGGTTCTTAATGGATGCCTTTCAGTTTGGAGCACCACCTCATGGCGGATTAGCTTTCGGACTGGATAGATTAGTAGCGATTTTAGGAGGTCAGGAAACCATCAGGGATTTTATTGCTTTTCCTAAAAACAACTCAGGGCGTGATGTAATGATCGACGCTCCCGCTGCAATTGATGATTCGCAACTGAAAGAATTGTCAATTAAATTGGATTTAAAATAAATTTCTGTAATTTTCGATAAAAACAAGAGCGATAATTAATTTTATTGCTCTTTGTTTTTTTGTTACCTATTGCGATTTAGCATAAGAATTTCAAAAATGTGAATTTTTAATAAGTAGTCCGTTTATTACAACAAAATAACTATAAGAATTGCTTTATCTTTAATAAATCAGTCTTAATTTAAAGATATCAATATCAAATTTCCCGTAATTTAAACACCGAAAACACTGTAAATCAATAATTTTTACAAAAAATTAACACCTTAGTGTCTTTTGTATGAATTTATATGTTACATTTGCTTTATTATAAATTATTATTACAATTACAATGCGTACAGGTACAGTAAAATTTTTCAATGAATCTAAAGGTTATGGATTCATTACAGACGAAGAAACAGGAAAAGACATCTTCGTTCACGCTTCAGGAATTAACGCGGAAGAATTACGCGAAGGTGACCGTGTAAGCTACGAAGAAGAAGAAGGAAGAAAAGGGAAAGTTGCTGCTAAAGTAGCAGTAATCTAAGAAAAATATAGCAATTTATTTTTTTTGCCTCTGAATGGTTTAAAACGTTTCGATTTATTTCGAAACGTTTTTTTTTTGTTTTCTGGTTAAAAAAATGTGAAAGTTTAATTTATTATTTATAATCAATAAAAATTACACTCAAAGCTCATCTGGCACTATACTTAAATCATTTTTTAGCTTGTGATTTACAGAGTTGAAAGCTATCTTTGTGACTTATTTTTAAGTAAAAAACCTAAGTTTATGCAATCTGACCAATACAGCTATCTACCTATTTTAATGCAGCTTATTTTAGCTGTAGGCTTTGTGGTAGGAACTATCATTATTTCTGGAAAATTAGGCCCAAAAAGAACCTCAGAAACTAAAGATAAAAACTTTGAGTGCGGTATAGAATCCGTTGGTAATGCCCGTATTCCTTTTTCAGTAAAATATTTCCTCGTAGCCATTTTATTTGTCCTGTTTGATGTAGAGGTGATTTTCCTTTATCCATGGGCTGTAAACTTTAAAGAACTTGGAATGGAAGGGATGCTAAAAATGATTGTTTTTATGGCTTTGTTGTTAGTTGGTTTTTTCTATATCATCAAAAAAAGAGCTTTAGACTGGGAATAAAGAAACTTTAGATTTCAGATTTTAGATTTTAGATTGCTTGGATTTAGAATTTTAGATTTGAAAATAAATTTCTCAAAAAAAATAATATTGATTTTTAAAATATAGATTCCGATTTAGGATTGAAAAAAATCCAAAATCTAAAATCTAAAATCTAAAATAAAATGAGCAATTCAAATGTAAATATGGTAGCCCCTCCTGAAGGTGTTGTTGGTGAAGGTTTTTTTGCCACAAAACTAAATGACGTTGTGGGTCTGGCACGAGCAAATTCTCTTTGGCCATTGCCTTTTGCAACTTCATGCTGTGGTATAGAATTTATGGCTACTATGGCTTCACATTACGATTTAGCCCGATTTGGTTCTGAGCGTGTGAGTTTTTCTCCCCGTCAGGCTGATATGTTAATGGTAATGGGAACTATTTCTAAAAAAATGGCTCCTATTTTAAGGCAGGTTTATGAACAAATGTCTGAACCTCGATGGGTAATTGCAGTTGGAGCCTGCGCTTCATCAGGCGGAATCTTCGATACTTATTCAGTTTTACAAGGAATTGACAAAGTAATTCCTGTTGATGTATACGTGCCAGGATGCCCTCCAAGACCAGAACAAATTGTTGACGGTGTGATGAAACTTCAAGAATTGGTAAAAAGTGAATCTGTGAGACGAAGAAGCTCTCCGGAATATCAAGAATTATTAGCTTCCTATAACATTTCATAAGATGGCTTTAGAAAACACCCTGATTCAGGATAAACTTATCGAAACATTTGATTCAAGTGTTTTTAACTTTCAACAGGAAAGAGACATTTACTCATTTGAAACTTCTGCTGATAAAATTACAGCCCTGATTCTTTTTCTTAAAAACGATCCGGAATTACGATTTCATTTTTTAACTGACTTATGTGGCATTCATTATCCTGATAATGAAACAGAGCGCCAGTTTGCAATTGTTTACCATCTTCATAACTGGTATGAAAACAAACGCATAAGAATTAAAGTATACCTTAACGGTGAAAAACCTGAAATCAAAACAATTTCAAATATTTTCTTAAGCTCCAACTGGATGGAAAGAGAAACATATGATTTTTTTGGCGTGAACTTTATTGGTCATCCGCAATTGAAACGTATTTTGAATATGGATGAAATGGTTTCTTTCCCGATGAGAAAAGAATTTCCAATGGAAGACAGTGGAAGAACTGATAAAGATGACCGATTCTTTGGAAGAACAACAACAAATTGCTAAATAAGTAATTCAACATTATAAATGTCAGAACTATTATTATCACCAGAGCATCGATATGCTAAAATTATAAAGGATAAACTAAACGAAGACGGAAGCGAGCTTTCAGTACTGAATTTAGGCCCTACACACCCAGCTACTCACGGTATTTTTCAAAATATTTTGTTGATGGACGGAGAAAGAATTCTGGAAGCAGAACCAACTATTGGTTACATACACAGGGCTTTCGAAAAAATTGCAGAAAACCGTCCTTTTTACCAAATTACGCCTCTTACAGACCGTATGAACTATTGCTCTTCTCCTATCAACAACATGGGATGGTGGATGACTTTAGAAAAATTATTAGGTATTGAAGTTCCTAAAAGAGCACAATATCTGAGAGTTATTGTAATGGAATTGGCTCGTATCACAGATCACTTAATCTGTAATTCAATTTTAGGGGTAGATACTGGTGCTTATACCGGTTTCTTATACGTTTTTCAATTTAGAGAAAAAATCTACGAAATCTACGAAGAAATTTGTGGTGCCCGTTTGACAACCAATATGGGAAGAATCGGTGGTTTTGAAAGAGACTGGTCTCCCGAAGCGTTTAAAAAACTCGACAAATTCCTTGAAGAATTTCCAATTGCCTGGAAAGAATTCGAAAACTTATTCGAAAGAAACAGAATTTTTATTGACAGAACGGTAAACGTTGGAGCAATCACAGCAGAACAGGCAATGGCTTACGGATTTACAGGACCCAACTTACGTGCTGCCGGGGTTGATTACGATGTTCGTGTTGCACAGCCTTATTCTTCTTACGAGGATTTCGATTTTATTGTTCCTGTTGGAAAATCGGGGGACACTTATGATCGATTCTGTGTTCGTAATGCCGAAGTTTGGGAAAGTTTAAGCATTATTCGTCAGGCACTGGAAAAAATGCCGCCCGGAAATGAATATCATGCAGAAGTTCCTGATTATTATCTTCCTCCAAAAGAAGACGTTTATACTTCAATGGAATCTTTAATTTATCACTTTAAAATTGTAATGGGAGAAGTTCCTGTACCAGTTGCAGAAATTTATCACCCAGTTGAAGGTGGAAATGGAGAAATCGGATTTTATTTAGTAACTGACGGAAGCAGAACACCTTACAGATTACATTTCAGAAGACCTTGCTTTATTTATTATCAGGCTTATCCGGAAATGATCAAAGGCGCATTACTATCAGATGCCATTGTTATTTTGTCAAGCTTAAATGTTATTGCCGGAGAATTAGATGCATAAAATGAATTATAAATTTTGAGTTATAAATTATAAATGCCGAAAACATTTAGAATTTAAAATTTAAGATTCAAAATAATAAAAAATGGAACGTAAACATTACAAACAAGAAATAAATATGACTGAAGCATTGATGTCCCGCATCAATGAACTCATCAGTCATTATCCGGAAGATAAAAGAAAATCAGCTTTGTTACCTGTTCTGCATGAAGTGCAGGATGCACACGACAACTGGCTGAGTATTGAATTACAGGATAAAGTTGCTGAAATTTTGCACATCAAACCAATTGAGGTTTACGAAGTAGTTACTTTTTATACCATGTACAACCAAAAACCAATTGGAAAATACATGTTCGAATTCTGCCAGACTTCTTGTTGTTGTTTAAATGGTGCTGAAAATTTAATGGATTACACTTCTGAAAAATTAGGCATTAAAATGGGCGAAACAACTCCCGACGGAATGTTTACCATTGCCGGTGTAGAATGTTTAGGTGCATGCGGATACGCTCCTATGATGCAGTTGGGCGATTTCTACAAAGAAAAACTGACAGAAGAAAAAATCGATCAGTTAATCGCTGATTGCAGAGATAATAAAATAATATTACACGATAAATAAAAAGTGGAAAACAATCATTTAACATATTTCAAAATCGAAAATTTCAAGAAGTTTGACTCTCTTGAAGTGAATGATATTGGACAATTTAATTTGATTGTTGGCGATAATAATGTCGGAAAGACTTGTTTGTTGGAGGCTTTGTTGTTTGATGAGAACAAATTTCAATTATTATCAAATTTTTATTTAGCGTTAACAAAAAGAGGACTTAAATTTCAGATTGAAGAGGTTACTAGAAAAGTAAATGATGTTTCAACAACTGAAATTTTCTATCCAAAAAAGAATTATTTTAAAGAATATATTTTTGGAAAATATTCTAACAAAATAACTTTTAATTATACGAACAACAATAAAAATAAAAATGTTGAATTAAAAATAAATCCTAAAGAGAATGTTAAAAAACATCTGAACGGATTTGAAATTAATTCAAATATAAAGAAAGAAGATTATGTTAAACAATTTATTTGTTATGAAACAGATTCAATAGATGAAGATGTTGTAACTTATTGGATTTACGATTATGATGAGAATATTTTAAATTTTCCCTTAATCAGTTTTAACGACACTCCTTTAGAACAGGAGTCGAGAAGTGTATATGAAACATTAAAAACAAAAAGAGAAAAACAAATCTTAATTGATGTTTTAAAAGTAGTTAATCCAAATATCGTTGATATTGAATTAAGAGAGAATTTTGAAGATTTAAAATCCGTTTTTTTAATCAGTTTTGAAGATAAAGACGAATTTGTTCCTTTGAATTTTCTAGGCGATGGTTTCAAAAGAATATTTTATATTGTATTGAAAGCATTATCATTAAAAGGAAAAAGAATATTAATCGATGAAATTGAAATAGGAATTCATTATTCAAAAATGAAAGATTTTTGGGTAAATATAATGAAGGTTTGCAAGGAATTAGATGTGCAATTATTTGCAACAACTCATTCGAGTGAATGTATTGAAGATTATGTTAAAGCGGCAAAAGAAGTTAATGAGAAAGATATACGTTTGATTAAATTAAAAGAAAACAAAGATAAAACCATTAAAGCAATTTGCTTTCCTTATAATGAATTTGAAGATGTAGGAGGAGATATTTATACCGAAAATCGTTAAAAATATGAATATTAAAATTTTCTGCGAAGGTATATCAGATCAACGATTTTTAAGAGATTTTCTATTTGTTCATTATAAAATAGCAATTAGTGAAGAAGAATTAAAAAAGAATAATGTTATTTACAATTTAGGGTCTTGGAATAAATTAAAGAATCATAAATTAAGAATAACGAATGATTTTTCAGATTACACCTCGTTGATATTTTTGGATGCTGATGATGAAAAAGTAACTGATAAGCCAGGTTTTGATGCGACAATCAAATTCGTAACTGAATTAATGGCAACTTGGAATTGGTCGAAATATGATATTTTTGTATTGCCAAACCATCAAGATACAGGAACGGTAGAAGATTTATTAGAAAATGTAATCAATAAAAAACATTTACAAATTTTTGAATGTTGGAATGAATTCGAAAATTGTTTGTCCAAAGACAAATCATTAACGATTCCAGCCAAAAAATCAAAAATATACAGCTATTTGGAATGTTTACACGGAGTTACGAATCAAGAAAAAGACAAATGTAAAGATCCAAATAGAGATTTTCAAGACGAAAGTTTGTGGGATATTAAGAATTTAGAAAACCCATACATTTTAAAATTAAAAACATTTTTAGACAAACATTTAAAATAAATATGTCAAAAAAAATATTATTAGACAAAATCAATATTCCGGGTATTAAAACCTACGAAGTATATCGCCAGAATGGGGGTTATGCTTCTGTAGAAAAAGCTTTAAAAACGCTTACACCTGACGAAGTGGTTGAAGAAGTAAAAAAATCAGGAATCAGAGGTCGTGGTGGAGCAGGTTTCCCGGCGGGAATGAAATGGAGTTTTATTGATAAAAAATCAGGAAAACCAAGACATTTAGTTTGTAACGCTGACGAATCTGAACCAGGAACTTTTAAAGATCGTTATTTGATGGAGTTTATTCCTCATTTATTGATTGAAGGAATGATTACTTCCAGTTTCGCTTTAGGTGCCAACCTATCCTATATCTACATTCGTGGAGAATATATGTGGGTTTTCAAAATTTTAGAAAAAGCAATCAACGAAGCAAGAGCTGCGGGTTGGTTAGGAAAAAATATATTAGGTACAGGTTACGATTTAGATTTATATGTTCACTGTGGAGCCGGAGCTTATATTTGCGGGGAAGAGACTGCACTTATAGAATCACTTGAAGGTAAAAGAGGCAATCCTCGTATTAAACCACCTTTTCCTGCAGTTTCAGGACTTTGGGCAAATCCAACAGTAGTAAACAATGTAGAAACTATTGCTGCCGTGCCTTGGATTATCAACAATTCAGGTGATGAATATGCTAAAATTGGAATTGGACGTTCTACAGGAACTAAACTAATCTCGGCTTCAGGACACATCAAAAACCCTGGGGTTTATGAAATTGAATTAGGCTTGTCTGTTGAAGAATTCATGAATTCTGATGAGTATTTAGGCGGAATGTCATCAAACAGACCTTTAAAAGCTTTAGTACCGGGAGGTTCTTCAGTGCCAATTTTACCGGCTGAATTGATTTTTAAAACAGCTAATGGTGAAGACCGTTTAATGTCATACGAATCTTTAAGTGATGGTGGTTTTGCTACCGGATCTATGTTAGGTTCAGGAGGATTTATTGTTTACAACGACACATCATGTATCGTGAGAAATACATGGAATTTTGCCCGTTTTTACCACCATGAATCTTGTGGGCAATGTACACCATGTCGTGAAGGAACTGGATGGTTAGAAAAAATATTACATCGTATTGAAAACGGTCATGGCCGTGAAGAGGATATTGAATTGTTATGGAGCATTCAAAGTAAAATCGAAGGAAACACGATTTGTCCGCTTGGTGATGCAGCTTCGTGGCCAGTTGCAGCAGCTATTCGTCATTTCAGAGAAGAGTTTGAATACCATGTTCGTTTCCCTGAAAAAATAAAACACAGAGATCATTTTGTTACTGAACCTTTTTCTCAGGTTAAACATTTAGTAGGCAGTAAAATAATCGTATAATAAAAATATAAAAGAAGTACGAAGTTACTAATATAAAAAGGACAGCAAATCTTTTGAATATAGGCTTTCGACATTCAAATCATTAACAGAGATGAAAGTAACCATAGACGGTCAAAGTATTGACGTAGAACCAGGAACCACCATCCTGCAGGCGGCGCGTATGATTGGAGGAGATTTAGTTCCGCCAGCCATGTGTTATTACTCCAAATTAAAAGGAAGCGGTGGAAAATGCCGTTGCTGTTTAGTGGAAGTTTCCAAAGGAAGTGAAGCTGACCCAAGACCAATGCCAAAATTGATGGCATCTTGTGTAACAGGCTGTATGGACGGAATGGAAGTGAACAGTAAATCTTCAGACAGAGTAACGGAAGCCCGGAAATCTGTAACAGAATTTTTATTGATCAATCACCCATTAGACTGCCCGATTTGTGATCAGGCTGGTGAATGTGATCTTCAAAACTTAAGTTTCGAACACGGAAATCCAAAATCACGTTTTATAGAAGAAAAAAGAACATTCGAACCAGAAGATATCGGTCCGAATATTCAACTGCATATGAACCGTTGCATTTTATGCCAAAGATGTGTACAGGTTGCTGATCAATTAACAGACAACAGAGTTCACGGAGTATTAGATCGTGGAGATCACGCTAATATTTCTACCGGTATTTCTAAAGCTATCGACAATGAATTCTCCGGAAACATGATTGATGTTTGTCCGGTTGGAGCATTGACAGATAAAACTTTCCGTTTTAAATCGAGAGTTTGGTTCAACAAGCCTTATAATGCGCACAGAGAATGTACGACTCCTGGATGCTGCGGTAAAACTACCGTTTGGATGTTTGGAGGAGAAATTCAGCGTGTAACAGGTCGTAAAGACGAGTATCATGAAGTAGAAGAGTTTATCTGCAACAGCTGTCGTTTTGACCATAAAAATGTAAATGACTGGGTGATTGAAGGACCAAGAGAATTTGAAAAAGATTCTGTGATCAATCAAAATAACTACACTCAAAAATTAGAGAAAGTACAAATCGATACCGAAAAGAATATTCTTTTAGGAAGAGATATAGATCGTAAAAAAATCAGTATGGCTGAAATTCCGTTAAACACTAACAACCAAAATTCTTAAACATGGTAGATAGTACATTTATTATAGAGAAAAGTGTTGTTATTGTAGTTGTTTTTGCCATAACGATGATTATGGCAATGTATTCTACCTGGGCTGAGCGAAAAGTTGCTGCTTTTTTACAGGATCGTGTGGGACCAAACCGTGCCGGATGGGGAGGATTATTACAGCCTCTTGCTGATGGTTTAAAATTATTTTCGAAAGAAGAGTTTTTCCCAAATACACCAAACCGATTTTTATTTGTTGTAGGGCCTGCTATTGCCATGAGTACCGCTTTGATGACAAGTGCTGTTATTCCTTGGGGAGACAGATTACATCTTTTTGGAAGGGACATTTTACTACAAGCTACCGATATTAATATTGCTTTATTATACTTCTTTGGCGTTGTTTCAGTTGGAGTGTACGGAATCATGATTGGTGGATGGGCATCAAATAATAAATTCTCGTTGATGGGAGCCGTTCGTGCGGCTTCTCAAATGGTTTCTTATGAAGTTGCGATGGGGTTATCGATGATTGCTTTGTTGATGATGACAGGTACTTTGAGTTTAAAAGAAATCTCCGAGCAACAAGCCGGAATGAACTGGAATGTTTTTTATCAGCCTTTATCTTTTCTTATTTTCCTAATTTGTGCTTTTGCCGAAACAAACAGAACGCCTTTTGATTTGGCAGAATGTGAATCTGAATTGATTGGTGGTTACCATACTGAATATTCATCTATGAAAATGGGATTCTATTTGTTTGCTGAGTATGCGAATATGTTTATCTCGGCGACTATTATATCCGTATTGTTTTTTGGAGGGTACAATTATCCCGGAATGGCCTGGATGGTTGAAAATGCAGGTGTAAACATCGCTAACCTATTAGGAATTGTGGTTTTGTTTGCTAAAATATGTTTTTGGATCTTTTTCTACATGTGGGTTCGCTGGACGATTCCAAGATTTAGATATGACCAATTGATGCATCTGGGATGGAAAATTTTGATTCCGCTTTCTATTGCTAATATTATCGTTACCGGAATTGTTATTTTGAGACACGATATAGCAGTTTATTTAGGATTTTAAATTTTGAAAGGTGTCGCAAAATGCGACACCTTTCAAAGAGATATATTTCGTCTTATAAATAACATTACAATGAGTCAAATAATTATTCCAAATGAAATAATAACTAATAAAATATATTTTATTAGAAATCAAAAAGTAATGTTAGACAGGGATTTAGCAGAACTATATGAGGTTGAACCAAGGAGATTAAGAGAACAAGTAAAAAGAAATAGTACAAAATTTCCTGAACATTTTATGTTTAGGTTAAATGAAATAGAAATTGAATTAATGGTGTCGCAAAATGCGATAACCTCAAAACAAAGTCTGGGAGGTTCATTGCCATATGTTTTTACAGAACACGGAGTTTTACAATTAGCCAGTGTTCTAAAAAGTGAAAGAGCAACTCAAATGAGCATTAAGATTATTGAAGTCTTTGTGAGTTTGCGAGATTTCCTGACTGATAATTTGAATTTAAAATTAGAAGTTGATATGATTAAGAAAAAACTAATTAATCATGACAAAAACATTGAGTTGGTCTTTACTTACTTAGATGAGTTGATGGACAAACAAGAAAATAAATTTGAAAGAACCAAAATAGGCTATAAAAAATAAATAATATTAATACCCAAATGTCCTAGCCCTGATAGAAGCGGTATCCTTTTTTGGCTTTTTCTGCCAAAAAAGATACAAGCGGATAGCAGGATTAGCTACAAAATAAAAATAAAAGAAATGTCTATAGAAACTATATCATTATCGGGTAGAAAGAAGTTGGTCTCTAACAAGGAGATGACTTTTTTGGAGCGATTGTATCTTGTGGCGATTGTAAAAGGTTTATTGATTACGATCAAACACTTTTTCAAAAAGAAAGCTACTATTCATTATCCGGAACAAGTACGTGAAATGAGCCCTGTGTATCGTGGTCAACACCAGCTGAAACGGGACGAACAAGGACGTGAAAACTGTACTGCCTGTGGATTATGTGCTTTGTCCTGCCCTGCAGAAGCGATTACAATGAAGGCTGCCGAGCGAAAAGCAGATGAAAAACATTTATACCGAGAAGAAAAATATGCTTCTATCTACGAAATCAATATGCTACGTTGTATATTTTGCGGTTTATGTGAAGAAGCTTGTCCGAAAGATGCAATTTATCTGACTACATCAAAAGTATTGGTTCCTTCCAGTTATGAAAGAGAAGATTTCATTTTTGGAAAAGACAGATTGGTGATGCCTCTTGATGTGGCGATGAAAAATGCTCAACTTAATAATGCTAACTAAATGATACATATTCCTGATTTTGCTCATGCAACTACTGTACAAGTACTATTTTGTTTCTTAGCGTTTATAACGGTTATTACTGCTTTTTTGACCATTTTTAGTAGAAATCCAATTCACAGCGCTATTTATTTAGTGATTTGTTTCTTTTCGATTGCGGGTCATTATTTGTTATTAAATGCCCAGTTTTTGGCAATTGTACATATTATAGTCTACTCGGGTGCGATTATGATTCTGTTCCTGTTTACGATTATGTTAATGAATCTCAATGAACGCCATCAGGTACACAGACCCAGAATTACACGTTTGGGCGCTATTGTTTCTTTCTGTTTGATTGTGATTGTATTGATTACAATTTTTATCAATTCGAAACCAATAGTTGGAGATTATGATTCTACAGGAGAAGATTTTCAATCGATAAAAGTTTTGGGTAAAATATTATTGAACGAATATATGGTTCCGTTTGAATTTGCGTCGATCTTGCTTTTAGTAGCGATGATTGGAACTGTATTATTGTCTAAAAAAGAAAAATTAAATAAATAATGGGTAATATATTAAATCAAATAGGTATTGAAAACTACATCTTTTTGTGTGTTGTACTTTTCTGTATTGGTATTTTTGGTGTATTGTACAGACGAAATGCGATTATCGTTTTTATGTCTATCGAAATCATGCTGAATGCAGTAAACCTTTTATTTGTTGCTTTTTCGACTTATCATCAGGATGCACAGGGACAGGTATTTGTGTTCTTTTCGATGGCAGTTGCAGCGGCTGAAGTTGCAGTTGGATTGGCTATTTTAGTTTCGATCTTTAGAAATTTAGGTTCGATTAGTATCGATAATTTAAAAAATTTAAAAGGATAAATGGAAATGGATACCAATTTAGCTTTAGTTTTAGTTTTAACTCCTTTTTTAGGATTTCTAATCAATGTTTTTTTAGGGAAAAGCTTAGGAAAAACAGTTTCCGGAATTATCGGAACAGTTGCTGTAGCAATCTCCTTTATAGTTACTCTAGTTCTTTTTAATCAGATTTCTTCAACCGGGAAAGCCATTCAGGTGACTTTATTTGAATGGATTCAGATTAGCAATCTTAAAATTGATCTTGGATTTTTATTAGATCAGTTATCGGTTCTTTGGCTGCTTTTCGTAACCGGAATCGGATCTTTGATTCACTTATATTCTATCAGCTATATGCACGATGATGAGAATATGCACAAATTCTTTTCTTACCTGAACTTGTTTGTATTCTTTATGATTACTCTTGTAATAGGAAGCAACTTATTAGTGCTGTTTATTGGCTGGGAAGGTGTTGGACTTTGCTCGTACCTGTTAATCGGGTTCTGGCATAAAAATCAGGATTATAATGATGCTGCGAAAAAAGCTTTCATCATGAACAGAATTGGAGATTTAGGTCTTTTGATTGGAATGTTTATTTTAGGATATACTTTTAAAACACTAGATTATAGTGAATTAAAACAAACTATTCTAACGATTCATTATGAGCCTCAAATTGTATGGAATATATCTATTGCGGCATTATGTTTGTTTATAGGGGCTTGTGGTAAATCTGCTCAAATTCCGTTATACACCTGGTTACCTGATGCAATGGCTGGACCAACTCCGGTTTCTGCATTAATCCACGCCGCAACGATGGTAACAGCAGGTATTTTTATGGTAACAAGATTAAATTTTGTTTTTGACCTTGCAACAGATGTTCAAACTGTAATCGCTATTATTGGTGCTATCACTTCATTAGTAGCTGCAACAATAGGTTTAGTTCAGACAGATATTAAAAAAGTATTGGCCTACTCTACCGTTTCACAATTAGGACTAATGTTTTTAGCGTTGGGATTCGGTGCTTATGAAGTAGCCGTATTTCACGTAATCACACATGCTTTCTTCAAAGCTTGCTTATTCTTAGGTTCAGGTTCTGTCATTCACGGTTTACACGGAGAGCAGGATATGCGTAAAATGGGTGGTTTGCGTAAAGCAATGCCAATCACGTTCTGGACGATGATGATTTCTTCATTAGCGATTTCAGGAGTTCCATTTTTCTCTGGATTCTTCTCTAAGGACGAAATATTAATGACTGCTTTTCATCATAGTATTCCTTTATACGTTATTGGATCTATTGCTTCTATCATGACAGCGTTTTATATGTTTAGATTAATGTTCTTAACTTTCTTTAAAGAATTTAGAGGAACTGAAGAGCAAAAACATCATTTACACGAAAGCGGTTCCTTAATTACTATTCCGCTTATCATCTTAGCTATTTTAGCAGCTTTTGGAGGATTAATCAGTTTACCTGGACACAGTTGGTTAAATGAATATCTTGCTCCGCTTTTCACGAAAGTGGCCGGCGAAGAACATCATTTAGGTGCAACTGAATATAGTCTTATGGGAGTTGCTGTTTTAGGCGGGTTACTAGGAATTTTAATTGCTTACATCAAATATTTCAAACAAGATAATGTTCCTGAATCTGATGAAAATATTACAGGCTTGAGCAAAGTTTTATATAACAAATATTATGTTGATGAAGCTTATGATGCACTGTTTGTTGCTCCGGTAAACTTTTTATCAAAATTCTTTAGGGATTATATTGAAACAGGTTTATCTGCCCTTGTTTTCGGATTTGGCAAAGTGGCAAATGAAATTGCTATTCAGGGAAAAAGATTACAATCTGGAAGTATCGGATTATATCTATTTGTTTTTGTTTTAGGAATGTGTGCCATTATTTCCTATATATTTTTAGCTCAATAATTTTATAACTATGAACGTTTCTACTATATTAATCATACTCTTAATTGGTGCATTTGCCACTTATTTTTCTGGTGACAAACTGGCTCCAAAAGTTGCATTGCTTTTTAGTTTAGCAGCTTTAGGATGTTCAATTGTATTATTGGCTAACTATAACGCTGGTGAAAATATCAGCGTAATCAATGCCTGGATTACACAGCCTAAAATTTCTTTTGCCTTAAATGGGGACGGATTAGGACTGGCAATGGTTTTATTAACCGCTGCCCTTAATCCTGTTATCATATTTTCTTCTTTCGGAAATGAATATAAAAATGCTAAAGGTTTTTATGCTTTAATTTTATTTATGGCTTTTGCAATGACAGGGACTTTCCTTGCTGCAGATGGTCTTTTATATTACATTTTCTGGGAGTTAGCACTTATTCCAATTTACTTTATTGCTTTAATTTGGGGTAATGGTGATCTTGAGGAACGGAAAAAAGCAGTTGTTAAATTCTTTATTTATACACTTGCCGGTTCCTTATTTATGCTCGTTGCTTTTATTTATTTATCGCAAAAAGCAAATGGCAGCTTTTTAATTGAAGATTTGTACAAGGTAGAATTATCTGCTTGTGAGCAACTTTGGATATTTCTGGCATTCTTTTTAGCGTACGCTATTAAAATTCCAATTATACCTTTTCACACCTGGCAGGCAAATGTATACCAAAAAGCACCAACTGTTGGAACTATGCTTTTATCCGGTATCATGCTTAAAATGGGATTGTACAGTGTAATTCGCTGGCAATTGCCAATTGCACCACTAGCTGCAAAAGAGTATATGAATATCTTTATCGCTCTTGGAATCTCAGGAGTTATTTACGGATCTATTGTAGCTTTAAGACAAAAAGATGTAAAGAAATTATTAGCTTATTCTTCTTTAGCCCACGTGGGATTAATTGCTGCAGCATCTTATACCTTAACTCTTGATGGCTTACGCGGAGCCGTTTTACAAATGATCGCTCACGGTTTTGTTGTGGTTGGATTATTCTACGCTGCCGAAATAATTTTTAGAAGATACGAAACAAGAAATATTTCAGAGATGGGAGGCATTCGCTCGCAGTCTCCAAAATTTGCTTCTATGTTTTTAATTTTGGTTTTAGCTTCAGTAGCTTTACCGGGTACTTTTAATTTTGTTGGAGAATTTACTGTTTTGTATAGCCTTTCCCAAATCAATATCTGGTTTGCTGTTTTAGGCGGAAGTACTATTATTTTAGGAGCGTATTACATGCTGAAAATGTTCCAGAATGTAATGTTGGGAGAAACCAACCCGAAAACTTTTGCCGATGTTTCTGTTAACGAAGGGATTTCATTAGTGGTTATTATTGGTGTATTGCTGTTCTTCGGATTTTATCCTAAACCAATTACAGATTTAATCACACCAAGTTTAGAAACGATTTTAAACGTTATCAATAAAAATTAAGATTTTATAAAAATAAATTAGGGCGTTTTAGATTTCCTAAATCAAAAAAACAAAAATGAATACATTAATAGCTATAACAGGATTGGGTATTTTTTGCCTATTGTTTGAAATTCTAAACTTTAGAAAAGGCATTATTCCATTTACCATTTTAGGTTTATTGGGTGTCCTGGCACTTAACTTTTGTGAGTTTGGATCAACAGAAAGTTATTACAATAATATGATTATGGTGAGTAGATTTTCTACTACTTTTTCATCATTATTTATTGTATTGACGATTTTTCTTGTGGCCTTAAGTCATAATTTTTATGAAAATCACCCCACTAAAATTTCAGATTTTGTTGCTATAAAAATATTTTTATTAGCCGGAGGAGTTGCAATGGTCTCTTTTGGAAACTTGGCGATGTTTTTCTTAGGCATCGAAATTTTATCAATCGCATTGTATGTCCTCGCTGCAAGTGAGCGTTTGAATCTGAAGAGCAACGAAGCAGGAATGAAATACTTTTTGATGGGTTCATTCGCATCCGGGATTATTTTATTCGGTATCTGTTTGATCTATGGAGCTATGGGAAGTTTTGATGTAGTCGAAATCAGCACCTATTCATTATCTGCCGAATTGCCTGTCTGGTTCCCAATCGGAATGGTTTTAGTAACAATCGGAATGTTATTTAAAATAGCCGCAGTTCCTTTTCACTTTTGGGCTCCGGATGTGTATGAAGGTTCTCCTGCATTGACAACTGCTTTAATGAGTACACTTGCAAAAGTAGTAGCAATTGCTACTCTTTTTAAATTAATTTCGTCATTAAATTTTATTCCTTCATTAGAAAATCAAGACCATTTAAGTACTTTCGAGAATATTATTATCTTTATTTCAATTGCTTCAATGACCGTTGGTAACATTATGGCATTGCGTCAGGCAAATGTAAAACGTATGCTGGCTTTCTCTGGAATTTCTCATGCAGGTTTTATGTTAATGACTTTTTTAACTGTAGCAACTTCAGCAGGTGTTTTACTATACTACACTGCAGCATATGCTTTGGCTGGAATAGCTGCTTTTAGTGTTATTTTGTATGTGTGCAAAAATCAGCATAACGAAGATATCACAAACTTTCATGGTTTAGGAAAAACAAATCCTTTATTGGCAGCAATTCTTACTGCTTCGCTTTTATCAATGGCCGGTATTCCTATTTTCTCCGGTTTTTTTGCCAAATTATTTTTGTTTAACCAGACGATTCAGGCTGGTCATATCGCTGTTGTAATTGTAGCTGTTATTAATTCTATTATCAGTGTTGGTTATTATTTCAAACTGATATTGGCTATGTATTCAAAAGAACCAAATCAGGAACGTACCGGAAAACCATTTCTTATCTATGCTGTCGCAATGATCTCGATTGCCCTGAACATTATTTTAGGTCTATTTCCATCATTGGTCTTAGATTTATTAAATTAGAACAGGTTTTCAATCCAAATACATAAAAATCCATCCCCACTAAGGATGGATTTTATTTTTTAAGATGAATTTATTCAGAAGAAAAAATCATGTTAAAAATTTACTGAAATAATTGAACATCAAAAAAACTGCTTATATTTGAATACAAATAAATGTATTAGAAATATGAACTTCAATTCGAAAAATCCATTTTTAAGTAACAAGCGTTTTTCATCAAATGCTGTGTCTAAAGCTTCTGAACAAGTACACGAAGCACAAATTATCGATTACAATCAGGAAATGAGCATTTCAGGGACAATCAATAAAACAGCTATTTTGTTTTTATTACTATGTGCCGGAGCAATGCTGACATGGTGGATGGCATTTAACGGAATGAATGCAATGTTGCCAACTATTGGTGGTGCTATTGTTGCATTTATTTTAGTTTTAATTTCAGCATTCAAACCTCAGGCGTCTCCTTATTTAGCTCCGGGTTATGCTTTATTCGAAGGTTTATTTATTGGAGGGATCTCGGCAATTTTTGAAACCAGATTTCCAGGAATTGTAATTAACGCTGTTGGAGCAACTTTAGTTACCTTTTTAGTTTGTCTAGGGTTATATAAATTTAAGATTGTAAAAGTTACAGAACAATTTAAATCAGTTGTTATTGCAGCAACATTAGCGATCGCAACTTATTATTTAATTTCCTGGTTAGTTTCAATGTTCACAAGTTTCACTCCTGTACATCATGGAAATTCGATGATGAGTATCGGAATTAGTGTTTTTGTAATTATTGTTGCTGCATTAAACCTGTTTTTAGATTTTGACCAAATCGAAAAAGGAGTACAACAAAGAATGCCAAAGTTTATGGAATGGTACGGAGCTATGGGACTTATGATTACATTAGTTTGGTTGTATATTGAATTCTTAAGATTGTTATCCAAAATATCAAGCAAAGATTAATTCTTTTCATATAAAACACGAAAGCCTTTTTGAAAATTCAAAAAGGCTTTTTTTATGCTGCTTTTTCAAAGGCTATAAAATGTGATATCTTTCCACTTATATTAAAAACCGGAAAACCTTGAATATTGCAAACATAAGTTTCTCCAGATTTTTTATAATTTAAAATGGTCTTTTCAAAAGGAATTTGTTTTTCGATTGCACCTCTAATTTCTCTTAAAACTAAAGCCGAAGTCATAGGCCCCTGAAACATTTTTGGTTTTTTCCCTAAGACTTCTTTCTCTGTATAACCTGACATTGCATAAATACCCTCTGAAGCAAAAACTATTTTTTGTTCTAAATCAGTAATTAATACAACCTGATTTTTCAAGCGGTCATTGATATTTAAATCCGTTATATTCCATTTAAATTGACGGGAAATATTTTTGATCTTTTTTGCATCAGAAGAATATATTTTAAGATCATTTAAGGATTCATAATGAAAATCCCAACAAAGTATGGGAACAGAGTTGCAATTTAAATTTGCCTTAGATCCATCGATAAGGTCTAAATGAAGATTTACAGAATTCATAAAAAAAATTTAATCTAAAATTAGTCAAATATTTTCTGAAATCTTATGCTTTTAATATTTAATACTTTAAAATCGATCTAAAAAGCAAATTTTAACTGCACGACTACCGCTTTCTTTTGTTCTGTATTGAGGTTACTAAGAGAAATGCCTAATAATCTGACTGAATCTTTCATTCGTTCCTGATATAATAGCTCCTCAACAGTTTCTAAAATTAAGCTTTTATCAGCAATAAAATAAGGCAAAGTTTTACTTCTTGTTTGTTGCGTAAAGTCGCTGAATTTAATTTTAAGCGTGACCGTTTTTCCTGAAACATTGTATTTTTTTAACCGTTTTTCCAAGGAGCCTGCAATTTTTTCAAGTTGTTCCAGCATAAAAACTTCGGATGTCAGATTAACATCAAAGGTATGCTCTGAGGCAACAGACTTAGTGTTTCGTGAAGGTTTTACTTCACTGTTATGAATACCGCGAACCACATGATAATAGAATTTCCCTGATTTACCAAAGTGCTTTTCTAAAAATTCAAGCGATTTGCTTTTCAAATCTAATCCTGTAAAAATTCCCAGCTGGTACATTTTTTCTGTGGTAACTTTTCCAACCCCATAAAATTTCCTGATCGGTAAATCTTCTAAAAAAGGAATCACCTCATCAGGATTTACCGTCTTCTGCCCATTGGGTTTGTTATAATCACTCGCAATTTTGGCTACAAATTTATTTATAGAAATTCCGGCAGAAGCTGTGATCCCTACTTCATTTAAAATTCGTAACCTGATTTCCTGAGCCAATAAAGAGGCACTCGGGTTTCCTTTTTTATTTTGAGTTACATCAAGATAGGCTTCATCGAGCGAAAGCGGTTCAACCATATCAGTGTATTCATGAAAGATTTTATGAATCTTAGACGAGATTTCTTTGTAACGATCAAAACGAGGACGTACAAATATAATTTCGGGACAGTATTTTTTGGCCAAAACACCACTTATAGCACTACGAACTCCAAATTTCCTGGCTTCATAACTTGCTGCCGAAACGACTCCTCTATTCTCTGAACCCCCAACAGCGATAGCTTTTCCCCGCAACGCAGGATTGTCCATTTGCTCTACCGAAGCATAAAAAGCATCCATATCAACATGGATTATTTTTCGATAAACCGGAGTTTCTGACATAGTACAAATTTAAGAAGATCGAAGAATAAGTAGTATGATAATTGGTTAAATCTGTCTGGCAAAATATTCTTTTATTTTCCCTAAAAACATTTGATTTATCATTTAAAACACACCCTCGGTATTTATAATATCTCAACAAGTAAGACTTAAATTTTAATTATTCAAAATATATTGGTATAAAAAAATGAAATAAGTTTTTTTATATATTAAAAATTACGAAAAATATTTTTATATATTTGCTATATCAAACTAAATCCTACCTCTACAATTGTATTGTAATAGTAGCATTCGAATAACTTAAAATTAATTTGATACAGAAATCAGAAGACAATAGCGAGAACCCACCAAGGAGTCGGCTATTTATAAAAATACCTATCAGAAACCAAAGAGACAAAGGATTACAATGATGCGATTCTTTTTTCCGGCTTCATGATGATACTATCTAAACCAAAAAACCAATTGACCAATTAAATCACCTTTCCGGGGTGATTTTTTTTTTGAGTAGTCTATTTTGAAAGCAAGAGCCTCTCACTTAACCCGGATAGGACTTAAAATCCTTTTATGCCGGTGTACGGCATAAAAGATTACTTCACTTAATTTTGTTGGAGTTCAGTGAACTTCGTTTGTAAGGAAAGCGAAACTATGGCCTAATGAAAATATTATCGGCTTCTAAAGCAATAAACGATTATTCCTCAAACAACTCCATCAATTCTAAAGCACGTTTGATTGATTTTACGTTTTCAAAAGTCAGTAATAAACGTAATCCGTTTACGGTTTGTTTTTCTTTCATTTTGCAGAGTGAACTTTGGTTTTGCACAAAATTTAAAACATTTCTAAATTTCACCGATTGATAGTAATCCGATTGTTGGTCTGAGACAAAATAACCAATCATTTTGCCTTGTTTCAGTACCAGTTTCTCGATTCCGACTCTGGTTGCAATCCATTTTATTCTGATGCTGTTTAATAATGCAACGGCTTGTTTGGGTAAGGGACCGAAACGGTCAATTAGTTTTCGTTCGAATTCCTTTAGACCGGTTTCGTCTTTTATTGCACCTAATTCGTTGTATAAAACCAACCGTTCCGAGACATTATTGATATATTCGTCCGGGAATAGCAATTCAAAATCGGCATCGATCTGAATGTCTTTTACGTATTCTTTGGTATCGATGTCATTTTCTTCAGGATACAGCTCTTTGAATTCGTTTTCTTTTAATTCTTCAATGGCTTCGTTCATGATTTTTTGGTACGTATCAAAACCTATTTCGTTAATAAAACCGCTTTGTTCTCCACCTAACAAATCTCCGGCTCCACGAATTTCAAGATCTTTCATCGCAATATTAAAACCGCTTCCGAGTTCGCTAAACTGCTCTAAAGCCTGAATACGTTTTCTGGCATCTTCGGTCATGGATGAATACGGTGGGCAGATGAAATAACAGAATGCTTTTTTATTGCTTCGTCCAACCCGTCCACGCATTTGGTGCAGATCTGATAATCCGAAATTATTGGCGTTATTGATGAAAATCGTATTGGCATTTGGAACATCCAATCCGCTTTCGATGATGGTTGTAGCCACTAAAACGTCAAAATCTCCATTCATGAAACCTAACATCAATTCTTCGAGTTTGGCACCGTCCATTTGTCCGTGGCCTATTCCTACTCTGGCATTTGGAACCAGACGCTGAATCATCCCTGCCACTTCTTTTATATTTTCGATTCGGTTGTTGATGAAGAAAACTTGTCCGTTTCGTTGAATTTCGTACGAAATTGCATCACGGATAATTTCCTCATTAAAACCAACGACATTGGTTTCAATCGGATAACGGTTTGGCGGAGGCGTTGTAATAACGGATAAATCGCGCGCTGCCATTAACGAAAACTGCAATGTCCTAGGAATTGGTGTTGCGGTCAATGTGAGCGTATCGACATTTGCAGCTATTGTTTTGAGCTTGTCTTTTACATTGACTCCGAACTTTTGTTCTTCATCGACAATCAATAAACCAAGATCTTTAAAAACGACATTTTTATTGACCAATTGATGTGTTCCGATGACAATATCGAGTTTTCCTTCGGCTAAATCTTTGAGCGTTTGCGATTTTTGTTTTGCAGTTCTAAATCGGTTTAAATACCCAATTGTAACCGGCATATCTTTTAATCGTTCTGAAAAAGTTCGGTAATGCTGATAAGCCAAAATAGTGGTCGGAACTAAAACAGCAACCTGTTTACTATTGTCAACGGCTTTAAAGGCAGCACGAATGGCAACCTCTGTTTTTCCGAAACCAACGTCACCACAAACCAAACGATCCATTGGGCGTTCACTTTCCATATCGGCTTTTACTTCTGCTGTCGATTTAGTCTGATCTGGCGTGTCCTCGTAAATAAACGAACTTTCTAATTCGTTCTGAAGATAACTGTCAGGCGCAAACTGAAACCCTTTTTCTAAACGTCGTTTTGCATACAGCTGAATCAAATTGAACGCAATATGTTTGACGCGCGCTTTGGTTTTTTGTTTTAAAAGCTTCCAGGCGTTCGAACCTAATTTGTATATTTTGGGGGGAGTTCCGTCTTTTCCGTTGTATTTTGAAATTTTATGAAGCGAATGAATACTTACATACACAATATCATTATCAGCATAAACGAGTTTTATAGCTTCCTGGGTTTTGCCTTCGACCTGAATTTTCTGCAGTCCGCCAAACTTTCCGATTCCGTGATCGATATGCGTTACATAATCGCCTACGGAGAGTGCGGTCAGTTCTTTTAGCGTAATATTCTGTTTTTTAGAATAGCCGTTTTTGATGTTAAATTTATGATAGCGCTCAAAAATCTGGTGATCGGTGTATGCCGTTATTTGGTTTTCCTCATCGATAAAACCCTGATACAAAGGCAGCACTACTGTATGATATTGTTTTCGGATATTCTCTGAATTGGCTTCGTCTAAGGTTTCAAAAATATCGTGAAACCGTTTTGCCTGCGTTTCATTCGAACAGAACAAATAATTCTTGAATCCGTTAAAATGATTCTCGCTTAAGTTATTGAGCAATAAATCAAATTGTTTATTGAAGGAAGGCTGAGGCTGAATGTGAAATTCGAACTTTTGGGTTGTTTTAAAAATCGGTTTTGAAAGTTCTACAATCGAAAAATCCAAAGCCCGTTTTATAAAAGCAGCCTGATTTAAGAATAATTGCTCGGGTTCAGCGTGTTTTATTGCTGTAGAAAGTTTCTCAAAAGCTTCTTCTGCCCTTGCAAATTGTTTGTCTAACTGACTAAAAAGTCCGTCTGTATTTTGAATAAAAAGAACGGTTCTTTCGGCAATATAATCTAAAAAGCTTTCACGGTTTTCCTGAAAAATCTTGTTTTCAACATTCGGAATGATTGTGATTTTTTTGTGGGTTTCTACAGACAACTGCGTTTCGACATCAAAACTTCTGATACTGTCTACTTCGTTTCCGAAGAATTCAATCCGGTACGGATGATCGTTTGAAAAAGAAAACACATCGACAATTCCTCCACGAACTGAAAATTCGCCGGGTTCTGTAATGAAATCGACTCTTTTGAATTCGTATTCAAACAAGACTTCGTTGATAAAATCGATCGAAATTTTATCGTTCAAAGCAACTTTTAAAGTGTTTTTATCCAATTGCTGACGTGTTACCACTTTTTCAAAAAGCGCTTCCGGATAGGTAACAATTACGGCTGGTTTTTTACGGGAATTGATTCTGTTTAAAACCTCAGCACGAAGCAAAACATTGGCATTATCTGTTTCTTCAATTTGATACGGTCGGCGAAATGAAGCCGGATAAAACAAAACATCCTGTTCACCAATCATTTGTTCGAGATCATTTAGATAATAAGCCGCTTCCTCTTTATTGTCTAAAACTATTAAAAAAGGCAGTTCGGTTTTTTTGAAAACAGAACGGATTATAAATGAAAAAGCAGATCCCAGCAAACCGCTGAGATGCATTTTTACTTGATTTCCTTCCAGTAAATTTGATGCAATCTGCTGTGCTTTTGGCAGATTATCATAGGTAGTATATAAGGCGTTTTTACTCAACTTTTGGCAAATTTTGATCTATTGGCGGCATCGAATTCGGGATAGCCCTCGCAGTGTCTAACATTCTTAAAAAATCTGATTCTCCTTCTTCTTGTGGAATTTTGCTTTTTTCTACAATTTTATCCATTTGTCTTTGTAATGAAACCAGTTCTTTATTGATTTCGCCAATTAAAAAAGTAACTTTTTCATCCGGAATTTTCTGCAAATGAATAAACAAATCCATCATTTTTACTTTGGTAATCAAAATAGAAATTCGGCTTCTGATTTGAGGCTGATTGAATTGTGACGGAATATTATCGTTTAATGCCATTGCCTTTTTAGCAATTGAAGCAGACTTTTTTTGGAAAGCACCAATAGTTTTTCTTGGTTTTCCGCCCAGTTCTTTCAAAAATTCGCGCCATTCTTTCCAGTCGTTTACATTTTTTTCTGATATTTCATTGATTGGTTCATCAATAAACGACCATTCTTTATTTATATTATTAAAAATGATTTCTTTCCTTTTTACTTCTTTTTTGTTTTCTTCAAGACGTTTTTCATTTTCATTCTGACAGGAATTGAACATAAAAATTAAAAGTAGAAAAAGAGCTATTTTGTATTTCATATATGTAAAATTTATTTTTTAATGCCCTATGCTATCGCCTTTTATTTTTCAATGTTTGTCTGCCAATTTTTGTTGATGGCGATTTCATCTGGTAAAACATTAAGCGACAAAGTTACAAAGTAAATTTACAATTATGAATTTTGATTTAGAAGCATTTTTCTCCAATTTAAGAAAGCTTTACGAAAGAAAATAAATCAAAAAATAGTCTTTATTATTATTAAATCCATAATTTAACATTATAAAAACAGTCTTTATTTGCGAATAAATTATATTTGCTATCTAAACCTATTCAAATGAATCCAAAAATATTAATCATTGGTGCTTGTGGTCAAATTGGAACAGAACTTACTCAGAAACTGCGTAAATTGTACGGAACAGAAAATGTGATTGCTTCTGATATTCGAAAATTAAATACAGATGTGGTTAATTCCGGTCCGTTTGAAGTGATTAATGCCTTGGATTTTAATCAAATCGAACATCTGGTAGAAATTCATCATATTACAGACATTTATTTAATGGCGGCACTTTTATCAGCTACAGCTGAAAAAAATCCTGCCTTTGCCTGGGATTTGAATATGAATTCATTATTCCACGTTTTGAATCTGGCCAAAGCCAAAAAAATTCAAAAGATTTTCTGGCCTTCCAGTATTGCCGTTTTTGGTCCCACAACCCCAAAAGAAAATACACCTCAATACACGATTATGGAACCTTCAACCGTTTACGGAATCAGTAAACAGGCCGGCGAAAGGTGGTGCGAATACTACCATAATATTTATGGAGTCGATGTTCGCAGTATTCGCTATCCGGGCTTAATCAGCTGGTCGACTCCTCCGGGTGGCGGAACTACAGATTATGCTGTTGATATTTTTCATAAGGCTATTGCTGATAAAAAATACGTATGTTTTTTATCTTCAGAAACCAAAATGCCGATGATGTATATGGATGATGCAATTGATGCAACTATAAACATTATGAAAGCTCCGGCTGAACAAATCAAAATTCATTCTTCATATAATTTAGCCGCAATGAGTTTTACACCAACTGAAATTGCTGCTGAAATCAAAAAACATATTCCGGAATTTGAGATCACTTACAATCCGGATTTCCGTCAAAAAATTGCGAACAGCTGGCCTGCAAGTATTGATGATGCTGATTCGAGAAAAGACTGGGGATGGAAACATACCTTTGACTTGGAATCGATGACAAAAGATATGCTGGAGCATTTGAGGTAACACTGCACTATCCTAAAATGAAAAAATCCCGTTTAGCAATTTTAAACGGGACTTTTATATTCTAATCCAAAGATTATTTCACTTCAAAAATATTATTAGCCGATTTTACATCAGCCATTAATCCGCTTGGGTCTATGGTGATTTTTTTGATCGCTGTTTTATTTTTATCCATTGTAAAACTGTAGTTGGATTGCGCCCAGGCCCAATCTTCTAAAACGGTTCTTTTTACGTTTGGATTTGGATTTGGTTTGATGAAATTCATCATTCGTAACGGAATATAAAATGTCTCTGTCGTTCCGTCTGTATAATCAATTTTGAGGTCAATTGGCATTGGCATTCTTCCAATTCTCTCTAAAGTAACTGTTGTTTTTCCTGAATTATCAGCAACGGCTGCAATTCCGTAATCAATTGTATTGGTGGTTTGTGCCCAATCTGTCAGATACCAGTCCAATTCAGCACCTGAAACTCTTTCGGCAGATCTTTTGATATCATTAGGCGTTGGATGTTTGAATTTGAAATCATCAAAATATCTGTGTAGCGTAGCATCCACGTTTTCCTTCCCAATCACATATTCTAATTGAGACAAAAAGATGCTTCCTTTTACATAAGATGAAATACTGTAAGGACGATTTTCATCATAACGGTCTCCGTGAGTAGTTTGTGGCTGCTCTTTTCCTGAATTTACTAAGCTATAGTAAGCCTTATAATTTCCGCTAAACGGATTTACTTCTTTTTTATCCCCTTTTAATTCATTCAAAGCGCTGTCCTCGATGTAAGTTGTAAAACCTTCATCCATCCATGGATGTTTTGATTCGTTTGACGCCAAAATATGCTGAAACCAGGAGTGTCCTAATTCGTGGGTTGCCGTTCCCAGGATTCCTTCAAGGGTTCCGTTTCCGAGCATTAGAGTACACATTGCATATTCCATTCCGCCATCACCACCCTGAATAAAGGAATATTGTTTATACGGATATGCTCCTATTTTGTGATTGTAGTAATCCATCACCTTAACCATTAAAGGCTCTAATTGTTTCCAATTTTCAGTTGTTTTTGGATTGTTTTTGTACAAGAAATGCAAATCAACATCGTTTGGCCCTTTTACAATATCATGGGTATAATCTTTATCGGCTGCCCATGTAAAATCGTGTACGTTTGGTGCAATAAAATGCCAGGTTAATGTTTTGGCTTTTTTAGGATAAACTACTTTTACACCTTCATCTTCATAACCGTGACCGATTGTATTTTTATCCTGTAAATATCCTGAACCACCAATGGTGTACGCTTTGTCTATAGTAATTTTTACATCAAAATTTCCCCAAACTCCGTGAAATTCTCTTGCAATATAAGGATCTGCATGCCAGCCTTCGAAATCAAACTCAGCTAATTTTGGATACCATTGTGACATAGACAGTTCAACTCCCTCAGAATTATTTCTTCCGGAACGACGAACCTGTACCGGAACCTGCCCATCAAAATCTAAGGTAAAAGTAGATTTAGAATTTGGTAAAATTGGTTTGGCCAAAGTTACTTCTAAAATTGTTCCTGAAACTCTTGTCTGAGCCGTTACACCATCCTGTTTGAAATTTGTAATTTTTAAAAATCCAATTTCGTTTGGTTTTAAAGTTTCTATACGGCTTTGTTTTACTTCTTTTCCATCAGCGCCTTTTACTTTTGTCACCATTCTTCCGTCAGGATCTTTGATAAAATGCAGGCGGGCATCCATTTCGCTTCCGGGCTGAAACGCATTAAAAAATAAGTGGTAATATACTTTTTTTAAAGTATCCGAAGAATTATTGGAGTACATCAATTCTTGTTTCCCCTTATACTGATAGTTTTTTACATCCATTGCCACCTCCATTTTATAATCGACGTGCTGCTGCCAGTATGAAGAATTTTGAGCAAAGGAAGTGTGAAATCCAAAACTCAAAAAAGAAAGAAGGATAATTTTTTTCATTTTAAGTGGTATTTAAAAAACTACAAGTTTACAAAGCGAACCTGTAAACTTGCAGTTTGATTAATTTAAACGATAAACTTTTATTTTGCGGACATTTTTTCAGCCATTAATAATGCGTTGTAAGCATTTACCATTTTTGCGGTTTTAGAGGATTCTGATGATGGTTTAATATCATTACTTTCTCCTAAGGCTACTGTTGCAGGAAGCATCACTCCAGAGTCCATCAAAATCTGTTTTACCTGTTTTGCTTTTAATTTTGGATAATAAGAACGGATTAAGGTCGCAACACCGGCTGCATTTGGAGAAGCCATTGAAGTCCCTTGCAAATATTTGTATTTGTTATTGGGAACAGTTGCATAAATTTCTTCTCCCGGAGCAAAAACATCTACATTTATTTTTCCAAAATTAGAAAAATCTGCAATTACATTTTCTCCGTATCCTTTATTAATTGCTCCAATTGTGATAACGTTATCAGCGAATTCTTTGACATTATCCTGAGAATCATTTGGGTAATTGATGTTTTCTTTTTCATCGATATTATAACCGTCATTACCAGCAGCATGTACAATTAATACATCTTTTTTCTGGGCATATTTTATCGCATCGTAAACCCATTGTTTATGAGGTGAAAAACTTTTTCCAAAACTTCCGTTGATTACTTTTGCCCCATTGTCTACAGCATAACGAATTGCCAAAGCAATATCTTTATCATATTCGTCTCCGTCGGGTACTGCTCTTACCGTCAAAATCTCAACGTTATTAGCAACACCGTCTCCGCCTAAATTATTACCGCGAACCTGCGCAATAATTCCGGCAACGTGTGTTCCGTGAAGTGCTTTTTCTTTATCGGGACCAAAAACTATATTGTTCCCGTATTTAGTGTTTTTGATGTCTTCTGCGTTATCCCCTAAAACTTTTCTTCCGTCAAAATCTTTATTCAGGTTATAATTTAGCTCATCATCTACGTGCTCTTTATAATCTGACAATTCAGTTTCCGGGTCAAATGTAGATCCGGCATTTGTAAAAATTTGCGCCATTACCATTTTACTTCTAGCCACTTTAGGATCAGTTGAAGTAATTGTACTCAGGTCTTCAACTTTATATGTCGTTTTATTGAGTGCCGTTTTTAAAGTATTGTGGACATCCATTAAAAAATCGACCTGTTCTTTATCTTTTAATGCTTTATTGTATTTTTCAGTATACTGTGCCAAAGCATTTTTATACTGTTCAGAACCGTCGTCGCCTTTTTTAACGATACGGGTCATTTCAAGATTTTCGTTTACTAAGTCTCCCAGAAAATTCCATCCGTGAATATCATCGATATAACCATTTTTGTCATCGTCGATTCCATTACCCGGAATTTCCTTTGGATTTGTCCAGATCATTCTCTGCAAATCTTCATGTTCGATATCAACTCCTGAATCTACAATTCCTACAATTACTTTTTTACCTGTTTTTCCCTGCAGTAATTCAGCATAAGCCTTATCTACGCTCATTCCCGGAATTGAATCTTTAATTAAATCCAGATGACTCCATCTTTTTAATTCATTTTCTGTAACTGCTGCTTTTTTTACAATGGCTGAAGGAGCGGTTATAAATTCTTTTTGAGTTGAAACTTGCGCCTGCAAAGTTGCGCTGCAGCCTGCTAAAACAAGTAATGCAAAAGCAGATAAATTGAGAGGTTTTATATTACTCATGTACCTAATATAATGTAAAGTTAAAGATGGGACTAAATTATGCTTTTTTGTTACAAAAAACGAACCATTAACACTGTGTTATGAATTTTAAAATAAAGTGAGTATTCTAAACAAAAAATAACTTACAAATTTGTATAATTGCATCTCCAAATCTTAAAATATATTTTATGAAGCCAAAACTACTTTTATTGCTATTATTAGCAAATTTTGCAATTTATGCCCAATACACTTCTATCCCGGATGTTAACTTTGAAAACAAACTGATTGCCCTTGGTATTGATTCCGGAACTACCGATGGTCAGGTGCTTACTAGTAATATTGATAAATTAACTTCTCTTGATGTTTCAAATAGTTCAATTACTGATTTGACGGGCATTCAGGATTTTGTGTCTTTGAAATATTTACATTGTCATTATAACAAATTGACGACATTAGATCTTTCTAAAAATACCGCTTTGATATATTTATATTGCAGATCAAACCAATTAACATCATTAGATCTCTCTAAAAATACCGCTTTAGAAACTTTAGATTGTCATACTAACTCATTTATAACATTAGATCTTTCTAAAAACATAGCTTTGAAAGATTTAACTTGTTCCTATAACTCGTTGACAACATTAAATGTTTCTAAAAATATTTTTTTGGAAAATTTAACTTGCGATAATAATCAATTAACAACAGTGGATTTGTCTGAAAATACTGCTTTAAAAACTTTTGTTTGTGATAACAATCAATTACCAACATTAGATCTCTCTAAAAATACCGCATTAATACAATTAACCTGCAATTCAAATCCATTAACAGCATTAGATCTTTCTAATAACACCGCTTTGGTGTATTTACAGTGTATATACAATCCTTTGACAACATTAGATCTTTCTATGAATACCGCTTTGCAAAATTTATCCTGTTTTTCCGGATCATTGACAACATTAGATCTTTCTAAAAACACAGCTTTAAAAAGTTTAGATTGCCATTCTAACAAATTGACGACATTAGATCTTTCTAATAACACCGCTTTGGATAGGTTACATTGTTATTCTAACCAATTAATAAGTCTTAATTTAAAAAACGGAAAAAACTCTTTGTTAACAGATTTAAAATGTAATTCGAACCCCAATTTAAATTGTATTGACGTAGATGATGTTTCCTATTCAAACACTAACTGGCCTACATCTAAAGATATTACTGCGACTTATAGTTTAAGTTGTTCCACTTTAGGAATAAAAGAAACAGCTTTTGACAAAATAGCGGTTTACCCTAACCCTGTAAAAGGAGAATTACATATTGACAATAGTACTCTTGAAAAAGCAAGTGTATATGATACACTGGGAAAACTAATAACAACAACTAAGTTTGCTAATGGTTTAAATAATAATACTATTAATTTGGCAGGATTACAAAACGGAATCTATTACATTTATTTAGAAAACGAAGGCGCAACTATTGTTAAGAAAATAATAGTTGACTAAAAAGAAAATTATTACAAAAAGCTAAAACCATATTTTCAGTTGTTTGAAAATATGGTTTTAGCTTTTTGTTCTTATAAGATCTCTTCGCAAGTAAATACTTCTTTTAGCCGAACGCCTTTTTCGGTGTGTTCAACTGTTATAATCTGGTTATGTGCATCGTGTTCCAGAAATAAATAATGATTCTGATCTGCGGCTGCATTCAAAAATTTTGCTTTCTCCGGCATTGTCAATAAAGGACGTGTATCATATCCCATAACATAAGGCAACGGAATATGTCCGGCAGTTGCCAATAAATCAGCGCAAAAAACTATTGTTTTATCTTTATACTGAATATGTGGGATCATTTGCTTTTCGGTATGGCCATCAGCATAAAAAATACCGAATCCCAATTCTTCCGAAAAATCAAAATTACTATTTGGTCTTTCAATAAAATAAAGCTGACCACTTTCCTGCATGGGTAAAATATTCTCTGATAAAAAAGAAGCTTTTTCACGGGCATTTGGCTTTGTTGCCCACTCCCAATGATCTTCGTTACTCCAGTATTTAGCGTTTTTGAATGCGGGTTCATATCCGGTTTTAGCGGCATTCCATTGCACACTTCCGCCACAATGGTCAAAATGCAGATGAGTCATAAAAACATCTGTAATATCATCCCGGTGAAAACCATATTTGGCCAATGATTTATCTATAGAATGTGAACCCCATAACGAATAATAGCCAAAAAATTTCTCAGATTGTTTGTTTCCCATCCCGGTATCTATCAAAATAAGGCGATTGCCATCTTCGATAAGGAGACAACGAGCAGCAATATCAATTAAATTATTCCCATCGGCAGGATTGGTTTTATTCCAGATTGTTTTGGGTACAACTCCAAACATGGCACCTCCGTCTAATTTAAAATTTCCCGATTCTATTGGATAAAGTTTCATGAATTTGAATTTCTAATATTAAACAAAGCTAGGAAATTCAATTTTTGCATTCCTAAAATTCAATTTAAAGTTGTCAAAAATTTGATGTATAAAAGATGTGGTTCTCACTATTCCTTTATTTAGTAAACAGTTGACAAGTATTTTAATAAGACTAAAATAAGTAGCGATAGGCATCATGCATCAAAATAAGTTATATCTATTTTCACATTTGTTATAATAATGTGAACCATTATGGAAAAAGGTTTTTAAGTCGTATCTTTGCAGATAATTTAATTTCAGCATTGAAATCCAGCGATTTATAAAATAAAGTATTTATATTGAATTCTGATTAAAATACGAAATAAAACAAAAACGATAAACAATGATAAAAGTTTCTGATACAGCCAAAAAGAAAATCATCGATTTGATGAATGATGATGGTTTTGATGCCGCACATGACTACGTACGTGTAGGTGTGAAAAGTGGCGGATGCTCTGGTTTGTCATACGATTTAAAATTTGACAAAACCAAAGGCGAAGACGATAAAATATTTGTAGACAACGACATAACCATTGCAGTGGAAAAAAAATCATTTCTTTATCTGGCCGGGACAATCTTAGAGTTTTCCGGAGGATTAAACGGAAAGGGATTTGTTTTTAATAATCCAAATGCAAGCAGAACTTGTGGTTGTGGGGAATCATTCTCTCTTTAATAATTAAATGATTGAAAAGGCTGAAGTGTTTGAAAGATTACGAAAGTGTTTTTTTAATTCTAAATCCTTCAGTTTTTAACTCTTTCAATAAAAAAAAATGTCAAAATACACCGAAGACGATTTAAAAATCGAACTTGAAACCAAAGAATATGAATATGGATTTTATACCAATATAGAATCTGAAACATTTCCTATTGGTTTAAACGAAGAAATTGTAAGAGCTATTTCTCTTAAAAAAGAAGAACCGGAATGGATGACTGAATGGCGCATAGATGCTTTTCGTGCGTGGAAAGAAATGATCGAGCCGGAATGGGCAAATGTACGCTATGAAAAACCTGATTTCCAGGCCATTTCTTACTACTCCGCCCCGAAACAAGTAGATCCAAACAAAACTTTGGACGACGTAGATCCTGAACTTTTAGAGATGTACAAAAAGCTAGGAATTTCTGTAGATGAACAAAAAATGATGAACAATGTTGCCATGGATATTGTGGTCGATTCTGTTTCTGTGGCTACTACTTTCAAGAAAACATTAGGAGAAAAAGGAATTATTTTCTGCCCTATTTCTGAAGCTATCAAAGAACATCCTGAATTAGTTAAAAAATATTTAGGAACCGTAGTACCTCAAAAAGACAACTTCTACGCAGCATTAAACTCAGCGGTTTTCTCTGACGGAAGTTTCTGTTACATACCAAAAGGTGTTCGCTGCCCAATGGAACTTTCAACATATTTCAGAATCAATCAGGCAGGAACTGGACAATTTGAAAGAACACTAGTCATTGCCGATGAAGGAAGTTACGTTTCATACCTTGAAGGCTGTACTGCACCAAGTCGAGACGAAAATCAATTGCACGCTGCTGTTGTTGAATTAATCGCTTTGGATGATGCAGAAATTAAATATTCTACCGTTCAAAACTGGTTTCCTGGAAACAAAGAAGGAAAAGGTGGCGTTTACAACTTCGTAACCAAAAGAGGTTTATGCGAAACAAACGCTAAAATATCCTGGACACAAGTAGAAACAGGCTCTGCTGTAACCTGGAAATATCCTTCTTGTGTATTAAAAGGAGACAATTCCGTAGGAGAATTTTATTCAATTGCCGTTACCAATAATTACCAACAAGCTGATACCGGAACAAAAATGATCCATTTAGGTAAAAATACGAAATCGACTATTATATCTAAAGGTATTTCGGCTGGTAAATCACAAAACAGTTACCGTGGATTAGTACAAATTAGCCCTAGAGCTGAGAATGCAAGAAACTTTTCGCAATGTGATTCCCTTTTAATGGGAAATAATTGTGGCGCGCATACTTTCCCTTATATCGAAAGTAAAAATCCATCAGCTAAAATAGAACACGAAGCCACTACAAGTAAAATTGGAGAAGACCAGGTTTTTTATTGCAACCAAAGAGGTATTCCGACTGAAAAAGCGATTGCCTTAATTGTAAACGGTTTCAGTAAAGATGTATTGAATAAACTGCCAATGGAATTTGCTGTTGAAGCTCAAAAATTATTAGAGATTTCTTTAGAAGGATCTGTGGGTTAAAAAGAGTTTCAAAAGAAACTTAAAACCTAAATTGAAAATAAATAATATCATATTTAAATACGAAAGACTTTAAAGTAGAAATGTTCAGCAAATCTGGAGAATTTTAAACTTTAAACTTTAAACAAAAATAACATGTTAAGTATAAAAAACCTTCACGCCTCAATTGGTGATAAAGAAATCCTAAAAGGAATTAATATAGAAGTTAAAGCTGGCGAAGTACACGCTATCATGGGACCAAACGGTTCCGGAAAAAGTACACTTTCTGCAGTTATCGCAGGAAACGAAAACTATGAAGTTACAGACGGAGAAGTTTTCCTTGACGGTGAAGATCTTGCTGATTTAGCTCCTGAAGAAAGAGCACATAAAGGCGTTTTCCTTTCGTTTCAATACCCTGTAGAAATTCCAGGAGTTAGCGTAACAAACTTCATGAAAACTGCCATCAACGAATCTCGCAAAGCAAACGGTCAGGAAGAAATGCCGGCTAATGAAATGCTAAAAGTAATTCGTGAGAAATCTGAATTGCTGGAAATAGACCGTAAATTTTTATCTCGTTCTTTAAACGAAGGTTTTTCCGGAGGAGAGAAAAAAAGAAATGAAATTTTTCAAATGGCAATGTTAGAACCAAAATTAGCTATTCTTGACGAAACCGATTCTGGACTTGATATCGATGCTTTAAGAATTGTGGCTAACGGAGTTAACAAATTGAAAAGCGAAAAAAATGCAATTATCGTTATCACACACTACCAACGTTTGTTAGATTATATCGTCCCGGATTTCGTTCACGTTCTTTACAACGGAAGAATCGTAAAATCAGGAGGAAAAGAACTGGCTTACGAACTAGAAGAAAAAGGATACGACTGGATTAAAGCGGAGAATTAAATTTTTGTTTCAGGTTTAATGTTTTTTTAGTTTCAAGTTAAAGTACATTTTGTAAGTTTAAGCTTAAATTAATTAAAACAGAAATTATGGCAACAATTAATAGATTTGAGGATTTAGAAATTTGGAAAGAAGCAAGACGATTATCAAAAGAGATTCATCTTATTGCTGTTCAAACAGAGTTAAGATCAGATCTGAGATTTAAAAATCAAATAAAAAATTCTTCTGGCTCTGTAATGGATAATATTGCTGAAGGTTTTGAAAGAGATGGAAATTTAGAGTTTAGACAATTTTTATCTATCGCAAAAGGTTCCGCCGGAGAAACAAGATCTCAGCTTTATAGAGTTTTTGATTTTGAATATATTTCAGAACAAAAATTCGAAATTTTAAAAACAGATTATGAAAATTTAAGTGGTAAAATAAAAAACTTTATCACTTATCTCAATAAAAAAGATTTCAAAGGAAATAAGTTCCAGTAGTCAAAACCTGAAGCTTTAAACCTGAAACAAAATGGATTTCAAAGGCATTAAGTTACAATGGTCAACTTGAAACTTTAAACCTGAAACCCGAAGGAAACAAAAAGAAAATGGATTTAAAAGAAAAATTAGTATCGTCTTTTATGGCCTTTGAAGAGCGTGTCGATGTGCATTCAGAATTGCATGACATACGTACAAATGCTATAAAAAACTTCGAAAATAAAGGTTTTCCAACCAAAAAAGAAGAAGCCTGGAAATATACATCGTTAAACGCCATCCTAAAAAATGACTTTACGGTTTTTCCAAAAAAAGAAAATGCAATTGAATTTAATCAGGTAAAAAAATACTTTTTACACGAAATTGATACTTATAAATTAGTATTTATTGACGGTGTTTTTAGTTCGCATTTATCTTCTACAACACACGACGGAATAGATGTTTGTCTGATGTCATCAGCATTGACAAAACCTAAATATAAAATGGTTATTGACACCTATTTTAATCAGATTGCAAGCAAAGACGACAGTTTGACTTCGTTGAATACTGCTTTTGCCATTGAAGGTGCGTTTATTAATATACCAAAGAAAAAAGTTGCGGATAAGCCAATTGAGATTATGCATTTCTCTACAGGAAACGAAACCGCTTTAATGGTTCAGCCAAGAAACCTGATTATTGTGGGTGAAAATTCACACGTACAAATCATTGAGCGCCACCAGAGTTTGAATGAAAATCCGGTTTTAACCAATTCGGTTACAGAAATATTTGCTCAAAAACGTGCAATTATTGACTATTATAAAATTCAGAATGATAATAGTGAAGCTAATTTAGTAGACAATACATATGTTTCACAACAACAGGAAAGTCATGCCTATGTACATACATTTTCGTTTGGGGGAAATATTACACGTAACAACTTAAATTTTTATCACTTTGGTGAGAGATTAACCAGTACGCTAAACGGAATTTCAATACTAAACGACAAACAACACGTTGACCATTATACTTTGGTAAATCATGCGCAGCCAAACTGCGAAAGTTTTCAGGATTATAAAGGAATTTTCTCTGATCGTTCTACAGGAGTTTTCAATGGAAAAATTTTAGTTAACAAAGTAGCTCAAAAAACGAATGCTTTCCAAAAAAGCAATAACATTTTATTGAGTGACAAAGCTACAATCAATGCAAAGCCACAATTAGAAATTTTTGCAGACGATGTAAAATGTTCTCATGGATGTACGATTGGACAGCTTGATGAAACCGCAATGTTCTACATGCAGTCTCGTGGAATACCAAAAAAAGAAGCAAAGGCTTTATTGATGTACGCATTTTCAAATGCCGTGATCGAAAGCATCAAAATACCGGAATTGAAACAACGTATCACTAAAATCATTGCCTCAAAATTAGGTGTTAATTTAGGATTTGATTTGTAGCTATTTTATTCCAAATGTAAAACCCGGCAACATATTAAATACGTTGCCGGGTTTTTTATGCTTTATTATAATTCAAAATCTTTTCCCTGCTCAGGAAAAATAAATTGTAATCCCAAATCATTTTGAGTTTTCAGCTGTTCTTTAATTTTTACAATATTTTGAGCTGGTGGTTTCAAATGCGTAATTACTATTTTAAATCCGTTTAAAGAATTTTGACCCGCCAGTTTCTCTAATTTATGAAGTTCATCCATCAAATATTTTGGTGTAAGATGTCCAAATAAAAACTGATCCGGCTGTTCATTCGGGAACGACACTTCTATAAAAATACCTTTTAATTGTTTGTTCTGAACTAATGGCGCAACCGCCGTCCATAACTCTTTTAAATTATTGCTTTTTTCAACAACATCCGGACCAGTATCTCCAAGATACAAAACATAATTATCCTTATTACTAATTAAAAAAGCAGTGCTTTCATAAGGATTAACATGGCTTAACGGAAAAGCTTTTACGGTCATTGCTGTATTGGTAATTGGAGTTTCTTCGCCAATATTTAAAGTCTGAAAATGATAACGTTTAATATGAAAACCAGGTCCTTCATCGCCAAAATTAGCCCAGGTCTGATCATTAAAATAATGGGTTTCCATCATTTCCATACATTTTTGGGTTGCATACACTGTTTTTGAGGAATCTGCAGGGGAGTTAATTATCAAACCCGAAACGTGGTCTAAATGTGCATGCGAAATCAAATATCCTTTGATGTATTTTCGTAATACTTTACTTGTTGGAACTTTAAAAACTTTATTTTCAATTGCTTTTTCTATTCCTGAATTGATAGTGCCAGCATCCAGACAGATATAATCTTTTGTATTAATTGGTGCCAATAAATAAGCCGAAAGGTTTTTTTCGTCAATTCCGCCTTTTACTCCTAAAGGGACAACCTGAAAAGATAATTTTTGTTGTTTTTGTGCAATCGTATTGATTGAAATTAAAATGAAACAAATAAAAATTCTATTTATAGTTGTCATATTCCTAATTTTTAGTTGTGCAAATTTCACTAATTAACATCAATAAACGATATCAATTCGTCGAAATCCTATAAATTAACCCTAAATTTACTTTCCAATACAATGATAAAATTCAATTCGAAATCATTGTTGTCCGATAAAAAAGAAGCCAAATTAATGGCTTCTTAAAAAACATCGTAATTTAGAGTTGCAAAATTCAAATAACGATGGGTAAAAATAAGTATTTTTCGACTAAATCTGTTTTCGGACA